>NZ_BPRA01000001.1 GCF_022179645.1 Methylobacterium thuringiense
CCTCCCTCACATACCAGCGCAACACCACAAGCCCGCAGGCGCACGCCCACGGGCATAAACGCGTTCAGGGCCACACACGGCTAACCGCACGACCAAGGCCACCGGGACCCCGAGAGGGGAGGGCCCCAAGGCCACGGCAGGGCCGAGGCCCGCGCTCACGCAAGATGCGAAACGCGGCGAGCCGAATGTGCCGTCAGTCCAACCCCAGCGGCCCGGACGAACCCGCACGGCGCCTGCGCTCACGCCCCCTCGCGATCGGCAGGACGGGCCGAGTCCCCGACGATCAGCGCCGCAGCTGGCGAGCATCCCCTCGCGACAGCCTCCACACACCCAACCGATAAAGATCGCCAAACCGTCGCCGACGCAGAGCGCCAGCAAGGATCGATCGGAAAACCGAGACAGTTCAGCCGCGTCGGTCCTGTTGCGAGGCTGCGCGGCGCAATGCGTCGGCAAGAGCTCCGCCTCGATCGTCCTCGGTCGCCGGTTTCGACTGCATATGCCGAGGATCGGGTCCTGAACTGCCGGGTTTCGGCGCGGCGCGGTCGATGGAATCGTCGAGGCGCATCGAGAGGCCGATCCGGTTGCGCGGGACATCGACCGACAGGACCAGAACGCGTACGACGTCACCGGCCTTCACGACCTCCGACGGCGCCGCGATCCGCTTCGTCGACATCGCCGAGATGTGCACGAGACCGTCCTGATGGACGCCGATATCGACGAAGGCACCGAATGCGGCAACGTTGGTGACGACGCCCTCTAGCTGCATGCCGGGCTTCAGGTCGGTGATCTTCTCGACGCCTTCTTGGAAGCTCGCCGTCTTGAAGGCTGGGCGGGGATCCCGTCCGGGCTTTTCCAGCTCGCTGATGATGTCGCGTATTGTCGGGATGCCGAAGCGCGCATCGGCGAAAGCCGCGGGCTGCAGGCTCTTCAGCATGGCGGCGTTGCCGATCAGCGCGCGGATGTCGCTCTTCGTGGCCTCCAGGATGCGGCGCACCACCGGATAGGCCTCCGGGTGGACCCCTGAGCTGTCGAGGGGATCTTTGCCGTCCTGAATCCGCAAGAACCCGGCCGACAACTCGAAGGCTTTCGGGCCTAGGCCGGCCACGGCCTTGATGGCCGTTCGGGTGCGGAACGGGCCGTTGGCGTCGCGGTGGGCCACGATGTTGGCCGCGACCGACGCACCCAGCCCCGAGACCTGCGAGAGCAGCGACGGCGAGGCCGTGTTCACGTCGACGCCCACCGCGTTCACCGCATCCTCGACGACCGCTGAGAGCGAGCGCGAGAGCTTCTGCTCGCTGATATCGTGCTGGTACTGTCCGACGCCGATCGACTTCGGATCGATCTTCACGAGCTCGGCCAGCGGATCCTGCAGACGCCGCGCGATCGAGACCGCACCACGATGCGACACGTCGAGCCCAGGCAGCTCGCGCGAGGCGATCTCGGAAGCCGAGTACACCGAGGCCCCGGCTTCCGACACCATGACCTTGGCCATCTTCAGGCCGGGGTTGGCGGCAACGATCTCGGCGGCGAGCTTGTCGGTCTCGCGTGAGGCTGTGCCGTTACCGATCGCCAGCATCTCGACCTTGTGCTGCCGGCAGAGTTGTCCGAGCGTCGCCACGGTGTCGTTCCAGCGCCGCTGCGGCTCGTGCGGATACGTTGTCTCGACGGCGACGACCTTGCCGGTGGCGTCGACCACGGCGATCTTGACACCGTTACGGTAACCGGGATCGAGCCCCATCGTGGTGCGGCCGCCTGCGGGCGCTGCGAGCAGCAGGTCCTTGAGATTGCCGGCAAATACCTTCACGGCCTCGGCCTCGGCCTTTTCAAAAAGGCGCGTGCGCAGGTCGGCCTTGATGCCGGTGCGGATCCTGGTGCGCCAGGACGACCTCACCACCTCCATGAGCCAGCCATCGCCCGGGCGGCCTCTCGCAGAGATGCCGTGCCGACGGCAGATCGCGAGCTCATAGGGGCCCGGTGTGCCGGGAGCCGAATCTTCGCCCTCTGCTGCAAGGTCGAGGTCGAGAAAGCCTTCCGTCTCGCCACGAAACAGCGCGAGGATGCGGTGTGACGGCATGCGTTCCAGCCGCTCGCTCCAGTCGAAATAGTCCGAAAACTTCGCGCCTTCGATCGCCTTGCCCTTCTTGACCCGCGAAACGGCCGCGCCGGACTTCCAGAAATCCTCGCGCAGGCGGCCGACGAGATCGGCGTCTTCGGCAAAGCGCTCGGTCAGGATGGCCTTGGCACCTTCCAAGGCGGCTTCCACCGTGTCGATGCCCTTGGCGCTCGATACATAGGCTTGCGCAACCTTGCGCGGATCGGTTTCGGGTTTGGCGAGCAGGATCTCGGACAGCGGACCGAGACCGGCCTCACGGGCCGTCTGCGCCTTGCTGCGGCGCCTCGGCTTGTAGGGCAGGTAAATGTCTTCGAGCCGGGCTTTCGTATCCGCACGGGCCAGAGCGGTCGCGAGTTCGGGCGTCAGCTTACCCTGTGCGCGGATGCTCTCGAGCACGGCCTCGCGGCGCTTCTGCAGATCGCGCAGATAGCCGAGGCGCTCTTCCAAGGTTCGCAATTGTGCGTCGTCGAGGAGACCCGTCGCTTCCTTGCGATAGCGGGCGATGAACGGCACGGTCGATCCGCCGTCGAGCAAGTCCACCGCAGCGGTGACCTGGGCTTCCCGCACACCGAGTTCTTCGGCGATCAGCAGGTTCACGGACGTCATGAGAACTCCGGGATGGGGCAGCGCAGCGGTTAGCCTATCCTAGCGAGAACGCGAAGGGTGAGGGGACGTCGAAGGGGCCGGACCCACGGCGACGTCGCCTCGAGCAGGCGACCACGGCGGATCTCTCGATACGGCTACAGCAGCAGCGAACGGAGAGTTACGGCCGTATCCGCTTGGTCGTGCCGGCGCTTCGATCTGATCCCGACCCACACCGATCAGCGAAACGAGAATGAGAACGAACGTTCATTGACATGAGAATGAACGTTCATTATAGAGAATGGGCAGCCGGGAGATGGCGATGAACACGATATGTCGTGATGGTTGGTCGAGCCGCGACGCGGATCGGTCAGGGGACGTCCAGTCGAGCATGTCGCGAATCTTCGCGACGATCCGGGTGGCATCGACCCCATCGAACCTGTTGCTCGCACTCGCCGTGATTGCGGGATGGCTGGCGCTCGTGTCTTGGACCGGTGTCGGACCGGACGGTTGGCAGGCACGATCGTGCGCGGACCTCGACCTTGGGCGCACAGCCTGCAACGCGGCCCGGCTGTCGAAGAACCAGGACCGTCTCGTCCCGCATACGATGACGACAGGGTTCGTCCGGTGAGCGCAGGCGTCAGCACCGTCATCGACGTCGGACGCGGTCATGCGGCGCGGCGCGAGCACATACTCGATGCCGCGGAAACCTGCTTCATCCGCAACGGCTTTCACCGGACCACGATGCTGGATCTGGCAAAGGCCGCGGCGATGAGCGCCGGGAATTTCTATCGGTACTTCTCATCGAAGGAGGCCATCGTGCTCGGCTTGGCGGAGCGCAAGCGCGAGCGCGGCATCGCCATGCTGGGCGAACTGGAAAAGAGCGGCGACCGGCGCGCGGCGTTCTTCGGTATCCTCACCCGGATCTTCCTGGATCTTACGCCCGAGGCCGCGGTGCTGCGGCTCGACATTTGGTCCGAGGCGACGCGCAACCCGGCCATCGCAGCGATGACCGAGAGTTCCGAGGCGGAAACCCGCGCCTGGTTCATCGACATGTTCGAGGCGCTCGCCACCTCGCCGGACTGTGATCCGCCGGCGCTCTATGCCTTGGTGAGCCACCTGCTGAAGGGCGTCATCGTCGATCGGGCCCTGACGCCCGACTTCGACCCGGCAGCCGCCGTCGCGCAAATGCTGCGGTTGCTCGAAGCCGGGCTCGGCGGACGCCTGCCGACCTCGTCCGATACAACTGGGACACCGTCGTGATGACTGCCATCCGCATATGGGCCGGCACGGCCTTGCTGTCGCTCGGCTTCGCCCTGACTGCGTCGTCCGCACAGGCCGAGGGCACGCTGGCGACCGCCAAAGCGAACCTGATCCCGGCCGTGAGCGTGGTTGAGGCCACCCGCCGCGAGATCGTCGAAAGCGTCATCGTCACCGGTACGCTGGTGCCCCGCGACGAGATCCTGGTGACGCCCGAGATCGACGGCTATCGCGTCACCGAGGTGTTGGTGGAAGAGGGCATGCGCGTCCAGCGCGGTCAGGTCCTCGCCCGCCTCTCGCACGACCTGATCGACCGGCAGCTCGCCCAGCAGAGCGCCCTCGTCGACAAGGCGACCGCTGCGGTGCCGCAGGCCCAGAGCAGCATCGAGCAGGCCGAGGCGGCCGAGACCGAGGCGCGTCTCGGCTATGACCGCGCCCGGCAGCTCATGCAGACCGGCAACGCCACGGCGGTGGTGATGGAGAGCCGCACGGCGGCGCTTCGCCAGGCCGAGGGCAAGCTCGCCTTCGCGCGCAACGGACTGCTCATCGCCAAGGCCGAGCTCGCCCAGGCCAAGGCCGTTCACGACGAGCTCGAACTCCGTCTCGCCCGCACCGAGATCCGCGCGCCGGAAGCCGGCATCGTCAGCCGCCGCACGGCCCGGGTCGGCATCACCGCCTCGTCGTCCGCCGAGCCGCTGTTCCGGCTCATCGCTCGCGGCGAGATCGAGCTGGAGGGCGAGGTCATCGAGACCAAGCTGCCGCTCCTGCACGAGGGCCGCCCGGCCTGGATCGAACTCGGCAGCGGCGAGCGCGTGCGCGGCAGCGTCCGCGCCGTCTATCCGGAGGTCGACAAGGCGAGTCGGCTGGGCAAGGTCCGCGTCCGGCTCGATGCCGACCCGCGCCTGCGCATCGGCACCTTCGCCCGCGGCGCCGTCGAACTCGCCCGCACCCGCGGCGTGACCGTGCCGCAGGCCTCCGTGCTCTATGGCGGAGCCAAAGGCAGCAGCGTGCTGGTGGCGGCCGGCGACCGGGTCGAGGCCCGCGAGGTCCGCACCGGCCTCTCCGACGACGACGACATCGAGATCCGCACCGGCCTCGCGGAGGGCGAGCGCGTCGTCGCCCTCGCCGGCAGTTTCTTGCGGGACGGCGACAAAGTTAGGCCGATCCCCGTCGCGACGGCGGTGCCGGCCGTGGCCGAGGCGCCGTCGCCCCAGGCCAGCGCCGAAGCCGGCACTCCCTGAGCCGACGCCGTCCAGCTAGTTGCAAAAAGCGGGTTGCTCCGATGCGCTTGAACATTTCCGCCTGGGCAATCCGCAACCCGATCGGGCCGCTGGTCCTGTTCCTCGTGCTGATCGTCCTCGGCCTCGTGAGCTTCCGCGGCCTGGCGGTGACGAAGATGCCGAACATCGACGTACCGATCGTCTCGGTGGCGATCACGCAGTCCGGCGCGGCCCCCTCCGAACTGCAGACCCAGGTCACGAAATGGGTCGAGGATTCGATCGCGGGCGTGCGTGGGGTCAAGCACATCACCTCGGCGATCACCGAGGGTTCGTCGGTCACCACCGTCGAGTTTCGGCTGGAGGTGAACACCGACCGCGCCGTCAACGACGTGAAGGACGCGGTCTCGAAGATCCGCATCAACCTGCCGCGCACCATCGAGGAGCCGGTGATCAGTCGTGTCGAGATCGCCGGCCTGCCGATCCTCGTCTACGGCGTGAAGGCCCCGGCGATGAACCCGGCCGAGCTGTCCTGGTTCGTCGAGGACAAGGTCGCGCGCACCCTCCAGGGCGTGAAGGGCGTCGGCGGGGTCGAGCGCGTCGGCGGCGTCGCCCGCGAGATGCGCATCGTGCTCCAGCCCGACCGGCTTCTGGCGCTCGGCATCACCGCGGCCGATGTGAACCGGCAGCTCCGCCTGACCTCGGCCGACATGGCGGGCGGGCGCGGCGAGGTCGGCGGCCGCGAGCAGTCGATCCGCACGCTTGCGGCCTCGCGCACCATCCGCGACCTCAAGGCGACCTCCATCGTCCTGCCCGCCGGCCGCAAGGTGCGGCTCGACGACCTCGCCTCGGTGCAGGACGCCATCGAGGAGCCGCGCACCTTCGCCCGCTTCGACGGTGAGCCGGTGGTGGCCTTCACGGTCTCGCGCGGCTCGGGTGCCAGCGATGCGGACGTCGCGGCGGGCGTCGAGAAGAGGGTCGCCGAGTTCCAAGCTTCCTATCCCGACATCCTCTTCGAAAAGATCGATTCCTCAGTTTCCTCGACCATCGGCAGCTACGATTCCGCGATGCACACCCTGATCGAGGGTGCCGCGCTCGCCGTGCTGGTGGTGTTCCTGTTCCTGCGCGACTGGCGCGCGACGCTGATCGCGGCGATCGCCCTTCCGCTTTCGGTCTTCCCGACCTTCTGGGCGATGGACATGCTCGGCTTCACGCTGAACGGCATCAGCCTGCTCGCGATCACGCTCGTCACCGGCATCCTCGTCGACGATGCCATCGTCGAGATCGAGAACATCGTTCGCCACATGCGACTCGGCAAATCCGCCTACCGCGCGGCGATCGAGGGTGCCGACGAGATCGGGCTGGCCGTCATCGCCATCACCGCGACGCTGATCGCGGTGTTCGCGCCGGTCTCGTTCATGCCCGGCATCGCCGGGCGCTACTTCATTCAGTTCGGGCTGACCATCGCGGTCTCGGTGTTCATGTCGCTGCTCGTGGCGCGGCTAATCACGCCGATGCTCGCCGCCTACTTCTTGCGCGACCATGCTCACGTCGAGGAGCGCGAGGGCCCGGTCATGCGTGCCTATGGCCGGCTCGTCAGCTGGTCGGTACGCCACCGGGTGATCACGCTGATCGTCGGTCTCGGTCTCTTCGCTGCTTCGCTCGCGTCCACCGGCCTGCTGCCCTCCGGCTTCGTGCCGAAGCAGGACAATGCCCGCACCCTCGTCATGGTCGAGCTGGCGCCCGGTGCGAAGCTCGCCGACACCATCGCCGTGTCCGACCGGGTGGTCGCCCGCATCCGCACCCTGCCCGAAGTGGTTTCCGTTTTCGTCGATGGCGGCCGTCAGGCCGGCGGCAAGAAGGAGACGCGGCTGGCGACGCTGACCGTCAACCTGACCCCGAAGAACCGGCGTACGAAGAAGCAATGGACCATCGAGAGCGAGATCGCCGCCCTCATCGCCGAGGAGCCGGACATCCGCTCCTGGACTCTTCGCGATAGCGGGCAGCGTGACCTCGCGCTGGTGGTCGGCGGACCCGATGCCGACGTGGTCGCGGAGGTCGCCGCCCGGCTCCAGCGCGACATGGCCGCGATCCCGCACCTCATCGCAGTGATGTCGACGGCGCCGCTCAACCGCACCGAGGTCCGCATCCGCCCCAAGGAGGGCTCGGCCGCCGATCTCGGCGTCTCCACCGACGCCATCGCCGAAACCGTGCGGGTCGGGACGATCGGCGACATCGGCCTGAACCTCGCCAAGTTCAACGCCAAGGATCGCCAGATCCCGATCCGTGTCCAACTCCCGGACAGCGCCCGCGGCGCGGTCTCGCGGCTCGAGAACCTCAAGGTGCCGGCCAAGAACGGCACCGCCGTGCCGCTAGCCGCCGTCGCCGACATCGAACTCGACCAGGGCCCCGGCGCGATCGACCGCTACGACCGCGTGATCCGCGTCGCGGTGGAGGCCAATATGGAGGGCTCGGACGCGCTGGGCTCGCTGATCCAGCAGGCGCTGCAGACGCCCACCGCGAAAAACCTGCCGCCGGGGGTGACCATCCGCCAGACGGGCGACGCCGAGATCATGGGCGAGGTGTTTTCGGGCTTCCTCATGGCGATGGGCGCCGGGATCATGATGGTCTACGCCGTGCTGGTGCTGCTGTTCGGCAACTTCCTGCAGCCGCTGACCATCCTGTTCTCGCTGCCGCTCTCCATCGGCGGCGCGATCCTCGGCCTCCTCATCCTCAACATGCCGATCTCGATGCCCGTCGTGATCGGCATCCTGATGCTGATGGGGCTGGTGACGAAGAACGCGATCATGCTCGTCGACTTCGCGGTCGAGGAGATGCGCACCGGTGTCGACCGTGTCACCGCCATCGTCGATGCCGGCCGCAAGCGCGCCCGGCCGATCGTGATGACCACCATCGCCATGGCCGCCGGCATGGTGCCCTCTGCCATGGCGCTCGGCGTCGGCGGCGAATTCCGCGCGCCGATGGCGGTGGCCGTCATCTCCGGCCTGATCGTCTCGACCCTGCTGTCGCTGGTCTTCGTGCCCGCCGTGTTCCTGCTGATGGACAGCCTCGGCAACGTCCTCGGGCGCGTGTTCGGACGCTTCGTCGGTCAACGCGACGAACCTTCCGAGGAATCCTCACAGATCCATTCCCCTGCGGCCGTGTCGCGATAGGGCCGATCGCATCACTCCCGCTTCTTCACGCGAGCAAGAGGTATCGATGACACCCATCGTCGTCCGCGCCGCTACGGCGACACTCTTTGCCGTCGCCGCTTTCAGCTGCGTCGATTCGAGCTCGGCACGTGCCTCCGAACCCTTCGGTACGTGGCTCACCGAAGACGGTCGCGCGCGCGTTCGGACGGAGCGCTGCAAATCGGAGAGCACGCGCCTTTGCGGCTACGTCGTCTGGGGGAGCAAGCCGCAGGACGATAACGGCAAGGCAAAAGTCGACAAGTACAACCCGGACCCGAGCAAGCAGACACGCCTGCAACTCGGCCATCAAATGTTGCCCGGGCTGCAGCCGAATGGCGAGGGGCACTACGAAGGCAAGATCTACAATGCCGACAACGGCAAATCCTACGACGTGACGGTATGGAGCGACCAGCCTTCGGTCCTGACCGTCAAGGGCTGCATGCTGGTGTTCTGCGCCTCGCAGGCCTGGAAGCGCGTCGAGGACGTAGCGCCCGGTCAGCTTCAGGGGGCGACCGACACGGCAGGCGGTCCGCGATCCGATCCAGAATGGGCTGCCAAGCCCGCAGCGAAGGGCCGCCCGGCGGGAACGGCCACGCCCGGACCCAGATAGGACGATTACCGGATCACCGCACGACGACTCAGGGTGACGAGATCGCCTCTATGATCCGATCGGCTGGGTCGCGGCTTCCAGCCAGGCGCGCGTGTCCGGGTCGAGATCGGGGCCGAGCGTCTCGCGCACTCGGGCGTGATAAGCGTCGATCCATTCCGTCTCGGCAGGAGACAGCAGGTCGGCGACGATCAGGTGGCGGTCGAGCGGCGCGAGCGTCAGAGTCTCGAACCCGAGCATCTGTCTTTCGCCGCCCGCGATGGCGCGCTCCTCGACCAGGATCAGGTTCTCGATGCGAATGCCGTAGGTGCCCGCGCGATAGTAGCCGGGCTCGTTCGACAGGATCATGCCGGACTCCAGCGCCGTCGTTCCCGTCTTTGCGATGCGCTGCGGTCCTTCGTGAACCGACAGGAAGGCGCCGACGCCGTGGCCGGTGCCGTGATCGAACTCGAGTCCTGCCTCCCAGAGCGGCCGCCGGGCGAAGGCATCGATCTGTGCCCCTGTCGTGCCTTTCGGAAACACCGCGCGTGCGATGGCGATGTGTCCCTGCAGCACGCGCGTGAAGCGGTCGCGCATCTCCTCCGTCGGCGTACCCACCGCCACGGTACGGGTAATGTCCGTGGTGCCGTCGGCGTATTGCGCCCCGGAATCGATCAGGAAGAGTTCGCCCGGCTCGACCCGTCGGTCGGTCGCCGTGGTGACGCGGTAATGCACGATCGCGCCGTTCGGACCCGAGCCCGAGATCGTCGGGAACGACACCTCGCGCAACAGGCCGCCTTCCGCCCGGAAATCCTCCAGGGCCTCGACGGCCTGGATTTCGCCGACGCCGCCGTGAGCCTTGCGCTGCAGCCACGCCAGGAAGCGCGTCACGGCAAGGCCATCCCGCCGGTGCGCAGCGCGTGAGCCGTCGATTTCCGCGGCGTTCTTGATCGCCTTCATGCCGGTGATCGGATCCGGCCCCATGTCGGCGGTGCCGCCGGCCGACGTGATCGTTTCCTTGAGCGCTGCCCCAGCGGTCGCGATATCGAGCCGTATCTTGGAGGGTTTGCCGGCAAGGGCGGTGAGAGCATCCTCGAACGCCCTGCGCGGGGCGAGGTCGGCGAGCGTACCGAGGTCGGCTTGCGCTTCCGGCGCGAGATCCCTCGAACTCAGGAACAGGCTCGGCCGGTCTTCCCTCGGCACGATGGCGTAGCCGAGCGCGAGCGGCGTGTGGGTCACGTCCGATCCACGCAGGTTGAACGCCCAGGCGAGGTTGTGTGGGTCCGAGATCACCAGCGCATCGGCCTTCGCCGCCGTGAGCTTTTCGCGGATGCGGGCGAGCTTCGCCTGGGCCGTCTCGCCGGCATGCTCGATCGGCTGGAGCACGACGCGGCCTGCCGGCTGTGGCGGCCGACCGGCCCAGACGGCATCGACGAGGTTCGCGACCGCCTTCGACGAGCCGCCGGCTTTGGTTGCGGCCCGCTCCAGCCGTGCGACGCCGTCGGCCGTGTGCAGCCAGGGATCGTAGCCGAGCACCTCGCCGACGCCGAGATTCTCGCCGATCCAGGTATCGAGGCTCTTCTCTGCCAGGGGCACGATCGTGACGATCCCGGCATCGACCTGTTCGGGCGCCTGCAGGGTGTAGCGCCCGTCGACGACAAGCGCTGCCTTGTCCGTCAGGACGACGGCTGCGCCGGCCGAGCCCGTGAATCCGGTAAGCCATGCCAGACGCTCGGCGTTCGCGGGCACGTATTCCGACTGGTGCTCGTCGGCGCGCGGCACCACGAAGCCATCGACTCCGGCCTCGCGCATGGCGGCCCGGAGTGCGGCGATCCGCTCTGGGCCCTTGCGGTGGCTCGGATCGTCGAAGGTCTGGAAGCGGCGGCGCGGGCTCGTCATGCCGTAAGGGTTACGCGGCGGTTCGGCGACCCGCAACAACCCGAGGGGACGCTCCGCCACGTCGCAGCACCAGCGTCGCCCATCCCTCGATCACGCCCAGGCGGGCGAGATGGAAGCCACGGTGGCGGTAAGTCGAGAGGACCCCGGGAACGTCCCGCTCGATCAGCCCGGACAGGACCAGCACGCCGTGATCCGCCACCACTGCCGTGAGCGTCGGGGCGAGACGCTTGAGCGGCCGGGCCAGGATGTTGGCGAAGACGACGTCGAAGCGGCGCGGCCGGTCGGCGAGTGCGTGGCGCACGCCGGGACCTTCGTAGAGGCGAAGGTTTCCACCGATGCCGTTGAGGCGGGCGTTGCCCTTGGCGGTCCAGACGGCCTCCGGGTCGAGATCCCCGGCGATCACCGTGGAGCGCAGGGCCTTGGCCGCCGCGAAGGCCAGGATGCCGGTGCCGGTGCCGACGTCGAGGACGTGGCGCGGGCGCCCGCGCTTCAGCACGTCGGCCAGCGCCCGCAGGCAGCCGAGCGTGGTGCCGTGGTGGCCGGTACCGAAGGCGAGAGCCGCCTCGATCTCGATGGCGAGGTCGTTGGAGCGAATGTGCTCCCGGTCGTGTGAACCGTGGATCAAAAAGCGCCCGGCCCGCACCGGCTTCAGTCCTTCGAGCGAAGCCTTCACCCAATCCTGCCGTTCGATCGTGTCGAACACGGCCTCGTCCGCCCGGTCACCGATGATGGGCCGGATCAGTTCGCGGATGAAATCCGCGTCGGGCTCCTCGGAGAAATAGGCTTCGAGCTGCCACGTGGTCGTGCCCTCGACCTCGAAGGCGGCGACGGCCGTCTCGGTTGGCTCGAACATCTCGCCGAGCACGTCGGTCATGGCGCGTGCGGATGATTCATCCGTCGACAGGCGCAGGACGTGGGTCGGGCGATGGGGAGGAAGGCCTTCGAGCATGGCGCGCGGAGTAGCACCGACTTGCCTCGCTCTCCACGGCTTTTCCAAAACGGTGTGGGAACGCTTAACCGCGAGGCAAATTGTTTAATATGTAAGCGGTACATGCGACGCGGGGTTCCGCTTGGCATCGCCGGCCAGCATCCCCAGATCGACCCGGCGCCGAAACAACCGTTTGCGTCATGAAAGCAAGAAAAGCTCCGAATCGTGGTCCCGTCGTCGTGACGGGCGATCGTGCCCGTCGCCGTCTCCGCTCTTCGCGCGACGAGGTGCTGGGGTCCGAAGCGCTCGACGCGCCCGTGCCCGGCTCGTTGCTCGTGCTGCTGAGCCGCTTGATGCGCTCGGAACGTAAGACGCCGTCCGACGATCAGGCCGGCTGATCGCTCCGGCCGTTCGGCTTGGCGCACGGATCGCTCGCCGCTATGGTCGCGCCGTTCCCGCCGGGATATAGCGCCGTTGGGGAATGGGGCCTGCCATGCAGGTAGCCTCTTCGATATCTCCGATGCGTGGCCGGGGCACGGTTGACCAGTGCCAGGGCTGCGCTCCGACCGAGGCGCGATCATCTTGGCTCATGCAATATCGACCCGCCGCTCCTGGCTCGCGGGCCTCTTCGGACTAGCACTGGCTTTCGGTTCGTTTCCCGCCACCGGTCCAGCCGATGCTGCGGACGCGCCCGTCGTCGTGTTTGCAGCGGCGAGCCTGAAGAACGCCCTCGACGAGGCGACGGCCGCTTGGGGCAAGGAGACGGGGAAGACCGTAAAAATCTCCTATGCCGGCTCGAACGCCCTGGCGAAGCAGCTCGAGTCCGGTGCGCCGGCCGACCTGTTCTTCTCCGCCGACCTCGCCTGGATGGATTATGCGCAGAAGGCCGGCAGCATCAGGCCCGACACTCGCGTCGACCTGTTGCGCAACGCCATCGTCCTGATCGCGCCGAAGGATTCGACCGCGGCACTGGATCTCAAACCCGGCGTCGACCTCGCCAAGGAGCTCGGTGACGGCCGTCTCGCCATGGGCAACGTCGATGCGGTGCCGGCCGGCAAGTACGGCAAGGCCGCGCTCACGAACCTCGGCGCCTGGGAGGCCGTGAAGGACAAGGTCGCGCAGGCCGAGAACGTCCGCGCGGCCCTGCTACTCGTCGCCCGCGGCGAGGCCCCCCTCGGCATCGTCTACGCTTCGGATGCCGTCTCGGATGCGAGCGTGAAGGTGGTCGCGACCTTCCCGGCCGACAGCCACCCCCCGATCGTCTACCCGATCGCCCGCACGAAGGATTCCGCCAACGAGGACGCCGCCAGGCTGCTGGTCTGGCTGCGCAGCCCGGCGGCCAAGCCGTTCTTCGAGAAGCAGGGATTTTCGGTCGTCGGCTCCGAGAAGAAGTCCTAGATCCTAAGCTCCACCGGCCCGGTCGCGATCAGGATCGCGTCCGGCCGGCCCGGAGTCTCGGCCAGCGCGTAGTGCACGGCATCCTGGCGGCTGCGGGAAAGGCCGCCGCCGAGGCCATGTGTCTCGACGGCCACCCAGCGGCCGGACGGATCCTGGCCGACGACGAAGCTCGACAGAGGGATGCCGGCCGGTTCTCGAATCGGCTCGGCGACGCTTTGGAATACGGACATCGCTGTTTCGGGGTCCACGCGATCCGACTGTGGACCGCGCCGTTAAGCTGGGCGCTGGCCGGTCGCGTTGCGAGCCGCCGCGGCCGGCCGCCGCACGAGGGTTGCCCAAAGATGAGGGCGGCACTCTCACGCCGGCAGACCGCTTGCCTTATCACGGCGCTTCACTGGCGATAGGGAAGCCGATGGCGCGGCGGGTAATCAGGCGAGAGGCGATCGTTCTCGTCGTGGCGGCTTCGGTGGCCGTCGCGGGAGCGGCCGCCTACTATTTTTCGCGGGCGACGACGCTGACCCTCGCGGTCGCACCGCAGGGTGGGACCGAGCTAGCGCTGTTCCAGGCCTATGCCGACGCACTCAAGGCCGGCAACAAGGACATCCGTCTCAAGATCCTGTCCTTCGACGGCGTGCGCGAGAGCGCCGAGGCCTTGAAGACCCGCAAGGCCGACCTTGCCGTTGTTAGGCCCGACGTCGCCCTGCCGGGGAACGGCCTAACGCTGGCGGTCCTGCGCGAGCAGGCGGTGCTCGTGATCACGCCGGAAGCGTCCGGCATCAAGACGATGCCCGCGCTCGCCGGCAGACGTCTCGGCTTCATCGCCCAGCGAGTCGCCGACAAGGCTCTGATCACCGGCCTTCTGGAGCATGACGGCCTGAGTCTCGTCGATCCTGAATCCGGCGCGGCCGTACCGGACGACACCGTCGGGTTGGTCGGACTTGAGGAGAAGAGCCTCGCGGCGGCCTTCGCCGAGAAACGCATCGACGCGGTCGTCGTCGTCACCACGCCGACGACGCCGGCGGCGAGGCGCATCGTCGGCCTCGTTGCGCAGGCGAGCCCCGATCACGATGCCCGGCTGATCGGCGTGCAGGATGCCGTGGCGCTGAACCAGCGGAACCCGAAGCTCGCCACCGTCACCATTCCGGCTGGTCTCTTCGGCGGAAATCCGAAAATGCCAGCCGAGGACGTCACCACCGTCGGCGCGTCCTATCGGCTGATGGCGCGCGCAAACCTGCCGCGAAGCGTGGCGGCCTCGGTCACGCAGCACCTGTTCGAGATGCGCGCGGGGCTGGCCGAAACGAACCCGGCCGCGAACGCCATCCGCGCACCGCGCTACGAAACCACCGCCGACGCGACCAGTGCGAAGCTGCCGATCCACCCCGGTGCGATCGACTATTTCGAGCGCGAGCAGGAGAGCTTCATCGAGCGCTACGAGACCTGGATCTACCTCGTCGCCTTCTTCGGCGGCGGCGTCGGCTCGATCCTGGCATGGCTCCGCCAGCGTTTTTCGCGATTGCGCCGCGAGCGGCTCGAGGTCGCGACCGAACGGCTGCTCGACATCCGCGATCAGGCCCGGACGACCACCGAGGCGGCGCGTCTCGCCGAACTGGCCGACGAGGTCGACGGGCTCGCCTCCGACATCGCCCGCTTCGCCCTCCATCGGCATGCCGAGGCCCGCACGATGAATGCCGCCAAGATCGCCATCGAGGCGGCGCGCTCGACGGTGATGCGCAACGCCGCCCTTCTCGATTCGCGGCAATCGCCGACTCCCAGAGCGAACGCCGTTGACTGAAGGGTTCTGCACGGGCTGATACAACGGCTACGCAGGGAGACCACCGGACGCCTTGGACCGCCTCGGACTGACCCCCGACGAATGGATCGCCGTCGCCCTCAGCCTGCGGGTCGCGGCGGTGGCGACGATCGCCAGCCTGATCCCCGGCCTCGCCGTGGCGTGGCTCCTCGCGCGGAAGCGTTTTCCCGGCCACGCCCTGCTCGACGGGCTGGTCCACCTGCCGCTGATCCTGCCACCGGTCGTGACCGGTTACCTGCTGCTGCTGACCTTCGGGCGAAAGGGGCTCGTCGGCTCCTGGCTCTCCGAGATCGGTATCGTCTTCTCGTTCCGCTGGACCGGCGCCGCGCTCGCCTGCGCGATCATGGGTTTTCCGCTGATGGTGCGGGCGATGCGCCTCTCGATCGAGGCGGTGGACGCCAAGCTGGAACAGGCCGCCGCGACCCTCGGTGCGCCGCCCTTTGCGGTATTCCTCGTCGTCACGCTGCCGCTGAGCCTGCCGGGCATTCTCGCCGGCGCGGTCCTCGCCTTCGCCAAGGCGATGGGCGAGTTCGGTGCGACGATCACCTTCGTGTCCAACATCCCCGGCGAGACGCAGACGCTTCCCTCGGCGATCTACACGCTGACCCAGGTGCCTGGCGGCGAGGCGGCGGCGCTCCGCCTCACGCTGATCTCGATCGCGCTCTCGATGACGGCACTGCTGCTGTCGGAACTGTTCGCTCGACGACTCGGGCAGAGGCTGGGGGCGTGAGAGCGTCAAGCGTAGGCGTACGGCCCACCGCGCTCCAGCGCCCGCTGGTAGGCTGGCCGCGCGTGGATACGGATGAGCCAGTCCCGCACCTTCGGTCCCGCCCCCGTCCCGCGGGAGGCGAAGGCTTCGAGCGGAAAGCTCATCTGGATGTCGGCCGCTGTAAACGCATCACCGGCGAACCAGGACCGCTCGGCGAGTTCGCTCTCCCAATAGCCGGCATGACGGCGCAGGTCCGGATCGACGAAGCCGGTCGTGACCTTGGCCGCGATGGCTCGGACCAGCGGGCGCAGCAGCGCCGGGCTGCCTGGCGCCAACCGCGAAAACACGAGCTTCAGCAGCAGCGGCGGCATCGCGGAGCCCTCGGCGTAGTGCAGGAAATAGGTGTAGCGCCGGTGCTCGGGCGTGCCGGGCGCCGGCGCGAGGGCGCCCCCCTGCCGGGCCGTCAGGTATTCGACGATCGCGCCCGATTCCGCGACGATGGTGCCGTCGTCGTCGAGCACGGGCGACTTGCCCAGGGGATGCACGGCCCGCAGTTCGGGCGGCGCCAGCATCGTCTTCGGGTCGCGGGCGTAGCGCTTCACGTCGTAGGCGAGCCCGAGTTCCTCCAGCAGCCACAGCACCCGTTGAGAGCGGCTGTTTTCCAGATGGTGGACGGTGACCATTCAGGGCTCCTGCGCTTTCCAGCCGACAACGCGTCGAGCGGGGCAGTCGGTTCATGACGATCGAGATCGACCTCGCCCTCCGCCGCGGGAGTTTTGCGCTCGACGTCGCCTTCAGCGCCGGGGCAGGGCTCACGGCCCTGTTTGGGCGTTCCGGCTCGGGTAAGACCACGGTCATCGACCTCATCGCCGGTCTGACGCAGCCCGATCGCGGCCGCATCAGTGTCGACGGGACGGTACTGCTCGATACGGCGGGCCGCGTCCGGGTGCCGGTGCATCGGCGGCGGATCGGCTGCGTGTTTCAGGAGGCGCGGCTGATGCCGCATCTCAGTGTACGCCAGAATCTCGGCTTCGGCCGCTGGTTCGCCCGCCGGCACGGAGTCGAGACGACGGAGTCCGAGGTCTCGAACGTGGTCGGGCTGCTCGGCATCGGGCCGCTGCTCGACCGGCGCCCAGCTGGCCTCTCCGGCGGCGAGCGCCAGCGCGTCGCGATCGGCAGAGCGCTGCTGTCGCGGCCGCGCCTGCTGTTGATGGACGAGCCGCTCTCGGCCCTCGACGAGGCCCGCAAGGGCGAAATTCTTCCCCATATCGAGCGGCTTCGCGACGAATCCGGCGTGCCGATCGTCTATGTCAGCCACTCGGTGGCGGAGGTCTCGCGGCTGGCCTCGACGGTTGTTGTTCTGGAAGCGGGGCGCGTCGCAGCGAGCGGATCGGCGGATACGGTGCTACGCAGGCCGGACCTGATCCCCGATGCGGCCGAGGCCGGGGCGGTTCTGGCGATGACGGTCGCCGCGCATGACGAGGCGACCGGGTTGACGCGGTTGAGTGGCCGCGCCGGGCTGCTCTCCGTTCCCCGCCTCGCTGCGGTGCCAGGAAGCGCCGTCCGCTTGCGCGTTCCGGCCCGCGACGTGCTCGTGGCGACCGAGTTGCCACGAGGCCTGAGTGCACGCAACGTGTTGTCGGGACAGGTCAAAATGCTCACCGAGACGGGCGCCTCGGTGATGGTCGAGATCGACTGCAACGGGGCGATCCTCGCGGCGCGGCTGACGAGAGCGTCGGTGCGCGACCTCGATCTGGTGCTGGGGCGGCCGGTCTATGCGATCGTAAAGAGCGTGGCCTTCGATCCGCAGGGCGTCGGGGTGGGGCAGGGCGCTCCGGTCGAGATCTGATCCTGTCATCCTGTGACGGATCAGACGTTTCCCTCGAGAAAGTCCCGTAGCAGCAGATGCGCGATGGCGAGCGGCTGCGGCGCGGTGATGCCCTCGGGATGGCTCTCCTCGAACATCGCGCGCAGGTCGTCCCGGGTAACCCAGCGGGCGTCGGCGAGTTCGAGCGGGTCCAGGGTGATGGTCTCGCTGGTCGCTTCGGCGACGCAACCGATCATCAAAGAGGACGGAAATGGCCAGGGCTGCGATGCACGGTAGCTGACCTCGCCGATGGCGATGCCCGTTTCCTCCATCGTCTCGCGGCGCACCGCGTCTTCCACCGTCTCGCCGGGTTCCACAAATCCGGCGAGGCAGGAATACATCGTGCCGGGAAAGTGCGGGCCGCGGCCGATCAGGCAGGCATCGCCCCGGTGGACCAGCATGATCACCACCGGGTCGGTGCGTGGGAAATGATGCATCGCGCAGGCCGGGCATTCGCGCCGGAAGCCGTTCGCCTTGACCTCGGTGGCCGCGCCGCAGTTGGAACAGAAGCCGTTGCGGCCGTGCCAGGCGAGGACGGATTTCGCGGTAGCGAGCAAGCCGAGTTCGTCCGCGGCCACCGCCCCCTGGGCCGCGATGCCGCGCAGGTCCGAGATGCGAAACGCCGGCTCGGGAAAAGCCTCGCCTGCGTCTTCCGGTAGCCCGGTGGCAAAGACCGGGCGTCCCTCTGCGCGGCCGAGAAAGATCGTCAGCGGGTCAACTGCCCTTTGCGCCATATCGTCGGGGGCGAGCAGAGCCGTTGGCGGTTCGCCCGATCGTAGAACCACGCGGTCGCCGACGAAAACGAGATTGCCCGTGCCCGGTGCCTCGATCGGAGGGACCGGGACGTGCTCGCGCTCAGCGCCGTGGCGAACCAGCCGGCTGCGCACGAAGCCCAGGCGGTCGAAGGCGTCCGCCATGGTCAGGCCGAAGCGAACAGGGCGCCGGCGCGCTCGATGAGCTGGGCGCGGGCATGGGCTGGGTAGGGCTTGGCCGTGCCGACACCCCAGATCGGGCTCGGCCAAGCCGGATCCGAGCGGAAACGCCCGATCACGTGGACGTGCAACTGAGCCACCACGTTTCCGAGCGCGGCGACGTTGACCTTGTCGGGCTTCGACAGCGCCTGCATCACGCCCGTCGCGAGGCGGATCTCCTCCATCAGCGTGGCCGAGTCTTCGGGCGTGAGGTCGGTCAGCTCGCTCAAGCCCTCCCGGCGCGGCACCAGGATGAGCCAGGGAAACCGGGAATCGTCCATCAGCAGGACGGAGCACAGGGCGAGGTCGCCGATCGCAGCGGTGTCGCCCTGAAGGCGGGGGTCGAGGGTGAAGACGGTGCTCATGATCCTGCGATGTAGGACGCTGTGCGTCGAGTGGGAGCCGGTTTCGTGCGTCTTCTGCCATGCGCAGTACCGCGGAAGACCATGCGGCGGGCCTGGCCTGACGTGTGTGGATGCACCGCTGACGCCTCATAGGCCGTCGATCATATCTCTGCGCAATCGAGTTCTGCCAGAAACGACGCGATCGCAGGTTCGGCTGTGCGCCGGTCCCGATCGGCAAAGAGAGTTCGCGGTGTTATGAGTATTGGATACACTTGGATGCTCACGGTAGCCTTCCTGGCGGGTCCTACGTTGGGGACGACGGTCGACACGATGTTGCCACGATCGGCTCAGCGAGCGTTCAGGGAAAAATGTGTTTCATCCCATCTCCGGTCGCGGTCGCTTCGCGCCGAATGGTCGAGGAGGTCCCAGAATGACGAACCTGAAGCTTTTTGTGACCGCGGCGACGCTCGCGGGTGGCATTGGTCTCGCGTCGGCGGCGAGCGCCGCCCCGCTCAGCCCCGCGTTGCTCGGCGCGGTGGATGGAGCCCAAGTGGAGCGCGTGGCCGGCGGCTGCGGCCCCGGTTTCCACCCGAACCCCTGGGGTGAATGCCGTCCCAACTTCTACGGCCCGCGGCGCTTCTATGGCGGGCCCGGTTACGGCGGTCCCTACGCGTATTATCGCCCGCGTCCCGTCTACCGGCCCTACGGCTTCTACGGTCCGCGTCCGTTCTTCTAGTTCGCACTTCGGCAAGCTTCGCGGGTCCGCGACTGCGATATGGAAAAGCCGGCGGGGCATTGCCCGCCGGCTTTTTTCGTGCCGGGTCCCGCGTCTCTATCCGTGGGCCGGGTGCGCGCCTGGCGCTTCGTCGTTGCGCTTGCCGCGCTTTCTGTCGATCCAGATCACGAAGCGGCGGATCACCACGTAGAAGACCGGCGTCAGGAACAGGCCGAAGAAGGTCGCGCCGATCATCCCGAAGCATACCGCGGTACCGAGGGCCTGCCGCATCTCGGCGCCGGGGCCGGTGGCGATGACGAGCGGTACGGTGCCGAGAATGAAGGCGAAGGCCGTCATCAGGATCGGACGCAGGCGCAAGCGGCAGGCGTGGACGGCGGCGTCGACCGGGCCCTTGTGCTCCGATTCCTCGATGTCGTGGGCGAACTCCACGATCAGGATGGCGTTCTTGGCGGCGAGGCCGATCAGCACGATCAGTCCGATCTGGGTCAGGATGTTGTTGTCCTGCCCCCGGAACTGCACGCCGAGCAGGGCGGCCAGCACACCGGTCGGCACCACAAGCAGGATCGCCAGCGGGAGGGCCCAGGATTCGTACTGCGCGGCGAGCACCAGGAAGACGAGGAGCACGCCCAGCGCGAACACGTAGATCGCCGTGTTTCCCACCGCCTTCTGCTGGTAGGCGATTTCGGTCCAATCGTAGGCGTAGCCGTCGGGCAGCGCCTTGGTGGCGATCTGCTCCATGGCGTCGAGCGCCTGACCCGTCGAGATACCGGGCTTGGCCACGCCCTGGACGGGCACCGAGTAGTACAGGTTGAACCGCTGCACGATCTGCGGGCCGGTGATCTCGCGGATGGTCGCGAGCGTCCCCATCGGCACCAGTGCGCCGGTTGAGGAGCGCACCTTGAGCTGTTCGATGTCGCGCTGCGACATGCGGAACGGGGCGTCGCCCTGCACACGGACCTGATAGATGCGGCCTAGCGTGTTGAAGTCGTTGACGTAGGTGCCGCCGAGCGCCGCCTGCACCGTGCTGAAGACGTTGGTGAGCGGCACGTTCAACATGCGCGCGACGGTGCGGTCGATGTCCAGATAGAGCTGCGGCGTGTCGTTGGCGAAGGTCGTGAAGACCCGCTGCACGTCGTTGCTCTGGTTGGCCTGTCCCAGCACCTCGTTCACCGCCGCCAGAAGCGGGCCGATCTCCGACGATTGCCGGCTCTCGATCTGCATCTTGAAGCCGCCGCCCTGGCCGAGGCCGCGGACCGGTGGCGGCGGAATCACGATGACGCGTGCTTCCTGGATGCCGGCAGTCGCCTTGAGCACGTCACCGGTGATGACGGCGGCGCTGCGGCCGACGGCGGCCCGTTCCTTCGCGCCCTTGAGCGTGAGGAACATCACCGCCGCGTTGGTGGTGTTGGTGAAGGTCGCACCGTCGAAGCCGGCGATGATGACCGTGTTGGTGACGCCGTCGACCCCGCGCGCGATCTCGGCGGCATGGTTGACCACCGCCGTGGTGCGGTCGAGCGAGGCACCCGAGGGAAGCTGCACCACGCCGATCAGGTAGCCCTGGTCCTGGTCCGGGATGAAGCCGGTCGGCGTCGTCTGGACGAGGTGGATCGTCCCGGCGATCACCGCCGCGTAGACGACGAGCATCGCGAGCAGGCCGACGATCGAGGTCGTCAGCACGCGGATGGTGCCGGCATAGGCGTTCGACAGCGCATCGAAGGCGCGGTTGAACAGGTGTGCCAGCCAGTTCACGAAACGGGTGAGGAAGAACTTCGGCTTGGCGTGCTCGTGATGCGGCTTGAGCAGGATCTTGCAGAGCGCCGGCGAGAGCGTCAGCGAATTGAAGGCCGAGATGATGGTCGAGGCCGCGATGGTGAGCGCGAACTGCTTGTAGAACTGGCCCGAGATGCCGGGGATGAAGGCGGTCGGGATGAACACCGCCGCCAGCACAAGTGCGATGGCGAGGACGGCGCTGCCGACCTCGTCCATGGTCTTGTGCGCGGCCTCGCCCGGCGAGAGCCCCTCGGCCATGTTGCGCTCGACGTTCTCCACCACGACGATCGCGTCGTCGACGACGATGCCGATGGCGAGCACCAGCCCGAACAGGGTCAGGTTGTTGAGCGAGAAGCCGAAGGCCGCCATCGCCGCGAAGGTGCCGATCAGCGACACGGGAATCGCGATTACCGGGATCAGCGCCGTGCGCCAGCTCTGCAGGAAGACCAGGATCACGATCACGACGAGGCCGACCGCCTCGAACAGCGTCTTGTAGACCTCGTGGATCGATTCCTCGATGAACTCGGTCGGGTTGTAGGCGATCCGGTACTCGACGTCGGGCGGGAAGTTCTTCTTCAGGCTTTCCATCGTCGCCTTGACGGACGCCGCCGCCTCTAGCGCGTTGGTGCCCGGCCGCTGGAACGCGCCGATGCCGACGGCGGGCGTCGCGTTGAGGAACGAGTTTGTCGTGTAGTCCTTCTGGCCCATCTCGACGCGGGCGACGTCCTTGATGCGCACGAGCCGCCCGTCGCGCGCCTTGACGATGACCTCGGCGAACTCTTCCGGCGTCTTGAAGCGCCCCTGCGACTGCACGACGAGCTGGAAGGCCGCGCTCGGGTCGGCCGGCGGGCCGTTGAGCTGGCCCGCCGCGACTTGCACGTTCTGCTCCTGCAGGGCGGTGGTGATGTCGGTGGTGGTCAGGCCGTAGGCGGCGAGCTTGTTCGGATCGAGCCAGACGCGTTCGGCGTATTCGTTGCCGCCGAAGATCGTGATGTCGCCGACACCATCCAGACGCAGCATCTCGTCGCGGATGTTCAGGTAGATGTAGTTGGCGAGGTAGTTCTGGTCGTAGGTCCTGTTCGGCGAGAGCAGGTGCACGACCAGCATCAGGTCGGGCGATGCCTTGCGGACGATGACGCCGAGGTTGCGCACGTCCGGCGGCAGGCGGGGCTGGGCCACCGAGAGCCGGTTCTGGACGAGGACGTTCGCGATATCGAGGTTGGTGCCGACCTTGAAGGTGACGGTGAGCAGCATGGCGCCGTCGTTCGTCGACAGCGACGTCATGTAGAGCATGTTGTCGACGCCGTTGATCTCCTGTTCCAGCGGCGTCGCGATGGTGGCGGCCACGGTCTCGGCGTTGGCGCCCGGGAAGGAGGCGCGCACGGTCACCGTCGGCGGCACGATCTCGGGATATTGCGAGACCGGCAGCTTCTCGTAGGCGACGATGCCGAGGATCAGGAAGATGATCGACGTGACCGAGGCGAAGATCGGCCGGTCGACGAAGAAATGGGCAAAACGCATCGGCTCAACCTTCCGCCGCCGCGCCGGGTGATCCGGATCGTCGGCTCATGTCTTCGTCTGCGGCCCCGCCGGGGACGCAGTGGATTTTTTGGCGCGGCGAATGGTGCGCGCTGGATACGGCGCGGTCGTCAGCTCTTGGTCGGGGGCAGCTGCTTCGTCTCGGGCTTGACCTTGGCGCCGGGACGGACCTTGGCGACGCCGTTGATCACGACGACGTCGTCAGGCTTCAGACCGTCGCGGATGACGCGGTAGCCGTCGACGATCGGGCCGATCTTCACGGGCTTGGCCTCGACCTTGTCCTCGGCGCCGAGCACGTAGACGATGCGCTTGTCCTGGTTGGCCGAGATCGCCTCGTCCGGGATCATGATCGCCTCGTACGGCTTCGTCGCCGGCATCGAGACGATGCCGAACAGGCCCGGCTTGATGAAGCCGTCCGCGTTCGGAACCGTGGCGCGCAGCAGGATCGTACCGGTCTGGCCGTCGACGCGGTTGTCGACGAAGTCGAGCGTGCCCTTGTGGGTCGGCTTCTCCTCGCCGGTGAGCGCGATCATGATCGGCGCGCCCTTGCCGCGCTGGGTCACGCCCATGCCGATGCCGAGCGCGGTTTGGTATTTCAGGAACGACTTCTCGTCGACGGTGAAGCCGAAATAGATCGGATCGAGGGAAACGATCGTCGTCAGCAGCGTCTGGTCGGTGATGACGATGTTGCCCTCGGTGACTGCGCGCTGGCTGATGCGGCCGTTGATCGGCGACTTCACTTCGGTGAAGTCGTAGTTCAGCTGGGCGTTGCGGAGCGCCGCCTCGGCGCTGTCGACGTCGGCCTGCGCGGTTTGCGAGGCCTGCCGGCGCTGGTCGGTGACCTGCTCGGAGATGTTGCCGCCCTTCGAGAGCACCTGTGCGCGTTCGAGGTCGGTCTGGGTGAAGGACAACCGTGCCTTGGCCGAGGTCAGCGTCGCCTGGGACTGTTCGAGCGCGGCCTTGTAGGGCCGGCGGTCGATCAGGAAGAGCACTTCGCCCTTCTTCACCGTGGCTCCGTCCTGGAACATGATCTTGTCGAGATAGCCGGTGACGCGGGCGCGCATCTCGACGAACTCGATCGGATCGAAGCGGCCGGTATACTGATCCTGCTCGACGATCTCGCGGACCACCGGCTTCGAGACGGTGACGCCGGGCGGCGGCGCACCGGGCGCCTGCGCGAACGCGGGCGACGCCGCGGACGCTGCGGCCAGACCGATCGTGACGAGGCTGTAAAGCCGGGCGTTGCGCATTCTTTGGGTTCCCTTCATCCCGCGCTAGAGGCTCGGGACGGGTCGTGTTGTGCGGTGCCGCACACAACCGCCGCAGCGGGCGGACTGGAACGGGGAATGGAGCCGGGGCACCGGGCTGAACCTCGACGGCTGTCTGCGATCAGCGTTCGATCGGCTCTCCCGAGCCGTACCAATCCTTGAAGGCGCCCTCGTAATGCTCGCTCACGTCGAGCCCGGCCTGCCGGGCGGCGGCGATGGCGTGGACCGAGCGGACGCCCGAGGCGCAGGAGAAGACCGGCCGGCGCCCGTCCGTCGCGATCAGCGCCTTGAGCGTGTCCGGATCGAAATCGGAGAGCGGATAGGAGACCGAGCCGGGGATGTGCCCGCCTGCGAACTCGTGCTCCTCGCGCACGTCGATCAGCAGGATCGAGCCGTCGGCCAGCCCCTGCTTCACGGCATCCCGGTCGACATCGACGATCGTCATCGCGTGCGAGCCCCGTTCTTCGCGGCAGATCCCCACGGCCGCCGGTCGGCTGCCACGAAGACTGACGGTTTTCCATATTCGTCAGCGCGGTGGGAGGCAAGTTTGCGACCCGACGCGATCACGGCAGGTCGAGAGCTTCGATCGCGGCATCGAGCTTGTCGAGATGGGCTGGCCAGCCCGGAACCCGGTATCCCGTGAATCGCGCCGCGAGCGACGATCGAAGCGAAGAGGATCGCTCGCTCAACGCCTCGATCGCCGTGCGCCAGCCGGGGCCGTCGAGGGGATCCAGGAACTGCGAGAAGCCGTGGCCGATCTCGCGATGCACGGGAATGTCGGACGCGATGACTGGCAATCCGCTCGCCGCCGCCTCGACCACCGGCAGGCCGTAGCCCTCGATGAAGGACGGCATCAGCAGGGCGGTCGCACCGCGCATCAGCCGGGCGAGGCCGGGTGTCGAGAGTCCCGTGACCTCGGTGACATACGGGGCGATCGCGCGGCAGCGATCGAGCAGGTCCACGACGTTCTCGACCTCCCAGCCGCGCCGCCCGACGATGACGAGATGCGGGGTGTCGGCGCCGTTCCGTTCCGCGAGATCGCGCCAGACCTGGAGCAGGAGCAGGTGGTTCTTGCGGGATTCGATGGTCCCGCAGACGAGGAAGGTCGGCCGCAGGAAACGCGGGGCCTCGCCGTCGCGTGCCGAAAAGACCGGCTCGACGCCGAGCGGCGCCACGGTGATCGGTTTCGGCGCAAAACCCTGCGCGGCGAGATGCGCCGAGAAGCGCCCGCCGACGTCGGCGGAGTTCACGATCACTGCGGCGGCATGCCGGGCAATGGTCTCCATGCGCTGCCTGTGACGGTCCGATTCGCCCGGCCGTCCGTATTCGGGATGCGAGATCGGGATCAGGTCGTGCACGAAGAACACCGGCCGGATGTCGCGGCGCTCGTAGAGCCAGTCGAACCGCGCCGGCCGGTCGAGCCGCAGATGCGAACTGTGCAGGTAGACCGTGTCCGGCGGCAGGGCAGCGATGCCGCGGCCGCGCAGCGTGCGCAATGCTGTCCCCAGTTGGATCTGCCGGCGGCGAAGCGCGCTGCGGCGGGCCTTGGCGGCGGACGAGCGCACGCGACTTCCGTCGACGAGGCCGCGATAAACGGGATCGTCCTCTGCGCGCACGTCCTCGACCCATCCCGCCGCGACGGCGTCGACGATCGCGCGCGCCTGTTCCCGATCGATCACCCGCGGCCCGAAAGCACTCGTCACCAGACCGAAGCGCGGTCCTTCGCCTCCGAGCACGTGGCGCGCATAGGCGAGATCGACCCGGTCGATTCCCGTCGGGCTGGCATGCCGCAGCCGTGTGATCAGCCGGGTGAGGTCGAAGGCGATGGCGCGCGGGGGCATGGGTCTCCGTCGGGGTGGGGCAGGACGCCGACGCTCCTTAAACCGCCCCGCCATCGGCCGCGACCGTGCCTGGACGCCTTTCGGGCTTGCGCCGGCCCCGGTCGAAAGCTAAGAGCGCCGAGCCCCTCGGGGCATCGGAACGGATGTGACGGAGTATAGCGCAGCCCGGTAGCGCACCTGTCTGGGGGACAGGGGGTCGCAGGTTCAAGTCCTGCTACTCCGACCAATAAGACGCAGACCATCGGCGATGAACCGATGGTTTCGTTCCGATGGAAGGCCGGGTGCGAAAGCCCCGGCCTTTTCCATGTCTGCGTCATCCCGTTGCGTTCGCACGGTCTCCATTCCGGTGGCGCAAATCACGCATGCGGTTGCCATGCGGGCAGCCGCTTCGAGACGATGGAGGCCGACTTGGTCTCCCGTATCGAATCAGGCGAGAGCCTTCGGCATTGCCGATCAGGCCCGCCCGCCTGTGCCGACGCAGCGCAGTGCACTCAGGGTTATCGGGCCGCAAGACTCGGGATCTTTAGGCAATGCCGTTCCGGTGCTGCGACGCAGCTATTCAATAACAGTTTGGAATCACTCTGACATTCGCGGCCGCTCTTGATTGCTTTCCCTCTTCTCGGTTAGTGCAACGGCCAGACACCGACGCCGCCCTCGGCAGCGCCGGATAGTCCTGCTCATTCGATCCATCGCTCCTCGGGAGGCCGTTTCCGGCTTCCGCTGCATACGGTGCCGAGGACCCGCGCGACATACCCGCCGGCTCAGGGGGCTGGGGATCGGTTCGGGCGAAGGCGATCCGGTCCGCTGGACTGCTGCCGTACCGATCCGCCGCGTTCCCGCCCCAGGGGCGGACGTCCGGCGGGAGGACAGGTTCGACAAGGCAGGCTCGCTCAAGGGCCGCCGTTGAGAGGAGGACAGCCATCGTGGTTCAGGGATTCGAAGTGGCCAGGAACGGACAGCTTTTTCGTCGTGCCGGGCGTGCCGCCGCCGCAGGATGCCTGCTCGCCGGTGCGCTGACGGCGCCCGCCTTCGCACAGGACGCCAAGCCGGCCGCTGCGACCGGGCCGTCGTTGAAGCTCGAACTGAACCGGCTCGAACCCGCCGGCGACAATTGCCGCACCTATCTGCTCGTCGACAACGGCAAGGGGACGGCACTGAAGTCGCTCAAGGTCGACCTGTTCGCCTTCGACACCGAGGGTGTGGCGCAGAAGCGCCTCGCGGTCGAACTCGGCCCTGTCCAGGAGAAGAAGACCGTGGTGCGCCTGTTCGATTTCCCGGCCATCGCCTGCCCGAAGATCGGCCGCGTCCTGCTCAACGACGTCCTCGCCTGCGAGGGCGGCGACGCCAACCGCGAGAGCTGCCTCGAACGCATCGAGACGGCGACGAAGACCAGCGCCGAGTTCGCTCGCTAGCGCACCCCAAGCATCCGCCCGGCCGACGACCGGTCCGGCGCGGAACCGTTGACGTGGACCGGAGACGGCCCACGTCGCCCGTGATCCGTCATTGAGGAGCCCGACCATGGATCCCACTCCCCTCCCGCCGATCGAGTCGGTCCCGCACGATTTCTCGTTCATCGGCCTGTTCCTCCAGGCCGATCCGATCGTGAAGGGCGTGATGGTCGTGCTGATCATCGCCTCGATCGCGTGCTGGACGGTGGTGTTCGAGAAGATCGTGCGGCTCGCGCGTGCCCGCAGCCAGGCCAAGTCGTTCAATACGCTGGTCCAGACCGGCGGCGCGCTCGACGGCAACGCCAAGGGCATCGCAGGCCATGTCGTCCAGGCCGCGCTCGAAGCCTGGCGCGATCACGACCAGACCGAGAGCCGGGCCGAGCGCCGCGACCGCATCGAACGCGCCATGCGCGGTGCCCTCACGCTGGAGGTAAAGCGCCTGCAGAGCGGCTTGCCGCTCCTGGCGACGTCGGGGTCGACCGCACCCTTCATCGGCCTGTTCGGCACGGTCTGGGGCATCATGAATTCGTTCTCGTCCATCGCGAAGAGCCAGGATACCAGTCTCGCGGTGGTGGCGCCCGGCATCGCAGAGGCCTTGTTCGCCACCGCGATCGGCCTCGTCGTCGCGATCCCGGCGGTGATGGCCTACAACAAGCTCAGCGGGGACGTCGCTCGCATCCAGTCCTCGTTCGTCTCCGGAATCGGCATCCTCGGCAACCGCCTCGCCCGCGAGCGCGGGGCGAGCCGCGCCGCCGCCGAGTAGCGCCCCTTCGCCGGGCCGGCCCCCGGCGGGACGCGCGAGCACCGGCGACCGATCGATCCGATTCGGGGTCGAGGTCGCCTTCGGATATCTGTTGCGGCTGCCGATGCGGCGCCGCCGACGCCCAGGAGGGTAGACAGCATGGCGATGGGTTCGATCCGCAGTGGCGGAGACGACGAGGACGGCCTCGACGCGACCCCGATGTCGGAGATCAACGTCACGCCGATGGTCGACGTGATGCTGGTGCTGCTGATCATCTTCATGGTCGCCGCGCCGCTGATGACGACCGGCGTGCCGGTGCAGTTGCCGAAGACCACGGCCGCCAAGGTCGCGCAGGCTCAGAAGCCACTCGAAGTCTCGATCGACAAGGAGGGTCACCCCTTCATCGCCAAGGACGGCTTCACTGCCGAGACGCTGATGCCGCGCCTGCGCGAACTCAAGGCCCAGAACCCCGAGCAGGTGGTGCTGGTGCGTGGCGACAAGGAAGTCCCCTACGGCAAGATCATGGAAGTGATGGGTCTGGTCGGGCAGGCCGGCTTCACCAAGGTTTCGCTGATCGCGCAGTCGCCGGGAGCCGCCGCGCCTGCGGCCGCCCCCGCGGCGCCGGCAGCAGCCGCACCGGCCGGCGGGGCGGTGCGCTGACATCATGACCACGTCCGTTTCAACAGCCGATCCCGCTCGTGGTGGCCAGGGCGGATTGCTCGCGGCTCTCGCCGTGGCGCTGGTATTCCACGCCGCTGCGCTCGTCGGCCTGATGTTCCTGCATCTCAACCCGCCGTCGCCGCCTGGCGAGCAGCAGATTTCCATCGATCTCTCGCCGGAGATGATGGCGACGGAGACGCAGGCGCCGTCCGAGCAGGCCGCCTCCGAGGAGGCGCCGGAGGAGGCCAAGCCCGTCGGCGATCCGCCCGACGCGACGGCGCCCGAAGTCGCGGAAACGCCGACCGAGGCGAAGCCGGAAGAGACCGCGCAGCTTCCTCCCGACGAGGTCAAGCCGCCGGACGTCGCCGAGGTCCAGACCGAGACGCCGCCCGACGTGGTGCCGCCGCCGCCGGAGGACTCCATCATCACCTCCGAGGCGCCCGAGGCCGAGCCGCTCGCGCCTCCGCCTCCGCCGGTGATCGCGCAGGCTCCCGAGCCGCCGAAGCCCGTCGAGCCGCCGAAGCCCGATCTCGCCAAGATCGCGGCCCAGCAGGAGGCCAAGCGCAAGGCGATCCTCGAGGCGAAGCGCCGAGAGGTGATCGAGGAGCGGCGCGAGGCCGCCGCGGAAGCCAAGCGCAACGCAGCGCGCGAAGCCGCCCGGGAGGTCCGCAGGGCCGCTGCGGCGGAGGCTCGCTCGAAGCAGGATGCGGCCCGCCGCGCGGCGGCCGCGACCGCCGCCACCGGCCGGCAGAATTCCTCGCAATCCTCGTCGGCTTCGAGCGGAGGCCGCACGGGCGCCAGCGGCAACGATCCGAACGCCATGGCGGCCTGGAAGGCGGCGATCGCGGCCTCGATCCGCGGCCGCATGAACCGCAACGCCGCGGCCGGGACCTCCGGTGGGGTCGCCACGGTGCGGTTCACCGTGAGCCGATCGGGCGCCGTCAGCGGGGCCGGGCTCGCCGGCAGCAGCGGAGTCGGCGCGATCGACAGCGCGGCGCTCGCCGCCGTCCGTGGCTCGCTGCCCGCGGCCCCCGCCGGCTTCGGCGGGTCGAGCCTCTCCGTGACCGTGCCGCTTCGCTTCAGCCCCGGCGGCTGACCGCGGAGCAGAGCGGCCGCGGCCACGTTACCGTCGATCGGGCTGGAGCGTGGCCGTGGCCGTCCATTTCACCAGCGACACGCATTTCGGTGATCCCAGGGGCCTGCGCATTGACCGCCGGCCCTTTCCCGATCTCGCCGCGCACGATGCCGCGCTGGTCGAGGCCTGGAATGCGGTCGTCGGGCCCGACGACGAGGTCTGGCATCTCGGCGACTTTGTCCTCGGGCCGCCGCCGGAGCGGATCCATGCGCTGCTCTCTGCGCTGGCCGGCCGAAAACACCTGATCATCGGCAACAACGACGGGCCGGCGACCGTCGCGGCGCCGGGCTGGTCCTCGGTCGGGCATTATGCCGAGATCGAGGTCGAGGGGCGGCGGCTGGTGCTGTGCCATTATGCGTTCCGCACTTGGAACGGCATGGGACGCGGCGCGCTCAACCTGCACGGCCATTCACACGGCCGGCTCACGCCGATTCCGCGCCAATACGATGTCGGCGTCGATCCGATGGGGTTCCGGCCGGTGACACTCGATTCGGTGCTGACCTCGCGCCGCCCCCGCACTGCGAAGACGGCACCCGAAAAACGCGGAACCTAACAGCAGCTTGACCGTTCATCGCTTCGGAACCGCAACAATTGGTCTCGCCGTCGGTGACGGCGTCGGACCGATCCCGCAGTCACCGCCTCGAGTGTCCGATCATGCGTCACACGATCCTCTCCGCCGGCCTCGCCGCGACCCTTCTCGCGACGATCGCCGCCCCCGCCTTCGCTTTCCCGTCTTGCGTGGACGGTCAGCGCAAGATCGAGGAGGCCAGCGCGCTGCGCTATCAGGCCCGCCAGGAGGCGCGCCTCGGCAACCACGACCGCGTCTGCGAAACCCTCGACGAGGTCGGCGACCGCTATCACGACGCGCAGGGCGCGTTCGAGGATTGCGGCAGCGCCGTCACGTCCATCGATATCCGCAGCGAGCTGCGAAACCTTCGCTTGGCCAAGCGCGTAAATCGTTGCGATTGAGCCCGGCTTCAGCCCTGCCGTCAGGGTCGGGTGCGTCCCCACACGCCCGAGCGGCCGGGATTGCGCCATCGTCACGACCTTACCTGCCCCGATCCGCTCACCGCACCGACCTCAAGAGCATCACGATGAACACCGCCAGCACCGCCGACACGCTCCCGACCGCCCCGTCCTTCGCCGCAGCCCTATGCGGATTCCTCAGCACGACGGCCGCGACCACGATGCTGATGTTCCTCGTCCGCAGCTTCTGAGCGGCTTCCGGCCGCGCGAGCATCGGCCGGGCGATAAGAAATCGTTTCAGAACAGAGGTTCGATACCCGGCCGATACGTCCGGGTCGGGCGCGACGCCTAGCGATCACCGTCAGGGTGCGACGTACCAGAACCGGCGCCGGGAAAAGAGCGCATCGGCCTGCGCAGCCGTCGCCTGCAACGGGTCGGTCTTCGCCGGAACCACGCAACGGACCTCTTTGCGGGTCGGCGGCTCCACCAGGGCGGCCTGCGCGGGCGGGACCAGCCCGAGGCGGGCCTGGATCTCGGGATGGCGGGTCGCGGAAATCGTCGCGACGCAGGCGATGAGGCTGCCGGCCAAGAGACCGAGCAGAAAATTTGTCATGCAAGCCGGGTCCAGGCTCGATCGAGCCGCACGCTCTCGCCCGGGCTATGGCGCACCAAGCCGGCACCATTGCGGCAGGCGGCGCGATGATGCCGAAATTTTAACATCCGGCATGTCAGATCCGAATACACCGGACGGGCCAACCGTGCGGTCGGGGAGACGTCGGGGCGATGATGCAAGGGGCCAACGCTTACGCAAGGGTTGCACGCAGCGCCTTGACGCCGAGAGAGGCCGAGGCTGCGGTGCTGTTGAAGGCCGCGGGGCGACTTCAGGCCTTCTCCGGACAGGATCTGTCGAGCTCGGCCGGCCTGAATGAAGCGCTGATGTTCAATCAGAAGGTTTGGGCGATCCTGGCCGGCGCCGTCGCCGATCCGGCCAATCCGCTGCCCGACGAGATCCGTCAGAACGTCACCAACATCGCGGTATTCGTGTTCCGCACCATCATCGATGCGATGATCGAGCCGTCGGCCCGTAAGCTCGATGCGCTCATCTCTCTCAATCACCACCTCGCGGCCGGCCTGCAGGGCAGCCCGGTGCCGTCGGCCACCTGATCCGCGATGGCCTCGGAAGCGCGCCGCTGAGATCACGCGGCGTTTCGATCGGATCGACCGAAACGCAGAAAACGTGATCGACGCAAAAGTTCGGAGCAGGCTTCGCGCGAAAAACCGTCGCCACTTTTTCGCAGCCTGCTCTAGGCGCGCTTCTCGACTCTTGCGCCGGTGACGGGCGGATTCGGATCGCGTCCGTAGACCCGCGCCTTGATGATGATCTCGTTCGGGATCTGCACGATCACGTCGCCGCTGATCGTATCGGTCACGCGGTAGACGAGGGATCGGCTGTCGCCGTCACGCTCGAAGCCGCGACGTTCGGTGTCGGCCTTCCTGGCCTTCCCGGCATCCGGGCTGATATCGACCGAGACGGCTGGATCGAGGGTGCGATCCCCGCTGCCACGCGCGTCGCCGGTATCGGCCGCGCGGGTGGGCGGATCGACGGCTGCGATCGGCGGCGGAGAGGTGACGGGACGGATCGGATCCATGACATGCTCCCGGATTGCGAGGGGCTACGTCGAAGGATTCATCGTCCGGAGTCATCCGACTCTTAACGCAGCCCGCTTATCCCCCGGCGACCCAGAGCAGTGCTTCCATTGCGTTAACGGCGTCCGGACATTTCTACGGAAATCGGATCGGCGCGCCCTGCCGGACACGCCGATCCGGTGATCGGGGCTACTCGGCAGCCTCGACGTAGAGCTTGCCGCCTTCGGCCAGAAATTCCTGCGACTTCGCCGCCATGCCCGCCTTGCGCTCGGCGTCGCTCATCGGCTGAGCCTGCCCGATCACGATGCCGGCTTCTTCCATGGCGAGGACGTCGGCGCGCAGGTCCTGCGTGATCTTCATCGAGCAGAATTTGGGGCCGCACATCGAGCAGAAATGGGCGACCTTGTGGGCGTCCTTCGGCAGGGTCTCGTCGTGGTAGGCGCGGGCGGTATCCGGATCGAGGCCGAGATTGAACTGGTCCTCCCAGCGGAAGTCGAACCGGGCCTTCGAGAGGGCGTCGTCACGCAGCTGCGCGGCCGGGTGGCCCTTGGCGAGGTCGGCGGCGTGGGCGGCAATCTTGTAGGTGATGACTCCGGTCTTCACGTCGTCGCGGTTCGGCAGGCCGAGATGCTCTTTCGGCGTGACGTAGCAGAGCATGGCGCAACCGAACCAGCCGATCATCGCCGCGCCGATGCCGGATGTGATGTGGTCGTAGCCCGGTGCGATGTCGGTGGTCAGCGGGCCGAGGGTGTAGAACGGCGCCTCGCCGCATTCGGTGAGCTGCTTCTCCATGTTGATCTTGACCTTGTGCATCGGCACATGGCCGGGACCCTCGATCATGACCTGGCAGCCCTTGTCCCAGGCGATCTTGGTGAGCTCGCCCAGCGTCTCCAGCTCTGCGAACTGCGCCGCATCGTTGGCGTCGGCGATCGAGCCGGGGCGCAGGCCGTCGCCGAGCGAGAACGACACGTCGTAGGCCCGCATGATGTCGCAGATCTCGTCGAAGCGCTCGTAGAGGAACGATTCGCGGTGCCCGGCGAGGCACCAGCGCGCCATGATCGAGCCGCCGCGCGAGACGATCCCGGTGGTGCGCCGCGCCGTCAGCGGCACGTGCGCCAACCGGACGCCGGCATGGATCGTGAAGTAGTCGATGCCCTGCTCGGCCTGCTCGATCAGCGTGTCCTTGAAGACCTCCCAGTCGAGCTTGAGCGGATCGCCGCCGACCTTCTCCAGCGCCTGGTAGATCGGCACGGTGCCGATCGGGACCGGCGAGTTGCGCACGATCCACGACCGGATGTTGTGGATGTTGCGGCCGGTCGAAAGGTCCATGACCGTGTCTGCGCCCCAGCGGGTCGCCCAGACCAGTTTCTCGACTTCGTCGGCGGCCGACGACGTGACGGCCGAGTTGCCGATGTTGGCGTTGATCTTCACCAGGAAGTTGCGGCCGATCGCCATCGGCTCGAGTTCGAGGTGGTTGATGTTGGCCGGAATGATCGCGCGGCCGCGGGCGATCTCTTCGCGGACGAATTCGGGCGTGATGAAGGGCGGGACCGAGGCGCCGAAGCTCTCGCCGTCGGCGAGCGCCTCGTGGGCGCGCTCCAGCATCTGATCGCGGCAGGCGTTTTCGCGATGCGCGACGTAGATCATCTCCTCGGTGACGATGCCGGCGCGGGCGAACTCGTATTGCGTCACGCGCTGGCCGGGCTCGGCCCGGCGGATCACCCGCTCGGCGGGGCAGGGGGCGACGAGCTTGTCCTCGGAGGCGAAGCCGTTGTCTTCGGGCTTCACCGCGCGCGGCGTGACGGTGGCGTAGCCGCGCTTAGCGATCCAGGCCTCGCGCACCGGCGGCAGGCCGGCTTCGAGATCGATGCGGATGTCGGTCTCGGTATAGGGGCCGGACGGATCGTAGACCCGGACCGAGGGCTCGTTCGGATCGCTCAGCACGATCTCGCGGAACGGCACCGTGATGTCGTCGCGGCCGGGAACGGTGGCGTAGACCTTGCGCGAGCCCTGGATGGGGCCGGTGGTGACGCTGGCGGGCGTACCGTTCGGAAGGTCCTTGGGACGGACGGGTGCGTTCATCGTGTGTCGCTCCTGGCGTTGGAGACGACCCGCGCGGCGGCGACGATACGGCAAGAAGGGCGGCGCGCTGTCGAGCGCCGGCCGTCTGTTCCCGTCCCTCCGCCGGTACGAGCCGGATCAGGTTCAAGGGTCAGGGCGACGCGCCCAATCTCAGCCCCCATCGGGGCTCCCCTCGGAACGGTTCCAGAGTCGGAGTCCGGGCGCGTTTTGTCAATGCGGACGGTGAGAGCTGGATGTCGAGGTCGTCCGGCTAAACGGCATTTCCCCCGGCCTCGAGATGACGATGCCGGGACGGCCCCTCAGTCCATGCACATCTTGAAGTAGATCTGCCGGATCTCTTCCATGGCCTGAAACCCCTCGGCGCGCGGGTTCAGAAGCTCCGGCCCGTCCGGAACCCGGCCGAAGAACGCGTTGGACAGATCGACCACGAAACCCCGCTCGCCCGAATAGAGGCCGTCCCGATTCTTCACGTTGACCGATCCGCAGATCCACGAGCCCTCGGCTTTGCGCAGGGACGTCACCTTCGGAGCGAGCTCTTCGAACCGCTGCCCGATCAGGTCGAGGACGATGCGCGCGTTCGCCTTGCCGATGGCCGTATCCGAGCCGTCTTCCACGACCTGTGCATGGGACGCGAGGGGCGTCACCAACGCAGAAAGCGCCAGGACATGAAGCGAAACCGCCAAAGCCGTCGCAGTTCTATGGCGATCGATTCGAGGACACATCGGCGTAAGTCTCTCGAACCTCATTTGCCCGACGTCTTGACGATCCGGCCTTTGGGGGCTGACGGGTTGGATTCGGCGATCAGGATGTCGAGCGACAGGCGCACGATCTCTACCGCGCTCACGCCTTTGCTATCCGCCTCGGCCTGAACTTCGGCTTGCTCTGCCGGACTCATGCCGTCGAACAGCGCCTGCGCGACCCCGGCGGATGCGTCCTTGTGATGTTCGCCCATCGTCATCGTCCCTAAGAATTCTTATTATAGACTTACAGAATAGAGCATCCTCTCGTCTCCACTCTGCTGTCGAGATCTCCTACCACAGCCGCATCAACCGGTAACCCGTCACCACGTCTTGCGGCGAGAAGCCGAAACTGGCGGTGATGGTGAGGCCGGCTCCGAAGATCGCGCGGGTGAAGGCACCGGAGAGCAGAAACAGCCCGGTGATGACGAGGCCGCTATAGCGGCCGATCTGGTCGCCGGCCTCGCGCGCGCCGTCGGGGATCCACGGCCGGATGATGCCGTAGCCGTCGAGGCCGGGGATCGGCAGCAGGTTCAGGACGATCGCGGTGGCCTGATAGAGCGCCGAGACGGCGAGCACCGCGCGGATCGTGTCGGCATCCTCGCTCGCGAGACCGTAGAGCAGCACCAGGAACACCAGGAAGGCGAGATTCATGGCCGGGCCGGCCAGCGAGACCGCCGACTGCCACATGGGCGACCGCAGCAGATCGCGGTTCACGAACACCGCGCCGCCGGGAAAGCCGATGCCGCCGAGGATCGTGAACAGTACCGGCAGGACGATCGAGGTCAGCGGATCGATGTAGAGGCGCGGATCGAGCGTCAGGTAGCCGGTGCCGGCGATCGCGTGGTCGCCGCCCTTCCAGGCGACGAAGGCGTGGCCGAACTCGTGCAGGCAGAGCGAGAGAACCCAGCCGGCCAGCACGAAGACGAAGGCGAGGCCCTTCTGGCCGCCGAGGCCGAACTGGATCGCCAACCCCGTGCCCGCGAAGGTCAGCAGGATCATCAGGAAGTTGAAGCTCGGGATGGCGGCGTCGCCCGCCTCACCCGATCGCGGCATCTGCACCATGGTCACCCGGCTTCCGGCGTCGGCGGTGGGCGAGAATGTGCCCGATCCGCCATGTCTTTGGTGGTCCGGCCTGTCTTTGGGCATCCGCCCTCTCTTTGGGAAGGGGTGCGAGGCGGTGTAAGCACGCCGTGGTTCGTGAGCTTGGCGGGGCCATGCGCATCCTCGGATACCTGCTCGTCGCCATCCTCTGCCTCTACGGGGCGGCGGCCGGCGTGCTGGCGTTCTACCAGCGCCGGTTGATCTATCCGGGCGCCTTCATGGCGTTTCCGCATGACGACGCCGTGCCGGCTGGGACCGAGGCGGTCACGCTGACGACTGCCGACGGCGAGCGGCTGCACGGGTTGTGGTCGGCGCCCAGACCCGGCTGTGGCGTCGTGCTCAGCTTTCATGGCAACGCCTCGTTTCCCGGGCCGCATGCGGCGCGCTTCGCCGGCTCGCCCTGGCGGGAGGCGGGCTGGGGCGTGCTCTCGATCGCCTATCGCGGCTATCCCGGCTCCACCGGATCGCCCAGTGAGACCGGGCTGATCGAGGACGGGTTCTCGGCTTACCGCTTCGTCTCCGAGAAGGCGCCCGGCGCGCCGGTGCTGCTCCACGGCCACTCGCTGGGGGCCGCCGTCGCGGTGGCCGTGGCCGAGAGCCGGCCGCATCTCGGCCTCTATCTCGAAGCGCCGTTCGATTCGATGAGCCACGTGGTGCGGGTGCATTTCCCCTACGTGCCCTCGGGCCTGTTTCTGCTCGACACCTACCGCTCCGATCTGCGCATCGCGCACGGCAGCGCGCCGGTGCTGATCGTCCAGGGCGACGACGACAACATCGTGCCGGATGCGCTTGCCCGCGAGCTGGCCTCGGCCGCCGGGCCGCGGGCGCGGATCGAGCTGATCCCGGGCGACCACGTGTCGATCCTCGGCAGCCGCGACGGCGAGGCCGAGGCGCTGTTTCGGGGGACGATCCCGGTGCCTTGCGGGGCTGGCCGATAGTTCATCCGGATTCGGCTTCGCCGAAGCGGAGTGCCGTGGCGATCAGCAGGTACAGCACGAGCGCGTTCAAGAGGTGCCAGAGGAAGTGCGTTCCCCCAGGATGCGCGGCGCAAACGCTCCGGTCGATCGTGCGGAAGGTCAGCGAGAGCAGGAACAGCGCCGCGACGCCGAGCAGCGACAGCCCCGCGCTCCGGCGCGCGGATATTCCAGACGCCGCCAGGATGCCGCCGACGCCGAGCAGGGCCAGCACCGCCGGCACGTAGTCGATCGAGCCGTTGGTCAGCGCCGCACTCGATTGCCCGAGCACGGAATCCGCGATGGCGCCGAAGCCGAGATTGACCGCGGCGAAGACCAGCGTGATCGCGGCCGCCAACAGGCTCGGCAGGCCGAGGAGGCGGCGCAGGGCCAGGAGCAGGTAGGCGTAGATGAACAGGCCGATCGGGATCACGTCGGCCAGCATCGACCAGCGGTTGGCCAGGGTGTGGAACAGGAACGAGCCGATCCCGACCAAAGCCACCAGGGCGGCCAGCACCAGTGCCGCCGGATCGCGATGCTCACATCTGCGCTCGCGCAGCACCGCGACGCCGGCCGCCGCGAGGAAGGCGCCGTTCGAGACGGCGTTCAGCGGCTCGGCCCAGAAACCACCGTCGAGGCGTTCGCAATAGGCCATCACCGGCGCGAACCAGGAAGCATCCATCGTCCAGAGCCCTCCGCGCTCCGCGCCTTGCCAGCGCGGCGCGAAGGCCCGATGACGGTCGCCTCACCCGAAGCGGCTGGTACCGGACCCGATGTGGATCACCACTTGGAACGTCAACTCGATCAGGCAACGGCTCGGCCACCTCCTCGCCTTCCTGGACGAGGCGCAGCCCGACGTGGTCTGCCTGCAGGAGCTGAAATGCCAGGATACCGGCTTCCCGCGCGACGAGATCGAGGCGGCAGGCTACGCCGTCGAGACCCTCGGGCAGAAGGCCTATAACGGCGTCGCGCTGCTGGTGCGCCGGCCGCTCGCGATGACCCAAGTGCTGCGCGGGCTCCCCGGCGACCCGGAGGACGAGCAGGCGCGCTATCTCGAGGCGCTGGTGGTAGGGGAGGACACGCTGCCGGTGCGCGTCGCCTCGATCTACCTGCCGAACGGCAACCCGGCTCCCGGTCCGAAATACACCTACAAGCTCGCCTTCCTGGAGCGGCTGCGGCTGCATGCGCGCCGGCTGATGGAGACCGAGGAGGCGCTGGTGCTGGCCGGCGACTACAACGTCATCCCGATGCCGGAGGACGCCGCCAACCCCGAGGCCTGGACGGAGGACGCGCTCTTTCTGCCCGAAACCCGCCGCGCCTTCCGCGCACTGCTCGCGGAGGGGTTCACGGAGGCGGTCCGCGCCTGCGACCCGCGAACGGAACTCTACACGTTCTGGGACTATCAGGCCGGCTGCTGGCAGCGGAACGCCGGAATCCGCATCGACCACCTGCTGCTCTCGCCGCAGGCCGCCGACCGGCTGGTCTCGGCCTCGGTGCAGAAGCACCTGCGCGGCCTCGAAAAGCCCTCTGACCACGTGCCTGTGACGGTGGCGCTCAGTGCCGCGGCTTGAAAGCCGGGCCGCCGACACCAGAACTCAGCGCAACGATTCCGGAGGAACGGATTTTCACGCCATGACGACGATGTTTCACACCGCCCTCATTTGTGCCGCCCTCGCGGCCTCCGCCGGCACCGCCCAGGCCCAGACCGCCGTCAAGATGGAGGGGCGCTGCGAGAAGCTGGTCATCGCCGGCCTCGACATCACGCAGAACTGCAAGGAAAGCCTGACCAATTCGGTCGTGGGCAACCGCACCAGCTTCGATTTCGCGGCCTGGGACGGGCAGACCCTGAGTTTTGCCGGCAGCGGCGCCGTGCAGGAGGCGACCGAGCTGACCGAGCAATTGCAGCCGATCAACCTTGTTACGCCCGGCCAGTCGAGCAAGGAGGGAATCGCCCGCTCCCCGGCGCCGGCCGTCGGTGCCTGCCGCTTCTCGACGCCTGCGCCCGGCAAGTCGGCGATCACCTGCGAGGCGACCTCGCAGGGCAAGACCTACGCCGGCACCTTCGTTACCGACGCGAAGCCTAAAGAGGCGCCTGCGAAGCCCTGAACTGCGCCTGCGAAGTCCAACGATGCGCCTGCGAAGTCCAAGGATGCGCCCAAGCCCTGAGGCTCCGCATCGGGGATGCGCGACTGTGCAGGCTGGTCAGGGGCCGGCCGCTACACCATCTAAGCGCTCGAACGCCGAAACACGCAATTTGACCCGAGGGTTCCATGCTCACTGACATACCCGCGACCGGTGCCCGGCCGGGCGCTCCAGGCGGGGTGGTCAAGGATACGACGACGGCGGGCTTCCGGCAGGACGCCATCACCGAGTCGATGAATCAGCCCGTCCTCGTCGATTTCTGGTCGCCGCGCTCGCCTGCCTGCAAGGCCCTCTCGGCGGTTCTCGAACGGATCGTCGCGGCAACCGGCGGCAAGGTGAAGCTCGTCCGGCTCAATGTCGACGAGCACCCGGCCGTGTTCAGCCAGATCGGCCAGCAGCTCGGCCTCGAAGGCGTTCCTGCGGTGATCGCCCTCGATCGCGGCCGCCCGGTCGACATGTTCAGCGGCGCGGTGCCGGAGGCCGACGTCAAGGCCTTCGTGATGCGCCTGATCGGTCCCTCGGAGATCGACCAGCTGCTCGAAGAGGCCGACCGGCTCGCCGGCGCGGGCGACCACGCCCAGGCCTCCGAAATCTTTACCCACGTCATCCGCGAAGAGCCCGACAACGTCCGCGCCTATGCCGGTCTCGCCAAGGGCCAGCTCGATCTGGGCCAGCCGGCCAACGCTCGGCAGGTGCTCGAGATGGTGCCGCCGGAGAAGGCCGCCGACCCGGCGCTCGCCGGCGTGCGGGCCGCCCTCGAACTCGCCGAGCAGGCCGAAAGCCTCGGCGATCTCACGGCTCTCGAGCAGAAGGTCGAGGCGAACGGCGACGACTATCAGGCGCGGTTCGATCTGGCGCTCGGCCTCAACGCCAACGGACGGCGCGACGAGGCCGTCGACCAGCTCGTCGCCATCGCCCGACGCGACCGTACCTGGAACGAGGAAGCTGCGCGCAAACAGCTGCTGCAGTTCTTCGAGGCCTGGGGTTTGATGGATCCCGCGGCGATTCGCGGGCGGCGCCAGCTTTCGACCCTGATCTTTTCGTGAGCGCTGGCGGGCGCACGTCCAACCGTCGCCTCGGGGATGCGAATCGATGAGCCTGCATTCGGGCTACAAGTCGCCGGGGGATTGCCCGGCCATCATCCCGGTGTTTCCGTTGCCGGGTGCGCTGTTGCTGCCGCGTGGACAGATGCCGCTCAACATCTTTGAGCCGCGCTATCTCGCCATGGTCGACGACGCGCTGCGCACAGATCGGATCATCGGCATGATCCAGCCCGAAGCCGACGGCGGCGGCCCGCCGATGGCGCCGCGGCTCTACCGCGTCGGCTGTGCCGGCCGCATCACGCAATATGCCGAGACCGGCGACGGCCGCTGTCTGATCTCTCTGACGGGCGTCGCCCGCTTCCGCGTCGAGAGCGAGATCGCCGCCACCGGCTACCGCCGCTGCCAGGTCTCCTATGACGGTTTTGCCTCGGATTTCGAGCCGCGGGCCGGCGAGGAGGCCGTTGACCGGCAGGCGGTGCTCAAGGCCCTGCGCGAGTTCGTGGAGGCCAACGACCTCAAGGTCGATTGGGCCGGCATCGAGGAAGCCCCGAACGAGGCTCTCGTCAACGCGCTCTGCATGATGAGTCCGTTCGGCGTGCGCGAGAAGCAGGCCATGCTGGAAGCGCCCGATCTCAAGACCCGCGCCGAGGTGCTGGTCGCGGTCACCGAGATGGAACTGGTGCGCGGCGACGGCTCGGAACCGACCCTGCAGTGATTCTTATGGCGACGCGTGGGGCATTCCGGGGCTCGCCAGAGGCGAGAACCCGGAATCCATGACCGGAAGCGGCGGCTCGGGTAGATTCCGGGCCCCGCTTCGCCACTCTAAAATGACAGATGGCGGGACCGTCTTCGTCTTTTCCCGCGCGCCTGCCCGTCGCCCGCGCTATAGCCGCTCCGTTTCCATCGGAACCTGCCACCATGACTGACGACACCACCCAGCCGGTCGAGGCGACCCGCGTCGATCCCAAGCTCCTCGAACTCCTGGTCTGCCCGCTGACCAAGGAATCGCTGGACTACGACGCCACGCGCCAGGAGCTCATCAGCCGTTCCGCCAAGCTCGCCTACCCGATCCGCGACGGCATCCCGATCATGCTGCCGGAAGAGGCGCGGTCGCTGGCGGATTGAGATTTTCGCAGCTTGCGCGCGCATCCCCCTCGCCCCGCTTGCGGAGAGGGGGCGTGCTCTGCGCCGCTGGGAATTTTTACGTCAAGCCGCCGCATTCCGGTCCGGCTCGGCCGGCGCCGCCCGCCCGATACACCGCCGCCCGAAGATCGACCGGGCGAAGTCGTCGAGCGGCAGTATGATCGGCAGGCCGTATTCCTTGAAGGTCGGCTCGAAGATCGGCGGACCGACGAAGCTCAGGCCGAGGCCGAGCAGGAAGCGGACGATGGCCGGCAGCGGCAGTGTGTCGAACGAGCCCTCCGCCGCGAGGCGGCGCTGCTCCTCGGTATAGAACGGCCGGCACGGGACGTGGTCCGGTTCGGGAAGCGTCGAGCGCAGGCAGGGTCGCGAGGCGGTGCGGCCCTTTTCACCCAGGATCGCCAGGACGATGTTGGTGTCGGCACGCAGGTCGGTCTCGGTGAGGCTGAAACCGATCCAGTGGGTGATGCCGTCGCGGCGGGAGGCCTCGTAGGCCGCCCTGTAGAGCCTGCCGATGGCCGGCGAGCCCCGGTGTTCGCGCAGGATCGCCGCCCGGCCGAGTTCCGCCACATGCGCGCGGGGCGGCATGTCGTCGATTCGGCATTGCAGTTCGAGCGGCAGGCCGAGGGGCAGTTTCTGGACGCGGGCCACGGCCGGGTTCGGCCGCAGCAGCCGGATCGTGCCGATCGCCTCTTCGCCCCTGTAGCAGACGAAGTTGTCGGTCGTGTCGAGGACGTCGAAGCCGTTGATTTCCCGAAGAGCCGGTAGCAGGCCCGGCGCGAGTTGCATCGCGTCGGAAAACACCTGCCAACGGACACGTGCGGCGTCGTCGAGTTCGGCCACCGTGCAGGCCTTGGCGACGCGGTAGCCGGTGGTGGAATCGCTCGTCGACATTGCCCGGTTGCAATCTGCGGCCTTGCCGAGCCCGGCCCGTGATCGGGGCGCGCCGACCGTCATTCCGGGTCCGCATAGCGGAACCCGGAATCTACGGTGGGATGCGTCGTCTCAGGCCTCGGCGTCTTCGGCGGATTCCGGGTTCTCGCCTTCGGCGAGCCCTGGAATGACGATCGTGTGGTGTCGCTCGTCGTGTGTCCCGAGACTCAGTGCGCCGTCGCCCGTGTCCGCGCGACCTCGTCGAGCATTCCGAGATAGGCGCCCCGCGTGGCCGCCGCGGTCATGACGATGGCGTCGCGCTCGGTGGGATCTTCGAGGTTGGCGAGGATGCGTTCGAGATCGTCGACATGGCCGATATCGGCCTCGGCGTGGAGGTCGAGGAAGGTGACGGCGTCGGCGATCTTCGGGATGTTGCTCGACGCCACCAGCGCCTTCGCCACCTTGCCGGCGCGCTCGACGGCCAGCCCTTCGAGGATGTAGGCGCTGCCGAGGAAGGCCGCCGGATGGCGCCCGTTCGTCGCCGCCGTGATCCAGCTGTTGTAGGCGGTGATCCATTCGCCGGGCGGATGTGCCGCCAGCGTCGCCTCGGGATCGAGGCCCAGCGTGCGCAGGTCGTCGTCGACGAGGATGTCGTGGCCGGCCTCCTCGTCGGCCTTCTGGAAGAACAGGTCGGCGAGTTCGGGATGTTCGCCGAGCTCCTTGAGCCGGCGGCCGGCGGCTTCGAGGCAGGGCGCCGTCAGCGCGACGTAGTGACGGGTCTGCACGAGGAAGGCGACGTAGAGGTCCTTCTCGGCCGAACCGTCCTTGAAAGCTTTGATCGCCGGCTCCTGGTCCAGGCCCGCGACGAGCCGGTCGAGTTCGTTGCGCAGATCCGCGACGACGCCGCGCGGTGACAGATCGACGGCAGCTTCACCCATTCCACTCTCCTGGTTCTCGCGTCGGATACCGCTACCGGGGCAGGGCCGTCCCCGCCGTTGCCGGTGCCTCCGAACGACCTGGAGGCTAGGCCACCCTAGGCGGTCGCGTCCAAAAAAATCTACCTGTGATCTGCATTATCTATCTTTGGTTGTGCAATAAGTCACTCTAGGTTATATGTTCGTTCATAGATTGAATCTCTGCTGTGGATCGACGGCCACGAAAAAGGGCGCCGGATTGCTCCGGCGCCCTGTATCGATACGGTCGTTGCGACGGTCTGCGCTCAGCGGCCCTGCTGGATCGCGGAGAGCAGCCAGGAACCGCCGCGCTCGCGGGCGAAGGTCCAGAACTCCTTGGCTTCGGACGGGCCATTCTCGACGACGCGCTGCGAGTTGCGCTCGATGGTGACGTCCGTCAGCGCGAAGCGCATGGCGACGGTGGCGTATTCGACGTTGCCCTCGCGCCAGGCTTCCGACAGGTCGCCCTGAAGGAGCTTCACGTCGGAGATGCGGTTGACGACGCCGCGCTGGGCGTTGCCCCGAAGCTCCTCCTCGAAGTAGCCGACCATCTCCGGAGTCGCGACCCGGCGCAGGGTGCCGAGATCCTCGCGGCCATAGGCGGTCTGCACCTCCCCGAGCGTGCGCTCGAAGGCCTCGAAATCGGCCGGCTCGACGTTCACCGGCTGCGCCCGCGGGGCGGCACTGCCACCGCCGTAGGGTGCCGCGCCGCCCATGCCGGCTCCACCGATGCCTGCACCCGCACCGTCGAGGTTCGAGCGGGCGTAGGGCGCGTTCCCGGCCATGGCCGGCTGGCCGGCTTGCTGTCCACCCTGGCGGCGACGGAAGAACCGGACCGCCAGCATCACGAGGCCGACGAGCAGGCCGACCTGCAGGAGCAGGCCGAGGAACGACGCGATCCCGCCGAGGCCCCCGAAGAAGCCGCCGCCGACGAGCGCACCGAGAAGGCCCGCGCCGAGAAGTCCGGCGAAGAAGCCTCCGCCGAAGCGGCGCCCCGGAGCGGCCTGCATGCCCGGATTGCCCATGCCGGGGCTCGGCGACGTCTGCGAGCGCTGGATCGGCGCGGTGGCGCCGGGAGAGGTGCTGGTGCCCGCCGGCGGGCTGAAGGTGCGCGATCCCCGCGAGCCGAAGCCGCCGCCACCGCCGCCGGGACGGGCCTCGACGACCGGAGCGGCGGTGACCGCCAGCGCTGCGGCAAGGGCGAGCATGGTCGCCATGCGCCTGCGACCGGTGGTTGGGGTTGCCATGGACATCCTCTGAAAAATCCGAGCCGGGCGGAAATCGCCCGTTCTTATATGGGGACGTGCCGATTTAAGTTTTAGTCCCGTTTCAAGGTGCGGCCGGGAAGATCAGCCGCACCGTCGTTCCCTCGCCGGGCCGGCTTTCCAGTGAAACCGTGCCGTTCTGCCGCTTCATCAGGCCGTGCACGATGGCGAGCCCGACGCCGCGGCCGGCCTCGCGGCTGGTGGCGAACGGCGCAAGCGCCCGGGTCAGCATCTCCGGCGACATGCCGTGCCCGCGATCCGAGACGGCGATGCCGACGGCGCCGTCCGAGGGCCGCTGCAACGTACGGTCGCCCGGCGCGACGGCGAAGGTCGCGACGGTGATGGCGCCGGAACCGGCGGTCGCCTCGGCGGAATTCGCCAGGATGTGCCGGAGCGCGAGTTCGACCTGAGTCGGATTACACAGGGCCGGCACCATGTCATGCGTCGTGGCGAACACCAGGTCTATCCGTGGCGGCAGTGCCGCGCGCAGCGATTCGGCGATCGAATCGATGAAAGCGTCGAGGTCGACCGCCCGTACGTCCGGTGCGATCCGGCGCGAATGGGTGAGGAGATGGCGGGTCAGGATCGCCGCGCGCTCGGCGGCCTCCGTCGAGCGGGTCACGGCCCGCTGGATGAAGGGCTCCTGCCGGTCGGCGAGCCGGCGCTTCAGCCCGTCGACATAGCCGATCAGGATCTGCAGAAAATTGTTGAATTCGTGCGCCACGCTGTTCGTCAGCAGCCCCAGCGCCTCGCGCTGCTGCGACAGGACCAGCGCGCCCTCGGCGTCGACACGTCGTGTGATATCAACGACTTGTCCGATCAGTACGGGGGGGGTACCGAGGGGCGCCACCTGGATCGCGGCCCAGAACGAGGAGCCGTTCTTGCGCAGGCAGAGCAGGTCGGCGCCAGCGGTCCGGCCGGCCGCGACCGCTTCCCGTAGGACCGCCCAGGCGGCATGGTCGCCCTGCCTGGTCTGCAACACCTCGATGCCGCCGCCGACGAGTTCTTCCGCCGCATGGCCGCTGAGCGTCGCGAGCGCCGGATTGACCGCCGTAATCACGCCGTCGGCGACGACGAAGGCTGGAACCGGCGACGCCGTCAGAAGCGCGAGCGCATGAGCTGCCAGGCCGGCATCCCCCACCTCAAAAGTGCCGTCCACGTCAGGCGATGGCATGGCGTCAGGCAATGGCATGGCCGCGCTTCCTGATTGTATCTCGTCACGCCTGCACGGCTCGGACGAGTTCGCGTCGTCGCGATCGATACCCGCATTCGCTGCAATGCCCAAGGCGCGGCACAAGGCAGTGGCCGGCAGCTTTACTGGCGCACCCACATGACCCGCACCATCCAGGCGATCTCCGCCACCGGCACGGCACGGTCCTCGTGTTCGGGATTGAGGGAGGCCAGCTCCACCGTTCGGGCGGTGCGGCGGCGCAGCTCTTTCGCCAGCACCTCGCCCGAGGAAAGGCGTACCACGACGCGGTCGCCCTTCCGCACGCTCGCGGTCGGCGAGACGATCAGCACGTCCCCGTCGCGGTAAAGCGGTGCCATCGAATCGCCTTGCACCTCCAGCGCGAAAGCGCGGTCACCGCCGAGATCGGGAAACTCGATCTCCTCCCAGCCCGGCCCACCCGCGGGCATGCCCTCATCGTTGAAGAGACGCCCGGCGCCGGCCTGCGTCATGCCGATCAGCGGCACCATGCTGCGCAGCGGGCCGTCGCGAGAAACGATCAGGCGGAGGAAATCATCGAGGCTGGCACCGGTCGCGGCGAGCACCTTCGAGACGGATTCGGTCGAGGGCCAACGCTTGCGACCGTCCGGTCCTATCCGCTTCGAGCGGTTGAAGCTGGTGGCATCGAGTCCGGCTCGTCGCGCGAGCCCGGATGCCGAGTAGCCGTAGCGCTCGGCCAGACGGTCGATCGCCATCCAGATCTGGTCGTGCGAGAGCATAGGGACTCGTCAGGTCGGGCCGGCTAAGAACGCCGGCCTAGAACTAGGAAAGTAGAACTAAGGCGAGCCGAATGCAATGCGGGGAGCCTACGAAACGGCCGCGATCCTCGCACGTGACGTCGTGCGGAAAAAGATGGTCTTTCGGTTGATTGATCTTCATCGGTTGCGAGTGCCGGCCACCGGGCTTAATCGCTTGCGCCGCCCGCGAGAGAGGTCCCGAATGCTCATCTACAAGATCTGCCCGCGTGTTCTGTGGCTCCAGGCTGAAGCCGCCGGTTGCTTCAGCGGGGCGCCGATCGACCAGGCGGACGGCTTCATCCATTTCTCCACCGCCGCCCAGGCGGTCGAGACGGCCGCGCGCCACTTCGCGGGGATCGACGATCTCCTGCTCGTCGCTGTGGACGTCGAGGCGCTGGGACAGGCCCTTCGCTTCGAGCCCTCACGCGGCGGCGACCTGTTTCCACACCTCTACGGCGAACTTCCATTGAGCGCCGTGCGCGCAGTCCACGACCTGCGTCTCGGGTCCGACGGCTCCCATGCCTTTCCGGTGATGGTCACGGACGGGCTGGGCGCATGATCGGCGCGCTGTTTCCCCTCGCCAAGCCGATCCTGCACGGGCTCGACGCCGAGACCGCACACGATTTGACGCTCCGTGCCCTGTCGCTGTTGCCGCCGCGCACTCCGCCCGCTTCCGACCCGCTTCTGGCTGTGCAGCTGTTCGGCAAGACCTTCCCGAATCCGGTCGGCCTCGCGGCGGGCTTCGACAAGGGCGCGCGGGTACCCGACGCCTTGCTCGGCCTCGGCTTCGGCTTCGTGGAAGTCGGCGGCGTGGTGCCGAAGGCCCAGCCGGGCAACCCAAAGCCCCGGGTGTTTCGCCTCGCTGGCGACCGCGCCGTCATCAACCGGTTCGGCCTCAACAGCGAGGGCGTCGATGTCGTCGCCGACCGGCTGCGTGCGCGACGGGGGCGGGGAGGGATCGTCGGCGTCAATATCGGCGCCAACAAGGATGCGGCCGACCGGCTCGCCGACTACGTGTCGTGCACGCGGGCTCTGGCACCGCTCGTCGATTTTATCACGGTCAACATCTCCTCTCCCAACACGCCGGGCCTCCGCGACCTTCAGGGCGAGGCCTTCCTCGACGAGCTCCTGGCCCGTGTCATCGCCGCCCGCGACGAGGTCTCGGCCGGTACGGCGGTTCTGGTGAAGATTGCCCCCGACATCACCCTCGATGCCCTCGACGCGATGGCGGCGACGGCTCTCCGGCGTGGCGTCGAGGCGCTTGTCGTTTCCAACACTACCATCGCCCGGCCGGTGACGCTTACCGAGCGAGGCGCTGCGGCCGAGACTGGCGGCCTCTCCGGTCGGCCGCTCTTCGCGCCCTCGACGCGGCTTCTGGCCCAGACCTTTTTGCGGGTCGGCAATCAGATTCCGTTGATCGGCGTCGGCGGCATCGATTCGGCAGAAGCTGCCTGGATCAAGATCCAAGCTGGGGCGCGCCTCATCCAGCTCTATTCTGCGCTGGTGTACGAGGGGCCTGGGCTTGTCGAGTCGATCAAGGCCGGACTGGCGGCAAGACTGAGTGCGGAGAGGCTGCCGGCACTCGACAAGGTCGTCGGGCGCGACGCAGCATCGCTTGCCGAGGGCGCAGGTTAGGCCTGCTCAGCCCGATCGGAACAGTTCGACCTCGGCATCGCGAGTCTACGCCCAACGCGCTGCGACCGCGGTGGCCGATCGCCGTCGAATTATTCCAAAAACAGGCACCTCCAGCAGAATAATGTCCGATCCATGCGTTTTCGGCATGGGCGTCCCATGGTTGGACGGCAATCATTTTGCAAATGCGAACTGTTAAATCCGGTCGTGTTCCCAGGCTCTTCCGCGCGACCGTCGCGCGACGGCCCGGCGGGCGAGACGTTTCTCCGACATCCGCGATCGGACCTCCATGGACCGCACCGAAACGAGCCCCAAGCGTTCGTCCGCAGCCGGCGGATGGGGCGCACTGAAGAGCTGCGGCAAGCACCTGCTGAAGAGCCGCGCGCCGCTCTCCGGGGCCCGCGCGCTGCTCGGGGCGAACCAACCGGACGGCTTCGACTGTCCCGGCTGCGCCTGGGGTGACCCGGCCCACGGCTCGTCGTTCGAGTTCTGCGAGAACGGCGTGAAGGCGGTCTCCTGGGAGGCGACCGACAAGCGCACGCCTCCGAAGTTTTTTGCGAAACACACCGTCACCCAACTTCGGGAATGGACGGATTACGCCCTCGAAGGCGAGGGCCGGCTGACGCATCCGATGCGTTACGACGCGGCGAGCGACCGCTACGTCGCCGTCACCTGGGACGAGGCGTTCGCCGAGATCGGCGCGACTTTGCGCGGCCTCGACCATCCCGACCGGGCCGAGTTCTACACCTCCGGCCGCGCCTCCAACGAGGCCGCCTATCTCTATCAGCTCTTTGCGCGCCACTACGGCACCAACAATTTTCCCGACTGTTCCAACATGTGCCACGAGGCCAGCGGCATCGGGCTCGTCGACGCCATCGGCGTCGGCAAGGGCACGGTGCTGCTCGAGGATTTCGAGAAGGCGGATGCGATCTTCGTCGTCGGCCAGAACCCCGGCACCAACCATCCGCGCATGCTGGCCGATCTGCGCCGCGCCGCCGAGCGCGGCGCGCGGGTTGTGGCCTTCAACCCGGTGCGCGAGCGTGGGCTCGAGCGCTTCGCCGATCCGCAGAACAGCGTCGAGATGCTGCGCGGCGCGAGCCGGCCGATCGCGAGCCACTACTTCCAGCCGCGCCTCGGCGGCGACATGGCGGCGTTTCGCGGGATCGCGAAGGTCGTGTTCGAGCGGGATGATGTCGAGCTGGCCTCTGGCCGGCCCTCTCTCCTCGACCGCGCCTTTCTGCGCCGCCAGACCTCGGACTACGAGGCCTACCGCGCCGCCGTCGACGCGACCACTTGGGAGGCTATCCTCGACCAGTCCGGCCTGACCCGCGAGCAGATCGAGACCGCCGCCGACGTCTATCTCGGTGCAGAGAAGGTCATCACCACCTGGGCCATGGGCGTGACCCAGCACCGTCACTCCGTCGCGACGGTCCGCGAGATCGCCAACGTGATGTTCCTGCGCGGCCAGATCGGAAAGCCGGGCACCGGCCTCTGCCCCGTGCGCGGCCATTCGAACGTGCAGGGCGACCGCACGGTCGGCATCAACGAGAAGCCGCCGGCCGCCTTCCTCGACGCGCTCGACCGCGAGTTCGGATTCAAGTCGCCCCGCCGCCACGGTCACAACGTGCTCGCCGCCATCGGCGCGATGCTCGACGGGTCCTCGAAAGCCTTCATCGGGCTCGGCGGAAACTTCGCCCGCGCAACGCCGGACACGGCGCTGGTGGCCAAGGCGCTCGCCTCCTGCGAACTCACCGTCCACATCGCGACGAAGCTCAACCACTCGCACCTGCTGCCGGGCCGCGTGTCCTATCTGCTGCCCTGCCTCGGCCGCACCGAGATCGACCGGAACACGAAGGGCAAGGTCCAGATCGTGACCGTCGAGGATTCGATGAGCATGGTCCACGGCTCGGGCGGTATCAACAAGCCGGCCTCACCCGAACTACGCTCCGAGATCGGCATCATCGCCGGCATGGCCGCGGCCACCGTCGGCTCCGCCCATGTCGATTGGGCTGCGCTCGCCGACGACTACGACGGCATCCGCGACCTCATCGAGAAGACGATTCCCGGCTTCACCGGCTTCAACCTGCGGGTCCGCCGCCCGCGCGGCTTCATGCTGCGCAACCTCGCCGCCGAGCGCGTCTTCGAGACCGCCAGCGGCAAGGCAGGTTTCTCGTCGGGGCCACTTCCAGTGGCCACCGAGCACCAGAGGGCAGCCGGCACCGCGGACACCTTCGTGCTCCAGACTTTTCGGAGTCACGACCAGTACAACACGACGATCTACGGCCTCGACGACCGTTATCGCGGCGTCTACGGCGAGCGCCGGGTGGTGTTCGCGCATCCCGACGACTGCGCGGCGCTGCGGGCCCGGGCAGGCGATCGCGTCGACATTATCCGCGCTGGCGACGGTGCTGAAGAGAGCGTCGCCGAGGATTTCCGCCTGGTGCCGTTCGACATGCCCCGCGGGAGTCTGGCCGGCTACTATCCCGAGCTGAATGTGCTGGTGCCGCTGTCGAGCTTCGGCGAACTCTCGGACACCCCCACTTCGAAGTCGGTTCTGGTCAAGATCCGCGCTCGCACAACTGCCGCCAAGGCCGCATGAGCGAGCCCCCCGCCGACGCGGAAACGTTTCTGGCCGCAACGGACACGATCGCGGCCCTGCGCTCCGACCTGTCGCCGCTGGAGGCCGGCCTGCTCGCCGGCCTGTCGCTAAAGCTCGCGGCGGACACGCGCAGCTTCGCGCGTGTCTTCGCCCTCGAGCATGCCCTGGTGCTGCGAGCGCTCGAAATCCTCGTCGATCTCGGCCTGCTCGCGACGACGGCGCGCAACGCGCGCACGCAGCGCTGCCACTACGAGGCGACCGAGGAGGGGCAGATGCTGCTCCGCGCCCTCCGCAGCGAAGCCGCGCGCGAGCACAGCCGCAACTCCTGAAGCCTCGTTCTCGACGTTATCGGGAGCGCTGGAGCTCAGTTCCGGCCGGGTCGTCAAGACGTGTCCGGTCGAGGCCGCCCGCAGTCGCTTACTGTTCAGGCTTCCTCAGTACCGACCGACCCGTTTGCCGCCGTATGGCCGATAGCCGGTCCAGTTCGGATTGCGAACCTGCGTCTCGCCCCGCTGCATCCGGCGTTCGGCTTCGGTCTGCTCACGGTACCGCATCGGATCCTGATGCGAATGGAAGTGATGGTCCCAGTGGCTCGTGCTGGGAGACCAGTCCACCACCGTGACGGTGTCGCCACGGATGAGATCCGGCTGCGGCAAGGCAGGCGCGGCGTGCGCTGCCGTTGCGATGACGGCTCCGAACACGACGCTGGCTGCGAAAGGAAGGATGATCCGCATTTTTGCATGGCTCCTGACATCCGACGAACACTGTGTCGCAGACTGTCACAAAAGCTTCATGGATGGCATGCAGTTTCGGCGTTAAACGCCAATTTTAGTGAAATATATCATCTGTTTACGTAGGATTTCCGGTGTGCGCGAAACGTGACGCACGAAACCAGTATTCAATCCCGAGCGCGAAACGGCGGGTGCCATAACGCGCTTTTGGCCGGTTTTGCCGGCGTTGCCTCGGTAGGGGCAGCCATCGTCCGAACCCGTCACGCCGACGCGGCGAAATGGTCCGAACAGGTTGGGCTTTCGATGGCGCGACGGGGCGGCCCGGTTCGGGCCGGCCCTCAGAAGTCCTGCGGCTCGGCTTCCGCCAGGATTTCGCGCTTGCCGGCATGGTTCGCCTGGCCGACGAGGCCTTCGGTCTCCATGCGCTCCATCAGCGAGGCGGCGCGGTTGTAGCCGATCTGCAGGCGGCGCTGGATGTAGGAGGTCGACGCCTTCTTGTCGCGCAGCACCACCGCCACGGCCTGATCGTAAAGGTCGCCGCCCTCGGCCCCGAACTGGCCGGCGTCGAACACGGGGGCATCCTCCGCCGCACCCGGTGCGCCGGCAGGAATCTCGGTTTCATCCGCCGTGACGGCTTCGAGGTAGGACGGGCGACCCTGGCGCTTGAGATGCGCGACCACGCTCTCGACTTCCGAATCCGAGCAGAACGGGCCGTGCACGCGGGTGGTGCGGCCGCCGCCGGCCATGAACAGCATGTCGCCCTGACCGAGCAGCTGCTCGGCGCCCATCTCGCCGAGAATCGTGCGCGAATCGATCTTGCTGGTCACCTGGAAGGACATCCGGGTGGGGAAGTTCGCCTTGATCGTGCCGGTGATGACGTCGACGGACGGGCGCTGCGTCGCCATGATCAGGTGGATGCCGGCGGCACGCGCCATCTGGGCGAGACGCTGGATCGCACCTTCGATGTCCTTTCCGGCGACCATCATCAGGTCGGCCATCTCGTCGACCACGATCACGATGTACGGCAACGGGTTGAGGTCCATGACCTCGTCCTCGTAGACGGCCTCGCCGGTCTGCCGGTCGAAGCCCGTCTGCACGGTTCGGGTCATGGTCTCGCCGCGGTCGCGCGCCTCGGTGAGGCGGGCGTTGAAGCCGTCGATGTTGCGCACACCGACCTTGGACATCTTCTTGTAGCGCTCCTCCATCTCGCGCACGGCCCATTTGAGGGCGATCACCGCCTTCTTGGGATCGGTGACGACGGGCGAGAGCAGGTGCGGGATGCCGTCGTAGACGGAGAGTTCCAGCATCTTGGGGTCCACCATGATCAAGCGGCACTCCTCCGGCTTCAGCCGGTAGAGCAGCGACAGGATCATCGTGTTGATGGCGACCGACTTGCCCGAGCCGGTGGTGCCGGCGACGAGCAGGTGCGGCATGCGGGCGAGGTCGGCGATGATCGGCTCGCCGCCGATGTTCTTGCCGAGGCACAGCGCGAGGCGGTGCTTGGTCTCGACGAAGTCGCTCGAGGCCAGCAGCTCCCGAAGGAAGACGGTCTCGCGCTTCACGTTCGGCAGTTCGATGCCGATGGCGTTGCGGCCGGGAACGACCGCAACGCGGGCCGAGATTGCCGACATCGAGCGGGCGATGTCGTCGGCCAGCGAGATCACGCGGCTCGACTTGGTGCCGGGGGCCGGTTCGAGCTCGTAGAGCGTCACCACCGGACCGGGGCGAACGGCCAGGATGTCGCCGCGCACGCCGAAATCCGAGAGCGTGGCTTCGAGCAGGGTGGCGTTCTGCTCCAGGGCGTCGCTGGAAACCTCCGAGCCGGGGGCCGGAGGACGCGGCTGCGTCAGGAGTTCGAGGGCGGGATGATGATACTCGCTCGCCTCGCCGCGCGGCATCGGCCGCTGGCTCGCGGGTGTGGCGGGCGGCAGCGGGGCGGACACGCGGGCACGCTGGGCCGGCATGGCCTCGACGTCGTCGGCGTCCGGTATCGGCGCGGCCGCTGGTGTCCGGCGGGCGACGGCGTCCGGCTGGACGGGCGCAAGCTGATGATCGGCGTGGTCGTCTCCGGCATCTTCGCTGCCATCTTCGAAGACCGGCTCGCGCCGCGTATCCGATCCGCGGGCAAGACGCTCCTGGGCCTGAGGCGCCCAGGGCGCATCGTCGGCGAAGGCGCGCTGGGCCGCCAACGCTCCGGGCGATGAACCGGCATAGGCGAAGTCGTCGGGCTGCTGGCGGGCCGCCCAGCCGGCGAGACGGGCGCGCAGGGCCCGGCGTCCATTCATGACGCCCTGCGCCAGGGCGCCGAGCGACAGGATGCCGAGGCTGGGCTCGTCGGCATCGTGGCGCTGCCCGCGCTCGTTGCCGTGAACCGGCTCGTCGTATTCGGCCTCGTCGTCCCCGGCTCCAGCGCGGCAGGCTCCGGTCAGGCTGAGGATGGCGACGGCCGCGTAGAGAAATCCGACGAGGGCGGCGGCCGGGCCGGCCACCGCGCCGACGACGAGCCGCGCCACCGACAGGAGTGCATCGCCGGCGACGCCACCGAGCCCCGTGGGAAGCGGCCAGCTCGCCGTCGGCGGCAGGGCGCTCGCCACGGCGCTGGCGGCGAGGAATCCGATGACCCAGAGCGCGAGCCGGAGCCCGCCGCGCGGCAGGTCGTGCTCCCGCATCAGCCGCACGCCCCACAGCACCGGCGGCAGGGCGAAGGCCAGTGCGCCAAGGCCGAGCAGCTGCATGGCGAGATCGGAGACGACGGCGCCCGGCCGACCGAGCACGTTGTGGGCGGCCCGTTCGGTGGCGTGGTTCAGGCTCGGGTCGTCGATCGACCACGTCGCCAGCGCCACGATCGTGGCCACGGCGCCGGCGAACAGAATGAAGCCGCCGCACTCCGTCAGACGCTTCGCCATGAACGGGCGGAAGCTGTCGACGAAGGTGTCGTACGGCGATGCGGAACGGCGGAGCGAGCGCATGCGAGACCGACGGAGAGAGAAACGTTTCGCTAAGGCTAGCCCGGCCCAGTTAACGGCCGTTTAAGCCTCGCGCCGGCCCGCCCGCTGCGATTTCAAGGCGTTAAACGCCGAGGCATCGGTGTTGACGATGATCATACGAAACGGGCCGGTGCCGCGGACGTCCTGTGACGAAGCCGATCAAGAGCGTTGCGGTCGGGCGCTCTATACGCGCCTTAGCCTGTCGCCCGCTTTCCATACCGGTCCCGGTCGCGTTACAGCGCGTGATCCCCTCGACCGTGCGATATCCGCCCGACTCGGAACCTGATGATGAGCCTGCTCGACCGCATCCTTTCGCCGCGCGGATCCTCGCGCGACGGTGCGCGGACCCTTCGCCTCGGCATTGCCGGGCTCGGTACCGTCGGCGCCTCCGTCGTGCGGATGATCGAGCGGCGCGCCGAGGCGCTGTCGGCCGCGACGGGCGCCACCATCCGCGTCACCGCCGTGTCGGCCCGCGATGCCAAGCGCGACCGCGGCATCGATCTGTCCGGGTTTACCTGGTTCGATGATCCGGTGGCGCTCGCGCGTTCCGCCGAGGTTGATTGCGTGGTCGAACTCGTCGGCGGTTCCGAGGGCGCGGCCAAGGAGATCGTCGAGGCGGCGCTCGCCGCCGGCAAGCACGTCGTCACCGCCAACAAGGCCCTGCTCGCCCATCACGGCAACGCGCTCGCCAAGATGGCCGAGACGCGCGGCGTGACGCTGGCCTACGAGGCGTCGGTGGCTGGCGGCATCCCGGTGATCAAGGCGATCCGCGAGGGGCTCGCCGGCAACGCCGTGAGCCGCGTCTACGGGATCATGAACGGCACCTGCAATTACATCCTCAGCCGGATGGAGGCCGAGGGCCTGACCTTCGAAGCCTGTCTCAAGGATGCGCAGGCGCTCGGATACGCCGAGGCCGATCCGACCTTCGACGTGGAAGGCTTCGACACCGCTCACAAGCTGGCGATCCTGACGAGCCTCGTCTTCGGCGTTGAAATCGACGTGGAGGGCGTCTCGGTAGAGGGCATCTCCGCGATCCAGCCTCTCGACCTGACCATGGCGGACGAGCTCGGCTATCGCATCAAGCTGCTCGGCGTCGCCCAGGCGACGGAGGCAGGGATCGAGCAGCGCGTCCACCCGACCATGGTGCCGAAGGCCTCCGCCATCGCGCAGGTCATGGGCGTGACCAATGCCGTCACGATCGACGCAGACGCCATAAAGGAACTGACGCTGATCGGCCCGGGCGCCGGCGGCGACGCCACGGCCTCGGCCGTCGTCGCCGACATCGCGGACGTCGCGGCCGGGCTGGTGCGCCCGACCTTCGGCAAGCCCGTGACGCAACTCGCCGCGTCCCGACGTGTGGAGATGCAGCGCCACGAAGGCGGCTACTACGTGCGGCTGACGGTGCATGACCGCACCGGCGTCGCCGCGGGCGTCGCCACCCGGATGGCAGAGCGCGAGATCTCGATCGAGAGCATCGTGCAACGCCGCTCGGCCAAGGCCGCATCCAGCGATCCGCACGGCCTGTCGCGCCAGCCGGTGCCGCTGGTGTTGATCACCTACGCGGCGACCGAGGGCAACATCCGTGCGGCCCTTGACGCCATCGCCGCGGACGGGCTGCTGGCGGAGGCGCCGCAGCTGATCCGGATCGAGCGCGAATAAGGGCCGGACCGCGGACGCGGCGGCCCGATAGAAATGACGGGGACGAAACCACGATGCCCTTGGCCGATACCGGGATCTTCAGCGACCGCTCCGCGCGGGGCCTGACGCTGGAACTCGTGCGCGTGACCGAGCGCGCCGCCATCGCTGCGGCGCAGTTGCGCGGCCAGGGCAAGGAGCGCGAAGCCGACCAGGCCGCCGTCGACGCCATGCGCGAGGAATTGATGGCACTGCCCATCGTTGGCACCGTGGTGATCGGCGAGGGCGAACGCGACGAGGCGCCGATGCTCTACATCGGCGAGGAACTCGGCACCGGCCAGGGTCCCGAAGTCGACATCGCCGTCGATCCGCTCGAGGGCACTACGCTCTGCGCGAAGGACATGCCCGGCGCGATCGCCGTGATGGCGCTCGCCGAAAAGGGCACGCTGCTCGCCGCGCCCGACGTCTACATGCAGAAGATTGCCATCGGGCCGGGCTATCCCCCGGGTACGATCGATCTCGACCGCAGCCCGGCCGAGAACATCGCGGCGCTGGCCAAGGCCAAGGGCGTCGAGCCCTCGGCGCTCACCGCGATCATTCTCGACCGTCCGCGCCACATCGACCTGATCGCGGCCGTGCGCGCCACGGGCGCGGGCATCCGCCTGATCTCGGACGGCGACATCGCCGCGATCATCCACGTGACGAAGCCGGAAGAGACCGGCGTCGACATCTATCTCGGCTCGGGCGCCGCACCGGAGGGTGTGATCGCGGCAAGCGCGCTCTGCTGCATCGGCGGCCAGATGCAAGGGCGGCTGATCCTCGACAGCGCCGACAAGCGGGCGCGTGCTGCGAAGATGGGCATCACCGATCCGAACCGGAAATACGACATGCACGATATGGCGCGCGGCGACGTCATCGTCGCGGCGACAGGCGTGACCGACGGGGCGTTGCTCGCCGGCGTGCGCTTCAAGCCTGGAATGATCGAGACCGAGACGGTGGTGTACCGCTCGAACACCGGCACGGTGCGCCGCATTGCCTGCGAGCACCGTCGGCCGGAGCTGATAAACGGCTGACGGCATCAACGAAAAGGGCAGCGGATGATCCGCTGCCCTTTTCGTTCGTCTGCCTGATCGGAGACTTTAAAAAATCCCGCCCGACATCCGGCTGACGCCCTGCTTGGCGATCGGATTGCTCGGGTCGAGTTGGGCGGCCTGGGTGTAGCTTTCCTTGGCCTCTTTCTTCCGGTTCGTCTTCTCGTAGGCGAGACCGCGATAGGCCCAGGAATTGGCGTCCTTCGAGTTGACGTTGAGGGCCGCGTTGTAGTCCTCGATGGCCTTGTCGTACTGGTTCGTGGCGATGAGGCTCTGGCCGCGGGCGGCATAGGGCGCTGCGACGAAGGGATTGCGGTCGATGGCGGCGGCGAAGTCGCCGATGGCCTCGGCGTCGTGGCCCTGCTTCTGCCGGACGAGGCCGCGGGCGTGATAGGCCTCCGCTGATTCCGGAGCGAGGCGGATCGCGACGTTCAGGTCGTTGACGGCACCGCCGAGGTCGCCCTGGGCGCGCTCGAGGTTGGCCCGGCCGATATAGGCGGCGGCGAAGTTCGGATCGTTGGCGATCGCCTTCGAGAAGTCCTGCAGCGCTGCGTCGTTGCGGCCGGTCTGGCGGTAGGCCAGCGCGCGGTTGTTGTAGGCCGAGCCGGAATTCGGATCGAGCTGGATCGCCTTCGAGAAATCGTTGATGGCGTCGCTGTACTGGCCCGAGCGGGCGAAGGCCGCGCCGCGGGTGACGTAGGCGCCGGCATCGGACGGATTGCGCGAGATCACGTCGCTGAGCGAGGAGATGTTGACGTTCGTGGCGCCCGTCGTGTCGGCCGCTTCGAGTACCGCATACTGGCGCGGCGAGCCGGCGCTGTAGGTCTCGCAGCCGGCAAGCGACACCGCTGAAAGCGCTACCGCACCGACCAATCCGACGTAGTGCGTCCTCAGCTTCATGGACGTCATCGACCCGCTCCCCTTCGGCCCGTTCGCGCTCGGTGCGCGAGGCCGACCCTGTCTACGATCCCGTCGCGCGCTCGACGTCTGGTCCGAGTGTCCGGTACGTTCGCCGAATGCGGTGAACGCACGCTTAAGACGGCGCGACTTTGCCGCTGAAGCCTTTCGATGTGGCGAAGGTGTGGCCCAGCCGGGCGCAGGGGCCAATCGGGGCGTCCGAAGACGGTCGGAAGGGCCTGACGAGGCCGGGCTGTTGCGCCGGAGCTACGGATGGCGGCGACGGATCAGCCGGGTGACGTGGCCCATCTTGCGGCCGGGTCGGGCGTCGCCCTTGCCGTAGAGATGCAGGTGGGCGCCGGGCTTGGCTAGGATCTTTGGCCAGTCGTCGACCGCATCGCCGATGAGGTTCCGCATCTCGACGTCGAGGCCGCCGACGCGCGAGGCGTCACCGAGCGGCCAGCCGCAAACGGCCCGGACGCTCTGGGCGAATTGCGAGGTCGTCGCGCCCTCGATGGTCCAATGGCCGGAATTGTGGACGCGCGGCGCGATCTCGTTGACGACGAGACGCCCGGTGCCGACAGGCCCGGCGATCTCGAATAGTTCGACGGCAAGCACCCCGACATAGTCGAGCGCCTCTGCGATCCGTTTCGCGATGCCGGTCGCCGCTTCGGAGGTCTCGGGAGCGAGCCCCGGGGCGGGCACGCGGGTGAGGGCGAGGATGTGGTCCTCGTGCTCGTTGGCGCAGGGATCGTAGGCGGCGAAGGTGCCATCCAGGCCACGTGCGGCGACGACGGAGATCTCGCGCTCGAACGGGACGAAGCCTTCCAGGATGCACGGCGCACCGCCGAATTCCGCCAGCAGCGCCGCCGGATCGTCGCCGTGGCGGATCATGCGCTGGCCCTTGCCGTCGTATCCGAAGCGTCGGGTCTTCAGGACGGCGGGACGGCCGAGCGCGCCAAGGGCGTCCGCGAGATCTTGTGCCGTATCCACGGCTTGGAACGGTGCGGTCGGAATGCCGAGGCCGTTGACGAAACGCTTCTCTGCGAGGCGGTCCTGCGTCGTCAGCAGCGCGCGCGGGTTGGGGTGCAACGGGGCGTGCCGCGCCAGGATCTCGGCGGTCGCGTGCGGGATGTTCTCGAACTCGTAGGTGACCACGTCGACGCTGTCGGCAAAGGTGGCGAGCGCCTCGGCGTCCTCGTAGGGCGCCACCGTCTTCGCGGCGGCGACATCGAAAGCCGGGCTGTCGGCATCGGGCGCGTAGACGTGGACCTTCAAGCCGTAATTCGCCGCGGCGAGTGCGATCATGCGGCCGAGCTGGCCGCCGCCGAGAATGCCGATGGTGCCGCCGGGCCGAACCGGCCCCTCCTTTTTAGTCGTCGTCATGAATTCAGGTCTTTTTAGTTGGCGGTCGTGTCGGGCCGCTCGGTGACGGCATCGGTCTGGCGCGCGCGCCAAGCATCGAGTCGTTCGGCGAGGGCCTCATCGGTGAGTGCCAAGACGGCAGCCGCGAGAAGCGCCGCATTGACCGCGCCGGCCCGCCCGATCGCGAGGGTGCCGACGGGAATGCCGGCCGGCATCTGCACGATGGAGAGCAGGCTGTCCTGGCCCGAGAGCGCCTTCGATTCCACGGGCACGCCGAAGACCGGCAGCGATGTCATCGCGGCGGTCATGCCGGGCAGGTGCGCGGCGCCGCCGGCACCGGCAATCACGACCTTGAAGCCGGCCTCGCGCGCGCCCTTGGCGAACGACACGAGCCGGTCGGGCGTGCGGTGTGCCGAGACGATGCGCGCGTCATAGGCGACCGCGAGCGCATCGAGGGTCTCGGCGGCGTGCCGCATGGTCGCCCAGTCCGACTGGCTTCCCATGATGATCGCGACCGGGGTCGATCCCGTCATCCTCGTCACTTCCGGTATCTCGAAACGGACCGGCGAAGGGCGCCAAGGTCCTTGCGCCGAATACAGGGGCTGCCGTCGCCCGGCAAGGCTGCGGCGCCGGTGTAGGCCTCCGGCAAAGAATCTTGAGAAACGTTCAGAAACACGCCTTGGACGCGGGAGCCCGGAGCGGGAGGCCGCGTTGTCTGCGAAATGGGCCTCGTCCGGTCCAGTCCCTCGAGCCTCGACGGAACCGACATGTCTCCCTCGGCTGCCTCCCCTCAGATCAGTGCCAACGCCCATATCGACATCTACGATCACGCAAGCCGCGCCCGCTGGGCCGAACTCCTCGGCGTGACGGACGAGCGACTGCGCAAGGCGGTTCGCATAGTCGGCACCCGCGTCTCCAGCGTGAGCGCCTACCTATCGAAATGAGCCGGCCCGCTCGGCTAAGCGAAACAAAGGGCGTGCCGCGACGGCGCGCCCTTTTTCGTAGTCGTCAGGCGATGATATCCGGGTGCATCTGATCTTCGAGATGCGCGATCCGATCCCGCAGGAAGAGTTTGCGCTTCTTGAGTCGCTGAATCTGCAACTGATCGCCGGCAATCCCGACCTTCAACGCCTCGATCGCGCCGTCGAGGTCGCGATGCTCCTCCTTGAGGCGGCTCAGCTCGGGCGCGAAGTCCCTCGCTGCGTCGCCCGTGTCGTTGTCTCCCACTTCCACCGGCAGATCTCGCTCAGGCCCCTATCGAAAACCATGCGCCATGGCCTCGCTTCGGGCAAGACGGCACGGTCTGCCGCGGGCGACGGTCCACGATGTTTCTCCGCCCTGACGACGCGACCGCTCAGTCCCGAAAGTCTCCGCCATAGTTGCGGAAAACCGGCGGCAATTCGATGACGAAATCGAGAGCTTGACAAGGGAATCGCTTCGACAGCCGGCTCAGCGTGTGCCACGATGCCCGAGTCGGTAACGATGACAGGAGAGACGACTCATGTCCTTGGACACGCATTTGAGCCAGCTCGCTCGCAAGCACGATGCCTTGGAGCGAGAACTGCACGACGCGATGCAGTCACCATCGAGCGACGACCTCCGCATCGCCGAACTCAAGCGCAAGAAGCTCCATCTCAAGGACGAGATCAACCGCCTCCGGGATGACGGAGACACTCTCCACTGATCCGTACAACGGCAAGGTTTTTCCGGCCGTATCCCTCGATATCCTGACGCGTTCGCCGCCGCCCCGGACCACCGGTGCGGCGGTTGTTTTTTGGGGTATCCATCTCGGCTTCGTGAGAAGATGCCGCATAAGCCGGCGCCGACCGGCGGATCGACGCCGAGGAACGCCATGACCGCCGCTGCGCCCGCCTATGCCGCCGTGCACGCAGCTTCGATCGCAGATCCCGAGCGCTTCTGGCTGGACGCGGCGAAGGCGATCGAATGGGAGACCGCGCCGGAGCGCGCCTTCGACGAAGGCGCTGGAATCTACGGCCGTTGGTTTCCAGATGCCCGGCTAAACGCCTGCCACAACGCCGTCGACCGTCACGTCGAGGGCGGTCGCGCCGATCAGGCGGCGATCATCCACGACTCCCCCGTCACCGGCACCAAGCGCACGATCAGCTATCGCGAACTGCGGGACGAAGTGGCCACGCTCGCTGCCGTGCTCTCCGGATTCGGCGTCGGCCGGGGCGACCGGGTGGTGATCTACATGCCGATGGTGCCGGAAGCCCTGTTCGGGATGCTGGCCTGCGCCCGGCTCGGTGCGATCCACTCGGTGGTGTTCGGAGGTTTCGCGGCGAACGAGCTCGCCGCGCGCATCGAGGATGCATCGCCGACGGTGATCCTGGCCGCCTCCTGCGGCGTCGAGCCGGCGCGAACCGTCGCCTACAAGCCGCTGCTTGACGCGGCGATCGCGCGCTCCAGCCACAAGCCCGAAGCCTGCCTGATTCTACAGCGCCCGCAAGCACTTGCCGGCCTGATGGAAGGCCGCGACCACGACTGGGCGGAGACGGTCGCCGCGGCCAAGGCCGAGGGCCGGACGGCCGATCCGATCGCGATGGCGGCGACCGACCCGCTCTACATCCTCTACACCTCGGGCACGACCGGGAAGCCGAAGGGCGTGGTGCGCGATACCGGCGGCTACTGCGTGGCGCTCACCTGGTCGATGACGAACCTCTACGGGGTGAGGCCCGGCGAGGTGTATTTCTGCGCCTCCGACATCGGCTGGGTCGTCGGGCATTCCTACATCGTCTACGCGCCGCTGCTGCACGGCTGCACGACCGTACTCTACGAGGGCAAGCCCGTGGGCACGCCCGATGCCGGCGCGTTCTGGCGCGTGGTGGCCGAGCACGGCGTCGGCACGCTGTTTACGGCCCCGACGGCGCTTCGCGCGATCAAGAAGGACGACCCGCGCGCCGCAAAAATCGCCGACTACGACCTGTCCGGATTTCGCGCCCTGTTCCTGGCCGGCGAGCGGGCCGACCCGGATTCCGTGGCCTGGGCCGAGACCGCTTTGGGCAAGCCCGTCATCGACCATTGGTGGCAGACCGAGACCGGCTGGGCCATCGCCGGCAACCCGATCGGCATCGAGAAGCTGCCGGTGAAATACGGCTCAACGGCGATGCCGATGCCGGGCTACGACCTTCATATCCTCGACGAATCCGGGAAGCCCGTCCCAGCCGGCACGATGGGCACCATCGCCCTGAAGTTGCCGCTACCGCCGGGCTGCCTGCCGACCTTGTGGGGCTCGGACGCGCGCTTCCGGTCGAGTTACCTGGCGACCTTCGCCGGCTACTACGACACCTCGGATGCCGGCATCCGGGACGCGGACGGCTACGTCACCGTGCTGGGGCGCACCGACGACATCATCAACGTCGCCGGCCACCGCCTCTCCACCGGCGGCATGGAGGCGGTGCTGGCCGCCCATCCCGACGTCGCCGAATGCGCCGTCATCGGCATCCGCGACGCGCTGAAGGGCGAGGCTCCCTGCGGCTTTGTCGTCCTGAAATCAGGGGTTTTCAAAGAACCGGCGGAGATCGAGCGAGAGCTCGTCGCCCGCGTCCGCGACGAAATCGGACCCGTCGCCGCCTTCAAGCTGGCGCTCACCGTCGAGCGTCTGCCGAAGACGCGATCCGGCAAGATTCTTCGCGCCACGATGAAGGCCATCGCCGACGGGCAAAGCTACACCACGCCGCCGACTATCGAGGATCCGGCGGCCCTCGACGAGATCGGCGAGAGCCTGAAGAGCCGCGGACTCGGCGCGTAGCCGGATGCTGCCTCGGTATTCGCGGTACGACGGCGGCCGTCGGCATTCATCGTTGCCATCATGGCGACGTCGCTGCCGGCGCGGCATCGCGGCGGTGGGGTTGCACGGTGCGCAAGGCTACCTGCTCGCGTGGTGTGGTCGGCGCCGAACCCGCCGATTCCGAACCAATCGGGCCGGCGGCGTTGAAGGCGGTGTTCGGGGAGCGGGGTCTCGAAACCGGATGCGCGGACCATGTCGGCGCGAATCACGCGCGGCCCCTCGACTCCCGGCGACGAGCTACGCGACCACGAGGTTGAGCGTCTGAGGAGCCGGCGCGATCGTGACCCGGCTGCCCCAGCCGAAGGCCAAGAAATCCTGTTCGATGCCGTCGGCGAACACCACGCCGCCCTCGTTCATCCGCGAGGTCACAACGAGGGCGGTCTCGGCGAGCTTGCCGGCGCGCAGGCCGGTGGCGGTGGCGACGCTCGGGAACGGTTCACGCACCCAGTAGCCGACGGCCGGCTCTTCCGGGCCGATCGCGAGGCTGAGATGGCTCGCTTCGCTGATGGACCGAGCCCAGCCCGTCACCCCCGTCCCGGAGGCGACGATGAGACCGCTCGACGACTGGTCCTCGGCCGTGCCTCCGGCCTCGATCCGGTAGCGGGCGGATTGGTGGCTGCGGTGGCCGACGAAAATCTCGTTCAGCGCCAGCAGCCGCTCGCCGCCGTCCAGAACCGCCTGCACCATGGTCCGCCGCTCGACGCGGGCCGCGCCGGCGACGCTCGCCGGGAGCAGCGCGCCCAGGCGTTCCACGGCGACCCGCGCCAGGACGCCGTCGTACAGATCGGGCGCCGGATTGACGCCGATCACCGGCTGCGCGCCGAGATACTTCGCGACGTTGGCGACGAGCCCGTCCTGTCCGACGGCCACGATGACGTCTTCGGGTGCGAACAGGAAGCGATCGAGGTCGGCCCGGCGCGCCAGCGTCTGTCGCCAATCCGCCGGCACGGCGGCGCGCGCCCGGCCGAGCACGGTATGGAACACGACGTGGCGTGCCTCGACCTCCGCGATGCTCTGTTCGCGGCTGTCCAGGAAGAACTTGGCCTGGCCGCGCGTCGCGTGCCGGGCCAGCAGCAATTCGTAGTCGGTGTCGCGCACCACGAAGACGGCGCGTGGGGTGACGGCTGCCATCGCATGTCCTCAGCGTGCCGCGATCGACGGGGGGACCTTGCGGAACTCGCCGAGCGCGGCGGCGAGCAGGTCCGGCGTGATGTTGACGTGCTCGATCGTCTCCAGCTTGCCGGCGAGTTCCCGCGCGGCGAGCCCGAACAGCACGGCCGGCGGCAGGTCGCGGTAGGTGGCCACGCGCTGCCGCTCGGCCTCGGCCTTGGCACCCTCGACGAGGCGGATGCGCTCGGCCTCGGCGGCGGATTCCAACCCGCGCGCTTCGGCGACGCCGACGGCGCGGTTGCGGGCGTTCTCGGATTCCTGCGCGATCAGCTGCGTCTCGCGGCGGGCCAGTTCGGTCTTGGTGGCGAGTTCGTTCTCGGCGATGGCCCGCTCCTTCTCGACCGCCAGCGCGCGGCGCGAGAACGTCGCCTCGTCGGCCTTCTGCTGAAGCGCTTCGAAGGTCGGCGTCTGCAGGGCGCGTTCCAGCTCACTCGTCGGCGCGAGGTTGGTGAGCCGCACCGAGACCACCTCGACGCCGATCTCGGCCAGCGCAGAGGCCGCCGCGAGGACCGATTCGAGGGTGATGCGCAACGGCTCCGGGCCGGCATCGAGCAGCGCGCCGACCGGGTTCGCGCCGAGATATTGCAGGACCGCCTGACCGGCGATGCCGTTCAGGCGCGCCTCGATCCGCTCGATCGGCTCGCCCCGCAGCTTGCCGGTGGCCAGCCCGATCGAGAAATCGACGCGGCTCGCCAGCAATTCGGGATCGACGACGTGCCAGCCGATCGTCCCCTGCACGGCGACGGCCTGGAAGTCGCGGCTGCGGCCGCGCACGAACAGCGTCATCTCGCGGTCGTCCATGGGCAGCTCGCTGATGCTCGCAGTTTCCGGCCGGAACCAGAAGACGAGCCCGCGCCCGCTCTGCCGGACGCGCCCGTTGCGGTAGCGGATGATGTGGCTGCTCGCCTCGCTCCTGAGCTGGGCGATCAGACCGATGTTGCGAATCGTGGCCATGGCACCTTTCCCTGGATCAACTTGGCTTCTGGAAACGATAGAGTTCGGCGGGACGGAACGACGTCCCGGCCTCGCGAGAGCCCGTCGGCGCGAGCCAGCCCCGGTCGAGCATCCGGCGGCGGAAGGCCGGCTTGTTGAGCGGCGTGCCGAGGATGGCCTCGTGCACGTCCTGCAGCTGGCGCAGGGTGAAGTGCTCGGGCAGCAGCGCGAAGCCGACATCCGAATAGTCGAGCTTGCCCCGCAGCCGCAGGATCGCGAGGGCGAGGATCTCGGCATGATCGAAGGCGAGGGCCAGGGGCTCGCCCCGCATCCGGCCGTCGGCCGGGAGCACCGCGACGGGCCCGCCGGCCTCGCCCGTCCACGGCACGTCGATCACCGCCCGCGACAGTTTCGGCATGCCGTCCAAGGCCTCGCCGAAGGCACGCTCCGGCAGCAGGGCGAGATAGGCGACGGACACGATGCGCATGCGCGGGTCACGGTCGAGCGCGCCGAAGGTGTAGAGCTGTTCGCACTGAATCCCGGCGAGCCCGGCCTTGTCGCGCAGGACGCGTTCGGCCGCCGCATCGAGCGTTTCGTCGAGGGCGACGAAGCCGCCGGGGAGCGCCCAGCGGCCGGCATGCGGATGCTCGGCGCGTTGCAGCAGGAGGACGGACGGCCGTCCGTCATGCAGGCCGAGGAGCACCAGATCGACGGCCAGGGCCGGCCGGTCGTAGGCGTCGGGATCGTAACCGGAGAGGAATTTTGCCTCGCTCACAGCCAAACCTTATATCTGTCTTGCGCCTAACTAATGCGCATAACGGATATATGTCAAGGCGTGGGTGGACCGGAGCTTGGGCGACGGCCTGATGCGTCGTGATGGATTCGGCGCCGAGGTCGGGTGTGCGAGCCCAACGGCGACGAGCGTGCGACGACCGCCGTGCCAATCGGCCAGTACGAGGTCAGACCCGTACTATCGATCCACTTCGTCATTGCGCGCGCAGCGAAGTAATCCAGGGCCACACACGCAAGCGTCGGTGAGTTGGCCCTGGATTGCTTCGCTGCGCCCGCAATGACGGGGAGAAAGCGTCAGCCCCGGCTCACACCGTCACCGGACGATCCGGGCGGCCGGAAAGGCGACCGCCTTGGCGCCCAGCGGGTCTGTTACAGTTCGACGGTCAGCCCAGCTCGTGCGCCGAAGCCGTGTTTCCGCGGATGAGCTCACGTCCCGCATAGATGCCGCCCGCGGTTTCGAGGTCGAGGCGTTCCGCGTCGTGCCGGCGGACTTCGGCCATGACCTCGGTGGCGGCCTCGGGGGAATCGCCAATCGTCAGCAGCGCCCGCTCGCCGAAGGCGAGGGCGGATTCGAGCGTTTCCCTGAGCTGGAATGCGACGCCGGCCTGAATCAGTTCGATGGCGTGCTCGCGGTCCCGGGCGCGGGCGAGGACCGGCACGAGCGGAAACTCGGCCTTCGCGAGTTCGGCGATGCGCTTGGCCGCCTCGCGATCGTCGACGCAGACGAGGATCGCGCGCGCCGTCGCGGCCCCGGCCGCACGCAGGATGTCGAGCCGGGTGCCGTCGCCGTAATAGACCTTGAAGCCGAATTCCTCCGCGACGCGGATGTAGCCGGAATTGGTGTCGATGATCGAGACGGAGCATCCGCGCGAGATCAGCGGCTGGCTGACGATCTGGCCGAAGCGCCCGAAGCCGACGATCAGGGCGCTGCCGACGAGGTTTTCCGGGATCTCGACGCCGTCCATCGAGACGGCGGGCTTCGGCCCGAGGCGGTCGAAGGCGATCACCATGAGGGGCGTGAGGGCCATCGACAGGATGACGGTCGCCGTCAGGATCGCGTTGGTCGGACCGTCGATGATGCCGGCGCCCGTCGCCGCCGCGTAGAGCACGAAGGCGAACTCGCCGCCCTGCGCCATCAGGGCCGCCCTCTCCACGGCCTCGGAATGGGAGGCCCGCAGCGCACGGGCCACCGCGTAGATGACGAGGCTCTTCACCACCATGTAGGCCGCGACGCTTCCCAGGATCAGGCGCCAGTTCGCGCCGATCACGGTGAGGTCGAGGGACATGCCGACGCCGAGGAAGAACAAGCCGAGCAGGATGCCGCGGAACGGCTCGACATCCGCTTCCAGCTGATGGCGAAAACTCGATTCCGAGAGCAGTACGCCCGCGAGGAATGCGCCCATCGCCATCGACAGGCCGCCGAGCTGCATGGCGAGGGCCGCGCCGAGCACGACCAGCAGGGCAGCGGCGGTCATCACCTCCCGGGCCTTCGACGCGGCCAGCAGCCGGAACATCGGGTTGAGCAGCCAGCGCCCCGCCGCGACCAGCGCCAGGACGGAGCCGAGGGCGATCCCGATGGCGACGGCGCGTTCCGCAGCGCCCGATTCCCCGCCGCCGGGGGCCAGCAGGGTGACGGCCGCGAGGAGGGGCACGATCGCGAGATCTTCTAGCAGCAGGATCGCCACGATCCGCCGGCCCTTCGGCTTCGAGAGCGAGCCGCGCTCTTCGAGCAGCTGCATGACGATGGCGGTCGAGGTCAGCACGAAGCCGGTGCCGGCCACGAACGCCACGGCCGGCGCGAAGCCCATGGCGATGCCGACGAGGGTGAGCGCCGCGATGCAGATGCCGACCTGCACGAGACCCAGGCCGAAGATCTCGCGCCGCATCCCCCAGAGCCGGGACGGCTCCATCTCCAGCCCGATGATGAACAGGAACATCACGACGCCGAGTTCGGCGACGTGGAGGATCGCATGCGCGTCCGAGAACAGGCCGAGACCGAAGGGACCGATGGCCAGCCCGGCCACGAGATAGCCGAGGACCGAGCCGAGACCGATCCGCTTGAAGAGCGGCACCGCGACGACGCCCGCCGCGAGGAGGGCGACGACCTGGACGAGGTCGCTCGCAGCGCCGGTCGCTTCGACAGCCATGGGCTTCATGCTTTCTCGATGACGGGACCCTGGGCGCGGTATTCGAGCCTCAGCCGATCTCTATCAGGGATAGCGGACGGGCGGGGCCGGGTCCGGCAGGGGGATGAACTCGGAATCACCCGGGACGGTGTCGAAGCGGGCCCGGCGCCAGTCCTCCTTCGCCTGCTCGATGCGCTCCGGGCGCGAGGAGACGAAGTTCCACCAGAGATGGCGCGGACCGTCCATCGGCTCTCCGCCCAGCACCATGAAGCGGGCAGCCTGCGTCGCGCGGATGCTGATGGGGTCGCCGGGCCGGAACACCAAGAGCTGCCCCGGTCCGAAGCCGTCGCCGGCGATCTCGATCGCGCCCGAGACCGTGTAGATCGCGCGCTCGTCGTAGGTCGGGTCGAGGGGCAGGACCGCGCCGGCTTCGAGGACGACGTCGGCGTAGACCATCGGGCTCGACGTGCGCACCGGCGAACGGGCGCCGAACGCCTCGCCCGCGATCAGGCGCACGGTCTTGCCCTCGCCGGTCAGGACCGGCAGCGCGGACGCGTCGTAATGCTCGAAGGCGGGGGCGGTCTCCTCGTCCTTCGCGGAGAGGGCGACCCAGCTCTGGATGCCGAAGAGCTTGGAGCCGGTCTGCCGCATGCCTGCGCCCGTGCGCTCGGAATGGGTGATGCCGCGCCCCGCGGTCATCCAGTTCAGCTCGCCCGGGCGAATCGGCAGTTCGGTGCCGAGGCTGTCCCGGTGCATGATCTCGCCCTCGAAGAGGTACGTGACCGTCGAGAGACCGATATGGGGGTGGGGACGCACGTCCATGCCCTGCCCGAGCAGGAATTCGGACCGCCCCATCTGATCGAAGAACACGAACGGGCCGACCATCCGGCACTCGGTCGATGGAAGCGCTCGCCGCACGGCAAAGGAGCCGAGGTCGCGTGAGCGCGGCACAATCAACGTCTGGATGGCGTCGCAACTGAAGCGATCGCCCGGAATCGGATCCTCTGCGCTATGCCAGCTCATCGCCAAAACTCCTCATGCGCTGCCCGGCCCGAACGGCTCGGCAGCGATGCGGTATTGTGCATGACGGGGAGGGAGGCTCGATAGAGAAACGATCGAAACGCATCGTTTCCAAATTCGATCAGGCGCCCGGCGGCATCGTGCGGCGGCGGTCCTCACTATGCCGCCGCGTCCGCGCCAGGACCCGGGCTCTGCGGCCGGAACGATCCGTGGTTTATGGCTTGGCTTTGATCGGCCAGTTGTCGGTGTTCCAGATCTCTTCGTTGCTGTCGATCATCTCGATGATCTGGTCGATCGACTTGCGCAGCATGGTCTTCGAGACGAGGCCGCCGTCGACGGTCTTTTCGAGGTCGAAGGCGAGCTGTCCCGGCTCGCCGTAGATCGCGAAGGCGAACGGGTAGCCGTTGTTGGCCTTCAGCATGGCGACGCCCGGGACGAGGGTCTGCTTGTCGCCGGGAATCGCCCAGGACTTGTAGATCGTCAGGGCCGTGTCGTCCTTCGCCAGCGTGAAGTTCAGATCGGCTTTGTGCGTGCCCTGGCCCTCGAGCGTCAGGACCCCGTCCCGGGGTCGCGTCGGCTTGAAGCCCATCTCGCCGAGCAGGGCCTTGACGCGGTTCAGCGTCAGGGTCTCGGCGGCCACGGGAGCCGGGGCGGCGAGGATGCCCAGCGCCAGCACGATGTTTGCAAGTTTTGCCACGGGCTCAGGACCTCTGTGTCGTCGGGTGCCTCACGAGCGCGCCCGTTGATAGGAGCTTGTCCCGCCGGCCTCGGGGGTCCGGCGGGCCTGTCGTGAGAGACGCTCAGCGCGGCTCCGCGACCACCTGCACCTTGTCGAAGAACGCAGCCGGGTTCGACAGGGTCTGGACGTCGGCGAGGCCGAGGCCCGGCGACTGCTTCGCCTTGATGCCGATGTGCAGCCGGCCGGACGCGGCGACGAAGCGGCCCAGCGCCTGGCCGAGGGCCTTCGCTTCCGCCGAATCGCCGAGGATGGCCGGCACCCCGAGCGTGGCCACGGCCGCGACCTCCGTCCGGGCGGAGCTGACGGTCCCGCCGCCCTCGGCGGCCTTGGCGGCGAGGCTCCGCTCCAGCAGGCCGCGGTCCTCGATGTCGATGTCGACAGATTCGACGGCCGCGCCGAGCGCCGCCACGGTGGCGAGCGACGGGTTGGGGCTGAACACGTCCTTCGGCACGTTGGCGACGACGCCGCGGACGGCGACGGTGCCCATGCCGGCCCCGTCGACGGACAGCTCCTTCACCACGAGCTGCCGCGACGCCTCGTTCCAGCCGAGATCGAGCCGGGCGGTGAGCCCGATGCTCGAATAGCCGAGGGCTCCGACCTGGCCGGTCCCGTCGAGCGCCTGCGCCGCATTGATCGGCATGACGAAGTTGTTGATCGCGAAGCGGAGGTTCGAGGGCACCCCTTCGACCGGGTTGGTCGTCTCGAGCTCGACCGCGCCGATCGAGACGCGCACCGGGCCGGACTTGCTCTCGGCGAGGTCCACGTCGGCGCCGCCGAGCCGGACCGTCCGGATCTGCGGGACGAGACGGCGGGCATCCGCCGGGCCGAACTGGGTCGCGCCCGAGGCCGCGAGGGTCCGCATGCCGGCGATGGCGGAGCGCAGCGAGATGCCTTCGACCGCGAACGAGGCGAGTCGCATTTGGCCGTCCGGGCTGCCGACCGCCAATCCGTCGGCCCGGATCTCGCCCTGGCCTTCGCGCTCCGCGCTGAAGCCGAACCGGGCCATGCGGACTATGATCGACTTGGGCGGTCCGTTCAGCATCTCGAAGCCGGTTACGTCGAGACTGCCGGGCTCGAAGGAATCGAGCAGGTCGGCCAGGGGCGCCAGGGCTGCGATGCGCGCCTGCGGCGGCGCCTTGTCGTCGCCGGCCGGCTGCGCCCGCTCGAACGCGGCCGCCCAGCCGTCGGAGAGCGGACGGACCCGCACGTCGCGGCTGGCGATCCGGGCGATGCGGAAGACGTCGCCGGCCTGATCCGTCGGGAAGGTGAGGCCCTCGATCGCGAAGCTGCGATAGGCCGGCTTCGCTTCAGTGGTTGCCTCCTTCGGCGCGGGCTTCGACAGGGAGGCCAGCAGCGGCAGGTCGAGGCCGGCGGATTCGAGGCGGGTGAAGCCGCCACCGCCGACGGCGTCGGCGCCCTGCGGAAACTCTCCGCCGCCGACGGTCAGGGATCCGATCCGGCCCTGCGTCACATCGGTGATCCGCACGTCGCGCAGCACGGTCACGCCGGCTCCAAGGTCGGCCGCGGTCTCGATCCGGATTTCCGGGGTGGCGATCTCGCGGGCCGTGATCGTCTGGAGCCGCTCCCAGCTGCTCCCGGCCGCCGCGGGGTCGAGCAGGCGGCCGAGGTCGTCGGCCGTCATCATGGTTCCACGCACCTCGATGCGCGAAACCGCGTAGATCTTGTCGCCGATTCCAGCGCGCAGGCCGGTGGCGAGCAGGCCGTCGCCGCCGAGCGCGGTGATGACCGGCTTGGCGGGCGGCAGGGCGGGACGGGCCGGTGGCTTCGGCGCGGCGGGCGGGGTCGCCGCCGCCTGCGGCGGCGCAACGGGCGACGGGGCGGCGGGCGCTGCCGCGGCGGGCGTCTCGGCCCTAGGCGCAGCACCCGGCACCACCGTGAACGGCAGATCGCCCTGCGCCACCCGGCCACCGAGGGTGTCCCGGAGGAAGAAGGTCAGCACGTAGGAGCCCGGCGCCAGATCGCGGAACGTCATGGCGCTCGTCACGTAGACCGGCGGCGGCTCGGCCCCCTGGAAGGAGACGGCCTCGTCGAGCTCGGTCTTGCGGGGGTAGACGCTCTGGCGCGCCCAGGTCCGGACCTCGTAATCGAGGCCGACGCCGACGCGGCTCTTGCCGGCCTCGCCCGGGGCGACGGTCAGGCCGGCCGCCTCGATATAGACCAGCAGCGTGTCGCCCTGCGGAAAGGCGTTGGAGGACCGCGCCGCGACGTCGCCGAAATCCTTGGCCTTGCGCGACACGAACAGCAGTCGCGGCAGGGCGAGGGGCCGCGCGGCCTGGGCCACCGGGGCCGACGGGGGAGGGGCCGAGGCCACCGGAGGCGCGGGCTTCGCAGGCAGAGGCTTCGTCGGCTCGGACTTGGCGCCCGTGCTCTCCGCGACCCACTTGTCGACGTTCCAGATCTCCTCGTTGCCGTCGACGGTTTCGACGAACTGTTCGAGGGCCTTGCGCAGCATCGTCTTGGAGATCAGCGAACTGTCGTAGGTCGCCTCGATGTTCAGCGACAGCTCGCCTTCGTCGTCCACCATCGCGAACACGAAGTAGCCGTAGCTGTTGGCCGCCAGCATCTTGAGGGCCGGAATGGCCTTCTGTTTCTCGGCCGGGATGTCCCAGTTGGTCGAGATCATGAAGGTCGACTTGTCGTCGGCCAGCCCGATCGCGGCTTGGCTGTCGAAGCGGCCGAGCCCGTCGACGAGGACGAGGCTGTCCTCGACGCGGGCGTCCTTGAAGCCCGCCTCCACCAGCATCGACTTGATCCGGTTCAGCGTCAGGCCCTGCGCCTGCGCGAAGGCCGGCTGGAGCACGAGGAAGAACCCCAGAAGAAGGGAAGCGATCTTCAGCACCGTCGACACTCTTCCTAGGGAGACCGCCCGAGGCGGCTGCTGGCAGATCCAACCCGTGGCGCGAAGCGATCGCGAACGCCCCGGCAGCCATCTGTCACCGACTCGCGAAGCGGGACAATTGGCGCGCGATACTTATGCACGGGCGCGGCCGGACCGCCCGGCCGGAGATTTGTCCGTACGTCCCAAATTTCGTCACGGGACCGTCGACGACGGGATGCCACCCGGAAGAAGCCGCGGCCCGTTAACCGATCTTTAACCGAATGATTGCCGCGGAGAGGCAGCTGTGAGACGTTCGTTAACAGAAGCTTAACGGGGTTCACCGAAGCCATGCGTACCGGCGTTTCGAAGCGGATGACGGCCCCGGTCCGCAGCCTGATCGCAGGTCTCGCGGCGCTCGCCGCCCTCGCGTCCGGCTCCGCCGCCCAGGCGCAGACCCTCGCCTCGCTGCCGTCCTCCGGCCTCGCCGCCTCGATCACCGGAACCGCCCGGCCGATCGCCGCCTGGACCGAGTTCTGCGAGCGCTACGCCAGCGAATGCGCCGTGGATCGCAGCGAGGCCGCGTCGATCACCCTGACCCCGGCGATCTGGCAGACCCTCAACACCATCAACCGCCGGGTGAACAAGGCGATCCACGCCGTCACCGACCAGGACCACTGGAACGTCGCAGACCGCTGGGACCTCGCGGAGGACGGCCAGGGCGATTGCGAGGATTTCCAGCTGCGCAAGCGGGCGCTCCTGGCCGATGCCGGCCTGCCGCGCCGGGCCATGCGCATGACCGTCGTGATCGACGAGAAGGGCGAGGGTCATGCGGTGCTCACCATCCTTACCGATCGCGGCGACCTCGTGCTCGACAACAAGACCAGCGCCGTCCTGCCCTGGCGCCAGACCGGCTACACCTTCATCAAGCGCGAGAGCCAGGACGCGGTCGCCTGGGTCGGCCTCGGCGTCGCCGTCTCGCCGGTGACGACGGCGAACCGCTGATCGCCTGTGGCGCAAGAGTGGCGCGCGGCGGGTCTCCAGCGACATCCTGCGGAGACGGGTTTTCCCGAAACGGGACGGCCGCGCGGCGTCGATCGTAACGAATGCCTTAAGGTTTTGGCCGCAAGGGTTACCGGAGCGTTTCGCAGAAGCCGCGAATGCGCCGTGTCCAGTTCCGCCGCGCCTCCATGCAGGTCCGGCGACGGTCAGGAGCCCCTGCCATGGTCTCGGCTCGCACGATCTCTCGCACTGTGCTGTTCGCCTGCGCGATCGGCTGTGCCGCGCCTGCGCTGGCCCAGGGCGGCGTGAGCGACCGGCACGACGCCTGGCGCACCTGCCTCACCGACGCCTTCACCCTGCGCGCCGCCCTCTCCGGCCGCACATCGGCCGCGGAAGCGGCGCTCGGCGAATGCCGCGCGAGCGAAACAGCCTATCTCTCCGCCTTATCCTCCTCTCCGCTTGTCGACGAGGACGACGTCACGCGCGTCCGTCCGGCGCTTCTGGTGCGCGCGCGGACATGGCTGCTGTCGGGCAAGACGAGCCGGAGCCTGTAGGGCAGGGCCGACCGAGCTGCCGCCGCTGCGGAACGGATCGCCGTCGGATCGGACGGCGCAGGTCGGGTAGGGCGATCCCTACGCCGTCGCGGCGAGCCGAAGCCGAGGCGATCAAGCGCCAACCCTCTGCCGGTCGGGACGTGCCACCCGCAGAACTGTGTTACGGCAGATTTTCGGTGTCGTTTTACTTTCGAGTCCAAATTCGTGCGGCCGCTAGATTTGCAGTTCGACTGGTTTATGAACTGAAAATCGATCCATCTTGGAAGGTGGCAGAAGACTTTCGGTAGAAGAGGCATTTACCCAAAATTAAACTTAACATTCGATAGTCTCGCCCGAGGACGACGTGCGGGGCACGGGCTCGGTAGGGCTTGCGAGTTTGATGACCGATCGAGCCGCGGCGCGAGACGACGTCCGCCGCCAGCATCCCCGGCGCGTCCCGTCTCCGCGTGAGGCCCGGTCCTTCGCGCTCGGCGGCCTGCTCGCCGCCGTCGCCGTCGCGGCTCTGTGCGTGGGTCCCGGACAGGCGGCGCCGGCCGGAACGCTCTACGACGCCTTCCGGGCCGCCTATGCCAACAACCCCACCATCGGCGCGCAGCGCGCCGCCGTCCGGGTCGGCTTACAGGACGTGGCCATCTCCGCCACGGGCTTTGCTCCCGACATCAGCCTGAACTCGGATATCGGCTACCGCGACCGCAACGTCCTATCGCCGGGCTATCCCAGGATAGACCAGGGAAGCCGCCCACGCGGCTACGGGGCCGGCCTGACGCAGAACCTATGGAACGGCTTCAGGACCACGAATAGCGTGGCACGGGACGAGGCCGCCCTGCTGTCGCAACGAGACAGGCTTTCGGAAACCGAGCAATTCATTCTCGCCGACGTCGCGACATCCTATGTGGACGTGCTGCGCGACACCGCCATCCTCGAAATCCGGCAGAAGAACCAGGAACTGCTCGCGGCCCGGCACAGGCAGGCGCTGTATCAATTCGAGGTCGGCCAGATCACCAAGACCGATGCCGAACAGACCGCGGCGAGCCTGGCCCGGAGCAAGGCCGACATCGCCGTCGCCAAGCTGAACCTCGACACGAGCCGCGCGGTCTTCGCCTCGATCGTGGGCTACGATCCGGGACCGCTCGCCCGCACGGGCCTGCCGACGGCCCTGATGCCCAAGAGCCTCGACGGCGCCATCGCGAAGGCGATGAAGCTCAATCCGGCCATTCGCGCCGCCAGGAACGCGATCACGGCGGCCGAGCTGAACATCGCCGTCCAGAAGTCCGGGTACCTGCCCTCGCTCGACCTGTCGGTGTCGGCCGACCGGCGATGGGACCCCGACATCATCCTGCCGAAGAGCCAGCTCGACCAGATGTCGGTGGTCGGGCGGCTCACCGTCCCGATCTTCGACCGCGGCCTGACCCCGGCCGCAGTGCAGCGCGCGGCCGAGATCCGCAGCCAGAAGCTGTCCGAGCTCGACCGGGAGCGCGCCGTCGTGCGCGCGGGCGTCATCCAGAGCTGGGGGCTGTACGTCGCATCCGAGAGCACGATCCGGTCCGCACAGGCCCAGATCCTCGCCAACGATCGCGCGCTCACCGGAGCCACCCTCGAAGCAAGCGTCGGACAGCGGACCACGCTCGACGTGCTGATCACGCAGCAGGCGCTGCTCGATTCCCGGGTGAGCCTCGAAACCGCCGAGCGCGACCGGATCGTCGCCGGCTTCCGTCTGCTGGCGCTGATGTCGGACATGTCGCTCGACACCATCCGTCCGCAGGATCTCCGCTACACCCCGCCCGCCCGGCCGGTGGCACTGCCGCCGATGGCCAGGAGACTGTCCCTGGGCGACGAGCCGTCCACCCTGCCGACGCTGCGGCCGGCGTTCGATTCCAGCGTCAACTGACAGGGGATTGTCGGTCGGCGTAGGGCACCGAATGCCGGTCCGCCGTCCGCCGCATTGTTGCGGGACAGCAAGAAAAAACCCGCCAAGTCATTGACCTAGCGGGCGAAATTAGATGGCTGGGGGACGAGGATTCGAACCTCGACTAGAGGAGTCAGAGTCCACTGTTCTACCGTTAAACTATCCCCCACCGCCGAGAGCCTGACATCGTCGAAGGATGCGGCTCCCATGATCCGGTACGACGTCAAATGTGTCGGCCGGCGCAGTTCGGGCCGTTTACGGGCTTCACGACCCGTTGTCCAGCCCATGTTTTCGGCGCGCGAAAGCGACCTCACGCGCGGCTTTTCAGAGCGCTTCGCCGGGTCAGTCCGCCAGTTCCGGCATGCGCGGGCGGAGCGAGGAGAGACGGCGTGCGTGCTCGACCACTCGGCGTGCTGCGGCAAGGGCGGTCGCCGATCGCAGGTCGGCCTTCGGCATGCCGTCCCGTTGCGCTGCGCGGGCGAGGGCGCGCAGCTGCCGCGCATCCCCGGCAGCCCGGACACGGATCGCGGCGACGGGTTCGCTGGCCGGCGTGGAAGCCGACGCGCCGAAAGAAGGGGCGGTGATCATGGAGAAGCCCTCAAGACCGGCAGGAGCCGTGTCCCGATGTGATCCGCGCTTCTGACACGCTTTTCAGTGTTCGGCAACAATTCGAGCGATGCGTTTTCTACTGATCCGCCATCGGGATTCGGCGTCGGTTAAGAAAATCAGTATTCGCACACTGCGATTCGGCTCGTCTCGTAACCCTCGGCCGCGATCGGCCACCAGTGCCGAGTCGGGGGGTGCATGGCGCGCGCGCGAATGGCAGAAGGGGGTATGACTCTCGTTCTCGGCATCGCACTGGCCGTCGTCCTTCTGGTGATGGTGTTCTGGCGCCGTCACCTCGGATCATTGATGCAGGTCGCGAGCCTGCTGGGGGGCCTGCTGCTGTTGATCTGGCTGCAGGACAACGGCTACCTCCGCGGCAATGGCGCGCCGCCCCTGCTCGACGGAAGCGCGCTGCCGCAGGATCGGCCGCGTTAGGGCAGGGTCCTGAGGTCGGCCCGACAATATTTTGCTGGATCGGACCGGACGGTCGCCATACCAACCCCATGTGGTATGGATGCGCCGACTGCCTCGAAAATAGGCAGAGGTGCCATTCTCGGGAGATTCGAATGCGAAACCTACTCGTCCTGTTGATCGTGCTCGTCGGCGGCTTCGTGCTCGTCGGAATGTTCGTCGCGCCGAACCAGCCGGAGCTGCGGACCTGGTATCTGGCCAATGCCTGCGAGACCCTCGACAAGGTCAGCCCGCAGATCTGCGATCCGATCCGCAAGGCCGACGGTGCGCCGGCGGACAAGATCTGATCCGGCCGACGACCCCGCCGCCGCGCGTGAACCGCTTTGTGGACTGGTTCTTCCGGGACCGCACCACCGGCACGGTCGTCATCGGGCAATGGCCGAACCCGCCCCTTTGGCTGTTCGGTCTGGCGGCCGGGCTCTCGTGGGTGATCGAGGCGGCGGGGCTTCCCGCGCCGGCCTCGGTGGTCCTGGGGTTGCAGATCGCGTCGGCCGTCTGCCTCGCGTGGTGGGCGCTCGACGAGGTGATCCGCGGCGTCAATCCGTGGCGGAGATGTCTTGGAGGGGGCGTGCTGCTGTTCGGGCTGTGGAAGCTCACGGGCGGCTTGTAGTCCAGTCGTCTCAAGAAAAAGGGCCGCTCGCGCGACCCCTTTCCCCGACGAACGTCAGATCCTCGACGCAGCGTCAGTAGCAGCGCTGAACGAGGACGCGGCGATAGCCGAAAGGCGTCCAGCGCAGGCGCGGAACGGTGTAGCAGCCACCGCCATACCCGTAGTCGTCGTAGCCGACGTTCGAGTAGCCGTAGGGATAACCGTAAGCGCCATACCCGCCGTAGAGACCGCCTGCGGCGAGGCCGAGACCCAGGCCCAACCCGAGGCCGCCATAGCCAAAGCCTCTCCGGCGCCAGCCATAGCCGCCGCCGAAGCCACGACCGCCGTAGAAGCCGGCGCCCCGGTATCCACCGAAGCCGCCGCGATACCCACCGAACCCGCCGCCGCCGAAGCCGCCGCGATAGAAGCCGCCGCCGAGGGCATTTCCGCGAAAACCACCGCCGCCGAAGCCGGCACCGCGAAAGCCGCCGCCGAACCCACCGCCACGGAAGCCACCGCCGCCGAAGCCGCCACCGAAGCCGCCGCCGCGAAAGCCGCCGCCGCCGAAGCCGCGGGCATCGGCCGCCGCCGGTGCCAATGTTAGCGCACCCGCAAGAAGCGCCGAGGCCAGAAACACCCGTTTCATCGTTTCATCTCCGAAGACGCCGTTCCCCCGCTAATTCATGAAACGTGCAGCCGCGGGAAACGGTTCATGCGGCGGGCGATCCCAGTTTTGTGATCGTCCAGCCCATGCGAGCGCGGCTTGAAAATCGCCGCGTTTTGCCGCGAGGAGAGGCTTGGCCGGACGGGACGCCCCGCCGGAATGCGCGCGAGATCTCGGGATGCGTTTTGGGAAACGGTCACGTCTGACCGGTTGTGTCGCCCTCGCGGCGTCGGTGGCGATGGGGCCGGCCGTAGCGCGCGAGCCTGAGCCGGCGGTTCAGGCCGGATCCGGCAACAAGGGCCCGTGCCGTGCGACCCTCTCGGGTGGCGAGAGCTACACCGTCTGCGTCGTCGACCTGAAGCGCGAGCGCGTCCGCCTGTTCTGGCTCGGCCGGGACGGCGCGCCCTACGCCTCGCTGTCGAGCCTCGCCCGCGCGCAGGGGGCCGCCCTCAGCTTCGCCATGAATGCCGGCATGTACGATGCGGAGCAGGCCCCGGTCGGGCTCTATGTCGAGGACGGCCGCGAGATGAAGCGCGTCTCCACCGCCAACGGGCCGGGCAACTTCCACCTCAAGCCCAACGGCGTCTTCTACGTGAAGGGCGACAAGGCCGGCGTGCTCGACACCGCCCGCTACCTGAAGACCAAGCCGAAGCCGGATTTCGCCACGCAATCCGGACCGATGCTGGTGATCGACGGCAAGATCCACCCGAAGATCTCGGAGGACGGCCCGAGCCAGAAGATCCGCAACGGCGTCGGCGTGCGCGACGACGGCCGCACCGCGATCTTTGCGATCTCAGAGCGCCCCGTGAGCTTCGGGGCCTTCGCCCGCCTGTTCAAGGACGACCTCGGCTGTCGCAACGCGCTGTTTCTCGACGGCTCGGTCTCGAGCCTCTACGCGCCGGGGCTCGGCCGCTCGGACCTGAGCCGTCCGCTCGGGCCGATGGTGGGGGCGGTGGCGCGGTAAGGGGGCGAAGGAGCCGCGCTTCCGGCTTTGTGCTGGTGCGGGTTCATGAAGTGGCCGATTGCGGCCCGCTATCGCATCCGCACCGAGCTCAGCTGCCGGCGCTCGGCATGCTGGTGGAGGAAGGCCGCCATCTCGGAAAGTTCGGGGGCCTTCGAGCGGAAGGTCACGGAGAGGGCGAGCAGCGTGTCGGCGTGGTCGAGGCCGGCATAGACCCGCTCCTGCACCGGCACGCGGGCCTCACGCAGCCGCGCCGCGAGGCTCCTTGTGTTGCGCGGGCGGACCGTGGTGTCGGCGTCGCCCGTGGCGAGGAAGGCGGGCGGGGCGTTCGGGCCGGCGAAGGTGACGGGCTGCGTCGCCTTGGGGTCGGGCGCCTGGCCGAACACGTCGATCGAGGTCGCCTGGTCGAAGGGGAAGAAGTCGTAGGGGCCGGAGAGGCCGGCCACCGCGCGGATCACCCGCGGATCGACCCCGGCTCGCCGCAGGTAGGTCGGGTCGAGCCCGAGCATCATGGCGTTGTAGGCACCGGCCGAGTGGCCGGCGAGGACGATCTTCTTCGGGTCGCCTCCATAGGCCGTGATGTTGTCGCGCACCCAGGCCACCACCTGCGCGCCGTCGTCGAGGAAATCGGGGAAGCGTACCTGCGGATAGAGCCGGTAATCCGGCAGCACCGTCACGAAGCCCTGCGCGGCGAGCGCCTGAGCGGCGAAGGCGTAGTCGTCCTTCGAGCCGTTCTTCCAGGAGCCGCCGTAGAAGAACACCAGCACCGGAGCGTTGGTCACGTCGGCGGTGGGCGTGAACACGTCGAGGCGCTGGCGCGGATCCCCGCCATAGGCCGCGTCTCTGAGCGAGAGTTTCGCCCCGGCATCGCGCGGACCGAGCGCATCGAACAGCGCCAGCGGCGAGCAGCCGGTCAGGCCGATCATGGACAGCAGGAGGCAGCCGAACGAGAGTACGGCGACGAGGACCCGGATCATGCAACTCCCGCGACTTGGCGTTTGACCGCAGGTGACGGGGCAGACGGGGCGGATTCATGGCCGAGGCGCGGCGAAGCGCGATGCGCCGCCCGGTTTCGATGCGGCATCAGGTCCGCAGGACGATGCAGGCGCCGCCGGCCTTGCGGATGCGGTTGCACAGCGTGTCGCCAGCCGCCCGTGTCTCGGCCGGGATGCGGATACGGTAGAAGGCTCGCGTTCCGCGAAAGCGCAGGCGTGTCCCGATGATCATCGGGCGAACCTCGCCGATCACGCCGGCATAGAGCGAGCGGGTGCGCGAGAAGCTCGCCAGCGCCAGCGACTTCGAAAAGTTGCCGGCGAGCTGGATGCCCCAGGGCGCCGTCACCCCGGCCTCGACCGGCAGCGCGAAGCGGTCGCCGCGCGACGGGATGCGCAGCAGGGCGGTAACCTGGATGCAGCTCTGGGCCGGCTCGGCGACGGCGTCCTTCGCGGCGTCCTTGGCCGTGTCGGGCGCCCTGGCGGGCTCCGGCGGTTTCGCGGCGGTCTTGCTCGCCGGTTCGCCTTCCTCCGGCGCCATCTCGATCTGGACGCCAGGCCGCCAATCCTCGGCGGGGCGGCCGGTCAGCGCGATGACGTAGGCGCGGGTTTCCGACGGCAGGCCGCCGGTGCCGGCGAGCCATTTCGACACCCGGCCCGGGCCGCCGTTGTAGGCCGCCGCAGCGAGGCCGAGATTGCCGAACTGCGTGCGCAGGTCCGCGAGCAGATGCGCCGCATGCGGGATAGCCTGCTCGGGATCGAACGGATCGAGCAGCCCGCGCTCCTTCGCCGTGCCCGGCATGAACTGCGCGACGCCCTGTGCGCCGACCGGGCTGACCGCGGTGACGCGAAAGGCGCTCTCGCGAAAGATCAGCCGCGTCAGGAAGGGCACGGGGATCGCCCGGGTTCTGGCCGAATCCTCGATCAGCCGGCAGAGCGCCTGGGTGACGGTCTCGCCGTCGCCGCCGGTTCCGTCCGCTGCGGCGTGAGTGGCCGGCGCGGCCCAGAGGAGGGCGAGGAGGGCGGTGAGGATCAGCGAAGCGCGCGGCACGACCGCCATCTAGACGTGTGCCGGCCGGTAAGGAAATCCGTACCCTGTCGTTCCATCGAGCGCTGCCCATTCGCCCTCGGGCAACCGCGGCGCTATAACCCTCGCCAATGTCGCCCGGCCGCCCGGCCGGGACTGTCTCACGCGCGGTGCCGATGACCGACCCGCTTCTCTCCATCCAAGACCTCTCGGTGGCTTTCCGCTCGTCGGAGGGCGAAACGCTGGCCGTCGACCGGGTGAGCTTCTCCATCGCCCCCGGCGACACCCTGGCGCTCGTCGGCGAATCCGGCTCGGGCAAGTCGGTGACGGCGCTCTCGATCCTGCGGCTGCTCGACGGGGCGGCGCATCATCCGAGCGGAAAAATCGTCTTCAAGGGCCGCGACCTGCTGCAACTGCCCGAGCGCGATCTCCGAAAGGTTCGCGGCGCCGACATCACCATGGTGTTCCAGGAGCCGATGACCTCGCTGAACCCGCTGCATTCGATCCAGCGGCAGATCGGCGAGGTGCTGCAGCTCCATCGCGGCCTGACGGGGAAGAAGGCGCGCGCCCGCATCCTCGAACTGCTCGACCTCGTCGGCATCCGTGATGCCGAGCGCCGGCTCGGGGCCTATCCGCACGAACTCTCCGGCGGCCAGCGCCAGCGCGTGATGATCGCCATGGCGCTCGCCTGCGAGCCCGACCTTCTCGTGGCCGACGAGCCGACCACGGCGCTCGACGTCACCGTTCAGGCGCAGATCCTGACGCTGCTCGCCGACCTGCAGAAGCGGCTCGGCATGGCGATGCTGTTCATCACCCACGATCTCGGCATCGTCCGGCGTATCGCCACCTCGGTCTGCGTGATGCTGCGCGGGCGCATCGTTGAGGCCGGCTCGGTCGCCGAGGTGTTCGACCGGCCGCAGCACGAGTATACGCAGCGCCTTCTGGCTTCCGAGCCCACCGGCCGTGCCAACCCGGTCGGCCTAAGAGCCGAGATGCTGGTCGACGCCGGTCCGATCAAGGTCTGGTTCCCGATCAAGCAGGGCCTGCTCCGGCGCACCACCGATCACGTCAAGGCGGTGGACGGCGTGAGCCTCGTCGTGCGCCAGGGCGAGACGGTGGGCGTCGTCGGCGAATCCGGCTCGGGCAAGACCACACTCGGCCTCGCTCTGCTGCGGCTGACCGTCTCCGAAGGGCCGATCGTGTTTCTCGGCAAGCCGATCGAGGCGTTGACGCCGCGCGCCATGCGGCCGCTACGGCGCGACATGCAGGTAGTCTTCCAGGACCCCTACGGCTCGCTCTCGCCGCGCATGTCCATCGCAGACATCGTAGCCGAGGGTTTGGTGGTGCAGGGGCAGGCGAAATCGCGGACCGAGCGCCGCGCCATCGTCGCCAAGGCGTTGACCGATGTCGGGCTCGATCCGGCGGCTATGGACCGCTACCCGCACGAATTCTCAGGCGGCCAGCGCCAGCGCATCGCCATCGCCCGCGCCATCGTGCTGAACCCGCGCTTCGTCGTCCTCGACGAGCCGACCTCGGCACTGGACCGCTCCGTGCAGGCGCAGATCGTGACGCTGCTGCGCGACCTGCAGCGCGAGCGCGGCCTTGCCTACCTGTTCATCAGCCACGACCTCAAGGTGGTGCGGGCGCTGGCGAACTACGTGCTCGTCATGCAGAACGGCCGCGTGGTGGAAGAGGGGCCCACCGCCGAGATCTTCGCCGACCCGAAGACCGAATACACGCGCACACTGTTCGCGGCCGCCTTCGACATGGAGGCCGAGAGTGTGGACGACGCATCGGCGCACGCCGACGCCGTCCCGGCCTGAGCGAAACCGTCGAGCGGACATGCCTCGCGCCTTGCTCATCGTCCTCGATTCCGTCGGCATCGGCGGCGCGCCCGACGCAGCCCGCTACGGTGACGCGGGCTCCGACACCGTCGGTCACATCGCCGAGGCCTGCGCCTGCGGGGAGGGCGACCGCGAGGGTCTGCGCTCCGGTCCGCTGCGTCTACCGAACCTGACGGCGCTGGGCCTTGGCCTCGCTGCCGAGGGTGCCACGGGCCGGGTGCCGCCTGGGCTCGCGCCGACCGGCCTCATCGTCGGCGCCTACGGCCATGCCGTCGAGACGGCGGCCGGCAAGGACACGCCGTCCGGCCACTGGGAGATCGCCGGTCTGCCGATGCTGGAGGATTGGGGGCATTTTCCGGAGACCCGACCGAGCTTCCCAGCCGAACTGACCGAGGCGCTGATCGCGCAGGCGGGCCTCCCCGGCATCCTCGGCGATCGCCACGCCTCCGGCATCACGATCATCGAGGCGCTCGGCGCCGAGCACGTCCGGACCGGCCAGCCGATCTGCTACACCTCCGCCGACAGCGTCTTCCAGATCGCCGCCCACGAAGAGGCCTTCGGGCTGGACCGGCTCTACGAGACCTGCCGGATCGCGCGGAAGATCTGCGACGACTGGCGCGTCGGCCGGGTCATCGCGCGGCCCTTCGTCGGCTCGGAGGCCGACGGCTTCAAGCGAACCAAGAACCGCAAGGATTTCTCGGTGTCGCCGCCGCAGGACACACTGCTCGACCGGCTCTCGGCCGCCGGCCGCGAGATCGTCAGCATCGGCAAGATCGGCGACATCTTCGCCCATCGCAGCACCGGCCGCGAGCTCAAGACGGCGAGCAACGCTGCCGGTGTCGATGTGGCGCTCGACGCCCTGGCGACGCTCGTCGACGGCGGCTTCGTCTTCGTGAACCTCGTCGATTTCGACACCGAGCACGGCCATCGCCGCGACGTGCCAGGCTACGCCGCCGAGCTCGAAGCCTTCGACGCGCGCATCCCTGCGATCCGGGCGGCCCTTCGCGAGGGTGACCTCTGCGTCGTCACCGCCGACCACGGCAACGACCCGACCTGGCACGGCACCGAGCACACGCGCGAGCAGGTGCCGATCCTGGCCTTCGGGCCCGGGATCGCGGCGGGGCCGATCGGTCGGCGCGAGACGTTTGCGGATATTGGTGCGACGGTCGCCGGGCATCTTGGGCTGGATCACACCTGGGCCGGGCGGTCGTGGTAATGAGGCGTCGTACGGTCCCCGCGACGAAGCTCACGTGCATCTCCTAGCCCCCCGTGCGATGCGAGGTCTAGCAGGGCTTGGAGCCCATCCGAAGAATTGGTTGGATGGATGAACGGTTCGGCGCATGTCTACTTGGTATTGGTGCAATCGCTCGGATATAGATGTCCTCGACGATCTGCGGCGGGGGCGGGACGGTGATCCGCTTTCCACATGCGCAATGTAATCTCATCAAACCTTGAATCACGACCGATGAATAGGTCTCAACAAAGTTCGGAAGGCTCGTCATTATGCCTTTCCCAGGAAGCTGGATTAGGGAGTATTCTTTCAAAAAATAATTGGAGAAAATTCATTTGCTCGGCATACTCTGCTTCATCAGAGCTCCAGTCATCGTTGATGCAGTAGGTTTTTGGCTGTGCTTCTTCGATCTGTCGCAGTACGTCCTGATAGTGACCGACATTTACGTCTCGAAGCCAAAACTGAGCGTCCCGTTCGGACGATGTGGTAACAAGATCCTCAGCCACCATAATTTCGCGCATCTTCAGTACAACATCATGTCGCGCAGTTCCTGCGAGCTTCACCAGATCCACAAACCCTTGAGGCAGCATGGTCAGACCCTTTTCATAAAGAGATTTGGTCCACGCGATAGGAGTGTGGTCTCGATGCGGATGGATTGGTTTGCCTTCTGCAGTAAAAAAGTCGCTCGCCGCGACTTTTCTTCCCAAAAACCAATCGTCATCAAAACAGATAAACCTCTCTGCCAAACCATCTATTTTTGCAAAGCAAAGCTTCTGCAGTTCGGAGTTTGGCTGAGGCTTTAGACTATTGGCCTCAAGAAGTTCGTCCAAATCAATCCAAACGATAGGATGTCTGATCAAAAGCCAATTGGGCGGCGGCCCCTCTCCGATAATATATATGGCTCGAGCCCATTCTGCATATTCCGCGACAGAACGCAGAGAATATTTTAATTCGTGGTTGTCGCGGTATCTATTTATACAATTTGTACCACCAATATAATAAATTGGTTCATTCGCAATAATCTGTCTTTGTTTTGCGAGTCCGATTTCTGGATTAATCCATCGATATATTATATCGATAGCCCCAGATTCTACAGAATCTACGTTCTCGCAAAAATGTCTAATCGGCTTGCTCCCGCAACGTGAGCGCCTCGAAATAATGCACGATCTCCGCTGCTGCAACTTTGCGCGACATCCGTACGCGGTCCGATTGCATCGGTTCGGCGGCTCTAGAGCGCTGTCCGACCAACCGGTACCCACTTGGTCGGACAGCGCTTTAGCGGATCTTGACCGAACGCGGTCGGCTCTCGCTTGGCTGGACGGTTGAATGGTTCGATGGGTTCCCACTCGGCCTCGGGTTCAATCGCTTGAACGTCGAAGTCCTCGATGATTTGCGGCGCGACGGAGATCCTTTGTCTGCATATGATGGCGATCTCCAACCGCAACTTGAATCATAACCGATTCTCCTGATCCGACATCGTTCCGAGGGGGCTCTCAGACCCGGTTTGAAGCCGCCGCTCCTCCGCGACGATTGCTACGACATCCGTCACCTCGACCGCTTCGATCGGCCGCCGGATCTTCACCGCGCGCGTCGGTTCCCCCACCCGCATCACCAGCACGAACGTTTCCAGATCCGAACAACCCGGATCGGCGCAGGCGATCGCGTTGACCGCCAGCGCGTCCTCCGGACCAAGGGCGAGCGCCGCGATGAGCCGAGCCTTGAGCGCGGCGCTCGCTTCGGCCTGGGCCGCACTGCGGGCGCGAAAGGATCTCAGGCTGACGAAGCCCATGCCTCAGGCCGCCCGGCGCCATTCGGGAAAGGGATCGGACAGGTCGCGATAGGCGGCGGGTTCGAAGCGGGCGACGGTTTCAGAGCCGACGAGGCAGCCATCGAGGGCGGCGGTGATCGCGTCGCGGTCCATGCCCGTGCCGATGAAGACGAGTTCCTGCCGGCGGTCGCCCCAGACCTCGCTCCAGTTTTTGGCGAGGTGGCCCTTCCAGCCGGCCTCGTCGGGCCAGTGCCCGCGCGGCACGGCCGCCCACCAGAAGCCCATGGCCGAGACGCGGGAGATCGCCCCGGCCAGCGAGAATTCGCCGACCCAGTCCGGTCGCGTCGCCAGCCAGAAATGGCCCTTGGCGCGGATCAGCCCCGGCCAGGTCCGGTCGATGAAGGCTTTGAACGTTTCGGGGTCGAACGGCCGGCGCGCGCGATAGACGAAGCTCGACACGCCGTATTCTTCCGTTTCCGCCACGTGCTCTTCGGCGCCGTACAGCTCCTTGAACCACAGCGGGTGGCGCTCCGCCTTCTCCTCGTCAAACAGGCCGGTATCGAGGATGGCGTCGAGCGGCGCGCGGCCGTGCGAGGTCTCGACCAGGCGGGCATCGGCGTTGAGCCCGCGCACCACCGAGCGCACGAGTGCGAGCTGCTCGGCCGAGACGTCCTCGACCTTGTTGATGACGACGACGTCGGCGAACTCGATCTGCTCGACCAGCAAGTCGACCAGCGTGCGGTTGTCCTCCTCGCCGGCCGTCTCGCCGCGGTCGCGCAGGAAGGCGTTGGAGCCGTAGTCGCGCAGCAGGTTCACGGCGTCGACCACCGTTACCATCGTGTCGAGCCGGGCGACGTCGCTCAGCGCCTGACCATCCTCGTCGCGAAACGAGAAGGTGCTCGCCACCGGCAGCGGCTCGGCGATGCCGGTGCCCTCGATCAGCAGGTAGTCGAAGCGGCCTTCCTCCGAGAGCCGGCGCACTTCGGCCAGCAGGTCGTCGCGCAGGGTGCAGCAGATGCAGCCGTTGGTCAGCTCCACCAGTTTCTCGTCGGTGCGCGAGAGGTCGGCGCCGCCGTCCCGGACGAGGTCGGCGTCGATGTTCACTTCGCTCATGTCGTTGACGATCACCGCGACGCGGCGGCCTTCACGGTTGCTCAGAACGTGGTTCAGCAGCGTCGTCTTGCCGGCGCCGAGGAAGCCGGACAGGACGGTGACGGGCAGGCGGGCGTCGGGCGATGACATGCTGTCTCTCTCTCTTGGAAATGAAACAGTATAACATTTCTTATCATGGAGGCTGTCAACAGGCGTCGTGGAGAACTGTCGACTCGTCGACACCGATGTCCGATACCGATGGCGGATGGTGGAGATCGGGTGCAACCTCGCGGCCCGATGCGGCTTTCCCGATCGGGCAGCCGCCCAGCTTTGCGAGGAGACGGTGTCGTGCGACCCTGGCGCGAACGGCCGGAAGACAGGCGCAGCTACCACCACGGCAACCTCAAGGAGGCGCTGATCGAGGCGGCACGCCGGTTCATCGCGGAGCGTGGCGTCGGCGGATTCACGCTGGTCGACGCGGCCCGCCTCGTCGGCGTCACCCCGGCGGCGCTCTACCGCCATTTCCGGGGGCGCGAAGCGTTGCTCGAGGAGGTCGCCGGCCGCGGCTTCAAGGATCTCGCCGAACGTCTGGCCCGCGCGCTCGGGGGCCGCGGCACGCCGCTGGAGCGTTTCACGCGCATGGGCGAGGCCTATCTCGCCTTCGCCGAGGAGGAGCCGGGCTACTACGCCGCGATCTTCGACGTGCGCATGCCGGGTGCGGAGCCGAGCCCGGACCGCCTCAACCCGTTCGATCTTCTAGTGGAGGCGCTTCGCGCGACATTCCCCGACGGCTTCGATGGTGTCGATCCGCGCTTCGTGGCCATGGAGGTCTGGGCGCTCTCCCACGGCATCGCCACGCTCGCCGCCTCGGGGCACCTGCCGAAGACCGGGCCGGACAAGTACGAATTGCTCCGCGCCGGGGTGCTCGCCCTGGTCCACGGCGCGGGCGTGCCGACGAAGAACCCCGAACCGGGCGCTGGTCCGGCCCCTTGAAACGGTTAGCTCGGGTCCGCATGTGAATGTCGTTCACATACCACCCCGGAGCCATCACCCGTGAGCACGTCTTCTGCCTCCTCTCCCTGGGCCGGCGGTCGCGCCTGCCGCAGCGGTCCCTTCCCCCGCCGCTCTCTCGAGATCGGCGCCGTCGTCGTCGGTTTCATCTACTGGTGGCCGCTGGCGGTCGCCTACGTTGCGTGGAAGATCGCGGGTTATCCTGCGCTCAGCCAGATGCGTGAGTATGCCCGGAGCGGCTCGTGGAGCTTCGGTTCGTCCGCCGGCGGGTCACGGTTCGCCAAGGCCTACGAGGCCGCCAAGGATCACGGCCTCTACCGCTCGGGTACCGGCAACTTCGCTTTCGACGAGTATCGCAAGAGCGAGCTCGACCGCCTGGAGGCCCGCCGTCGCGCGCTTCAGGAGGAGAGCCGTGCCTTCACTGAGTTCGTCGACGAGCTGAAGCGCGCCAAGGACCGCGAGCAGTTCGACGCCTATATGGCCAAGAAGCGTTCCGAAGGTGGTGGTTCGACCATCGACGCCTAATCCGTCCTCCACGGTCAGATATGCAACAGGGCTCTCCGCATCACAGCGGGGAGCCTTTTTCGCATCTGCGAGATTCCGCGCAATTCCATGCTGCCATGCGGTTGCCGCTCGGCATGGCTGCCATAAGTCGGGGGACGGAACCGGTTGCCGCGGCAGGCCTTCTGCAAACACGCAGATTTCCGGATCCGGCGATGTCTTCATGAGAACAGGGATCACGGCCTGATGCGGCGCAGCCATGCGATGGCCTACGGCAGCGAATTGACCGGGGACGGTGGTGCCCGCTTCGCGCTTTGGGCGCCCACCGCGAAGGACGTGGTGCTGACACTGAACGGTGCCGATCACCCGATCCCGGATGTCGGCGACGGCTGGCGCCGGACCGAGGTGACGGTGGTCGAGGCCGGTGCGCGCTACGGCTTCCGCATCGACGGTGATCTCGTCGTCCCCGATCCCGCTTCGCGCTTCCAGCCCGACGACGTCTCGGGCCTGAGCGAGCTGATCGACCCCGCCGCCTATGTCTGGGCCGATGGGGCCTGGACCGGCCGGCCCTGGGAAGAGGCGGTGATCTACGAGCTTCACGTCGGCACCGCGACGCCCGAGGGAACCTATGCGGCGCTCGAAGCCCGGCTCGACGACCTCGTCGATCTCGGCATCACCGCCATCGAGCTGCTGCCCCTCGCCGACTTCAAGGGCACCCGGAACTGGGGCTACGACGGTGTGCTGCCCTATGCGCCCGACGCCGTCTATGGCCGCCCGGACGAACTCAAGCACCTGATCGACACGGCCCACGGCAAGGGCCTGATGGTGATGCTCGACTGCGTCTACAATCACTTCGGCCCGGCCGGGAATTACCTACACGCCTACGCCAAGAGCTTCTTCACCGAGCGCCACCAGACCCCGTGGGGCGCCGGCATCAACTTCGACGGCAAGGAGAGCGGACGCACGGTTCGCGACTACTTCATCGAAAACGCGCTCTACTGGCTGGAAGAGTACCACTTCGACGGCATCCGCTTCGACGCGGTGCACGCCATCCTCGACGACTCCGACAAACACTTCATCGGCGAACTCGCCGAGACGATTCGCGAAAAGCTGCCGGGTCGCCACATCCACCTCGTCCTCGAAAACGAAGCGAACCAGGCCCGGTGGCTGGAACGCGACGCCGACGCCAAGCCGATCCAGCACAGCGCGCAATGGGCGGACGACCTGCACCATTGCTGGCACGTGCTGCTGACGGGCGAGGACGCGGGCTACTACGAAAGCTTCGCGGACAAGCCGGTGCAGCACCTCGCGCGCTGCCTCGCCGAGGGATTTGCGTATCAGGGCGAGCCGTTCAAAACGCTGGACAACCATCCGCGCGGAGAGCCCTCGGGCCACCTGCCGCCCTCCGCTTTCGTCACCTTCCTCCAGAATCACGATCAGGTCGGCAACCGGGCGCTCGGCGAGCGCCTGAGCCAACTGTCCGACCCCGAGAAGCTGGCGCTTGCCCGCGCTGGCCTGCTGCTGGCGCCGCAGATTCCGATGCTCTGGATGGGCGAGGAATGGTCGGCCACAGCGCCGTTCCTGTTCTTCGTCGATTTCGCGCCGGATGAAGAGCTGAACAAGGCCGTCCGCGAGGGCCGCCGCCGCGAGTTCAAGAGTTTTGCCGCGTTTGCCGACGACACGTCGGTGATCCCCGACCCGACCGAGGCCAAGACGTTCGACGACTCGAAGATCGACTGGGAGGAATCCGAAAAAGGTCCGCATCGCGGCGTCTGGGCTGACACCCGCAATCTCTTGCAGATCCGCCACCAGACCGTGGTGCCGTTGACCAAGACGGCGTTTCGCGGAGCCGAAGCCAAGCTGCCGGCGCCCGGCGTGATCGACTGCACGTGGCGCTTCGAGGCCGGGACGCTGCGCTTCGTCGCCAATGTCGGCACCGACGAGTATTCGGCGTCGAGCGAGGGCGGTCAGGTGATCTGGTCGAGCGCCCTGTCGCGGGAGGCGCTGCAATTGCCGCCCTGGACCGGTGTGTTCCTGGTTGGAGCACCGGCATGAGCGAGCACCTGACCCGGCTCGCCGACCTCGTCGGCATCGCCAGCGGCTATACCGACGCCTTCGGCAACGCCGTCGAGACCTCGAACGAGACCCGCTGCGGCATGCTCGCGGCCCTCGGCTTCGCCATGGCCACCGACGATGAGATTGCGAAAAGCCTCGCAAGCGTCGAGGCACTCCGCAACGGGCTGATTCCGCCGCTTCTGCCGGCGGAAGCGCGCCGCGCGTTGCGCGTGCCGGTCCTGGCCGACAGCACGGCCGGCTCGATCATCTGGCGTCTGCTCGACGAGCGCGGTCACGCCGTCGAAGGTCGTGCCGCTCTCTCGGCATCTGACGCCGGTCCGGGTTTCGACTTGCCGCCCCAGACGCCCGGCTATCACCACCTCACGGTGACTTTGGGCGACCGAAAGGCACAGGCCTGGATCATCGCCGCGCCGCAGCGCTGCTGGCGGCCGCGGGCCTATGCCGAGGAGGGTGCCCGCGATTGGGGCCTTGCCGCCCAGCTCTATGGCCTGCGCTCGCCGCACAATCTCGGCATCGGCACCTTCGCCGATGCCGGCCGCGCCGCTGCCGATGCGGGCCTGCGCGGTGCGTCGTTCCTGGGGTTAAGCCCGGTCCACGCGCTCTTCCCGACTGATCGCGAAAAGATTTCGCCCTACTCGCCCTCGTCGCGGCTCTTCCTCGAGACGCTCTACATCGAGCCGGGCGCGCTGCCGGGCTTCGTCGGCAGCCGCGCCGAAACGATCCTCGACGCGATGCGTCCGCGCCTCGACGCCCTCCGCGACGCCACGCTCGTCGATCACGCCGGCATCTGGGAGGTGCTCTCACCGGTGCTCGAGGCGCTCTGGCCGGAATCGGCCGCGCGCGCCGGCACGGATGCCGGCTTTGCCGCCTTTCGCAGCGAGGGCGGTGAAAACCTCGAATCCCACGCGACTTTCGAGACGCTGTCCGAGCGTTTCACGGCAGAGGGTGCGCATTGGCTTGGCGAGTGGCCGGAGGCGTTCCGGCGTGCCGGTACGCCGGAAGTCCGTGCCTTCGCGGAGAAGAACGCCGAGCGCGTCAGCTTCCACATCTGGCTGCAATACCTTGCCGACCTGCAGCTCAAGCATGCGTCGCAGGCCGCACGCGATGCCGGCATGCGTATCGGCCTCTATCGCGATCTCGCCGTCGGCGCCGATCGCGGCGGCTCCGAGATCTGGTCGCATCCCGAGCGCTTCGCCAACGGCGTCTCGATCGGCGCGCCGCCGGATCTGCTCGCTCCGAAGGGCCAGGATTGGGGCCTTCCGGCCTTCCATCCGCTCGAACTCGAGCGCGACGGCCTCAGGGCGTTCCGCGATCTGGTCCAGGCCAACATGCGCCATGCTGGCGCAATCCGGATCGACCACGCCTTCCAGCTGGCGCGGCTGTTTCTGATTCCGCTCGGCCAGTCGGCGCGGGCTGGTGCCTATGTGGCGATGCCGTTCGAACCGATGCTCGCGGTGCTGCGCCTGGAGAGCCACCGCTCGAAATGCCTCGTCATCGCCGAAGACCTCGGCACGGCCCCGGAGGGCTTTTCCGATGCGCTGATGGTGGCGGGCATCCTGAGTTACCGCATCCTCGCCTTCGAGCGGCAGGACGGCGGTGCCTTCAAGCCGCCGGCCGCCTATCCGCACGATGCGTTGACCGCGATCACCACGCACGACCTGCCGACGTTCCTGGGCTGGTGGCGCGGCGTCGACACTGACACGCGCCAGTCGCTCGGTCTCTACGATTCCGAGCGAGCCGACGCCGAACGGGCCGAACGGGTCACCGAGCGCCGCCGTCTGGCCGAAGCGCTGCATTCCGAGCAGCTGCTCACCGGCGCCGAACCACCCGATGCCGCTCCCTTCGAGGCCGCCGCCCGATACCTCGCCCGCGCGCCCTCGATCCTGACGGCCGTCCAGTACGAGGACGTCGTCTCCGAGCTCGCTCAGGCCAACGTGCCGGGCTCGACCGAAGGCCACCCCAACTGGCGGCGCAAGCTCGACCGGACGCTGGAGGCCATCGCCGCCCCCGGCGGTCCGCTCGCCAAGCTCGCGGCCTCGCTCGCCGACGAGGATCGCGGCCCGCGCTCGGGCGCCGCGCGTCTCAGTTCGGCCCCGCCGCGCGCGACCTACCGGTTGCAGTTCCACGAGGGCTTCACCTTCGCGGATGCGCAAGAGATCGTGCCGTATCTGGCGAAACTCGGGATCAGCCACGTCTATGCCTCGCCACTGCAGATGGCGCGACCCGGCTCGACCCATGGCTACGACATCGTCGATCACTCGCAGATCAACCCGGAGATCGGCGGCGAGGCCGGCTTCATCGCCTTCTCCGACGCGCTGCAGGCAGAGGGGCTGAAGCTCCTCGTCGACATCGTACCCAACCACATGGGCGTCGGCGGCGCCGACAATCCGTGGTGGCTCTCGGTGCTCGAATGGGGCGGCCTGTCGCCCTTCGCGCATGCCTTCGACATCGACTGGGAGCGCCTCGGCGCGAACCGCAAGCTCGTGATCCCGTTCCTCGGCGAGCGCTACGGCGATGCCCTGGAGCAGGGCCATCTCGAACTGAAGTTCGACGAGGCGGCCGGCGCTTTCAGCGTCTGGCACTACGAGCACCAGTTCCCGATCTGCCCGCTGCAATATCCGACGATCCTGAACCGCGCGCTGGCCGCGCTCGGCGAGATCGGCGACGACCCGTCGGCCGACGTGCTCGCCATCTCCGAGCGCCTACGCGGCATGAACGCGGAGACCAGTCTCGACCGCCGCCGCGCGCTGCCGGCCGAGGCCGAGGGCCTGAAGCAGGATCTCGCCGACGCCGTGCGCGCCTCGCCGCAGATCGCAGCAGCGATCTACCGGGCGCTGCAACTTCTCAACGGTAACAAAGACTATCCCGACACGTTCGGGCCGCTGCACCGATTGCTGGAGAGCCAATCCTACCGGCTCGCCCATTGGCGGATCGCGTCGAGCGACATCAACTATCGCCGCTTCTTCGACGTGAACTCGCTTGCTGGCCTGCGTGTCGAGAAGTCGGACATCTTCCAGAAGTCGCACGCCCTGCTGTTCCGCCTCGTCGCCGAGGGTCGGATCGACGGTCTGCGCATCGACCACATCGACGGTCTCGCCGACCCGCTCGGCTATGCCCGCGCATTGCAGGCCGCCGTCGGCCCCGGATTCTACGTGGTGGTCGAAAAGATTCTCGAGCCGGGGGAAAAGCTGCGCCCTTGGCCGGTCGCCGGCACCACCGGCTACGACGTGCTGAACCAGCTCGACGGTCTCCACGTCGATCAGGCGCTGAAGCCGCGGATCAAGCGCTTCTACGAATGGGCCACCGGCGTCGACGAGCCCTACAAGTTCCAGCTTCGCGCGGCGAAGGCCGAGATCCTCGAGATCAGTTTCGCCAGCGAGCTCGAAGTGCTCGCCGCCGACCTGAAGGAGATCGCGGACGCCGACCGGCGCACCCGCGACTTCTCGATGAACGCGATCCGGCGCGCGCTGATCGAGATCATCGCCCGCTTCCCGACCTATCGCAGCTACTTGGCCGGCGATCTCGACGAGAGCGACGTCGAAGTCGAGGACGTGACGCTGATCGAGACCACGGTGCGCAAGGCTAAGCGCTGGAGTGCGTTGCCGGACCGCTCTGTGCACAACTTCGCTGCCGATGCGCTGATCGGGCGGATCGATACGACGGGCACCGCCCGTCCCGATCCGCGGGTGATCCTGCGCTTCCGCCGCCGCTTCCAGCAGCTCACCGGCCCGGTCATGGCCAAGAGCCTGGAGGATACGCTGTTCTACCGCTTCAGCGAGCTTTTGGCGCTGAACGAGGTCGGCGGAGATCCGGGCGAGTACGGCATCGACGTACCCCACTTCCATGCGCTCCAGGCCGCCCGCGCCCGCGACTGGCCGAACGCGATGATCACGACGGCGACGCACGACACCAAGCGCGGCGAGGATGCCCGCTCGCGCCAGCTCGCGCTGTCGGAGCTGCCCGAAGAGTGGGCCCGCGCCTGGGATGCCTGGCGCCGCGCCGCGACGCCGCATCTCGCCACCATCGAGGATGAACCGGCGCCCGACCGCAACGACCAGTGGATGTTCCTTCAGGCGATCCTCGGGGCGTGGCCGCTCGAACTGCTGGACGGCGACGACGCGGGCGCGATCGAAGACTTCCGCAAGCGCCTCGACGCCTACGCCGAGAAGGCCTTACGCGAGGCCAAGCGGTTCTCGAGCTGGGTCAACGTCGACGAGGCCTACGAGGGCGCGGTGCATGCGCTCTTCGCCAAGCTGATCGCGCCGGGCTCGGATTTCCTGGCTCGTACGCGGCCCTTCGCCAAGCGCCTTGCCCATCTCGGCATGATCGCCGGGCTCGGCCGCACGGTGCTGAAGGCGACGCTACCGGGCATCCCAGACATCTATCAGGGCACCGAATTCTGGGACTTTTCGTTCGTCGATCCCGACAACCGGCGGCCGGTCGATTACGGCGCGCGTGCCGGTGCGCTATCCGAACAGGGTGCGCCCGCCGAACTTCTGGCGCACTGGACGGACGGCCGTGTGAAACAGGCGACGCTGACGAAGCTGCTCGCAGACCGGGCCGACAGGCCGGCCTTCTACGCCGATGCCGGCTATCAGGCCGTCGCAGCTTCCGGGGAGCATGCAGACCACGTCGTCGCGTTCCTCCGATCGGAGAACGGCGGCGGAGAGGGCGATCTGCTGGTGGCCGTTCCGCGCCTCGTTGCCCGTCTCGTCGGCGACACTGTGTGGTCGGCTGAAGCGTTCGGGGGAACGCATCTGCCGGTGGCGGAGGGTAGCCGCTGGACCGACATCGTCGGCGGCGCCAGCCACGCATCGGAGAACGGGCGTCTCGATCTCGGCACGCTGTTCGATGCGCTGCCCTACGCCGTGTTGAAGCGAACCGCCTGAGCCTGACCGACTTATACCAGTGGCTTTCGAGGCTTTGCCCCGGAAGCCATCCGCCGCGCGAGCGGCGATGCGCAGTTGCGCTTGCCAACGGCCGATCGCTCGATGAGCCGATCTCTCTACGGCCGCCGGTATCACCACCATGTCACGACGACACGCCAAAGACGCGTGCCGAGGGAGGCCGACCATGAACGCACCGACCACGCCTAAGAGCGCCGCAACGCGCACCGACGCCGGAACGGTGGGATTGCCGGCCGCGCTGGCGCCGCGCGCCGAAGGTCCGCGGATCTACAACCTGTTTCCGCTCCTCGTCGGCACGGTCTCGGCCTGGACGGCGGAACTCCCGCGCATCGCCGGCCTCGGCTTCGACTGGATCTACCTCAATCCGTTCCACCAGACCGGCGGCTCGCGCAGCCTCTACGCCGTGCAGGACCCCGACCGTCTCGACGAGCGCTTTCGCGACATCGACGGAACCTCGGACGACGAGCAGATCGTCCGCTTCTGCCGCGCGGCCGAGGCGCAGGGCGTCGCCGTGATGACCGATCTCGTGGTGAACCACACCGCCGACAACGCCCGCCTGCTGCAGGAGCGGCCCGAGTTGTTCATGCGCGACGGCGAGGGAAAGCCGGTCAGCCCCGGTGCCGTCGATCCGGACGATCCTTCGAAGAAGACCGTCTGGGGCGACCTGATCGAGCTCGACTACCATTCCGAGCACGCGCGCCACGAACTGACGCGCATCTTCGATGCCTACATCGCCAAGCTCCAGGGCCTCGGCGTGCGTGGCTTCCGCTGCGATGCCGCCTACAAGGTGCCGGCCGAGGTTTGGCGGGCGCTGATCGAAGCCACCAAGACGCGTGAGCCGGCGACCTTGTTCGCCGCCGAGACGCTCGGCTGCACCTTCGAGGAGGCGCAGGCGACGGCCGGCGCCGGCTTCGACTACCTGTTCAACTCCTTCGCCTGGTGGGATCTCAAGGCGCCCTGGGCGCTGGAGCAATACGACCGCCTGCGCGTCATCGCGCCGTCGATCGCCTTCCCCGAGAACCACGACATGCCGCGCCTCGCGGCCGGCACGGGCGGTGGGCCTGAGGCGATCGCCGCGCATCTCAAGACTCGCTACGCGCTCTCGGCCTTCTTCTCGGCCGGCGTGCTGATGCCGATCGGCTACGAGTGGGGCTATCGCCGCGCGCTGCACGTCGTCGACACGACGCCGGGCTCGCGCGAGCACGATACCGGCATCGATATTTCGGCCTACGTCACCGCGATCAACGCCCTGAAGGCCGAGCTGCCCTCGGCCAACGTCGAGGGTGCGCAGGCGCGCCTCTCGTCGCCCGACGCGGCCTACGTTGCGCTGTTCCGCACCGATACCGGCCACGCGGCCTCGGCCACCCATGGCACCCTAGTGCTCTACAACCCAACGAATGCTCCGGTGCCGGTCGATGCCGGCCGGCTGATCGCGCGGACGGGCGGCCGGCTCGGCGCCTTCGTCGATCGCACGCCCGACGCCGATCCGATCGCCTTCCACCCCGGCGCCGGCATCGACCTGCTGCCGGGCGAACTGCGTATCCTCGCGGCCGACGCCCCCAGCGAAAAATCCGCGCCAAAGCCGACATCGCCTGACGGCGAGGGCCGCGTCGTCATCGAGGCGGTGACGCCGGAAATCGATGGCGGCCGATCGGCGGTGAAGCGGGTCGTCGGCGAGTCCGTGAGCGTCGAGGCCGACATCTTCTCGGACGGCCATGAGATCATCGACGCCGCGGTCCTCTCGCGTATCGTCGGCGAGAGCGAATGGCGGCGCGACCCGATGGTCTTCGTCGACAACGACCGTTGGGCGGGCCAATTCCCGCTGGAGCGCAACGCCCGCTACGAGTTCACCGTCGAGGCTTGGCGCGACGGCTTTTCGTCCTGGGCGCGCGACACGCTGAAGAAGCGCGACGCCGGCGTGGATGTGAAGCTGGAGACGGTCGAGGGTGTCGAACTCGTCCAAATCGCCGCCGACTTTGCGACGGGGCGTGACAAGGAACGGCTCGCCGCCCTCGTTTCCGCTCTCGCCGCCGAGCAGGAAGCCTCGCCCGCTGTCCTCGACAAAATCCTGGCGCCGGATTCGGCTGCCCTGATCCGGCGCAACGCCGAGCGCGTGAACCTCTCGCGTTATCCGGTCGACATACCTGTCATCGCCGATCGACTCGCGGCCCGCTTCTCGGCCTGGTACGAGATCTTTCCGCGCTCGCAATCGGGTGATCCGAGCCGGCACGGTACTTTTCAGGACGTGGTCCGGCGCCTGCCTGAGATCCGCCAGCTCGGGTTCGACGTGCTTTACTTCACGCCGATCCATCCGATTGGCCGCACCAACCGCAAAGGCAAGAACAACACGCTGAAGGCCGAGCCCGGCGATGTCGGTTCGGTCTACGCCGTCGGCGCGGCCGAGGGCGGCCACGAGGCGGTGCATCCCGAACTCGGCACGCTCGACGATTTCCGCCAGCTCGTCGCCGCCTCCCATGCTCACGGCATGGAGATCGCCCTCGATTTCGCGATCCAGTGCTCGCCCGATCACCCCTGGATCAAGCAGCATCCGGAATGGTTCGAGTGGCGGCCCGACGGCACGTTGAAATTCGCCGAGAACCCTCCGAAGAAGTACGAGGACATCTCGAACGTCAGCTTCTACGGCGGTGCGCTGCCAGGGCTCTGGACCGAGCTTCGCGACATCGTGATGGGCTGGTGCGCGCTCGGCGTCCGGATCTTCCGCGTCGACAACCCTCACACCAAGCCGATCCCGTTCTGGGAGTGGATGTTGCGCGAGGTGAACGGCCGCTATCCCGACGCGATCTTTTTGGCCGAGGCCTTCACCCGGCCTAAGATGATGAAGAAGCTCGCCAAGGCCGGCTATCAGCAGAGCTACACCTACTTCACTTGGCGCAACACGAAGCAGGAACTCATCGACTACTCGGTCGAGCTCGCCGGCGAGATGGGCGAGTACTACCGCCCGAACTTCTTCGGCAACACGCCGGACATCAATCCGTACTATCTGCAGACCAGCGGCCGGCCGGGATTCGTGGTGCGGGCGACCCTCGCGGCGACGCTCTCCTCGGTCTACGGCATCTATAGCGGCTTCGAGCTGTGCGAGGCCGCGCCCTATCCCGGCAAGGAAGAGTACCTTCACTCGGAAAAGTATGAGTTGAAGGCCTGGGACGAGGATCGGCCCGGCAACATCCGCGAGCATATCGTCAAGCTCAACCAGATCCGTCGCGACAATCCGGCGCTGCAGGACTTCCGCAACGTCGTCTTCACCGGCGCCGACAACGCCAACATCATCGCTTACGCCAAGATGACGCCGGATGGCGACAACTGCGTCTTCACGATGGTGAACCTCGACCCGAAGAGCCGGCAGGAATGCTCCTACGAGATCCCGCTCTGGCTGTTCGGCCAGCCAGATGACGGTGCGCTCGAGGTCGAGGATCTGCTCGAGGGTTACACGTTCGAACTGCGTGGCCGCGGCCATCGCATCGCCCTCGATCCGGCCGAGCGTTCTTGCGTGATCTGGCGCCTCAGAGTGCCACGGCGGGTTGCGCAATAGGTGCGGGCGTGTAACCCGGTGCGGCGCGACACAGCACGGCCTTTTCAGGTCGCGCTAACGCCAAGATCAGCGGTCAGAACCGCGCTCGCCGCCTTCGTGCCCGGATCTCGATCCGGGCCCCAAGGTCGTCAGAAATGCTCCCGAACCGAGACTGAGGCAGCGACGCGATGATCGATCGCAGCGATCCCCAATGGTACCGCGATGCCATTATCTACCAGATTCACGTCAAGTCGTTCTTCGACTCGACGAATGACGGTATCGGTGATTTCGAGGGCCTGACGCAGAAGCTCGATTACGTGCGTGACCTCGGCGTCACCGCGATCTGGGTGATGCCGTTTTATCCCTCGCCGCTCCGCGACGACGGCTACGACATCGCCGACTATCGCGAGGTCAACCCGTCCTACGGGACGATGGAGGACTTCCAGCGGTTCGTCGCGGCGGCGCACGAGCGCGGTTTGCGGGTCATCACCGAGCTCGTCATCAACCACACCTCGGACCAGCATCCCTGGTTCCAGGCCGCCCGCGAGGCGCCTCCCGGCAGCCCCGAGCGCGACTTCTATGTCTGGTCGGACACCGACACGCCGTATTCCGACACGCGCATCATCTTCCTCGACACCGAGACGTCTAACTGGACCTGGGATCCGGTCGCCAAGCAATATTTCTGGCACCGCTTCTACAGCCACCAGCCGGACCTGAACTTCGACAACCCGAAGGTGCTGGAAGCCGTCATCGAGACGATGCGCTACTGGCTCGACATGGGCGTCGACGGGCTGCGCCTCGACGCGATCCCCTACCTGATCGAGCGCGACGGCACGAATTGCGAGAACCTGCCGGAGACCCACTCGGTCATCAAGGCGATCCGCGCGGCACTGGACGAGAGCTACCCGGACCGCATGCTGCTGGCCGAGGCCAATCAGTGGCCGGAGGAGACCGCGCAGTATTTCGGCGACGGCGACGAATGCCACATGGCGTTCCACTTCCCGCTGATGCCGCGGATGTACATGGCGATCGCCCGCGAGGACCGGCACCCGATCACCGACATCATGCGTCAGACGCCGGAGATCCCGGACGGCTGCCAATGGGCCATCTTCTTGCGCAACCACGACGAGCTGACGCTCGAAATGGTGACGGCCGAGGAGCGTGATTACCTCTGGTCATTCTACGCGGCCGAGCGCCGTGCCCGCATCAATCTCGGCATCCGCCGCCGCCTCGCGCCGCTCTTGGAGAACGACCGGCGCAAGATCGAGCTGATGAAGTCCCTCGTCCTGTCGATGCCCGGCACGCCGGTGCTCTACTATGGCGACGAGATCGGCATGGGCGACAACATCTATCTCGGCGACCGCGACGGCGTGCGTACGCCGATGCAGTGGTCTCCGGACCGCAACGGCGGCTTCTCCCGCGCCAATCCGCAGAAGCTGTTTCTGCCGTCGATCCAAGACCCGATCTACGGTTTCGACGCGATCAACGTGGAAGCCCAGACGCAGGCCCAGACCAGCCTGCTGAACTGGACGCGGCGCATGATCGCGATCCGCAACAACTCGACCGCGCTCGGTCGCGGCACGATCCAGTTTCTCTACCCGTCGAACCGCAAGGTTCTGGCGTGGCTCCGTGAGTTCGAGGACGAGCGCATCCTCTGCGTCGCGAACCTGTCGCGCGCACCCCAGGCGGTGCAGCTCGACCTGTCGGACCTGCGCGGCGCGATCCCCGTCGAGTTGACCGGCGGCTCCGAGTTCCCGGCGATCGGCGATCTGCCCTACCTGCTGACGCTGCCGGCCTATGGCTTCTACTGGTTCTCGCTCAGCTATTCCGACACCGGCCAGATCGGCCCGCAGCCGCTGACGCCCGAGCTGTTCACGCTCGTCCTCACCGGCGGCGTCGAGAGCCTGATGGCGGGCCGCGAGCGCACGGCCTTCGAGCGCACCGTGATCCCGCCGTTCCTGGCCACCCGCCGCTGGTTCGGTGCCAAGGGTTCGCGGATCAAGAGCGTGCAGGTCACCGACTGCGCGACCCTCGAAGTCGGCGGCGAGCCGCGCTTCCTGTTGCCGCGTCTGAAGATCCAGCTCTCGAACGGCGACACGCACGATTATTTCGTGCCGGTCGGCGTCGACGAGGGCCGCGAGGACGAGACGCTTCTCGAACACGCCGTGGCACGCGTCCGGCGCGGTCCGCGCACCGGCCTGCTCTATGGCGCGGTCGCATCCTCGGATTTCCCGATTTGCATCGTGGATGGCATGCGCGAGGGTCGCGAGATCCCGACCGAGCGCGGCAAGCTCGTCTTCGCGACGACCGAGGCCTACGACCATGAGGTCACGTTCGAGCCCGGTGACGTCCGCCGCCTCTCGGCAGAGCAGAGCAACACCTCAATCGCCCTCGGCTCGAAGGCTATGCTGAAGATCCTGCGCCGTCTGCAGACCGGCACGCACCCGGAAGTCGAGGTCGGCCGCTTCCTCACCGAGCAGGCGCATTTCCCGAACACGCCGCAGCTGCTCGGCACCCTCGAACACGTCGAGGCCGACGGAACGCGCACGGCGCTCGCCGTGCTGCAGGGCTTCGTGCGCAACCAGGGTGATGCCTGGACTCTGATGCTGGAAGGCCTGCGCCGGGACTTCGACATCCTGGTTCTCGTTCCGGAGAGCGAGGCACCGAGCCCCGAAGAGGCGTTCAAGGATCATCGCCGCTGGGCGGAGCTGCTGGGGCGCCGCACGGCCGAGCTGCACAAGGCTTTTGCCATCGAAACCGACGACCCGGCCTTCGCGGCCGAGCCGTTCGGCGAGGACGATCTGGCGACGCTCGTCGCGGATGCGCATGCGCAGGCGAAGCGCGCCTTCACCGGCTTGGCCGCCGTCGCGGCCTGGGCGCCCGGCTCCGCGAGCCAGGCGCTGGCGGGACGTCGCGCCGAGGTCGAAGCGCTCATCGAACAGCTATCCGAGCGCCCACCGATCGGGGCCTACAAGACCCGCATTCACGGCGACTTCCATCTCGGGCAGGTACTGGCCTCCGAGGGCGACCTCATCTTCATCGACTTCGAGGGCGAGCCGTCGCGTCCGGTGGACGTGCGGCGGGCGAAGTCGACGCCGTTGCGGGACGTCGCCGGCATGCTGCGGTCGTTCGCCTACGGCGCCGAGACTGTGGTGCGCGAGATCGCGGCTCGCTTCGGCGACAGCGAGGAGCGGGCCCGGAACGCAGCCATCGCCTGGCGTGGCATGATCGATGCGGCCTTCCTCGAAGGCTACGCAAGTGCCGTCGCCGGCAGCCGCGCCGCGGTCGCGGACGGTTCGACCTTCGAACAACTGCTGCGTCTGAGCCTCATCGCCAAGGCGCTCTACGAAGTCGACTACGAGATCAACAACCGTCCGGACTGGATCGAAATCCCGGCACGCGGGGTTCTCAACATTCTAGACGAAGCCAAGCGAAGCTAAGGGAAGACCCCACTGAATGACGGATGCGGACGAGAAGCTCGCAACGAAGGCTGCCACCCCGGTGACCAGCACCCCGGTTGCGGATGGAGCGTCCCGTGACCTCGGCTCGCGGACCGGCGCGGCACAGTCGGGTTCGGTGACGCCGAAGGCGTCGTCGCCCTCGCGCGCGACGACGCTGCATCACGATGCGATCGCCGCCATGATGGGGGCCGATCATGGCGATCCCTTCGCGGTGCTCGGCCCTCATCAGGTGAGCGAGGGCCGTTGGGAGGTCCGAGCGATCCTGCCGGAGGCCAAGGGTGCGACGCTGCTCGTCGGCGGGCAGCGCGTGCCGTTCGAGAAGGCGCATCCCGAGGGCTTTTTCGTCGCCACCGTCGAGAGCCAGGGCCGGCCGCTCTACGAGATCGCGGTCGAGCAGTGGGATGGCAGCGAGCGCCGTCGTTTCGATCCCTACGGCTTCGGCACGACGCTGGAGGCGCACGACATCGAGGCGCTGCGCGAGATCGGCTCGAACGTCACCTACAAGGTGCTCGGCGCGCACGAGCGCAAGCAGGACGGCATCGACGGCTATCGTTTCGCCGTCTGGGCGCCGAATGCGCGCAAGGTCAGCGTGGTCGGCGACTTCAACGAGTGGGACGGCCGCCGCCACCCGATGCGGCTCTGGCAGAGCGGCGGGGTCTGGGAGCTGTTTGTTCCTGGGCTGAAATCCGGCCAGACCTACAAGTACGAGATCCGCGGCCCCGACGGTGCGCTGCTGCCGCTCAAGGCCGACCCGGTCGCCTTCCGCGCCCAGCATCCGCCGGAGACAGCGTCCGTCCTGCAGGGCGGACACGAGCCGGTCTGGCATGACAAGGCCTGGATGGCTTCGCGTGGCGAACGCGATCCGCGCCATGTCGCGATCTCGATCTACGAGGTCCATCTCGGCTCATGGATGCGGGTGCCCGAGGAGGGCAACCGTTACCTGACCTACAAGGAACTCGGCGAGCGGCTGATCCCCTACGTAAAGGAACTTGGCTTCACGCATATCGAGATGCTGCCGATCACGGAATTCCCGTTCGACGGCTCATGGGGCTATCAGGCGGTCTCGCTGTTCGCGCCGTCGAGCCGCTTCGGCACGCCGGACGAATTCGTCGCGTTCGTGAACACCGCGCACGAAGCCGGTATCGGCGTCCTGCTCGATTGGGTGCCCGGCCACTTCCCGCTCGATGCCCACGCGCACGGGATGTTCGACGGAACGCATCTCTATGAGCATGCCGACCCGCGCCAGGGCTTCCACCAGGACTGGGGAACCTACATCTACAATTTCGGCCGCTCGGAGGTCTCGTCCTTCCTCGCCGCCAACGGCCGGTTCTGGCTGGAGCACTACCACCTCGACGGCCTGCGCGTGGATGCCGTCGCATCGATGCTCTACCTCGACTACTCGCGCCGCGCCGGCGAATGGGTGCCGAACCAGTACGGCGGCAATGAGAATCTCGACGCCATCAACTTCCTGCGCAAGACCAACGAGGCGACCTACAGCCACGCGCCCGGCACGATCACGGTCGCCGAGGAGTCGACGTCCTGGCCGGGCGTCTCGCACCCGACCTACACCGGCGGCCTCGGCTTCGGCTTCAAGTGGAACATGGGGTGGATGCACGACACGCTGAAGTTCATCAGCGAGGATCCGATCCACCGCCGCTACCACCATCACAACCTGACCTTCGGGCTGCTCTACGCCTTCAGCGAAAACTTCGTGCTGCCGCTCTCACACGACGAGGTCGTGCACGGGAAGGGTTCGCTGCTCGGCAAGATGCCCGGCGACCGCTGGCAGAAGTTCGCGAACCTGCGCGCCTATTTCGGCTTCATGTGGGGGCATCCCGGCAAGAAGCTGCTCTTCATGGGCGGCGAATTCGCTCAGGAGAAGGAGTGGAACCACAACCAGTCCCTCGACTGGCATCTGCTCGAAGACGGCCTCCACAATGGCGTGAAGGATCTGATCCACGATCTCAACCACGTCTACCGGGCGACGCCCGCGCTGTATTCGCGCGACTTCGAGCCGGAGGGCTTCCAGTGGCTGGTTGCGGACGATCAGGACAACAGCGTCATCGCCTGGGCTCGGAAAGGCCAGAACGAAGGCGAGATCGCGATCGTCGTGTCGAACTTCACGCCCGTCCCGCGCGACGGCTACCGCGTCGGCGTGCCGGCCGGCGGCTTCTATCGTGAGGCGATAAACTCCGATTCCGAGCGCTACGGCGGCTCGAACGTCGGCAACATGGGCGGCCTCCACGCCGAGGCCGTTCCGAGCCACGGCCAATCGCACTCGCTGAGCCTGAAGCTGCCGCCGCTCGGGACTCTGATCTTGGTCAGAGAGAGTTGAGCACTACAGTAGAGAAAGAAATTTCGACTACGGGGGGTCGCTTTCGCAGGTCCGCGAGCGCGACCCCAATTCCAAGTTTCAAAACTGCTCGGTCTTGATCATCAATCGGGTCGAGCCGGAATATCCATAAACATCACCAAGAAGCGACAGCAGTTCCTTCGCGAGATCGGCGTCTGACATCTCATCGAGGTGATAATCTCTCCAATAGTTGGGGGATCGGCCCGGTGCGGCAAACCCCGCGGCCTGAAGCCTCGCGACGCGCTGCGGTGTCAGCACGACGGCAAGCGCCGGCCAGCTTTCAGCCGATTGCGCCTCGCAAAACAGAATGCGCATCGGAGATTTCGGCGCGCACTGTATGTATCCGATCCCAACATCAAAGACGGTATAGACCCGGCGCTTTGCATTGATGCGGAGGCGCTGAAGTTCGGCCGCGACGATCCCTCCATACTGCGCCAGCACATCTTCGCGCGTCTCCGCCTTGAGAGGAGGTGGCTCGGCTTTGAACTCACAGGTCCGAATGGAGAATGCGCGCATGGCCGGGGCGTCGTTGACGGAACCGGCAAGATTCTGTAAGGCCCGTTTCGTGGAGGGCAAGGTATGTCTGCAATCCAATCCGTATTGATTTCCAGGTCGGTGGGATTGGCCTCGTAAGCTCGAGTCAGCACTTCGAGGATCTGTTCGGCGACCACCGCGTACGACATCGGCGCCGGAAATGTTCGGATGTAGTTCCCGAAGCTGCGATCGAGAGACCAGCCAAGATTACCAAGCATTTGGAGGCGGTTGGGATCGAGAACCGCCGCAAGGGATGGCTGCATGGTCACACCGCCCGCTTCGCAGTGCAGAGAATCATCAGGCACGCGACGGCATTGGACGTACTTGTTGCCGTCCCAGACGGTGACGTAGCCGACCCGTCCGGGCCGCACGAGCACGGTGATATTCGCCAGCGCATCGGCGATCGGCGGCGCAGTTTCTGCCGACACGGCAACACAGGTCGCGATCATCACGCACAGCGCCCAGCCGTACTTGGAAAAGCGCATGTCGGTCTCGCATGTGATGTCGGCAGGATCGACGCCTCCTCGGACGTCGCGACCCTTTCAAGAGACCACATGCGGCAATGAGTCGTCAAAGAGCGTTCAAGTCACCAAACGGTCATACTGCTCAGAATGACTTAAGCAGCCTGCCAACGCCGCGGTGCATTGTTGCCGAAGGCTCGCGCATACAGTGCACTGTAATCGAGCGCCGCGCCGTTCCACCCACGATCGCGCGACATCGCCGTATGCCGCATGGCATTCAGCCGCTTCTTGCGGCCGAAGGCGTCGATCGCCCGCCGCACGGCCTGGGTGAGGCCGCCCACGGACGCTTCGCCGAAGCTGAAACCGGTCACCTCATCCTCGACGGTATCGGCGAGCCCGCCGGTGCGGTGGACGATCGGCAGCGAGCCGAAGCGCTGGGCATAGAGCTGCGCCAGCCCGCAGGGCTCGAAGCGGGATGGCATCAGCAGGAAATCGCTTCCTGCGAAGACGCGCCGGGCGTTTTCTTCGCTGAAACCAATATGGACCCCGACTTGGCCCGGATTGCGCTCGGCGAGGCCGCGGAGTGCCTCCTCGAAATGACCCTCGCCCTGGCCCATCACCACCAACTGTCCGCCCTCGGATAGGATCGTGCGGGCAGCGTCGAGGCTGAGGTCGATGCCCTTCTGGTGCACGAGCCGCGAGACGATGGCGAAGAGCGGGCCGCGCGAGACGGCGAGGCCGAAGCCCTGCCGCACGGCCTCGGCATTCGCCGACTTGCCCTTCCAGTCGCCGGCCTCGAAGCGGGCGGCGAGATGTGGGTCGACACGCGGGTCCCAGCTCTCGTCGATGCCGTTGAGGATGCCGGCAAGCTGGCCTTGCGCGGCGCGGGTGCGCAGCAGTCCGTCCATGCCGCAACCCGATTCCGGAGTGGTGATCTCGCGGGCGTAGGTCTCGCTGACCGTGGTGACCTGTGAAGCGTAGTAGAGCCCGGCCTTCAGGAACGAGAGCTGTCCGTAGAACTCGACCCCGTCCACGCGGAAGGCGTCCTCCGGCAGCCCGAGCCGATGCACGGTCTCGCGGGGAAACAGGCCCTGATAGGCGAGATTGTGGATGGTGAGCACGCTCGGCGTACGCGCTCCACGCCATGCGAGATAGGCCGGCGCCAGCGCCGTCTGCCAGTCGTTGAGGTGCAGGAGATCGGCGGACCAGGCCGGATCGGCTCCACGCGCCAACTCCGCGGCAGCGAGACTTAGGCGGGCGAAGCGCAGATCGTTGTCGTGGAAATCGCCTGCGGCGTTGCCGTAAGGTGAACCGTCGCGGTCGTACAGGTCGGCCGACAGCAGGATATAGATGCCGAGGCCGTCCGCGGTCTCGACGAAGCCGAGATTGCACGGCGGCACGTCGGCGAAGCCCGGCAGATGCGCGACCACCGCGATGTCGCCGCAGCTCTCCACCACCTGCCGGTAGCCGGGAATCAGCACCCGGACGTCGTGGTGCTTGCGCAGGGCACGGGGCAGGGCGCCGGCGACTTCGCCGAGCCCACCCGTCTTCACGAAATCCGCCATCTCCGGCGTCGCGAACAGAACCCGGGGCGCGAGCGATGTGCGGTAGGTGGGAACGGCAACGGGCGCGTTGCCACCCGAGACCGGCGGCCGGCCGATCTCGATGGGGGTCTGGCTGACTGTCTCGTGGTCGAGCCCAGGCGTCGGCATGCGAACGGTCCCGTGTTGCAACGGACTCGTTGCGTTGCACAATCCAGGCCATCTTCTAGGTTAACGAATCTGCCACGTCTCTCGCACCGCAGCATTTTTTGCGATCAGATCTCTATGTGCGGCATCAGGATCACGCCTTCGTTGGGAGCGATGTTTAGTTCGCCGGCTTCGCTTGCGCCCGAGCGTCCCGATCGGCTCGATAGCAGCACGGCCCAGGTCGTGCCGGCCGGCAGCATCAGCCGCCGCTCGCAGTCGCCGAAGTTGAGCACGATCCGCACCGTCACATCGCCCTCGAAACGCTCGTAGACGAACAGACCTTCACGCAATTCTGCAGCCGATGAGACGGTGCGATAGCCGCCGACCGAGAGCGCGGCGTGGTCGCGCCGCAGGTGGAGCAGGCGGCGGTGCAACGTCAGGATCGAGCCGGAATCGTCGCGCATCTCGTCGATGTTGCGCCGGGCGGCATCCGTGCTGAGCGGCAGCCAGGGCTCGACTGTCGAGAAGCCGGCATGGAGCGTATCGTCCCATTGCATCGGGGTGCGCTCCGGGTCGCGACCGTGGCCTGGCTCGTTCAACTCCCAGGGGTCCTGCACCCGGTCGGGCGGAATCACCACATTCGCGAGGCCGATCTCATCGCCGTAATAGAGCGTCGGCGTGCCGCGCAGCGTCAGCAGCAGCATTGCGGCGATCCGGGCCTGCGCCTCGCCGACGCGGTCGGTGATGCGGGGCCGGTCGTGGTTGCCGAGCACCCAGTTCGGCCAGCCGCCCACGGGCAAGGCCGCCTCGTACTCCTCCACGAGGGCCGCCACCGACTCCGCTTCCCATGCCGTGCTGAGAAGCTGGAAGTTGAAGGGCAGGTCGGCGCCGGTGAGGTCGTCGCCGTAATAGGCGACGAGCCGCTCGATCGGCAGGTAGATCTCGCCGATCAGCACGCGCTCGCCGTGCTCGCGCAGCACCGCCCGCATCCCGGCGATGATGTCGAACACCTCCGGCCGGTCGCAGGAATAGATCTGCTCGAAGCGGTTGATCTCGGGCAGGTCCGGCACGAAGGCCGGATTAAGCGGATTGTCGCGAAACCCCTCGTCCTTGATCAGGTGCCAGATCACGTCGACTCGGAAACCGTCGACGCCGCGCTTCAGCCAGAAACGCAGCACGTCGTGCATCGCCGCCCTGACGTCCGGGTTGCGCCAGTTCAGGTCGGGCTGCTCGGGCAGGAAGGCATGGTAGTAGTACTGCCCGGTCGCCGCATCGCAGGTCCAAGCCGGGCCGCCGAAATTCGAGAGCCAGTTGTTGGGTGGGCCGCCGTCCGGTGCCGGATCGCGCCAGATGTACCAGTCCCGCCTCGGGCTGTTTCGCGATGCGCGGCTCTCGGCGAACCACGGGTGGGCGATCGACGAGTGGTTCGGCACGAAGTCGAGGATGACCCTCAGCTTGCGCCGATGGGCCTCCGCGATGAGCTCGTCGAAATCGTGGAGCGTGCCGAACAACGGATCGACGCCGCAATAATCCGAGACGTCGTAGCCGAAATCCGCCATCGGCGAAGTGTAGAACGGCGAGATCCAGATCGCGTCGACGCCGAGCCAGGCGAGATAGTCGAGCCGTTGCGTAATCCCGCGCAGATCACCGACACCGTTTCCGTCGCTATCTTGGAACGAGCGCGGATAGATCTGATAAACGGTCCCGCTCTTCCACCAGACCGTGCCGGACATGCGAGACTCCCTGCCGAATCCTGAGACTGCACGGCTCAGGCTTAGCCGGTGTAGGCGGCCGAGGCGAGCCGCCGAATCAAAAGGCTTGCGCCGAGCTTTCACCACGTACGATCGGAGCGATGCCGCTGGCCCGTCCGTGCAGAAAGCGTTCAAACGTGCGCCGGCAAGGTCAATTCGTCGGTGGCGGGTTGCGGTCTGTGTCGACTGAGACACAGATGGGCGGGCACAGCGCCTGTAGTGCAGGGTTGTACTATGACGACGTCTCGACAGAACCACGAAGCTGGACACACCATGCCGGACCAGAACTCTGGAGCCGACCACCGTCGACAGAAGCGCGTGAGGCATCCGGAATCCGATCGCGCTCCGGCGGCGACGAAGGGGGACTTGACGATGCTGAACGAAGCTCAGGCCGGCCATGAGCCGACGGGCGGTGCGGACGCGTCCGCGTCGTCCTCCGCCAAGTTTGCGAAGGATTCCGCGGCGACGCGGGCACTCGCCAAGGAAAAGCTCTTCAACGGCGATTCCGTCGTCGAGCTGCGCGAGGCGATCCGGGCAAAGCTCGTCTACGCGCTCGGCAAGACACCCGAGAGTGCCCGCGATCGCGACTGGTTCGCGGCAACCGCCTTGGCGCTTCGCGACCGCGTCATCGACGCCTGCCACGAGGGAACCGGCGGCAAGGTCCCGGAGAAGCGGGTCTATTACCTCTCTCTCGAATTCCTGATCGGCCGGCTGCTGTCGGACGCGATGAACAATCTGCGCCTCGTCGAGACCACCAAGGCGGCCCTGAAGGATCTCGGCGTCGAGTTGACCGAGGTCGAGGAGGCCGAACCCGACGCCGCGCTCGGCAATGGCGGCCTCGGCCGCCTCGCCGCCTGCTTCATGGAGAGCATGGCGAGCCTGTCGATCCCGGCGATCGGATACGGCATCCGCTACGACCACGGCATCTTCCGCCAATCGATGGAAGACGGCTGGCAGCGCGAGGCGCCGGAGACCTGGCTCGAGGAGGGCAACCCCTGGGAGTTTCCGCGGCCGGAATCCACCTACCGGATCGGCTTCGGCGGCCATGTCACGATGTCAGCGAACGGCGACCTAATCCGCCGCCACTGGCACCCTGCCGAGACCGTCAACGCAGTGGCCTACGACATCCCGGTCGTCGGCTGGCGGGGCAAGCACGTGAACCAGCTGCGTCTCTGGAAGGCCGAGGCCGACGCTCCGGTGGAGCTTGCCCGCTTCAACCACGGCGACCATGTCGGCGCGGTGGCCGGGCGCGCCCGGGCGGAGTCGATCTCGCGCGTGCTTTACCCCAGCGATTCCTCGGCCGAAGGCCAGGAATTGCGCCTGCGCCAGGAATACTTCTTCACCTCGGCTTCGCTGCAGGATCTCGTGCGCCGGCACCTGAACGAGCGCGGCGACCTGCGTTCGCTGCCGGACCACGCCGCGATCCAGCTCAACGACACCCACCCCGCCATCGCCGTGCCGGAGCTGATGCGCATCCTCATGGAGGAGCACGACTTCTCCTACGAGGACGCTTGGCACGTCACCACGAACACCCTCGGCTACACCAACCACACGCTGCTGCCCGAGGCGCTGGAAACTTGGCCGGTCGAGCTGATGGAGCGACTGCTGCCGCGCCACATGCAGATCATCTACCTGATCAACTGGACCCATCTCGAAGAGCAGGCGAAGCAGGGCAAGAGCGACTCCGCCCACGTCGCCGCCGTCTCGCTCATCGACGAATCGCACGGCAAGCGCGTGCGGATGGGCCATCTCGCCTTTCACGGCTCCCGTCGCGTCAACGGCGTCTCGGCCCTGCATAGCGAGTTGCTGAAATCAACGCTGTTCAAGCCGCTCCACGATCTGGAACCGGAAAAAATCGTCAACAAGACCAACGGCATCACCTTCCGCCGCTGGCTGCACAACGCCAATCCCGAGTTGACGGCCCTGGCCGTGGAGACGGTCGGCGAGGGCGTCCTCGACGATCCCGAGTTGCTCATCGGCCTCACCGACTACGCCGATGATCCGGATTTCCGCAAACGCTATGCGGCCGTTCGGCGTGCCAAGAAGCGTAAACTCGCGCAGGTCATCGTCGAGCGTACCGGCATCTCGGTCGATCCGTCGGCCCTGTTCGATGTCCAGATCAAGCGCATCCACGAATACAAGCGCCAGCTCCTGAACCTGATCGAGACGGTCGCGCTCTATCAGGCGATCAAGGAGGCTCCGCACAAGGACTGGACCCCGCGGGTCAAAATTTTCGGCGGCAAGGCGGCGCCGAGCTACGTCCAGGCCAAGCTCATCATCAAGCTGGCGAACGACATCGCCCGCACGATCAACGACGATCCCGACGTCGCCGGCCGGCTCAAGTTGGTCTTCCTGCCGAACTACTCGGTGAGCCTAGCCGAAGCGATCATTCCCGCGGCCGACCTTTCCGAGCAGATTTCGACCGCCGGCATGGAGGCCTCGGGCACCGGCAACATGAAGCTGGCGCTAAACGGCGCACTGACCGTCGGCACGCTCGACGGGGCCAACATCGAGATCCGGGACCATGTCGGCGCGGACAACATCTTCATCTTCGGCCTCGACGCCGCTGGCGTGCAGGCACGCGTCACCGAGCATGCCTATGCACAGCGGGCGATCGCAGCATCGCCGCGGCTCGCCAAGGCGCTCGATGCCATCGGATCGGGGATGTTCTCACCGGACGAGCGGGGCCGCTTCGGCTCGCTGGTCGACGGCGTGCGCTATCACGATCCCTACCTGATCACCGTCGACTTCGATGACTATTGGCGGGTTCAGCGGGAGATCGACGCCGCCTGGAAGCGTCCGGCAACCTGGTGGCGTGCGGCGATCTTGAACACCGCGCGTATGGCGTGGTTCTCATCGGACCGCTCGATGCGCGAATATGCGGCGGAGATCTGGCGGGTGAAGGTCGCCTGACCACAACGCTGTCCGACCAAAGGGCCCGCCGCGATCCGTCGCCGCGGGCCTTTCTTGTCAGAGCGTCGGGTCGAGCGGGATGGTGTAGCAGCGCGCGCCGACGCTCGCGGCGAGTACTTCGACGGCGCCGACAGTCGCGGCGCGGCCCGAGACATGGACCGCGTCGTTGGCACGCAGCATCGGGATATGGGCGGTGAGCGGGCCGGGCTTCACGTCCGGCGGGCGCTGCCGGTTTCGGTCGGCGACCGTGACGATGCGCGCCACGCCGGTGGCCCTCAGCCAGTCGAGTGCCGGCTGCATGTAGAGGTCGAGCGGATCGCGTGCGCCGACGACGAGGGTCTGCTCGCGGGCCGGCTCGATGTAGCGGGCCGCCCGGGCGATGGCCCAGATACCTGCGAAACCCGCCTCGTCGGCGACCAGCACCAAACGGCCGCCGCCGGGCCGGTATTGCCCGCGACCTACCGGCCCCTTCACGCTGACCGGCTTGCCGAGTTCGAGCTCACCGGCAAACGAGCCTCCGACCACGCCGGCTTCACAGCCGATATGGAAGACCAGTTCGTTGAGTTCCGCGGCGCCGTCCACGCGCAACGACGGCGTCAGCGTGACGGGATGCCATCCGGCCATGGTCAGCACGACCTGATGTCCCGGCTGGAAGGGGAGGGGGTTGGCAAGCGTCACGATCGCCTCGACCACGCCCGGGCAAAGCCTGCTGATCTCGGTGATGCTGCCGCTGCGCTTGACGGAGTCCGCGGCCGGCTCCGGCTCGCCGGGGGCGTGCATCGGGTTTGCGGCCGGCAGGGTAAGCCGCATCGGCTCGGGCCGGAAGCCGCGCGGCTCTGCCCGGCGCCCGGATGGCGCGGCGCCCTGGCCGGACATCGCCGTTCCGTGAAGCCCTTGCATCGGTGTGATCATGCCGTCTGTCACGGCAGCGTCGACCGGAGTGTCTCCCGTGGAGACACGCACCGACTTGCCGTTGACGACGAGTGAGCAACGGGCGCTCATGGCCGTCTCCCGCTTCGATGAATGACGTTGGACGCGTGTCGATCGGGTCAGGCGGAGGGATGCAGCAGCCTGTCGACCAGGGTCGCCCAGCGATCGCGAACGGCACGCGCTTCGTCTCCAAGCGTCTGATCGGCATCGTCGAAGCCGACGCAGGCTCGCAGGCTGGCATTCTCGCGGCGCTCGGCCATGAGCACGGCCTTCAGAAGCATCATCTCGGTGCGCAGCCGCGCGATGTCCGAGGGAGGAGCATCGGTCTCGTCGATGCCCGGGGTGATCGCGGCAGGTTGTGCCGGTTCGAGATCGGGCATGACCGTCCTGACGGCCGGCGTTGCCCGCATGCGGATCGGCCGCGCGATCAGACGCCGCACGACGTCAGAGCCGTGACCGTATCCCGTCCGCCGCGCCGCCTCGGCCATTGCACCGTCTCCGCAAACCATCCGCCGACCGCGTCGAGCGCGATCCTCGTGTCTCCACAGGACTTTGGGGTGACATGGTTAAGGGAGCTTTAAGCCGCCCGCCGCGAGCCGGCGGCCCCCGATCATCCGGCGATGTGCTGTGCGATCTCTGTCGCCGAGCCCGATCAGGCCGCCTCCGGGGCGGCTCCGACGAGCTGGCGAGCCTGGAGCACCGTCATCGGCTCGCCGAAGGCGGCACCCTGCGCATAATCGCACCCGACATCCTGCAGGCCCTGCGCATCGGCCTCGGATTCCGCACCCTCGGCAACGATGGCCAGACCGAGTTCCTGCGCCATCCTGACGATCGACCGCAGGATCGCGGTACGGCCGGAGCCCATTTGCCGAACGAAGGTATGGTCGATCTTGATCGTGTCGAAGGGGAAGCGCTGCAGGTACGACAGGGCGGAATAACCCGTGCCAAAATCGTCAAGCGACAGACCGGCGCCGAGATCATGGATACGCGCCAGCATCTGAGCTGCGTATTCCGGATTCTCCATCACGAGGCTTTCGCTGAGCTCCAGCTTAAGCGAGCCCGGCAGCACACCCGAGCGTGCCAGAACCGTCTTCACGTCGTGCAGGAGGTCGTGCCGCAGAAGTTGACGGGACGAGATGTTGACGGTCGCGAAGATCGGAGGCTCGACTTCGAGCGAACGCTGCCACGCCGCGAGTTCGAGGGCCGTCCGCTCAATGGCGAAGTTGCCAAGGTTGACGATAAAACCCGTCTCCTCCGCCACCGGCAGGAAGGTCGAGGGCGGGATGCGTCCGAGTTTCGGGTGATCCCAGCGCAGAAGCGTCTCGAAGCCGGCGACGGTGCGATCCTCGAGCCGCACGATCGGCTGAAACAGCACCTTGATCTCGCCGCGCTCCAGCGACTTGCGCAGGTCGCTCTCCAGCATGAGCCGGTCCGAGCGCTCGTTGCGCATGGTCGCCCGGAAGACATCCGTGCGGTCACCACCGCCGCGCTTGGCCTGGATCATGGCCATCTCGGCGTTCTTGAACACGTCCTCGCGCTTCGGTGCCGCATTCCCCTGGCCGCCTTCGTAGAGCGCGATGCCGACGGAGACGGTCAGGAACACCTCGCGGTCGGCATAGGTCACGGGGGTGGCGATCGCACGGCGGATCATCTCGGCGAAGGAGAGGATGCGGTCGGGGTCGCGCTCGGATTGCAGGATCACGGCGAACTCGTCGCCGGCTACCCGGGAGAGCGTGTCCTGCGGCCGCAGGAGTCGGCCGAGCCGGCGCGAGAGCGTCAGCAGGATCGAGTCGCCGGCCGATAGGCCGATGGCATCGTTGATCGCTTTGAAGCGATCGATGTCGAGCACGATCACCGCCGGTTTAAGGCGCTGGTCCTGTCCCGCGAGGGCCAGGGCGGCATCGAGCCGGTCGTAGAACAGCTCGCGGTTCGGCAGGCCGGTGAGGCTGTCGTGCACCGCGTCGTGCAGCAGCCGCTCCTCCGCGGTCTTGGTCTCGGTGACGTCGGCGATGGTGCCGACGATGCGCACCACTTCTCCATCGGTCCCGATCACCGGTCGTGCCTTGAGGCGGTACCAGTAGTAGGGGCCCGAGGCGGAGCGCAGCCGGAAATCGTGCAGGATGCGTCCGCGCCGCTCCTCGATCACCGTATCGAGTGCCGCCGAGTAGCGCTCGACATCGAACGGATGCAGTAGCCCCAGCCAATTTGCGGCAGGACCTTCGAGCGCCCCGCGCTTGAGGCCGAGCTGGCTCTCGATCTCCTGCCCCGCGAAGACGCGGTCGCCCGGTACGTCCCAATCGAACACGATGTCGCCGGCGCCCGTCAGCGCCAGGGCCCGGCGCTCCGTGTCGGAGACGAGGGCGTGGCTCATGCCGCTGCCGGCGAAGGCGTGCTGCATCACCGTGAAGCCGATCAGCATCACGATCAGCACGAGGCCGCCGATCAGCGCCGGCTGCACGATATCGGAGCCGATCTGTCCGGTGACGGTGAAGGCCGCGGCCACCACCCAGAACAGCAGCAGCAGCCATGTCGGAATCAGCAGGATGGCCCGGTCGTAACCGTTGTGGACGGCGAGGTAGAGGATCAGCAGCAGGCCGACGCCGGCCACCGCAGCAATCGAGATCCGCGCTACGCCGGCCGCCACCGGCGGGTCGAAGGCGGCGAGCCCGACGAGCCCGGCCAGAAAGGCCAGCCAGAAGAAGGCGACGTGGCTGTAGCGCACGTGCCAGCGCGACAGGTTGAGATAGGCGAACAGGAAGACGAGCAGCGTCGCCCCCAGTACCGCCTCGGCGGAGGCCCGGTAGACCCGCTCGACCACCTCGGTCGTCGGAAAGACGCGCTGAAAGAACCCGAAATCGATGCAGGCATAGGCCAGCACCGCCCAAGCCAACGCCGCGGCAGCTGGAAAGATGATCGCGCCCTTCACCACGAAGATGATCGTCAGGAACAGCGCCAGCAGGCCGGCGATGCCGATGATGATGCCCTCGTAGAGAGTCAGGCCGCTGGTTTTTTTGCGATAGGCATCCTGGTCCCAGAGGTAGACCTGGGGGATGTTCGGTCCCTTCAGCTCCGCGACGTAGGTGATGGTGGTGCCGGGATCGAGGGTGATCAGGAACTGGTCGGCGTCGGTGCTCTCGTCGCGGTCGGGGCGGATGCCCTCGCTCGCCGTGATCGCGGCGATGCGCGATCCGCCGAGATCCGGCCAGACGACCCCCGAACCGACGAGACGGAAATGCGGGGCGACCAGCAGCCGGTCGATCTGCTCGTCGGTGTCGTTGGTGAGCGCGAACACCATCCAGTCCGGCCGCGCCCCCGTCTCGCGCGCCTTGACGACGATGCGGCGCACGATCCCGTCCTTGCCCGGCGCCGTCGAGATCTGGATGAGGTCGCCGTCCGAGCGGTAGCGCTCGATCGTCGGCGTCAGGTCGATGGCCGGCGCATCGAGTTTCACGCGTACGGCTTCGACCGCCTGCGCGGGCAGAGTGAAGCCGAGGGCGCCCAGGAGCGCCGTCAGCAATGCGAGAACGAGGGGGATCTGGCGCAACGGGACGTTTTCTTGGGGGCCGTTTTGCGACCGTGGCACGGGATCGAGCGAGCCGGACAAGTGGTATCGGTGCGGCATTCCCCGAGCAAGGCGGCGAGCCCCACGGCGCGGGAGTGCCCACCGCTCAAATGCCGCGACACCCGGAGACGGGTCGCGCGGATTTGCGGCCAAAACAAGCCGCGACCAGCCTTCTCTCCTAGGGATGGGCCTTGCCTCCCTTCCCGCAACGACCGCCAAGCGGTTAAAGCCGGAGGCATGAGCCCGTCCTCCGTCAGCCTGCTGCCCCTGCTCGCCGTGCCGCTCGCGGCCGTGACGAGCGCCGTGCTGATCGTATTGCTCATGCCGCTTTTGCGGCGCTACGCGCTCGCCCGCCCGAATGCGCGGTCGAGCCACGCCGTCCCGACGCCCCAGGGCGGAGGCGTCGCGATCATCGCGGCGACGGTCGTGGTCGGCACGGCCCTCCTGATCGCCGAAACGAAGGCGCTGCCTTCTACGGAGGCTGTCGTGCTGATGCTGTCGGTCACCGCCCTGGCCATCGTCGGCGGTCGCGACGACGTCCGGCCTCTGCGGGTTTCGATCCGGCTCGGACTGCAGGTGGCGGCCGTGGCGGCGGTCATCATCGCAACCGGCGGCCGGCTGTTTCCGGCCATGCCGATCGTCCTCGAGCGCGGGATCGAGGTGCTTGCCGGCCTCTGGTTCGTGAACCTCGTCAATTTCACCGACGGGCTCGACTGGATGACGCTGGCCGGCATGGTGCCGGTGACCGCCGTGCTCGTGCTGCTGGGCTATGCCGGTGTGCTGCCGGTCCTGCCGACGCTCGTCGCGGCCGCTTTGCTCGGCGGATTTCTAGGGTTTGCGCCCTTCAACCGACCGGTGGCGCGGCTGTTCATGGGAGATGTCGGCTCGCTGCCCGTCGGGCTGTTGATCGCCTGGCTGCTCTATCGTCTCGCGCTCGATGGCGGTTTCGCTGCCGCGATCCTGCTGCCGCTCTATCCGGTCTCCGACGCTACGCTCACCCTGCTGTGGCGACTCAAACGGGGCGAGAAGGTCTGGCAGGCCCATCGCAAGCACTTCTATCAGGTCGCCACGGTAAACGGCTTCTCGGTGCCGGAAGTGGTTGGATCGGTCTTCGCCGTGAGCGTGCTTCTCTCAATGTTCGCAGCCGCGAGCTTGCTTTGGCCTTCCTGGGGCATCACCGTCGCGGCGCTCGCTGCGGGCGGAGGCCTCGTCGTCACGCTTCTGCGCCGGTTCAACACGCCGGTCGCGGGATCCGAAGCGGATCGGAATCAGAGGAGGGCTTCGGCATCGTGAGCGGACCTCTGATTGCTCTCACAGGCGCGACGGGCTTCATCGGGCGGCATCTGCTCACCGCGCTCTCCGCGCGCGGATTTCGCGTGCGCGTGCTGCTCCGGCGGCCCGTCGAGGTGCCTGAGGGGGCGAGCAGCGCCGTCGTTGGCGACCTCGCGCGGCCGATCAACATGGCTGCCGCCCTCTCGGGCGTCGATGCGGTCGTCCATTCCGCCGGGCTCGCCCACGCCATGTCGGGCGCGCCCGAAGACGACTTCCGCAGTTCCAACACCGAGGCGACGAAGCGCCTCGCCGACGCGGCAGAACGCGCAAAGGTCCGCCGGTTCGTTTTCCTCTCCTCGATACGGGCGCAGACCGGCCCGAGCGCGCCGGTCCCCGTTCTGGAGAGCGATACTCCCGCACCGACCGACGCGTATGGCCGCTCCAAGCTCGCGGCCGAACAGGCGCTCGCCGAAACGGGCCTCGACTGGGCCGCCCTGCGGCCTGTCTTGGTCTACGGCGCCGGCGTGAAAGGCAACATGGCAGCGCTGATGCGGCTTGCGCGCTCGCCTTATCCGCTTCCGCTGGCGAGCCTCGCGGGCAAGCGCTCGCTCGTTTCGGTCGAGAGCCTGTCGGCCGCGGTCGCCACCGTGCTTCATGTGCCGGGGCCTCTTTCACGCCCGCTCATCGTCGCCGACCCAGACCCATTGAGCCTGCCCGAAATGCTCGCGGCCCTTCGCAGCGGGCTCGGCCGCGGCGCAGGACTGCTGCCGGTACCTGTGCCGCTGATTGGTCTCGCCTGTCGTCTCACCGGGCGAGAGGAGATCTTCGATCGGCTGTCGGGGTCGCTGGTCGCAAGCTCGGATGGGTTGGCTGCGCTCGGTTGGCGGCCGTCCCAGACGTCGCGAGATGGTTTGGCGGCGCTTTCACGCGGCAAAACTGCCTGAGCTTCGGCCTCAGGCCGTCGAGGGTTGAGGCTACAACGCTGACGCCTCCATCGCAGGCGGCCCGATCGGTTCCGGATCGGCATTCGGTATCTTGCGGTCGCGAAGGCGAAAATCCGGGATCGCTTCCTCGAAGACGGTCTCGGCGGCCTTTCGGTCGCCGCTCGCTACAGCCGCGCGCAGTCGCAAGATCCAGCCTTCGAGCACCGGCCGGTCTGCGAAGACGGGCTTCGCCGCCATCACCCCGTCGATGCCGGCGAGGCTCACGCGCGGCTCTTCCTTGGCAAACAGGATCTCGCCCAGACGTTCGCCGGGCCGTGCGCCCGTGACTGCGATTTCGATGTCTTCGCCCGGCTCGAAGCCGGCGAGACGGATCATGCGCTCGGCCAGTTCCCGGATTTTCACCGGCTGGCCCATCTTGAGCACGTAGACGGCGGCACGCTGGTCCGACGCCGCGTCCCGGATGGTGCGCGCCTCGCCGTCGGCGTGTGAAGCGGCCGTCAGGACGAGATCGCACGCCTCGCGCACGGTCATGAAGTAGCGGACCATCTCGGCATGCGTCACGGTGACGGGGCCGCCGCGGGCGATCTGCGCCTTGAACACCGGCACCACCGAGCCGGCCGAACCGAGCACGTTGCCGAAGCGAACCGCGATGAGGCGGGTCGGCTCCGGTCCCGCCTGCTCGGCGTCCAGCGCCTGGGCCACCATCTCGGCGAAGCGTTTGGTCACGCCGAGCTGCGAGACCGGCTCGATCGCCTTGTCGGTGGAGATCATCACCAATGCCCGGGCGCCAGCCGCCACCGTCGCGTCGGCGACGTTGATCGAACCGAACACGTTGGTCTTGATGCCCTCGACCCAGTCGCGCTCGAGATACGGCACCTGCTTCAGCGCAGCCGCGTGGAAGACGTAGGTCGGCTTGAACTCGGCCAACAGCGCATGCATCCGCTCGCGGTCGCGGATATCGGCGAGCGCACCGGTCACGACGGCGTCGGCGTTCAGGATCGGCGGGTGGTTGAGGATGCCGTGCAGCGCCGGTTCCGAATTCTCGATGACCAGCACGGCGCTGGCCCCGAAGGCGACGGCGCGGGCGCAGATCTCGGAGCCGATCGAGCCACCGCCGCCGGTCACGACGACGCGGGCGCCGGACAGGAATTTTTCCAGCCGCGGCCGGTCGATCGCCACGGTGGGGCGCAGCAGCAGGTCCTCGATCTCCAGGGGGGCGAGTTCGGCGTCGCGCATGCCCTCACCAAGGCTGGTGACACGGGCGAGCGGCAGCCCGAGGCGGCGGGCGCGGGCGATGAGGTCGTCCGGCTCGGCCTCCGGCGCCAGGGCGCTCGGCGTCGCGACCAGCCGGCGCACCGGCATGCCGCGGTTGGCGAGATCGGCGATGACGCGCTCAAGATCCTTGAAACCGCCGAGTACGGGCACGCCGCGCATCATCTGTCCGGCTTCGTCGGCGCGCGGCGACAGGATACCCTTCGGCGAGAGCCGGCGCACCGAGCCCGACTCGATCGCGCGCAGCACGGTCTCGATGTCTGCGCCGCGCCCAAGCAGCAGTGTCGGAGTCGTGGCGCCCCGCGCCTGTGTCTGCCGGGAACGTGCGTATTTCAGGTAGCGGAAGGCGAGCCGCGGCCCTCCGAGCAGAAATACTTGCAGCATCCAATAGAGGATGATGGCGATCTTGCCGAAGAAATAGAAACCGTAGAGATTCTCGGAGACGAGCACATAGTCGAGAACCAGCAGCGTCAGCGCCAGAACGCTGGCGGCGCGTACGATCCCGGCGAGGTCGGGCAGCGAAGCGAAACGCCACTTCGTCCGATAGAGCTTGAACCAGCCGTAGACGATGCCGGCGAAGGCCAGCAGCGGCGGCAGCAGCCAGGGGAGCGCATGCATCCGCTCGGCGAGCTGGTCGCCTTGGAAGCGGAACACGAATGTGAGGATCACGGCAGCGGCGGTCGCCACGAGGTCGTGGACGACCATCACCGCCGTCTTGAGAATACGCTGCTGCATCGTGCTTTCGAGGCCGCTGGCGGTATCGGCGCGGCCTTCCCCGAAGTCAACGCGCGAGACTGATCAGGTCAGGGCGCGCACGGCCTTCGCGACGGCCGCATCGGTTTCGTCGAGATCCGGCGCCTCGATCCGGCGGTAGCGGGCCTGGATCAGACCGAAGGCCCCAAAGGCGAAGTGGCCCGCTGCGACGATCCCGAGCAGAATCCATCCATAGGGCTGTGCACGCAAGGCTTGGAAGGCGCCGGAAAGTCCTTTGGCGTCCGACGAGGCCTGGGTCCAAGCCGCGGTGAGGACGAAGCCACCGATGATCAGGAAGGCGACGCCACGGGCGGCGTAGCCAAAGCGGCCCAGTGTGCAAGCCCAGCGTCCCACCGCCCCTATCGGCAGCGAGAGCCGGTCCGCGACGTCACCCTTCCAGGCCTTGACCGCATAGCCGATGCCGGTACCGGCGACCCCCAATCCAACCAGGCCGACGAGCCATGGGCCGAAGGGCTGGTCGAGAAGCCAACGGGTCCAGTCTCGCACGCCGTCGCCACCGGCCGAGGCCCGTCCGATGCCGAAGGCGAGGCTGCCGGCAGTCACGGCCAAAGCCAAATAGGCGACGGCGCTGATCAGGTGACCACCGCGCACCAGAAGGGCTTTGGGTGACGACCCGCGCCGGTCGGCATCGGTCACCGCTTCGACGAGCCGCCAAGATGCAAACCCGAATAGCCCCAGCGCGATGAGGCCGACGAGTACGGCACCGAACGGACCGCCCAGTACGAAACGCAATGCGTCTTTGCTGTCTCCTGCCGATCCGCCATGGCCGAAAGCCGCGAGGACCGCCAGGGCTCCGACGACGCAGTAGACGGTGCCGCGAGCGCCGAAACCGAAACGCGCCAAGTATTCCAGGGTGTTGTCGTCTCGGCTCCACGACACGCCGGCTCAGGCCTCCCGTTGCGGTTTGCCGGCGAGCGCGACGTAGAAACCGAGGCCGTCTTCGGCCGGAAGGGTCTGGAGACGCTCGATCCAGCCGCGGCGCTTGGCGTCGAGCAGCAGGCGCCCGACCGGCTGGAACAGCGTCTCGCCGCCTCCCTCGGGCGGCGCATCAAGCCGGATCGCGACCGTCTTATTCTTAGCGAAGCGGCTGCGCTGCAGCATATCGTTCAGCGAGGCCTCGGCCTGCACCCTGGGTGCGCCGCGCAGGTCGAGCACGGACTCCGCATCGGTCACCCCGAGGCCGCCGCGCAGCTTGTTGGCATAGAAGTCTTCGAGATGGGGCAAGGGCGGCGACCTGAACTTGACGCGGATCTGGGCAGAGAATGATTCAGAACGTCACGCGGGCATAGACATCCGTAACATGGACAATGCCGCCGAAATCGGGAAGCCCAATACCGTGACCGACCGCGGCGGCGATCAAATCCGGCTCGCCGTTCCGGCTCTCGGCCTCGATCCGGGCGCGCCCTGATATATGATGGCCGAAGCGGCGGCACTGTCTTGTCGGAATCGGCCTTTGGCCCGCGATCGATGTTCAGGGTCGATGGCGACGACGCATCGGCTACGAGAGCCGGATCGGAGGCATAGCCGATCGCATCGGATCGCACGACGACCTCGGTGATCGACGAAGCGTCGTCGAGAGCCCTGCTGAGCATGGCCAGCCCGGGGCGAATGCTACAGCCTCTGCGTTCGGCGAGATCGTCGGGCCGCGTGGGCGTGAGGTTCCGAGCGATGCGCTGAGCCTTCCGCCGGTCGGCGACATCGGCATCGCTACACTGCCGAAAAGCTTCCAGCCCTCGCTGTCCGATTTGGACCGGGCTCAGGCCCGACCTTCGGCGACGGTCATGCGGTCGTCGCGTCTGGCGACAACGACCGTCGCGGCCTCTTCCATGAAGGCCGCGACGGTCGCATCCCAAGAAACGTCCGCAATGTCGCGGACGATAAGGCTTCAGCCGTGCACGAGCACGTTGCGGAACTGCCAGGGATCACTCTCGTCGATGTCCTCCGGGAACAACCCGGGACGCCCGGAAAGCGGAGTCCAATCGGTATAGACGCCGACGACGGGACCGAGATACGGGGTCTGGACTTCGAGGCAGCGGCGGAAGTCGATTTCGTCGGCTTCGACGATGCCGGCTTCCGGGTTTTCAATAGCCCAGACCATGCCAGCGAGGACGGCGGACGTCACCTGCAGACCGGTGGCGTTCTGGTAGGGGGCGATGCGGCGGGTCTCCTCGATGGAGAGCTGCGAGCCGTACCAGTAGGCGTTCTTGGCGTGACCGTAGAGAAGCACACCGAGTTCGTCGATGCCGTCCTCGATCTCGTTCTCGTCCAGGATGTGCTGTTTCTCCTGCACCTTACCGGCGTTGCCGAACATCTCGTGAAGTGAGAGCACGGCGTCGTTGGCCGGGTGGTAGGCGTAGTGGCAGGTCGGGCGGTAGACGGCCTGATCGCCCTGGTGGACGGTGTAGTAATCCGAGATCGAAATCGCCTCGTTGTGGGTCACGAGGAAGCCGAACTGCGATTGCGCGGTCGGGGTCCAGGAGCGGACGCGGGTGTCGGCGCCAGGCTGCAGCAGGTAGATCGCGCAGCGCGAGCCCTTCTCCTGCTCGCGGGCGTTCTCGGGCTTCCAGGTCTCGTGCGTGCCCCAGCCGAGCTCGGCCGGCTGGTTGCCCTCGGAGACGAAGCCCTCGACCGACCAGGTGTTGACGAAAACGCCCTGGGGTTTCGGATGCTTGGCGCGTTGCGTATCGCGTTCGGCAATATGGACGCCCTTGACGCCGAGCTCCTGCATGAGGGCGGCCCAGCCCTCGCGGTTCGTAGGCTCGGGCGTGTCGGATCCGACATCCTTGGCGACGTTCAGCAGGGCCTGCTTCACGAACCACGAGACCATGCCGGGATTTGCGCCGCAGCACGAGACGGCAGTGGTGCCGCCGGGCGCGGCGCGGCGAGCGGCGAGGATGTTTTCGCGCAGCGCGTAGTTGGTGCGGTCACCCTGGCTCAGCGACTTGTCGAAGTAGAAGCCGGTCCAGGGCTCGGCGACGGTATCGATGTAAAGCGCGCCCAGTTCGCGGCAGAGCTCCAAAATCGCGCGCGACGAGGTGTCTACCGAGAGGTTCACGCAGAAGCCCTGGCCGCCACCCTCGGTGAGGAGCGGCGTCAGCACGTCCCGGTAATTGTCGGCGGTGAGCGCGACCTGCTCGAAGCGCAGATCGTGCTGATCGGCCAAGCTCTTGTGGGCGTCCGACGGGTCGATGACGGTGAAGCGGGCCTTGTCGTATTCGAAGTGCCGCTCGATCAGCGGCAGAGTGCCGCGGCCGATGGAGCCGAAGCCGATCATCACGATCGGCCCGGTGATGCGGCCGTGGATCGGCCAGTCGGTCTGCGTGCCACTTGTCACGGCGCGGTCACTCCTCGATGGATCGCTCAGTAGGGGAGCGATGTCCTTGCTTACGGGAAATGACGAGCGGATGACGCCTCATTCCCCTCCGGTCAACCGCGTGAGCCATGTCATTCTTGCAGAAGTATGAAATCGAAACCGCATCGACATGATCCCACTGCAATGCGGACGTGACCGCGTCGTAGTGCCGGTCCTCAACGGGGCGCATATATTGCGGTGCAACATCAGAGCGAAGCGGGATGTCCCCGCATAGCTGCTCGAAGGGGACCACCACCATGTTAAGTCTCATGACCGCCAAGGAAATCCGGCCGGAGTCCGACAGCCTCGACCGCGACCCTGGCATCATCAGCCTGATCGCCGCCTTCGCCCGCTTCACGGCCCGTCACACGGCTGCGACCGTCCGCTCGGTTCGTACCTTCAATCAGCGGGCCAACGAAGCCGAGGTCTTCAGCTCCTCCACCGCTTGGCCCTACAGCCACCGCTCGAAGTGATCCGACGCCAACAGCGCGAACCGGCCTCTTAGGTCCGGCCGCACCAGGAAACGCCCGGGCGCTCCCGTTCACGGGAAGTCGTTCATTTCAACTCAAAACAACGCTCATACCGTTCGGACGCATCTGCGCATTGCTCCGCGCGATCGATAGCGCCGTGCAACGCAAACACGACGGCCTCGAAGCCTATCGCCCACCGGCTTTTTGAGAAGCTCCGCGTCGACAAACCGACGTTTCTTCGGCGTGGCGTACTGTTTTGTCGCAGATCGTCTGCAGGAAACTGCGAGACATTTCTCCAAAACATGCTTTATTTTCACCATCCGCCTCGGCCAGAGCGTTGAGCGGACCGTTATCCCTGGCGATCGTACCGCACAGTTTCGCGACAAGCGAATTCAATATGCAACGTGACCTCGTGAGACGGGTTGCCATACTGGAAACCGGCGCTTGCTTGAGCTTGCTGCACCTGAGTGTCGATTCATATTTATGATAGGCGCCGCGCGCACAGCTTGAGACGAGGGCGAGCCGGCGTTTGCTTGCAGAGTTCCGTGAGCCGTATTCTTCTCGTCACCTTCGGCACGCGCGGCGACATACTGCCGTTCTGCGTACTCGGGGCCGCCCTGCAGCAGCGCGGCCACAGCGTGCGCTTCGTAACGATCAGCGATTATCACGGTACCGTACGGCGGTTCGGCCTCGATCCTGTCGATACGGGGGCCGGCTTCGAGGAGACGCTCAGCGACCCGCGCTACGAGGCGCTTTTTCAGAACTACTTCTCGGTCGGTCTCTCTGCGATTCCACGTATCCTGGCATTACGCAGGACGCTTCTGGGTCAGCTCACCGACCTTCTTCTGCTGACACGCGACGAAGTCAGCCGATGTGATCTCGTCGTCTTCAACGCGTTTGCGTATTTCGCCGGGGAGGTTGCCCTCGAGACAGGCAGACCGGCGATCCGGGTGATGTGCCAGCCCCTCCTTCCGAGCAAGAAGGAACCGCTCTCGGTGTTCGGCGGGCGCCCCCTCGGAAAAACCGGCAACCGCTTGAGCTACGAGGCGCCCCGTCTCCTATCTCCTTTGCTGGCCAGGGCTTTTGCCGAGCGAAGGCTTCGTATGGCCGGCGGCCGGCGCTGGCGCGTCTTCGCCAATCCCTTGACGGCGAATTTGCGCCGCATCCACCATCTCGCCGCCTTCAGTCCCACCCTCAGCCCCGATCCCGGGGACTGGCCCGTTCCTGTCACAGCGACGGGACCCTGGACGGCAGCGCCCAGGGCCGTCGGCGGCCTGCAGGACTATCTGGAAGCCTTCCTCGCGCGCGGCCCGGCGCCGGTCTATGTCGGCTTCGGCTCCATGCTGTGGGGAGGCAGGCGCAACACGGATATCGTCCTCGAGGCGTTGAAGATCTGGGGCGGCCGCGCCATCGTCAACGTCGGCGCCGGCGGTCTCCGCCTGCCGGATTGGAGCGCTTTGCCACCGAACCTGCAAGCGACGACCCAGGCCGATCATGCGCTGCTGTTTCCACGGGTCAGGGCCGTGGTGCATCATGGCGGCGCCGGAACCACTGCAGCTGTCTTGCGCGCGGGCCGGCCGAGCGTGATCCTGCCCCTTCTCGGCGACCAGCTCTACTGGGGCAGGCGTGTCGCCGCTCTCGGAGCTGCCGAAGCGCCGATTCAACTGAATCAGATCACGGCCGAGGATCTCGCAGGCCGCATCGCACGGGCCTGCTCAAATGCGGACATGGCAGCCGCAGCCGCACGGCTCTCCGCTATCCTGGCACGGGAGCCCGGTGTGACGGCGGCTTTGGACTACGTCGAGGCTGTTCTCGCGGCATGAACCGCACAGTCCTCATCCGGCGTCGATTTCAGGCGGCCTGTCGTCGCGCCTCTGCGGCCACGGTGTCGGCGCCAAGCGACGGGATCGGCGCGAGAGCACCGGTCGGATGCAGGATGCCGCCTGCCCCGTCGAGTGCGCCGGCCACGAGCTCGAGGCCGAGGAGGCGGGCGCGCTCGAACGGGCCGGGCATGAACAGCCCGGCGGCCCGAGCCGGCGAGAACCCGAAACGGGCGTAGTAGGGCGCGTCGCCGACGAGCAGCACGGCGGCATGTCCGAGTACCCGTGCTTGTCCGAGCGCGACGCGCATCAGGCGCGTGCCCAGACCGCAGCCCTGCATCGTCGGATCGACGGCGAGCGGGCCGAGCAGCAGGGCCGGACGGTCGCCCGCGCCGACATGCCAGAGCCGTACGGTGCCGACGAGGCGGCTATCCGCACCCTCGGCCGAGAAGCTGAGGTCGTCGGCCGGACGACGGCCTTCGCGCAAACGCACGGAGGTCTTGGCCCAACGGTTCTGGCCAAAGCAGGCATCGAGCAGGCACTCGCGGGCGCCGATGTCGGAGGCGATCTCGTCACGGATCTGGATCATGGCCGTACCCTCCCAAGGTCCTGGCAATCGGGAAGATCAGCCCTCGCGACCTGCCGCGTGCGGCAGGCGTCCGGGAACTGCTGTGGTTTGCGCGAATGCGGATGAAGGTTGGGTGAAGCGGAGCCCGTTCCGCACCGGTCTCACCCAGAAAATCAGATCACGATCTGCTTGAGGGGCGGGAAGCCGTTGAAGGCCACCGCCGCGTAGGTCGTCGTGTAGGCGCCGGCACCATCGATCCAAACCTTGTCACCGATCGAGAGCGAAACCGGCAGCGGGTAGTGGTTCTTCTCGTAGAGCACGTCCACCGAATCGCAGGTCGGGCCGGCGACGACGCAGGGCGCCATGCGGTCCTCGTCGTGGTCGGTACGGATCGCGTAGCGGATCGACTCGTCCATGGTCTCGGCAAGGCCGCCGAACTTGCCGATGTCGAGATAGACCCAGCGCACCTCGTCAGGATCCGCGGACTTGCGCGACACCAGGACGACTTCCGCTTCGATCATGCCGGCATTGCCGACCATGCCGCGGCCCGGCTCGATGATCGTCTCCGGGATGCGGTTGCCGAAATGCTTTGTGAGCGCCCGGAAGATCGAATCGCCGTAGGTCTCCACGCCCGGCACCTGCTTGAGGTACTTCGTCGGGAACCCGCCGCCGAGATTGACCATCGAGAGGCCGATGCCACGCAGCGCGCACTCGCGAAAAATCGTGGAGGCGGAGGCGAGCGCCCCGTCCCAGGCTTCGGTGTTCGCCTGCTGCGAGCCGACATGGAACGACACGCCGTAGGCTTGCAGGCCATGACGGTGCGCGTGCTCCAGCACGTCCACCGCCATCTCCGGCTCGCATCCGAATTTTCGCGACAAGGGCCAGTCCGCTCCTGCCCCATCGCAGAGGATGCGGCAGAAGACCTGGACGTCGGCGGGCTCCACATCGGCCTGCGTCGTCGCGGAAAGAATCTTGTCGGCCTCGGCCTCGCAGTCGACCGCGAACAGGCGCACGCCGAGCTTGAGCGCGCGGACGATGTCGCGCTCCTTCTTGATGGTGTTGCCGTAGGAGATCCGGTCGGCGGTCGCCCCGGCGGCGAGCGCCATCTCCATCTCGGCCACCGACGCGGTGTCGAAGCAGGAGCCGAGTTCGGCGAGCAGGCGCAGCACCTCGGCGGCCGGGTTTGCCTTCACCGCGTAGAACACGCGGGTGTCCGGCAGGGCGCGGGCGAACTTCGAGAAATTGTCGCGCACGACGTCGAGGTCGAGCACCATCACCGGGCCCTCGTCGAGTCCGAGGTCGCGGCGTGCGCGCAGGTAGTCGCGGATGCGATCGGTCATTGGTCGTCCCCACCACACAGGTTCGCGAGCGCCCTTCGCGGGGCGCGCTGTCGAAACATGACGGTCCGCGAGAGACCGTCGGCGTCAGGGGGCGATGCGTCGCAAGCAGCCGCGTGCTGTGGAGACACGATGCTGCGTGCGGGCGCAGAGCACCCGGAAGCTGCCGTGGATTGGATGGGGGAACCCCAACCGCACGCCGGGCAAGGAGAAACAAGCCTCTTCGGTGCCGGCCTGTGGAGGGCCGACGAGACCAAAAAAGCCCGTTCGTCGTTGCTTTAAGCTGCGTCCCCCGTGGAGAGCGGGGTTCGCCGGTTTCGCCTCCGGCTGCCGGTTGTTGTCGAGGTCCGGTGTTGCCACCTGGATTGCCGGCCGTAGGGATCCACCCTTGCGACCATCGATCCTAAGACCCCTGGCGGCTGTCCGGCAGTTGACCGGATGCCCACCAACCGACACGCGGCCACAGGCACGTGCGAAATTGGGCAAGGCGCGTATACGGTCCCGGCCCGGGGGCCACAAGCAAAGATAGCCGGCAACTCCGAGTATTGGCGCGCAAAACCCGGCTCGTTGCGAAAAGGCCGCACCGGCGACGCGCACCCCCTTTTCAAGCCCGACGCCGCAGGCCATGGAACCGGCACCCTATCGTTGCCGCAGCGGTACAGGGCCCTTTTGGGAGTTCGACACACCTTGGCGCAGCTTCGATGACCGGGTTTTCTCGCCGCGCCGTCGTTTCCGGGCTCGCCGCCTCCGGGATCGCTTTGTCGGCGCTGGCCGGGGAGGGCACGTCGCGCTTCGGCTTCGAGACAGTCGAGCGGCAGGCCGAAGCCCTGGCGCGGGTCTCCTTCGACACGATCGTGCCGCCGCTGCCGGCGCCGCTTGCCGCCCTCGATTACGACTCCTGGCGCGACATCCGCTTCAAGCCGGACCGCGCGTTCCTTGGCGAGGAAGGCGGCCCGTTCCGCCTGCAGCTGTTCCACCGGGGTTTCCTGTATCCGCGTCCCGTCGCAGTGAATCTCGTGCGCGACGGGGTTGCGTCGCCGATCGCCTATAGCTCCGACCTGTTCGATTTCGGCCGCACAAAGCTATCGGAGCCGCTGCCGGCCGATCTCGGCTTCGCCGGCATCCGCATCCACGCGCCGTTGAACAAACCGAACCTGCTCGACGAACTGATGGTCTTCGTCGGCGCAAGCTATTTCCGGTTTCTCGGACGTGACCAGCTCTACGGCCTTTCGGCGCGCGGCATCGCAATGGGTAGCGGCGGCGAGGGTGAGGAGTTTCCGGCGTTTCGGGCATTCTGGATCGAGGTACCGGCCAAAGATGCCGATGCGCTCACCATCCACGCGCTGGTCGACGGGCCGTCGCTCACCGGTGCCTTCCGCTTCGTCGTCGATCCCGGCGAGACCACAGTGGTGTCGGTGACCGCGACGCTCTACCCGCGGAAGGATCTCGATCAGGTCGGCCTCGCGCCGCTGACCTCGATGTTCTTCATCGGCGAGGCCGATCGCGGTCATGCGGACGACTATCGCCCGGAGCTACACGATTCCGACGGACTGCAGATCGCGGCCGGCTCCGGCGAATGGCTCTGGCGCCCCCTCGACAACCCGAAGGCACGGCGGATCTCGTCGTTCAGCGACACCAACCCGAGGGGCTTCGGGCTGATGCAGCGGGACCGGGCCTTCGAGGACTATCAGGATCTCGAAGCCTCCTACGAACGTCGCCCAAGCTACTTCGTCGAGACGCAAGGCGCCTGGGGAGAGGGCAGGGTGGTGCTCGTAGAACTGCCGACGGACAACGAGACCGCAGACAACGTCGTCGCGTTCTGGCGTCCGGCCACGCCCTATTCTGCGGGGGAGCCGGTGCGTCTCGCCTATCGCGTGCGAGCCACCCTCGGCGGTGCGCTGCATCCGAACGCCCGCGTGCTCGCCACCTTCATCGCCGGGGCCACGGCGAGCGGCGCTGCTCGGCAGTCGGAGACAAATCTCGCCTCCCGCCTGAAGCGCCGCTTCCTCATCGATTTCACCGGCGGCGATCTGGCCTATTTCCTGCCCGATCCGGCCAAGGTCGAGGTGGTGGCGAGCGCAACGGTCGGCACCGTTCAGGCTACCTCGATCACGGCGAACTCACATATCGGCGGCTTCCGCGCGGCCCTCGACATCGCGCTCGACGGACCGGGCTCGACGGAGTTGCGCGTCTATCTTCGCGCCGGCGGGCGGGCCCTGTCCGAGACCTGGTCCTATCCCTGGACGGCCGCATGAGCGCGCCGTGTCACAAGCCGGAGACCGCCTTCGCGGCTTCGGTGCGGCTAGCCGGCCCCGACGATCTCGACGCCCTGGTTGCCCTGGAGAACGCCTCCTTCGTCGACGAGCGGGCGAGCCGCCGTTCGATCCGCTATTCGCTGCGCTCACCGACCATGAGCGTGCTCGCCGCGGTGCTTGACGATTCCGAGGGCGAGGTTCTGGTCGGCGCCGCCACCATCGAGCGACGGCGCAAGAGCCGGATCGCGCGCCTCGCTTCGATCGCGGTGTCGTCGTCGCGCTCGGGGCAGGGGCTTGGCAGTCTGCTGCTCGATGCGGTCGAGGCCGAGGCGCTGGCGCAGGATTGCTCTCTGCTACGGCTCGAGGCCCGCACCGACAATCTCGGCGCGATCCGCCTCTACGAGCGACGGGGCTACAAGCATTACGGGACCAAGCCCGACTATTACCAGGACGGTACGGCGGCCCTCTGCTTCGAGAAGATTCTGATCGTTCCGTAGCATTTGCCGTCGCTGCTGGCCGACGTGCGCTGCCGCACGAGTGCACCATCACGATTGTTGCAGCGCACTGGCAGCGACCCGACGCCCAACCATTTCAAGCCCACCCTATCCGGCTGCCCGGCGCGACGAGCCTCGCGGCCTGCCATCGCATGAGGATTTCCATGCCATCCCTGTTCGACCCGATCCGTCTCGGCAATCTCGATCTGCCGAACCGTATTCTGATGGCGCCGTTGACCCGCGGCCGCTCCACCCGCGAGCATGTGCCGACGCCGATCATGGCGGAGTACTACGCCCAGCGCGCCGGTGCCGGCCTCATCATCACCGAGGCAACCGGGATCAGCCAGGAGGGCCTCGGCTGGCCCTACGCGCCGGGTATCTGGAACGACGAACAGGTCGAGGCTTGGAAGCCGATCGTGAAGGCGGTCCACGACAAGGGCGGCCGCATCGCGCTTCAGCTCTGGCACATGGGCTACCTCGTCCACCCCGACTTCCTCGGCGGCGAGAAGCCAGTGTCGTCCTCCGTCGGCACGGCGCCCGACGAGGCCCACACCTACGAGGGTAAAAAGCCCTATGGCGAAGCGCGCGCATTGCGTGAGGACGAAATCCCGCGCCTGCTCGCAGATTACGAGAATGCCGCCAAGAACGCGGTCGCCGCCGGCTTCGACGGCGTGCAGATCCACGCCGCGAACGGCTACCTCATCGACGAATTTCTGCGCGATGGCGCGAACAAGCGGACGGATCGCTACGGCGGCTCCATCGAGAATCGGGTGCGGCTTCTCACCAAGATCGCCCAGACAGTGGCCGGCGTAGTCGGCCCCGAGCGAACCGGCATCCGCTTTTCGCCGAACGGCCCGATCCAGGGCGTCGACGATTCCGACCCGCACGCGCTGTTCGCACTCGCCGCCGAGATGATGGCCCGGGTCGGCCTTGCCTATATCGAGCTACGCGAGCCCGGCCCGGACGGCACCTTCGGCAAGGCGACGGTCGCCCCGGTCGCGCCGGTGATCAAGAAAGCCTTCGGCGGCCCGGTTATCCTCAACTGCGACTACGATGGCCCGAAGGCTCAGGCCGCCGTGGAGTCGGGTGAGGCCGACGCCATCGCCTTCGGCCGGCCCTATCTCGCCAACCCGGACCTGCCGGAGCGCATCGCCGAGGGCGCAGCCTTGAACAAGGACGACATGAAGACCTGGTACAGCCAAGGCCCCGAGGGCTACATCGACTACCCTACACTGACGCAAGCCAAGGCAGCCTGATCGCTCGAACCATGGACGACGAGCCTTTATGCCACTACCGGCTCGTCGTCTTCGACTTCGACGGAACGCTTGCGGACAGCTTCGACTGGTTCGCTGGAATCATAAACGACGTTGCAGACCGCTATCGCTTCCGCCGCGTCGAGGAATACGAGGCGGACGCCCTGCGAGGCATGGATGCACGTGGCGTCATCCGCCATCTCGGCATTCCGGCTTGGAAGTTGCCGCTGATCTCCCGCCATATGCACAAACTCGCCGCGCGCGATGCGGCGGCGATCCGGCTTTTCCCCGGGATCGAGGCGATGCTCGCCGATCTCGACGCTGACGGGTTCAAGCTCGCTGTCGTCAGTTCCAACACCGAGGCGAACATCCGCACCGTGCTCGGGCCGACCTTCGCGGGTCGCTTCCATCACTACGCCTGCGGCGCATCGGTTTTCGGCAAGGCCAAGCGATTGCGTGCGGTGATGAAGCAGGCTGGCGTCAGGCCGTCGCACACCCTCGCTATCGGCGACGAGATCCGCGACGGAGATGCCGCCACGCAGGCGGGATGCGCTTACGCATCTGTTGCCTGGGGATACACCAAGCCGGATGCTCTTGCCGCCCGCCGACCCGTCGCGGTGTTCGGGTCGCCCAGCGAGATCGTCGCGTATCTTCGGATGCGCTGACGATTCGAAAACCGCAGCCTTCGGTCCAGGCTTGCGAAGGCAAGATCCGAAATTACCCGAAACGCCGGCCGTAGCCGGTCATCACAAGTTTCGGGTTCCGCTGGCGCGACCCGCGAAACTACTGACCGCGGTTCGCGCCGGGAACGACCGATGAGCCAGCACCCGAACCGAACGGCTCGTAGCGGGTCAGGCCGCGGAAGAGCTGCCCGAGGAAGGCGCGGTCGGCACCGCTGGACGGAGTCTTGCGCTCGATGAAGTCGAAGACGCGACCGTCCTGCAAGCCGTAGAGCGCCACGCGCTCCACTTTGAACGCCTGATTGTAGTAGATCGCCGTGACCTTCTGATCGTCGACCGACTCGCCGAGGAACAGAACGGTGCGGCTCGAATTTTGCGATATATAATACCAGCTCTTGTTTCCGACCGTAGAAACGGTGGACGGCGAGCCCAGGATCTGGAGCACCTGCTCGGCGCTCATACCCGGTTTCACCGTGGCGAGCGCGGCTTGGTCGATGACGTAGCCGTGGCGGATTTCCTCGCCGATGCATCCGGACAAGCCGGCGCCGAGCAGAGCGAGCACGCTGACACGCGCAAGCGACGAGACGAGACGGCGCGACATCGAAGCCCCTTTATCCCCTGAACGGAGGGCCCGCGGCACGATTTCTCTCATGCGTCTTCGGGCTTGCACCTGGAATGGCGGTTGCCGTACCGCGGGGTTATGGCTTTGACAAGGCAAGCTTGGCCGCAGGCAATTCCAATGCGGTGGATCTCATGATCTTCGGCTTCTTTCGTCGCGCGGAGTCGCGCCGGCGGCTCATCGCCGGGCTACATATGCGCATCGATCGGGCTGCGCGGGAGCCCGGCTTGTTCCGGGCCCTGAGCGTTCCGGACACGGTGGAGGGCCGGTTCGAGGCCGTATGCCTGCATGTGTACCTGGTGTTGCGCTGCCTCCGGTCGTTGCCGCTGCCCGCGCCCGACGTTGCGCAAGATCTCGTCAATGCCGTCTTCGCGCAGTTCGATGCCTCTTTGCGCGAGCTCGGCGTCGGAGATGTCGGCGTGCCGAAACGCATGAAAAAGCTCGGTGCAGCGTTCTACGGCCGCGCCAACGGCTACGACGCCGCCCTCGATGCCGGCAATCGGACCGACCTAGCTCTCGCACTCGGCCGCAACGTGCTCGGCGATACGGACGGGCATAGGGCCGGCCCACTGGCCGAATACGTGATCGCCGCGGACTCTGCGCTGTCGAAACAAAGCCTCGACGATATCCTCGCAGTCGGCCCGCTGTTTCCGCCGGCCGACCGCATCACGACACCAAGTGGAGCAGGCGCATGACGCGCACGACACCCGGACCGCTCAGCCGACAGATCCGCGTCGACCGCCTCGTCGGCGACCGCGCCGGCGTCACGGTCGAAGCGACGCCGGAGGAATCCGCCGCGCTCGCGGTGGATTTTCGGATCCCTGCGATCCGCGATCTCGTCGGGCGCTTCCGCGTCGCCGGCGCGCTGGCACGCCTTCAGGTCACCGGGACGGTCGAGGCTGTCGTCACACAGGTCTGCACCGTGACCCTTGAGCCCTTCGAGTCGCAGGTGAGCGAAGAGGTCGATGTCGAGTACTCCGACGGCGCAGTATCGCTCGGAGTGGACCCCGAAGCCGTCGATGTGCCCGACTTGATCGTCAATGGCCGCGTCGATTTCGGCGCGCTCACCGCCGAATTCCTGGCGCTCGGCCTTGATGCGTTTCCGCGCAAGCCCGGCACCGTGTTCGAACCCGTCACAGTGGGCGACGACGAGGGGCCGTTCGCCATGTTGCGAAAGACTCCAGCCAACGACGGTTGAAGCCCTGCGGGGCCGTACCGCCAGAATTCGTTTGCCCCTCGGGCTCCGATCGCTATTTTGCGCCGCGCCCGGCGGACGTCTCGCCGCCGCCAAAGTTTTGCCCGATCGCCCTCTCGCGAGGGACCCCTCCGCGACAGGCGATGATCACGGAACCGATGTCCAACAGCGTTTGCATCTCGCTCGACGCCATGGGCGGCGATCACGGACCCTCGACCGTGGTGCCCGGTGCGGCCATCGCCCGCGAGCGTCATCCCGGCATGACCTTCCTGATCTTCGGCGACGAGGCGATCGTTCGCCCCCTCGTCGAGGCGGAGCCGCGCCTCAAGGGCGCCGTCGAAATCCGCCACACCACGATGTCCATTTCGATGGACGAGAAGCCGAGCCAGGCAGTGCGCACCGGCCGCGGCAAGTCGTCCATGTGGAAGGCGATCCAGGCGGTGAAGGACGGCGAGGCCCAGGCTGCCGTCTCGGCCGGCAATACCGGCGCCCTCATGGCGATGTCGAAGATCTGCCTCAAGACCATGGCCGGCATCGAGCGTCCCGCCATCGCCTGTCTGTGGCCGACCGTGCGCGGCGAGAGCGTCGTGCTCGACGTCGGCGCCACCATCGGCACGGACGCAGAGCATCTCGTCGAGATGGCCGTGATGGGCTCGGCCATGGCGCGCATCGTGCTCGACATCGAGAAGCCCACGGTCGGCCTTCTCAATGTCGGCACCGAGGAGATGAAAGGGAACGAGGCGGTAAAGGAGGCGGCGCGCCTTCTGCGCGAGACCGAGCTCTCCAACTTCTCCTATTTCGGCTTCGTAGAGGGGACGGATCTCGGCAAGGGCACCACCGACGTCGTGGTCACCGAGGGTTTCACAGGGAACATCGCCCTGAAGACCGCCGAGGGAACGGCCAAGCAGATCGGGACGTATCTGAAGTCGGCGATGAGCCGGACCCTGTCGGCCAAGATCGGTTACTTCTTCGCCCGCGCCGCCTTCGGGGCCTTGCGTGAGAAGATGAATCCGAGCCGGGCCAATGGCGGGGTGTTCCTCGGGCTGGAGGGCATCGTCATCAAGAGCCACGGTTCCGAGAATGCGCAGGGCTTCGCTGCGGCTGTCGATCTCGCCTACGACATGGCCCGCCACGACCTGATGCGCACGACCCGCGAGATGCTGGAGCACACGCCGGCGGTGGCGCCGGTATGATTGGCTCAGAGCAGGAAGGACGAGCCCGATGACGACGCTACGCTCCGTGGTGGTCGGCTGCGGCTCCCACCTGCCCGCAACCGTCGTGACCAATGCCGATCTCTCCGAGCGGATGGAGACGTCGGATGAGTGGATCGTCCAGCGCACCGGGATCCGTCAGCGCTACATCGCGACGCCGGAGGAGACCACCTCGGTGCTTGGCGCCCGTGCGGCGCGCGCGGCGCTCGACGACGCCGGCTTCTCCGGAGCCGATATTGACCTCGTGATCTGTGCGACCTCGACACCGGACAACACCTTCCCCTCGACCGCGACGCAGATCCAGGCGGCACTCGGCATCGAATCCGGCTTCGCCTTCGATCAGCAGGCGGTTTGCGCCGGCTTCGTCTATGCCGTCGCCACCGCCGACAGCCTGCTCCGGACCGGTGCCGCCAAGCGTGCGCTCGTGATCGGTGCCGAGACCTTTTCGCGAATCGTCGACTGGGAGGACCGCACCACCTGCGTCCTGTTCGGAGACGGCGCCGGCGCGATCGTGATGGAAGCCCGCGAGGGCGAAGGCACCAAGGCTGATCGCGGCGTGCTCGCCAGCCGCCTGCGCTCCGACGGTCGCCACCGGGCGAAACTCTACGTTGACGGCGGCCCCGGCTCGACCGGAACCGTCGGCAAACTGCGCATGGAGGGCAAGGAGGTCTTCCGCTTCGCGGTCGGCTCCGTCACCGACGTGATCGCCGATGCCTTCACATTGTCGGGAACGACGGCGGACGAGCTGGACTGGTTCGTACCGCACCAGGCCAACCGCCGCATCATCGAAGCTTCCGCCGACAAGCTCGGGATCGCCCGCGAGAAGGTGGTGCTGACGGTCGACCGGCACGGCAACACCTCGGCCGCCTCGATTCCGCTGGCGCTCGACGCCGCCTGCAAGGACGGTCGGATCCGCGAGGGGGATCTCGTGATGATCGAGGCGATCGGCGGCGGCTTCACTTGGGGTGCCGCGGTGATCCGCTGGTAGTTTCGGATCGGATGTCGCAGTCCATTCGTAGTCCATCCGAAAGGGTTGGTTGACCCGGCTTCCCCGGCAGATTAGCGTTCGCGATCATAAACATACGCCGCGAACGACGAATCGTCCGGAGGGGGAATTCATGACGGGAAAGACGGTCACACGCGCCGATTTGAGCGAGGCCGTCTACCAGCAGGTCGGTCTCTCTCGGTCCGAATCCGCGGCTCTGGTCGAGACCGTCCTCGCCGAGATCTGCAACACGTTGTCGGAAGGCGAGACGGTCAAGCTGTCCTCTTTCGGGTCGTTCCTGGTACGCTCGAAGGGCAAGCGGGTCGGCCGAAATCCAAAGACGGGCGTCGAGGTTGAGATCGAGCCCCGTCAGGTCATGGTGTTCAAGCCTTCGAACGTGCTCAAGGCGCGCATCAACGGCCTCAACGGAGGCATCGAAGAGGACGACGACTGATCCATTTCCGGCGGCGGCGTTTGAGATTTGGACACGGGTCGAAGTGAGGGGAGTCTATGGCGCTCGCGGTACTGGTCGCGTCTGAGCTCGATCACCTGCCCGATAGGGCCGAGAAACAGCCCGGTGCCTTTCGCACGATCAGCGAGGTTGCCGATGATGTCGGCACCCCTCAGCATGTCCTGCGCTTCTGGGAAAGCCGCTTCGCCCAGATCCGCCCACTCAAGCGCGCTGGCGGTCGGCGGTACTACCGTCCCGACGACGTCGACCTGCTCAAGGGTATCCAGCAGCTGCTGCACGGGCAGGGCTACACCATAAAGGGCGCACAGCGTGTCCTGAAGGAACACGGCGTTCGGTTCGTCCAGGCAATTGGCCGAGGCGAAGCCGAAGCAATGATTCCCCCGCTTCAGGAACGTGAAGCCGAGGTCGACCTCGCACCGATCGAGGTCACCTCTGACGCCGACGCATGTCTTTTGGAGGTGCTGAGCGATCTGCGTTCCTGCCGCCAAGCGCTTGTCGGGCTTCGGCCTGGGATTATCGGAGATCCTTGAGTCGCAGGACTACGATCGATCCGAGCGAACTTTGGCAGCCTCCTCGGCGTTGAGGCGCGATGGCCGAGCCCAATCGACCGAGATCCCCGACCCAGGAGCTGATCGCTCGCGTCCTGAGAATCGTGCGCGCCTCGCCGGACGCCGCCTCCGAGATGCTGGAGTTGATGTTTCTCGTCAGCCAGATCGAAGCGCTCACCTCGGTCGACCGGGAGTATCGTGACGCCCGCCGCGTCATCAGCCGCCTACGCAACCCGCTCTGGGACATGGGGCCGGCCGATCGCGAGAACCTGCTCAAGGCCGCCGAGACCATTCGGAAGGTTTGCAACCTCAAAGAGAAAGACATTCCCGTCACGCCGCTTGCCGACCTCGGCGAGCGTGAGCGGATCGAACGCCATCTCGTCGCGGTTCTCGGCAAAGAACTCGATGCCGTACAGATCGCCCGCGTGACCGGAGCCGTTGCCGCTGCACTGCAGCTTTAAGGCTCAGATCGGGGGATCCCGCTGGCGAAGCCTCGACGCCGCGACCCGGCGTCCCCACATCCGATCAGCCCCATAGGCCCACGCTTCAGCCCGGATAATCCCGGCGATACGGCAGGGTCCGGAGAACCGCCCATGACCGCCGTCCGTCCCTTTGCAGCACTGTTGGCCGCCAGCTTGACCTGTGCGGCGCCGGCCCATGCACAGACCGTGACGACCCGCAGCGAGACGGTCGCGTCCGGCAAGGTCGTGCGCCTCCTCGTGGCGCCGAACCTGAAGAAGGATTGCTCCGCCGGATCGATGCCGGAGATCAAGATCGCGGGCGCACCGAAGAACGGCCAGCTCAAGACGACGACCAAGAAACTCAAGACGCCGGCGAGCTATCGCTGCCCGGACAAGGAAGCCCAGGTGGCTGCGGTCTTCTACAAGAGCAAGGCCGATTTCACCGGGGCAGACCGGGTTCTGATCGAGGTCAAGACCGCCGAGGGCACGGTGGAGAAGCAGGATATCCGCATCACGGTCGAGGCCGCCAAGGCCGACGCCAAGCCGGACACGAAGAAGCCCGATGAGAAAAAGACGGAGGATAAGAAGGACGACAAGGATCTGTCCGACCTCTGAGACAAAGCCGCGTTCGATCCATTGACGCCGCCCTTATTGCATCGCAGCATAAGTCTTGGCGCCGGTCGTTGCGAGCCGAAGTCGGTCAAGCCCGTGAAGGGTTTGGCCGACCCCGAGATCTGCTGTAATCCTGCCATGGTGTGGCCCGTTTCACACGTTCCAACTGCGAGATCTGGGCGCTGCGACAAATCCGATAATGTCCGTTGCATCCAAGCCGGGACAGGATGAAGCTGTCCTGAGTTTGATGGGGGTGTCCGAATGCCGACGCACTCGACGAGCGACCTGTTCCAGAGCTTTGCCCGTGGATACGAGGCGCGACGGGACACGGAGATGTCTCTCTCCGAGTTCCTCGAAGCCTGCCGCGACGAACCATTGATGTATGCCAGCGCGGCCGAGCGAATTCTCGACGCGATCGGCAAGCCGGAGATGGTCGACACGGCGCGCGATGCGCGCCTCGGCCGGGTCTTCATGAACCGGACCATCCGGGTCTACCCGGCCTTCTCCGAATTCTACGGTATGGAGGAGACGATCGAGCGGATCGTCTCGTTCTTCCGCCACGCGGCCCAAGGCCTCGAAGAGCGCAAGCAGATCCTCTACCTGCTCGGCCCCGTCGGCGGCGGCAAGTCTTCGCTCGCCGAACGCCTCAAGGCGCTGATGGAGGTCCACTCCGTCTACGTGCTTAAGGCCGGCGACGAGGTCTCTCCGGTCTTCGAGAGCCCGCTCGGCCTTTTCGACCCGGACGTGATGGGCGCCGAAATCGAGGAGCGCTTCGGCATCCCTCGCCGCCGCCTCACCGGTCTGATGAGTCCCTGGGCGCTCAAGCGCCTCGACGAGTTCGACGGCGACATCTCGCGCTTCAAGGTCATCAAGGTCCGCCCGTCGCGGCTGCGCCAGATCGCGATCTCGAAGACCGAGCCGGGCGACGAGAACAACCAGGACATCTCCAGCCTCGTCGGCAAGGTCGACATCCGCCGGTTGGAAACACTCTCCCAGGCCGACCCGGATGCCTACTCCTATTCCGGTGGCCTCAACCGCGCGAACCAGGGCGTTCTCGAATTCGTCGAGATGTTCAAGGCGCCGATCAAGATGCTCCACCCCCTGCTGACCGCGACGCAGGAGGGCAACTACGTCGGCACCGAGAATATCGGCGCGATCCCTTTCACCGGCATCATCCTCGCTCACTCGAACGAATCCGAGTGGCAGTCCTTCAAGGCCAACAAGAATAACGAAGCCTTCATCGACCGCATCTACGTGATCAAAGTCCCGTATTGCCTGCGCGTCATGGAAGAGCAGCGCATCTACGAGAAGCTGATCTCTCGCTCCGAATTGTCTGAGGCGTCCTGCGCTCCCGGCACGTTCGAGATGCTGGCCCGGTTCTCGGTGCTGTCTCGGCTACGCGAGCACGCCAACTCGAATCTCTTCTCCAAGATGCGAGTCTACGACGGCGAGTCCTTGCGCGAGGTCGATCCCCGTGCCCGCTCGATGCAAGAATACAAGGATACCGGCGGCGTTGACGAGGGCATGGACGGGATCTCGACCCGTTTCGCCTTCAAGGTGCTTGCGGCGACCTTCAACCACGACACCACCGAGGTTTCGGCCGATCCCGTGCACCTGATGTACGTGCTCGAACAGGCGATCAAGCGCGAACAGATGCCGCCCGAGACCGAGAAGCGCTACATGGAGTTCATCAAGACCGAACTCGCGCCGCGCTACGCCGAATTCATCGGTCACGAGATCCAGAAGGCCTATCTCGAGAGCTACCACGATTACGGCCAGAACCTGTTCGATCGCTATATCGACTACGCCGATGCCTGGATCGAGGATCAGGACTTCAAGGATACCGAGACCGGCCAGCTCCTGAACCGCGAACTCCTGAATCAGGAGCTCACCAAGGTCGAAAAGCCGGCCGGCATCGCGAACCCGAAGGACTTCCGCAACGAAGTCGTGAAGTTCGCCCTGCGCTCACGCGCCCAGCACGGCGGCCACAACCCGTCTTGGACGAGTTACGAAAAACTGCGCGAGGTGATCGAGCGGCGCATGTTCTCCCAGGTGGAGGAGCTGCTGCCGGTGATTTCCTTCGGCTCCAAGAAGGACGGCGAGACCGAGAAGAAGCACGGCGAGTTCGTCGAGCGGATGACGGCTCGCGGCTACACGGAGCGTCAGGTCCGGCGGCTTGTGGAATGGTACATGCGGGTGAAGCAGGCGGGTTGAGGCGGCCACGCATTTTTCGCCGCCGTCGGCCGCACTTCCGTATCGTTGTCCGGGCATATTGCCCGGCAACGGCTTGAGGACGAGGCGTTTAGCGAGACACGATGCATATCGTCGACCGTCGGCTCAATCCCGGAGGCAAGAGCCTCCCGAACCGTCAGCGCTTCCTGCGACGCGTCAAGGACATGGCACAGCGCGCGGTCCGGGAATCGGCGCGTGAGAAGGACATCAAGGATCTCGGTAAGGACGGCCGGATCTCGGTGCCGGCGGACGGGGTGCGCGAGCCCCGTTTCAGCCGTCAGTCCGGCACCGGCCTTCAGGACTACATCATTCCCGGCAACAAGACCTACGTCGAAGGCGACCGCATCGAGCGGCCGCCGGGCGGCGGCGGGGCCGGCGGTTCGGGCGAGGGCGGCGACGGCGGCGAGAACAGCGAGGACGCCTTCCATTTCGCGCTGACCCGCGACGAATTCCTCGAACTCTTCCTCGACGACCTCGAGCTGCCGGATCTCGCCAAGCGCCGTCTCTCCATTGTCGAGACGGAAGGCCTGCGCCGGGCCGGCTACACGGTGAGCGGCTCGCCCGCCAACCTCGCCCTGACGCGTACCTTGCGCAATTCGATGTCCCGCCGCATCGCGCTCAAGCGCCCGAAGCTCGAAGAATTTGCGCTGCTGGAGGCGCAGATCGCGGAGGTGGGCGAATTCGATCCGATTCTGCCGGAGCTTCAACTTAAACTGGAAGCCCTGCGCGAGCGCTCGAAGCGGATCCCCTATGTCGATCCGCTCGACCTGCGCTACCGCCGCTTCGAGCCCTATCCGCGGCCTATCGCGCAGGCGGTGATGTTCTGCCTGATGGACGTGTCCGGCTCGATGACCGAGCACATGAAGGACCTCGCCAAGCGGTTCTACATCCTGCTGCACATCTTTCTGACGCGCCGCTACAAGCACGTCGAGATCGTCTTCATCCGCCACACCGACAAGGCGACGGAGGTCGACGAGGAAACGTTCTTCGGCTCCCGCGAGACCGGCGGCACGCTGGTCTCCTCGGCGCTCGTCGAGATGAAGCGCGTCGTCACCGAGCGCTACGATCCGAACGATTGGAACATCTACGCCGCGCAGGCCTCCGATGGCGACAATGTGTCGAGCGACGGCCCGACCTCGACCGAACTGCTGCGCGCGCACATCCTGCCGGCCTGCCAGCACTTCGCCTATCTCGAGGTCGGAGACGAGAACGGCCCCCGCGCCGGCTTCGTCGAGCACCGAACGACGCTCTGGCGTACCTACGAGGTGCTGGCCAAGGCCGGCGAGCCGCTGGCCATGCGAAAGGTCAATCACCGCCGCGACATCTATCCGGTGTTTCGCGAGCTGTTCGGGCCGAAGGATGCGCGGGCGGAGGTAGAGGCTTGAGCGGGCGCCCCACTGATCAAGCGACCGGCTGGTGCGAAAAACCCTCCCCCCTCTGCGGGGGAGGGTGGCCCTCGCGTCAGCGAGGGTCGGAAGAGGGGAGCGCCCTCTTCGGAAACGTCGCTCCCCTCTCCCGACCCGCTTCGCGGGCCACCCTCTCTCGCAAAGGGGAGAGGGGTTGGCGCGCGCTTACATGGGAGGCTGCATGGCAAGCCTGACACTCGCACCGGCCGCGAAGACCCAGGAGCCGCTGTTCACCGGCAACGACTGGGACTTCGACACCATCCGCCGCATCCACGAGGCTTGCGAAGTCGAGGCGCGCGCTCTCGGACTGTCCTGGTATCCGAACCAGATCGAGATCATCACGGCCGAGCAGATGCTCGACGCGTATTCCTCGATCGGCATGCCGCTGTTCTACAAGCACTGGTCGTTCGGCAAGCATTTCGCCCAGCAGGAGGCGAGCTATCGGCGCGGCCACATGGGGCTGGCCTACGAGATCGTCATCAACTCCGACCCGTGCATCTCCTACGTGATGGAGGAGAACTCGGCGACGATGCAGACGCTCGTCATCGCGCACGCCGCCTTCGGCCATAACCACTTCTTCAAGAACAACTATCTGTTCCGGCAGTGGACCGATGCCGAAGGCATCCTCGATTATCTCGACTTCGCCAAGGCCTACATTTCCCGCTGCGAGGAGCGATACGGCCAGCAAGCGGTAGAGCAAGTGCTCGACGCGGCTCATGCCCTGATGAGCCAGGGGGTTCATCGCTATCCTCGTAAGAAGCGGCCGGATCTCGCCTCGGAGCAGCGCCGCGAGCGCGAACGGCAAGAGCATGGCGAGCAGATCTTCAACGACCTCTGGCGGACGCTTCCCGCCAAGACCGGCGCCGCCAAGGGCGACCCGGCCCTCGATCGCCGCCGCGCCCTGCTGGAGCTCCCCCAGGAGAACATCCTCTACTTCCTGGAGAAGGTCGCGCCGCGCCTGCGCCCGTGGCAGCGCGAACTCCTGCGCATCGTCCGGCTGGTGGCACAGTATTTCTACCCGCAACGCCAGACCAAGGTGATGAACGAGGGCTGCGCCACCTACGTGCACTACCGCATCATGAACGCGCTTTCCGAGAAGGGCCTGATCGACGAGGCTGCCTATCTCGAATTCCTCACCTCGCACACCAACGTCATCCGCCAGCCGAACTTCGACGACCGCAGCTTCGGCGGTCACAACCCCTATGCGCTGGGCTTCGCGATGATGCAGGACATCGCCCGCATCGTGGAGCAGCCCACCGAGGAGGACCGCGCTTGGTTCCCCCAGATCGCCGGCATCGGCGACCCGATGGCCGTGCTACGCGATTGTTGGGAGAACTATCGCGACGAGAGTTTCATCGCGCAGTTTCTCAGCCCGAAACTCATGCGGGACATGCGCCTGTTCCACGTCGTCGACGATCCCGACGAGACCGAGCTGCGCGTCGAGGCGATCCACGACGAGCGCGGCTACCGCAAGATGCGCCGTTCCTTCGCCCGGCAATACGACGTGGCCTGGCTCGATCCGGACATCGAGGTGGTCGATGTCGATCTCGAAGGCGACCGCCGCCTCATCGTCCACCACAAGGCGCTGAACCGCATCACCCTGCAGAAAGAAGACGCCAAGCGCGTGCTGCAGCACCTCGCCGATCTGTGGGGCTACGACGCCGTGCTGAAGGAGGTCGATCCGGCGACCGGCACGGTGCTCGTCGAGCACAACGCAAGCGCCCGGCCGATCTTTTTCTGAGTTACCCGGTACGTGCTGCCGGCGGCGGGAGAATCTCCACCGTCGTTCCGGGGCGCACCGCAGGTGAGAACCTGGAACCTATGACGGGGCACGACGCCCTGTCTCAGCCGCGCATCGCGAATGGATTCCGGGTGCCGCTTCGCGGCCCCGGAATGACGCCAGCATCACGTCGTTCGCGTCGGCGCGAACACGAAGCGCTGGTACACAAGCCCGATCCCGATCAGCACCGCGCCGAGCCCGAGGAACGACAGCGCTCGCAGCGGCCCGTCGAGCCCGGCGAGATCGAACAGGAACACCTTGAGCGTTGCGAGCGCGACCAGCGCCGCAGAGGCGAGGCGTGCCGTCAGGGAGTGTCGCAGCAGCCCGTAACCGAGCAGGGTGAGTCCCAGGGCGAGCCAGCCGGCGGAGTAGGCATACCACTCGGCTTGGCTCGTCTCGCGATCGAGGCCCATTTTCGCGCCCTGGAAGCCGTGGCGGATCGTCAGCGTGAGCGCCAGGAAGCCGAGGATCATCCCGACGCCGCCGGCCGCCAGCACGTACCAGCGCGGCCGCGTCGCCTGCGCCGTTCGGGCCAGCGCGAAGGCGACGAGCGCCGGAAGGCCGTAGGCGATGACGATCTCGTTGAAGAGTACACCGCCGCCGACAGACTCGTCGGTGAGCAGCGGGTTCACGGCGAACCCGAGGCCGAGCAGGCTCTGAGCGAAGGCGATTACCCCAAAGCCTAGGCTGGCGATCCGGATCACCGGCGAACGGTGGACGCCATCGAGCCTCACCAGCACCGCTGCGAGGCCGAGCGCCGAGAGCGCCATCAGGCCTTGCTCCAGCACGCCGCTATCCTCAGCGAAGATGTCGCCGCCGTGGAGCGCGTGCCGGATCTCGAAGAACACCAGGAAGGCAGCAAGCAGCAGGCTCAGGGCTTCGGCGATCAGGGGAGGGGCATCCGGCTTGGTGCCGGGCAGGCGGATCAGCCGCGAGGCGAGGCCGAAGGCGAGGGCCGGAACGCCGTAGCCAACGAGCAGCCAGTTCAGGATCGGCGTGCGCCCGAGCTCGCCGCCGACCACCATCGGATCCCAGGCGAGGCGGCCCGCCACGGCAATTCCGAGGCCTGCGACGCACCAGCGAAGCGCAGGGATATCGAGCCGGCGCGCGATCGCGCCGCTGCCGAGCGCCGCCAGCGCCATCGCCACGGTCAGCGACCCGCCCGAGGCCGCGAAGACGAGGCCGAGCGCCAGGGCCGCCACAGCGGCCGAGGCGAAGGCGCCGAGACCGATCGTGAGCGCGTCCGACGGCGTTCGATCGCCCTGTGCACGGAGCGCAGCGCCGAGCCCGATCATCGCCAAGGCCAGCACCCATGCGGCCACCGCGAAGGACGGCGAGACAGAGGCCTGCGCGAGACGTAGATAGGTGAAGGACAAAGCGGCCAACGGCGTCAGGGTGGCGCCGGCCGCGTAGGCGAGCGCCGTAGCGGCCGGCAGCCGGCCGCCGCCGATCAGCCTGAGGGCTCCCATCGTCGTGACGCCGGCTGCGGAGACGCCGACGACCGCCAGCAGGATGCCCGGGTCGGTCGTATCGAGCCGGATCAGGAGACTGTCCCAATGCAGGCCCGGTTCGGGCGGCCACAGCACGATGATGCCGCTCAAGGCCAATCCTGCGACGACCAATCCCGCCGCCACGGGCATAGCGAGGAACCCTGCAGCGGACGGAATTATGATGGCTGCGAGCGCACTTAGGATCCAGACGGCCCCGTAGCCGGCCTGAGCGGTGAGCCCGAGCACGGCGACCAGCATGACCGTGGCCGTGAGCAGAACGGCGGTCGCCACGCGGTCGAGGCGTGCGTTCTCGGCTGGCGTAAGGCGATGGGGAAGGGCGAAGGTGAGGCTCGCGAGCGCGGCCTGCAGAACGCCGTGCACGAGCGCTGCCGCAGAGGCCGAGGCGTCGATGGCGGAGAGGCCGAGCAGGAGTGCCCAGGCGGCGGCACCGATCCCGGCCGCGATGGCGAGCACTCGCCAGCCCTTGAGCCATGCGAAGCCGTAGGCGCTCGCCGCCACCACGGGCAGGTAGAGGGTCAGCGGCCAGATGCTGCCACCGCCCTCGCCGACGAGAAGCGGTGTGGCCAGCGCGCCGACGAGACCAAACCCGGCGAGTGACGGGCCGTGCAGCAGAGCAAGCACCATGGCAGCAAGGCCCGTCGCCCCAAGCGCGACGAAGGCGAGCTCTGGGCCGATGAAGCCGTAGAGCCCGTAGGCCGCGTAGACCGCGCCGAAAAGCGCCACGGTGCCGGCAGCCGTCACCATCGCCGGGATGTCCGGCCAAGCCGGCGGAACGGGCAGGCTTCCCCGCAGCCGGCGCCGCAGGGCCTCGCCAGCAGCGAGCAGTCCCAGAGCCAGGGCGAAGCCGGAGGCCATGCGCAGACCCGGCCCGAAATAGCCGGCCTCCACCGAGTAGCGCACCAGCAGGGCCGCACCAAAGATGAGGGCGACGCCGCCGACCCAGACCGTCCAGCGGGTGCCGAAACGCTCTTCGAAGGAGGCCCGCGGCGGCGCGGGATCGGGACGAGGCGCCGGGACCGCCGGCACCGTGGGCGCCGGCCGCGGCGCTTCACGGACCGGCTCTGGACGGCTGGCCGGTATCGTCGCGGCCGTGGCCGGCGTCGCCCGCTCGAAGCGTGCGAGCCTGTCTTCCAGGATGGAAATCCGCCGACGCTGCGCAATCGTCAGCGCGAACGCGACTGGCCCGCAGGCGAGCACAGCCAGCACCGCGATGCCGAGACCAAGGAAGAAAACCAACTCGTCCATAGTACGGGCGTCCGATCGACCAAGTCGCCGGGATGCGCCGGTCGCGTCGTGCAATCTGTGCGCCCGGTCACGTCCGGAGAAAAGCCTTGGTCTCGATCCGATCGGGGATGGATCGACGACCGCTCGCGCCGAACGAAAAACCCTGCGGGCCGATGCCCACAGGGTTCGTGTCGGATCCCGGTTCCGGGCTGGCCCGTCCCAGCCAGCGCTGATCTCCACCGATGACCGGCTCGGCACGTCCGGCGAAAGCCTAAGGATGCGATCGAGAGAGAAGCGGTCGCCGCAAGCCTTACGGGCAGGAGCGCCGCTTGCCGCCCTTGGCGACATAGGTACCGCTACGCGGATCGTAGGTCTTGAAGCGTCGCGCGCAGTAGGCGGCCTGCTCGTCCCCGGCGGGCACCGCCTCTTCGTCTACATAACCAGCTGCGGCATAGCCGTCGTTGGCATATCCGTAGGGGTCGCCGCCGAACCCGTACCCCAAGCCGGCTCCATACCCGAGGCCGGCGCCGTAGCCGAGACCACCGCCATAGCCGTAGCCGGGATACCGGCCGCGCCAACCACGGCCCGGGCCACCGGGCCGGGCGGGACGGTTCCAGCCCGGATTCCCGCCGACGCTTCCGTCCACGACGCCGCCGGGATTGCGGACGACGGCACCGCCGAGGGCATTGCCACCGAACCCTCCGCGGGGTCCGGCCGCGAAGCCGCCACCGCGTAGGCCTCCCACACCAGCCAGGCCACCACCGACGGAACCACCGGCACTCGAGCCGCCACCGAGGCTGGCTCCTCCTCCAGCGAGGCCACCACCACCGATACCGCGGCCTCCGACTCCGATACCGCCTCCGCTCAAGGCATTCTGCGCCTCGACGGTCCCCGTCGTTACGGTCAAGCATCCGACGGCTAGGACCGAAGCCAAAACAATACGTCTCATGATCAAATTCCGATCGATCTTTCTCGGATCCATGAAATCATAACGAGCGTCGGCGGTTTTCATTCCCCGGATCTATCAGTTCCTATCTCATTTGCTGAGAACATGATCGTTCGACGACGCAGTATCGACATCACGACAGGTTCGCGTTCGCCAAGGATGTCAGTCAGTGTGCGTCGGGCTTCTGTGATTCCGCGTCTAGCCCACCGGCATAGCAGCGGCGGACGGCTTCCCGGAACGCATCGAGTTCTGAAGGCGAAAGACGCTTCAGTCTTGCCTCCAAGAGCGCTCGGCCGTCAGCCGCATCGGGTGTCGCCTCGAACTCGGCTTCTGTCGGCACGTCGGGCTCCGGGTTTCGTCCTCCAGGCTGGAGCAGTGCCCGGATTCGGGCCCCATACTCCGCAGATCAACGTTGCGACCAAAGTTTCGTTCGGCGCGCTTTTGGGCTCGTCGGTTCGCGATGGTGTCAATGGGGTACCATCGGCCCGATGCCTGGCCGCGGCCGAAGAGTCACGGCTGCCCCATTCGCAGGTCGGCTAGCGATGTCCCGATCGGCGATCGGGCCGGAGATGGGGTCAAGACCCAGCGATGAGATCGCGGATGCGGCTCGCCAGCGCTTCCATCACGAAGGGCTTCGTCAGCACCTGCATGTCGCGGTCGAGATAGCCGTGGCCGAGCACGGCGTTCTCGGCGTAGCCGGTGATGAACAGCACCTTCAGCGTCGGGCGCAGCACGCGGCCGGCATCCGCGAGCTGGCGGCCGTTCATCCCGCCAGGCAGGCCGACATCGGTGACGAGCAGGTCGATGCGCACATCGGATTGCAGGACCTTGAGGCCACCGGCCCCGTCCGCCGCCTCGATCGCGGTATAGCCGAGGTCTTCCAGCACCTCGATGACGAGCATGCGCACCGTCGGCTCGTCGTCGACGATCAGCACGGTCTCGCCGGCATCGGCGCGCGGCGCGCCGGAGAGGTCGGGCACCGCCTCGACATCCTCCGCCGCACCGTAATGGCGGGGCAGATAGAGGCACATCGTGGTACCTGCGCCGATCTCCGAATAGATCCGTACCTGTCCGCCGGACTGACGCACGAAGCCGTAGATCATCGAAAGGCCGAGGCCAGTGCCCTGGCCGATCGGCTTCGTCGTGAAGAACGGATCGAAGGCCCGGGCGATCACTTCCGGCGTCATGCCTGTGCCGGTGTCGGTCACGCAGAGCGAGAGATACTGGCCGGGGTCGAGGTCGCGCTCCTTGGCGGCGCGCTCGTCCATCCACTTGTTGGCGGTCTCGATGGTGATGCGGCCGCCATCCGGCATGGCGTCGCGGGCATTGATGCAGAGGTTCAGCAGCGCGTTCTCGAGCTGCGAGGGATCGACCAGCGCCGACCAGAGGCCGCCGGCCGCCACCACTTCGAGCGTCACGTGCGGGCCGATCGTGCGGCGCACCAGTTCTTCCATGCCGACGACGAGGCGATTCACGTCGGTAGGCTTCGGATCGAGGGTCTGGCGGCGGGAGAAGGCCAGCAGCCGGTGGGTGAGGGCGGCGGCTCGCTTCGCGGCGCCCTGCGCGGCGTTGACGTAACGATCGACGTCGCCAAGACGGCCCTGGCTCACGCGGGTCTGCAGGAGTTCGAGCGAGCCCGAGATGCCGGTGAGCAGATTGTTGAAGTCGTGGGCGAGGCCGCCGGTGAGCTGGCCCACCGCTTCCATCTTCTGCGACTGGCGCAGCGCCTCCTCGGCGTTGCGTTGCTCGGTGATGTCGCGTCCGACGATGTAGAACAGCGCGCCCTCGGGCACCGCACTCCACATGATCGTGCGCAGGCGGCCGTCCTTGCAGAAGACGTGATCGACGAAGCCGTCGACCGTCTCGCCCAGCGACAATCGTCGGACGACGTCGGCCGTCGCGGCGTGGTCGCTCTTGTCGACGAGTTCGGAGAATGGACGTGCGAGCAGTTCCGCGTCGCTCCAGCCGAGCATCCGCGTCCAGGCCGGATTCACCGCCTTGAGGTAGCCGTCGAGCCCGGCGGTGCCCATGAGGTCGTTGGTCATCGCCCAGAGGCGGTTGCGCTCGCGGGTGCGCTCCGCGACCTGCCGCTCCAGCTCGGCGCGGGAGCGGGCCAGCACCTCGCGGGCGTCGACGATCTCCTGGATGTCCGTGCAGGAGCCGAACCAGCGGGTGATGTCGCCCTTCGCGTCGCGCACCGGCTGCGCCCGTCCGAGCACCCAGCGATAGGTGCCGGAATGGTGCTTGAGCCGATACTCGATGTGGTAGGTCTCGCCCGTCTCCAGGCTGTGCCGCCAGACGCCCCAGGCCCGCTCCCGGTCCTCGGGGTGGAACATATCGTTCCAGGCCTCGCCGTCGGTGGAGCCCGCCGGCACGCCGGTGAACTCGTACCAGCGGTCATTGTAGTAGTCGTGGAAACCGTCGGACAGGGTCGACCAGATCATCTGGTCGACCGAGTTGGTGATGCCGCGGAACTTGCCTTCGCTCTCCCGCAGCGCGTGCTGCGTGCGGACATGCGCCGTGACTTCGTTGCCCTGGTTGAGCACCCCGGCGATCGTGCCGTCCTCGCTGCGGATCGGCGTGAAGCTGTAGGTCCACCACGTCTCCTCGACCCGGCCACCGCGCGCCATCGGCAGCATCTGGTCGAAGGCGGCGAAGCCCTCACCGGAATCGAGGACCCGCTGGAATTGCGGTGCGATGATCGGCCAGATCTCGGACCAGACCTCGGCGCCGGGCCGGCCGAGCGCGTCCGGATGCCGCTCGGCGGGAATCGGCGCCCAGGCGTCGTTGTATAGAAGCCGCAGCTCGGGCCCCCAGTAGATCGCCGTGGGGAAGCTCGAATGCAGGCAGAGGTCTATCGCGGAACGCAGCGCCTGCGGCCAAGTCTCCGGCGGGCCGAGGGGTGTCGCCGCCCACTCGTAGGCGCGGATCAGGGCACCCATGGCTCCGCCGCCGCTCAGGAAGCCCGCATCGTTCGTCATCGGACCGACGATCCGGCCGACGGAACGTCGGTCCATTTCACGCGGTCGCGGACGGATCGAGAGGGTGCGGCATTCGTATCCGCATGGTCAACGATTAGGCTCTGCACGTGGCCGGAATGACATAGCTCCATGGTCGAGTCGATCGACGCGTGTTCAACCGGTCCCGGCCGGGCCATCGAAAACCTGCCGCACGCGGCGGACCAGTTCCATGCGCCGATAGGGCTTGTTGATGATCTCGAATTCGCTCCCGCCGACGCCGGAGCGTTCGAGGGAGTTTGCGGCGAAACCGGTGGTGAGCAGGATCCGGATCTTCGGTTGCCGCTCCCGGGCCGCGCGGGCAAGGCCGACGCCCGTCATCCCCCCGGGCATGATCAGATCCGAAAACAGCATGTCGATGCGCGCGTCGTTCTCCATGATGGCGATCGCATCGCGGGGGCTGTGACTCACGAGAACGTGATAACCGAAATCCTCAAGGATGATCCGGGCAGTCTCTGCGACCTCCGCTCTGTCATCGACGACGAGGACGGTCTCGGATCCATGCCGCTCCGCGACCTTGTGGGACGGACCCGAATCGCGCTCGATGGACGCCTGGGTTGCCGGGAACAGCAGCCGCACCGTGGTTCCGCGGTCCACGTCCGAAGTGATCCGCACCGTGCCGCCGGATTGCTTGGCGAAGCCGTAGACGGTGGCGAGCCCAAGGCCGGTGCCCTTGCCTTCTTCCTTCGTTGTGAAGAACGGCTCCATCACCCGCAGCAGCACCTCCGGAGACATGCCGGTGCCGGTATCCGACACGGAGACCTCGACATAGTTCCCCGCTTGGACGCCCTGAAGCAGGGCGGCCTGTCGGTCCTGCAGGACGAGGTTCTTCGTCTCGACCGTAACGCAGCCGCCATTCGGCATGGCATCGCGCGCATTGATCAGGACGTTGAGCAGCGCGACCTCGGCCTGTGTCGGGTCGACGCGGGCGTTCCAGAGATCGGGGGCGAGTTCGCGACGCAGTTCGACATCGTCGCCCAAGGTCCGGTCGCCGATCTCGCTCATGCCCTCGACGAGGGCGTTGAGGCTGATTGCCCGGCCTTCCAGACGCTGCTTGCGCGAGAAGGCGAGAAGCTGGTGGGTGAGCTTCGCCGCCCGATCGGTCGCCGTCCGGATCGCCTCACCAGCGCGGGCGAGGCGCGCGATATCGGGCGAACCGCTGTCGATGAGCATCTGCAGGATGTCGGTGTAGCCGCTGATCACCTGCAGGAGGTTGTTGAAGTCGTGCGCGATTCCCCCGGTCAACTGGCCGAGCGCCTCCATCTTTTGTGCCTGATGCAGAGCCTCTTCGGCATCGCGACGGCGCGACACGTCGAGTTGCGAGGCGAAGAAATAGACGAGTTCGCCCTGCTTGTTGTGCACGGGCGAGATGAAGAGCGCATTCCAGAACGCCGAACCGTCCTTGCGATAGTTCAGGATCTCGGTGGCGACCTCCCTGCGCTCGGCGATGGCCCGGCGCAGCTCGTCTACCGCTTCGCCATCGGTCTCAGGACCCTGCAGAAAGCGGCAGTTGCGGCCGATGACCTCGTCGTTGGCGTAGCCAGTCATCTTCGCGAAGGCGTGGTTGGCGAAGATGACCGGGTTGTCCGGCTGATGCGGATCGGTGACGATCATCGGCATCCGCGTCGTCTCGACGGCGGCGAAGAAGATGTCGGAATGCGTGTTCGACAGCTCCGCCTCGCCGCTGCCGGTCACCGACGGGTGGTGGCCGTGACCGCGCTTTTCCGGGGACTCGTACATCAGGCTCCTTGGAGGTCGGTCATCGTGATGGCCGACGGGCGGCAGGCGCTGGCACAACGAGGCATCGCACCAAACAAGGGGCCTCGTCCGATGTTCCCTCGCAAGCGGGGCCGTCGTTTCGCCCGTTGACGACCCGCGTTTCGCACGGATGCGGCCGCGAGTTTTTCTTGAGCCGCCGGAGAGTCTTTTTCAGGTCCGCCCGGCGCACGACTGCGCTAAGATCATTGCTCCCAGGCTTGTGATTGCAGCGCAGCAGAGATTTTGCGCGACGCAGCACGAGACTGGGCAATCTTGCTGCGGATCGCGACGGGGGCTTCGCTCGTTTCGACCGCGGCGACGAAGACTCCGCCGCGACGATCCACGTGCAAGATCTTGCCGGGACCGTCGCAGAGCGGGGGCAGCCGGAGGACGACGCGTTCGATGAAGAAGAACAAGGTGATCACGGCCCAGGAGGCGATCGCGCTCATTCGTGAGAACGACGTCGTGACCACGACCGGCTTCGTCCAGAGCTGCATTCCGGAGGCGCTGCACGCCGCCCTGGAGACGCGCTTCGTCGAGACCGGCTCGCCCCGCGGCCTCACCCTGATCATGACGGCGGGCGCCGGCGACAGCAAAGGCCTCGGCACCGGGCGCCTGCACCACGACGGCCTGCTTACCCGCGTAATCGCCGCGAATTTCGGCCGGATGCCCAAGGTCGCGCAGGCCGCCGCCGAGAACCGCATCCGCGGCTACAACCTGCCTCAGGGCGTGATCTCGCAGCTCTACCGCGCCTGCGCCGCCGGCCAGCCGGGGCTCTTCTCCAAGGTCGGACTGCACACCTATGTCGACCCGCGCCACGGTGGGGCGAAGGTCAACGAACTGACGCAGGACGACATCGTCAAGGTCGTCGACGTCGATGGTGACGAGTGGCTGTTCTACACCGCCACCAAGATCGACGTGGCCTTCATCCGCGCGACCTCCGCCGATCCCTCAGGCAATCTCAGCTACGAGAAGGAGGCGCTGACGCTCGATTGCCTCGCGCAGGCCATGGCCGCGCGCAACAACGGCGGCATCGTCATCGCCCAGGTCGAGCGCATCGTCGACGACGGCTACCTGCTGCCGAAGGACGTGCGCGTGCCCGGCATCCTCGTCGATTGCGTCGTGGTCGCCGAGCCCGAGATGCACCGCATGAACTACGGCGTCGTCTACGACGCGGCGCTCGCGGGTGAGATCCGCGTTCCGGTAACCGGCATCAAGCGGATGCCATTGAACGAGCGTAAGATCATCGCTCGCCGCGCCGCCTTCGAACTGCCGCCGAACGGCGTGGTCAACCTCGGCGTCGGCGCGCCCGAGGGCATCTCCTCCGTCGCGAACGAAGAGAAGATCACCCCCTACATCACCCTGACCACCGAGGCTGGCGCCGTCGGCGGCGTGCTCGCCAGCGGGTCGAGCTTCGGCGCCGCGACGAACGCCGACTGCATCATCGACCAGAACCAGATGTTCGACTTCTACGACGGCGGCGGCCTCGACATGACCTGCCTCGGCATGGCCGAGTGCGACGAAGCCGGCAACGTCAACACCTCGAAGTTCGGCGGCAAGCTCAACGGCTGCGGCGGCTTCATCAACATCAGCCAGAACGCCCGCAGCGTCGTCTTCGCCGGCACCTTCACCGCCGGCGGCCTCGAGATTGCAGTCGATGCAGGGCAAGTGAAGATCGTCAAGGAAGGCAAGGCGAAAAAATTCGTCACCCAGGTCCAGCAGAACACTTTCAGCGGCCCCTACGCCGTGCAGAAGTCGCAGCCGGTAATCTACGTGACCGAGCGCTGCGTCTTCCAGCTCACCCCGGAGGGGCTGGAGCTGATCGAGGTGGCGCCCGGCATCGACATCGAGCGCGACATCCTCCCGCACATGGATTTCAAGCCGGTGATCCGGAACCCGGTGCCGATGGATCCGCGCATCTTCCGCGAGGAGCCGATGGAGCTGGCCTCCGACCTGCTCAACCTCGATCTGAAGGACCGCGTGAGCTACGATCCGGAGCGCAACCTGCTCTTCATCAACCTCGAGGGCTGGTACTGCCGCGTGAAGAGCGACATGGACGAGCTGCGGCTCACCATCGTCGGCGCTTGCAAGAAGGCCGGCCAGCGCGTCAACTCCGTCGTCAACCACGACGGCTTCCGGCTCAACGAAAGCCTCTACGACGACTATGCTGGCATGATCCAATATCTCTCGGCGAACTATTACCAGACCACCACCCGTTACGCGACCAGCGCCTTCCTCCGATTGAAAATGGAGGAGGCCTTGAACAAGCGCGGCGTGGCCCCCCACGTCTTCGAGCGCAAGGAGGAGGCCCACGCCTTCCTCGGCAACGTCGACAAGAAGGCGCGCAAGATGATCTCGCCCGCGGTGGCGACCGAGTGAAGCTGGCGCAGTCGGTGCCCGGCCGAGTTCAGTCGTCGACTTCGGCGCGCGCGTTGAAAGACAGGGAGCGCCGCTCGCCGCTGCCTCGGAACGGCTCGACGCCATGGAGCAGCCAAGCCGGAAAGGTGTAGAGCACGCCGACGTCGGGCGGCACGCTGAGGAGCGTCCTGGCAAACCTCTGCTTGCCGCCGGTCAGGAAGTTGAGATAGCCGGCTTGGCGCCCGGAGATGTAAGTCTTGTTCAAGTCTTTGTCCCGTGGCGGCTCGGGCGACTTGAGATAAAGTACGCCGGACAGATCTCCGGAATGGAAATGCACCGGGCTCGGCGTGCCGGCATACTGGCTGACGACCCAGATCCGGTCGATCTCGATGCGCTTGGGACCCACACCCTCGGCCATCAGGACATATCTGCGGATCCTGTCCTCGATGACCGCCGCTAGAGAAGCGTCTCCACCGGCGCAGGCGATGTCGGGCGGAACCAGGAACTCGGAGGCACCGGACGCGGTATGGCGATCGGCGAAAGCGTTGATGCGCGACAGGAGGTCGGGCGACACGCGCGTCCGTCCGATCATCGGCCCGAACGGCGACAGCACCTCCATGGCTGGATCGCCGTCGTCGCTGCCTGTCGGCACCATCTCCGCTTCGTATTTGCGCAGGGCACGCGTTTTGAGTGCGATGGCCCGATTGCGGAAGGTCTCTCCCTGGCTGGTCATGGGGACTCCTGCGGCGGCCGTCGACAGCCGGCCAAGCGAATGTCTGGCACGCACTCCGCCGTGTTCAGACTGTCATAGCGCCATGCCGTCCGGACCGGGCGAGATAACCGGAAGGTCGGCGCCCGACCAATCCGCATTGCCCTCGATGACCGACGCACGGCCATGGAAGCGTCGAGGCGGGCGATCCGAGGACACTGCGTAGGCCGTCGATCAGGCAAACGTCCTTCGCGGATCGAAGGCATCCCGCACGGCCTCACCCGCGAAAACCAGCAAACTCAGCATCGCCGACACGACGAAGAAGCCGGTCAGCCCGAGCCAGGGCGCGTTGATGTTGTCCTTGCCCTGCGCCAGCAGCTCACCGAGCGAGGCCGAGCCAGGCGGCAGACCGAAGCCGAGGAAGTCGAGGGAGGTGAGGGTGGTGATCGAGCCGTTGAGGATGAACGGCAGGAAGGTCAGCGTCGCCACCATGGCGTTCGGCAGCAGATGGCGGGTCATGATCGCCACGTTGGAAAGGCCGAGAGCCCGGGCGGCGCGGACGTATTCGAAGTTCCGGGCTCGCAGGAACTCGGCGCGGACGACGCCGACGAGGGCGGTCCAGGCGAACAGCGTCAGGATGCCGAGCAGGGTGAAGAAGCTCGGGGCCAGGAAAGCCGACATGATGATGATCAGGTAGAGCGTCGGCACCGCACTCCAGATCTCGATGACGCGCTGGAAGATCAGGTCGGTCCAGCCGCCGAAGAAACCCTGCACGGCCCCCGCGATTACGCCTACAACCGACGAGACCAGGGCGAGCGCCAAGCCGAACAGCACCGAAATCCGAAAACCGTAGATGATGCGGGCGAGCACGTCCCGCGAGGCGTTGTCGGTGCCGAGCCAGTGTTTTTCGATATCCTGGCATCCGAACTGTCGACCTTCGACCTTCACGCCCGCCCGCTCGGCGACCGGACGACACTGTTCATCGGTCAGGTTCCAGGTCGGCGGCGAGGGCGACGGCGTCGGCAGGTCGCTCATGAAGGTGTTGTAGGAATACGGGATGGGCGGCCAGAGCGCCCATCCATTCTCCTCAATTTCCTTCTTGGTCTCCGGCGCGCGATAATCGGTCTGCGCAAGGAAACCACCGAATTTCTCGTCCGGGTAATCGACGAAGACCGGGTAGAGCCACTCGCCCTTGTAGGACACGAAGATCGGTCGGTCGTTGGCGATGAATTCCGCGAACAGGCTGACCACAAACAGGATCAGGAACAGCACGGCCGACCACGAGCCGCGCCGGTTCTTCCAAAAATTCGCGAGGCGGCGCCGGTTGATCGGCGAAAGCCCGCGCCGCGTTTCAGGCTGAAGCAGCCGGATCTGCGGCGCGTTGGCGGGCGCAGTGACCGGGACCGCGTCGGCCTGCGGGCGCGGAACCTCGTTCATCGGATAGCGGCCTCGGCGGGGGGACGGATCAATCGAGATGCGTCGCCGTGCCCTCGATCTCGTTCGGCCGCAAGGTACCCTTTTTCTCGAGATGCTTGCGCAGCAGGCGGACGTTGCGACGATTGGCCTTGAAGGCCGCATCGAAAATATCGCCCGCCAGCGGTACGGCGCCCACGGCACCGTCGAAAGCCACGTTGCCCATCATGCGCCAGACCAGCCAGCGCGGGGCGCCGAGGCGCCTTGCCTCGTAGACGATGTAGGAGGCGATCGCCATGCCGGCGATGTCCCCGATCACCGGCACGAGGCCGATCACCGCATCGAGCCCAACTCTGCGGTTGGTGCCCGGTATCTGGAAGGCCGTGTCCATCACGTGCGCGAGCTGTTCCAGCCGCAGGAGACTGGCTTCCGTCCCCGTGTCGGTGAAGCGGCGGAGGTCTGCCGCGCCGAGAGGCTCGGCGAAGACCGTGCGCGAAGTGCGGGGTGTATCGGTTGCGCTCATGAAGAAGGATGTGGCCCACGATCCGTGTCACGACAAGGAAGGGCCAACCGCCGGCACGAATATTCATCACGCGGCCTGCGTGCAGCGCGGGAGCCGAGCGAGCGCCGTGTCCAGCGTCTCGTCCGTCTTGGCAAAGCAGAAGCGCACGAGGTTCTTCACGCTGCCGCTTTCGTAGAAGGCGCTGACGGGTATCGCGGCGACCCCATGCTCCCGCACCAGAGCCTCACAAAAGGCGACGTCGTCGGCCCCGGCGCCAAGATCGATGTTTAGAAAGTACGTTGCCGCGCTCGGCAGCACGGTGAAGCCGAGATCCGAAAGCCCGGAAGCCAGCCGGTTCCGTGAGCGGGCGAGTCCGGCACGCATGTCGGTAAAATAGGACAAGTCCTTTGCCAGGCCGTAGGCTACCGCCTCCTGCAGGTTCGGCGGCGTCGTGAAGGTGAGGAACTGGTGGGCGCGGGACAGCACGCGCATCAACGGCCGCGGCGCCATCACCAGTCCGACCTTCCAACCGGTCAGGCTGAAGATTTTTCCTGCCGAGCCGATCTTGATCGTACGCTCGCGCATCCCCGGCAGCGCCATGAGAGGGCGATGACGGGCACCGTCGAAGATCACGTGCTCCCAAACCTCGTCGCAGAGAGCGACCGCATCGAAGCGCCGACAATAGCCGGCAAGCCGCGCGAGGTCGGCCTCCGCGAACGCCGTCGCGGAGGGATTCAACGGATTGTTCAGGATGACGAGCCGGGTCTTCTCGGAGAAGGCGGCGGACAGCGCCTCGTCGTCGATGCCGAAATGCGGCGGCGTCAACGTCACGAACCGCGGTACGCCGCCGGCCCGGCGTACCAGCGGTAGGTAGGCGTCGTACATCGGCTCGAACAGCACGACTTCGTCGCCGGGCTCGATCAACGCGAAGATCGCGCCGGCCAGCGCTTCCGTGGCACCGGAGGTCACCATCACCTCCGTCTCCGGATCGAGGTCGAGGCCCTGGTGCCGGCCGTAATGCGCCGCGATGGCTTCGCGAAGCGAGGGCAGCCCCATCATCGGCGGATACTGGTTGTAGCCGTTGCGAAGCGCGTCAGCCGCCACTTCGCGCACGTCGTCCGGCCCCGGATCGTCTGGAAAGCCCTGGCCGAGATTGATCGCCTGATGCTTGCGGGCGAGCCGCGACATCGTCTCGAACACCGTGACAGGAAGATCGGAAAAGACGGGATTCATGCGACCGGATCGAAGGGAACGAGGGCCGCTCGTGGTCCTCTCGCCGCGTCAAGACGACGACCCGATACCACGCGGGGATATCCTGGCAAAACGTGCGGGATCGCACATGACTTCCGGGTCGCGCAGGCTCCGGGGCTGACGAATGTTGACAATCGTCAGTCGTGATACAATTCTCGACCCACGGCCGGCCGGCGGTCGCTTGACGGGAACTCCGCCCCCTCGTTCCTGGCGAACGGTCGTCGGTCCGGTTGTATCGAAAAGGCCATCGCTTCGTGCGGTGGCCTTTTTGCTGTCTGCATCGGCAACAGGATCGGCTACGAACTCGCCATGCGGATCCGCACCTCGCTCTTTATGGCACTCGGCGTCGGCATACTCGGTGTCGGGCTTCGCGTAGCGATTCCGGTGGCTCCGGTAGACGACGCATTTAGCGACGTCATCCGCTTCTACCGCACCCTCGAACCGGCTGCGCGATAGCACCACAGGTGTTTTTGCCGGGCGCCGTGCGAAACCAGGACTAGCAACATCCGGGAAACCTGGGTGCCGTACTCACGGCGCATTGCCGGGGGAAGATGAGCATGGTCCCTCCGGCGGCTTCGACCCCACCCACGGCCGAGCCGACCGTTGTACGGACTTGAGGTTTGACGGGACGGATCCTTCGATCGAATTGCTTTCGGCCGCCGAACGGAAGCAGACTTCGACCGATGATCGAACGGGATCCGACACGAAGATTGGTTTCGAAGCGGCGCTTTGATTTGAGTCGAGGATGAACGAGAGTTCGCCCATTCGCAGGGAGACCGCCCGGGAATATCCCGTGCTGACGCCCACGCCTACCCGTCGGCGGCGCCGCTTCGGGAGCTGGATGATTCTGCTCCTGGTTCTCGGCCTCGGTGGAGCCGTCGCGCACCGGATGTACGACGCGAAGAAGGCGGCGGGCACCACCGAGGCCGGACACGGTCGCGGGGGCGGCAAGCACGGCGAGATGGCCCAGGCTGTCGGCATTGCCACGGTGGTGACCGGCGACATGCCGATCGTGCTCCAGGGTCTCGGCACGGTAACGCCGCTCGCCACGGTGACGGTCAAATCGCAGATCAGCGGCTATCTCACCGAGATCGGTTTTCGCGAGGGCCAGACCGTGAAGAAGGGCGATTACCTCGCCCAGATCGACCAGCGGCCCTACGACGCGCTGCTCGCCCAGTATCTCGGGCAGCTGGCCCGCGATCAGGCGCTCCTGCAGAACGCCAAGCTCGACCTCGTCCGCTACCAGACCTTGAACCGACAGGATTCGATCTCGAAGCAGAACGTCGACACCCAGGCCGCCCTCGTGAAGCAGAACGAGGGTACCGTCGCCGCCGACCAGGCGGTGGTCGACCAGCAGCGGCTCAACATCGCCTATGCGCACATCGTCTCGCCGGTGGAGGGCCGTGTCGGCCTTCGTCAGGTCGACCAGGGCAACTACATCTCGGGTGGGTCCACCAACATCGTGGTCGTGACGCAGCTCCACCCGATCTCGGTGCTGTTCACCCTGCCGGAAGACGACGTCTCGCGGGTGATGAAGCGCGTCCGCGAGGGCGCCAAGCTCACCGTGCGCGCCTACGATCGCGGCGACCAGCACGAGATCGCCACCGGTACGCTCGATACGGTCGACAACCAGATCGACGTCACCACTGGAACGGTAAAGCTGCGCGCGCTGTTCAAGAACGACGACGAGACGCTGTTCCCGAACCAGTTCGTCAACGCGAAGCTGACCGTGGACACGATCCGGAATGCGCCCGTGATCCCGGCAGCAGCGATTCTGCGCGGCACGCCGGGCACCTACGTCTATCTGATGCAGGGCGACGACAAGGTCAGCGTCCGCCCGATCACCATCGGCGAGACCGACGGCAGCCGCACGGTCGTAACTGCCGGCCTCCAGCCGGGCGACCGGGTCGTCACCGACGGCACCGATCGCCTCCGCGAGGGCGCGCCGGTGCGCATCACCACCGGCGCCGCAGGCCCGCAGGCGGCACCCGGCCAAGCGATCGGCGGGACCGTACCGGGTGCGGCAGCGTCGCAGCAGGCCGAGGCCGGCAGCGCCTCCACGCCGGGCGCCGGCAAGGCGCCGGACGGCACGGGCGAGGCCACGCAGCCGCAGGCGGGCGATACCCCGCGGCGACGCGGTCGCGACCGCAAGGCCGCGCCGTGATCGGCGTGGCCGCCTAGGCGAAGACCATGAACCCGTCGCGCATCTTCATCCTGCGTCCGGTGGCGACGACGCTGCTGATGCTGGCGATCCTGATCGTCGGCATGGTGTCCTACGTGAACCTGCCGGTCTCGGCGCTCCCGTCCGTCGATTACCCGACGATTCAGGTCCAGACCTTCTATCCGGGCGCTAGCCCGGAGGTGATGACCTCGGCCGTGACCGCGCCGCTGGAGCGGCAGTTCGGCCAGATGGCCAACCTGAACCAGATGTCGTCGCAGAGCTCGGCCGGCGCCTCGGTCATCACCCTGCAGTTCAGCCTCGACATCCCCCTCGACATCGCCGAGCAGTCGGTCCAGGCGGCGATCAACGCGGCCGGCAACCTGCTCCCGTCGGATCTTCCGGCGCCGCCGATCTACGCCAAGGTCAACCCGGCCGACGCGCCGGTCCTGACGCTGGCGCTCACCTCGAAGACGATGCCGCTGACGCAGGTGCGCGACCTCGCGGAGACGCGGCTCGCCCAGAAGATTTCACAGGTCGCCGGCGTCGGCCTCGTCAGCATGGGCGGCGGCCAGCGGCCGGCCGTGCGGGTGCGCTTCAACTCCCTGGCGCTCGCGGCCTACGGGCTAAACATCGACGACCTGCGCACGACGATCTCGAACCTCAACGTCAACACGCCCAAGGGCAACATCGATGGCCCGACGCAGAGCTACACCATCAACGCCAACGATCAGGTCCGCGATCCGGCCGTCTATTCCAGCGCGATCATCGCCTACAAGAACGGCGCGCCGGTGCGGCTCTCGGACGTGGCGACGGTGGTCGACGGGGCCGAGAACACCAAACTCGGCGCCTGGATGGACCGCACGCCGGCCGTCATCCTCAACATCCAGCGCCAGCCCGGCGCCAACGTCATCGACACGGTCGACAAGATCAAGGCGTTGCTGCCGCAACTGCAGGCTAGCATGCCCGCCGCCATCGGCGTCGCGCTCCTCACCGATCGCACCGTCACGATCCGCGCTTCCGTGGAGGACGTGCAGGTCGAGCTGATGCTCGCCATCGGCCTCGTCGTGCTGGTGATCTTCCTGTTTTTGCGCAGCTTTTCCGCCACCCTGATTCCGAGCCTGTCGGTGCCGCTCTCGCTGATCGGTACGCTGGCGGTGATGGACCTGTGGGGGTTCTCCCTCGACAACCTCTCGCTGATGGCCCTGACCATCGCCACCGGCTTCGTCGTCGACGACGCCATCGTGGTGATCGAGAACATCGCCCGCCACGTCGAGGACGGCGACACGCCGCTCGAGGCCGCGATGAAGGGCTCGCGTGAGATCGGCTTCACCATCCTGTCGCTGACGGTCTCGCTGATCGCGGTGCTGATCCCGCTGCTGTTCATGGGCGATGTGGTCGGTCGGCTCTTCCACGAATTCGCGATCACGCTGGCGGCCACCATCGTCATCTCGGCCTTCGTCTCACTGACGCTGGTGCCGATGCTCTGCGCGCGGCTGCTCAAACCCGTCGTGCAGGGCGAGCGCCGCGAGGGCTTCGTCGCCCGCCTAGGCCGGCGCATGACCGACGGCACCATAGCAGCCTACGGCCGTGCCCTGCGGGTGGTGCTCGCGCATCAGCCGCTGACGCTCCTCGTCACCCTCGGGACGATCGCGCTCACCGGCTACCTGTTCGTGGTGATCCCGAAGGGCTTCTTCCCGGTCCAGGATACCGGCGTGATCCAGGGCATCTCCCAGGCCGACCAGAGCGTGTCCTACGGGGCCATGGCCGAGCGCCAGCAGGGGCTTGCCGACATCGTGTTGAAGGACAAGGACGTCGCGAACCTGTCCTCCTTCATCGGCGTCGACGGGCAGAACGTGACGCTGAATTCCGGCCGGATGCTGATCAACCTGAATCCGCAGGCGGAGCGGACGGGCAGCGCCAGCGACGTGATCCGCCGCATCACTGCCGCCACCCGCGACGTGCCCGGCGTGCGCCTCTACATGCAGCCGGTCCAGGACCTGACCATCGACACGGCGGTCTCGGCCACTCAGTATCAGGTCATCCTGGAGAACCCGAACCTCTCCGAGTTCGAGACCTGGGTGCCGCGCTTCGTCGAGGCGCTGCAGCGTTCTCCGCTGCTCGCCGACGTCACCAGCGACTACCAGGGCAACGGACTCGCCGCCTACGTCACCATCGACCGGCCAACGGCCGGCCGCTACGGTATCACCCCGGCCTCCGTCGACAACGCACTCTACGACGCCTTCGGCCAGCGCATCATCTCGACGATCTTCTCGCAGTCGAACCAGTACCGGGTGATCCTCGAAGCAAACCCCGAGCTGCACAAGACGCTGGATTCGCTGAACAACCTCTACCTGCCGTCCTCGACCGCCGCCTCGGGCCAGGTGCCGCTCTCGGCCATCGCCCGTGTCGAGGAGAGGCGCGCCCCGCTGCTCGTCGGACATCTCGGCCAGTTCCCGGCCACCACCGTGTCGTTCAACCTCGCACCGGGCGCCGCCCTCGGTCAGGCCGTCGATGCAATCGCACAGATCCGAAAAGACGTCGGCCTGCCGGCGAGCTTCAACGTGGTGCCGCAGGGTTCGGTCTTCGCCTTCCAGTCGGCGCTCTCGAACGAGCTGTTCCTGATCCTGGCTGCGATCGTCACGGTCTACATCGTGCTTGGCGTCCTCTACGAGAGCTTCATCCACCCGATCACGATCCTCTCGACGCTTCCGTCCGCTGGGATCGGCGCTCTGCTCGGGTTGATGCTCTTCGGGCTCTCGCTCGACATCATTGCAATCATTGGCATCGTGCTCCTCATCGGCATCGTGAAGAAGAACGCGATCATGATGATCGACTTCGCGCTCCAGGCCGAGCGCGAAGAGGGCATGAGCCCGCGCGATGCTATCTACGAAGCCTGTCTGCTCCGCTTCCGTCCGATCATGATGACGACCTTCGCCGCCCTGTTCGCGGCGGTGCCGCTGATCATGGGAACCGGCGTCGGCTCGGAGCTGCGCCAGCCCCTCGGCATCGTCATCGCCGGCGGTCTCATCGTCAGCCAGGTGCTGACGCTGTTCACGACCCCGGTGATCTACCTGTTCTTCGACCGGCTGGAACGGCGGATCATGGGCCGCCGTGAGGGCGGCTACCGGACCGGCGAGGCCATCCCGTGAACATCTCGGAGCCGTTCATCCGGCGTCCGATCGCGACGACGCTGCTCACCGTCGGCGTGCTGCTCGCGGGGCTGTTCGCCTTTGTGCGATTGCCGGTGGCGCCGCTGCCGCAGGTGGATTTCCCCGTCATCCTCGTCCAGGCGCAGATGGCCGGCGCATCGCCGGAAACCATGGCGACGACGGTGGCCGCGCCGCTGGAGCGCCGGCTCGGGATCATCGCCGACGTCAACGAGATGACCTCGACGAGTTCCACCGGCACGGTCCGCATCGTCCTGCTGTTCGGCCTAAACCGCGACATCGACGGCGCCGCCCGCGACGTCCAGGCGGCGATCAATGCCGCCCGCGCCGACCTGCCGACGGCGCTCCGCCAGAACCCGACCTACCGGAAATTCAACCCGGCCGATGCGCCGATCCTGATCCTCGGACTGACCTCGGACACGCTCTCGCCCGGCCAACTCTACGATTCTGCCGCGACCGTCGTTCAGCAGAAGATGTCCCAGGTCGACGGCATCGGGAACGTCGATATCGGCGGCTCGTCGCTGCCGGCGGTGCGGGTCGAGCTCGATCCGACCGCGCTGTTCCATTACGGCATCGGCCTCGAAGGCATCCGTGCGGCGCTGGCCTCCGCCAACGCGAACTCGCCCAAGGGCGACGTGACCGCCGGCGCGCGCCGCTACCAGCTCTACGCTAACGATCAGGGCCGACAGGCCTCGGACTATCGGGACATCGTCGTAGCCTACCGCAACGGCGCCGGCGTGCGCCTGAGCGATGTCGGTCAGGTCGACGATTCGGTCGAGGACAAGCGCAACCTCGGTCTCGTCGACGGCAAGCCCGGGGTGATCCTGTTCATCTACAAGCAGCCCGGCTCGAACGTCGTCGAGACGGTCGACCGCGTGAAGGCGGCAATTCCCCAGATCCAGGCGGCGCTGCCGGGCGACATCGACCTCCACATCTCGGGCGACCGCTCGGCCACCATCCGCGCCTCGCTGAAGGAGACCGAGGAGACGCTGCTCATCGCGGTCGGCCTCGTCATCCTCGTGGTGTTCATCTTCCTGCGCTCGGGGCGCGCGACGCTGATCCCGGCGGTGGCGGTGCCGATCTCGATCATCGGCACCTTCGCCGCGATGTACCTGCTCGGCTTCTCCCTCAACATCCTCTCGCTGATGGCGCTGATCATCGCCACGGGCTTCGTGGTCGACGACGCCATCGTCGTGCTGGAGAACATCCAGCGCCACATCGAGGACGGCAAGCCGCGGGTCGAGGCGGCGCTGATCGGTGCCCGCGAGGTCGGCTTCACCGTCATCTCGATGAGCCTGTCTCTCGTCGCGGTCTTCCTCCCGATCCTTCTGATGGGCGGCATCGTCGGCCGCTTGTTTCAGGAATTCGCGGTCACGCTCTCGCTGGCGATCCTAATCTCCCTCGTCGTCTCGCTGACGACGACACCGATGATGTGCGCCCGCTTCCTCAAACCCCATCACAATGGTTCCGCCGGCCCGGTGAAGCGGCCGAATATCGTGGCGCGAATCCTGGAGGGCGGCTTCGACGGCTTGCTGCGCGGCTACGAGCGCTCGCTGGGCTTCGCGCTGCGTCACCGCCGGCTGGTCCTGCTCAGCGTCTTCGCGGCGATGGGGCTGAACGTCTACCTCTACGTCATCGTGCCGAAGGGCTTCTTTCCGGAGCAGGATACCGGGCAGCTCATGGGCGGTATCCAGGCCGACCAGCGCATCTCGTTCCAGTCGATGTCGCAGAAGCTGAAGGCGGCGAGCGCCATCGTGCAAGCCGATCCGGCGGTGGAGAGCATCGTCGGCTTCACCGGCGGCCGGGGCACCAACTCGGCGAACGTCTTCGTCGGCCTCAAGCCGCTCGGGACCCGCGATTCGATCGAGAAGGTGATGGCGCGGCTTCGGCCCAAGCTCGCGCAGGTCGCGGGGGCCCGGCTCTTCCTATTTCCGCGCCAGGACCTGAAGATGGGCGGGCGTCAGAGCTTCGCCCAGTACCAGTACTCGCTCCAGGGGGATTCGGCAGACGAGCTCTACGCCTCGGCGCCGAAGCTCGTGCAGGAGCTTCAGAAGCAGACCGCTTTGTTCGCCGACGTCACCTCCGACCAGCAGGAGGGCGGGCTCGAGAGCCGTCTCGTCATCGACCGGCCGACGGCGTTCCGCTACGGCATCACGCCGGACAAGATCGACAACACCCTCTACGACGCCTTCGGCCAGCGTCAGGTCTCGACGATCTACAATCCGCTCAACCAGTACCATGTCGTGATGGAGATCGCGCCGCGTTACCTGCAGAGCCCTGAGACGTTGAAACTCATCTACGTCTCGACATCGGGCGGCAACGCCCGCGGTTCGGCGGTCACGAACGCGGTCGCTGGCACGGTCAGTGGTCTGACGGCTGCGGCGACCACGACATCCGGCACGTCCTCGCCGTCGATGTCGAGCAGCGGCACATCATCGACGACGACCGGCATGCCGGCCCCGGGCAGCGCCAGCACGACGGTCGCCCCTACCGCAGGCGTCGGCGCCACCAGCGCATCGACCGGCACGGACGCATCGACGATTGCCTCGGACTCCGCACGCAACGCCGCCTCGAACGCCATCGCCGCATCGAAGGGCGGCGCCTCGTCCAGCGCCCCCGTGTCGAGCGCCAAGGAAACGATGGTACCGCTCTCGGCCTTCGCGCGATTCGAGACTGGGAACGCGCCGGTCCAGGTCGCGCACCAGGGCCTGTTCGTCTCGACTACCGTCTCGTTCAACCTCGCGCCTGGCAAGAGCCTGTCGGAGGCCACCGCCGCGATCGAGAAGGCGATGACCGACCTGCGCATGCCGGCAACCATCCACGGCGAGTTCTCGGGTGCTGCCAAAAACTACATGGCCTCGGCCTCGCGCCAGCCGCTGCTGATCCTTGGCGCACTGCTCGCCGTCTATGCCGTTCTCGGCATCCTCTACGAGAGCTACATCCACCCCATCACGATTCTTTCGACGCTGCCGTCCGCCGGGATCGGCGCCGTGCTGGCGCTCCTCGTGACGGGAACCGAATTCACGATCATCGCGCTGATCGCCGTCTTCCTGCTCATCGGCATCGTGAAGAAGAACGCAATCTTGATGATCGACTTCGCCCTCGATGCCGAGCGCACGCGCGGCGCCGCGCCGGCCGATGCGATCTACGAGGCCTGCCTCTTGCGCTTCCGGCCGATCATGATGACAACGGCGGCCGCGCTTCTTGGCGCCGCGCCGCTCGTCCTGGCGAACGGGGAGGGCGCGGAGCTCCGCCGACCGCTCGGCATCGCGATCATCGGCGGCCTCATCGTGAGCCAGATCCTGACCCTCTACACGACGCCCGTCGTCTATCTGTACCTCGACCGCCTCCGCCACTGGGCGAAGAACCGGCGCGGCCAACGCGCTGCCGGCGGTGCGGCAGCGTTCCCGGCCGAGTGATGGTCACTCGTGAGGCTAGAACGGGTGGGTTCGCACCCCCCTCTCCCCGCACGCGAGGAAAGGGTCGCGACGACCTCGTCGTCGGCGCGACAAGCCCGAAGGGCGAAGGTGAGGGGGCGGCTGCAGGATTGACCACTCCGGAAGCGCCCACTCACCTTCGGATGCCGCCTCGCTTTGCCGACGACAAGGCCGGCAAAGCCCTCTCCCAGCGTGCGGGGAGAGGGGATGCGCGGAAGCCTCGCAGCATCCTGACGTTCGGCATTGCCTGCGTGGTCTCGACGTCCCTCTCCGGCTGCCTCGTTGGGCCCAACTACTCGCGTCCGTCCGTGGAGACTCCGCTGGGGTTCAAGGAAGGCGGCATGCGAGAGGACAGCGTCGCCTGGGTCCAGAGCCGAAAAAATTGGCGGCCGGCGCAGCCGAACGACGGTGCCGTGCGCGGCGACTGGTGGACGGTGTTGCGCGATCCGACCCTCGATCGCCTGATGCGCTCGGTCGATGTCGACAACCAGAACTTGCGCGCAACGGTGTCGAACTACGCTCAGGCCCGCGCCCTCGTCGCGCAGTCGCGGGCGGCGCTATTTCCGACGGTCATCGGGGCGCCGACGATCACGCGGGCGCGTACGGCCGGGGCCGAGCGCACGACCTACGCGCTGCAGGGCCAGGCGACCTGGGAGCCCGATCTGTTCGGGCGCATCCGGCGGCAACTGGAGAGCGACGTCGCCAGCGCGCAGGCCTCTGCGGCCGACCTCGGCCTCGTGCGGCTCGGCATCCAGGCAGAGCTCGCGACGACCTACCTGCAGCTCCGCTACCAGGACTCGCTCAAGAAGGTCCTTCAGGAGAACGTCGAAGGCTATAAGCGCAGCCTCGGCATCGCCGAGAACCAATACAATGCCGGCGTCGCGGCTCGTTCCGACGTCATCACCGCGCAGACCCAGCTCCAGACCACGGAAGCGCAGGTCATCGCGACCGACCTCAACCGCGCCGTCTTCGAACATGCGCTCGCGACGCTGATCGGCCGGCCGCCGTCCGAACTCGGGATCCCGGTCGGCCGGCTCGCCGACCGCCCACCCGCGGTTCTGGTCGGCATCCCCTCCCAGCTTCTCGAACGGCGCCCCGACATCGCGCAGGCCGAACGCCTCGTGCAGGCGCAGAGCGAGCAGATCGGCGTCGCGGTCGCAGCCTTCTTCCCCACGGTGACGCTGTCCGCCACCGGCGGCTTCGCCGGCCTCACCAGCAACGGCATCTTCTCCGCCACCAACGCCGCCTGGGCGCTGACCGCGGCCGGCACGCAGGTGCTGTTCGACGGCGGCGCCCGCAGCGCCGCCTTGCAGCTGACCCGTGCAGGCTACGATGCCTCGGTCGCCACCTATCGCCAGACCGTGCTGACCGCATTCGGCGAAGTCGAGAACGGCCTGTCGGGCATCCGTATCCTCGCCCGCCAGCAGGCCAAACAGGACGAGGCCGTCGTGTCCGCCCGCAAGGCCGTCGAGATCACCCTCAACGAGTACCGCGCCGGCACTCAGAACTTCACGACCGTCGTCACCGCCCAGGCGCTCCTCGTGAACAACGAGGTCACCGCCCTACAGGTGAAGCTCAACCGCTTCACCACCGCCGTCGACCTGATCCGTGCCCTCGGCGGCGGCTGGGACGCCCGCTCCCTCCCCACCGGCGAGGAGCTGAAGGAGAGGGCGCTCGACCTGCCGATCGATCACGGCCAGTCGGTGCGGACCGAGGAGTGAGGCGGCGGGGAACGCGGCTACGGTTGACCCGTTGACCGACGGCTTTTGCGCCGCAGCAACGATCCGGAGGCCAGCCTTGGCCGAGCACGCCCCCCTGAAAGACACCTCCAAATCCGGCATCGCGCCGGCCCCGGCCTGCACGCTGGTGATCTTCGGCGCCGGCGGAGATCTCACCAAGCGTCTGCTGATGCCGGCTCTCTACAACCTCTCCGGCGGCGGCCTGCTCTCGCGGGATTTCAAGATCATCGGCGTCGACCACAACGCCAACGACGACGCGGGCTGGCGCAAGGATCTCACCGACACCATGCAGTCCTTCACGAAGGACAAGACCGCCGAATTCCACGCCGACCAGATCGACGAGACCAGCTGGGGCTTCATCGCCGACCGGCTGCACTTCTTCCAGGGCGACTTCGAGAAAGACGAAAGTTATCAAGCGCTTGCGGAGAAGATCGACGGCAACGCGATCTTCTACTGCGCCGTCGCCGCCCGGTTCTTCGGACCGGTGGTCGACGGCCTCGGCAAGGCCGGCCTGCTGAAGCAGACGGACGACGCATTCCGCCGCGTGGTGATCGAAAAGCCCTTCGGCTCGGACCTAGCCTCGGCGAAAGCCCTCAACGGCCGGATCCTACGTCAAGCCGACGAGAGCCAGTTCTACCGGATCGACCATTTCCTCGGGAAGGAGACGGTCCAGTCGATCATGGCGATCCGCTTTGCCAACGGGCTGTTCGAGCCGCTGTGGCGGCGGGAATACGTCGACCACGTGCAGATCACGGCGGCGGAGACCGTCGGCGTGGAGATGCGCGGCTCGTTCTACGAGCCGACCGGGGCGCTCCGCGACATGGTGCCGAACCACATGTTCCAGTTGCTCTGCATGGTTGCGATGGAGCCGCCGAACTCCTTCGATGCCGAAGCCGTGCGGACCGAGAAAGCCAAGCTCGCGGAAGCCGTTAAGCCGATCCAGCCGGATCAGGCGGTGCGCGGCCAGTACGCAGCCGGAACGGAACACGGGAAGGATGTCGCCGGCTACCGTGACGAGCCGAATGTCGACGAGAAATCGAGCACCGAGACTTATGTCGCGCTCAAGCTCGAGATCGAGAACTGGCGCTGGGCGGGCGTGCCGTTCTATGTGCGCACCGGCAAGCGTATGTCCGGCCGCCTCACCGAGATCGCCGTCCATTTCAAGCCAGCACCCTACCGGCTGTTTCGCGATACACCGACGGACGACGTCGCGCCCAACGTCATGCGCATCCAGATCGACCCGGATGCCGGCGAGACTACCGAGATCAACGTCAAGGCACCGGGCCCGCAAATGCGCCTCGGCCGCGTCGAAACCTCGTTTCTCTACAAAGACTTCTTCGACGAGAAGCCGAATGTCGGCTACGAAACCTTGCTCTACGACTGCATGACGGGGGATGCGACGCTGTTTCAGCGTGCCGACAACATCGAGGCCGGCTGGGCCGCCGTTGAGCCGCTTCTGGAAGCCTGGAAATCTGCCCCGGTCGAACTCTACGCCGCCGGCAGCGATGGGCCGACGGCAGCCGACGAACTGCTCGCGCGCGATGGGCGCCGGTGGCTCCCGCTTCCGGTCGGAACGCGCGAGGAATCAAGCCGGTAGCCGCGATCTGCGGACCGCACGCATCGGATGTAGCTCGGCAAGATCGTCGTGGTGGAGGAGCAGCACGCCGGTGGTGGCCGCGAGCTTGCGGGCGGCGGGCGTGAAGCCGGCGTTGGAGACTACGGCGGCCATCGTGGCCGACCAGTGCCGGGCCGCCGCAGCGACCTCTTGAACGGCACCATTGCCGACCGGCTTAGCGTAGCGCTTGCACTGCACGACGAGGCGGGCACCGCCGCGCTCGGCGATGATGTCGGCGCCCTGGTCGCCGCTGGCCTGGGTCGGGCGGGCCTGCCAGCCGGCTCGGGTAAGCAGGTTTGCACAGTAGCGCTCGTAGGCGATACCGTCCTCAGGCATGTCGGTTTCGGCCGGCAGGCGGAATGCGGAGGCCGCGCGCTCGACGATGGCGACCATGTCGTCCCAGCGTGGTTCGGTGTAATCCGCGAAGCCGCGCGCCTCAATTTTGGGTAGAAGGCTTCGCTCGATGAAGTAATCGCGCTCACGCAGCCAGCGGTCCTCGACCATGTTGCCGTAGGCATCGACGAAGCGCTCCTGGCGGCGGCGTAGGGCGAGGATGCGCGCGTGGCGCTTAGCGATCCTGCGGACCAAGGCGCGGAATCTGCGTGGCCGATCAAGGCGATAGAGCACGATCGCCGCGAGCAGGCCAAGTGTGGCGAGAAGCGCGGGCCTGCCGTGGAACAGGGCGAAACCTCCACCGACGACGGAGGTCCAGAACAGATGGGAGACCGTCTTGGATCGACCGGACATGACCTGAGCGATGGCAGCCCGCGCAAAGGCGAGGATGCGCAACCGTCTCAGATCCCGATTTCGCCACCGCTAACGGGGAGCCTCGCAGAAAACGGGTGGCACGGCCCTAGGAGCGTCCCCTTCTCCGATTTCCTCCGACTTATCAGGGCCTTGAGAAGGAGGTAAGCAGCGCGTCCAGACTCCAAACAGCTGTGGATGGCGCCATTACTCCGCGGCGATCGCCCGCCGCTCCTTGCCGAGGCCCATCGCCTTGGCGAGCTGCGAGCGCTCGCTGGCGTAGCTTGGCGCCACCATTGGATAGTCGGACGGAAGGTTCCAGCGAGCGCGATACTCATCCGGCGTTAAATTGTACTTGCTGCGCAGATGCCGCTTCAGCGACTTGAACTGCTTTCCGTCTTCGAGACAGACGAGATAGTCCTGCGTGATCGACTTGCGGACCGACACGGCCGGTACGGGCCGCTCAGCCGGGAGGGCGGCCTGAGGCGCAGAGAGTTGCTGCAAAGTGGCATGGATTGCGGTGATGAGCCCAGGCAATTCGGCTGGCTGCAGCGAGTTGTTGGCGACGAAGGTCGAGACGATGTCGCGGGTCAACGCGACGTGATCCAGCAAAGTGTCCGTATCGCTCGTCATCGTCTCCGGTCCTTCCCATGGCGCGCATTGTCGTGGCGGGGCAGAGGCGATCCCGCTATCAGTATGATGCAGCGTTGATGAACGATCTCGACACAAAAATCCAGCAGTCCGATTGTGACCGATCGAATCAATTCGGCAACTTAAGGACAAAATGTTTAATAGTACACATATCATATCAGTCAGGCGGCGGCATCGCAGGCTGCGCGTAAGTCCGTGATCTTCCTATCGTTATTGGAGAATGCATCCAATGTTCACGGTCTGCTTCGGCGCATGAAAAATCGGGAGTCATGATCTGACGATATTTCATGAGAACCGCAATCTTCGAGGCGGGAAAGGGCCGCCCGTGCGAAATGCGCTCACGATGCCGTGAGATGGCGGGTGGGAGGGATGCCATCCGCAACTGTTGCCGGATCGGCCAAAACGTTGAAATCACGTGATGTTTCGAAGACGCGACGCAGGGCGACACACGGTGAGTGGGTCGTGGCCGAGAGGGTCTCGAAGCTGCGGGAGAGCATTGACGCGAGGTGTTCAATTCGCACGAAACGCTGGTACTGCTGCATGCTATACGGAGATAGGCATGGTGTTCGCCAGGATGCGTACCGGGACCACCACGCCATGCCGGCCATGATGCAGATCCGGGCAACACCATGAGCACCTACGGCTTCGCGGCGATGCTCGCGCCGCGAAGCGTGGCCATCGTCGGCGCCGGCGAGCGCGACGGATCGGTCGGCCGCGCGGTGATGGATTCGCTTCGGGCCGGCGGGTTCGCCGGGGCGATCCGGCCGGTCAATCGCAAATACGAGAAAATCGACGGCGAGCCCTGTTTCGCGAATCTCGCGGCCTTGCCGGAAACGCCGGACCTCGTCCTGATCGCCACGCCGCCGGAGACCGTGCCGGCTATCGTCGATGCAGCTGGGGCGTGTGGCGCGGCGGCGGCGGTGGTGCTGTCGGCGCATCTCGGCCGGGGCGAGGCGGAGCCGATCGGCGCGGCGCGGCGCGCGGCGCGGCGGCACGGGCTGCGGCTGATCGGGCCGGACAGCATCGGGCTGGCGGTGCCGGGCAAGAACCTCAACGCGACGTTGCTGGCGCATCCGCCGCGGGCGGGGGATCTGGCGCTGGTGACGCAGTCGGGCACCGTGGCCTCGGCGATCGCGGCCTGGGCGCACCGGCGCGAGGTCGGCTTTTCGGCAATCCTCACCACCGGCCGCTCGGCCGATGTCGACGCCGCCGACACGCTCGATCACTTCGCCGCCGACATTCACACCCGCGCGATCCTACTCTCGCTCCACCGCGTCGACGACGCCCGAAAATTTCTTTCGGCCGCCCGCGCCGCGGCGCGGGTGAAGCCGGTGGTGGTCCTGCGCACCGGGCGGCACGAGGCGCAGGCGGAGGAGCCGCAGACCCATACCGGCGCGCTCGCCCGGCCCGATGCGGTCTATGCGGCCGCCTTCCGCCGGGCGGGGCTGCTCGCGGTCGACACCCTCGACGAGATGTTCTCCGCCGCCGAGACCCTGCGCCGGCAGCGTCCGTTTCCGGGCCGGCGGCTGATGATCGTCGCGAACGGGCGCGGCATCGGCGCGCTCGCGGCCGACAGGCTGGCCGACCAGGGCGGCACCGCCGCCGAGGCCTCGCCGGAGACGCTGGAGGCCATTGCCTCCGTCCGCCACGGCACTTCGACGAACCCGATCGATCTCGGCGTCGACGCAGAGGCGCAGGAATACGCCACAGCGCTCGGGCCGCTGCTCGCCTGCCGCGGCAACGATGCGCTGCTCTGCGTCCACGTCCCCACCGCCCGCGCCGGGGCGCGGCAGACGGCGGAGGCGGTGGCCGGCGCGGTGGCCGAGGCGCGCCGGGGAGGCGACCGCAAGAAGCCGGTCTTCGCGGTGTCCGTCGGCGAGGATGCCGAGGCGGCGGCGGTCTACGCGAAGGCCGGCATCCCGCTCTTCGCCACGGATTCCGACGCGGTCGACGGGTTCCTGCACGTCGTGCGCTACCGCGAGGCGCAGGAAAACCTGATGCGCACGCCGGCCTCGCTGCCGCAAGAGTTCAAGCCCGACCTCGAAACCGCGAAGCGGCTCGTCCGGCAGGCGCTCGCCGCCGGGCAGAGTTGGCTCGATCCCCTCGCGGTCAAGGCGCTGCTCGGCGCCTATGCGATCCCGATGCAGCCCTGCCTGCTGGCGCCGGATGGGGATGCCGCCGCCGAGGCCGCCTGGCCGATGATCGCCCGCGGCGAGCCGGTGGCGCTGAAGCTCGTCTCGCCGGACATCGTGCACAAGTCGGATGTCGGCGGCGTGCGCCTCGGCCTCACCTCGGAGGCCGACGTGCGCGAGGCCGCCGCCCGCATGATCGCCCGCGTGCGCAAGCTCCGGCCGGAGGCGCGCATCACCGGCTTCGCGGTGCAGGCGATGGTGCCGCGGGGCAACCGGCGCGAGCTCATCGTCGGGCTGGCGGAAGACCCGACCTTCGGCCCCGTGGTGGTATTCGGCACCGGCGGCACCGCCGTCGAGGTCATCGACGACCGCGCACTCGGCCTGCCGCCCCTCGACCTCCGCCTCGCCGCCGACCAGATTCTTCGCACACGCGTGTCGCGGCGGCTGGAGGCCTATCGCGATGTTCCCGCGGCGGATCTCGACGCCATCGCCCTCGTTCTGGTGAAGCTCGCCCAGCTCGCCGCCGACCTGCCCGAGATCCGCGAACTCGACATCAACCCGCTGCTCGCTGACGCGGACGGGGTGCTCGGCCTCGACGGCCGCATCCGCGTCGCCCCCGAACCGCCCCGCCTTCGCGCGCAATCGGAAATGACTCGGTCGAAGCCACCGCTCTCTCCTCTCCCTTGTGGGGAGGAGGCAGGAGGTGGGGGTGGTGCAGGATCGAGCGCCGCGGTGCCGTCTGAGCCACCCCCCAACCCCTCCCCACAGGGGGGAGGGGAGACGCCCCTGCGCCCGACAGATTCACGCGGACAGAGGCCCACCTGGCACCCGCGCTTCGCCATCCGCCCCTATCCGGTGGAGTGGGAGCGGGAGATGAGCCTGAAGGGCCGCGCCATCCGCGTGCGCCCGGTGCGCCCCGAAGACGAAGGGCTGTTCGCCGCCTTTTTCGCCGAGATCGACCCGGAGGACGTGCGCCTGCGCTTCTTCTCCCCCATCCGCCATTTCAACCACGCCTTCCTCGCCCGCCTGACCCAGCTCGACTACGCCCGCGCCATCGCCTTCGTCGCCCTCGATGCGGACGAGAACTCCGAAAGGATGCTCGGCGCGGTCCGCCTCCACGCCGACGCCAACCACGAGAGCGGCGAATTCGCCATCCTCGTCCGCTCGGACATCAAGGGCGTGGGGCTGGGCTATGCGCTGATGCGGATGATGCTGGACTGGGCGAAGGCCGAGGGGATTTTGCGGGTGGAGGGGAGTGTGCTGGCGGAGAATCGGGCTATGTTGGCGGTTTGTAAAAGAGTTGGCTTTCGATCAATACTTGACCACTCTGATATTAATACTCTGAAAATGCAAATAGATATCTGAAGATTTATAAAAAAGAAATTAAATTAAATATTATATTTTAAACTTCCGATATTTTGATTGTTGTTATAAAACCACAGGCGCAGGTTATGACATCTAGCTGCCTCCAATTGCCAAAAGGAAGCGATACAAGGTATGTAGAGCCATATGATTTTTCTTCGCTGTAAATGTGGCGTTTTAGATGCCGCGTTCAGGCGCAAAAACAGTTTGGGTTTTCCATGCTTGCTAAATTTGGGTTAAAAAACTTCAGACGCCTTGAAAATATCATACCCGTAGATATTGCTCCGATAACGCTTTTGGTAGGACGAAATAGTAGTGGTAAAAGTTCTTTTTTGCGTACGTTTCCACTTCTGCGCCAGTCAATACTAACAAGAACCAGCGCGCCTATATTGTGGTATGGCGATTATGTTGATTTTGGTTCTTTTGAAGGGGCCGTGCATAACAACGACAAATCAAAGAATATTTCTTTTATCTTTAATCTTGATAAAGTGACAGTTAGACAGCCTCGAATATATGTCGAAGATCCCTCCTATCCGGTATTTGGGACAGGTCCAGAGATTATATCTAAAGACGTGACGTTAAACGTTTCGATTGGCACTCAGCAAGAAAAAACAAGGCTTTCTCAAGCCGAATACTCATTCAATAATGATGGAATAAACTATAAGGCAACCTTTGACGATCGTGGCAAGCTTACAAGCATCTTAGTTAATGATCGTGAGGGTATAGATAGCTTTGGAAATCACAGAGTTATAGTTCCCACAGGAGCGCTTTTGCCGGAAATTGTAATCTGGCGAGAAGCAGAAAACTCATCTCAAACTGGCTTATTTACTAGATTTGGCGCGCCTGCAATAGATGCAGCCGCACGTCTATTAGCGCCAATGCTTGATAAAAGAATCAAACCAAATCAACTTAGGCATCATATACAGGGCCTATTTTTCATGCCCTCTTTTACTGTTGAAAATATAAAAAAACAAGCAGCCAGAGTATCTACAAGATCGTTGCAGAAGCTGCTTAATAATTTGGGTAATGAACCAAATGACCAGCTTTACAGCGATTTGAATCACCTGTTCTGGCTAAATCGGTTTGTTCCTGCATTCAATGCAGCTTCAACATCAGTCAGATCTACTATAACTGAGTCTTTATACATTGGACCCGCACGCGCTAGAACTGAAAGATACTATAGATATCAAGATTTATCAGTATCTGAAATAGACTCGGACGGAAAGAATTTTCCAATGTTTCTTAATTCGCTGACCGAATCACAAATTTTAGATCTTTCAAATTGGATAAGCAATTTATACGGATACGGAATCAGATTGTCTCGGACGGTTGGCCATTTGACGATCAATCTAGTTGAAGGAAAAACTGTAACAAATGTTGTTGATACCGGATACGGTGTTTCACAAATTCTTCCAGTGTTAGCCCAAATTTGGTGGGCAGTGAATCGTTCTCGGTTCGGGCGCACCTCGCGTCCAAGTCGCGACGTCTCGATGATTGCCATTGAACAACCGGAACTTCATCTACATCCGGCACATCAAGCTCTTTTAGCCGACGCATTAGTTGGAGAGGCCTCTGATGAAAAAGGAGCACGCCAGCGATCTTCTCGGTTAAAATTCCTGATTGAAACGCATAGTGAAGCTCTTGTAAATCGCTTGGGTGAATTGATCGCTCTTAAAAAGCTGTCGCCCGAAGACGTTCAGGTGTTAATTTTTGAGCCAAAAGAAGACGATAGTAGAAGTACCGAGGTAAAAGTGTCAAAATTCGGCTCGGAAGGTGAGTTGTTGAATTGGCCATATGGCTTTTTTCAGGCTAATTTAGCAAAATGATTATTCATCTCGATATCGATCTATCTTCGCTTGATCCAGATAGCGCCACTTTTCAAGATACACTGAGTGAGTTAATTCGATCTCATAGGCGCGGAAATCATTTACTTATTATTAGACGTCAGTTAGTTAATGATTTACTTGGATTAGGTATTTTAGGCGCTGCTGATCGAGCAATGCTGACGCAGATTGCTAGCGATTATGCTCAATCCGGAGATCTACTTAGATCTTCCGAAAAATACGTGCGCGTCGTTAGTCAAATTGACGAAAATATTCGAGAGACCGGAAGAGCTATAGAGATCAATTTTTCGTCAATAGCTAGAAAAAATCTACTGGATAAATCAGTTCTACTTGTTGAAGATACAGTATCTGACGGTGCTTTCTATACTTGGGTTATCAACAATATTGTAGACGTATACAACATACCGAAGGTTTCGTTCACTGTCCAACATGGAGGTGGCGAGCGCACTGCTGCGGTCTTGAAGAAAGAAATCGAGGATGGTCGCATAATTTGCACAATAGTAGATACGGACAAGTATGCGCCGTCAGAGCGAGTTGCAAAAAAAACAGACCAGCTAAATAAGATTATAAAAGATGAAAACTGGCCATTTGCAAAAGTGTTTTCTTTCTTCTGTAGAGAAGTTGAAAATATGGTCCCTGTCGAAGTTATTCGATTTCTACCTTGTTCCGTAGAGCGAAAATTTGAATTGTCGATCTTATTGAATCTTCAAACGAATATAGAGTCTAAAAATATAATACCTAGACTATGGCATTACTTAGATATCAAAAATGGTATTGATCACCAACAACTTAGCGATATAAAAGATGAGTCTGACAAAAGTTGGTTAGTGCAAAAAATAAAAGACGCAGGATTAAACGATCAATCCTTCGAAGTCCGTGGCTTTGGAACACACGTTATACCTCAATTGATGTCTGACAATGCAGCATTAAACGAGCTACGTTCGATAATAAGATCGAGCCCATGGACTTGTTTTTTTGGTGAAGCGATAGCGAAATTTGCCTGGATGGGCGTATGCCCGCGCAGACAATTCGTTTGATTACTTGCGGCTGAAGAAAATTGGGTAAATTTAGAAAGCCCAGTTTGGTGCGGTTGGAACCTTCGTCCGTGGGTTCCGGCGGCAGACCTCAGCAAACCAATACGTCGTATGCCCCTCCTTGCCTTCCCGCCCCAGCACCCCATCTCCTACCCATCGATCTGTGGCCGGACTTTCCGGGCCGTGACTCCTTCGCAGGGCGGTTCCGTCGTTTCCACCCCTATCGGTATCTCCGGCTTTCCGCGTTCGCGCGGGGCGCTTACACGTTGCAAGCCTGCGAAGATTCTAAGGATTCTACATGACCACCGGTACCGTGAAATGGTTCAACGAGACCAAGGGCTTCGGCTTCATCCAGCCGGATGACGGCGGACAGGACGTGTTCGTGCACATCTCGGCCGTCGAGCGCGCCGGCATGCGCAACCTCGTCGAGGGCCAGAAGCTCTCGTTCGAGCTCGAGACCGACAAGCGCTCCGGCAAGAAGGCTGCTTCGCAGCTCCAGTCCGCCTGAACCGCGACACCGCGCCGAACCCCTCGGGGCTCGGCGTATGACAGGAAAGCCGCCCCTCCGGGGGCGGCTTTTTTCGTTTCGGGGTGCGGTCGGTCTCCCGGGCGGGGAGGGGGCGAGGGACGGTTCCGGACGGATCTCGTCGCCGCGAGAGGAGGGGCCCCTGCGAGTTGCCCATGGAAAAAGCCGCCCGGTGAGGGGCGGCTCCTGATCGTCCGGTGGTCCGTCGCGGGCGGGGGCCTGGATCGCGCCGCCGCGCCCGCAAGGACAGAAAGGCGGCTCAGCTCTCGCTGGACTCAGCGCTCTCGCCGGATTCGGCGCCCTCGTTCGTCTCGGTCTCGGGCTCGCTCTCGGCCGGCTTCGGGGCAGCGGGGACACCGCCATTGGTGTCGCGGCGGAAGCGCGAGGGCGGCGAGCGGCGGGCGGAGCCCTTCTCGACTTCGCCGGTGGAGAGGGCGATCTTCTTGGCGCGGGCGTTGAACTCGGCCATCGAGAGGCCCGGCGTCCGACCGTTCGGGGTGTTCTGTGCCATGGTCAGTCCTCCAGGCGCCGTGCGGCGCGCGCTCATCCGGAGCGTCGCGTAACGGCGCGGCAAATCAAAAGCCGTGAAGCCGCGGATCCGAGCGTGGCGGATGGTGGCGGTCCCGGCGTCGCCCAAGGCACCGAATTGCGCAGAGGGTGCGTGGAGATAACACGTCCCGGCCCGCGATGTGCCGATAAAATCCCGCAGGGTCGCGGGCAACCGTTCCCCCGCTCTTGCCGCGCGGAGCACAAAGGTCTACTGATCCACCATCGATCTAAGCCCGGAATTTGGGCCGTGTACGCCTTCGCAGGGCGGTTCGGAATTTCTCGACTTCTATCGGTTATCGGACGGTTCGCCCCCACAGGGTGGCCGATGCACTACGCATGATTTCCTGCGAAGCGACAAGGACGACTATGAGCACCGGCACCGTCAAGTGGTTCAACGATCAGAAGGGCTTCGGCTTCATTCAGCCTGACGACGGCTCCAAGGATGTGTTCGTGCACATCTCCGCTGTCGAGCGCGCCGGCATGCGCAGCCTGGTCGAAGGCCAGAAGATCTCCTACGAGATGGAGACCGATCGCCGCTCGGGCAAGCAGTCGGCCGGCTCGCTCCAGAGCGCCTGATCCGACAGCCACTCCGAAGCCGCTCCGTCCGGGGCGGCTTCTTCGTTTGTTGCAACCGTTCCATTCCAGGTCGGGCCATCCGGGCCGCGGCCGCTACAAGGACCCTACGTGAGCTTCATCAGCCAGAACAAACTCGACGACCGTCTCTCGGCGCAGCAGAAGGCCCGCGAGGCCATGGTGGAACGCTTCCGCAAGCGCCCCAGTGCCGACGATCCGGCCGTCATCGCTCGGAACGCCGAGCGCAAGGCGATCGCCGAGGCCCGTGAGGCCCGCGCCGAAGAGCGCGAACTGGCCCGGATCGCCGAGGAAGAGCGCAAGGCCGCAGAGGTCGAAGCCGCCCGTCAGGCCGAGATCGCCCGCAAGGCCGCCGAGATCGAGGCCGCCGCCGAACGCGCCCGCGAGGCCCAGGCCGCGCAGAAGGCCGAACGCGACGCCCGCTACGCCGCCCGCAAGGCCAAGATCAAGCTGCGCCGCTGAGGCGCTGTGATGCGCCGCCTCCGGGCGGCGCCCGAACCATGTTGGAACCAGAAAGCGAGGGCTCCGTGCCCCACAAATTCAAGCTCGGCCAGCGCGTGAAACGCACGCGCCCGTCGTTCTCCGACGACAAGGCCGGCTTCGGCGACATCTCAGAGGTCGTGCGCCTGATGCCGGCGGACCAGACCGGCGAGGTCTCCTACCGCATCCGCTCCGGCTTCGCCGAGCGCGCCGTGCGCGAAGACGAGATCACCGAAGCCCACTGAGACGAAAGAAGCCCCGCATCACCGATGCGGGGCTCTTTTTTGTCCGGTCGCTCACCCCGCTGGGGGAGGGTGGCTCAGTGGCCGCCCTGCGTCCCGTCGCGGGTCGATTCGTACAGAAACCACGTGCGCTCCTCGGACTGGTCGATCCACTCTTCCAGCAAGCTCGTGGTCGAGCAGTCGCCCGCCTCGTCGGTGACGCCGTGCAGTTCCCGCATGTTGGCGGTGAGGTTCTTGTTGTCGTCGCGCAGCTCCTTGAGCATGTCGAGCGGCGAGACGTAGTCGGCGTTGTTGTCCGCCACCCGCTTCAGACCCTCGGCCTGACCGAGCGAGCGCAGCGTGGTGCCGCCGATCTTGCGGGCACGCTCGCCCACCGCATCGATGATCCCGAAGATCTGCTCGGACTGCTCGTCGAGCAGCAGGTGGTAGTCGCGGAAATTCGGGCCGCTGACGTGCCAGTGGAAGTTCTTCGTCTTGATGTAGAGCGCGAAGAGATCCGAGAGCAGGACGGTCAGGCCCTCGGCGATCTTCTTGGTGTCGGCCGGATCAAGATCGGTCGGGGTGTTGAGGCGGTCGCTGGCGACGCGCAGGTCTGGCTTGGCCTTGGCCATGTCTCGCTCCATTCGGGTTGCGGTGTTGGGTTCGGGGCGCCCGCCGTTCACGTTCCGGCGCGGCGCTTCATCCCAAAAAATGACCGGCAAAACCGAATGTTCCCCTTTGCATGCCCGCACCGCACAAGGCGCACAGCTTAGAGTCGTTCTAATAACTTCAACCGTTCGAGACCGCCCTGTCGTCCGGCCGCGGCATCGCGCCCGAGACGAGGCGCAGGCTGTCGACGGTCAGTTCCGCGCTCGGGCGGGCCAGGGCGGCGAGGCGCTCCGGTGTGGGGGTAGGCAGGCGCACCATCACGATGGTGCCGATGCCCTCGTCCGAGCGGATGCGCAGCGAGCCGCCATGCAGCTCCGAGGTCGAGCGGGCGATGGCGAGCCCGAGGCCCGACCCACGATGGCTGCGGGTGAGATTATTCTCGACCTGCTCGAAGGGCTGCCCGAGCTTGGCCAGCGCACTCTTCGGGATGCCGATGCCGGTATCCTCCACGAAGAGGTGGACGAAGCTGCCGCAACTCCGGCCCCGGATCGAGACGCGGCCGCCGGCGGGCGTGAACTTCACGGCGTTCTGCAGCACGTTGCCGAGGATCTGAGTCAGGGCCCGGTCGTCGGCCAGCAGGCGCAGGCTCTGCTGCATCTCCACGCAGATGCGCAGATTCTTGGCCTTGGCCTCCAGGTCGATGAGCTTCACCGCGTTGCGCACGGCGTCGGCGGCGGCGATGTCGCGGCAGTCGAGGCTGACACGCTTGGCCTCGATGCGGGCCATGTGGAGGATGTCGTCGATGACCGAGAGCAGGTAGGTGCCGCCCTCGCGGATGTCGCGGCAATAGGTGGCGTAGCGCGGGTCGCCGAGTCGGCCGTAGACCTCGCTCTCCATCAGGTCGGCGAAGCCCATGATGGCGTTGAGCGGCGTCCTCAGCTCGTGGCTCATGTTGGCCAGGAACTCGGATTTTGCCTGGTTGGCGATCTCGGCCTTGGCCTTCTGGTCGAGATGTCGCTCGGCGAGGTCGGCGAGCTGGTGGGTCTGGAGTTCGAGGGTCCGGCGCGAGCGCTTGAGATCCTTGACGGTGGCGATCAGCTCGCGCTCGGAGACGACGAGCTTCTCCTGCTGGCGCTTCAGCCCGGTGATGTCGGTGCCGACCGAGACGTAGCCGCCATCCTTGGTGCGTCGCTCCGAGACCTGGAGCCAGCGGCCGTCCGTAAGTTCGACCTCGAAGGTGCGCGCAGAGAAAGAACGATCCTGCGGGCTGGCGCGGCCGACGTCGGGGAGTTCGCGTCGCACCGGCGGCAGCACGCCCCGGCCCATGATGTCGGCGTAGCGGCGGCCCGGGATCGCGTCCTCGGCGGCGAGCGCGTGCAGGTCGCGGAACTTCGAGTTGCAGAGGACGAGGCGGTTCGAATCGTCCCAGAGCACGAAGGCTTCGGAGATGGCCTCGACGGCGTCGCGCAGTCGCATGTCGGCGGTTGCGGTGGATTCGGCAAGGCGGCGCTGTTCCGTGACGTCGACGGCGATGCCGACGAGGTGGCGGCTGCCGTCGGCCTCGTCGTGCACGATCTCGGCGCGGGTGCGCAGCCAGATCCATTCGCCGGAGGCTCCGCGCATGCGAAATTCGTGATCGATGGTGGCCTGGGCGGCGGCGAGGTGGCGCGCGAGGCTGTAGAGGTCGCCGTCGTCGGGATGCACCATGGCGTTGACGTCGCCGAACGAGAGCAGGCCCGTCTCGGCCGGATAGCCGAGCATCGCGTACATCGAATCCGACCAGAAGATTTCGCCGCGCGGGATGTCCCAGTCCCAGAGGCCGCATCGGCCGCGTCCGAGCGCCGTGTCGAGCCGGCGGCGGACCTCGTCGCAGACCCGGTCGGCAGCGTGGGCACGGCGCGTCTGCAGGGTGTAGGCGGCCCCGATGCCGACCACGACGAGCGCCGTGGCGCCGAAGAGTACCGCGAGCGTACAGAGCCGTTCCCACCAGGCGGCGGTGACCTGCGCGATCGGCCGGATCACCGCGACCTGTCCGGTGCCGTCGGGCAACCGATGCACGGCGGCGATCGCCTCCGCACCGTCGGCGAGCCGCAGGATCATCGCGCCGGCGGATTCGGCGAGGGCAGTGAGCACTTGGTCGGCGCCGAGGACGGCGGTGAGCGTCGCCGGGATGCGGACCGGGGCTGGATAGGCCGCGACGATCCGGTCGTCGCGCCCGACGACGAAGATCTGGCGGCCGGGCTGCGTGCCGGCAGGCATCAGGCGATCGAGGCGGTTCTGGGCGGTGGCCCATGTGCTCTCGCCAGTGATGCCGTTCTCGCCGAGGGCCGCGGCAGAGAGCCGTGCGAACCCCTCGACCTCGGCATGTGCCGCGCGCACCACATCGGTGTGCTGGAGCCGCAGGTGCAGGGCGATGACGCCGAGCAGGCAGAGCAGGAAGCCGGCCAGCATGCCCGGGACGGCGAAGCGCAGCCAGGTCTCGGCCCGCATCATCCGTTCGTGAGCTGCGGTTCGCGGTCGCCGGATCCCGAGGATCGTATCGGCGCGCACGCGCGCGGCCAGGGAAGCGGAAACCGCCTCCGGCATGTCGAACTCCTCATGTGTACGGCTGGTACGGCCCGAAGCGGTCACGAACGCTCGCTTCGATTCGCATCCATATTGAGCACTCGGAGCCCCGATTTGTCCACGCCTTTTACGCGTGTTTTTATTGACTCCTTAACTGGGATGAGACTCACGGCGAGTCGTGGGGCCGCGAGAGAAATCGGTTATCCGACAATATGTTAGGTTGTATTTTTCCGGGCCTGTCGCAGGGATGTCGCATACAACCGTCAGATTCCGGGAAAGCGATCGCGGGAATCAGCTCGGAGGCGTGTCATCGGCGCCGCGTGGCGACGGGATCGCGGCCGATTACACCACGCTGTTGCCGCTCGGTTCTGTACGCCGCCGCCGGGATTTTTTCGCGGAGTTCGGCGCTGCCAAACCTCTTGTTTCCGCCGCGTCGAAGGCGGGACAGCATCTCCGCCAGCCGGATCGCCGAATTTCAGGAGTAGACGATCGCGCATCGCCTGGCCGGCGACGAGGAGGCATCGCCGCGGGCAGGCCGTCATCATAACGGTCTTCTACCCGCCGCGCCGGCTTCGATCGGCGAAACCCCGTACGCCCCGGCATCAGCGCCCTACGGCCGCATCCCCCTCAGCCGGCGAGGCTGCGTCCCGCGATGTCGGCGACGTCCCGCGAAAGGCCGCCCGCCGACGCGATCCCGCGCAGTGCGGCTTCGGCTGCCGCGCGGCGCACCGGCTCCAGCTGCCGCCACGAGCCGAAGGCCGTGAGCAGGCGTGCGGCGATCTGCGGGTTGCGCTTGTCCAGCGCAAGCACGGTGTCGGCCACCAGCGCGTAGCCGGCCCCGTCGACCCGGTTGAACTGGGTCGGGTTGGCAAGGCTGAAGACGCCGACGAGCGAGCGCACGCGGTTCGGGTTGGTCATCGAGAAGGCCGGGTGCCGTTGCAGCCGGCCGATGCGCGCGATGGTGTCGTCCTCCGCGATCGCGGCCTGGATCGCGAGCCACTTGTCTAGAATCAGCGGCTCGTCGGCGTAGAGTTCGGCGAAAGCCGCGAGTTCGGCCTCGCGGGCCTCCCCCGGGATCTGCGCGAGGGTAGCGAGGCCGGCGAGCCGGTCGGTCATGGTGGCGGCCGTCGCGATCTGTTCGCGGGCCAATGCGGCGCCGCGCTCGGGATCGGCGACCGCGATCAGATCGAGGGCGGCGTTGCGGAAGGCGCGTCGGCCGGCGGCAGCCGCGGCGGGGCTGAAGGCCGCGCCCGCCGGATCCGCGAGTTGCTCGCGCAAGACGGCGAGCTGGTCGCGAAGCCGCGCGGCGAGGGCCTGACGCAGGCGGCGGCGGGCCGAAAAGATCGCGTCCGGATCGATGTTCGCGCCGATCTCGCTGGCGACCTCGCCCTCGCTCGGCAGCGCCAGCATCAGCGCTGCGAAGGCCGGATCGCGCAGGGCCTCGCCGTCGAGGAAGGCGGCGAGGGCGGCGGCGAGCCCCTCCGAGCCGTCGAGAGTCTCCGATCCGCTACGGGCGGCCTCGATCAGGATGCGGAGCGCCACGCGCTGCGCCGATTCCCAGCGGTTGAAGGCGTCGGTGTCATGGCGCAGCAGCGTCAACTGCTCAGCGTCGCTCAGCGCCATCTCGACCCGCACCGGCGCCGAAAAATCGCGGAAGAGCGAGGGCACGGGCTGCGCTGCGATGTTCTCGAAGGTCAGGCTGTCCTCGGCGCTTTCGAGTACGAAAACGCCGTCCCGCACCCGCGCATTGGTAGCCGTGAGCGGACCGTCCGGCCCGATGAGGCCGAGCGCCACGGGGATCACCAGCGGCGGCGCATCGGCACCCGCGCCGGGCCGGGTCTGGCGGAAGTCGAGGCGATAGGTTTTCGCGGTCGCATCGTAGTGGCCGGAGACGGCGATGCGCGGGGTACTGGGGCGCTCGTACCACTGGGCAAAATGTGCGAGGTCGCGGCCGGTCTCCGTGGCGAAGGCCGCCAAAAAGTCCTCGACCGTCGCGGCGGTGCCGTCGTTCTCGGAAAAATAGCGGTCCATTCCGTTGCGGAAGGCCGCTTCGCCGATCAGCGTCTTCAGCATCCGCACGATCTCGGCGCCCTTCTCGTAGACGGTCGCCGTGTAGAAGTTATTGATCTCGGCATAGTGCTTCGGCCGCACCGGATGAGCCAACGGCCCGGCATCCTCCGGAAACTGGCGCGCCCGCAGCGTCCGCACCTCACCGATGCGGTGGACTGCCCGCGAGCGCATGTCCGACGAGAATTCCTGGTCGCGGAAGACGGTGAGGCCTTCTTTCAGGCAAAGCTGGAACCAGTCGCGGCAAGTGACGCGGTTGCCCGACCAGTTGTGGAAGTACTCGTGCGCGATGATCGCCTCGATATTCGCATAGTCGGCGTCCGTCGCCGTTTCGGGGGAGGCGAGCACGTATTTGTCGTTGAAGATGTTGAGGCCCTTGTTCTCCATCGCGCCCATGTTGAAGTCGGACACGGCGACGACGTTGAACACGTCGAGATCGTAGGCGCGGCCGAAGACCTCCTCGTCCCAGGTCATCGAGCGGGCGACGGCATCGAGGGCGTAATCGGCGCGGGCCTCCTTGCCGGGCTCGACATAGACGCCGAGGGCGACCTCGCGGCCTTCGGACGTCACGAAGCTCCGCCCGACATGGCCGAGGCGTCCGCCGACGATGGCGAAGAGGTAGGCGGGTTTCGGGTGTGGGTCCTGCCAGATGGCGTAGTGGCGATCCGTGCCGGGGACATCCCCGGTCTCGACCGGGTTACCGTTGCCGAGCAGCACCGGGGCTTCCTCCCGCGCCGCCTCGATGCGCGTGGTGTAGACCGAGAGGATGTCGGGCCGGTCGAGGAAATAGGTGATTCGCCGGAAGCCGTCGGCCTCGCATTGCGTGCAATAGACCCCGCTGGAGCGATAGAGGCCCATCAGCTTGGTGTTCGCGGTTGGGTCGACCACCGTCTCGACGGTCAGCGTGAACGGGCCCTGCGGCGGCGCATGGAGCGTCAGCCCCGCGGGCGTCGCCGCATAGGCCTCCGCCGGGAGTGCTTTACCATCAAGGGCCAAGCCGACGAGGCCGAGTTCGTCCCCGTCGAGCACCAACTGCGCGCCCGGCGTCCCGGCCGGGTTGGGGCGCAGCGCCAGCACGGCCGTGATCCGGCTCGCATGCGGATCGAGGCGGATGTCGAGGTCGACGCGGTCGATGAGGTGATCGCTCGGGCGATAGTCTTGGAGACGGATCGTCGGGGGCGTCTCGGTGCGCATGGCGGCTCGACCTCGGGCTCGGACGGTACGGACAGCCCTCTATCGGGGCCGCCGCCGCCGCACGCAACCGCCCCGCGCCGTTGAAACCCGCCGGCCCGGGCCCGATAGTCGGTCCATGAAATTCGCCAATCCGGCTTATATATCAAATATTTAGCTCTGGTAAAATCTACGGTGCGGAGATCAAAACTGCATCACGGCCTACCGCTCCCGCCACGCCTTCGCGATCTGATCGGTGAGGGGTTTGACGAGATAGCTCAGCACGGACCGGTCGCCGATCTGCATGTAGGCTTCCACCGGCATGCCGGGGACGAGCCGCAGGCCACCCAGGCGCTCGGTTTCGCCCGGCGCGATCTTGATCCGGGCAGTGTAGTAGGTCGTCCCCGTCTTCTGGTCCTGCGTCACGTCGGCCGAAACGCGTGAGACCTCCCCGCCAAGTTCCGGCGTGGTGCGGGCGTTGAAGGCGGGAAAGCGCAGCATGGTCAGCTGGCCGACGCGCACATTGTCGATGTCCTGGGGCTGGACCTTGACCTCGACGAGAAGCTGGTCGGCATCTGGCACGATCAGCATGGCCGGCTCGCTCGGGGTCACGAGTCCCCCGATGGTGTGCACGGTCAACTGGTGGACGGTGCCGTCCTGGGGCGCACGCATGTCGATGCGCTTGAGCTGGTCCTCGGCGGCGACACGCTTCTCGACGAGTTCGGACCACTTGCCGCGGATTTCGGCAAGGTCCTTTCCGACGTCGCTGCGCATCTCCTGGTCGATCTGCAGGATCTGCAGGTTGGTCTCGGCAATCTTGCCGCGCGTCGAGGCCGTCGTCGCGATGAGCTGGCCTCGCTCACCCTGGAGCCGAGTGCTGTCGCGTTCGAGTGCCGTAACCCGCTGGAACGGTACGAGGTTCTTGGCGAACAGCTCGCGGATCCCCTTGAGCTCCGTGGCGATCAGCGCGATCTCGCGCTCCTTGGCCGTGGCCTGCTGGGTCAGGCCGTCGATCTCTTCGGTGAGCTGGGCGACCCGCTCACGCAGCTGCGCCTTCTGCCCTTCGCGACCGGCGATTCGGGAGATGAACAGTCTGGTCTCGCCGTCGACGAGATGGGCGACGGCCTTGTCCTCGTTGGCACGGGCGAGCAGATCCGCGGGGAAGTTTACGAACTTGGCGCTTTCGCGCTCGGCCTCGTCCCGGGCGCGACGCGCCGCAAGCTCGTCGAGCGCCTTGAGCACGATGTCGAGATTGGCTCGGGTCTGGGTCTCGTCGAGGCGGATCAGCACGTCGCCGGCTTTCACATGCGCGCCCTCACGCACTAGGAGCTGGCCGACCACGCCGCCGGTGGGGTGCTGCACCTTCTTGACGTCGGACTCGACCACGAGCTGTCCCGACGCGATCACCGCGCCGGCGATCATGGTGTAGGTAGCCCAGCCGCCGACACCGAAGACCAGCACCGCCGAAAGGCCGGCCGCCACCCTCAGATTGTCACGGATCGAGCCGAGGGCGGTCTTGTGCAGCTGGGCGGGAGCGAGGGGAGCAGTCCCGGCGCTCAATGCTGACGACATCAGGCGCTTTCCTGGAGGATGATCGCGCCGGCTCCCGGACGCGATCCCCCGATCTGCATGGAGTGCGGCACGGAGGCAGGGCGCAGCACCTGCTTGAGAATTTCGTCTTTCGGCCCGAAGGCCTGGATACGGCCGTCGGCCATCATCAGCACGAGGTCGACGGCGGCGAGCGCGCTCGGCCGATGGGCGACCACCACGCAGATGCCGCCACGCCGCCGGATACCGCGGATCGCCTCGGTCAGGGCACTTTCACCATCGGCGTCGAGGTTGGAATTCGGCTCGTCGAGGACGACGAGGAAAGGATCGCGGTAGAGCGCACGGGCGAGGCCGATCCGCTGGCGCTGGCCAGCCGACAAACCAGCGCCGCCCTCGCCGATGCGGGTGTTGTATCCGTCGCTCAGCCGCAGGACCATGTCGTGCACGCCAGCGGCGCGTGCGGCGGCGATCACCGGCTCGAACGGGGCGTTCGGTTCGAAGCGGCCGATGTTGTCGGCAATGGTTCCGGCAAAGAGTTCGACCTCTTGCGGCAGGAAGCCGATATGCAGGCCGAGTTCGCTCTTGGGCCATTGGCCGAGCGCGGCGCCATCGATCCGCACCTTGCCCCGCAGCAGCGGCCAGACGCCGACCAAGGCCCTTACCAGCGAGGACTTGCCCGAGGCCGACGGCCCGATGATTCCGAGGCCTTGTCCGGCCTGAAGCGCGAAGGTCGCATCCTGCACGACGAAGCGCGACGTGCCCGGAGGGGCGACGCTGATGCCTTCGATCGACAGCGAGCGCGTCGGCGCCGGCAGCACCAGGGAATGACCCGCCTGAGGAAACTTGGCGAACAGATCGGAGAGCCTGCGCCAGCTCTGGCGGGCTCCGACGAATCCCTTCCAGTTGGCGATGGCGAGTTCGGCCGGCGCCAGCGCCCGCGAGACCAGGATCGAGGAGGCGATGATGATGCCGGCGCTCGCCTGGTTGTTGATGACCAGCCAGGCTCCGAGGGCGAGGACGCCCGATTGAAGCGCCATTCGAAACACCTTCGAGCCGGCACCGAAGCCGCCTGCGATGTCGGCGACGCGCTGCTGGGCGATCATATAGTCGCGGTTGGCCATGCCCCAGCGGGCCGCCAGACGCCCCTGCATGCCCATGGCGGCGAGCACCTCGGCGTTGCGGCGGCCCGCATCGGCCAGCGCGTTGCGGCGCAGCCCGTGGGCGGTGGTTGCCTGGGAGGGCGCACGCGTCGCGCGATCCGTGATCAACGTCACGACCACCAGGACCATCGCCCCGGCGATCGCTGCACAGCCGATCAGCGGGTGGAACAGGAAGCAGATCAACACGTAGATCGGCATCCAGGGCAGATCGAACATCGCTGACGGGCCGCTGCCGGACAGGAACCCCCGCAATTGGTCGAGATCGCGCAGCGGGAGCAGGCCATCGCCGGGCAGGGCACCGTTCAGCGGCGCACGCACCACCACGTCGAAGACACGATCGCTCAGCGCCTCGTCGAGCGCAGCACCGACCCGCGCCAGGATACGCGTCCGGATCGTTTCGAGAAGTCCCTGGAACGCGAACAGCACCAACGCAAGAGCGGCGAGGCCGATCAGCGTCGGCACCGACCGGCTCGGTATCACGCGGTCATATACCTCCAGCATGAAGAACGAGCCGGTTAGGTAAAGGACGTTGACCAGACCGCTCATCACCGCGACGCCGATCAGCGCAGTGCGGCATTCCGACAGAGCCGAGATCAACTCGGATTCTTCAGCTTGATGCAAAACCCGCCCCAAGATCGGCACGATTGAGAAAGTCCACGCGATCACTAGCTCTGTTTTTAGATATTTCTATTAAGACGGTGTCCTAAAATGTGCGCCCCATCCATCAATTATCTAGCTGGTCAACAGGCATTCGCCGAAAGGTGCCGCTCAATCCAAATTATTTCTAAAATAATTCAGTAACTCTATATATCTGTCTTTTGCCTAAAAACAATAACGGAAAAACACTCTCTCAGAACTAATTCTGATCAATAGAAGTTTATTCTTCCCGTAGCAAGTATGGCACAGAAGATATTATTAACGTCAGTATCAGAATTGTAAATGCAGCAATCAATTGATTCGGCGAAACCATCGCGAGCAGAATGCTCGCAATACCCCACTCGCCACGAGGCGTCATAACTGAAATCAAGCTCGTCGCTACAACGATATTTGCGATGACTACGATCCGCCAGTTCGGATGTATACTTAGATTCGACCTGCTTGTATCGGGTGCGCGTCGCTAAGCCTTCACATTTCCGTGCATTCTTTCGACCGACCGGTATCCACCTGGGCGCAAAGCGCTCGAGAACCAAGTCTCTCTAGCGTTCGAAAACTAAATCTAACGATTCCAAAAACTAGGAGAGCGTCTGGATCTCCAGCGCGGCCGGCAGCAGGGAAATGCAGGCTGCCCTTTGGCATTGCTCGTCTTCGTAATGCTGGATCGTTGGTTTATAGATAAATGTTAGGATTTGGACTGCTGTAATTCCAAAGCGTTAGAAATCTCCTAGGTAATAATCGCAGTTAATAATTCGCTAAAAAACTTTCCCAATGCTGAATTTTTGATCACCATGCTTATAGGTCATATTTCCTGGGAGACGACGTCCATGACAAACCGGATCGGCTTCAAGATTTCGGAAGATAATTATCTTGGCGATGCGCAGTTCGTCGTCAAAGTCGACGGCATACAAATCGGGGATGTATTGACTGCCACAGCCGCTCATGCGCTGGGCGATACCGAAGAATTTTTCTTTTTCGGTGACTTCAGTTCGGCTCATCGGGTCTCGGTTACATTCCTCAACGATCTCTATACTGGACCAGGACAAGATCGAGACCTCTATGTCGACAGCTTTACGTTCGACGATCACACGCAGCTTGGTGCCGATGCCTTCTCCAACACCGGATTGCCTGTCGCTACGTCAGCAAACCTGTACAGAGCGAACGACACGGCCACCTACGATGTCAGCCAATACACAGCCGGCTCAGCTGAGCAGCATCAAAATGCGGTGTATCGGTTATACGATGGCATTTCGGGAGACCATCTGTTTACGACAAGCGAAAACGAGCTTCATCAAGTGCTCAAGAACCTGCCCAGTTATCATCTTGAAGGTGTCGTCGGATCTACGCCCGATATCGGGCCGGGTACCGAGGACGTTTTTCGATTCTTCAATACCGTGACAGGCGATCATTTCTTGACCACGAGTACAGCTGAACGCGATCAGGTTCTCAAAGCCCTACCGGATTACCACTACGAAGGCGTCGCGTTCCAAGCCTATGTCGATCCGAACGCGGTTGGATCCGGTGGCGAGACCATGGAGCGGTTCTTCAACACGAAGGCGGGCGTGCACATGTATACCTCTGACGCCAACGAGATCAAAATGATCAACGCCGGTCAGGAGGGACCGGGCTGGATCGACGAGGGCAAGGCTTTCACAATTCACGTCGCCGCCGAAGGGCTGTTGCACGCTTGATATAACGCTATGCTGCGATTTTCTATGCCGTATCGATTTGTTTGAAATTGCGATATCTAGAGCTTTAATGCTCCGGATATCCTGAAACGATCGAATTGCAGCGGCAACCTGATCGTGATGCGCATGATTGCCTCGAGGCTTTGAGCAACTGCGGTGAGCGACTGATTGCCGGCTTCATCGAGAACGTCCACGGGGCCTGTCCGCGCGTCTCCGGCGGATGAACGAAGGTCCGTATTTCAGCCAAAAAGCGGCGTCCTGTACCTGATTGCGCAGGGGATGCCGGTGTCCGATCGGGCCGCCCGGATAGGCCGAAGTACCGCGCGATCGGCTGGTACGGCCCACAATTTGACGACGCCAGCCACCTCGACGGGATCGGACTGGCATTCCGTCGGTCTGGCCGCGTGTCGTAGAGCGAGCCTCTGAGCCCGTCCCGAACTTCCTTCAGCCTGCTACAGGCCGGGATTTGATCCAGGCGAAGCGCTCGAGCAGGCTGCTGGCAAAGTCTCGGCTGGTCGTGTTTCGCGAGATAGGTTCCGTGAGCCTTCGAGCGGTCGGCTCAGACCTCGCTCGCCGGGTTGGCCGGATCGAAGAGCCCCGGCGGTTGCGCCCGGTGATCGGTGGCTGCGCTGGTCAGGAAAAAGCACCGGACGAACCCGTGTTTGCAGCCGATCGAGACGGGCGTCTTTTGGCCGAGTGCCGGAACGGCAATCTCAACCTTGGTTTTGGTGCCGGCCGCTTTGGCCGGCCGCGCCTTGGCGCCTCGGCCATGCGCCTGATTGTCCAATGGCAGTCCGGCCCTGTTCGGAACGTAGAAACTTGCCCCTCGGCAACACTTTGCCGTTGTCGTTTTTCAGTTCGGACACTCGACCCTCCCAGGCTGCCGGCTTGTCGACGACGCATAGGATGTTCCGATGAGATCGGTGCGCCGACCGTCGGCCAAGGTTGAAGTCCTCGCGTCCAACACAATCACGCGCTATCCCGCCCCGCATGCAGACACCGCCCCTCCCGGACCCGGAAGACTTGTCACGCGAGCAACTCGAAGCCGAAGTGCGGATGCTGCGCGCCCGATCCGCTTCACTTGCCCAGATGTTCGAGCAGGCTCCGGGTTTCATCGCCCTCCTCAGCGGTCCCGATCACCGCTTCGCGCTCACGAACGCCGCCTACCAGCGCGCCATCGATCATCGCGCCGTGGTCGGCGGCACGGTTGCCGAGACGTTGCCGGACGCGGCCGCACAGGGCTACGTCGACCTGCTCGACGCAGTGTTTCGCTCGGGCAAGGCGCACCGGGCGACAGGCGCCAGATACGACGTCCAGGCCGTGCCGGGCGGTCCGGTCAACGAACGCTATCTCGACTTCGTCTACCAGCCCATCACCGATGCGCACGGGGCCGTCAGCGGCATCTTCGTCGAAGGTCACGACGTCACCGAGCGTACCCTCGCCGAGGTCGCCCTGCGCGAGAACGAGGCGCGCTACCGAACCCTGTTCGAAAGCATCGAGGTCGGTTTCTGCATCGTCGAGATGAGGTTCGAGGGCACCCACGCCGTCGATTACCGCATCCTGGAGGCCAATCCAGCCTTCGTGCGGCAGACGGGCGCCGACGTCGCCGGCCGGTGGGTGAGCGAGTTCGCGCCCAACCTGGAGCGACACTGGTTCGACACCTATGGCGACGTCGCGCTGACCGGCGAGCCGGCGCATTTCGAGCATTACGCGGACGTGTTCGGACGCTGGTTCGAGGTGCGCGCCCTGCGGACCGGCGACCCGGATTCGCATCGCGTCGCTATCTTCTTTTCGGACATCACCGAGCGGCGGACCGTCGAGAAGCGTGCCGAGGCGGGCGAGCGCGAGCTCCGTCTCATCACGGACGCGCTGCCGGTTTTGATCTCCTTCATCGGCGCCGACCACGTCTATCGCTTCGCCAACAGGGCCTACGACGACTGGTTCTCGATACCCGCCGAGGACATCGTTGGCCGGGACGTGAGGGACCTCCTCGGCCCGGAAGCCTACGCGGCCCGCAAGCCATACATGGATCGGGCCTTGGCGGGCGATGCGGTCACCTTCGAGCTCGACTGGCCACGCCGCGACGGGGAGCCCCGCGTCGCAGAGATCCGCTATTTGCCCCGCCGCACGGCGGCTGGTTCGGTCGACGGCTTCCACGTGTTCGTCCACGACGTCACGGCGCGCAAGCAGACCGAGGTCGACCTCGCGCGTCAGGTCGCCGACCGCACGGCCGAGCGCGACCAGATCTGGCAGGCCTCATCGGACATGCTCTGCGTGGCCAACCTCGACGGATACTTCGTCAGCCTCAACCCGGCTTGGCCGGCGACGCTCGGTTGGAGCGAGGCGGAGATGAGGACCCGGCCCTTCCTGGACTTCGTGCATCCCGACGACGTCGCCTCCACCTTGGCGGCCGCGGCCGGCCTGGCACGCGGCGAGCCCCAGATCACCTTCGAGAACCGCTACCGGCACAAGGACGGCAGCGAGGTCTGGCTGTCCTGGAACGCGGTGCCGCGCGACGGCCTCATCTACGCCTCCGTGCGAAACGTGACCGAGGCCAAGCTCCAGGCCGAGACCCTCGCCAGGACCGAGGAAGCCCTGCGCCAGAGTCAGAAGATGGAGGCTGTCGGCCAACTCACCGGGGGCCTGGCACACGACTTCAACAACTTGCTGGCCGGCATCTCGGGTTCGCTCGAGCTGATGCAGACACGCATGGCCCAGGGCCGCCTCACCGAGATCGACCGCTACATGACGGTGGCGCAGGGCGCGGCCAAGCGCGCCGCCGCCCTGACGCACCGCCTGCTCGCCTTCTCGCGCCGGCAAACCCTCGACCCGAAACCCACCAACGTGAACCGTCTCGTCGCGGAGATGGAAGAGCTCGTCCGGCGAACGGTCGGCCCGGCGATCCATTTGGAAGTGGTCGGCCTTGCCGGAATATGGCCGGCGCTGATCGATCCGGGCCAGCTCGAGAACGCGCTGCTGAACCTCTGCATCAATGCCCGCGATGCGATGCCGGAAGGCGGCCGCATCACCATCGAGACCGCCAACAAGTGGATGGACGAGGCCGGGGCCCGCCAGCACGACATGCCGCCGGGCCAGTACCTCAGCCTGTGCGTCTCCGACACCGGGACCGGGATGTCCGCAGACCTCATGACCAAGGTGTTCGAGCCGTTCTTCACGACCAAGCCCATCGGCGAGGGCACCGGCCTTGGTCTGTCGATGGTCTACGGTTTCGCGCGACAGTCCGGAGGGCAGGTCCGGATCTATTCCGAACTCGGCGAGGGGACGACGGTCTGCCTCTACCTGCCGCGCCACTACGGCGATGCCGACCAGAACGACGTCACGCGACGGCTCGACGAAGTCGGGCGTGCCGGCCAGGGCGAGACGGTGCTGATCGTCGACGACGAGCCCTCGGTACGGATGCTCGTGACCGAGGTTCTGGAGGACCTCGGCTACACCGCCATCGAAGCTGCCGACAGCGTGGCAGGCCTGAAGGTGCTGCAGTCCGACGTGCGCATCGATCTGCTGGTCACAGATGTCGGCCTGCCGGGCGGCATGAACGGCCGCCAGATGGCCGATGCCGGCCGGGAGCGGCGGCCCGACCTGAAAGTGCTCTTCATCACCGGCTACGCCGAGAACGCCGTGCTCGGGAACGGGCATCTGCGTCCCGGGATGCAGGTCCTGACCAAGCCGTTCGTGCTGGAGACGCTCGCCACCCGTATCCGCGACCTGATCGAGGGAGCGGCCTGACCGGGCGTCTCCGTCGCGTCACGCGTCGATCTCGAGGAACGGTGGCCGCCCGTGAGCTCGGAATCGATGGGCGGGTGAACCTACGGAATCAAAGACCCCCGGTCGTACCTTGGATGTGGGGACGGAGTGCGTTTCATTCGAAGAGCTGTCTGGGCAGCTCGGCCATAGGATGCAGGGGTTTTCGATCACGGAGATCTATGCGGCCTACTCGCCGGATTATCAGGCCCTAGCTACCGCGGCGATTGACGAACTTCTGCAGGCCGTCGCGGCAGAGAGTCACTCTTGTCAGTTTTTGATCAGACCGAAGAAAAATCCCCCATAAAAACAAAGAGATAGCAGCCTGATGAAATATCTGCACACGATGGTCCGCGTGGCGGACCTCGATACGGCGCTCGACTTCTACGTGAACACCTTCGGGCTTCAGGAAATCCGCCGGGTCAAGAACGAGAAGGGCCGCTTCACGCTCGTCTTCCTCGCCGCTTCTGACGATGCCGGCCGTGCGACCTCCGAAAAGGCTCCAGAAATCGAGCTGACCTGGAACTGGGATCCCGAGAGCTATTCCGGCGGCCGCAACTTTGGGCACCTCGCTTATCAGGTCGACGACATCTATGCCTTCTGCAAGAACCTGCAGGACAAGGGCGTGACCATCAACCGGCCGCCGCGCGACGGCTACATGGCCTTCGTGAAGTCGCCGGACGGGATCTCGATCGAGCTTCTCCAGAAGGGTGAGCGTAAGCCTCCGCAGGAACCGTGGGCCTCGATGGAGAACACCGGCAGCTGGTAATTTTTGGGGTTTTTGCTCACTCGCAGGCACCCCGCCGTCATCCTGGGGCCGCGTACCGGAACCCGGGGATCCGCCCAACACGCTGCGGCCAGTCGTAGATCCTGGATTCTCGCCTTCGGCGAGTCCCGGGACGACAGTCGGTTAGGGACTGGCTGCCGGCGTTATACCGAGTTCGGCGAGCTTGGCGGCGACGGCCTCGACCGGGCGCTTTAGCTTCAGGCTGATCAGCGGAAGCGTCAGACCCTCGCGGGCCATCTCCCGCAGGGCGTGAACGGCGTCCAGGCTCCATTGCGTTTCCGTCGACATGGCGCGACCTCCTGCATGGTGAGAGACCCGGCCCGACGGCCCGCGGCCTCGACGACCGGAAGAGTGATCCCGTCGGCCAGGGCTCGCAACCGGCCGCCGAAAATCCGGGCAGGCCCGAAAAGCAGGCAGGCCGGCATCCGGCGAATCTCCTTGACCGCCGAGGCGACCGCGGCGCACATCCGCCCCGGATCAGTCGGCCGGGCGGCCGCTCCGCGCAGGTCTCGCGACAGGTGCGGGGAGGAAAGTCCGGGCTCCATGGAGAGACGGTGCCGGATAACGTCCGGCGGGGGCGACCCTAGGGACAGTGCCACAGAGAGCAGACCGCCTCGCTTGCGAGGTAAGGGTGAAAGGGTGCGGTAAGAGCGCACCGCGGACGCGGCAACGCGGACGGCACGGCAAACCCCACCGGGTGCAAGACCGAATAGGGGCGACACGCTTATCCCCGCGAGGGGACAAGCAGGCCCGCTCTCCAGGCCCGTCGCCCGGGTTGGTTGCTCGAGGCGGTCGGTGACGATCGTCCCAGAGGAATGGCCGCCACGTCCGGGTGCCGCAAGGCGCCCGGGCCCTACAGAACCCGGCTTAAAGGCCGGCTGATTCCATCATTTTTCGACACGCGGATTTCAGGTCGATCACCCCGAAATCCGCAGCCGTTTTGACGCTCGGTTAACCTTGCTGAGGTCTGTTTCGACGAGGCCCGCTCCGCAAGGCCACGCTCGTTGACGGCGCTCGAAGGCTCATGGTACCCGAATCGAACCCGCTCAAGGTGATTTTCGGATCGGCGGACTCTCGTCTAGGTTGCTGGACGAGGGTTCGTGCGCGGGTCCATGGCCGCCGTGCGCTCGGTGCCGCCACTTCTGCCCGGACCGCCCTGGTGCGGTCCCCGCGCGTTGCAGGATCGCATGAGCCGGTTGTCTTCGGAAACGACGAGATTCGCAGCGATTCCGCCTTCGGTGGTGCGCGAGGTCGCGCGATGACCCGGCCGCCGCGCAGGGGCACGCCCGGCGAGGGGCCGCACGTACCGGTTCTCATGGCCGAAGTGCTCGACGCCCTCGATCCCAAGGGACCGGGCCTCGCCGTCGACGGCACCTTCGGAGCCGGCGGCTACACCCGCGCGCTGCTCGATTGCGACCCGGATGTCCGCGTCATCGGTATCGACCGCGACGCCAGCGCCATCGCCGACGGCGCGGCACTTCAGGCCAAATCCGGCGACAGGCTCCGCCTCGTCCAGGGCCGCTTCGGCAGCCTCGACACGCTGGTGCAGGCCGAGGGCGAACCGCATGCCGACTGGGTGGTGCTCGATATCGGCGTCTCGTCGATGCAGCTCGACCAGGCCGAACGCGGTTTCTCGTTCCGCAACGACGGCCCCCTCGACATGCGCATGTCGAGCGAAGGCCAGAGCGCGGCCGACCTCGTCAACGAGGCCGACGAGGAATGGCTCGCCGACATCTTCTTCCATTATGGCGAGGAGCGCCGCGCCCGCGCCGTCGCCCGCGCCATCATCGAGGCTCGCCGCCGTGCACCGATCACGACCACCGGCCAGCTCGCCGAACTGATCGCCGGCGTGGTCCGGGTCGATCCCGGCAGTCACTTAAACCCCGCGACACGCAGCTTCCAGGGCCTGCGCATCGCGGTGAACGACGAACTCGGCGAACTGGTCGCTGCGCTTCACGCGGCCGAGCGCATCCTGAAGCCCGGCGGCCGTCTCGCGGTGGTGAGCTTCCATTCGCTGGAAGACCGCATCGTCAAGCAGTTCCTCTCGGCCCGCAGCGGCCGTGCCGTCCAGGCCTCGCGCCACGTGCCGAGCGTCGAGCGGCCGGCGCCGAAGAGCTTTTCGCCCGTCACCAAAGGGCCGGTCCTGCCCTCCGAGCACGAGTGCCACGTCAACCCGCGCGCGCGCTCCGCAAAACTTCGTGCCGCCGAGCGCACCGACGCCCCCGTGCCCGAGCCGCTCGACGCGGTCCAGGCGCTCGCCATCCTTCCGGCAACCGCCGGCCTTCGCGGAGGATCGCGCCGGTGACACCAACGGCCGTCCACTACGGGTCTTTCTGCCTTCGGCCGTTGGCAAGCGCGCATGCGCGCCGCCGCCTTCACGGCGGACGGACCTTGAGGCGCCAGCATCAAGGTTCAGCACGATGATCCGTCTTCTGAACTTCCTGGCGGTCTTCGGCCTGATGGCGGCGGCCGTCTACGCCTACTCGACGAAGTACGACACGCTGTACCAGTCGGCTCAGGTCTCGAAGCGGAAGACCGAGCTGCACAAGGAGCGTCAGGCCATCGCGGTGCTGCGCGCCGAATGGCAGCTGCTCACCCGCCCGGATCGCCTGCAGGCTGCGGTCGAGCGCCATCTCGCGCTGGAGCCGATCGGCACCGACCATCTGGCGCGGATGTCCGACCTGCCGGCCCGCCCCGATCGCGGCGACGAGATCGGCCGGCTGCTCGCCGCCACCGCGACGCCGAAGGACAAGCCGACGGCGAAGGCCGACGAGCCGCGCACCACCGGCTCGATCACGCGCTCCACGACGACCCGCACCGTCAGCACCCGCACGCCGAATACGGCTTCGAGGTAAATCCCGTGTCCGAACACCCTCCGCAGGATCAGGACGTGCCGGCCTCGGACGCCCACGCCGCGATGGACGCGTCGCAGGTTGCGCACCACCAGGTGGCGGACCAGGCAGAGCCCGAGGCCGCCGCGCATGAAAGTGATGTGCAAGGGGACGACGCGCCCGAGCGCTTCGTTGCCGTCGAGCCTCGCGCGCCCTTTCTCGTCGGCCTCTACCGGAAGATGTTCCGGCTCGCGATCGAGCGGTCCTTCGCCCGCGTCGGCATCGTCGGCCTCGGCTTCGGCATGGTCTTCTGCGCGATCAGCATCCGCCTCGTCATCATGGCGGCGACGCCGGGCTCCGGTACCGACGACCACCGTGTCGCCGCCGCGGCCACCACCGCGATCCGCCCCGACATCATCGACCGCAACGGCGAGATCCTCGCCACCGATATCCGCACGGTCTCGGTCTTCGCCGAGCCGCGCAAGATCTACGATAAGGACGAGGCCGTCGAGCTTCTGACCGCAGTGCTGCCCGAGCTGAATGCCTCGGAGCTGCGTACGAAGCTCTCCACCAAGAAGGGCTTCGTCTGGGTCAAGCGCGAGATCACGCCGAAGCAGCAGCTCGAGGTGCATCGCCTCGGCATCCCCGGCGTCGGCTTCCTACCCGACCACAAGCGCGTCTACCCGAACGGCGTCGCCGCCGCCCACATCATCGGCGCGACCAACCTCGACAATATCGGCATCGCCGGTATGGAAAAGTACATCGACAACCAGGGCAACGGCGCCCTCAACAGCCTCGGCTTCGTCGCCAAGCAGGCCGACCTGGCGCCGGTGCAGCTCTCCCTCGACCTGCGGGCGCAATTCGCGGTGCGCGATGAGCTCGTGAAGGGCATCGAGCACTTCAAGGCCAAGGCCGGCGCGTCGATGATCCTCGACGTGAACACCGGCGAGGTGATCGCGCTCGCCTCCTATCCGGATTTCGACCCGAACGAGCCGAAGGACGCGCTCTCGGCCGACCGCATCAACCGGATGAACGTCGGCGTCTACGAGATGGGCTCGACATTCAAGGCGATGACCCTCGCCATGGCGCTCGATTCCGGCAAGTACAACGTCAACTCGACCTTCGACACCCGCGGCGGCGTGCTGAACTGGGGCCGCCAGCGCATCCACGACTACCACGCCACCGGCCGCGTGCTGACGATGCCGGAGGTGTTCACCCACTCCTCCAACATCGGCTCGGCCAAGATGGCGCTGGGCGTCGGCATCCCTGGCCACAAGGCCTTCCTGCGCAAGATGGGCCTGCTCGACCGGATGCGGACCGAGTTGCCCGAGAGCGCCTCGCCGATCCTTCCGCAGCGCTGGAGCGAGATCAACACGATCACCATCGCCTTCGGCCACGGCATCGCCGTCGCCCCGATCCAGGCCACCGCCGCCGTCGGCGCGATCATCAACGGCGGGGACTACATCGTCCCGACCTTCCTCAAGACCGACGAGGCCACCGCCCGCGCCAAGTCGACCCACGTCATCTCGACCCAGAACAGCGAAGCGATGCGCTTCATCATGCGCCTCAACGCCGTCGAGGGCTCGGCCCGAAAGGCTGCCGTGCCGCTCTACTACGTCGGCGGCAAGACCGGCACGGCGGAGAAGGTCATCGGCGGGCGCTACAACAAGAACCGGTTGTTCACGACCTTCTTCGCGGCGGCCCCGATGGACAAGCCGAAGTATCTCTTCGTGACGCTGATGGACGAGCCGCAGGGCCTGCCCGAGACTGGCGGCTACGCCACCGCCGCCTACAATTCGGGTTCGGTGACGGGTAAGATCCTCGAACGCGTCGCGCCGATCCTCGGCCTGCCGCCGCAATTCGACCCGCCCGCCAAGCCGTTCCCGCTGATGACGAAGCTCGGCGCCTATCACGCCAACATGGTCGACGGCCGGTGAGCGGGGCGCGGCTCGCCAGCCTGTTCCCCGACGCCGACGTCGCGGATCAAGCCGTCACCGCCATCACCGCAGACAGCCGCAAGGTCGTCCCGGGCGGCATCTTCGTCGCGATCCCCGGCACCAAGGCCGACGGCCGGCTGTTTGCCGCGAAGGCCGCCACGTCCGGTGCGGTTGCAATCGTCGGCGAGGGCGAGCGGCCGGCGGATCTGCCGGCCGCAACCGCCTGGATCGCGGTGCCCGACGCGCGCCGCGCCCTCTCGCTCGCCGCCGCCCGCTTCTCCGGCCGCCAGCCCGAAACCGTGGTCGCCGTCACCGGCACCTCCGGCAAGAGCTCGGTCGCCGACTTCGTCCGCCAGATTCTCTCGACACTGGGCCGCGAATCCGCGAGCCTCGGCACGGTCGGCATCGTCACGAATGCGGGCGCGGCCTACGGCTCGCTGACCACGCCCGACCCGGTGACGCTGCACGAGACGCTGGCGCGGCTGGCCGATGACGGCGTCACCGACCTCGCCATGGAGGCCTCGTCGCACGGTATCGAGCAGTGCCGGCTCGACGGCGTGGAACTCGCGGCCGCCGGCTTCACCAATCTCGGGCGCGACCATCTCGATTATCACCCGACGATCGAGGATTATCTGCAGGCGAAGCTTCGGCTGTTCACGACGCTGCTGCCCAAGGGCCGGCCGGTGATCGTCAACGCCGACGGCGCGTATGCCGAGCGGGTCGTCGACACCGCAGACGCGGCCGGACACGAGATCCGCACCACGGGTCGCGGCGGCCACTACATCCGTCTCGAGGATGCCCGCACCGAAGGGTTTTCGCAGGCGTTGACTCTGCGCGGCCCCGGTCTGGAGGGCGAGACGACCTACACCGTGAAGTTGCCCCTGGTCGGTGGCTTCCAGGTCGAGAACGCGCTGGTCGCAGCCGGCCTCGCCCTGGCGACACCGGGCGGCGCGGCCGATCCGGCCGGTGTGTTCTCGGCGCTCGAATCCCTCACCGGCGTGCCCGGCCGCATGGAGCGAATCGGCGAAGCGAATGGTGGCCTCTGCCTCGTCGACTACGCGCACAAGCCCGAAGCGCTGGAGCACGTGCTGGCGGCGCTCCGTCTCTTCGCCAGCGGACGTCTCGTCCTCGTCTTCGGTTGCGGCGGCGACCGCGACACCGGCAAACGGCCGGTCATGGGCGAGATCGCCAAGCGCCTCGCCGACCGCGTCATCGTCACCGACGACAACCCGCGCACGGAGGAGCCGGGCGCGATCCGCGCCGCCATCCTTGCCCAGGCGCCGGGTGCGGAGGAGATCGGCGACCGGGCCGAGGCGATCCGCAAAGCCGTGCGGGGCCTCCAGCCGGGCGACGTGCTCGTCGTCGCTGGCAAGGGTCATGAAACCGGCCAGATCGTGGGCGACCGCGTGCTCCCCTTCTCGGACCACGACGCGGTCCGCGCTGCGATTGCGGAGCTGACGTGATTTTTGGGTTGCTCGCCTCGCGCGCCATAGTCTCGCAAAACCCTCTCCCCTCTGCGGGGGAGGGTGGCGCTCGCGTCCGTCACGATCAATCGGAGGCCGCATGACCGACACGACCTCCCTCTGGACGCCGGCCGCGCTCGAAGCGGCTACCGGCGGCCTCCTTCACGGCGACGCACGCGCCATCACCGGCGCCTCGATCGACACCCGCACGCTGCAACCCGGCGACCTCTTTTTCGCGATCAGGGGTGAAGCCCGCGATGGGCACGCCTTCGTGCGCGGTGCCCTGGAGAACGGCGCCGGTGCGGCCGTGGTCTCCCAGGACCGCGCGAAAGAATTCGCAGACGCCGGCCCGGTGCTCGCGGTCGCCGCCGGCAGCGAAGACCCGGTCCTCGACGCCATGCGTGCGCTGGGCATCGCCTCCCGCGCCCGCTCAAGCGCCGGCATCGTCGCGGTGACGGGCTCCGTCGGCAAGACCGGCACCAAGGAGGCGCTGCGCCACGTGCTCTCGGCCCAAGGCGAGACCCACGCCTCGGTCGCCTCCTACAACAACCATTGGGGCGTGCCGCTGACGCTGACGCGCATGCCTTCGAGCGCCCGCTACGGCGTCTTCGAGATCGGCATGAACCACGCGGCCGAGATCGTGCCGCTGGCGGCGCAGGTCCGGCCGCAGGTGGCGCTCGTCGTCACCGTCGAGCCGGTGCATATCGAGCACTTCCGCTCGCTCTCGGCCATCGCCGACGCCAAGGGCGAGATATTCTCGGGGATCGAGCCCGGCGGGGTCGCGATCTTCAACCGCGACAACGCCAATTTCGAGCGGTTGCTGGCCCATGCCCGCGCCTCGCAGGCCGGCCGCGTGATCAGCTTCGGCGAGCACGCGGAGGCCGACGTGCGGGCGAACCGCATCGTCACCCGGCCCGACCTGTCGGTGGTCGACGCGAGCGTGATGGGCGTGCCGGTCACCTATCAGCTCGGCACGGCCGGCCGGCACACCGCGATGAATTCTCTGGGGGTTCTCGCCGTCGTTCACGCCCTCGGCGCGGATCTCGCCCGCGCCGCAATCTCGCTCGCTGGGCTCAAACCCCCAGTCGGGCGCGGCGAGCGCACGGCGCTGACCATCGGAGACGGCGCGGCTTTTCTGGTCGACGAGAGCTACAACGCGAACCCGGCCTCGATCCGCGCCGCCCTGGCGACGCTCAGCGGCATCGAGACCAGCGGACGTGGACGGCGAATCGCCGTGCTCGGCGACATGCTGGAACTCGGGCCCTCGGCCGAGCAGCGCCACCGCGAACTCGCCGACGCGGTCCGCGCCAGCGGCATCGACCTCGTCTTCACGGCAGGCTCCATGATGCGCCACCTGTTCGAGGCTCTGCCGGTGGCCAACCGCGGCATCGCCGCCGCGACCTCGGCGGACCTCGTCGACGCGGTGCTCGACAGCCTGCGCCCGGGTGACGCCGTGATGGTGAAGGGCTCGAACTCGATCCGGATGGGCAGGATTGTCGAAGCGGTGAAGGCCCGCTATGCGGTCGGCACCGATCCGCGGGAAGCACCACTCAAGGTAGCGCCCTGACCGAATGACGCCGGCCGTCACGCAGCGCGGCCACGTTCCCTGACACCGCGGCCCCCGACATGCTTTATCTCCTTTCGGAACTGTCGAGCAGCGTCAACGCGCTCAACGTGTTCCGCTACATCACCTTCCGCACCGGCGGCGCGCTGTTCACGGCGGGCCTGTTCGTGTTCTGGTTCGGCCCTTGGATCATCTCCCTGCTGCGCCTGCGCCAGGGCAAGGGCCAGCCGATCCGCGAGGACGGCCCGCAGACCCACCTCGTGAAGCGCGGCACGCCGACCATGGGCGGGCTGATGATCCTGGCGGGCTTTCTCGTTGCCGTGATCCTATGGGCCAACCCGCGCAACCACTACGTCTGGGTGACGCTGGCCGTCACCGTCGGCTTCGGCGCGATCGGCTTCTACGACGACTACCTCAAGGTGACGAAGCAGTCCCATCTCGGATTTTCCGGCAAGTTCCGGCTGGCGCTCGAAGCCGCCATCGCCGGCGCCGCCTGCCTGCTGATCTCGATCTACTCGCCCGCCGGCCTGCAGAACGAACTCGCCTTCCCGGTCTTCAAGGACGCGCTGCTGAACCTCGGCTGGTTCTGGGTCATCTTCGCGGCCTTCGTCATCGTCGGCGCCGGCAACGCAGTGAACATCACCGACGGTCTCGACGGCCTCGCCATCGTGCCGGTGATGATCGCCTGCGGCACCTTCGGCGTCATCGCCTACCTCGTCGGCAATTCCTTCACCGCCGGCTACCTGCAGGTGAACTACGTCCGCGACACCGGCGAGCTCGCGGTGGTCACGGGTGCGGTGATCGGAGCGGGCCTCGGCTTCCTCTGGTTCAACGCGCCGCCCGCGCAGATCTTCATGGGCGATACCGGCTCTCTGGCGCTCGGGGGCCTTCTCGGCACCATCGCCGTGGCGACGAAGCACGAGATCGTGCTCGCCATCGTCGGCGGCCTGTTCGTGTTGGAGATGATGTCGGTGATCATCCAGGTCGCCTCGTTCAAGCTCACGGGCAAGCGCGTCTTCCGGATGGCGCCGATCCACCACCATTTCGAGCAGAAGGGCTGGAAGGAGGCACAGGTCGTGATCCGCTTCTGGATCATCGCCGTGATCCTGGCGCTCGCCGGCCTCGCCACGCTGAAGCTGCGCTGAGACGATGACGCCCGCCACCACCTTCGCCGGCCAAAAGCTCGTCCTGTTCGGCCTCGCCGGCTCCGGCCTCGCCACGGTCCACGCGCTGAAGGCCGGCGGCGCCGACGTGATCGCCTGGGACGACAGCCCCGAGAGCGCCGAGCGGGCGCGCGGCCTCGGCATCACCGTCTCGGACCCGCGCGAGGCGGACTGGTCCGGCTTCTCCGCGCTCGTACTCTCGCCCGGCGTGCCGCTGACCCATCCCGAGCCGCACTGGACGGTGGAACTGGCAAAGGCGGCCGGCATCCCGATCATCGGCGACATCGAGATCTTCTGCCGTGAGCGCGCGGCGGTTGCGCCGGATGCCCCATTCGTCGCGATCACCGGCACCAACGGCAAATCGACCACGACGGCGCTGATCGCCCACGTGCTGGCCCAAGCCGGCTACGACGTGCAGATGGGCGGCAATATCGGCACCGCGATCCTGTTGTTGGAACCGCCGTCGCGCGAACGCATCCACGTCGTCGAGCTCTCGACCTTCCAGATCGACCTGACGCCGTCGCTGAAGCCGAGCGTCGGCATCCTGCTCAACCTCACCCCCGACCATCTCGACCGGCACGGCACCATGGAGGCCTATGCCGCCATCAAAGAGCGCGTGGTGGCATCGGCCGACCTCGCCATCGTCGGCGTCGACGACGCGCATTGCAGGGCCATCGCCGGGCGGCGGACGGGACCGATGGTCCGCGTCCATGTCGCGGGTCACGGCGAAGCCGAGGCGGAGCTGATCGCGCGAGAGGGCCGGGTGACCGAGGGGGAGGGGGCGGTGCTCGCCGACCTCGACGGAATCGGGTCGCTCCGCGGCGCCCATAACTGGCAGAACGCGGCCGTTGCCGCCGCGGCCGTGCGCGCCTTCGGCGTCGAGGGCGAGTCGCTGGCCGCCGCCCTGAAAAGCTTCCCGGGTCTCGCGCATCGCATGGAACAGGTCGGACGGCGCGGGCGCGTACTGTTCGTCAACGATTCCAAGGCGACCAACGCCGATTCCACCGAGAAGGCGCTCACCGCTTTCCGCGACGTCCATTGGATCGTCGGCGGCAAGGCGAAGGAGGGCGGGATCGTAGGACTGGCTCCACTGTTCGACCGCGTCGCCCACGCCTACCTGATCGGCGCATCGAGCGCGGCGTTTGCGCAGACGCTGGACGGGCGCGTGCCCTTCACGCTCTGCGAGACGCTCGACATTGCCACGGCGAAAGCGGCGGAAGCCGCCGCTGCTTCCGAAGCGGCCGAACCCGTGGTTCTGCTCTCGCCGGCCTGCGCCTCGTACGACCAGTTCCGGAATTTCGAGATCCGGGGCGACCGCTTCCGAGAGTTGGTCAAGGCGCTGGGCTGAGGCGCGCAAGAGGCGGGTTGACCGCCTCGACGCGCCGCAACCCGTCATCGATTTCACGCCTCGCGCGCCGTTCGGGTCCGGGTACCGCTTCGCGGCCCCGGAATCACGTCGGCGGGAATTCTACCGGGCCAGCACCTGCGCCGCGTTGCGCGTCGTCGCGACGGCGTCGGAGACCTCCGAGACGGCGGTCGAGATCGCGTTGATGTTCTCCGAGATGTCGCTGACGGCGCGGGAGGCGTCCTGCATGTTGGCCGACATGTCGCGCGTGACGGCGCTCTGCTCCTCCACCGCCGCGGCGGTGGCGACGACGTGGTTACGCACGATCTCGACCGAGCCGCGGATCGAGTCGAGGGCGCCGACGACCTCGTTGGAGACCGCCTGCACGCTGTTGATCTCGCCGTTGATCTGATCCGTTGCGCGCGCCGCCTGCGCCGCGAGGTTCTTGACCTCCTGCGCGACGACGGCGAAGCCGCGGCCGGCATCGCCCGCGCGGGCAGCCTCGATCGTGGCGTTGAGTGCGAGCAGGTTGATCTGCGAGGCGATGGTGTTGATGAGACCGACGATGCCGGTCATCGAGCTCGCCGCATCCGAGAGCCGGCGCGTGAAGTCGCTTGCCTGCTGCACGCGATCGAAGGCCAGGTCGGTGGCGTCCTGCGACTTCGCCATGCTCTGCGAGATCTCGGAGACAGAGGCGGCGAGCTCTTCCGCCGCGGCGGCCATCGTCTGGACGCTGCCCGAGGTCATTTGGGCTGCGCCGATCGCCGCGCCGGATTCGCGGCGCGAGCGCGTCACGGCATGCTCGATGTCCTCGATCATGGTGCCGAGCCGCGCGAGCAGGTTGATCTGATCGGTGATGTCGGTGGCGAACTTCACGACCTTGTAGGGTCGGCCGGAGGCGTCGACGATCGGGTTGTAGCTCGCCTGGATCCAGACCTCGAGCCCACCCTTGCCGATGCGCTTGTAGCGGTCGGCCTGATAGATGCCCTGCTTCAGGGCAGCCCAGAATGCGGCGTAGTCACCGCTCGCGCGATACACGGGATCGATGAAGATGCGGTGGTGCTGGCCCTTGATCTCGGCGAGCGTGTAGCCGGTCAACGTCAGGAAGCTGTCGTTCGCCTCGAGGATCTCGCCGTCCAGGGTGAAGGAGATGACGCCCTGCGCCTTGCGGATTGCGGCGATCTGGCTGGCGCGGTCGGCGTCCTCGGCCTTCTGGCGCGTGATGTCGGTGGCGAACTTGACGACCTTGGTGGGCTTGCCGTCCCGTCCGAAGATCGGGTTGTAGGAGGCCTCGATCCAGACCTCGCGGCCGTCCTTGCCGATGCGCTTGAACTGTGCGGCCTGGAACTCGCCGGCGCGCAACTTGTCCCAGAAGGCGCGGTATTCCGGGGACTGCCGGTAGGCGGGCTCGACCAGCATGCCATGAGGCTGTCCGACGATTTCGGCCAGCGAATAGCCGATTGCCCCGAGAAAATTTGCATTGGCCTTAATTATAATTCCGGACAAATCGAATTCGATGATCCCTTGAACCCTGTCGAGCGCAGCGAGAGTTGCTTCGGTCTCGATATGTTTTTTCAATGCAAACATCTGATCGCACTCTATCATGAGCGACCCGACGATTACGGCCCCACGCGAAGACGCCGACGACCAGTCAAACAACCGGTGTTAGTGTGATTCGATGTTCCGATCGCAAGGCGGCAGCTGAATTCCTGCGGCGATCGATAATACCGGATTACTTAAAATTGTCTTTTGCTAGGTTAAATCCACCACTCAGTCAAGAAGTCGACGGTTCGGCCTCCGTCGGCTCGGGAACCCGACGGCCGGCCGCCACGGGATCGAGGGTCCATGAAGGCGGCTTCCATTAAGCGGCGCTGCACCGACCGATCAGCGGGCCAGCACACGCGCCGCGTCACGCGTGGTCGTCACCGCGTCCGATACCTGGGTGACACTCGACGAAATCGCCGTGATGTTGTCCGCGATCGTCGCCACGGCGCGAGCGGCATCCTGCATGTTCGCCGACATGTCGCGGGTCACGGCCGACTGCTCCTCCACCGCGGCAGCCGTCGCGACCACGTGGCTGCGCATCGTGTCGACCGAACCGCGGATCGAGGCGAGCGCATCGACGACGTCGTTCGAGATCGCCTGAACGCTCTGGATCTCGCCGTTGATCTGCTCCGTCGCACGGGCGGCTTGCCCGGCAAGACTCTTAACCTCCTGCGCGACCACCGCGAAGCCGCGTCCGGCATCGCCGGCCCGTGCCGCTTCGATGGTGGCGTTGAGGGCGAGCAGATTGATCTGCGCGGCAATGGTGTTGATCAGGCCGACGATCCCGCTCATCGCGTTGGCGGCGACGGAGAGCCGCTTGGTGTAGTCGCCGGCCTCCTGCACACGCTCGAAGGCGCTCTCGGTCGCGGTCTGGGACTTGGCCATGCTCTGGGAGACCTCGGCGACCGACGCCGCAAGTTCCTCCGTCGCGGCGGCCATGGTCCCGACGCTGCTCGATGTGGAACGGGCCGCATCGAGGGCCGTGCGCGATTCCTCGGTCGAGCGGCCGAGGGCCTGATCGATCTCGCCGAAATTGCGGTCGATCATGGTCCGCAGGTCGCCGAGCAGTTTCATCTGCGCGGTGATGTCGGTGGCGAACTTCACGACGCGATAAGGCTTGCCGTCACGTCCGAGCAACGGATTGTAGGAGGCCTCGATCCAGATGTCGTTGCTCGCCTTGGCGACGCGCTTGAACTGCCCGGCCTGGAACTGGCCCTCGCGCAGCTTGTCCCAGAAGTCGCGATACTCGTTCGAGTTCCGGTAATCGGGATCGACGAAGATGCCGTGATGACGTCCGATGATCTCGGCACGCGTGTAGCCGACGGCCGCCAGGAAATTCGGGTTGGCATCGAGAATCGTACCGGAGAGATCGAACTCGATGATGCCCTGCACGCGATCGAGCGCTGCCAGCTTGGCATCCTTCAAAGCGGTCTTTTGCGATGCAAACATTGGATTACTTCATTCCAAGTTCGAAACTGCGTCGGTTCCGCAGTCAAGCAGATAAAAGGCATCGAGTCCGAACCCGATACTTCGACCCGGCCCATTTTGAGGAACACATCGAGTTCGTAAGCGGGCTGGTGGACATCACACTCTCTCCGTAATTCATAATACGACCTTAAGTACATTGCCCGGTGCTCCAATCTCTCAGCCCACTGGTGGAAAGGGCATTTTCAGGCCAAGCGCGGGCCTCTCTAAGGAAGTGTTTACCATTCCCTTTCACGATCCCGGCCGGCTGTGGCGCCCATTCGCGCGGCCTGCCGGAGGTCACCACCCGCCATGATGTCCCGCGCCGAGCGCACGCCCTTGAACGACTGGTGGTGGACCGTGGATCGCGGCCTGCTCGCCGGGCTCGGTTGCCTGATGGTGGCGGGCCTGGTCTTCCTGATGGGCGGCGGACCGCCGGTGGCCGAGCGCATCGGCCTGCCGACCTTCTACTTCCTGAACCGTCAGGCGATGTATCTCGCGCCGACCATCGGGCTGATCATCGCCGTCTCGTTCCTGTCGCTGCGCCACATCCGGCGCTTCGCCCTGGTGACGTGGGTCGCGGGCGTCGCGCTCTGCGTGCTCGCCGGCAAGTTCGGGCCCGAGATCAAGGGCGCGCATCGCTGGATCCAGTTCGGCCCCTTCGGCCTGCAGCCCTCGGAATTCGTGAAGCCCGCCTTCGTGGTCGTCGCCGCCTGGGCCTTTTCGGAGGGCGCGCAACGGCGCGACATGCCCGGCGGCATCCTCGCCATGGCGCTCCTGCCGATCACGATCGTGCCGCTGATCCTGCAACCCGATTTCGGGCAGACGATGCTCATCACCATCGTCTGGTGCACGCTGTTCTTCGTCGCCGGCCTGCACTGGTTCTGGGTTGCGGGTCTCGGCGCCGCCGGGCTCGTCGGCGTGCTGGCCGCCTACACCTTCCTCCACCACGTCAAGGAGCGCATCAACCGCTTCCTCGACAAGGATTCCGGCGACAGCTTCCAGGAATTCTGGTCGCGCGAATCCTTCACCTCCGGCGGCTGGCTCGGCACCGGGCCGGGGGAGGGCGTCGCCAAGCGCCACCTTCCGGATGCACATACCGACTTCATCTTCTCCGTGACCGGCGAGGAGTTCGGCGTGCTGGTCTGCCTCGGTCTCGTCGCGCTGTTTGCCTACATCGTCATGCGGGGCCTAAAGCTCGCGCGACGTACCGACGACACCTTCTCGAGGCTCGCCATCACCGGACTGACAACGCTCTTCGGGCTCCAGGCCTGCATCAACATGGCGGTGAACACGCAGCTCATGCCGGCCAAGGGCATGACGCTGCCCTTCGTCTCCTACGGCGGCTCGTCGCTGATCTCGCTGGCGCTCGGCATGGGGTTTTTGGTGGCGCTCACCCGCAAGCGGCCCCGCACCACCGCGCTCGGCCAGCGTCCGCCCGGCACGACCCCCTCGGCCGTGCCCGGTCTGATGCAGTGACGGTCTTCCAACCCCTCGTTCTGGTCTGCGCGGGCGGGACCGGCGGACACCTGTTTCCCGCCGAGAGTCTCGCCTACGCCCTGAAGGCCCGCGGCATCCGCGTGGCGCTCGCCACCGATGCGCGGGTCGACTCGATCTCCGGCGAGTTTCCTGCGGAAGAGATCGTCACGATCACTTCGGCGACGCCGTCCGGCCGCTCGATCCTCCAGCGCGCCGGCGCGATCGGCACGCTCGGCCGGGGTTTCGGCCGTGCCGCGAAGGAGATCCGCCGGCTGAACCCGGCGGCCGTGATCGGCTTCGGCGGCTACCCGACCGTGCCGCCAGTCCTCGCCGCACAGATGCTGCGCGTACCGACGATCCTGCACGAGCAGAACGCGGTAATGGGCCGGGCCAACGGATTTCTGGCCCGCGGCGCCCGCGTCATCGCCACCGGTTTCAAGGATGTGCGCGGCGTGCCGGTGAAGGCCACCGCGCGGCGCGTCCATACCGGCAACCCCATCCGCCCCGCCGTATTGGCGGTCGCCGACACGCCCTATCCGTCGCTCGAACCGGGCAGCCCGCTCCACCTCCTCGTCTTCGGCGGCAGCCAGGGCGCGCGGGTGATGAGCGACGTGGTGCCCGCCGCGATCGAGGCGCTGCCGGCGGACCTCCGCAACCGGCTGCATATCGTCCAGCAGGCCCGGCCGGAAGACCTGACGGCGGTTCAGAACCGCTACCTCGCCATGGGCCTCGCCGGCATCGAAGCCGCCCCGTTCTTTCGCGATCTACCGGGCCGCATGGCGCGCAGCCACCTGATCGTCGCACGCTCCGGCGCCTCGACGGTCTCCGAGCTCGCCGCGATCGGCCGTCCGTCGATCCTGGTGCCGCTCCCCGGCGCCCTCGACCAGGATCAGGCGGCGAACGCCGAGACGCTCAGTGCGATCGGAGCGGCGCTGCACTTGCCGCAGACCGCTTTCACCCCGGACCGGCTGACGGCCGAGTTGGTCGACTTCTTCGGAAACCCCGAAAAATTGACCACAGCGGCCAAGGCCGCCAAAACCGCGGGCATTCTCGACGCGGCCGAGCGTCTGGCGGCACTCGTCGTCGAGACCGCCGCCCGCACCTGATTCTTTTCGTATGTTCGCTTCGGCGCCCAAGACGGAACGCACCCTATGAAGCTGCCGGATAAACTCGGACCCATCCACTTCATCGGCATCGGCGGCATCGGCATGTCCGGTATCGCCGAGGTGATGTCGAACCTCGGCTACACCGTGCAGGGCTCCGACGCGAACGACAACGCGAACGTGCGGCGCCTCGCCGAGAAGGGCATCCGCACCTTCGTCGGGCATGCGGCCGAAAACGTCGAGGATGCCGCCATCGTCGTGGTCTCCACCGCGATCCAGCGCGACAACCCCGAGCTCATCGCCGCCCGCGACCGCCGCCTGCCGGTGGTGCGCCGCGCCGAGATGCTCGCCGAGCTGATGCGCTTCAAGTCCTGCGTCGCGGTGGCCGGCACGCACGGCAAGACCACGACGACCTCCCTCGTCGCGACCCTGCTCGACGCCGGGAACCTCGACCCCACCGTGATCAACGGCGGCATCATCAACGCCTACGGCACCAACATGCGCATGGGCGCGGGCGAGTGGATGGTGGTGGAGGCCGACGAGTCGGACGGCACCTTCCTGAGGCTGCCGGCGGACGTCGCCATCGTTACCAATATCGACCCCGAGCATCTCGACCATTTCGGCTCGTTCGACGCGATCAAGGACGCCTTCCGGCGCTTCATCGACAACCTGCCGTTCTACGGCTTCGCCGTGATGTGCATCGACCACCCGATCGTGCAGGACCTCGTCGGCCATATCGAGGACCGGCGCATCATCACCTACGGCGAGAATCCGCAGGCCGACGTGCGCCTGCTCGACGTCGACCTCAGAGGCGGCCAGAGCCGTTTTCGCGTGATGATCCGCGACCGCCGGCCCGGCCTGCGCCTCGAGATGGAGGACCTCGTCCTGCCGATGCCGGGCAAGCACAACGCGCTCAACGCCACCGCCGCGCTCGCTGTCGCCCACGAACTCGGTGTGCCGGCCGACGCGATCCGCAAGGCGCTCGCCGGCTTCGGCGGCGTCAAGCGCCGCTTCACCCGCACCGGCGAGTGGAACGGCGCCATCATCTTCGACGATTACGGCCACCACCCCGTCGAGATCGCCGCCGTGCTCAAGGCGGCCCGCGCCTCCACCGACGGCAAGGTCATCGCGATCGTGCAGCCGCACCGCTACACCCGCCTGCAATCGCTGTTCGACGATTTCTGCACCTGCTTCAACGACGCCGACACCGTCATCGTCGCCCCGGTCTACGCTGCCGGCGAAGCCCCGATCGAGGGCATCGACCGAGACTCCCTCGTCTCGGGTCTCCGCTCTCGCGGCCACCGCGACGCCGTGGCGCTGGAAAAGCCGGAGGACCTCGCGGGGATCGTCGCAGGCCATGCGGGGGAGGGCGATTACGTCGTATGCCTCGGGGCGGGGACGATCACGCAGTGGGCTTATGCGCTGCCGGGTGAGTTGACGGCTTTGAAGGGGTGAGGGAACCCCGATGACCGCGTCACTCATCGACGACATCCGCGCCGCCGCGCCTGCCCTGCGCGGCCGCCTGATCGCCAACCAGTCGCTCGCCGACCTGACATGGTTCCGCGTCGGCGGTCCGGCCGAGGTGCTGTTCAGCCCGGCCGACGAGGAGGATCTGGCGCTGCTGCTCGGTGCGCTCGATCCGGCCGTGCCCGTTACGGTGATCGGCCTCGGCTCGAACCTGATCGTGCGCGACGGCGGCATTCCCGGCGTAACGATCCGGCTCGGCGGAAAACCCTTCGGCTCGGTGGCGGTGGACGGCGATACGCTGCGGGCCGGCACCGCCGTGCCTGACATGCGACTCGCCAAAGCCGCGGCCGAGGCGGGTCTCGACGGGCTCGCCTTCTACCGCGGCATCCCCGGCTCGGTCGGCGGCGCGCTGCGCATGAACGCCGGCGCCCATGGCGGCGAGACCACCGACGTTCTCCTCGAGGTGCGTGGCGTGGACCGCGCCGGCAACCTGCGCAGTTTCAGCCACGCCGAAATGGGCTTCTCCTACCGTCACTGCTCCGCACCCGACGACGTGATCTTCACGAGCGCCCTCTATCGCGGTCGCCCGGGCGACCGCGAAGCCATCGAAGCCGAGATGGATCGCGTCACCGCGGCCCGCGAGGCGGCGCAGCCGATCCGCGAGCGCACCGGCGGCTCGACCTTCAAGAACCCGGACGGCGGCAAGGCCTGGCAGCTCATCGACGCCGCCGGCTGCCGGGGGCTGACGCGGGGCGGCGCGCAGGTCTCCGAGATGCACTGCAACTTCCTGATCAACCGCGATGGGGCCACCGCGGCCGACATCGAGGGGCTTGGCGAGGAGGTGCGCCGACGCGTTCGCGAACACTCGGGCTACGCGCTGCATTGGGAGATCAAGCGGATCGGCGTATCAGCCGACGCAATCTGACCCAGTCACATCCTCCAAGCCTTACGGCGTCATTCGGAGCCCACCCATGCCCAAGCACGTCGCCGTCCTGATGGGCGGCTGGTCCTCCGAGCGGCCAATCTCGCTGAGTTCGGGCAATGCCTGCGTCGCGGCGCTGGAAGGCGAGGGCTACCGGGTTACCCCGGTCGATGTCGGGCCGGACGTGGCGACCGTGCTGACTGAACTGAAGCCCGACGTGGCGCTCAACGCCCTGCACGGCCCGGCCGGCGAGGACGGCACCATCCAGGGCCTTCTGGAAATCCTGAAGATTCCCTACACCCATTCCGGCGTCCTCGCCTCGGCGCTGGCGATGCACAAGGAGCGCGCCAAGACGGTGATGCATGCCGCAGGCGTCGCCGTCCCCGAGGGCCGCGTCGTTAACCGTTACGTTGCAGCGAAGTCACACGCGCTGGTTCCGCCATACGTGGTTAAGCCCATCGCCGAGGGCTCCTCCATGGGGGTCATCATCGTGCGTGACGGGCGCTCGCATCCGCCTCAGATCCTCGCCTCGGACGAGTGGGTCTACGGGGAGGAAGTCCTTGTGGAGACTTACGTTGCGGGCCGCGAGCTGACCTGCGCCGTGCTGGGCGACAGGGCACTCGGAGTCATCGAGATCAAGCCCGCTTCGGGGGAGTGGTACGACTTCGACGCGAAGTACGCCGAGGGGGGGTCGATCCACGTCCTCCCGGCCGAAATTAAACCAAATGTTTACCAGCGTGTCCAAGAGTTGTCGTTAACGGCGCATCAAGCACTCGGGTGCCGGGGCGTAAGCCGTGCGGACCTTCGATACGACGACACGCCGGGTGGAACCGGCGCCCTCGTCGTCCTGGAGGTCAACACGCAACCCGGAATGACCCCGACGAGCCTTGTGCCGGAGATGGCAGCCCATGCGGGCTTGAGTTTCGGTGAGCTCGTTCGATGGATGGTGGAGGACGCCTCTCTGGGACGCTGAACGCCGCCGGGCATCCGGACGGCGCCGGCTTCCCCTCGGCGATCGCGAGCCGGCTCCAGGGTGTCCTGAAGCCGGCGCTGCGGTCCCGCCGCTACCGGGCGTCCCTGCCGATCGAGGCACGGATCCCGCGCGGCTTCGGTGTTGCGCTGATCGCCGGCACCATCGCCACGCTCTCCGTCTTCGGCTTCGTCGCCAGCGGTCGCTACGACGCCTTCGTCGCCGAGAACGGCCGCCCCCTCGACATCGCAGCGCGCATCGCCGGTTTCGGCGTCGACCGCGTCACCATTTCCGGCCTCTCGCGGATGTACGAGCGCGAGGTCATGCAGGCTGCCGGCATCGACTGGCGCACCTCCGTGCCCTTCCTCGACGTCGCCCAGGTCCGCGAAAAACTGATGGCCGTGCCGCTCATCGCCACGGCGTCGGTGCGCAAGCTCTATCCCAACGAGATCGTGATCACGCAGGTCGAGCGCGAACCCGCCGCACTCTGGCAGAAGAACGGCGAGATCCGGGTGATCGCCGCCGACGGCACCGTCATCGACGAGATGCGCGACGACCGCTACGCCAACCTGCCGCTCGTGGTCGGCGAGGACGCCAACGTCCACCTGCAGGAATATCTCGGCCTGATCGACGCCGCCGGACCGCTCGGCGAGCGCGTCAAGGCCGGCAGCTACGTCTCCGGCCGGCGCTGGACGCTGAAGCTCGACGGCGTCGACATCCGCCTGCCCGAGACCGGTGCGGGCGAAGCGCTGGCCCGGCTGGTCGAACTGGAGCGGAAGAACCGCCTCCTGGAGAAGGACATCATCGCGGTCGACCTGCGCCTCGCCGACCGCGTGGTGCTGCGACTGACAGAGGAGGCCGCCGCGGCACGCGCGGAGGCACGTAAGAAGACGAAGAAGGGGACCGCGACATGAGCCGTCTCGTTTCCGCCGACCCCGTTGCAGCGTCCTCCCTTCGGTAAGCATCCCATGCAATCCCACCACGGCCTCACGCCGCGTATGAAGCCTCTCTCAGCCCGCCGGAGCGCGACGCTGTCGGTGCTCGACATCGGCACCAGCAAGGTCGTCTGCCTCATCGCCGAGCTGCAGCCGATCGAGAGCCTCTCGACCCTGCGCGGCCGCACCCACATCGCCCGCATCATCGGTATCGGCCACCAGCGCTCGGTCGGCCTCAAGGGCGGCGCCATCGTCGACCTCGAAGCCGCCGAGAACGCGATCCGCCAGGCGGTCCATGCCGCCGAGCGGATGGCGAAGGTCGAGGTGCAGTCGGTCATCGTGAACATGTCCGGCGGCCGGCTCGCCTCGCAGCGTTTCGAGGCGCGCGTGAACGTCCGCTCCGGCACCGTCACCGGCGCCGATGTCGAGCGCGTGCTCGAGACGGCCAGCGCCCACGGCGTCGGCACCGGCCGCGCCGTTCTGCACGCTCTCCCCACCGGCTATGCCCTCGACGGGCAGGGCGCCGTGATCGACCCGTCGGGCATGATCGGCAACGCACTGAGCGTCGACCTCCACGTCGTCACCAGCGAGGCGGCCGCGGCCCGCAACCTGATGCTGGCGGTGGAACATTGCCATCTCGGCGTCGAGGCGGTGATCGCGACGCCCTACGCCGCCGGCCTGTCGGTCCTCGTCGACGACGAGGCCGAGATCGGCTGCGCCGTGGTGGACCTGGGCGGCGGCACCACCAGCGTCGGCGTCTTCTCCGGCGGACACCTCGTCCACACCGACGCCATCGCGGTCGGCGGCCATCACGTCACCATGGATATCGCCCGCGGCCTCTCGACCCGGGTCGCGGCGGCCGAGCGCCTCAAGACGCTCTACGGCTCGGCCATCTCCACGCCGTCCGACGAACGCGACATGATCGCGGTCCACGGCGTCGGCGAGGACGAGGGCGACACGCCGAGCCACGTTCCGCGCTCGCAGCTCGTGCGGATCATCAAGCCGCGGGTCGAGGAAATCCTCGAACTCGTCCGCGACCGGCTGCGCAAGGCCGGCTACGCGGCGCAGGCCGGCAACCGGCTGGTGCTGACGGGCGGCGCGAGCCAACTCGTCGGCCTGCCGGAGACGGCCCGGCGCGTGATGCAGGGACAGGTCCGGATCGGGCGCCCGCTCGGCATCCGCGGCCTGCCCGAGGCGGCCAAGGGGCCGAGCTTCTCGGCCGCGGTCGGGCTGCTGGTCTACCCGCAGGTCGCCCATGCGGAGCACTTCGAGCCACGCCGGCAGCGCGCTTTGGCGGCGACCGGGACGGGCGGATATTTCGACCAGCTCAAGCAGTGGATCGGCGAGAGCTTCTGAAACGGACTGACCCGGCCGCCCGCGAGGATGGCCGATCGACAACGAACCGGGCGCTCCAGGGCGCACACCCAAAGCTAAGAGTTTGAAGGGGCTTCACACCATGGCCATCTCCCTGCAGGCGCCGGACATCCGGGAACTCAAGCCCCGCATCACCGTCTTCGGTGTCGGCGGCGCCGGCGGCAACGCCGTCAACAACATGATCGAATCCGGCCTGCTCGGCTGCGAGTTCGTCGTCGCCAACACCGATGCCCAGGCGCTGACCTCCTCGAAGGCAGAGCGCGTGATCCAGATGGGTCTCGGCGTGACCCAGGGCCTCGGCGCCGGCTCGCACCCTGAAGTCGGCTCGGCCGCCGCCGAAGAGGTCATGGACGAGATCCGCGACCAGCTCTCGGGCGCGCACATGTGCTTCATCACCGCCGGCATGGGCGGCGGCACCGGCACCGGTGCGGCTCCCGTCATCGCCCGCGCCGCCCGCGACATGGGCATCCTCACCGTCGGCGTCGTGACGAAGCCCTTCCAGTTCGAGGGCACCCGCCGCATGCGCACGGCCGATTCGGGCATCGCCGAGCTTCAGGCCGCCGTCGACACCCTCATCGTGATCCCGAACCAGAACCTGTTCCGCGTCGCCACCGAGAAGACCACCTTCGCCGACGCCTTCGCGATGGCCGACCAGGTGCTCTATTCGGGCGTCGCCTGCATCACCGACCTGATGGTTAAGGAAGGCCTGATCAACCTCGACTTCGCCGACGTCCGCGCCATCATGCGCGGCATGGGCAAGGCGATGATGGGCACCGGCGAGGCCTCCGGCGAGAACCGCGCGCACCGCGCCGCGGAAGCCGCCATCGCCAACCCGCTCCTCGACGAAGTCTCGATGAAGGGCGCCCGCGGCCTGCTGATCTCGATCACCGGCGGCGCCGACCTGACCCTCTACGAGCTCGACGAGGCCGCCACCCGCATCCGCGAGGAGGTCGATTCCGAGGCCAACATCATCCTCGGCGCCACCTTCGACGAGAGCCTGGAAGGCATCATCCGCGTGTCGGTGGTCGCCACGGGCATCGAGCCGGCCCTGATCTCGGCGAACTCGCCGAACAACATGGTCGTCGCCGAGACCGAGCAGCGCATCGCCGAAGTCGCCGAGAAGCTCCGCGCCGAGGCCCGCATCCGCGCCGCCCAGCCGGTTCCGCAGATCGCCCAGACGCCGCGCCCGATCTCCGACTTCCAGACCGCCGCACCGGCGATCCAGGCTCCCGCACCGCAGCCCGTCGCCGCCGAGCCAGCCCCGGCGCCGGTGGGGCGTGACGACGTCGTGCTGACGCAGGCCCCCCCGCGTACGCAGATGTCCTACGAGCAGCCCCAGGCCCAGGCGCCCGCTCCCGAGGCGGCGCCGCTCCAGGCCGGCCCGTTCGTGCCGCCGCGCCCGCAGGTCGCCCGCGCCCCGCGGATGCCGCAGATCTCCGATCTGCCGCCCCACACGCAGGCTCAGATCCGTCAGAATCGCGGCGAGGCCCCGGTTCAGGCCGAGCCCGAGCAGGATTCGAAGCGGATGTCCCTGCTGCGCCGCCTCGCCACGGTCGGCTTCGGCGGACGCCGCGAGGAAGCCGAGGCCGCGCCGCTGCCGCAGATGCGTCAGCCCGCCGCCCCGGTCGCGCAGGCTCCCGTGGCTCGCGCTCCGGTGGTCCAGGCTCCGCAGTACCGCCCGGCCCAGGGCAACCTCGACGCGCAGGGCCGAGTCGCCCCCCAGCCGCGGCTGATGGACGACGACCACCTCGAAATCCCGGCCTTCCTGCGCCGGCAGGCCAACTGAGCGCCGATCCACCGTTCGGCTGAAGCTTTTGCGCCACAGGCCCGGGACCGAAAGGTCCCGGGCTTAACTATGCGTTAAGTCCTTGGAAGATTTCCGCTTTTGAAACTTTGTGGCGGAACCGTGGCTGTAACAGAACGTAAGAAACCGTGATTTGGCCAGCGTTTGCAGCGCAGCTATAAATTTCCCCGGAACGAAAAAGGCGCGACGGTTTTCGGACGGTCAGCGCTCGCAGGGGCTTCAAGCAGCGGACGGACTTTTCAGGCGGCACGCTCTCGTTCGAGGGTGTGTGGGCCGGGTCCTGCCCGAGGGCTAAGGGAATGCGGACGAACCAACAAACGACGCTGAAGGCGTCCATCTCCCTGAGCGGGATCGGTGTCCATTCGGGCAATCCGGTCGAGATCACGCTCCACCCGGCTCCCGCCAACGACGGGATCTGCTTTCTCCGGACCGGCATGCCGAACGGCAACGACCGGCTCATCAAGGCCCACCACGCCTGCGTGTCGGCCACCGAACTCTGCACCGTGATCGGCGACGTCGAGAGCGGCGCGGTCGCCACCATCGAGCACCTGATGTCGGCGCTCTACGGTCTCGGCCTCGACAACGTCCTCGTCGAGATCGACGGCCCCGAGATGCCGATCCTCGACGGGAGCGCGCTTCCCTTCGTACGGGCCATCGACAGCGTCGGCCTCGCGAATTGCTCCGCTCCGAAGCGCTGGATCAAGGTCCTCCGCCCGGTCCGCATCGAGGTCGGCCGCTCCTTCGCCGAACTCCGCCCGATCGACCGCGGCTTCCGCCTCGACGTCGAGATCGATTTCGAGAGCCCGGTCATCGGCCGCAGCCGCAAGGCCATGGACCTCACCCCGGCGAGCTACCGCCGCGACATCGCCGGCGCCCGCACCTTCGGCATGATGAAGGACGTCGAGCGCTACTGGAAAGCCGGCTTCGCGCTCGGCGCCTCCCTCGAGAACACCGTGGCCGTCGGCGAGAACTCCGTGGTCAACCCCGAGGGCCTCCGCTTCGCCGACGAATTCGTCCGCCACAAGATCCTCGACGCGGTCGGCGACCTCGCGCTCGCCGGCCTGCCGCTTCAGGGCGCATACCGCTCCTATTGCGGTGGCCACCGCATGAATGTCGGCGTCCTCTCGGCCCTGTTCTCGGACCGCGCCAACTACCGCATCATCGAGGCCCAGAACACGCGCCGCGAGACCTCCCTGGTGGAGCTCGGCGCCGGCCTCGGCATCGCCGCCTTCGCGGCCGATCTGTAACTCGCAAGACACACTGGGCCGCGACTGGGGACGACACCGTCTCCGCCCCATCGCCGCCGCTTTCGCGCCCGAATCGATAGCCACGGTTAAAGTCACGTGAACGGCGAGAGACGGCATCCTGCCGCTCGTCCGGCGACATGATGGCGTAGGGATCCCGGCCCGTAGAGGTCGCTCCCGTGAGAGGACGTGACAGGGATGCCTCTGACCTTTGCCCGTAACGGCGTTAAGAGCGCCACCGTGAAGAGCGTCACCCTTGCGGCCACGCTCATGTTGCTCGGCACGACCCCGGGCTATTGCGGTTTTCTCGACAATCTGGACCCGAGCAACTGGTTCGCCGAGAAGTACAAGCCCGAAGTCCAGGCGGACATTCCGGCGGACAAGCTCTACAGCGAGGGCCTGGCCAATCTCGAGGACCGCAACTTCGAGATCGCGTCCCAAAAATTCGACGACCTCGACAAGCGCTATGCCTATTCGGACTGGTCCCGCAAGGCGCTGCTGATGACGGCCTATTCGAACTACGAAGGCCAGAAATACGACGACGCGATCAGCGCCTCGAAGCGCTACCTGCAGCGTCATCCCGCCACCAAGGATGCTGCCTACGCGCAGTATCTGATGGCGATGTCGCAGTACAAGCAGATCCCCGACGTCACCCGCGACCAGGACCGCTCCGAGAAGGCGCTCGTCGCCCTGACCGAGCTCGTCCAGAAGTATCCGACGTCGGAATACGCCGCGGACGCGAAGGCCAAGATCCAGATCACCCGCGACCAGCTCGCCGGCAAGGAGATGGAAGTCGGCCGCTACTATCTCGAGAAGCGCAACTTCCCGGCCGCGATCAACCGTTTTCGCGATGTCGTCTCGAAGTACCAGACCACCCGCCATGCCGAGGAGGCGCTGGAGCGCCTGACCGAGGCCTACATGGCGCTCGGCATCACCGCGGAGGCGCAGACCGCCGCCGCCGTGCTCGGCCACAACTTCCCGGACAGCCCCTGGTACAAGGACGCCTTCGCGCTCCTGCAGACCGGCGGCCTGGAGCCGCGCGAGGAAAAGGGCTCGTGGCTCTCCAAGATCTACCGCGGCGTCATCGGCCGCACCGCCGCCGCCGAATAGGCAGGGCGCCTCACGGGATCTGGAAAGGCGGGAGCGGGAACGCTTCCGCCTTTCTCATTTTGAGCGTGAGTTCTGCGTTGGTTCCGGTATTACGCCTTGTCGCGCGCTCTCACGCCGAACCGGGTTCCACTTAGGCGGAGCGCGCTCTAAACAGCGACGTCCTTTCACAGCTTGGTCCCGCCGCGCGGCATGCTCGTCCAGCTCGCGATCCGCGACATCGTTCTCATCGACAAGCTCGCGCTGAACTTTTCCGAAGGACTGAGTGTCCTCACGGGCGAGACCGGTGCGGGCAAGTCGATCCTACTCGACGCCTTCGCGCTGGCGCTGGGCGGCCGCGGCGACGGCGGCCTCGTGCGCCACGGCCAGCCGCAGGGCGGCGTGACCGCGGTATTCGACGCACCCCTCGACCACCCCGCCCGCAAGATCGCGCAGGAAGCGGAGATCGACACCGAGGGCGACCTGATCCTGCGCCGCACGCAGTTCGCCGACGGCCGCACCCGCGCCTTCGTCAACGACCAGCCGGTCGGCGTGCAGGTGCTGCGCGCCATCGGTACGGCGCTCGTCGAGATCCACGGCCAGCACGACGACCGCGCGCTCGCCGACCCAGCCACGCACCGCGCCATCCTCGATGCCTTCGGCGGGCTCCAGAAGCCGCTCGCCGCGACCGCTCAGGCAGCGAAGCGCGTCCGCGCCGCGCGCGAAAAACTCGGCGAGCATCGCGCCCGCGTCGCGGCCGCACGCAAGGAGGCCGACTTCCTGCGCCACGCCGTCGACGAACTCGCGACGCTCGATCCGCAGGCCGGCGAGGAGGCCGCGCTGGCCGAGCGCCGCACCGTGATGCAGCAGAGCGAAAAGATCGCCCGCGACTTGCATGAAGCGCTGGACGCGGTCGGCGGCCCGAATGCGGGCGCGGCGCATCTCTCCTCGGCCGTGCGCAAGCTCGAACGGCGTGCGGGCCAAGCCCCCACCCTGGTCGAGCCGTGCGTCGCGGCGCTCGATGCCGCCCTCACGGCCCTCGACGAGGCCCGCGCCGTCATCGACGCCGCGATCCTCGAGGCCGAGTTCGACCCGCGCGAATTGGAGCGAGCCGAGGAACGGCTGTTCGCCCTCCGCGCCGCCTCGCGGAAATACGACGTCGCCGCCGACGACCTCGCGATGCTGCGCGGCCGCTACGAGGCGGATGTGGCCGCCATCGACGCCGGCGAGGAGGCCTTGGGCGGCCTGGAACGCGATCTCGACGAGGCCGAGTCGCTCTTCGCCAAGGCAGCCAAGACCCTGAGCGAGGGCCGCGCACGCGCGGCAAAGTCCCTCGACGCCTCGGTGAAGGCCGAGTTGCCGCCGCTGAAGCTGGAGCGCGCCCGCTTCATTACCCAGATCGTCGTCGATCCGGAGTCACGAGACACCGCCGGCATCGATCGCGTGGAATTCCACGCCCAGACCAATCCCGGCACCAAGCCCGGGCCGATGATGAAGGTCGCCTCGGGCGGCGAGCTCTCACGGTTCATGCTGGCATTGAAGGTAGTGCTCGCCGACAAGGGTTCGGCCCCGACGCTGATCTTCGACGAGATCGACACCGGCGTCGGCGGCGCCGTCGCCGACGCCATCGGAGCGCGCCTGGCGCGACTATCCGAGCGGGTACAGGTGGTCTCCGTCACCCACGCCCCTCAAGTCGCGGCCCGCGCCGACACGCATTTCCTGATCGCCAAGGACGCCGTGCGGGGTGCCGACCGGGTTGCCACCCGCGTCGCCTCGCTGGCGAGCGAGGCCCGGCGGGAAGAAATCGCCCGGATGCTCGCAGGCGCGACAATTACCGACGAGGCCCGCGCGGCTGCGGCCAGATTGCTACAGTCGTCGGAGGTTTGATCCAGGCCGCGACAAAAAGATAACCTTAACGATAAACCTTTGTTAACCATGTCCGGCGAGTTTGGTCCGAGGCGATATTTTCGCGCGGTGGTTAACCGCACCGAAGAGCAGAATCAGGGTTCCGTCCATGGCACAGTTTGCGCGGCAGACCGACGCCACCGGCTCCGAGCGGAGGCATCCCGCTCTCAGCGGTGAGACGCGTGAACGTCTCGGCACCGCCCTGCGGGCCGTCTACGAGGGCGCGGTCGAGACCCAACCGATCCCCGACGCCCAGATCGATCTGCTGCTGCGCCTTCGGCACAAGGAGCGGGATCAGCGGCGCTCCGCCGCATAGATCACGCTACGCTTTGATCGAATCGATCAAAACGCAGAAAGCGTGATCGATTCAAAAGTTGAGAGCAGGCTTCGCGCGAAAAACCGTTGCCACTTTTTCGCAGCCTGCTCTGATCGGCCTCTACCAGCGTCGCGCACCGGGCTGGCGCCGATACTCGGCGGCCCGGATCAACGTCATCACACGGTCGAGATCCTTGAGCAGCGACGCCTCGCGTCGGTGTGCTCCCGCAATCTCCGCGTCGTCGGTTCCGAACCGCTGCTGTTGCTGAGCCAGCGTCAGCTCACGCTCGAGCGCTTCCCGCTCGCCGTGCAGGGCGAGAAAGGCCGCGTCTGGCGGATCGACCGGCACGACGCCGTCGACGGGAGATGGCGGTTTTGCCGCCACGTCGAACTTCTCCACACTTGGCCTCACGAGACTCGGCCTCACGAACAGCGATACTCGCTCATTTGGACCCGCACGCAATCGCCATCGTCGGACCTGACGAGAAGCAACGCGCGGATGCATGAAGCGGTTCGTATTTTCGATGACGCCAGATTTTTCCGACCGTCATCGCATATCGACATCCCCCGCCACGGGGCGATCATGACGCCGTCCAAGAGCATGACACGGCAGCCGGTCACCGACGCTGCTTGGCTGAAGATCCGACAGCGGGGACGTCGGCATGATCGCCGGAGAGCTCAGCCTTTTAAAGCATCGGCTTTGCCGACGACCGGCAGCGCCTTTTCGGGACGACGTTCCAGTATCGTCCGCACGCGTTCCTGAGCGTTGCCGGTACATGTCATCGGCGTGTCATGTCGTCGTCATATGGCCGGCTTCGTCGAGAGGCTAATGCCGCACTGCCGAAACGGGCAGGGCAGAAGCCCGGACAGCCTGGCGACTGCGCCGCGGCCGTTCGCCCGACAGACACGGAGATGCACGTGAAACCCTTCACCTTCGCGCTGGCCCTTGGTCTCGCGACCCTCCAGCTCGCCGCCCCGGCTCTTGCCGGCGACATTACCGGCGCGGGCGCCACCTTCCCCTTCCCGGTCTATTCGAAGTGGGCCGAAGCCTACCGCAAGGATACCGGCACGGGCCTGAACTACCAGTCGATCGGCTCCGGCGGCGGCATCAAGCAGATCCAGGCCAAGACCGTCGATTTCGGCGCCACCGACGCGCCGCTCAAGGGCGCGCAGCTCGAGAAGGACGGCCTCGTCCAGTTCCCGACCGTCATGGGCGGCGTGGTTCCGGTCGTGAACATCGCCGGGATCGAGCCGGGCAAGCTCAAGCTCACCGGCGAGATCATCGCCGACATCTACGCCGGCAAGATCCTGAAGTGGTCGGATCCGAAGATCGCCGCGCTGAACGAGGGCGTCACGCTTCCCGCCGCCAACATCACGCCGGTCTATCGCTCGGACGCGTCGGGCACGACGAACATCTTCACGACCTACCTCTCCCAGGCCTCCGAGGGCTGGAAGAAGGAGTTCGGGGCCGCGACGACGATCTCCTGGCCGGCCGGGCAGGGCGGCAAGGGCAACGAGGGCGTCACCGCCACTGTCAAGCAGGTCCCGAACGCCATCGGCTACGTCGAATCGGCCTACGCCAAGCAGAACAAGCTCGGCTACGCGCTGATCCAGAACAAGGCCGGCAAGTACCCGCAGCCGGACGACAAGGCCTTCCAGGCCGCCGCCGCCAGCGCCGACTGGAAGTCCCAGCCCGGCTTCGGCATCTCGCTGACCAACCAGCCCGGCGAGGATGCCTGGCCGATCACGGCCGCGACCTTCATCCTGGTCTACAAGGAGCCGGCCGACCCGGCCAAGGCCGCCGACGTGCTCAAGTTCTTCGACTGGGCCTATAAGAACGGCGACAAGCTCGCCGTCGACCTCGACTACGTGCCGCTGCCGGACAACGTCGTCGCGCTCATCCACGACGAGTGGAAGGGCATCAAGGGCAAGGACGGGAAGCCCGTCTCGGGCATGTGAGACGGTTCAACCCTCCCCCCACTGCGGGGGAGGGTGCCTCGCGGATGCGAGGCGGGAGAGGGGCGGCTCCGCACTCTCCGGATAACGCGCTCCCCTCTCCCGACCCCTGCCGAGGCAGGGGCCATCCTCTCCCCAACCAAAATCGGGCATGCCCGATTTTGGCACCAAGGTTCAGGTCTCGGGCAAGCCCGAGGCCTGTGGGGAGAGGGGACAGCCCGCTCAACCCGCGCTAAACGCCCCCGCATTGAAGAGCTCCAGCGGATGACCGCGTTGACCCAATCCCTCGCCTTGGCCCGTGAGACAGCGTCGGTCCGCAAGGGCCCCAGCAAGGGCCTCGACCGCGCCTTTCAGGCGGCGTCCCTCGGCTCCGCGCTGCTCGTCCTCCTGGTGCTCGCCGGCATCCTCGGCTCGATCATCTACGGCGGCTGGCCGGCGTTTCGCGAGTTCGGCTTCGGCTTCATCACCTCGAGCGCCTGGAACATCGGCACCGAGCAATACGGCGCCCTCGTCGCCGTGATCGGTACGCTCGCCTCCGCCTTCCTGGCACTGCTGATCGGCGTGCCGATCTCGCTCGGTATCGCGATCTACCTGACTCAGCTCTGCCCCGGCTGGGCCCGTAAGCCTGTCTCGATGACCATCGAGCTGCTCGCCTCGGTGCCGAGCATCATCTACGGCATGTGGGGCCTGTTCATCTTCGCACCGCTCTTCGCGCGGTTCGTGCAGACCCCGGTCTCCAACGTCTTCGAGGGCCTGCCGATCGTCGGCTCGCTGCTCTATGCCCGCGTACCCTCGGGCGTCGGCATCCTCACCGCGGGCATCATCCTCGCGATCATGATCGTGCCCTTCGTCGCCTCGATCACCCGCGACATGCTCGACCAGATCCCGACCGTGCTGCGCGAGAGCGCCTACGGCATCGGTTGCACCACCTGGGAGGTCGTGCGCCACGTGCTGGTGCCCCAGGCCTCGGTCTCGATCATCGGCGCCGTCATGCTCGGCCTCGGCCGGGCGCTGGGCGAGACCATGGCCGTCACCTTCGTGATCGGCAACGCGAACCGGCTCTCGGCCTCGATCTTCGATCCGGGCTCGACCATCGCCTCCCGCATCGCCAACGAGTTCAACGAGGCCGACGGGATGCAGCTCAACGCGCTGATGGCGCTGGGCTGCCTGCTCTTCGTCATCACCTTCATCGTCCTGATCATCGCCCGGCTGCTGACGCGCCGCGCGAAGCTCGCCTGAGCACCGGGAGCCTCGACCCATGGACGCCCGCAACCCCATCCTCGCCACCGCCCCGGCCGCCGCGTACCCGCCGCGCGCCAACCGTGTGCGTCCCGGCCGCCGCGTCGCCGACAAGATCCTGATCGCTGGGAGCACCCTGGCGACGATCATCGGGATCGTCGTGCTCGGCTCGATCCTGCTGATGCTGATCGTGGAAGGCATCAAGGGCTTCTCGCCGATGATCTTCACGCAGCCGACCCCTGGGCCGGGCTCGGAAGGCGGCGGCATCGCCAACGCGATCCTCGGCAGCCTCGTACTCACCGTCATCGGCATCGTCATCGCGACGCCGGTCGGCGTGATGGCCGGCACCTATCTCGCCGAGTACGGCCGCAACTCGCGGCTCGCCGACCTGATCCGCTTCCTCAACGACATCCTGCTCTCGGCCCCTTCGATCCTGATCGGCCTGTTCGTCTACACCCTGATGGTGCGGCCGATGGGGACCTATTCGGGCTGGGCCGGCGGCGTGGCGCTCGCCATCATCGCCACACCCGTCATCGTGCGCACCACCGAAGACATGCTGCGCTTGGTGCCGAGCCAGATGCGCGAGGCCGGCGTGGCGCTGGGCGCACCGCCCTCGCACGTGATCAAGAGCGTGACCTGGCGGGCGGCGTCGGCCGGCATCGTCACCGGCATCCTGCTGGCGCTCGCCCGCATCGCCGGCGAGACCGCGCCGCTGCTCTTCACCGCGCTCAACAACAACAGCTGGTTCAACGCCAACCTGCTCGGCGGCATCCCGAACCTGCCGGTGATGATCTACCAGTTCGCGCTCTCGCCCTACCAGAACTGGCAGAGCCTCGCCTGGGCCGGCGCGCTGCTCATCACCGTCACCATCCTGGCGCTGTCGATCGTCGCGCGCCTCGTCATCAAGGACACGCGGGCGCGCTGACCGCGCCCCGCTCCGCAACAGCCCAAGGACTCTGACCTCATGAGCCCGACCACCTCGATGAGCGGCCAGCTCGCCGGCCGCAACCCGGCCAACGAATCCGCGCCGGTCCGCATCGCCGTCAAGGACCTGAACTTCTACTACGGCCAGTTCCACGGCCTGAAGAACGTCAACCTCAACTTCCACGACCGTCAGGTCACGGCGCTGATCGGCCCGTCCGGCTGCGGGAAGTCGACGCTGCTGCGCACCTTCAACCGGATCTACTCGCTCTATCCGGAGCAGCGCGCCACCGGCGAGATCCTGCTCGACGGCCAGAACGTGCTGGACCCCAAGGTCGACCTCAACGAGCTGCGCGCCCGCGTCGGCATGGTCTTCCAGAAGCCCACGCCCTTCCCGATGTCGATCTACGACAACGTCGCCTTCGGCCTGCGCCTCTACGAGCGCCTGCCCAAGTCCGAGCTCGACGGCCGCGTCGAGGACGCGCTCCGTAAGGCCGCGCTCTGGGACGAGGTCAAGGACAAGATGAAGCAGGCCGGCACCGGGCTCTCCGGCGGCCAGCAGCAGCGCCTCTGCATTGCCCGCTCGGTGGCCCAGCGCCCCGAGGTGATCCTGTTCGACGAGCCGACCTCGGCCCTCGATCCGATCTCCACGGGCCGCATCGAAGAACTGATCGAGCAGCTTCGCTCCGAGTTCACGATCGTCATCGTCACGCACAACATGCAGCAGGCGGCGCGAATCTCGCAGTTCACGGCCTTCATGTATCTCGGCGAACTCGTCGAGTTCGCGCCGACGACGAAGATCTTCATGAACCCGGACCAGCGCCAGACCCAGGACTACATCACCGGCCGCTTCGGCTGAGCCTGGTTTCCCTTCATCGATTTGGCCCGCGCCGGAGCCTCGACATGCCCGACCACATCGTCTCGTCCTACGATCAGGATCTCGAAGACCTGCGCCGCCAGATCGCCGAGATGGGCGGCGTCGCCGAGAAGATGGTGACCGATGCCACCGTGGCGCTGGTCCGCCGCGACACGGCGCTGGCCCAGGCGGTCATCGCCGCCGACAAGCGCCTCGACATCCTCCAGCGCGAGATCGAGGAGCGCTCGGTGCTGCTGATCGCGCGCCGCCAGCCGCTCGCCATCGACCTACGCGAGACCATCTCCGGCATCCGCGTCTCGGGCGACCTCGAGCGGATCGGCGATCTCGCCAAGAACATCGCCAAGCGCGTCGTCGCCATCGCCGACCAGCCCCAGCCGCAGAAGATCGTGCTCGGCGTGGAGCACATGAGCGACCTCGTGCAGGAGCAGCTCAAGGACGTGCTCGACGCCTATTCGAGCCGCAACCTCGATGCCGCGCACGACGTCTGGGAGCGCGACGGCGCCATCGACGCGCTCTACAACTCGCTGTTCCGCGAGCTCCTGACCTACATGATGGAAGATCCGCGCAACATCTCGTTCTGCACGCACCTCCTGTTCTGCGCCAAGAACGTCGAGCGCATCGGCGACCACACCACCAACATCGCCGAGACGATCCATTACCTCGTCACCGGGGAAACGCTGGCGGGAGAACGTCCGAAGAACGATGCGTCGAACTATGCGACCGTCGAGCCGAGCGTCTAAGGTTTGGAGCGAAACGAGCCCGCCGGGCGACCCATGAACGCGCGTATCCTGATCGTCGAGGACGAAGAGTCCCTCACCACCCTCCTGCGCTACAACCTCGAAGCCGAGGGCTTCGAGGTCGTCTGCGCCACGCGCGGCGACGAGGCCGACCTGCTGCTGCGCGAGCAGCTGCCCGACCTGATCCTGCTCGACTGGATGGTGCCGGGCCTCTCGGGGATCGAGCTGTGCCGGCGCATCCGCGCCCGGCGCGAGACGGAGCGCCTGCCTATCATCATGCTCACCGCGCGCGGCGAGGAGGGCGACCGGGTCCGCGGTCTCGCCACCGGCGCCGACGACTACATCGTCAAGCCGTTCTCGGTGCCGGAGTTGCTGGCCCGCGTGCGCGCGCTGCTACGGCGGACCAAGCCCGCGCACGTTTCCAGCACGCTTGCGGCCGGCGACATCGAGCTCGACCGCCTCAGCCACCGCATCCGGCGCTCGGGCCGCGAGATCCATCTCGGTCCGACGGAGTTCAAGCTGCTCGAATTCCTGATGCGCAGCCCCGGCCGCGTCTTCTCCCGCGAGCAACTGCTCGACGGTGTCTGGGGCCACGACGTCTACATCGACGAGCGCACCGTCGACGTCCATGTCGGCCGGCTGCGCAAGGCCATCAACCGCGCCAAGCAGAACGATCCGATCCGCACCGTGCGCGGCTCGGGTTACTCGTTCGACGAGATGTTTTCGGAGGCGTAGATCACGCGGCGTGTTGATCGAATCGATCAAAACGCAGAAAACGTCATCGATTCAAAAGTTTAGAACAGGCTCCGCGCAAGAAACCGTTGCCACTTTTTTGCAGCCTGATCGAGGCCTCTCCACCGTCATCGCGGGCGCAGCGAAGCAAGGACGGAATGGAGCGGAACCCGGCGCAGCTCAGCCGGGCATCCTCGAAAAATCAGCGGATTCCGGCCACGCGCCTGTCGCGCTTGCGTTCTGCCGCGGGCTGGTAGGCGATCTGGGCATGCGCCGTGCAATAGGGCAGGCCGGTGATCGCGCGACCGCCGCAGAAGCGGAAATCCGGCGAGGTCGGGTCGCCGAGGGGCCAGCGGCACATCGACTCCCGCAGATCCATGATCGTGACCCGCTCCGAGACGGCCAGACCGTTGGGCTCGGCCACCGCCACCGGGGCTACCAGCGGAAAATTGGGTGCAGGCCGGTGCGAGATCACGGCCGGCGGTTCCGGCAGCGTCGGCTCTTCGGCCAGAACGACGGCGGCCTCCGCCTCGAGGCCGGGCTTCTTGCGGCCCGTCACCTGTCCGGCGGCGCCGTTTGGCTTGACGCGGCCGGCGAGGCCGAGCCGGTGAACCTTGCCGATGACCGCGTTGCGGGTGACGCCGCCGAGCTGCGCGGCGATCTGGCTCGCGCTCAAGCCCTCTTCCCAAAGGCGGCGCAGCGACTCGACGCGCTCGTCGGTCCAGCTCGGGACAGCTTCCACCATGGCCCCCTCCGATTCAGTCGCGCTCATCGATGGCCCGGTGCTCCGCGCGGTGGTGTTGGACGGCGATACGCAAAACAAGCCCGCCACGCGCGTTCCGGCGACCTGTCGAATGGTCCGCCGGGTGTCGCCCCGCAGACAAGGCGAACCTACAGGACGGCTCGATCCCGGTGCAAGCGTCGCGTTGGGGGGCGTGATGGTTTCCAACGGCAAAGGGAGACGCGAAAAGCGGATCGCGCGAGGAGAATAAACCTCAGGCCCGGTTTTCGAGCGTCAAGTCCGCATCACGCACGATTCACATGTGAAACAATGCAGATTTCGAGCGATCCGAAAGAGCCGGATAGTCCGGCCAAAGTCGGTGTCCGCGACACAATTTTCGTATTCTGTTGCAGAACGGTCGTTTTCGCGGCTGTCAGTGCCGGTCGGATAGTATTGTCGGGAAGCGGCAGGCCCGGTTTGCCGGGCGCCGTCGAACGCCTATGTGAAGCCCTCGGAACCTTCTGCATGCCGGTTCGGCCGCGGGTTCTCGCAACGATCGGCGGCCGTCCCGTCATCGCCCCCCTGACCGCTTCGGGAGACCTCATGCGCCCCAGCCTCGCGACCGCCTGCTTCCTCGTCGCGTCCGCGATGCCCGCCGCCGCGGCGGCGACGCAGGGTGCGCCTGCGACGCCCGAGGCGGCGCCGATCCGCCTCGCCAACCACCGCGCGGTCTACGATCTCTCGCTGGCCAAGAGCCAGGGTACCCGCGCCGTCGAGAGCGCGCAGGGGCGCATCGTCATCGATTTCGCGGGCGACGCCTGCAAGGGCTACACGATCCAGACCCGGCAGGTGACGGTGATCGGCTCGGGCGAAGCCGGCGACCGCACCTCGGATCTGCGCAACACCACTTTCGAGACCGGCGACGGCAAGAGCCTGCGCTTCAAGACCGGCGCTGTCCTGAACGGAACCGCGTCCCCACCGATCGACGGTACCGCCGAAGCCTCGGCTGAGGCGCTCAAGGTCAAACTGAAAGAGCCGAAACGCGACCAGTATACGGCCGACGGCCTCGTGCTGTTTCCGAGCCATCACATGCTGCGGTTGATCGAGGCGGCCCGAAAGGGTGAGACCACCGTCGCCGTGAAGGTGTTCGACGGCTCGGACGATGGCCGCAAGGTCTACGACACGCTGGCCGTGATCGGCCGGGCCTCCGCCACGCCGGCCGCCGCCGGCAGCGACCGCGACAAGCCCCTGCGCGAGGGCGAGATGGCCACGATGCGGCGCTGGCCGGTGACGCTGAGTTACTTCACGCAAGGGGAGGGCGAGCGCATGCCGATCTACACCCTGAGCTTCGATCTCTACGAGAACGGCGTCAGCGGCGGCCTCCATCTCGATTACGGCGACTTCGCCATCGACGGGACCGTGACCCGCTTCGACATGGCCAAGGCCGACCCGAAGGCCGAGGGCGAGTGCGGGAAATGACGGCCGGCTCCTGCCGGCCGTGACGGAAGAAAGCGGCCGGACGATAATCCTGGCGGAAGCGGATGGGAATCGAACCCACCGTACGCTGTTGGCGTACCACTGGTTTTGAAGACCAGGAGGGCCACCAGACCCCGTTCGCCTCCGCCGACCGCGATAGCAGCGGCAGCCGGCCTTCGGCAATCGCCTCGACTTATGCGCAACCCGATCGTCGTCGATCCACGCGGCGGCGGGTTGCCGCAGGATCGGTTCGGCGCTGAGCGCCGTGAACGGCCGGGAGGGCGGGGCCGGACCATCCTCCCGACGCCGCTTCGCCCACGGACCCGTCGTCGACGGGAGCCGTGCCGGCCTCAGCTCTTCCAGCCCTTCAAGGCCGCGAACGGACTGTCCGACTCCTTCGGGAGCGGCGGGCAGAGGATGGGTTCGATCTGCGCGGCCGCGTCGGCGAGCGAGAATGCGGATCCGTTGGGCAGCTTGCCGCCTGCGGAATCTGCGTGGCCGCCGCCCCTGAACTTTCGGGCGGCTTCGAGAGCGGTCCCGTTCCTCGAGCGGAACGACATGCCGCCGCCGCGCGCCGCGTTGATCACACGGTCGGTGTCCCCGCGCTCCATGATGTGATCCGACACCGACTGGAAGACGCCGCCGTCCAGGCCGAACGAGAGCTTGGTGCCGTCGGAGAGGGTCCTGAACAGGACGGGCGATCGGGACAGCGCGGCGTGGAGCCTCGCCCGCGTGGTGAGCGCGCCATCATCGTCGGGCTCGCCGGCGAGCAGCGCGTCCACGACCCGCTTGCGGAGGGCCGGCACCTGGAGCTCGATCTCGGCCGGGGGCACGCGCGCCTGCAACTCGCCGGCGATCGCCATCAGCAGGTCGCCGATGAAACGGTCGTGCCACGGATGTCCGGCCGGAACGTAGGCGGCCGTGCTTTCCCACAGCACCTCGTTGGCGAGGATGCCCTGCCGGAAGGCCGGATCGGGCTTGCGCCAGAGGTCGAAGGCGTCGATCGCCGAGACGAGCGCGGCCAGCCGCCCTTCCAGCCCAGTCTCGAGTTCGCGGCTGGAGATGAGATCGCGGTTCTCGAAGACCATGCGCGTCGCGCAACGGCCGGTGTCGATCGCGACGTGGACCAGGGGATCGCCTGCATCGTAGACGGCCGGCCCACCCTCCGCCTCGGACGCAAGGGCGGCCAGCCCCTGGGCGGTCAGGTGTTCGACGGACGAGGCATGGTGATCGAGGACCACGAGGCGATGCCGGCGCTCCTCCGGGCGCTTTAGGTTTGCCGCGGCGAAGCCCTTGATGAACCGGACCGCGTCGCCTTCGAGGCTGAGGTCGGTGACGAGCAGGAGTTCGGCGGCGGATGCCTTCGCCAGCCGTTCGCCTTCCGCCTGCAGGACGGCGCCGACATCGGAATAGCGCGGGACGTGCACCACGCGCTTCACATCCGCGAAGTTGCCCGCGACGATGCAGGCTCCGTAGCCGTCGAGGTCGTGATGGCTGATCTGCGTAACGTCCACCGGGCGGCTCCTTGCCGTTTCGTGGTCGGGGGATGACGTGCTGTCGGGCCGGAGGCAAGGGGTCGATCACGTTGCGGAATGCAAGGGCGCATCAGGACATCATACGTCCGCCCCGGTTGTCGTGCGCCGGTCCGAGGCAATCTAGCCAGCTATGACCGATGCCACCCAACCAGTCCCGTCATCCGTGCCAGATGCCGAAGCCCAGCCGATGCTGAACGCTTTGACCCGCCAGCGCCTCGGCCGGCAGTTGCAGGCGATGTACGAACCCGTGATCGACGAAGCGCTGGATCCCCGCCTGGCCGAGCTGCTTCAACAGCTCGATCGTGATCGAAAGGCATAATCTGACTGCATGCACCTGCGTCTGCGCCGCAGCAGTCATGCGTTAAGCCATAGTTGCATGCTGCGCCGCAGCATCTTAGCTTTGCTGAGTGAGATCGCGATGGCGTCGCGGTCTCGCAGCCCTTCTTGGGCGTTTCCTCCCTAGACTTGGGCCGCTCCCTCACCGGGGCGGCCTTTTTTTCTGTCTGGGTGCCCGCCTTTTAACGGTCACGCCTGCCCTGCTCAAGCAGGGCGTCGTATCCGCGTCCGATAGCGCGGTCGCCCCGCGGAGCCCCAGCTGCGCCGCGACCAGCTCGCGAATTTCGACAGGAATGCGTAGGGCGATCCCGGCGCTTGGATCATCCAGGCTATGGCGAAAGAGTGCCGGTCGGCCTCGATCGGCCTTCCGGGCGATGCTCTCGCGCGCCTATCTTTTCGGGCCCAACCGCGGCACGAGCCGTTCGCACTCGGTGCGCCGAGGCATGAGGCGGAACCTTGATATTCCGCTCCTACGAAATCATGACGCTCGAGACGGAGGCAGGAGAGACGAATGCACGTGCGGCCGGATGCCGAGGGCCGCCAGCCTGTCCTGATCCTCGGCGGAACGACGGAAGCCTCCGCCCTGGTGCGCGCGTTGGCGCCGCTGCATGACGTGGCGCCCATCCTGTCGCTCGCAGGGCGTACCCTCAATCCGGTCACGACCAACGTGCCGTCGCGCATCGGCGGGTTCGGCGGTGCCGACGGTCTGGCGGCCTGGATCGCCGATAACCGCATCGCCTACGTCGTAGACGCCACGCATCCCTTCGCCGCCATCATTTCGCGAAACGCCGCAGCGGCCTGCGCCCGTGCCGGCGTACCGCTCCTTGCCATCCGCCGGCCGCCCTGGACGCGGATTGCGGGCGACACCTGGATCGAGGTGGACGACATGGCGGCGGCGGCAGCCGCGATTGGGCCCGCCCCACGCCGCGTCTTCCTCACCATCGGCCGCCAGGAACTCGGCGCCTTCGCAGCCGCCCCGCAACACGACTACGTCGCCCGGACCATCGAGCCGATCGGTGATCTCCTGCCGGTTCCGAGACTTACGGAAATGTCCGCGCGGGGGCCGTTTGCCCTGGAGGACGACATCGCATTCCTGCGCGAGGCCGGCATCGCGGTACTCGTCACCAAGAATTCCGGCGGGTCGGCGACCTATGCCAAGATCGCGGCGGCACGCGAACTCGGGCTTCCGGTCGTCATCGTCCGCCAGCCCGAGATGCCCGAGGTGCCGTCCGTGTCCGATGTGAAAGGCGCGGTGGCGTGGCTGCTCGATCGCAGCTCGGAGCCCGATCGTTCCTGAACAGGGCCTTCAGGCCCTCCGCCGTCATCGCGAGCGCAGCGAAGCGATCCAGGGCCGATTCACTGACCGCCGAGGGCCAGCTCGGGATCGCTTCAGGCTCGCCACGCCTATCCGAGAAAAGCACCAAGCAGGCGGCAGCTTAGCCCGGAACGTTCCGCAGCGTGTAGACAAACGGCAGCCCTTCGGCGCGCTCGATCAGCCGCGTTCCGGACGCGCCGATGATGACGACCGTCGCCATGTCGGCGGTGGCCTCGCGCGCCGCATCCAGCGTCATGACGCGGATCGCCTCGTCCGGGCGGGAGACCGCGCGGGCGAAGATCACCGGCGTGCTGCCGGCACGAACCTCGGCGGCGAGGCCGAGGGCCTTGCCGAGCTGCCAGGGCCGTGCGGACGAGATCGGGTTGTAGAGGGCGACCACGAAGTCGGCCCGGAACACCGCCTCCAGCCGCGACGTGATCACATCCCACGGCTTGAGGTTGTCCGAGAGCGAGAGCGCGCAGAAATCGCCGCCGAGCGGTGCGCCGAGCCGCGCCGCCGCCGCGAGCATCGCGGTGATGCCGGGCTCGACGACGATGTCGAGCTCGCGCCATCCAGGCTCGCCGTTCTCCACGGCCTCGAAGACGGCCGCGGCCATGGCGAAGACGCCGGGATCGCCGCCCGATACCACGGCGACGCGCCGGCCGGAGGCCGCGAGCTGCAGGGCATGGCGGGCGCGGTCGACCTCGACCCGGTTGTCGCTGGCATGGCGCACCAGTCCGGGCCGCTCCGGCACGCGGGCGACATAGGGGAAGTAGCCGATCAGGTCTTCGGCCTGCGCCAGCGCCTCGCTCGCCGCGGCGGTCAGCAGGCGCGGGTCTCCGGGGCCGAGGCCGACGATGGTGACGGAGCCGCGGCTCACGGGCGGCGGCCCTCTCCGGGGACGAGGACCATGGAGAAATACGGCGCCGTGTCGTCGGATTTCTCGGCGAGGGGCAGGATGCTCTCCCCCGCCATGGTGCCACGCTCGACATAGACGGCGCGGGCGAGCAGCCCCGTCGCCGAGAGCACGGCCCGCACCTTCGGCAGGTGCCGGCCGAGCTTCATGATGACGGCGGCGTCCGCCTCGGCGAGGCGGGCCAGCAGCTTGTCTTCCGGCAGAGTCGCCGGCAACACGGTGAGCACGTCGTCGCCCCAGGTGATCGGCGTGCCGGCCCGCGTCCAGCAGCCGGACATGCCGGTGACGCCGGGGATGACCTCGATCGGGAACCGGCCCTTCAGCCGCCGCCAGAGATGCATGAACGAGCCGTAGAAGAACGGGTCGCCCTCCGACAGGATCGCCACGTCGCGCCCGGCGCCGAGATGGTCGGCGAGGCGCGCGGCCGCATCGTCGTAGAAGGCGGCCAGCGCCGTCACGTAGTCCACGTGATCGGGGGCGATCTCGGTGGTGTAGGGATAGACCAGCGGAAACTCGCGGGCGGCGTCCTGCACGACCGCGTCGGCGATCGTGCGGGAATTGCCGCGCCGGCCCTTCTTGCAGAAGTGGACGAGCACCGGCGCACGCTCCAGCACGCGCAACGCCTTCAAGGTCAGCAACTCGGGGTCGCCCGGTCCCATGCCGACGCCGTAGAGCGTGCCGGTCGTGGCGAGGCGCGGAGCGGCGTCGGCCTCGTGCGCGCTGGCGTCGACCTGCGCGTTCGCCTCCATCACTCGACCTCGCAGGCGAGCGCGTTGACGGCGGCCGCCGTCATGGCGCTGCCGCCGCGGCGGCCATGCACGACCACGAAGGGCACGCGGCCGTCGCGAGCGAGCGCATCCTTCGACTCGGCTGCGCCGACGAAGCCGACGGGAATGCCGATCACGGCGGCCGGCGGCGCGACGCCCTCGTCCAGCAGTTCGAGCAGGCGGAACAGCGCGGTCGGCGCGTTGCCGACGGCCACGATGCTGCCCGGCAGATGCTCGCGCCACAGCTCCATTGCGGCGGCCGAACGGGTGGTGTCCAACTGCGATGCGAGATCGGGCACGCGCGGGTCGCCGAGGGTGCAGATCACCTGGTTCTTCGCGGGGAGCCGGCTGCGGGTGACGCCGTCGGCGACCATGCGCACGTCGCACAGGATCGGCGCACCGCCCGCGAGCGCCCGCGCGCCGGCCTCGGCGAAGGTTTCGGACAGTTCCACGTCCTTCGGCAGGTCGGTCATGCCGCAGGCATGGATCATCCGCACCACGACGCGCTCGGCGATGCCCGAGAACCGGGCGAGGTCGGACTCCGCGCGGATCATGGCGAACGAGCGCGCATAGATCGCGCTGCCGTCGCGAATATACTCGTAGCGGGGCCGCATCGTACTCGAAATCCTGGAACTCATGGCCCGAAAATCCCGGCTAAGGACCGGGCCGGATCGGCCCTCCTTACGCGGTCCAGCGCCGCCTCGAAAGTCAGGCGCGGCGCGTGCCCGCCATCCCCCGGCGCACCGTCGACGACGACGCGATAACGCTCCTCATCGGCCACGAGCGTAAGGCCGGCCTTGCGCGGATGCGCGCAGCCCTTGGCGCAGCCGGAGACGTGGGCGGTGAGACCGCGCGCCGCGAAGGGGGCGAAGGCGTCGGCGAGCTGGGCGGCGTGGTCCGGCACCGGCGTCGTGCCGGAAGCGCAGGCCGGCGCGCCGGGGCAGGCGGCGACGGCGCGCCGGGGGTCGGCCGGGTCGGTGACGAAGCCGGCGGTGGCGAGGCCGGCGAGGGTGGATGCGGCTCGGGCTAGCGGAACGAAGATGACGAGGCCGCGGTCGGGGGTCAGGCGGATGGCGTCCTCGCTGGCCAGCGCTGCCTCGGGACCGGCGCGACGAACTTCGGGCGCATCCCCATCATTCCTTGGCTCGCTGCGAGCGAGAACTCGGAACCTACCCGACACGCTGTACCCCGTCGTGGGTTCCGGGTTCCGCTGCGCGGCCCCGGAGTGACGGGGGTGGAATTCAGCCTCATCGAGTGATGGCGCACCGACCACGAGGGCTACGACGGCATCGAGGTTGTCGGCCGTGCAGCGGCCGAACGGAGCTTCGACGACGATGGCCGTGCGGCCGGACGGCAGGGCCGTCAGGCCGGGTGCAGGCGCGCCGGCAAAAACCCTCCCCCCCAAAAGATCTCGGGCAAGCCCGAGATCTGTCCTTCTACTGCCCAAGTCGGCCAAGCCCGACTTGGGATGGGGGAGGGTGCCCGCGGAGCGGGCGGGAGAGCGGCCAGCTCCGAACTCTCCGGGACCGGCGCACCCCTCTCCCGACCCCTGCTGACGCAGGGGCCACCCTCTCCCGCAGAGGGGAGAGGGGGATGCGCGCGACGGTTCGGCGAGCGCCTCGACGAGTTGCGCTCTGTCGGTTTCGGTGAGGTCGCGCACGCGCCGCCGTCCTGTGGCGACGAAGGCGCTCAGCACCCGGCCGACGGCCGCTGGTGCATCGTCGATGGCAATCTCAGCGAACCAGTCGGTTGCGGTCTCGGACGCCAATCCGATCGCGACCCACCCCGCTCTGGTCGCACTCACGAAAACGTCGGCCTCCGCCGCGGCGAGCCCCCAACGGCCGCCACCGTCGATCGCCACCAGCGTCTTCGCCGGCAAGCCCGGCACCGTGAGCCCAATCTCTTCGATGGCTCGCGCCAGCGCCAAAACGTCGATAGCCTCGTCCGCATCGAACCCGGCGAGGGCACTCGTCAGCGTCAACCGCTGCGGGCCGCCATCGGCGCGCATGTCGGCGAGGCCGGCCTCCGTGAGCCGGGCGGCAAGGGCCGAGGCCGTCGCCTCGGTCACGCCGCGAATCTGCAGGTTCCCGCGGGCGGTGATATCGACATGGCCGTTGCCGTAGCGGCGGGCCGCTTCGGCAATGGAGCGAAGCTGCGTCGCGCTCAGGATCCCCAGCGGCGGATGCACGCGCGCCAGCAGCCCGTCGCCGGTGGGCATCGGCCGGGCGAGGCTCGGGCACCAGCCGCGCCGCGCCGGGTCGTCGGGGCGGCGACGACGCTCCCCGCTCACTCCGCCGCGTCCTGCATGAGAATGGCGGTGGGCGCGGCGTTGCGGCGGCTCTGCCAGAGGCCACGGTCGCGCAGCTCGTCGAAGCGGTCGAGGATGGCGCGGGTGGCGTCGGGGTTGGCGGCGCGCAGGCGCTCGAACACGTCGAGATCGCCGATCCAGGCCGCGTGCAGCCGGTCGAGGTCGGCGCTTGAGACGGCGTCGGTGGTGGCTGCGAGCACGAAGACCGCGTCGACGCCCTGCGCCAGTTCCTGCGCGCCGCGCCAGCCGTGTCGGAGCTGGCCGTCGATCCAGCGCGGATGGGCGAGCCGGCCGCGGATCAGCCGGTCGACATCCTCGCGGGCCGTGCGGGTGCGCGGTGTCTCGGGGTCCGAGACGTCGAGGCTGTAGAGGGCTGGCGGCGCAGTTTCGCGTCCGGCCGCGACAGCGAAGAATCCACCCATGGCGTCCGCAGCCGCATCGCCGTCCAGCAGGTCGCGCTCGGCGACGTCGAAGGCGTGGACATAGGCGTCGGCTTGGCGGACGCGCTCGGCGAAGCCGGCATCGCCGGTTTCTTCGCGCCCGCCGAAGGCGTGCGTGGTGGCGTCGAGATAGGCTTGGCCCAAGTCCTTCCGCTCGGACCAAGCGCCGTCGAGGGCGGTCTCTGCCGCGCCCGCGCCGTAACGGCCGGGGGCGGCGCCATAGACGCGGGCGGCCGACTCACCCCGGCGCCGCGAGGCGGCGAGGGGGTTTTCCGCGTCCTCTTCGTCCCGTTCGGCGACGGCACGGGCGGCGCGGTCGAGGAGGGCCAGCGTATCCGGAAACGTGTCGCGAAACGCGCCGGAGACGCGGCAGGTTACGTCGATGCGCGGGCGGTCGAGCACGGCGAGCGGCAGCACCTCAAAGCCCGTGACGCGGGTCGAGGCGTTATCCCAGACCGGGCGTACGCCCATCAGCGAGAGCGCGTGCGCAACGTCCTCGCCGCCGGTGCGGAGCGTCGGCGAGGCCCAGAGGTCCATGACGATGCGGGCCGGATAATCGCCCTCGTCCTGCAGGTAGCGGCGCACCACCGCGTCGGCGGCCTTGGCGCCGAGCATGGTCGCCGCCCGCGTCGGCAGGCTGCGCGGGTCGAGGGTCGTGAGGTTGCGGCCCGTCGGCATGACGTCGCTGCGCCCGCGCGAGGGCGAGCCGGCGGGGCCGGGCGGCACGAAGCGGCCGTCGAGCGCCGCCAGAAGCCCGGCGCGCTCGGCTTCGGCGCAGGCCCGCATAGCTGCCGGCGCGTCGGGTGCGGCACGGCCGAAGACGTGCAGGCCGTCGCGGATCGGAGTCTCGCCGAGATCGCAGAGATGGGCGTCGAGCGCGGTCAACGCGTCGGCCATCGGCGTGTTCGCCGTGATGCCCGCGCCCGCCAGCAGCCCGGCGGCGGTCGCCTCGTCAAGGATCGCGGCGGCGATCAGCCCGGCGCGGCGCGGATCGAGCACACTCGCCGACGAATACTCCTCGACCAGCTCGCGCAACGCCGCCGCCTCCGGCGTCAGCCCCGAGGCCTCGACGCTCGGCGTCAGGTGACCGAGCGCGATGCCGCCGAGGCGGCGCTTGGCCGGAGCGGCCTCGCCAGGATCGTCGACGATGAAGGGATAGACCACCGGCAGCGCCCCGACCGCCCGCGCCGGCCAGCAGCCGGGCGAGAGCGCCACGGCCTTGCCCGGCAGCCACTCGGTGGTGCCGTGCGTGCCGAGATGGACGAGGGCGTCGAAGTTGTTTCGCAGACCGAGGTAGAACGCGAGATAGGCGTGCGTCGGCGGCTCGTCGGGGTCGTGATAGCCGGCCTTGCGGTCGCTCGCGCGGCCGCGGTCGGGTTGGAGGAAGGCGGTGAGGTTGCCCCCATTTGCCGTTTCAGCAGGACGGCCCATCCTACCAAAACCCTCATCCTGAGGTGCCGCGTCAGCGGCCTCGAAGGAGGGCTCCAGGGATCGCTCTCGTATCTGGAGCCCTCCTTCGAGGCCTCCGCTTCGCTGCGGCACCTCGGGATGAGGGTGTGGGTGGGATACAGCTGCAGCGACTGCGCGAAAACGGAACGCGCCCTCGCAGCAGACTGGATCGGCTACCGGTTCGCCCCAACGCTCGATCAGCTCATCCTGCGACCCAGGCGGCAACTGCCCGAACCAGCCTCGATACGTCGCAAGCGATACCGAAAACGTCGCCTCGCCCCCGGTCAGCGCCCGCATCAGCGCGCCCTCATCCGCGAGGACCCCGGCGGCATACCCGGCACCGGCCAGATCGTCGGCGATCGCCCGCGCGCTCTCCGGCGTATCGAGCCCGACGGCGAAGCCGGCCCGGCCGCCGCGCGCAGGATAATCCGACATCACCAGCGCGATCCGCCGGTCTTCACGCGGTGTCCGTGCGAGACGAACCCAGGCGGCCGCCCGGTCGGCCAACGCCGCGATTCCCTCCGGGTCGGCCACGGCGCGGCGCTCGGCAAAACCTTCGATCGGCTCGGCCTCCTCCTTGAAGGACACCGGAAAGCCCGAGAGCCGCCCGTCGAATTCCGGCAGGGCGACCTGCATGGCGAGATCGGCCGCGTTCATGCCGCGGGCCGAGGCCATCCAGGCCTCGCGCGGCGCGCCGACCGTGTAGGCCTGGAGCACAGGGCAATCGGCGGCGTCGAGGACGAAGCCGGCATCCTCACGCGCCGAGAAGGCGGTGGCGGCGATGACCATGTCGGGGCGTCGGGCCGCGATGGCCGCGCGCACGGCGGCGACGGCCTCCGGATCCTTCAGGCTCGACACCGCGAGGGTGACGCAACCGATGCCACGTTCCCTGAGCGCGGCGATGATCGCGACGGCCGGTCCGCTCTCGCCCGACAGCACGGCCGAGCGATACACCAGCAGCATCGCCGTCGGCCCCGGCCCGGCCGAGGCCAAAGCGGTCTCGACGGCGAACGGTCCGCAGCCGGGGCACCAGGGGAAGCCGCGCGGGAGCGCCTTCGGCGGCTCGTAGGAAACGGGCGTGCCGGCCTCCGACGCGAGGCGGCGCAGCAGGTTGCGCAGGTTGTCGGCGCCGCCGGCGCGAAAATACGCGTCGAGGGTCTCGGAAAGCGCCAGCGGCACGGTCGAGAAGGCGTCGAGCCGCGAATCCGGCCGGTCGTCGCCGGGCAGCACCGCGAGCTTGACGCCATGGGCGCGGGCGGCGGCGGCGGCGCGCTCGATGCCGTAGCGCCAGTAATCGAGCCCGCCGAGGCAGCGGATCACACAGACCTTCGCCCGCGCGACCACCGCATCGACGTAGACATCCACCGACATCGGGTGGCGCAGCTGCGCCATCTTGGCCAAGCGCAGCGACGGCAGCTCGGGCTCGGCGGCATAGGCGCTCGCGATCCCGGCGAGGTCGCTGTCGGTGAAGGAGAGCACGACGACGTCGCCCGGGCTCTGCCCGAGATCGATGGCCGCTTCGCCCTCGTCGAGCGAGACCGTGTCGACGCGCAGGAGGTGCATGGCGCGGCGCTCAGCCTGCCGCGCCGCCGGGCGTCTCGTCCTGGACGAGGCGCGGCCGGGCGGGGAAGGCGACGCCGTCGTAGAGATCGGCGAGAGCCAGGGTGATGCGGAGAGCGGGAAGCTCGGCCGAAGCACCGAGGCCGACGATGCGCTGCTTGATCCAGGCGCGCTCGTCGTCGCGCGACCACAGCATGACCTCGGCCGCGTTCGGCTCGATCAGCAGGATGTGGGCGAGGGAATCGAGCGTCTTGTACTCGCCAAGCTTCTCGAAGGCATCGAAGTCGCGGGTGCTTGGGCTCAGGACCTCGGCGACGAGCCGGGGCGCGGCGGCTTTCAGCCCGCTCGGATCGCGTGCGCCGCAATCGACGCCGACATCCGGCCGACGGATCTGGCCGGGCAGCGTCTCGACGCTGCCGTCACCGGTGAAGGGACGGCAGCCGCTTCCGCGAAGCGCGGTGTGGAGCGCAGCCACCAGATTGACGACGATGTCGTCGTGGACGTTGCGGGCACCCGCCATCATCCGGACCGGCACGCCGCCGACGAGTTCGTAGCGCTCCGCCTGGCGCTCCTGCCAGGCGAAGAAGGCCGCGACGCTCATCGGCTGGGGAGCAGGCTCCAACATCACAACAGCTTCTACAGGAATTGGCCGGTCTTGCCGACAGAAGCGATCAGGGCTTGAGCGCCGCCGCGACGGCCGCTCGGTCGAAACCCTTCAGCCCGATCACCACCAGCTTGCCGTCGCGCGGCTCGCTCGGCTTCCACGGGCGGTCGTAGTGATGCGCGATGCGGCGCCCGACGCCCTGGACGACGAGGCGCATCGGCTTGCCGGTGACTTCGGCGAACCCCTTGATGCGCAGCACGCCGGGGATCTCGGCGGCCGCCGTGACACGGGCGGCGAGGTCTTCGGCGGTCTTGGTGTCGGCGATGTCCATCGCGACAGATTCGAAGTCGTCGTGATCGTGGTCCTCGCCTTCGCCGTGATGCGAGGGGCGGGCGTCGAGGTCGTCCTCGGCGGCGGCCTGGATGCCGAGGAGCACGCGCGGATCGATCCGGCCGTGCTCGGTCTCGACGATTTTCACGGCGCGCGGCAGGTGGGCGAGGATGTCGGCGCGGACCTTTTCGCGGGCGGCGGCGTCGATCAGGTCGGCCTTGTTCATCACCACGAGGTCGGCGCAGAGGATCTGATCCTCGAACACCTCTTCGAGCGGGTTGTCGTGGTCCACCGCCTGGTCGGCGGCGCGCTGGTTGGCGAGCGCGGTCGGGTCCTCGGCGAAGAAGCCGGCGGCGACGGCCGGCGCGTCGACCACCGCGATGACGCCGTCGACGGTGACGCGCGAGCGGATCGCCGGCCACTGGAAGGCCTGGACCAGGGGTTTTGGGAGCGCGAGGCCGGAGGTCTCGATCAGGATGTGCTCGGGCGGGTCGGCCCGGTCGAGCAGCGTGTTCAGCGCCGGCACGAAGTCGTCGGCGACCGTGCAGCAGATGCAGCCGTTCGGCAGCTCCACCACCGAATCCTCGTTGCAGCCCTCGATGCCGCAGGACGCGAGGAAGGAACCGTCGAAGCCGAGATCGCCGAATTCGTTGACGATGATGGCCAGCCGCCGCCCGGCCGAGCGCTCCATGACGTGGCGCACCAGCGTGGTCTTGCCGGCACCGAGGAAGCCGGTGACGATGGTGCAGGGAATCTTTTCGACGATGCTCATGGGCGTCCGGCCTCCTTTACGGGGGGCGATGGCGGGATGCGGGCGACGACGCCCTTGCGGAAGGCTTCCGGACGTTCGCGCCAGGGCACGATGCCGTCCACGGTGCCGGCATAGAGACCGATGCCGGCGAGGATGGTCTGGGCGGAGGCCTCGGCGTCGAGGTCGCCGTAGACGTAGGTCCAGCGGCCGGGCGAGGCGACCGCGACGCTGCAGGGTCGCTTGCAGACCGAGAGGCACTCGACGCCCTCGACGCGCAGGCCTGCCGTATCCTCGGGCAGCCGCTCCCGAAGCGCGGCCAACAGGCGAGCACCGGCGCGGGTCTCCGAGGTGTCGCCCTCGGCGCGGCAGGTGGTGCAGACGTAGAGAACGGTCTCTTCAGGCATGGGAGCGCCCGCCAGACACGGCTTTGTCTGCGAAAAGGTTCCAGGCCCAGCCATAGGCCAGCCCGATCACCGCCCAGAACACGAGGCTGATGCCCAGCGAGCGCGCCGCGAACTGTGCCGCCAGGGCCGCCGGCAGCTTCGAGTCCGAATCGACCACCAGCGGTGCCCCGGCGAGATGCGGCGCGACGATGAGCACGAGGCCGCCCGCGATGGTCAGCGGCACGCGGCGCACGGCGATGAGGTAGAGGCCGAGGCCCGTGGCCGCGACGGTCATCACCCACCAGGCCTGACGCACCCCGAGTTCCGCCGAGGCCATGCCCGGCAGTTCCGGGGGCAGGCCCATGGCCGGCGCGAGCGCGACGGTGAGGAAGCCGGCGAGGCCGAAGGCGAGGCCGGTCTCGGGGGAGGGCACCCGCTTCAGCGCCAACATCACCGCGCCGAGGAGCAGGGCGTAGCCGACGCCGCCAACGAGAGTCGCGAGGCCGGTATAGGCCATGCGCTCGAGGCCGGGCGCGGGCTGCCACGCCTCCGCAGCGCCGCCCTCGCCATGGCCATGCGCATCGCCATGGGCCGGTACGATGAGATGGGCGAAGGGCGACGACAGCGAGGCCTGCTTGCCGGCCTGCGCCTCGAAAACCTCGGCCTTGAGGATCAGCGGCGAGGTCAGGGCGAATTGCAGGCCAGTCGCGACGACGGCCGCGAGGAAGCCGGCGACCAGGGCCGCCGACACCAATCGGATGATCATGAGATGCTGTCCGGCGCTAGAGCGCTCGTCGCCGGAGCGGATGCCGCTTCGACGAGACTGAGCGCGTCAGAACAAGGGATGAAAGGCGTGTCTCGATCGAAAAGGATCGGACACGCTTCCAGCGCCGTCAGTGGCAGGGGAAGTTCTGCGTGTGCCGGAAGTCGTGCGCGGCGTTGTGCAGGGCCATGGCTGGGGCGAAGCCCGTCATGAACACGAGACCGAGGCCGAGCAGCGCGGCGATGACGATCGCGCGGGTGCTCTCGCTGGCGGCGGCGGCGGTCTGAACGGTAGCGGTGGTCGTGGACATCTTGAAAAACTCCGGCCGCCCCGCCGGCGGCATCGAGAACACGGGGGACGGCAGGTCTCCTGGCTCGCGGGTCGATGCGCCTGCCGCCTTCCCGGATCGCTCCGGTGGCTCTCGACAGAAACTCGCCGCTCACAGTTGCGGGGGCAGCCGCGGGTTCGAGGCGAACCTCTCACCGCATTCCCTTTTCACCCCGTCTCCGAGGCACCGTCCGGTTCTCCATAAACGCTGTCGCGGCCGGGCACAACGACGCGCCGCGCCGTTCCCGTCGATGCCGCCCGGCAAACAGTGGGCGGGCAACGAATCGGCGCGACGCCCCACCTACGTTCGAGGCGATGATTTGATCCCATGCAGGCTATTCTTTTTGCGTGAATGACACGACGTGTGACGCACATGCATAATTTACGCAGGAATTCAGACCCGATAATCAAGCATAGTACGGTACAATTCAAATTTACTCCAACTTCAATCGATTGTGCTCCGCAAAACTATAACTTTTAGTTGAGTTGAAAGAGAAGCAATGACTGGCGCAGTGCGGCGAAGCGGGTTGAAACTTCTTCGAGCCGCAGCATTGGGCGTTGCTCTGGTGCCGTCCGCGGCCTTTGCCCGGTCCGCTGCGCTGCCGGGCATCACCGTCGGCCTGCCGACGGGCTGGCAGATTCCAACCGGCGTCCAGATGAACGTCACTTCGAGCTTCGCCGAGCGCGGGACGCTGCCGCGGGACAACCAGGGCAACAACAATCTGGCCGTCTTTCTGTGGGCGACCCCCTGGACCGTGCTGGGGGGACAGCTGCGGTTCATCCAGTCGTTCCCGTTCAACGCGGTCAGCCCGCAGGAGGGGCCGTGGCAGGCGGGCCTGGCCCAGCCGCTGACGACGGCTCAGGTCGCCTGGAAGATCGGCGACAACCTCGGCGTCAGCTACTTCCTCGGCGGCTTCTGGCCGAGCGATACGCTCTTCGCGCTCCGGTCGGCCTCGATCGCCCAACGCTTCGCGATCAGCTACGTCGGCGATGGCTGGAACCTGACGGCCAACCTCCATTACGGCACGATGTTGGACAACACCTCGCCGACCGGCGTGTTCTATTCCGACTACATGAACCTCGACCTGACCGCGACCAAGCGCTTCGGCAAGTGGCAGGCCGGCGCCGTCGCCTTCGGCTCGACCGACCTGCCGACCGGCCGGCTGGGCTACCGGCATGTCGGCCAGGTCGCGGTCGGCGGCCTCGTCGGCTACGCGTTCGACAAGTTTACAATCCAGGCCTTCGTCACCCGCGACATCGCCCAGCGCAACCTTGGCGGAGAGGAGACCCGCGCCTGGCTGCGTGTCCTCGTCCCGCTCTGGCGGCCGGAGCCGGATCAGGTGCCGAACCGCGTCTCGGTGAGGCGCAACAGCGCCGCGCAGTGACCGCGCCCGCCACGAACGATCCGCTTTGACCTTCGGCTCCGTGCGCGGCAAGGGAGGCGGATGACTGCAACCGCCCCTCGCATGACCCTGGTGCTCGGCGGCGCCCGTTCCGGCAAGAGTCGCTACGCGGAGGCGCTGATCGAGGCCGGCCCCGGTCCGTGGCGCTATCTCGCCACGGCACAGGCCTGGGACGACGAGATGAGGACGCGGATCGCCCTGCATCGCGAGCGGCGGCCCGAAGGCTGGATCACGCAGGACGTGTCGACGGATCTGGCTCAGGCGGTCGCCGCCGCGCATGGCCCGGTGCTCGTCGACTGCCTGACGCTCTGGCTGACCAACCTGATGCTCGCCGAATCGGCCCTGCCTGCCGCCGTCGACGCGCTTCGCGACGCCTGCGCTGCCGCCCGAGGCCCGCTGGTGCTGGTCTCCAACGAAGTCGGCCTCGGCATCGTGCCGGACAACGCGCTCGCCCGCCGCTTTCGCGACGAGGCCGGGCGGCTGCACCAGCGGCTGGCGCAGCAAGCCGACCGCGTCGTCTTCATGGTCGCCGGGCTGCCGATGACCGTCAAACCCTCCCCCGACAATCCCGGAGCGCCCGCATGAGCGACGACGAAGCCCGCCATCGCGAAAAGATGGAGAAGCGCAAGGCCGTGCAGGATGCCGAGGTCGCGGAGAAAACGATCGAGAAGGGCCTGCTCATCGTCCATACCGGCCCCGGCAAGGGCAAATCGACGGCGGCCTGGGGCCTGATGCTGCGGGCCCTCGGCCGCGGCTGGCGCGTCGGAGTCGTGCAGTTCATCAAGGGCGCCTGGGACACGGGCGAGAAGCACGCCATCAAGGCGTTCGGGGACCAGATCGACTGGCACACGCTGGGCGAGGGCTTCACATGGGAGACCCAGGACAAGGCCCGCGACCTCGCCGCCGCCAAGCATGCCTGGGCCGAGGCCGAGCGCCTGATGGCCGACACGAGCATCCGCCTCGTCATCCTCGACGAGCTCAATATCGCGCTGCGCTACGACTACCTCGATCTCGACGCCGTGGTCGCCGCCTTCCGCGCCCGCCGGCCGGACCTCCACATCGTCGTCACCGGCCGCAACGCCAAGCCGGCCCTGATCGAAGCCGCCGACCTCGTCACCGAGATGGGCAGCGTGAAGCACCATTTCGCGGCGGGCGTGAAGGCGCAGGAGGGGATCGAGTTCTGAGCCGAGGCGGGCCCGGATATCTCGCCGCCTGCCTTCGATCCTTCGGATCCGGCGGAATGGCGTCGTGCCTCAGCCTGAAGGCGATATCCGGTGACCGTCCGCGTTACCGGCCGCGACGGACAGGAGGGTATCGATCCTGCCAGTCGGGACTTTGGGCGAGCGGCATAGCGTCGAGCGCGCCCCTGGGTAGAGCGCGTGCACGATGTGCCGGGTGCGGGTCCATCGGGGCGGGACAGAAGCCCGGCCTCCATATCGGAACGCGCCGTCACCGCGGCGCATGGCCTAGGTCCGATCCGCGTGCGACACGCGCCATCCGGCCGCAGTCTTGATGCCACCATCGCGCCGTTGCACAACCTTCGCCGTAACAGCGCGGCGCCTTCCCGGAGCCTCGCGCATCGACGAGGTGGACCATGACACGCTTCGCCTTCGCCTTGACCGGCGCCCTGCTGCTGACCGGCGGCGTCCTCGGCGCCGCGGCCCCGGCCCAGGCCGACGAGCCGGTCGTCCAGGCCTATCAGGCGCCGCCCGAGATCCGCACCCGCACCGTCTACCGGCCACGCACGATCGTGCGCCGGGTCGTCGTGGAGCGTCCGGTCTACCGGACCCGGCGCATCGTGCGCGAGGTCGTGGTCGAGCGCCCGGTCTATCTGCGACCGCGGCCAATCTACCGCGAGGTTTTCGATGATGGCTTCGATGGACCGCCGCCCTTTTACGGCCCGCCGCCGTTCCGTCCGCGCCCGGTCTTCGCCTACGGTCCCGGCTTCGGACCGGGTCCGTACCCGCCGTTCCGCCCGCGTCCTTACGGTTGGGGCTATGGGCCGGGGCCGTTCTTCTAGCAGGCCCACGGGACTGAGCCGTCGAGCATGCAATCCTCCAACGTCATTCCCGGGTCGCGCAGCGGAACCCGGAATGACGGCGGGAAGCGAATTCATCAGCGCAATCTCCGCGGCATCTTGCACCGTCGCGCTGGAGTGGAGTGCTGCGGTCGTGACCAAGAGCATGATGTGGCGCCCCTGAACACACCCTCCCTGGGCGATCCGCATCGATGACACGCGCCCTGATGATCCAAGGCACCGGCTCCGACGTCGGCAAATCGCTGATCGTCGCGGGACTGGCGCGCGTGTTTACGCGCCGTGGTCTCGCGGTTCGCCCGTTCAAGCCGCAGAACATGTCGAACAATGCCGCCGTCACCGCCGATGGCGGCGAGATCGGCCGGGCTCAGGCGCTGCAGGCGCGCGCCGCGCGGGTCGCACCCTCCGTCCACATGAATCCGGTGCTGCTGAAGCCGCAGAGCGATGTCGGCGCGCAGGTGATCGTGCAGGGCCGGATGGTCGGCACCGCCAAGGCGCGGGAGTACCAGGGCTGGAAGCCGCGCCTGCTCGCCTCGGTGATCGAGAGCTTCGAGCATCTCGAGGGCGAGGCCGACATCGTACTGGTCGAGGGCGCCGGCTCGCCCGCCGAGATCAACCTTCGCCGTGGCGACATCGCCAATATGGGCTTTGCCCGCGCAACGGACACGCCGGTGGTGCTGGTCGGCGACATCGACCGCGGCGGCGTCATCGCGAGCCTCGTCGGCACCAAGACGGTGATCGATCCGGACGACGCCGCCATGATCCGCGGCTTCATCGTCAACCGGTTTCGCGGCGACCCGACGCTCTTCAGCGATGGCATGGCGATGATCGCCGAGGCCACCGGCTGGACGCCGTTCGGCCTGGTGCCGCACTTCCACGCCGCCGCGCGCCTGCCCGCCGAGGACGCGATGAGTCTGGCGCCGCCGATCGCGCGGACCGGCGCCGGCGCGATCGTCGCCGTGCCGGTGCTGCCGCATATCGCGAATTTCGACGATCTCGATCCGCTGCGGCAGGAGCCGGGCGTCGAGGTGGTCTGGGTGCGCCCCGGCGAGCCGATCCCCGCCAATGTCGACCTCGTGCTGCTGCCGGGCTCGAAGACGACGATCGACGATTTCCTGTTCGTTCAGGCCCAGGGCTGGGACGTCGACATCCGCGCGCATGTCCGCCGGGGTGGCCGCGTCCTCGGCCTCTGCGGCGGCTTCCAGATGCTCGGGCGGCGGATCGGCGACCCGGACGGCATCGAGGGTGCGCCGCGCAGCATCGACGGGCTCGGCCTCCTCGACATCGAAACGGTGATGACGGCCGCCAAGCGCCTCGTCGCCGTCACCGGCACGAGCGAGCCGGACGGGGTGCCGTTCAGCGGCTACGAGATGCATGTCGGCGACACCACCGGGCCGGACGCCGCCCGCCCGCTGCTGCGCTTCGCCGACGGCCGGGCCGACGGGGCCGTCTCAGCCGACGGCCGGGTGTCCGGCACCTACGTCCACGGGCTGTTCGCGGACGACGCGCAGCGCGCGGCCTGGCTGACGCGGCTCGGCGCCGCAACGGGAGGAGCATCCTACGAGGCGGGTATCGAAGCCGTGCTCGACGGCTTCGCGGACCACCTCGAAGCGCATCTCGATTGCGATGGGTTGCTGGCGCTGGCCGGTATCCGCGATCTCGCCGGCAGAGGCGGATCACGCTAAAAGCCGGAGCGCACATCGCCGAAGCGGGAGCCGGCTCGGCAGAGTGCGCGACGAAACACGGTGTTGCAGCCGAGCTCGCCTGCAAGGCGATCGGGCGCGGCTCTGGTGGCGAGCAACGGGAGTTCGAGCGAATGCCGATGAAGCGTGTCGTGGCCCTGCTCGCCATCCTGGCGGCGACGCCCGCCGAGGCCGTCGATTACCGCTGGGTCGTCGGAACCGGGCAGGGCAGCGTCGAGGCGAGCATCCGCAACAAGAGCGGCGGCAACTTCATCATCTTCTGCGGATCCGGCACCGACGAGCTTCGCTCGGGGATCATCCTGGAAGGCGTCGCCGACACCGCGCCCAAACAAAAACCGCTCGACGTGCAGGTCGTCGTCGACGGCAAGAGCTTCCCGTTCTCCGTGACCGGCGGCTACGGTCCCACCGAAGCGCGTGGCGCCCGTTTCACGCTGCAGAATCTGGCCGAAGCCCTCCTCGCGAGCCGGGCGGCCGACTTCACGATCGAGTATCCGAGCCTCGACAAGTCGGAGCGCTATTCGCTTCTGAACGTTCGCGACGCACTCAAGGAAAAGAAGGGGACGATCGTCACACCATGCCTGTGACGGCGCGGGCCGTCACAGCACCATGACGAGGAGACCGGCGCAGGCGAGGCCGAACAGCAGCAGGCACGCCGTCCGGTAGAGCCGCAGCGCCAGCTTCACATCCGCCGGGCCGGCTTCGGCCCGGCCGTCGCCCATCCAGGCATCCTCGACCCGCGTCTCGCCGTAGACCCGCGGTCCGGCAAGCCGCAAGCCGAGCGCCCCCGCCATCGCCGCCTCCGGCCAGCCGGCATTCGGCGACCGGTGCCGGCGCGCATCGCGCCGCACGGCCCGCCACGCCCCGCCGGCCGAGGCGTCGCGGTGGATCGCGGCGGCGGCGATCAGCAGCAGGGCCGTCAGCCGGGAAGCCGGCAGGTTCACGAGGTCGTCGAGCCGGGCGGAGGCCCAGCCGAAGGCCTCATGCCGCGGGGTACGGTGGCCGATCATGCTGTCGGCGGTATTGATAGCCTTGTAGAGCACGCCGCCCGGCAATCCGCCGACACCGAGCCAGACGGCCGGCGCGACGATTCCATCCGAAAAGTTTTCGGACAGGCTTTCGATCGCCGCGCGGCAGATGCCGGCTTCGTCCAACGTCTCCGTGTTGCGGCCGACGATCATGGATACCGCATGCTGGCCAGCGGCTAACCCGTCATTGGCCAGGTCGTGCGCCACGCATGCGACGTGGCTATACAGGCTGCGCTGCGCCGGAAGGCTGGCAGCAAGCAGGGCTACGAGTACGAGTGATCCTGCTCGGCCGGCATAGGCGGCGAGCATCGTCAGGACGATCGCCGTCGATCCGGAAATGGCGATGAGCATCACCAACGCCACGATGCCGGATACCCGGCGCCGGGCCTCGCCACCGCGGTTGAACCCGGCTTCGAGGGCCGCGATCAGCCGGCCGATCCAGGTGACAGGGTGGCCGAACGCCCTGTAGAGGCGATCCGGATAGCCGGCCGCCGCCTCGATCGCCAGCGCGAGGCACAGGATCGCGAGCGCGTCGGGCGGGTGGGTCAGGCTGGTCCAAGGCATTGATGTGTCTGCGTTTTCCGCAAACGAGGCGGAGGCTCTAGCGGAGGGCGGCACGCTCCCGGTCTTCCACGGCGGCGATCTCGACGCCGCTCGGAGGCAGTTTCCGAACGCGCCGGAGCCCTGGCTCGACCTGTCCACCGGGATCAACCCGGTCCCCTATCCGCTGCCGCCCTTCGAAGCCAGCACCCTCCAGCGCCTCCCCTCGGCCGCCGACCTCCTCACGCTCAAGCTTGCCGCCGCGAAAGCCTACGGCGCACCGGACTCGAACCACGTCGCCACCGCTCCCGGATCACAGATCCTGATCGAGACGATCCCGCGGCTCCGGCCCGCATCCCGCGTGGCCGTCGTCGGGCCGACTTATGCTGAACATGCAATGGCTTGGCGGCGATCGGGCCATGCCGTCGAAACGGTGTCGGAGCTGCCGTCGGCCGACCGTTTGGACGTCGTCGTCGCGGTCAACCCGAACAATCCGGACGGCCGGATTCATGCCCCCGACGCTCTCCGGCAGCTCTCTCGAACGCTATCGAGCAAGGGCGGCCTCCTCGTCGCCGACGAGGCTTTCGCCGACCTCGAAGCCGACGGCTCGGTGGGAACCGACCTCGGTGCGGGAGCAGTGCGTCTGCGTTCCTTCGGCAAGAGCTACGGGCTCGCCGGCCTCCGCCTCGGCTTCGCGTTGGCCGAACCGATCCTCGCCCAACGCATCGAAACCGCCCTCGGCCCCTGGGCCGTGTCGGGGCCGGCGATCGCAGCCGGGCTCGTTGCGCTCCCGGATGCGGCCTGGCGGCAGGAAACTGCGACGGCGCGGGCGAAGGATGCGGCGCGGCTCGACCGGATGATCGTTCGCGGCGGCGGCCAAATCGTTGGCGGTACGGTCCTTTTTCGGACCGCGACCTTCCGGGACGGTCTATCGATGTTCCGTCTCCTCGGGGAGGCGGGGATCTATGTCCGCCGGTTTCCGGAGGCGCCATCCCAACTCCGCTTCGGCCTGCCGCCCGATAAAGGGGCTTGGTGCCGGCTCTCGCGGGTGCTCAAATCGGTCTAAATCTTTGCTGTCGCATGACGTTTTCGGGAAACCGGAATCCGCTTTCCCGCATCATGCTCTGGCCCGGCCTCCGAACCAGGACACAGCGAGGGCACCGACGGCAAAAGCGCCGCCGACCAGGCAGACGCCCGACCAGCCGGCCATCATGAAGGCGCGCGTGCCGGTAAAGGCCCCGAAGGCACCACCAACGAAAACCGACGTGAACAGCACGGTGTTGATGCGTCCCCGCGCTCCGGCGACGAGGGCGTAGGCACGGGTCTGGTTGGCGATCAGCGCGGCGTTGATCCCGAGATCGATCAACAGCACGCCGACGACGATGGCGGCTAGCGACCACGATCCGCCGACGGCCAACACCGCGAAAGCCGCGATGACGCAGAGGCTTCCGGCGATGACGACCGGACGCGCGCTGCGACGATCGCTGTAGCGGCCGGAGAGCGGCGCGATGATCGCACCGGCCACGCCGATGACGCCGAATAGGCCCGCGCCCGCCGGGGAAAGATCGAAGGGTGGCGCCTCGACGAGCAATGCCAGGGTTGCCCAAAAGGCGTTGAAGCTCGCGAAGAGCAGCCCCTGCGACAGGCTGGCGTTCTGCAGCACCGGCTGCGAGCGCAGGAGGTGGAGAAGCGACGTCATCAGGGCTCGGTAGCGAAGCCGCTTCGGTGCAGTGTGGGGCAGGGTCACGGCCGCAATGCCGGCCATGAGGACGGCCACCATCGCCGCCGCAGCGAAGACGGATCGCCATCCGAAATGCGCGCCGACGAAGCCGCTGGCGGTCCGAGCCAGCAGGATGCCGCAGAACAGCCCGGTCATGACCTGGCCGACCATGCGCCCGCGAGTGGCATCCGGCGCGAGTTCGGCGGCAAAGGGCACGGCCTGTTGCGCGGCGGAGGCAAGGATGCCGATCGCAAGGCTCGCCGACCCGAGCACGGCTAGATTCGCACTGAGAGCCGCGACAACGAGCGCCACAGCAAGTCCGAGCAACTGACCGATGATCAGGCTGCGGCGCGGTAGGGCGTCGCCCAGCGGCACCAGCCCGAGGATGCCGAGGCCGTAGCCGACGAGACTCGCCGTTGGCACCACGAGGGCGGCTCGATCACCGAATTCGGCCACCAGAAGCGCCAGCAGCGGCTGATTGTAGTAGATGTTCGCGACGGCGCCCCCGGCGATCAGGGTGAGACCGAGCCTCGTCCTTACCGTGAAGCCATACGTGTCGTCGCGCGGTGTACGGCTCACGTGACCGCCATCGCACGGGTCGGTTGGGGCTGTGAAATGGCGTGATGGGTGGCGGCGAGGCTGGACATCCCCGCTCGGCTACCGGGCTCGTCGAAAAGCTGCAACCCGGAAGCGTCCGCTCGCCTGCCCCTCGAGCGGTCAATCGATGTTACGTTTGCGGAAGAAGCCCCTTCGCAGAAAGCTTTGTCGAATCGCTCGTTCGTCCCCATATCCAGTCAGCTGCGGAGAAAAAGGATCCGTCCGCGCCAGCGTCGTTCGAGCCTGCGTCGCAGGGGGTCCTACCGCATCAAGCGAATGCTCGCAGGAATGGAGTCGTGCGTGTCAAACTACCTCATCCACTTCGCCAAGGAGATACTCGGCGTTCCGTTCACTGTCGGTTCCGTCGAGATCGCGAAGGCGCGGGATCCGGAGCGGGCGTTGCGTGCCGCAGAAATCCGGTTCGCCCGCCAGCATGGCCTGGTCGATTGGCGCGAGCGGGCGGACACGGCCGACATCGCGACCTCATCCGCCGGCAGACGGGGCTGACCCGTTCGGGAATGGCAGCGACGCGGTGTCCGTGCTGGCCGAAACCGGCCCACGGCCCTAAAATCTCAAGCTGAGCGGGGAGGCTGTTACCGCTCCCCGGATTGGCGATCGGGGCCGGAGAGTCGGATAGCGTTCCATGGCGGCGATCTCATTTCTCGGCGACCTCCTGCAGACGATCGGCGATCGCGGACGCGATCTGATCAATTTCGGACGTAGCGAACTCGGTCGCGCCGATAGCGCGGCCGACCTGCTGCGACTCTGCGAAGATCTGATCTCCCGGCGCGGCGAGGCCTCGGGCGTCGCCCTCGCCCGCCTGATCCTCGAACGCTACGCAGCTCTGCCGCAGGAAGAGCGGCTCGCCTTCCTCAGGCTCGTCGCAGCAGAATTCGATGCCGATCATGATGCGGTCGATGAAGCCATCGCCGCCTACAGGGCCAACCCGACCCGCGCTCAACTCGGCCAGTTGCACGAGTCGGCCGAGCCGCGTGCTCAGGAGCTGATCCGACGGCTCAATCTCGCGCGCGGCGGTACGTTGGCGCTCGTACGCATGCGGCAAGACTTGTTCGTGCTCCGCAAGCGCCTGAAGCAGGAAGGTGCCGATCCCGACCTGATCGATGCCGCCGGCAGCCTCGACAGTGATTTCGAGCACCTGTTCATGTCGTGGTTCAACCGCGGTTTTCTGGTGCTGCGGCATATCGGCTGGAGTTCGCCGGCCGACATCCTCGAAAAGATCATCCGCTACGAGGCCGTGCACGAGATCGAGGACTGGGACGACCTGCGCCGCAGGATCGAGCCGCAAGACCGGCGCTGCTACGCATTCTTCCATCCGGCGCTGCTCGACGAGCCGCTGATCTTCGTCGAGGTGGCGCTGACCTCCGGGATCGCCTCGTCCATCGGGCCGATTCTAGCGGACGAGCGCGAGCCGCTGCCGATGCGGTCGGCGACGACTGCGATCTTCTATTCGATCTCGAACTGCCAGCCTGGGCTTGCAGGCGTCACCTTCGGCAACTTCCTGATCAAGCAGGTGGTCGAGGACCTCGCCCGCGAGATCCCGACGCTGAAGACCTTCGTCACGCTCTCGCCGGTTCCGGGTTTCCGGAGCTGGCTCGACCGCGAGCGCGGCTCGGATGCTCCGCAGGGGCTGACCCCAGAGGATGTCGAGACCCTGCGCCTGCTCGATTCAGACGATTGGCAGGGCGACAAGGCGAAGACCGAGGCTGTGCGGCGAGCGATGCTGCCCGCGGCGGCGGCCTATTTCCTGCGCGCCAAAAATGCCAAGGGGCGCCCGGCCGACCCGGTGGCGCGCTTCCATCTTGGCAACGGCGCGCGGCTGGAGCGCATGAATTTTCTCGGCGACACCTCGCCGAAGGGGGTCGGACAGTCCTACGGCCTGATGGTGAACTATCTCTACGACCTCTCCGCGATCGAGAAGAACCACGAGACCTACGCCAATCTCGGCACGGTCGCGGCCTCGTCGGCCGTCAGCCGCGAACTGCGGGCGAACCTGCCGCCGCCCCGTGCGCTGGTTCTGGCGGAGGCGTGAGCGGAGGCCACTGCCGAACATGCAGCAAACTGCATGTCGCTTAGCCTCGACAGTCTAGACACGTTCGCATCTGACATGTCACAGAGCGCGGCTATGGGAATGTGGTCGGGTGACCCCTGGTCGCATTGTCCGCAGCGACGCGATGGTGTCTGCCGTCACGTTAGGCTGATCTCCCGCGCAAAGCTCGCAAGGCGCTGATCCGGCAGAAGACCGGAGTGCTTCTCGGCGAGACGTTTGCGCTTCTCCGTTCGGAGTACGAGTCTTGGCGAACACCTCGGCCACCACTGCAGGCGCGCAGGATCAGGATGGCAGCCGTCGCGACTTCCTGTTTCTCGCGACCGGTGCGGCCGTCGCCGTGGGGGGCGCCTTCGCTGCTTGGCCCTTCGTCTCGTCGATGCGGCCCGACGCGGCGACGATCGCGGCCGGCGCGCCCCTCGACGTCGATCTCGCCCCGATCACGGACGGCCAGATCGTCAACGTGTTCTGGCGGGGCAAGTTGATCTTCGTCCGCAAGCTGACGGAGAAAGAGGTCAAGGACATGAAGGCGATCCCGGTCTCGGAGCTCTCCGATCCGGCCCCCTTCGACGCCCGCGTGAAGTCGGGCCACGACCAGTGGCTCGTAGTCTACGGCAACTGCACCCATCTCGGCTGCGTGCCGATCGGCCACCAGGGCAACTTCGAGGGTTGGGCTTGCCCCTGCCACGGCTCGCAGTTCGATGCAGTCGGCCGCGTCCGCCGCGGCCCGGCGCCGATCAACCTGCCGATCCCACCCTACACCTTCGCCTCCGACACCAAGGTCCGGATCGGCGAAGAGGGCGGCAAGGCCGCGGCCTGAACCGACAATACGCGGACATGATAAGCGGAGCTGAGCGGGTCACCTCATGAGCGCGCACGCCACCTCGATCTACGTTCCCAAGAGCCGCATCGCGAAGTGGTTCGAGTCGCGCCTGCCGCTCGTCGGCTTGGTTCACTCCTCCTTCATCGCCTACCCGGTTCCGCGAAACCTCAACTACTTCTGGACCTTCGGCGCGATCCTGTCGGCCTTCCTCGGCATCCAGATCGTGACCGGCGTCTGGCTGGCGATGCATTACGAGCCGTCGGCCGGAGCGGCCTTCGAGAGCGTCGAGCACATCATGCGCGACGTGAACTACGGCTGGCTGCTACGCTACATGCACGCCAACGGCGCCTCGATGTTCTTCCTGGCGGTCTACGTCCACATCTTCCGGGCGCTCTATTATGGGTCCTACAAGGCCCCGCGGGAGGTGCTCTACCTGCTCGGCGTCATCATCTACCTGCTGATGATGGCCACCGCCTTCCTCGGCTACACCCTGCCGTGGGGCCAGATGAGCTTCTGGGGCGCCACCGTCATCACCAACATCCTCGCCGCGATCCCGATCGTCGGCGACTCGATCCAGAGCCTGCTCTGGGGCGGCTACTCGGTGGGTAATCCGACGATCAACCGCTTCTTCTCGCTGCACTACCTGCTGCCCTGGATGATCGCCGGCGTCGTCGTGCTGCATGTCTGGGCGCTGCACGTCACGGGTCAGAACAACCCGGCCGGCATCCCGATCAAGTCGAGCAAGGATGCGGTTCCGTTCACGCCCTACGCTACCGTGAAGGACGCGTTCGCGACGGTCGCGTTCATGATCATCTTCGCGTGGTTCGTCTTCTACCAGCCGAACTATCTCGGCCACGCCGACAACTACGTGCCGGCCAACGCCTCGGTGACCCCGGCGCACATCGTGCCCGAATGGTACTTCCTGCCATTCTACGCGATCCTGCGCGCGGTACCGGACAAGCTCGGCGGCGTGATCCTGATGTTCGGCGCGGTGATCATCCTCGCCTTCGCGCCCTGGCTCGACACCTCGCGGGTCCGTTCGACGAACTACCGCCCGGTCTACAAGGTGTTCTTCTGGGTGTTCGTCGTGAACGCGATCCTGCTCGGCTGGCTCGGTGCCAAGCCGCCGGAGGGTGGCTACGTCATCGTCGGCCGGATCTGCACGGTCTACTACTTCGCCCACTTCCTGCTCGTGATGCCGCTCTGCGGCCTGTTCGAAACGCCGAAGGCGCTGCCGGGCTCGATCCTCGAGACCGTCACCGGACCGGGGCAGCAGGGTTGGGACGGGCGCCAGGGCGGCCAGCCGCAGGATCCTGATAAGGGCATCCCGGATTGGGCCATGCCCGATGCGGTCAAGCGTAGCTGAGCGGCGGGGACACGAGATGATGCGTTACCCGAGCACACTTGCAGCGGGCCTGATCGCCATCCTCGGCATCGGCCAAGCCTCTGCCGAGGAGCACGCGCCCAACCCGCCGCGCCAGAAGTGGAGCTTCGCCGGCGTGTTCGGCAAGTTCGACGAGGCGCAGCTTCAGCGCGGCTTCCAAGTCTACAAGGAAGTCTGCTCGAACTGCCATTCGATGAAGCTCGTCCGCTTCCGCAACCTCGCGGAGGAGGGCGGCCCCGGCTTCAGCGCCGCGCAGGTCAAAGCGCTCGCCGAGACCTATCAGGTCAAGGAAGAGAACGACAAAGGCGAGGTCGTCGACCGTCCCGGCCGCGCCGCCGATGGCTTCCCGCCGATGTATCCGAACGAGAAGGCGGCAGCTGCTGCCCACGGCGGCAAGGCACCGCCGGACTTCTCGGTGCTCGCCAAGGCCCGCACCTACGAGCGCGGCTTCCCGGCCTTCGTGTTCGATGCGCTGCCGCTGACCGGTTATTCGGAGCAGGGCGTCGACTATATCCACGCGTTGCTGAACGGCTACGGCGACGCGCCGGAAGGCAAGGAAGTCCCGGACGGGGTCTACTACAACAAGTACTACCCGCAGGGTCAGGTGATCGCGATGCCGCCGCCGATCAGCGACGGCGCCGTGACCTACCCGAAGAACGACAAGGGCGAGCCGGTCGTGCCGGAGACGACGGACCAGTACGCCAAGGACGTCGCGGCCTTCATGGCCTGGGCGGCCGAGCCGCACATGATGGCCCGCAAGGCGCTGGGCTTCCAGGTGATCCTGTTCCTGATCCTGCTCTCGGGCCTGCTCTATTACGTGAAGAAGCAGATCTGGAAGCCGCTCGGCGGCGAGGTCCACGGCCTGCAGCCGGAACTGCACAAGACGTTCTGAACCCGGTATTCCTGGCTTTCAGCGATCGACAGACGGGCCCCGCGCGGGCCCGTTTGCTTGCGCGGAACCGCTCGGGGCGGCAATACGCCGACGCATAGCGACGAAGTGAATAGGGATTGGCCATGACCGCAGCGGTTCTCGGCGTGATCGGCGGCTCGGGCGTCTACGACCTGCCGGGTCTTGAGGATATTCGCGAGGAGGCGATCGCCTCGCCCTGGGGCGAGCCGTCCGATGCCGTCCGTATCGGACGGATCGGCCAGACCAAGGTGGTTTTCCTGGCCCGCCACGGGCGCGGCCACCGGCTCTCGCCGTCCGGCATCAACTACCGCGCCAACATCGACGTGCTGAAGCGCGCTGGCGTGACCGACATCGTCGCGATCTCCGCCTGCGGCTCGTTTCGCAACGAGCTGCATCCGGGCCTCTTCGTGCTCGTCGACCAGTTCGTCGACCGCACGCATGGCCGGGCCTCGTCGTTCTTCGGCAACGGCTGCGTGGCGCATGTGCCTTTCGCCCATCCCGTCGGCCCGAACCTGCAGAAGCGTATCGTCGACGCTGCTGCGGCCGAAGAGATCACGGTCCACAAGGGCGGCACCTACGTCTGCATGGAAGGGCCGCAATTCTCCTCGCTCGCCGAATCGAAAACCTACAAGGCGGCCGGCTACGACGTCATCGGCATGACCAACCTGCCCGAGGCGAAGCTGGCGCGCGAAGCCGAGATCACGTTCGCCACCATCGCCATGGTCACCGACTTCGATTGCTGGCACCCGAACCACGATGACGTGGATGTCGCCTCGGTCGTCGCCGTCGCCCGCGCCAATGCCGACCGGGCCGCGCGCCTCGTCGCACGTCTCGCCCGCGACTTCCCGTCGGAGCGCGAAGACTGCCCGGCCGGTTCGCACCGCGCCCTCGACGGCGCCATCATGACCGCCGAGAGCCACCGCGACCCGGACTTGATTGCCAAGCTCGACGCCGTGGCGGGACGGGTGCTGAAGGCTTAAGCGCTCCGCAAGCGCAGCGCGCGGCTCGGCTCGCGGCCGAAGCCGCGGATGTCGAGATGGTCCCCAGCGATCTCGACGATCGCGTAGGCGTTTTCCGCAGGCGTATCGACCATGCCGTGAAAGTTCACGTAGTGGATGCCTGCGGTCTCGGCGTAGTTACCGGCATGATTGTGCCCGCAAAAGTACGCGACGACGTGCGGCTGACTCGCGAGAAGTTCGACGATCCGGCCAGCATCCCACATATTGTGCGGGTTCGCCGGGAAGACCGGGTAGTGGTTGAGCACGATCACCCGTTGGCGCTTCGCCCGTGCATCGTCGAGCACGCTGCCGAACCAGGTGAACTGCGCGTCGCTCAGTGAGCCGTTCCAAGGTTTTGCGTTATCCGCGCCCTGAGCGGCCAGCCGGCCAAGGCGATCGGTTGCGATTTGCCAGCGTAAGTCGCCCGGCGGTGGCGCGAACAGTGAGACGTCGTTGCCGTCGAGGACGACGAAGCGGATACCGCCGACCGTATAGTCGTAATGGGTTTTCGCGAGGCCGAGCAGGCCCGGCTGAGCCGTCAGGTCTTCCGGCGCGAGCGAGTAGTCGTGGTTGCCCAGCAGGACGACATGCCGATGCCGCAACATCGCGTAGACCGGCAGGATCGCATCATAGCTCTCCGCGCGCCGATCGATGACGTCGCCGAGCGTCACGACGAAATCGAGGTCCTCGGCATTGAACGCCGCGACCGCCTCGCGCAGCTTGCCGAGGCTGTTCCGATAATAGCGCTGAAGGCCGAGATGTGGGTCGGCATCCGCATATTGCGGGTCGGCGACGACGCCGAAGCGCAAAGCTGTCGAACCGGCGGCCGAGGCACCGGGGCGCGGAGCGGCGAGCATGGCGGCACCTCCGGCGAGGACGGTCCGTCGGGACGGCATGGTGACTCCTGCGCGAACGGGGCGATAAGCGATCGGACCGGAACATAGTCGAGCCACCGCGTGAGAGCGTGACGTTTACGTGACCCGGAAAGCTGAAGCGGTTCTGCGTTTTCGCGGGGCTTCGACGCGCAGAACCCTTCCCCCCGCGGCCGGAACCGCTCTAAAAGGCAGCCCCGGCTGCTGGAGCGGCCCTTTTTGATCAAGGCCCCCACCAGAGATGCGCGCCGCGAGCATCAGTCGCCGTACGGCGGAAACCGACGTCAGCGTTTCGATCGCGCTTGACGGAACCGGCAAGGCGACGATCGCCACCGGCGTCGGCTTCCTCGATCACATGCTCGAGCTTTTTGCCCGGCACGGACTGTTCGATCTCGAGGTCAAGGTCACGGGCGACCTGCAGGTCGACCAGCATCATACGACGGAGGATGCCGGCATCGCCCTCGGGCAGGCCTTCGCCAAGGCGCTGGCCGACAAACGCGGCATCCGGCGCTATGCGGATCTGCATCTTCCCATGGACGAGGCGTTGACCCGTATCGCCGTCGATATCTCCGGTCGGCCGTTCCTGGTGTTCAAGACGGACTTTCGCGTCGAGAAGATCGGGCAGTTCGACACCGAGCTGGTGCGTGAGTGGTTCCAGGCCTTCGCGATGAATGCCGGCATCACGCTGCATGTCGAGACGCTCTACGGCGACAACGCCCACCACATTGCTGAGAGCTGCTTCAAGGGGCTGGCCCGGGCCTTGCGGCAGGCCGTCGCAGTCGATCCGCGCGAGGACGGGCGGGTGCCGTCGACCAAGGGCTCGCTCTAGAGCGGTAGGGAATCAGCATGCGTTTGCGGACCTACACCATTCACCTGCCCGAGGGCGCCCTTCGCGGCGATGGACGCGCGCTCGACGGAGCTGCGATCGTACCCGACGGCTTCTCGCCGCAGGCCTTCGCGTTTTCGGTCCTGTGGTTCCTGTTTCATCGCCTCTGGCTGGCGGCGCTCTTCGTGTTCGTCCTGCTGGCCGGGCTGGCCGTCGGAGGGCGAATGCTGGGCATCTCGCCAGTCGCAGGCATCGTGATTTCGCTGCTGGCCTCCCTGCTGATCGGCCTCGAAGCGTCGAGCCTGCGCCGCTGGTCCTATGCCAGGACTGGTCGTCCGGCGCGCGACGCGGTTGTCGCCGCGTCGCGCGACGAGGCCGAAGCCAAGGCGGTGACGCGCTGGCTCGACCCATCGGCTGCTCCGCGGACTGTTGTGTCGGCCTCGAACCGCCGGGTCGACGATTCCGTCATCGGCCTGTTTCCCGCCAGCGAAGGCCGTCGGTGACGCCGTTGACCGTTGCGATCATCGATTACGGCTCCGGCAACCTGCACTCGGCGGCGAAAGCGTTCGAGCGCGCCGCACGCGATTCCGCCCTCGACGGGACCCGTATTCTCGTGACGGACAGGCCCGAAGAGGTAGCGAAGGCCGAGCGCATCGTGCTGCCGGGCGTGGGAGCTTATGCCGATTGCCGACGCGGGCTCGATGCCGTGCCCGGCATGGTCGAGGCGATGACCCTGGCGGTACGCGAGCGCGGCCGGCCGTTCCTCGGTATCTGCGTCGGCATGCAGCTGATGGCGACGCGCGGCCTCGAATACGAGACGACGCCCGGCCTCGACTGGATCTCCGGCGACGTCGCCCCGATCGCGCCGACCGACCCGTCGCTCAAGATTCCGCATATGGGCTGGAACACCCTGACGGTGGATCGCCACCTGCCGCTGCTCGACGGGATCCCAACGGGCGACGACGGCCTCCACGCCTATTTCGTGCATAGCTATGCGCTGAAGCCGCTCGACCACGCCGACGTCGTCGCGCACAGCGACTACGGCGGCTCCATCACGGCAATGGTGGCGCGCGACAACCTCGCGGGCACGCAATTCCATCCCGAAAAAAGCCAGCGGCTCGGTCTGGCGTTGATCGCAAACTTTTTGCGGTGGCGTCCGTAAAACCCGCGCACGACAGTGCATGACTTCGCCTCCGCAACCCATGGACGAGCTGTTTCGTGATTCTCTTTCCGGCAATCGACCTCAAGGACGGACGTTGCGTTCGCCTTGTCCAGGGCGACATGGCACAGGCCAAGGTGTTCAACGACGATCCGGCAGCCCAAGCGGCGGAGTTCGAGACCCAGGGTTTTGACTGGATCCACGTCGTCGACCTCGACGGTGCCTTTGCTGGTGCGCCGCAGAATGCCTCGGCCGTCGAAGAGATCCTGCAGCGGGTGTCGGTGCCGGTCCAACTCGGCGGCGGCATCCGTGAGATGCGCACACTTGAGGGTTGGATCGAGAAGGGCGTGAGCCGCGTCATCATCGGCACGGCCGCCGTGCGCGATCCCGCCTTCGTGCATGAGGCCGCGCGGCGTCATCCGGGCAAGATCGCAGTTGGAATCGATGCCAAGGACGGCCGCGTGGCGGTCGAAGGCTGGGCGCAGACTTCCAGCATGACGGCGGAGGAACTCGGCCGCCGCTTCGAAGATGCCGGCGTCGCCGCGATCATCTACACCGACATCGCCCGCGACGGCATCCTGAAGGGTCTCAACATCGAGATGACGCTGGCGCTCGCCCAGGCCGTGACCATCCCGGTGATCGCGTCGGGCGGCCTCGCCTCGATCGACGACGTCCACCGCATCCTGCAGCCCGATTGCGCGATGCTCGCCGGCGCCATCACCGGCAGGGCGCTCTACGATGGCCGGATCGATCCACGTGAAGCGCTCGAGGCGATCAGACGGGCCCGGGCTGTCTGAGCCAGAATTCGGAAGCGACCAGCCTTGCTCAAGACCCGCATCATCCCCTGCCTCGACGTTAAGGACGGCCGCGTCGTCAAGGGCGTGCAATTCCTCGAACTGCGCGATGCCGGCGACCCGGTGGAATCCGCGAAGGTCTACGACGCGGCGGGCGCCGACGAACTCTGCTTCCTCGATATTGCCGCCAGCCACGAGAACCGCGGCACGCTGCTCGACGTGGTCAGCCGAACCGCCGAGGCCTGTTTCATGCCGCTCACCGTCGGCGGGGGAGTGCGCACCGTCGCGGATGTCCGGACGCTCTTGCTCGCCGGTGCCGACAAGGTCGGAATCAATACGGCGGCCGTAAAGAACCCCGACGTCGTCTCGGCTGCGGCGGAAAAGTTCGGCGATCAATGCATCGTCGTGGCGATCGATGCCAAACGCGTTTCCGGCCCGGGAGAAGCGCCACGCTGGGAGATTTTCACCCACGGCGGACGCACGCCTACGGGCATCGACGCGATCGAATTCGCGCAGACCGTCGCCAGGCGCGGCGCCGGCGAACTCCTCGTGACCTCGATGGACAAGGACGGCACGCGGTCCGGCTACGACATCGCGCTGACCCGCGCTATCACCGATGCGGTGAACGTGCCGGTGATCGCATCCGGCGGCGTCGGCGGCCTCGACGACCTCGTCGCCGGTGTCCGGGACGGTGGTGCGAGCGCGGTGCTCGCAGCGTCGATCTTCCATTTCGGCCAGCATACCGTCGGCGAAGCCAAGGCTCACATGGCGGCCGCCGGCCTCGCCATGCGCCTCGACCGTTGAGCTCCGACCCTGCAATTTCGTCCAAGTGGCTCCCTTGACCGGAAACCTCACGCCAGATCAGGGTCCGAAGCCGGCACTCCTGACCGACCACGCCGCTCGACGGACCGAATGACCACTTTTACGCTCCAGGATCTCGCCGATCTGGTCGATGCGCGCGCGGACGCGCCGCCGAACAGCTCCTATACTGCCAAGTTGCTATCGGGTGGCCCAGCCAAACCGGCAAAGAAACTGGGAGAGGAAGCCGTCGAGGCGGTGATCGCCGCCGTCCAGGGCGACCGATCCGGCCTCGTGAGCGAAGCGGCAGACGTGCTCTATCACCTCGTCGTGCTTCTCAAGGCCGGCGGCGTTCCCCTCCATGAGGTGATGGCGGAGTTGGAGCGGCGCACGGCGCAGAGCGGAATCGCCGAGAAGGCCTCGCGGAGGCACACGTGAGCGGAGCGCCGATCCCTGCGATCGGCGTCGCGGATGCCGAGTGCCAGAACCCGGTGACCGGCGAAGGCCCGGACCGCCTCTCGCCCTACCGGCTGTTCACGCGGGCCGAGTGGGCTCAACTGCGCGCCGACACCCCACTGACCCTCGACGTCGAGGACGTTGCCCGCCTGCAATCGATCAACGACCCGATCTCGATCGAGGAGGTCGTGGCGATCTATCTGCCTCTGTCGCGCCTGCTCTCACTCTACGTCGCGGCAACGCAAGGTCTGTTCAAGGCGACCCAGCGCTTTCTCATGGCCGAGCACGAGGCCAAGGCACCCTACATCATCGGCCTCGCGGGCTCGGTGGCGGTGGGCAAGTCGACGACGGCGCGGGTGCTCAAGGCCCTGCTGGCACGTTGGCCGAATACGCCCAAGGTCGACCTCATCACCACAGACGGCTTCCTGCATCCCAATGCCGAGCTGAAGCGCATGGGGGCAATGGAGCGGAAAGGCTTTCCGGAGAGCTACGACACGGCAGCCCTTCTGCGCTTCCTCACCGACATCAAGGCAGGCAAGAAGCGGGTCGCCGCGCCGGTCTATTCCCACCTCGTCTACGACGTGGTGCCGGGCGAGGAGCAGGTGATCGAGCAGCCGGACATCCTGATCGTCGAGGGGCTGAACGTGCTGCAGCCGGCGCGCCTGCCCCGCGACGGCACCGCGATCCCCTTCGTCTCCGACTTCTTCGATTTCTCGATCTATCTCGACGGCCACGAGGACGACCTGCACCGCTGGTACGTCAACCGCTTCCTGCGCCTGCGCCAGACGGCCTTCCGCAATCCGCTCTCGTATTTCCGGAAATACGCCGAGGCGAGCGAGACGGAAGCTCTCGACATCGCCGACGGCCTCTGGGCGACGATCAACCTGCCCAACCTGCGCGACAACATCCTGCCGACGCGCCAGCGCGCGAGCCTGATTCTCGCCAAGGGCGCGAGCCACCGAATCGAGAGCGTTGCCCTGCGCAGGCTCTGAGCGGAGACGCTCTCAAAACGGTCACAAAGCGTGGCCGTTCGGCAACGATCGGCTGAAAACTGCCACGCTTCGCCCGGTGCTCCCGCCTCAAGCGTAGCCGCGCCCTGGCAGCAGCCCCGCATTTGGCCTGCAATGCCTTCGGTCTGCCACAAGCGCAGCCGTGTTGTCGCCACACCGGTCAAGAAAAACTCGGGGCATCGACAGGCCGTGAACAGCGGCGATTCAGGGGATAAGCGACCGAACATGCAGGGCCGCACGAACCGCTCGCAGACCACGACCTCCGCCCGCCGCTTCGGCGCCGGCGCTCGGCACGACGTCATCGCCCTGTCCAACGAAGTCGGCCGCAACCACGGCAGCCGTACCGCGCTCGTCCGTTCGATCCTCTCGATGACCCTGGTCGCGGGCGGCCTCAGCGCCGTTCTGCTCAATGCCGGCACCGATCTCGGCCGCGCCGAGGCATCGACCAAGGTCGTCAGCGACCTCGCGATGCCGAAGCCCCGCGTGCAAGCCCTGGTGCCCGAGGCGCCCCAGCCGCAGATCAGCCTGACGGCGGCATCGAGCTTCGCCGCGGTCCACGATCTCGACACCGAGCTCGGCGGCAACAGCGTCGACCGTGTCTCCTACGACTTCCTGCTCTCGCAGACCGCGACCGGCGACCCGAACGACATCCTCGAATTCGGCCCGATGAAGATCCGCCGGCACATCGTGCAGACGATCGTTAAGGCGGCCCAGGCCGTACAGACAGATCCTGTGCTGCTGATGGCGGTGGCCGACAAGGAGTCGAGCTTCATCACGGCCGTTCAAGCCAAGACCTCTTCGGCCACGGGCCTGTTCCAGTTCATCGAACGTACGTGGCTGGGTGTGGTACGCGATTTCGGGCCGCAATACGGGCTTGCTCAGGAAGCGGCGCTGATCACGGCGGACGGTAACGACCGTCCCGTCATCACCAATGCGGCCGATCGCGTCCGCGTCCTCGAAATGCGGCGCGATCCTTACCTGTCCGCGCTGATGGCCGGCGAGATGCTGAAGCGCGACGCCGCCCGCATCTCCCAGACCATCGGCCGCGATCTCTCCCTCGGCGAGGTCTACCTCGCCCACTTCCTCGGCCCCAACGACGCGGAGAACTTCCTCTCGAAGGTCGTCGACAAGCCCGGCTCGGCCGCAGCCGCCCTGCTACCCGGCCCGGCCCGCGCCAACCGCTCGATCTTCTTCGGGGCCGCCTCCGGCCGCGGCCGCCGTGCCAAGAAGGCGCCGAGCCTGTCCGTGGCGCAGGTCCACGAAAAGTTCGAGGCGATGATGAGCACCCGCGGCGACCGCTACCGCGACGTCACCTCGGTCGCCGGCGTCATGGCCTATGTCGACGCGGCGAGCCAGTAGTTTCGGGACGCTTTTCGCGCCCGAAAAGGCCAAGCCGACGCAACTGACCAGCAGCTGTCGACATTCATACCAAAGTGGTTGCGCGCGTCGCAGCTGCGTGGTTTGGGGAATCGCGTGCGAAAGCCGAATTCAGAACCGCTCGACGGATCGCGCGCGAAGGCCGGCCGGGGTGGCACGTTCGATCCGCTCTTGCCGGGTATGCCTCTCGACCAGATCGGACAGGCCCTCGCCTCGGCTTACGACGCCCTCGTCTCGGAAGGCGTCCCCGAGCATCTTGCCGCACTCGTTCGCCGGGTGAAGCACACCGACCTCGACGTGCCCCGCAAGGCTGCGCGGCTGGCGCTCGTGGTCGAAGACGACCCGGACGTTCGCGATCTGGCTGAGGCACTGCTCGAAGAGACCGAGTTGTCGGTCGTCGGCTGCGACAGCGCCGAACAGGCCCTGGCAGTGCTGCGCAGATGCGGTGGAGACGTGGCTCTGGTCTTCGCCGATATCCGCCTCGCTGGTCAGATGGACGGAATCCAGCTCGCAAATGCCGTCGCGACCCTCTGGCCCAAGGCGCGCCTCGTGGTCACCTCCGGTGTCGCGCCGGAACGCTGCGACGAAATACCCGAACGGGCCGTTTTCATCGCAAAGCCATGGCGGGCCTTCGATGTTCTCGTCGAAGCGGGTCGGGCATCGGACGAGCCGCCTCCGGCGGTCGCCTGACGACGGCTCTCCCGAAACAAGGCCCGCACTTTGCAGGGCACGTCCTGCGTCGCCTGACGAGCATTGGCCAAGCCTCACGGGCCAAAGCCGGCCGAGTCAGGACCGTGCCTTCGTCGTCTCTCAGATGACGGATCAGTACACCGGCGCGGCGGCTTGCGTCGCCGGATCCCATCTCGGAAAGCATGCGGCAAATGAAAATCAGGACCGGGTTCGAAATCACCTTTGAGTCTGTACAGCCAACTCCGATGATCCTGATGCTCAACGTGCATCCATCCCGCATCCCCGATCTGGTCACGCCCGAAATCTTGACCTTCGACCCGCCGACGTCCGTCCGGGTCTATCGCGACGATTTCGACAACGTCTGCACCCGCATCGTCGCGCCGCCGGGCCGGGTCACCGTCTCCACCGATTTTCTCATCCATGACTCCGGTGAGGCGGATGTGGTCGCGCCGGACGCGCGTCAACACGACGTGCAGGACCTGCCCGACGACATTCTCATCTACTTGCTCGGCAGCCGATACTGCGACACCGACAAGTTGTCGGCGATTGCCTGGGCGCTGTTCGGAGCGAAAAAGCCCGGCTGGGCGCGCGTGCAGGCCATCGTCGACTACGTGCATGAGCGCATCCGCTTCGACTATCAACGGGCCGACGCGACCCGGACCGCCTTCGACGGCCACGAAGGCGGAGAGGGGGTCTGCCGCGACTTCGCGCATCTCGCGGTGGCGCTCTGCCGCTGCATGAACATCCCGGCGCGCTACTGTACTGGCTACCTCGGCGATATCTGCATTCCGCCGGTGCCGGACCCGATGGATTTCTCGGCGTGGTTCGAGGTCTATCTCGACGGCCGCTGGTACACTTTCGATGCCCGCCACAACACGCCGCGCGTCGGACGCATCCTGATGGCCCGGGGACGCGATGCCGCCGACTGCGCGATCTCGACGAATTTCGGTGCCCAGCAGCTCGTCCGCTTCGATGTCCATACAGACGAAGTGATCGAAGAAACCGCCGGTTAGGGTTCGTGCGGCGACGCACGATGCGGTGCTGCAAAATCGTCCAACAGGAGTGGAACCGTACGGCTAAGGTCACGCTTATACAGTCAAGATACATGCACAGGTAGGCATCCCACCATGAAGACCCTGGCCACTGCCCTAGCCGGCGTCATCGGCGTCTGTGTTCTTGCTGCCTCGCCCGCGATCTCTGCGCCGTACGATCCGTTCGGCACGAACGACGCGGATGAGTACTACGCAGGCCAGACCTATTCCCGCGCCGGCGCCCAGCAATACGACCCCTATGCCGGCCAGTACGGTGCGTCCGCCGGCTACGGCCAGGGTGCGCAGGCTGCACCGCAGGCACAGGTTGCCCCGATCCCGCGCGAGATGGTCCGGTTCGATCCGAGCTACACCCCCGGCACGATGGTGGTTTCGACCTCCGAGCGGCGGTTGTATTTCGTGACGGCGCGTGGCGAAGCCATCCGCTACGGCGTCGGCGTCGGCCGTCCCGGCTTCGAATGGTCGGGTACGAAGAAGATCGTCGCGAAGAAGGAATGGCCGTCGTGGGTGCCGCCGCAGGCGATGCTCCAGCGCCGTCCCGACCTGCCGCGCTACATGGCCGGCGGCGTCGAGAACCCGCTGGGCGCTCGCGCGATGTATATCGGCGGCACCGAGTATCGCATCCACGGCTCGAACGAGCCGGATACGATCGGCCAGGCCGTTTCCTCGGGCTGCATCCGGATGACCAACGACGATGTCACCGACCTGTACGAGCGCGTCCGCGTCGGCGCGAAGGTCGTCGTCCTGAACTGAGAGATCCGACTGGTATCCCCTTCGCCCGTAAGAAAAGCCCGCGCCGGTTCTCCGGCGCGGGCTTTTTCGTTGAATGCGGCTCGAGAGCAGACTGCGAAAAGATGGCAACGGTTTTTCGCGCCAAGCCTGCCCTAAACTTTCGAATCGATCACGTTTTCTGCGTTTTGATCGATTCGATCTAAAACACAGCCTGATCTAAGGAACGACCCTGCCGGCGACCGTGTCGCCGCCGCTGAGCGGCGCCACGGGCGTATCGCAGAAGCAGCGGGCACCGAGCGGGCGCGGACCGGGCAGGGGACAGGAAAACGGCTTCGGCCCGAACATGCCGGGCTGGATCGCGTCGCAGTTCAGACCGCTGACGCGGCGCGGCGGAGGCCGGCGCTCCTCGTAGCGATACTCGTAGCCGCCGCGGCGCGGAGGCGGGCCGTCATAACCGTCGTCGAAATACTGGGCGCTGGCACCATGTGACCCGACCGCGCCGAGAAGGATCGCGGCCACGATGCTGAAGCGATAGACGGGACGCATGGAATCGACCTCTCTCGATGACGGGGTGCCGTCTCGAAATGCGGAACGGCAGGGGCCTCGCTAAGAGGGCGGATCGTTCGAAAAAAGGCGAAGCGCCGGGACAGCGGCCCCCAGCCGCATCAAAAAAATCGGCCCCCTCGCGAGAGAGAGCCGATCGTTCCGTTGGGCATGAAGGCCGCGCTCCCGAGAGCGAAACCTCGTTCGTATCGAAGCTGGGCTCAGACGCCGGACTTCTTCTCGGTCGCCTTGGCGGCGGCATCCTTGGCCGCAGCGGCACTTTGATCGAAGGCCTGACGGGCTTCGTTGGTGCCCTGCTGGACCGCGGTCTTCGCGTTCTCGGCACCCTGCTGGAGCGCACTCTGCGCGAGGCCACCGAACTCCTTGGCCTGAGCCTGGATGTTGGCGAACTGCGATCGCACGAACTCGGCCTGATGCTGCATGGCCTCCTGGACATCCTTGGACCGCACGAGCTTCTGCGCGAGATCGAACGCGGCGTTCACGTTCTGCTCGGCGAACTCGAAGCTGCGCGACGACAGGGTCGTCGAGTTGGTGCGGGCCAGTTCGGCGGAGCCCTGGACCGTATCCGCGGTCCGGCGCGCAGCACCGAGGAACGAGTCGAACGCCTTGCGGGCCTGATCGACGCTCTTCTCGGCGAAGTCGCGCATCTCGGCGGGAACTTCGTAATTCGGGTTCTGGGGGTTGCTCATTCTTGTAGCCCTTCCTGTTGCCCAACGTTTCATCATTGTGCGGTGCACAATAACATATAGTTCATACGACGCCAGCCCCTTCCTGCGACGGCCAGCCGCCTGTTAGGGTTAAGCGTTGATTAACGTGTGTCAGATCGCCTTCATGTCTATGACGGGGCCTCCGGAAGTTCCAGACTGGAGCCCAATCCAACTCATGGCGCACAATTAGGCTGTTGATGTCCGACCGCGCAACGCAGGCCGACATCGGCGACGCGACGCTCGCCGCAGACGTCGCGCGCTGGTCGACCGATCCCGTTATCGCCCCCGTCTTCGCGACACGCGAGGGAATCGTTGTCGTCCTCGACGCGCTTAGCGAACACGTGATCCACGCGACCGATAGCGCTGCTGGCCTGCGGACTGCGATCACAGACGAGGCGGGTGGCCTCGGGCAGCGTCTCGCCGAGCAGATCCGATCCGCGAGTCCGTCGGAGCGCGGTGTGCGCTTGGTCAGGATCCGCTTCGATACGCGTGGTATCGCGCGGCCCACCGCCTGCCTGCTCGGGCGGGCAAGAAGCGGCACCGACGAGACCGTACTCCTGCTCGCGCCCACCGAGCCTCTGCCTGCGCTGCGCCGACCCGGAATCCGCCCGCAGGTCGATCCGATACGCGAGCCGGTCTCGGAGCCGATCACCGACGCGCCTCCGGTCTCGGGCGGCCGGTTCACTTGGCGCAGCGACGAGGCCGGGCTTCTCACACAGGTCACCGGCATCGCGACCGATCTCGCCACTCACCTCGTCGGACGGTCGTGGGAGGCGCTCTCCGAGAGCGATGCGGGGCCAAGCCTCGGCGCGGCGCTCGGTGCGCGGCGGACGTTCCGAGCCCTACCGCTTCGTCTCCGGCCGCCGGGAGCTGATCGGGTGATCGCCATCGACCTGTCCGGTGCGCCCTCGGGCCGTCCGGCGCAGCCTTTCGCTGGCTTTTCGGGCTTCGGCGTGGTTCGCGAGATACGGGCGCTCGACCGACAGACCGTAGTCGAGCCGGCCGCGCCGGCAGACATGCTAGCCGACGTGCAAACCACCGCGGCGTCGGAGCGCATGGCTATAGCCGTCGACTCGGTCCTGCCAGCGGAAGCCGGCGATCGGGGCGAGGCATTGGCAGCCTTCGTCGAAACTTCGGAGCAGCACGCCTCCCCACACGAATCCGCGCCGGAGCCGGCCGATACACCGGACGCAACCCTCGATGTCGCCGACGTGGCCGTCACGACCGGCAATCACGCGGACGCGCCTGGGCCGGACTCCGGAGACGTTACGGAACCGACCACGGGCGCCGACCTCTCGACGAACGAGCATGCGGCGTTCCGCGAGATCGCACGCGCCCTCGGGGCCCGCTTCGCCGGGGACGATGCGCCGCTACCCTCCGACTCCATCCCAGATCCCGAGCGCCGTGGCGCGGTGATGGCATTCCCGGTGAGTGCGGCGCGCAACACGAGCGCGGCGATCGAAGCGGCGATCGTGTCCGCCCTGGACCGCCTGCCCGCAGGGGTTCTCGTCCACCGCGACGCCGAGACCCTCTATGTCAACCGCCGCTTCCTCGAATTGACCGACTATCCGGATCGCGCGGCGTTGGATGCGGCGGACACCCTCACGCACCTGCTCGGTCGGCTCCCGGCGCCGGACGATGGTGTCGCACCCGATGCGCCGGTGTCGCTGACCACTGGTGGGGGCGCCCTGCTCGCCGTCATCGTCGAGCGCTCCAGGGTCGATTGGGACGGCGGACCGGCCGAACTGCTTCTGGTCCGCGCGGCCGCCCAGGCCGATCAGGCGCGCGAGCAGATCGCGCGCGCCCTCGCCGAGGCGCGCGACAACACTCGCGAGCGCGATGCCCAGGACCTTCTCGACCATATCGCGGAAGGTGTCGCGACACTCGACGAGAGCGGCCGGATCCTGACCCTGAACGGCAGCGCCACGGCGATCCTGGCGAGCGATGCCCGGGAGGTCGTCGGAGGCGCGCTCGCCGACCTGTTTGCGCCCTGCAGTCAGCCCACCGTCGCGACCGGCCTGCGCGAGGCACGGGAGCGCGGCGCCAGCGAGCCGTGCGAGGCCACTCCGCGCACGGGTACCGCACCATTGCGGATGCGGATCGTGCAGCTCTCCGCGGCGAACAGCGCGCGGTTCTGCGTCACGCTACGCGAGCGGGACGCGGAACCGCTTCCTGTCCCGCGCCGCGTCGAACCCGAAAACGGACGCCGAGCCGATTTCCTCTCCCAGGTCCGCCATGAAATTCGTACGCCGCTGACCGAAATGCTGGCGCATGCCGACGCGGCCCTCGCTGAAGAGCACGGGCCGCTCGGGAGCGAACGCTACCGCGAGGATCTGCGCGAGATCCATAAGTCGGCAGAGCACCTGCTCGGCGTCGTCGACGACCTCGTCGATATCGCCCGGATCGAGGCCGGCCGCGGCGAGCTCACCTTCACCGACATCGCGCTGAATGAGGTCGTGTCGGGCTGCATCGCGCTGATGCAGCCGCAGGCTGCACGCGACCGGATCGTGGTCCGCACCAGCCTGTCGCCGGACCTCAGGCCTCTCGTCGCCGACGAGCGCTCCATGCGTCAGGCGACCCTGAACGTCATCGCCAACGCGATCCGGCTCACGGAGGCCGGCGGTCAGGTCATCGTCTCGACGACGACCGCCGAGCGCGGGGAGATCGCTTTCCGGGTGCGCGATACCGGCGTCGGCATGACGCCTGAGGAGATCGAGCGCGCGCTCGCTCCCTTCAGCCGCAGCGAAGTGGCGGGCGGGCGCAACGGCACGGGACTGGGGCTGACGCTGACGAAGGCGCTCGTCGAGGCCAATCGCGGCCGCTTCCTGATCACCAGCCGCAAGAACGAGGGCACCCTCGTCGAAATGCTGTTTCCGCCGCCGCAGGCCCTGAGCGCCTGAGACCGCTCGAGACGATCCCGATCGTCGGGACGACCGGGATGGCGCAGTAGGCATTTCTCGGATGGGCGGCAAAAGTCGTACTTAATTCTACATTCTTGGTGCTTGCCGCGCCGTTTCGGCGATGCAACTACATACAGGTTGGAAGCCCCGGCTGCGCGGACCGTCGCGATACGATCGGGCACCTCACAGGGAAGAACCGGCATGACTGAACGGGTCGTCGACGTGCAGGACGCATGGCGCGAGCGCGGGCTCGTGGACGATGCGAAGTACCGGGAGATGTACGAGGCGTCCGTGTCGGACCCCGAGACCTTCTGGGGCGAGCACGGCAAGCGCATCGACTGGATGACGCCGTTCACGAAGGTCAAGGACACCAGCTTCGCGCCCGACAACGTCTCGATCAAGTGGTTCGAGGACGGCAAGACCAACGTCGCCCACAACTGCATCGACCGTCACCTCGAGACGCGCGGCGATCAGGTCGCGATCATCTGGGAAGGCGACGACCCGAACGACGACAAGCACATCACCTACAAGGAACTGCACGGCGAGGTCTGCCGCTGGGCCAACGTCCTCAAGAACCGCGGCGTCGAGAAGGGCTCGCGGGTCATCCTCTATCTGCCGATGATTCCGGAAGCCGCCTACGCGATGCTCGCCTGCGCCCGGCTCGGCGCGATCCACGCCATCGTCTTCGGCGGCTTCTCGCCGGATTCGCTCGCCAGCCGCATCAAGGGCTGCGAGGCCAAGCTCGTGATCACGGCCGACGAGGGTCTTCGTGGCGGGCGGAAGGTGCCGCTCAAGGCCAATGTCGACGAGGCGATCAAGCGTCTCGACGATGCTTCGGTCGATCACGTCGTCGTCGTGCGCCGCACCGGCGGCAACGTGACGATGGAGGCGGGCCGCGACGTCTATTACGACGAGGCCGCCAAGGAAGTCACCGACGACTGCCCGGCCGTGCCGGTCGAGGCCGAGCACCCGCTCTTCATCCTCTACACCTCGGGTTCGACCGGCCAGCCGAAGGGCGTGGTCCACACCACCGGCGGCTATCTCGTCTACGCCGCGATGACGCATGAATACGTTTTCGATTACCACGAGGGCGACGTCTACTGGTGCACGGCCGACGTCGGCTGGGTCACCGGGCACAGCTACATCGTCTACGGCCCGCTCGCGAACGGCGCGACGACGCTGATGTTCGAGGGTATCCCGACCTACCCGACGAACGGCCGCTTCTGGGAGGTCGTCGACAAGCATAAGGTCAACATCTTCTACACCGCGCCGACGGCGATCCGCTCGCTCATGGGCGGCGGCGAGGCCCCGGTGAAGAAGACCTCGCGCAAGTCCTTGCGCGTGCTCGGCTCCGTCGGCGAGCCGATCAACCCGGAAGCCTGGGAGTGGTACTACAAGGTCGTGGGCGACGAGCGCTGCTCCATCGTCGACACTTGGTGGCAGACAGAGACCGGCGGCATCCTGATCACGCCGCTACCCGGCGCGACGAAGCTCAAGCCCGGCTCGGCGACGCGTCCGTTCTTCGGCGTGCAACCGGTGATGGTCGATGCCGAGGGCAAGGAACTCGACGGCAAGTGCGAGGGCAACCTCTGCATCAAGGATTCGTGGCCGGGCCAGATGCGCACCGTGTACGGCGACCACGAGCGCTTCGAGCAGACCTACTTCGCGACCTACAAAAACCTCTACTTCACCGGCGACGGCGCCCGGCGCGACGAGGACGGCTATTACTGGATCACCGGCCGCGTCGACGACGTCATCAACGTCTCCGGCCACCGCATGGGCACGGCCGAGGTCGAATCCTCGCTGGTCGCCCACAAGAAGGTCTCGGAGGCCGCGGTCGTCGGCTACCCGCACAACGTCAAGGGACAGGGCATCTACGCCTACGTCACCCTCAACGAGGGTGAAGAAGGCGACGACGCGCTCCGCAAGGAACTGGTCGCCTGGGTCCGCAAGGACATTGGCCCGATCGCCTCGCCGGACCTGATCCAGTTCTCGCCAGGGCTGCCCAAGACCCGCTCGGGAAAGATCATGCGCCGCATCCTGCGCAAGATCGCCGAAGACGACTTCGGCTCGCTCGGCGATACCTCGACACTCGCCGAACCGGCTGTCGTCGAGGACCTGATCGAGAACCGGCAGAATCGGGCCAAGTAAAGTTCTGGATTGTCGATGGATTAAACTCGACGTGCGCCCGGGGCGGGCGTACGACTTTCGCGTCAATGACGGCGCGGAACGCCGATAACCGCCCGTCACAGCACAACAAAATACCGACCACCGGCACGCAGTGCGTCGACCGGGCAGGCGGGAGGGAATTTCATGAGCACAGTACAGACGGCGGGACGCGCCGCACCACCCGGAGCCGATGCTCTGGCGACAGTCGAGCTTCCCGATGCCCGATTGGATCGGGTCTCGAGCAACCCGATCTTTCAGACCCTGGTCCGTGAGCGTACACGCTTCGGACTGATCCTGACCTTCGCGATGCTGGTCGTCTATTACGGCTTCATCGGACTCATCGCGTTCGACAAGCCGCTGCTCGCCACCAAGGTCGCCGGCACAGCGTCTCTCGGTCTGCTGCTCGGCGTCGGTGTCATCGTCTTCGCGTTCGTTCTGACGGGTATCTACGTGGTGCGCGCCAACACGCGCTTCGACTCCCTGGCTGCCGATCTGACCCGGAGCCTCGCCCGATGAGCCGTTCGCATACCCTCGGCGGGCTCGCCGCCATCGGCGTTCTCGGCATCGCCGCGACGGCGGCCTATGCCGCCGGACCCGATCTCGGCAACGTCACGAAATCGGCCACGAACTGGCCGGCGATCGGCATGTTCGCCTTCTTCGTGCTGTTCACCCTCGGTATCACCTACAAGGCCGCAAAGGGGACGAAGTCGGCCTCCGACTTCTACGCCGCCGGCGGCGGCATCTCGGCCGGCACCAACTCCCTGGCGATCGCGGGCGACTACATGTCCGCCGCGTCGTTCCTCGGCATTTCCGGTCTCGTCTATACGTCGGGGTTCGACGGGCTGATCTACTCCACCGGCTTCCTTGTCGGATGGCCGATCGTGCTGTTCCTGATCGCAGAGCGGCTGCGCAACCTCGGCAAGTTCACCTTCGCCGACGTCGCATCCTTCCGGCTCGATCAGACCTCGATCCGCATCATCTCGGCAACCGGCACGCTCGTCGTCGTGGCCTTCTACCTGATTGCCCAGATGGTCGGCGCGGGCAAATTGATCCAGCTCCTGTTCGGGCTGCCCTACCTCTACGCGGTGGTGATCGTCGGTGCTCTGATGATCATCTACGTCGCCTTCGGCGGCATGAAGGCGACGACCTGGGTGCAGGTGATCAAGGCCTGCCTGCTGCTCGGCGGTGCGACGTTCATGGCCGGCGCCGTGCTGTACCTGTACGATTTCAGTCTTGAGAAGCTCTTCGCCGCATCGGTCCAAACTCACCCGAAGGGCGATGCGATCATGGGACCGGGCGCCCTCGTCACCAATCCGATCGACTCGATCTCGCTCGGCGTCGGCCTGATGTTCGGTACGGCCGGCCTGCCGCATATCCTGATGCGGTTCTTCACGGTTTCGGACGCGCAAGCCGCGCGCAAGTCGGTGTTCTACGCCACCGGCCTGATCGGCTACTTCTACATCCTCACCTTCATCATCGGCTTCGGCGGCATCGCGCTTCTGATGTCGGACGCGAGCTACTTCAAGCTCGGGGCGGACGGCACGACCTACGACAAGCTCAAGGACATGGTCGGCGGCACCAACATGGTCGCCGTCAATCTCGCCAACGCCGTCGGTGGCCCATACTTCCTCGGCTTCATCTCGGCGGTGGCCTTCGCGACCATCCTCGCGGTTGTGGCGGGGCTGACCCTGGCCGGCGCCTCTGCGGTGAGCCACGATCTCTACGCCATGGTCATCGCTCGCGGGCGCACGACCGAGGCGGCCGAGGTCCGGCTGTCCAAGATCGCGGCGGTCGGGATCGGCATCGTGGCGATCGTCCTCGGCTACATCTTCGAGAACCAGAACGTCGCCTTCATGGTCGGGCTCGCCTTCTCGGTGGCGGCAAGCTGCAACTTCCCCGTCCTGCTGATGTCGATTCTCTGGCGCGACACGACGACCTGGGGGGCTCTGCTTGGCGGTCTCGTCGGGCTGGTCGCTGCGGTGACGATGGTGGTGTTGTCGGACGCGGTCTGGGTGAAGACCTTCGGCCATCCTGTAGCACTGTTCCCCTATGCCAATCCGGCGCTGTTCTCGATGCCGCTGGCCTTCCTGACGATCTACGTCGTGTCGAAGCTCGACAACACGAAGCGCGCCCAACGCGAGCGGGCCGCCTTCGAAGCGCAGTTCGTACGCTCGGAGACGGGAATCGGTGCGAGCGGCGCACACGCTCATTGAACGATGAAGATTCGACTGGCGACATCCAAGAGGCGCAGCGAAAGCTGCGCCTCTTTTCGTCGTGAAGCCGTGTCCGAGCGGGGCGTAGGCATCCGATCGAATGCCCCCGACCCAGGGGTCCGATCAGCACGGCGGAGACAATGCCGTGCGTCTTCATGCTTCACTTGAAAGGGGACTTGGCGACGACTGAAAACGGTAGCCGAGCTCGCGCGGACTGTTTCCAGCGCCTGCAGAAACTACGATGGCTATGCCGGTTGGATTATCGGAGCAGGCTCTTGAGACGAGAAATCTCATCTTTCGTCTCATACAGGAACCTGAAAATCGTCTGCTCCAAGCATTCGTTTCGATCGTGGTCTACGAACATTTGAAAAGCACGCGTGGCGTATGGAGCATCGATCGGATGATCGGCTAGACCTTTCAGTCTTTTGATAAAAAACTCCGATTGTGATTTGCAGAAATAGTGATTGATCTGCATGTGTCCATAGACAGGCGAAGCGGTAACCTGCTCCCGCGGGGTGGCAAATTCACTATTGTCCGAAAGTGCGACGTTATTTGATTTCATATAATGATTATGGACGAAGATCGACTCAGCGGCGTTGGGCCTGAATATGGATTTCACATTGTTGTTTGCCGAAAAATCAGGTCCGCTCGCACGATGAAAGCGCTCCATGCACAATTGGCCGTTCGGCTCACGGTGACCCGCGGAGCCGAAAATACGCCAATTGCATAAGACCGCATCTCTATTTCGAAACGAATCGGCCAAGATCGATGCGACATTATTGGAGGTAAGTGGGACAACGAACTCGTCTGCGTCGATCGTCGCCAGCCATTCGGTTTCGTGGCCGAAATACGCCAGAGTATGATGATAGGCGCTGACTTGTGGATTATCGGGACTTGACGACCGCGGCCAATCGATGACGCAACAGATGCCTTTGGCCGTTAGCGGACCGAGTAGATCGGAAAGTCGATCGTTGCTGTCGTTATCGTAGATATAAAAGAAGTCGAATCCGACGACCCGATGATAGGCGATCCATTCCAGAATGTAGGCCACCTCATTCTTTGCGATGAGGCAGGCTGAGAGAAAAAACTCTCTCTGTCTAGGGTTTCGGCTTCGATTCCAGCGTTGTGACTGCGCTCGAAACATCGCAAGCCTTGTCGTGTAGGGTGTTCGACGATCAGTGCCGGAAGTGGCGGATGCCAGTGAAGACCATCGCCAGCCCGGCCTCGTCGGCGGCGCGGATCACCTCGTCGTCGCGCATCGATCCGCCAGGCTGGATCACGCCCGTCGCGCCGGCTTCGGCTGCCGCGAGCAGGCCGTCAGCGAACGGGAAGAACGCGTCCGAGGCGACGACCGAACCCTTCGCGAGGCTTGCATCCAAACCGAGGCGCTCCGCGGCTTCGGCTGCCTTTCGCGCGGCGGTGATCGAGGAATCGACGCGTGACATCTGGCCGGCGCCGATGCCGACCGTCGCACCGTTTCTGGCATAGACGATGGCGTTCGATTTCACGTGCTTGGCCACCCGATACGCGAAACGCATGTCGGCGAGTTCGGCCGGTGTCGGCTGCCGCCGGGTCACGACCCGCAGGTCCATATCGTCGACGCTGTGGTTGTCTCGCCCCTGCACGAGCAGCCCGCCCGCCAGGGTACGCACCGTCTCGCCCGCAGCCCGCGGATCGGGGAGGGCGCCGGCCAGCAGCAGCCGCAGGTTCTTCTTGGCGCCGACGATCGCCATAGCCTCCTCAGAGGCATCCGGCGCGATGATGACCTCCGTGAAGATCTCGACGATTTTTCTGGCGGCATCGGCGTCGAGCGTACGATTGAGCGCGACGATGCCGCCGAAGGCCGAGGTCGGATCGCAGGCGAGGGCGCGCTCGTAAGCTTCGATCAGGCTCGATGCCTCGGCGACGCCGCAGGGGTTGGCGTGCTTGATGATTGCGACCGCGGACGTGCGCGCGGCGTCGAACTCGGCGACGCATTCATAGGCGGCGTCGGTGTCGTTGAGATTGTTGTAGGAGAGCGCCTTGCCTTGGACCTGTCGTGCCGTGGCAACACCAGGGCGGGCTATGCCGGGCGAGCGGTAGAAGGCCGCCGCCTGGTGCGGGTTCTCGCCGTAGCGGAGGCTCTGACCGAGGCTGCCGCCGAAGGCACGGAAGGCCGGTGCCGCGTCGGCGTCGATCTCGCCAGCGAACCAGTTGGCGATCGCCGCGTCGTACGTGGCGGTCCGCGAAAACGCCTTTTGAGCGAGCCGGCGGCGCGTGGCGGCACCGATACCTCCGTCATGCGTCTTGAGCTCGCCAAGGATGGCGGCATAGTCGGCGACGTCGACCACGACCGTCACGTCGGCGTGATTCTTGGCAGCAGCACGGATCATGGCGGGACCGCCGACGTCGATGTTCTCGACACAGTCGTCGAATGGGCGGCCGGCCGCCAGCGTCGCCTCGAACGGATAGAGGTTGACCACCAGCAGGTCGATCGCCTGCAGGCCGTGCGCGGCGAGCGCCGCCTGATGCTCGGGATTGTCGCGGATGGCGAGCAGCCCGCCATGCACGGCGGGATGAAGCGTCTTGACCCGCCCGTCCATCATCTCGGGAAAGCGGGTCAGTTCCGACACTTCGGTCACCGGCAGCCCGGCCTCGGTCAGCGCCTTGTGCGTTCCGCCGGTGGAGACGAGGGCGATGCCGCGCTTGGACAGGGCGCGGGCGAATTCGATCAGCCCGGTCTTGTCGGAGACAGAGAGGAGGGCGCGGGTGACGGGAGTGGTGTCGCGCGGCATCAGGCGTGGCGTCCGGTCGTCGGCAGATCAGGGATGCCCGCGACTAGCACGGAACCCGCCGGCCGAGCCAGCAGGACCACACGAATGTCCGGAATCGTCAGGCGGACCGTGGCTCCGGCGCGATGCTGGCGTGCGTGAACTGCCAGCGGACCCTGGCGCCCTCGGTGACCGTCAGGTGCAGGACGATCTGCGACGTTCGGCGCGCTCCCGCGACGCCTGCGAAGAACACGCTGTCCTCGATCGCCAGATCGGCACCCTGAGATGAGAAGTGCCAGATGCCTCCGAGCGGCGTGGTCAATACGATCCGGCCGTCGTCCTCTCCCCGCGCGCTGACCGTGGGGTGCAGATGGAAGCGGATGGCGACCTCGCGCGGACGTCCCTTCGTACGACCTTCGCGCAGGAAGGCGTCTTCGCCGTCGAGGCGGTTGCCGTCGAGGGAAAGGTCCCAGCGACGCTCGTGGATCACGCCGAACGGGTGCTGGTAGCCATCGTTGCGCCCGGCGAGGATGGAGCGGTCCGGCTCGTTGCGACGCTCGATCGTCACCAGGCCGGGCCCGCGCAGCACGATCGGCCCCCAGCGCTTCAACAGCCAGCGGGCGATGACCCGCCGCCCCCACCAGCCGTCCTCGCCCGTCAGGAATCGGCACGACGACGTATCGGCGACGCAGGCCGTTGAGTGGGCGGCGGTACTGCGCGAGACGCGCCGTTGCTCGCCGCCGCTGGCCGGCGCCCCGCAATTGACGACGAGCCGCTGCAGGCCGCTCGACATTTCGAAGGACAGGCAGCCGGCGCCCGCGAGCTTCGAGTACGAATGCCGCGGCGGACCGCCCACATCGGCGACGAGCACCAGCCTGCCGCCTTCCAGCCGCTCGTAGCCGGAGAACGGTGCGTGCCGCTGCGTCTCGACCATGGCGCCGTCGTAGATCAGCAGCGTGGTGAGGTGGTCGGCCTCCGTGGTGCCCATGCCGTTGAAGTGGCTGAGCGAGGCATCGCCCTGCCGCATCAGACGCAGCATCGGCAGCATCCGGTCGATTGCTCGCAGCAGCGCCTCGGGCGGCTCGAGGCTGCGGCTGAGGAAGCTCTGGCGGAGCGGCAGCAAGTCGAGCAGCAATTCCACCGCGAAGCGCGCGTTGCGGCTGCGATGGCCGCCATCGGGCAGGATCTGGCGGTCGAGTTCCCGCGACAGTACGCGCGTCGCGCGCCGCAGGATCGGCTGCAGCCCGTCGCAGCAGAGCCCGGCATAGCAGAGCGCCACAGAGGCAAGCAGCCGCGAGGGCCGCTCCGTACCGCGCCGCAACGCGCGCTCCAGATCGCGGGCGCCACGTCCGATCGCCTTGAGGAAAGCCTGGTAGAAGGCGTGATCCGCCCCCTCCAGCACCAACGGAGACTGGCACAGGAACGCGATCAGCCGCCGGGCCGCGATCGGTACCGGACGGGCCAGCGCCGGGTCGCCGCGGTTGGCGAGGAAGTCGGAGACGAAGGCGCGGGCGCTGGCGCGGGCGAGCGCCGTGTCGGCGGCGCGCAGGTGCCGGAGCCAGCCGAAGCCGTAGAGCACCTCGGCCCATTCCGGCGAGGGCGGGTCGTAGTCGAAGGGCGAGCGGCCGCTGACCGAGAGCGAACGTCCGGCGAAGACGAACAGCCCGGAATAGATGTCGTCGGCAAAAGTGGCGTCGCTGGTGCGCAGGTCGTGCGGCGCGATCACCAGCGCCGTCACCCGCGCGCGCGCCAGCAGGTCCGGCGGGGCGGTGACGCGTGCGAACGCACTACGCACCGAGCGCACCGCCTCGCGCACGGCGAGCCGATACAACACCCAGCGCTCATGGCCGCGCGCCACGTCGTACCCTCTCGTTGGTGTGTCCGGACTATCCCGACGGGACGGCGGCGGATGGACCCGCGGTCCATCGGTCAGATTAGCGGTCGCCTCTTAACCGTCCGCTAACGCTGTGTCGCGCGGCGGGATGGCCACAGCGACGACGGCGATCAGCTTTTACGCCGCAGACGGCTCGCGAAGAAGCCGTCGAGTCCGCTCCGCCGCAGACCGGCCTCGCCGCCGGAGGAGAGCGGGAGGTGGCAGGGAAGCGTGCGCAGATCGCCCTGCGGGTCGATCATCTCGATCTGTCCGGCCACCTCGTCCGGCGTGACCGGCACTCGCTCGAACTCCGGGTGATGCTGAAGGAAGCCGGCGATCTGGCGCTCGCCTTCCTCCGGCTCCAGCGAGCAGGAGCAATAGACTAATCGCCCACCCGGTCGAACGAGCGTCGCCGCCTTTTCGAGGAGCCGGCGCTGCAGGCCGGCAAGGCGGGCCACATCGGTCTCGGTCTTGGTCCAGGCGACGTCGGGATGGCGGCGGATCGTGCCGGTTGCCGAGCAGGGCGCGTCGAGAAGCACACCGTCGAATGGTTCGCCCAAATCGAGCGTGATCGCGTCGCCGACGCGGATTTCGGCCGTCAGGCCAAGACGATCGAGATTCTTGCGGAGGCGTTCGAGGCGCACACCGGAACGATCGACGGCAAGCACCGCTGCGCCGGCGGCCGCGAGTTGCGCGGTCTTTCCGCCCGGCGCGGCGCAGAGATCGGCGATGCGCTCGCCGGGCTTGGCCTGCAACAGGCGCGCGGGGAGGGCGGCTGCGGCATCCTGCACCCACCAGGCCCCTTCACCGTAGCCCGGAAGCGACGCCACCGGCGTGTCGACCTCGGCAAGCCGCACGCTGCCGAGCCCGAGCGCGACCCCGCCGAGTGTCGTCGCCCAGGTCTCGGCATCCTCGCGGATGGTGAGATCGACCGCCGCACCGTCGAGATGCGCGGCGGCGATCCGGCGGGCGGCGTCCTCGCCGTAGGCTGCGCGCCAGCGGACGGCGAGCCAGTCCGGCGTGTTCACGTCGAGGGGATCGCCGGCATTGGCGAGGATGGCCTCGCGCTCTCGCGTCACCCTCCGCAGCACGGCGTTCACGAGACCGGCCCGGTAGCGCAGTTCCGGGTCTGCCTTGGCAAGCCGCACGGAGAGGTCGACTGCGGCGTGGTCCGCCACGGCTAGGTCGAGGATCTGAGCCGCGCCGGTGGCGAGCAGGGCGAGGAGGCGCGGGTCGTCCTCGGGCAGCCCCTGGCTCATGCGCTCGGCCAGCACGCCGCGCAGCAAGCCGAATCTCCGAAACGTCGCGGTGGCGATGGCGCGGGCGAGTGCGGCCTCGCCCGGTTCGAGCCCGGCGCCGGCCTGTGCCAGCGCATCCTCCAGCGCGAAGGCCCGTCCCTTGCCGAGAAGCCCCGCGACGGCCTCATGCGCCGTACGCCGGGCCGCGAGGCCGGCGACCGGGCCATCCGGCACGTCGCTGGGAGGGGCCGCGTTGCGGTGTGCCGTCATGAATGCCACTTTCCGGAAAAGAGCGTGCTGCGATGTCCTGCACGACGCAGTCCCATCCGCAGCGACGCGACGCAAGAGAACGATGACAAAGGCCGTCATGCAGAACGACACGACGAATGCACCGACGACACCCGATCAGGCTCCATCCGAGGGCGAGGCGAAACGCGTCATGACGCCCGCGGCGCAGCGTGCGCTTGCCGAGGCAGCCGAACGGCGCGCGGCGATCGACGCCCGCGCCGCCGAAATCGCCGCCAAGCCCGAGACGAGCGGCCGCGGCGGCCTCGAACCCGTCCGCTACACAGACTGGGAGGTGAAGGGCATCGCCGTCGATTTCTGAAAATCGTTGGGACAGGACCGCAACCCGGGTAAATCGCAGAATTCGGCGCTACCGCCTCCCAGGCGCATGCCTACGAGGGTCCACCACGGGACGTCCAGGGTTTCCGGCCGGGGCGTACCGGAGGGTCCGCACCGCGAACTCGCCTTGCCGCAGCCGAGCGCGTGGCTATGCAGATGCGGCGCAACAAACCAGCCACCGACGACAGAGAAGAGCGCTGCCCGGCCCTATGAGACCGTTGGCCACGTGCTTGCCGGGCGCGCGAACCTCGTTCTGGCCGGCGAGACGATCTCTCTCGAGCACGGCGATGCCTGGCTCGTACCGGTAGGCGTGGCACACACCTACCGGATCATCGCGACATTCAGGGCGGTCGAGGCCATCTCTGCGCCAACGCGCCGAGCCGCGAGAGCGCGATCCTCGCGGCTCGCGTCTCCGTTGGTCACGCTCAGCGCACCACCTGGACCTGAGTGCCGACCGAGACACGCTCGAACAGGTCGGCGATGTCTTGGTTGTGCATGCGGATACAGCCATACGATGCGAAGTGACCGATCGATTCCGGCCGGTTGGTGCCGTGGATCGCGTATTGGCCGCCGCGCAGGGTCATGGCGGCGACGCCCATCGGGTTGCTCGCGGTTCCGCCGCGGATCAGGTTCGGCAGGCGCGGGTGGTCACGCTTGACCACAGCGGGCGGCGACCAGTCGGGCTGGTAGTACTTGCCGTCGATCATGGTCTGGCCGGCCCATTGCTTGCCCGGCTTGCCCACCGCCACCGGATAGCGGATGGCCGTGCCGTCGCCGTTGACGAGATAGAGCCGGCGCTCGGAGGTCCGCACCACCAGCGAGCCGGCCATGCCGGCGCCCGCGAACGGCACGATCTCCCGGGCCTGTACCGGCGTAGCCGCAAACAGGCCGGACCACAGCGCGGCGGCCATGCCCGCGCCCAACGCCACTTTACCGAACATCGATTGTCGTCCTCCGAGCGTGTCTTCACGCAGGACCGACGATGCGGGTCTAAGCTTGATGTTTTATGTAATTTTGTTGGTTTACGGAGAAACGAAACGCGCAGACGACCGCCATGATTAATACAGATTGAGGGATTTCAATCGATCCAGGCACAAATCGTCGATCGTCTGTCGATCGCTGGGTGTCTCCCGCCGTGCCGGATGGCGGACATAACGAAGCCGCGGCCGAGGCTCTTGCCTCGACCGCGGCGTGAGGATCAACGCCGTGCGTGATCAGCGCGTCACGTAGACCTGCGTCCCCACCGAGACACGCTGAAATAGATCCGAGATATCTTGATTATACATGCGAATGCAGCCGTAGGACGCGAACGTCCCGATCGAACTCGGCTTGTTGGTGCCGTGGATCGCGTATTCACCGCCCCGCAGCGTCATCGCCGCAACGCCCATCGGGTTACCGCGGGTTCCGCCGCGGATCAGGTTCGGCAGGTGGGGGTGATCGCGTTTCACATCCGACGGCGGCGACCAGTCGGGCTGGAAGTACTTGCCGTCGATGACGGTCTGGCCGGCCCATTGCTTGCCCGGCTTGCCGACGGCCACCGGATAACGGATCGCCGTGCCGTCCCAATTGACGAGGTAGAGCCGGCGCTCGGACGTGCGCACGACGAGCGAGCCGGCCAGTCCGGGCTCGTTGAACGGAACCACCTCGCGCGCCTGAACGGGCGCTGCCGCGAGCAGGCCGGCGGTCAGCGCCGCGGCGACACCTGTGCCCATTCCCCATTTCCCGAACATCGGAATTCGTCCTTCAAGCGTGACCTTACGCAAGAGGATAATTCGCAGAGAAGCTTGGCGTTCCTGTTAGAAGGCATGGTTACGCGATGGCGAATTACGTAATTCCAGGCTGACGGCTAACAGCCTCTTGCCGGAAACAGTCGACTCGACCGGCCCGCGAGTCGAAGTCTCGTAAGACTCACCGTTCCGTGAGGCGCGCCGAGATCGGCGACGGCCCCTGCCAGCCGTGGCGGACGAGTTCGGGGTCCCTATGCTCTTCCACCGGATGACCGACGCAGAGATAGGCGACGAGCCGCCACGCGGCCGGCACATCCACGAGGCGCGTCACCTCCTCCGGTTCGAGGATCGAGACCCAGCCGACGCCGAGCCCGTGCGCTCGCGCCGCAAGCCAGAACGTGTGGACCGCCGTCACCGCCGAGTACCGCAGCATCTCCGGCATGGTCTCGCGTCCGAGACCGTAGCCGGTCTCCGTCGCCTCATCGCAGAACACAGCGAGATGAACCGGAGCCTCGCGCAGCCCTTCGAGCTTGAGGCTCGCATAGAGGTCCCGACGCTCGTCGGCGTAGGAAGCGCAGGCGGCGATGTTGCAGCGGGCAAAGCTTTCGACCACGGCCGCGCGGCGCGAGCGGTCCGCCACCCGAACGAACCGCCATGGCTGGCTGTTGCCGACGGACGGCGCCAGGGACGCCAGGGCCAGGCAGGTCGAGAGAACGGTCTCGTCGACGGGATCCCCGCGGAAACGGCGCACGTCGCGGCGCCAGGCAAAGAGGTCGGCGAGGCGATCGCGGAACGCGGCGTCGAAATCAGGGGGCACGCTCTACGGATCCGACGAGACGGGAAAGAAAACTGCGCTGGGCGGGATTGCCGTGGCGTCGCAGTCTATCCGATCGGCCGGGTATGCGTCGGACAAAAAAAGGGCGGCGCTCCGAAGAGGCCGCCTGAAGTCCTTGGGTCTTGAAACCTCGGAGTGTCGAGCACGGGCCGGTCCAAAGCCGCCGCCGCGGGCTGGGGAGCTTGGGTGCGGGGCCGCTTCGGGACCCGTGACCGACGAGGTTTCAAGCCACACTCGACCGTTTTACGGAGGCGCCGGCACGGCGAAACCGTGGCGAGACGATGGCCTTTTGTTTCGCTGCAGTGTCCGTGCGCCGGCAACCGATGCACCCGAGGCGGGCTTGCGGCGGCGAAATACCCGGCCCATCATCCTGTCTCGGACGCATCGACGGCCGCATGCGGGAGGAACGATGAGCGAGCGCCAGAGCGTCGATACGCAGGGGGCCGATCCGGGCGCAAAGGTCATTCCGTTTCCTTCGGAAGCCTCCACACCCCAGATCGCCTTCAACCGCGACGAGCTGCGCACCATCTTCAATCTTTACGGCCGTCGGGTGTCGGAGGGCGAGTGGCGCGACTACGCCCTCGATTTCCGGCGGGACAAGGCCGTGTTTTCGATCTACCGGCGCAGCTCCGAGATGCCGCTATACCGAATCGAAAAGGACCCCAAGCTTGCCCGCCGTCAGGGCGCCTACGCCGTGATCGCAGCCGGCGGCCTCGTCATGAAGCGGGGCCACGATCTCGCCCGCGTCATCGCCGTGCTCGAGAAGCCGCTGCGGGCGGTGTGAGCGATCAGGCCGTATCCTCGGCGATCAGCTCCATGTTGATGGCGAAGGCCGCCATGGCGCCCTCCGCCGCGGCGACGATCGCGAACTGCACCCGCCGCGAGGCGTCACCGGCGACGAACAGGCCGGGCACATTGGTCTTTTCGTAGTCGCCCTTGGTCGGCACCACTCCCGTCTCGGAGAGATCGCAGCCGAGTTGCCCGACGAGATGCGAGGGCTGGCACGCCACCGGCATCAGGAAGATGGCGGAGCAGGGGATCGCCCGCCCGTCGCGAAACACCAGAGTCTCCGGCCGCTCTCCATTGCCCTCGAGTCGGTCGATCGGCGTCTCGACGATGCGAATGCCGTTGAGGCCAAGCCTGTCGCGATCCTTCTCGGAGAGCTCGCCATCCTTGGCATCCGTGCAGAGGGTGACGTCGCGGCTCCAGCAACTTAGCTCCAGAGCCAACCCGCAGCCGCCATGGCCGCGGCCATAGGCGACGATCGGCCGGTCGCGGGCCTCGTAGCCGTCGCAATACGGGCAGGAATGGACCCCGGTGCCCCAATAGGTCTCGAAGCCCTCGATCTTCGGGAGGTCCTGCCGAAGACCGGTCGCCAGAATCAGGCGGCGGGCCGTCTCGCGCGTCCCGTCAACCAGCTTGATCTCGAAACGGTCCTCGCAACGCCGTGCTTCGACGACCTCGATCTCACGGCGCTCGACCGTGCCGTAGCGTTCGAGATCGGCATGGGCCTGCTCGCGCAGGGCGAAGGGCGACGTGCCGTCGCGGGTGAAAAGGCCCCAAGTCAGGGGCGTCGCCGCATTGCGCGGCTTGCCGGCATCGCAGAGCAGGACATCGCGGCGGCAGCGGCCGAGGATGAGCGCCGCATTGAGCCCGGCCGGACCACCGCCCACGATGATGACGTCGCGCATCGTAGCTCGCTTCCCTGGCGTCGACTACACAGGGGAAATTGGCGGAACGCCGTGTTCGTTGCCCACCGAACTGTTTCGGGCACGAAAAAGGGCGCCGCAGCGCCCTTCTGGTCGGGGATCTGGCTGCCGATCAGGCGGCGGCGGTGTTCTTCACCGGGACGCCCTTCTCGGACAGGAAGGTCTGCAATTCGCCCGACTGGAACATCTCGCGGGTGATGTCGCAACCGCCGACGAACTCGCCCTTCACGTAGATCTGCGGAATGGTCGGCCAGTTGGAGAAGGCCTTGATGCCGTCGCGGATCGCCATGTCGTCGAGGACGTTCACGCCCTTGAACGGCACTTCGAGGTAGTTGAGGATCTGCACGACCTGGCCGGAAAAGCCGCACATCGGAAACTGCGGCGTGCCCTTCATGAACACGACCACATCCTGGGACTTGATCTCGTTCTCGATGGTGGTGTTGGCGTCGGTCATCGTGTCGTCCTCTTATCGGATCGGTTGAAATCAGCTCCCCTAATCCTGGGGGACGCCCGTGGTCAGCGCAAGGGCGTGGAGCACGCCGCCCATGCGCCCCTGCAGCGCGCCGTAGACCATCTGGTGTTGCGCCACGCGGGTCTTGCCCTTGAAGGCGGAGGACAGGACCGTCGCGGCGTAGTGATCGCCGTCGCCCGCCAGATCCTTGATGTCGATCGTGGCGTCGGGCAGCGCCTCGCGGATCATCGCTTCGATCTCACGCGCATCCATCGGCATCGGGGTGTCTCCAGTCTTGCGGTGAGGTCGTGTCAGGCGGCAGGGGCAGCCGGCTGGCTCGCCATGTAGGCCGGAAACCAATCCTCATGCGCGGCACGAAGATCAGCCACCGATATGGTCTCGCTGTCCGGCAGGGTCAAACCATCGCCGCCTGTCGTGCCGATGCGCGCGGCCGCGATGCCTTGCGCCGAAGCGCCGGACAAAATCTCAGAGGCTACCGTCTCGCTTACGGCGAGCAGGTAGCGGCCCTGATCCTCGCCGAACAGCCAGGCATGTGCCGCGATACCCGCTGGCGCCTCCGGCACGGTGGCTCCGATGCCCGACGCGATGCTCATCTCGGCGAGTGCCACGGCTAATCCGCCATCGGACAGGTCGTGCACCGTGTCGACGGCGCCCGACGTGATCAGGCCGCGCACGAAATCGCCGGTCTTGCGCTCACCGGCGAGATCGACGGGCGGCGGTGCGCCCTCCTCACGGCCGGCGATCACGGCGAGATACTGCGACTGGCCGAGCCAGCCCTCGGTCCGGCCGAGCAGCACCAGCACATCGCCCGCGCGCTTCAGCGCGATCGTCGCGTGGACCGCCACGTCGTCGAGCACGCCGACACCACCGATGGTCGGGGTCGGCAGGATGCCGACACCGTTGGTCTCGTTGTAGAGCGAGACGTTGCCGGAGACGACGGGGAAGTCGAGGGCGAGGCAGGCCTCGCCGATCCCCTTGAGGCAGCCGACGAGCTGACCCATCACCTCGGGCTTTTCGGGGTTGCCGAAGTTGAGGTTGTCGGTGATGGCGAGCGGACGACCACCGACGGCGGTGATGTTGCGCCAGGCCTCGGCCACCGCCTGCCGGCCGCCCTGGACCGGATCGGCCTCGCAATAGCGCGGCGTGACGTCGGCGGTGATGGCGAGCCCCTTGGGGCCGTCCTCGACGCGCACGATGGCGGCGTCGCCGCCCGGCTTCTGGATCGTGTTACCCAGGATGAAGTGGTCGTATTGCTCGTAGACCCAGCGCTTGGAGGCGAGTTCGGGCGAGCCGATCAGCCGCTTGAGGGCCTCCGCATGCGGGACCGTCGCGGGCACGTCGGCGGCAGCGATCACCGGCTGGTGCGTGTTGGCGATATGCGGACGGTCATAGAGAGGGGCCTCGTCGCCGAGTTCCTTGATCGGCAGATCGGCCATGGTCTCGCCGTGCCATTTGACGACGAAGCGCAGCGTGTCGGTGGTGTGCCCGATGATCGCGAAGTCCAGGCCCCACTTCACGAAGATCGCCTTCGCCTCATCCTCCATGCCGGGTTTGAGCACCACGAGCATGCGCTCCTGGCTCTCCGACAGCATCATCTCGTAGGGCGTCATGCCCTCCTCACGCACCGGCACGGCGTCGAGGTCGAGCTCCACGCCGAGATCACCCTTGGCGCCCATCTCGACGGCCGAGCAGGTCAGGCCCGCCGCGCCCATGTCCTGGATCGCGATGACGGCACCGGACGCCATCAGCTCCAGGCAGGCCTCCAGCAGCAGCTTCTCGGCAAAGGGGTCGCCGACCTGCACGGTCGGGCGCTTGGCCTCGGTCTCCGCGTCGAACTCGGCAGAGGCCATGGTCGCGCCGTGGATGCCGTCGCGGCCGGTCTTGGAGCCGAGATAGACGATCGGATTCCCGACGCCGGTGGCCGCCGCGTAGAAGATCGCGTCGGTCTTCGCGAGGCCCACCGCCATCGCGTTGACGAGGATGTTGCCGTCATAGCGCGAGTGGAATCCGACGAGGCCACCCACGGTCGGCACGCCGAACGAATTGCCATAGCCGCCGACGCCAGCGACCACGCCCGAGACGAGATGGCGCGTGCGCGGATGGTCCGGCGAGCCGAAGCGGAGCGCGTTCAGCGCCGCGATCGGCCGCGCGCCCATCGTGAACACGTCGCGAAGGATGCCGCCGACGCCGGTCGCCGCGCCCTGGTAGGGCTCGATGAAGCTCGGGTGGTTGTGGCTCTCCATCTTGAAAACGCAGGCGAGCCCGTCGCCGATGTCGATGACGCCCGCGTTCTCGCCGGGCCCCTGGATCACCCAGGGCGCCGTCGTCGGCAGCCCGCGCAGGTGCTTGCGCGAGGATTTGTAGGAGCAGTGCTCGTTCCACATCGCCGAGACGATCCCGAGCTCGGTCAGCGTCGGATCCCGGCCGATCAGGGCGCGGAAACGAGCGTACTCGTCCGGCGTGAGTCCGTGCTGACGGACGAGCTCCGGCGTGATCGGGACGTCATTGCGAAACATTCGGTCTCTCGCCTGGGACTGGCGTGGCGGAAAAGTCGCCATTGGGGGAGGTCCCATCCTCGGGGCTCCCACGCGTCGTGCGACGGATTAGATCGGCGGGGCCGCCACTGCAAACCCGTCAGGGCTCATATCCGCAGCGATCCTTATCCCGCATTCAGAGTTCAGCTCGCCGGGACCGTGACCGGCACGTCCGCAGCAGGGACATCCCGGAGTTCGCCGACCGCCCGATGCACCGGCACGGACCCCGCTATCAGCGCGATGTAGTCGAAGGCGCTCCGGTCGCGGCTCGACATGAGCAGCTGGAAATGCATGCGGAAGAAGTTCCAGCGCCCCAATGCGACGGCACTCGGTTCGATCAGGTCCTCGATGTCGACGCTGCAGATCGTCGGTCTGTCCGGATTTGGCGCATACATATCCGAAGCCTGCAGTGGATTGCGCAGGTGGATCGAGAGCCAGTCCCAGGGTGCGCGCAGGTCGAGCCAGGCAATTGCGTCGGCATCGGCGACACGTTGCAGCGAACCACGAATGGCCTCTGCCCGCGCGTCGAGGGCGATCCACGGGATCACGCTGCCCAGCGTCACCAGCGTCACGGGCGTGCTGCGTCGGCCAAAGAGCGGATCGCGTGCGAGTACGCGATCGAGGGCTTCGAGGGCCAGAAAACTCGACGAGGAATGCCCGATCACGACCAGTTCGGACGCCTCGGACTCGGCCGCGTGGATGCGCAGCGCCCAGGCATCGAGGCGCTCGCTCATGGCCGTGGTCCGGTTCGCCGCGTGTTCGTGCGTGAACGCCGTGTCGTCGACGAGATGTGTCACGTAGAATGGCCGGCCTTTCGTTGCACGCGTGAGCAGGCCGAGGATGCCGTAGGCGGCGGGGACAGTCAGGGCGAGTTGCAGAATTGGCGGCCCGTCGCCGAGCGGTGAGATCGCGGTCAACCAGGCAGCGAGGGTCACGCTCGCGCCAACCAGCGTGGCGTAGAGCAGGTGGACGACGAGGATCACCGTCGAGAACTGCCAGGCCTCGCGTCGGAAGGCCTTGAGATAGCCGGTCCGCCAGAGACGCCACCAAAGCGCGGGGATCGCAATCAGCCGGTCGACGTTCGATCGCGGGAAGTGGGAACGGACGATGTCGTCCCATCTCAGCAGACTGTAGCCTGTCCGAGTACGAGCGCCATGCTCGACGCTGTCGATGATCCAATCGAGGCTATGACCGTCGGTCGAGCGGACGGACTTGCCGACCTCGATCGTCATACCGCGCCGGCTCGCAGTCAGCCTGCTTTCGCGGCGGAGCAGACCCCAATAGGCTTCCGGCTCGCGAGGATCGAACCCGGGCAGATAGAAGATCCGGCGCAGCTTGGTCGTGTCTTCGGAATCGGAAATGGCTTACGCGCTCGATACGGGCGGGCGAGGAATTCGCCAGGCTGACGGAAGAGGCGACCGTCTAGCAGCATTCCTGCCGGCAGAGTCGTGCTATTCCGCAGCCCGCGATGCACTGGCGTCCATGCCGGGAGACGGCATGGTGGAGCTTGGTCGGCAGCTGAAGAATCATCTTCAACCCGGCACGCGTTTGGACGGCGAGTCGGCTAGAAATTCTACGATGGCCTCGACGAAGCGCTGGCCATACGCCTCGCGCTTGCGCTCGCCGACCCCGTGTACGCTGCGAAGCGCCCAAAGATCGACCGGCTTGGCCCGGGCCATCTCGATCAGGGTCTTGTCCGGAAACACGATGAAGGCCGCCACGTTCTCGACGCGGGCGATGGTCGCTCGCAGGCCACGCAGATGCTGGAACAGCGCCTCGTCCGCCTCGCCAAGCTGAAGCGCCTCATCGTCGCGAACGGCCGTACGACGGTTCCTCGGCTCGGCCTTGCGCGGCTCCGGATCGGGCCTGACCTGGACGGTCTCGCGGCCGAACAGGATCGCCTCGCCCTTCTCGGTCATGGTGAGCCCGCCATAGCCGTCGCCGTTCTCGGCGACCGCGCCTGCGGCGAAGAGCTGGCGCAGCAGCGCGCGCCACGCGGCGACGGGCTTGTCGGCGCCGACGCCGAAGGTCTTGAGCTGGGCGTGGCCGTTCTTCCGGATCGGCTCGGATTCCTTGCCGTGCACGACGTCGCAGACATAGGCCGCGCCGAAGCGCTGGCCGGTGCGCACGATCGCCGACAGCAGCTTCTGCGCTTCGACGGTTCCGTCGATCAGTGAGACGCCGCCACGGCAGAGATCGCAGCGACCGCAGGCCTCGCTCGTTTCGCCGAAATACGAGAGCAGCGATTGGCGCCGACAGGCCGCGCCCTCGCAGAGCGAGATCATCGCCTCGAGCTTGCGCCGCTCGACACGGCGGCGCTCGTCCGGCACCTCCTTCTCGTCGATCTGGCGGCGGCGCAGCGACATGTCGTCGAGACCGTAGAGCGTCAGCGTATCGGCCGGCAGCCCGTCGCGGCCGGCGCGGCCGATCTCCTGATAGTAGCCCTCGACGTTGGTCGGCATGTCGGCATGGCAGACGAAGCGCACGTCCGGCTTGTTGATGCCCATGCCGAAGGCCACCGTCGCCGTCATGACGACGCCGTCCTCCTGCAGGAAGGTGTCCTGGTTCCGCATGCGCGTGCCCTGGTCGAGGCCGGCATGGTAGGGGAGGGCGTTGAAGCCGTCGCCTTTCAGGGTGTCTGCAAGCTGTTCCACGCGCTTGCGCGACGAGCAGTAGATGATGCCGCTCTCCGCCTTGCGGTTGCGCAGGAAGCGTTCGAGCTGCCGGGTCGGGTTGTCCTTAGCCGCGAAGGTCAGCCGGATGTTCGGCCGATCGAACGAATGGACGAAGGTCTTGGCCTCGCGTCCCGCCGGAAACAGCCGCTCTGCGATGTCGGTGCGCGTCGCCGCATCGGCCGTGGCCGTAAGAGCCAGGGTCTGCACGTTGCCGAGGGCCTCGCGGGCGCGGGCGATCTCGCGGTACTCCGGCCGGAAATCGTGGCCCCATTGCGAGACGCAATGCGCCTCGTCGACCGCAAGGCGCTGCACGCCGGCGCTGCGCAGCGCCTCCATGCAGCCGTCCATCAGCAGGCGTTCCGGCGAGACGAACAGCAACCGCAGCTCGCCCGAGCGGATCTTGCGCCACGTCTCGCGCGCGGCAGTCTCGGCAATCGTCGAGTTGAGCGTGGCAGCCTCGACGCCGAACCCGACCATCTGCTGCACCTGGTCGTGCATCAGCGCGATCAGCGGCGAGATCACCACCGTGAGCCCATCGCCCATGAGCGCGGGCAGCTGATAGGTCATCGACTTGCCCGACCCCGTCGGCATCACGGCAAAGACATCCGTGCCGTCGAGCACGGCCCCGATCACCTCCGCCTGCCCGGGCCGAAAATCGTCGTAGCCGAAGGTCTTCTTGAGCGCGGCGCGAGCCTCATCGAGGCGCTGGGTCATGGGTGTCTCGGTGCTAACGAAGAGTATGTCACTGCTGAAGCGGGCGTGTGTAGGCAATACGATGGAACTGTCTACGTAGGGAGCGCGATATGCCGCTCGACCTCCGGTAGCGACGCTATGTATCCGCTTGCGGACAGCCGGCCCCTGTGGGGCGTGTCTACGAGACCGAGGCGGTTTGGAGGGCACTCGTCGATAGCCTCAACCACCAGACGATTCTCTGTCGGCAGCCGCACGGCTCTACTGTTGCCGGACCAAATTTCTGCTATTCCCAACACCGGTTTCGTAGCCGACGGAGCATTCTTCGACAACATCAGCGGCGAGACCTGATGTTCGTTGATGCCTCCGCGATAGTCGCGACCTTGACGGGAGAGGATGGGCTTATAGCGCCGCTTTAATGTCCGGATACGGCAAAGTTGCTGGCAAACTCTGCGCTCGCTGTGTTCGCGACCCTCGCCGCGGCCTGACAAAGCTCAGAGCGTCGCAGCCATCGCCTCCACCGGATCGATATGACTCGGATCGCCGTGTTCGGCGATGAACCGCCTGCGCCACTCTCCACTGAGTTCGTCACGCTGAACTTCAAGGCGCACACGGTCGAGGGCGACACGCGGGCGGGCGACATTCAAAGCGTCCGCCACCTTATCGACCGCGCCTTGCGGATCACTGGAGAGTTCTTCGTATGTCACCTCGACCGGGTCGATGCCGGTCCTGGCGAAGTACATGTCCCAACGGGCAGAGCGCTGGCAGGCTTGGGCGAGGTAGGCTCGGGTCAGGTCGGCATCATAGCGCCCCTCGCCACTCGGCGTCTGGGTCGAACGGAATTGCTGCGTCTGGGTCGAACGCGCCCATGAAATTGCTTGGCCCAGAAGGTCGCGTCTGCGCAGGCGGACGAAGTGCAGGTTCGGCAGGGCCTGCGTCAGCTTCAAATGCTGAGAAACGGTGTCGAACAGACCCGGAAACAGTTTCAGCGCATAGATCCCGTTCTGGGTCGCGCCACTGGTGAGGATACGCTCGATCTGGAGATGCGGATCATCGGGAAAATTTGGATCGTCGATGGCCCGGCGTGCATTCGCGTTGAAGTACTCGCGGGGGTGTCCAAGCCGACCCGTGCTGCTCAGGATCTCGCAGAAATAATTACTGCCTGAACGTGGGGCTCCGCAGACCGCGTAACCGCGAGGTAGAGGGCGGTCCGATGGAGGTCGGGCAGCTTTCCGGCGCAGGCGGCCGAGGAGCTCGACGATCAATGCCATGCCATCCCCCTGCTCATACCGCAAAGGCATCCATGCGGTCGGCATCGCCATGTTCGTCTAGGAAACGCGCCCGCCATTGCGCATTGCTGCCATCCCGCTGAACGCGGAAAATCGATCGCTCCAACCGCACCATCGGGCGCTCGTCGAGACCGAGAAGGTCTCCAACCCGCGCGGCAGCCGCACTGGGATCTGCCAGAAAATCCTCGTAAGTGATCTCGATGAACGGCAGGCCGGTGCGTGCGAAGAACATGTCCCAGCGAGCGCCGCGCTGGCAAATCTGGCGCACCCGCAGCGCGATGGCTTCGGCGTCATAGGCCGGTTCGCCACGTACAGGATCAGACATGCGGAACTGGTGGGTCTGCGCAGCGCGCACCCAGGAAATCGCCTGCCCGAGCACGTCCCGACGGCGGAAGCGCACGAAACTCAAGCGCGGCAGCACCTTCGTCCAACGCAGATGCGGTGCCACCAGATCGTGCAGGCCCGGAAAGGTCTTCAGGCCGTAGATCCCGTTCGGCGTACGCCCCATCGTCAGAATGCGTTCGACCTGCTGATGCCGTCCATCGGGGTAGCTGGGATCGTCGTAGAGGCGGCGCGCGTCGCCGTTGAAGTATTCCTTCGGATATCCGAGCACGCCGGTCGTCCCGAGCACGTCGCAGAAGTAATTGCTTCCCGAGCGTGGCAATGTACAGACCGCATAGCCACGAAGCGGCTGTTCCCGCAGGTTTTCGCAGCCCGGCTGACGAACGGGACCGCTCATGACCGCCCGACCGGTTCGGGTGGCGGCGATACCTGGTCTGCCGATATTCTTTGTAAGCTCATGGCCGCTGGTGGGTAGATTCGGCGACGCACAGGGTCAATGGACGATCCTCCCAAGAAAATTGCGCAAAAATCCCGACTAGTTGCCGATCCTCACCACCTCGGTCCGGTGCCCGACTTCGGCGAATACGGCAGGATCGGCACCGGTCATCCAGACTTGGCCGGGCAGAGCTTCGAGCGCCTCGAACAAGCCCGCGCGGCGGCGCGGGTCGAGATGGGCGGCGACTTCGTCGAGGAGTATCAGCGGAGCGATACCGCTCATCGCCTGGACGAGACGGGCATGGGCCAGCACGAGTCCGATCAGCAGGGCTTTCTGCTCACCGGTGGAAGCCGTAGCCGCCGGCATGTCCTTGGGTCCGTGTCGCACCACGAGATCCGTGGTCTGCGGACCGACAAGCGTCCGGCCAGCCGCGCGGTCGCGGTGCCGGCTCTGTCGGAGCGCCGCACGGAAGCGGTCCTCCGCCTCCAGAGCCGGCCAGACTGCGACGAGATCGTCGAGGTCCCCTTCGAGCCGCACGTTGGCCCAGGGGAAGGGCTGTGCGTCGTCACGCGTCTCGCCAATCAGCCGGTCGAGACGTTCGACGGTTTCACGGCGGGCAAGGGCCACAGCCACCCCAAGTTCGGCCACCTCACGCTCGACGGCATCGAGCCAACGACCATCGTCCGGGCGTTCGTCCAGAAGCCGGTTTCGGGAGCGCAAGGCCCGCTCCAATGCTGCGACCCGTCCACCATGGGTCGCGTCGACTGCAAGAACCAGCCTGTCGAGGAAGCGCCGGCGATCACCGGCAGGCCCGCGAAACAAGCCATCGAGATCTGGCGTCAGCCAGACGATGCGCAGGAATTCCGCGAAGGCGACCGGCGACGAAACGCCTGCGCCGTCGATCCGGCACAGCCGTGTCGGACGCCCGTCGAAGCCCGGCGGCTCGCAGCCGGTGCCGAGCCTGTGTCCGTCTTCGCGCGAGCCGAGGGTCATCGAGACGGCAAAGCCGCCCGGGCCGCCCGCACGCGCCATCACCGTCAGATCGGCCCGGCGCAGGCCACGGCCGGGTGAGAATAGCGACAGGGCCTCGAGCAGGTTGGTCTTGCCCGCACCGTTCTCGCCGACCAGAGCGACGAAGGGGCGGCCGATCGAAAGGTCGAACTCGGTATGATTACGGAAATCGCGGACGATCAACCGCGAGGGGCGAGCTGAATCGCCCGGCATCGTTTGCATGTCTCGGGATCTATGACCTCAGGCGTGCCGAGGATAGCCCGGTTCACACCCGCATCGGCATCAACACGTAGAGCGCAGGCGCGCCCTCGCGGTCCTGGATCACCGTGGGCGAGCCCGGATCGGCGAGCCGGAACAGGGCGGTGTCGCCTTCCAACTGACTGGTGATGTCGAGGAGGTACCGGGCGTTGAAGCCGATATCGAGCCCGGCCGCCTCGTAATCGACGTCGAGTTCTTCGGTGGCCGATCCGGAATCCGGGTTGTTGACCGATAGGGCGAGACGCCCGTCCGTCATCGCCAGCTTCACCGCGCGGCCGCGCTCGGACGAGATCGTCGAGACGCGGTCCACTGCGCGCGCGAATTCGTCGCGCTGGACCGTCAGACGCTTGTCGTTCCCGGTCGGGATCACCCGCTGATAATCGGGGAAAGTCCCGTCGATGAGCTTCGAAATCAGGGTCACGCCGCTCGCGAAGGAGAGCCGGATCTTGGCCGGCGAAATCTCGATGGAGACGCTTTCGCCGCCGTCGTCGACGAGCTTCTGTATCTCCGCTACGGCCTTACGCGGCACGATGATGCCGGGCATGCCGCGGCTGCCTTCGGGCGCGTCCATCTCGACGCGGGCGAGGCGGTGCCCGTCCGTGGCGACGGCCCGGAGCTTGAGGGCACCCTCGACCTCGATCGTGTGCAGGTAGATGCCGTTGAGGTAGTAGCGCGTCTCCTCGGTCGAGATCGCGAACTGCGTCTTGTCGATCAACCGCTTGAGATCGAGCGAGGCGATCGAGAAAGCGTGCGGCAGCTCGCCCGCGGCGAGATCGGGGAAATCGCCCTCGGGAAGGGCGCCGAGGGCGAAGCGGGAGCGGCCGGACCGGATCGTCATCTGCCCGGTCTCTTCGCTCGTCTCAAGCGAGACCTGGGAGCCGTCGGGCAGCTTGCGTACGATGTCATAGATCACGTGCGCAGGGACCGTGGTCGCGCCGGCATCGGCGACGTCGGCCGGAACGGTCTCGGTCACCTCGATATCGAGGTCGGTGGCCTTGAGCTGGAGGCCATCTGCAGAGCCGCGCAGGAGCACGTTGGACAGGATCGGAATCGTGTTGCGCCGTTCGACGACGCGGTGCACGTGGCCGAGCGACCGAAGGAGGGCCGCGCGCTCGACAGTGACTCTCATCGGGAAAACTCTGAACTTCGGAGAACGCCTGCCGCCGCTGGAGATGCGGGATCAGGGCAAACAGCTTGGCGAAGCCGTAAGCTCAAGGCAAGAGAGACGCGACGACCTTCCCGCCCGGATTGGCTGCGGCGGCCGGCGGGCCGAGTACCGAGGCCCACGCTTGAGCTACCGCGCGCTCACCAGGAAATCCCAGTTCGGCCCCTGGGCGTTTTCGGAATTCGGATCCTCGTGCAGCCGGGCGGTTCCCCAGCGCATCTCGTAGCGACCGAGCGCGTGTGAGCGGCCTGCGAGCTTCGTATGCGCATCGTCGGTGGGCGGCTGGGCGGGGCTGGGCGGTACGCCTGCCGTCTCGGACACGATTGCTTTCGGAAACGGCTGCCGAGGTTTGGCGATGCGGTGCCGAAGCGCAGCATCGCGTGCCATGACGCGCTCGCTCGCGGACGGGCCGATCATCGCCGCGAGATCAGGAGACGGCGGCGCGACGAAAGCTTCGGGCGGTGGAAGGAGCGGTATGGAAGCCGGCGGCGACGCCGACGACGCGATCTGGATCGGCGGCAAGGCGACGCCGATCACCGCTTCAACCGGCAAGGTATGTCGAACCAGGTGGACCGGCTCCGGCACGGCATGAGCCGAGACGTCCGTGTGCGAGATGCGGCCGAGCGCCAGCAGCCCAGCCGCAACGACCGAAGCCGCGGTCGCCCAGCGAACGAACGACGGCCGGGCGTGCCGGGATCGCGACCGCGTTGAGTCGGCTTGCGGAGGCATTGTCGGCTCGGCGAAACGGAAGGGCTCCGACTCCGCGGGAGCGGCAGGCGCGGCAATCGCCTGCGTCGAGGCCTTGCAGGGCTCGTCGAGATCGTCCGACGGATCGGCGTCGGGAGGTGCGGAAACCACCACAGCGGTCACCGTCTCCAGGTCGCGCTCCGGTCCTGCAATCGAGACAGCGGCAGGAATCTGCACGGCAGCGCTCACGGCATAACCCGCTGCCGAGGTCGGTTCGAGCAGATCGGCGACCGGAGGTGCGGCTGTCATCGCGATCGGCGTCGCATTCCGCCGGCGTTTGCCCTGCAGATTCGGCTGCGAGGTCGCCCCGTGCTTGGCGCGACTCGATTTGCGCCGTTTCCCATGTGGCGACGCCCCGGCGCCGATGTCGTGACGTGCTCGACCGGCGTCGCTGCTCTGTTTCCGCATCGCCCTGCAGTCTCCAATGCACGCGCACGGAACCGCGACTGAAAACAATCGGGCGGCATGCACAGACACGACCTGTGATTGAAAAATCGGGCGGAAAGTCGGCGTGGAAACTACTTGTTAACACTCTCCGTGCGGTACGCCGCATCACGCTGCAGTACGATCTGAAAACAGCTTGAGCGCACGAGACACCCATCCCGTGCGCTCAAGCAGGCCCAACCTTGGCTCTGCGAGTGTCGTGTTTAGTCCTGCAGCATTCGCTTCAACAGCTCGACCTCGTCGCCGAGCACCGGATCGTCGCCGATCAGCTTCTCGATCTTGCGGACGGCGTGGAGCACGGTGGTGTGGTCGCGGCCGCCGAAGCGCCGGCCGATCTCGGGGAGCGAGCGCAGGGTCAGCACCTTCGACAGGTACATCGCGATCTGGCGCGGCTTCACGACGGCGGCGGTCCGGCGCTCCGAGAGGATGTCCGAGCGCGAGACGTTGTAGCGGGAGGCCACAAGCTTCTGGATGTCCTCGATCTTGATCCGCTTCGGCTCGCGGTTCTTGACGAGATCGCGGATCGCGGCCTCGGCCGTCTCCACCGTCACCGGGGCGCCGGTCAGCGTGGCGTGAGCGAGGAGGCGGTTCACGGCGCCTTCGAGATCGCGGCCGTTGGCGGTGATCGCCTTGGCGACGTAGGCGGCGACGGCGGGTGCGACTTCGAAGGTCGGGTGCGTCACACGCACGGCAGTGAGCCGGGCCTGGAGGATCGAGGCGCGCAACGTCTCGTCGAGGGTGCCGATCTCGACGACGAGACCGCCGGCGAGCCGCGAGCGCACGCGCTCGTCGAGGGCTTCGAGCTCGGTCGGCGGACGATCGGAGGCGACGACCACCTGCTTGCCGGCGTCGATCAGGGCGTTGAGCGTGTGGCCGAACTCGGCCTGGATCGACTTGCCCTGGATGAACTGGACGTCGTCGAGGATCAGCAGGTCGATGGCGCGCAGGCGCTCCTTGAAGGCCAGGGCGTTCTGGGTCTTCAGGGCGTTGACGAAGCCGTACATGAAGCGGTCGGCGGTGAGGTAGATCACGCGGCGGCCGGCCTCGCGGGCGGCATGGCCGATCCCGTGCAGCAGGTGGGTCTTGCCCAGGCCCACGCCGGCATGGACGTAGAGCGGGTTGTAGAGGGCGCCCTCGCCGTCATGGCGGGACACGCGCTCGCCTGCGGCATGGGCCAGAGCGTTGGAGCGGCCGACGACGAAGCTTGCGAAGGTCAGACGCGCGTCGAGGGGCGCGCTGCTCATGTCGCCCGAGGAGGAGGCGTCGGCGCGGGCGCCGGCGGCGGCCTCGGAAACCGCGTTGGCGACGGCGCCATGCGTCGGAGCCGGAGCCCCGGACGCCTGATAGCGTGCGAGGGGGCCGGCAGGCGCCGCGGGCTTGGCCACGCCGGCGACCGGGCGCGGCGGGGACGCGGCGCCACGCACGCTGACGTCGAGTCGAACGACGTCCTCGACCTCCGATTTGAAGGTGTTCAGCACCCGATCGACGTAGTGCGATTCGATCCAGCTCTTGAGGAAGCGCGTCGGCACCGTCAGCCGGGCGACGCCGTTGACGACATCCTCCAGCTCGAGCCGCGCGAACCAGCTCGCGAACACGTCCTCGCCGAGCTCGGCCCGCAGCCGGCGCTTCACGCGCGTCCAGGCCGCCTGGACATCGCCCGCGCCGTTGCCGTTCCTGCCGTTGTCGGCGCCGTCCGTCCTGCTGCCGTCGAGCTGCATAACCTGACTTCTCCTCGTATCCGGGACGGGGACACCGCCGGGGACACGTACGCTCACGCTACTTGAAGGAGACCTCGGCGAGTCGCGAGGCCTCGGAATGGTCCTGCCGTGTCAAGCCCTCCCGCGGGATCATCGACCGGCAGGACGGGTCTATCAACAATCCTCTATCGTTCTCCTAACACCGGGAAGTCTGGGGATAGCATCTGCGGGACCAGGGGTGCCTTCGCGCAGCCCATCGGAGTCGAGACAGAGGTGCGGAACTTGGGGACGACTCCGGCGCAAGCCGTTGACACTTCGCACTCGATCCGCGGCAGCAAGGTTTTGTTAAGCTACAGGCGGGGGCGCCGGAGACGCAACTGAAACGATTCAGATTAGCGTTAACGCCGTCTGAACCGGCGTCGGGCGCGGCGGTGCAAGGTCGGCGCTGGGACAAGTTCGAAGAATCTGTGAACAACTCGCGCAAGGCCGTGGAAAAGCGGGACGCTGGCGCTTGGCGGCTATCGCGGACGGCAGCTCATCTTGCAGAGCGCGCACGAAAAAGCCCGGCGCGATGGCCGGGCTCTTTTCGTCGATGATGCCGTGTGAAGCGTATCAGGCAGCGAGGGCCTTCACGCGGGCGGCGAGGCGCGAAACCTTCCGCGAAGCGTTGTTCTTGTGAACGATGCCGTTCTGAGCAGCCTTCATGAGTTCCGGCTCGGCGACGCGCAAGGCGTCGGCGGCCACGGTCTGATCGCCGGCAGCGATCGCCTCCTCGACCTTGCGGACGAAGGTGCGCATGCGTGAGCGGCGCGAGCGGTTGATCGCCGTGCGCTTGGCGATCTTGCGGGTCATCTTCTTGGCCGACACGGTGTTGGCCATGGGGCATCCTCGTCTATTTGGGCGGCACCGAAACGTCCTCGCGATGGCGGGCGTTCGATCGACGCATCAGGTGTGATCAGGCAAAAGGCGACGCCGCCGGCCCGCGAAGCGCGTACGGTGGCAGAGCCGGCTCTATAGACACGGGTTCGGATCGCGTCAACGCAGAGCCATAAACCTGTCATTCGGGCCGTTGCCAAGCCCGATCCGATCCGTTAGAGCCGCCTCCTGCCGGACGGTGCCGCTTCTTCAGGCCGCCCCCGCAAGCTGCGGTAGCTCAGTGGTAGAGCACCTCATTGGTAATGAGGAGGTCGTGGGTTCGATCCCCCCTCGCAGCACCATTTTTCCTCAGTTTATACAACGATTTACACGTTTTCAGCTTCGTGGCTGAAAACCTTGCTTTGGCTTGGTGACCACCGAGTGACCACGCGGCGGAGCAGGTTCAACTGGACGAACCGAAGCCAAAGCGCTTGCGGCTTGGCTTGCTCGGCCAGACCCAGGACTGAAGTCGATACCGGTTTGGCCGAGCCGATTCGGCCGCCAAGCGTGGGCTTACGGCCGTGAGGCACCCTTTTGCTTTCCGAAGTTCGGCGAGCGGGAGGATTCGTCACGTATCCCGCTGTCCCTCCTCGCTAGTGTTGCTGAACCGTCGAGCATCCTCCCACGCAATCACATCGCTGAGGCGGTAGCGAACGGCGCGCCCAAGTTTCAGGTACGGTATGCCGCCGCCTTGAACGCGCTGGTTCTGCAGGGTCCGCACCGAGCGTGCCTGACGTAGCGCGACATCGTGCTCGTTGAGGAGCGAGTCGCCGGTCTTCGCACGTGCTGCTTCATGGCGAACCGCAGCGGCTTGCGAGCGGCTTTCCATATAGATTCTATATGATTCAACGTGCTCTGCGTATGGCATCGCCACGCTCCTTTTCGTGATGGCGATAGCTCCTTTACGCGGCGATATTCGGCGGTTGCGAAGCGCCGGCTTGCTGTTGCGTCGGCTGAATGTGCCGACGGCTCGAATGAGCGCGCTTCCTTCGATCCCGGGTCACCGACCAATTCATTCAGTCGATAGACGCGCTGAAAGGTACTGCGCGGTGGGCCCTATCGCACGTGACGGGCAGCCGCGCGCGACGCGCGTAAAGGACCTCCGATGGCGACGTTGCCATCCTCCGCGGCACTCAAGCCGCCAAGAGGTGAGGACATCTGCGATGAACCCGAACACCGCTTCCCGCGGCATTTCCCTTCGACCGACGACGGTGAGCAAGCCAATGACGCGCGTCCGTGCGCCGATGCGCATCCGCCGTGACCAACCACCAGTTCCGATGGCTACGGTGACCTCGGCAGCACACGCGACGACACCCGCAGGCTTCGAAACGGAGAAGATGGCGGCGGCGGAGGATCGGCTTCGGGCGCGGCAAATGCGTCGGGTGCTGAACCGGCCAGGGCTTACAGGCTGGTTGAATTTCAAAGATCGCCTTTGGCTGATTGCTCAGCGGCCGCGGCAAGTGTCGGCACCCGTGCTCGACCGCGCCGCCATTGCTCGTCTTGCTAGGCGGCTGGAAAGCGGTGTCGCGGGCGGCATTCCGTCCGCGACCCTGGCCTCGTCTCTTTGGATGCGCACGATCCGGCTAGGGGTTGGGGAAGCGCTTCTCGACGCCTTCGCACCTTTGTCTGACGCCGAGCTTTGTACGGTGACGGTGATCTATCGCGGTTGGTCCTACACGCCCGCTGAACTCGAAGGTGTGACTGCGGCGCGGATCAAGGGGCAGTTCCGTCAGCATCTGTTTCGCGCGGGTGTTCTCGGCGTGCCCGGTCCACTGTTCGCCTTCATGCATGGCGAGTTCGAGCCGAGCACCGGTCGCTACCAGATCCACTTCCATATCGTGACGACGGCGGCGAAGGCAGCGGCGCTAAAGGCCGGCCTGACCTCGAAAACGATTAAAGGCTACACGGCGACTGCGACCGGCGCATCGCCAGTGTGGTGCTCGCCAGTCCGCGATCGTGTTCGGCAACTTAGCTACCTCGTGAAGGCATATTGGCCGAGCCGGCCGGTCGTTATAATCGACGGCAAGCCGAAGCGCCGTCGAGATCCTTGTCGTATCCCCGAACCCTTCCACACCCAGGTTCTGCTGTGGTTCGATCGCCAGCGCTTCTCCGACATGGTCGTGATGAACGACTGCTGGTCGCGCCGGAACGGCGGTACGGCAGCGATGAGGCGGTTATATTTATTCGTGACAGGCGCGGCGTAGCGAGTTGCGACGAAGGGTCGATCGATGCCGTGGTTGGACCTGTTGGTGGGGTCGGGGGGCGCGTTGACGGTGCTGGCGCGGTTGGTGGTGGTGGGGTGGGTCATAACACTACATATGCAGCCGACGACCGATTGGGGGTGCTGCGCGACAGTGTCTGAAGGTTCGGAGGATTGCAGGAACGCCTGCTATAAACCGTGAAACACCCCGTGCATGATCCGATGGCGATGTCGTAGGGTTGGCTGTCACCGGTGCGGGCTATGCGCCGCAACGACCGCTCCTTACAAGCGCGCAGGTGCTGTGCCGTGCGTCCGCCTCGCTCGCAGCCCTCCGATGTCGAAATGAAAACGGACAAACGCCGACCAGTAGCGAAATCGACGCTCTGGTCATGCAGCGCGTACTGATACGAGGCGATGCAAACGTGGGCTACGTTCTTGAGCGTGGCTTCGACCTGCCGGGCTTATGTTGACCACGGATGAGGTCGAAGCGTCGCGCTCGTGCGCGGCGAGGCTTCGAGGCATGGTTCATATGAAACCCTGCCTTCTGACTGTTCTCGCTGACACTCAAAACCAGCGACGTAAAGGTCTGCGGGTGGCGAAGTCGTCACCTTTCGCGGCGAACCATCCGCCGCAAAAGGATATGGAAAATGATCGAAACGAATTCGTTGCGACGAGGAGCAGAGCGTCGCTGCACGACGGGCACGCTAGACCTTGCTATCGCTGACTTTATCCAAAAGCTCGCTAGCCGCGAACGGGTGAGCGACAGACACGCTCTGGAGACCCTCGTCGAATGCGGCATAAGCCTCCTTGCCGAAGAGCTCAGGAGCCACAAGGCTGCACGGCGCTACGCCGCCAAGGTGACCCGCGTGTTCGGTGCGAAGGCCAAAAGCTGGAAGCCTTGATTTTATGATATCCGTGGGCGGGTTCGCGCCCGCCCACGGCCCTGCCGACGCGACGCTTCAAGCTTCAGTCTGTGGAATAGTCGCGCCCGCCGCCTGCGGTTGGTTGGATTGGAAAAACCGAGTTCCTGTGCCACCTCGGCGGATCCGGTCTGCAATTTCGATGGCGAGACGCCTATCGGGTGCGCAGAACGTCAGAGGGGGAAGGCGTAGCGAAGCAACGCGAGACTGATGTCGCCTCACGTCGGTCGACCGACCAATCGCGGCCGCGTAATTTGTACGAGTTTATAGGATTTCAGCGTGACGGTTCGGCCGCCGGTCTCGTCCTCTCCAAGGTCCGCCAGAGCTTGGAGAGCATCGGCACGTAAAGGGTTCGGTCACTTGCCCCCTCGGTCGAGTGGCTGTCAGCAAGGAGCCCTCCGATGCATACCGTCATCGATCTAAAAGACTTTCCGCCCTCCGAAGCTCAGGTAATCCTTTTCCGCCGGCTGTTCGAACACATGGTGGCCGACACGCCTCCCGTTCCGATCACCGCGGATGGTGCAAACCTTGTTGCGGGTTGGCGCGACGAGATCCTCGCTGGCGAGATCTTGGAACACGCCTTCGGCACTTGGGGCCAGCTTTTTACAAGCATCCGCTGGGAGACGAGCGATGCGGGGGACGGACCTTTCTGCGGCGCGGACGTGATCCAGTTCCTGGGCCACGTGGGCGAAGCAATTCAGCGCTTCGGGCCGGCGACAATGCCGCTCGACATCGCTCTGATGGCCTTGATCGCTTGTCAGGCCGAAGGCGGCGTCGTGGCACTCGACTGCGATCGCAGCACACGATGGAGCGTGAGGATGCTCCCGCGCGCGCTTGGTGCCCTCGGGCTCAACGGTCGAATCTCTCTCACCAATTGCGTGGGGCTGTTCGACGTGCCGCAGGAAATCTTCGAGAACTACTACGCTGGCGAACTCATAAGCGACCGCGCGGCTGTCCGGGCCGTTAGTCAGGCTCACTGAGGTCGTTATCGCCGAGGCGGCCAAAGGCGAGCGAACATCCCGCATCGCCCGACCTCCTCGGCGACCCGGCTTCCAGATACCAGGGTAAGAAGCATACCCAAGCATCGCGACGCACAGATGGCGACGCCGGCACGGGGTAGGCGGCGCGGGCGGGCGCTCCCCGCGGAACGTCATGCGCAAGGGCTCGTCGTGCGCGGGTGAGGCCATGGAAAAGACGTTCATCGCCGAGCGGGAGGACCGCCCCGGCTTCGCCTAGCTCGAACGCTTTCAGCGGTCCGAGAGGAGGCGACGCGGTGGTATGTCAGAGACGGGCAAGGCGAACTGCCGACAGCCACCGATTGCCGCCACGCTCTTTTGCAACACATGCCCGAACTGGTCCCGCACTACGATCACGCCTGCGCGATGGTCGGTGACGACGACCTCGACCATCGCATCCTGAGCCACTACCGTTCCGCCTCGGCCCTGGGGTGTAGTCAGGCGGTCTGGCTCGGCGAGGGCGGGCCGCCCCTCGTGCGCAACTACGACTTCCCCCTTCATAAGGTCACCGGGCGCATTGAACCAAGCCGGTGGTCGGGGCGGCGTGTGATCGCCAAGGCGCAGCGGCCCTGGGGCGGATGCCTGGACGGAATGAACGACGAGGGCTTGGCCGCGAGTTGCACCCTCGGCGGCTTCGGTCGGCGCGGAGAGGGCTTCGCCATCATCCTGACCCTGCGGTACCTGCTCGAAACGTTCGCGAGGCGACCGCTGCGCTCTGCCGTTTGCCGGTAAGCCAACTGCACAACGTCACGCTTCTCGATCAAACCGGTGATCACGCCACGGTCTTTCTCGGGCCGCGCCGCGAGCCGGCCGTGACGCGCTTGCAAACCTGAACGAATCAGCAGGAACGGGCCTCGGCGGCCTCTCGCTCGGCCCTACGACAGCGCGTGCTTGACGACGGGCCTGCCGAGCCTAACGCTACCCTGGTGACTTTGCTCGCTCGGTTCTTCGAGTCACCATTCTGCTCACACCGTGCAAGCTTCACCACGGCAAACACCGCCATCTATCGGCCGGCAGAAGGTCGGGTGAATTACCTTTGGCCTGGCTATCGGTCGGGGCAGACTTTCGATTGGTTCGAAGAGGAGGGCCTACACCCACGATTACGGCGAACTGATGTAGTGATCGCTGATGATTGAAGGAAAATGGCCCAAAAAACCTATGCGGACACTCTGTTTATCGTGCAATGTCAGCCGATTGACCGCTAATAACTCGTATATTATCATATCTAAAATTCCGGAGGGATAACAGATGCGCTTTTGGGGCAAACGATTTTGGTTAGTTTCTCTCCTGTTGCTGATAGCAGTCTACTTCGTTCGTCCTGCATATATTTATGCCACAAGTGGTCCTACGGAAGAACAGAGCAAATGCTTACGCGAAGGTAAGCCCGGCGATCCGAAAATTCTTGTTCGTGACGGAACATCTGGTGTAGTCAAAACCGTTAAGATGACTGATCTCGGGGAATTTGCAGATCGATGCGAGGTTACTGACGCCCTTTATGAGTTAAATTGGGAAAGGGAAGTCAAATCACAGTCTGATTTCAACGTCGCAGTAAAACCTAACACGAAGGAAACGGCCCGTCCTAAGTTCGTAGTGTTATATATCCACGGCTGGCATCACGGCGCTGATCCAAACGCAGGAGATCTGCTTGAATTCCAAAAATTAATCACCAATCTAGCGAGCGTTTACCCGGATCAGCAGGTCACTGGACTCTATGTGAGTTGGAACGCAAATAGTGATCTTCCTCTCTGGCATTATTTAGATTTCTGGCAAAAAGCGGCGGTTGCCGACCGCATCGCGGCGTCGGGAAATGTCACAAGCTTCATCAGCGCGGCAAGTGAAATTATTGCAAAAAGCAAGCCGGGAGGGCGTTTCATAACTATTGGACATAGCTTTGGCGCACGAATACTGATGTCATCTTCGGCACAAAGTGCATTAGTGTCAACCCAAAAGGCACATCCTGGCCAGCCTGGAGGTACATACAAGCAAATCGAAAGCTTATCTCAGACAGCAATTCTACTCAATCCCGCCCTTGAAGCCGCATATTTTACACCACTCGCTAGTTTTAGCCGTCCAGCAGAGAAATTTTCGCCCCAGCAAAAGCCCATAATTCTGACTATCTCTACAGAAAATGACTGGGCTACTGGTTATGCTTTCCCATTAGGGCAGTGGCTTGCTTGGAAAACAGCCGAGAAGGAGGTGAGGACACTCGGAAACTATAAGGACTTCCAAACCCATACCCTTACAAGCGAAAGCAAAACGTCATGCGAAAATACAGGTCAAGTGACGGCACTTACTGAGGGTTTTCAGAAAGATGATATCTGCCTCCGACGGACAAACAGTTTTAAGCACAACCCGTTCATGGTGGTGCGGACAAATGCCGAGATACTTTCGGGCCACAACGGTATTTGGGATAGGCGCTTCTCAGAATGGTTGTTCAGCTACGTCGAGGAGTTAGGAAAACAACTTCCGCCCAAAGAAAAATCCGAATAGTCGATAATTTACAGAATTATTAGTCCATCTAAATATCGTATCTGTGAGAATCAGTATAAGCCCGACAGTGCTTTCTCCGAGGGTGAATCGTAAGTGGAGGGGCGGTTTAAGGGCTTTTAGGGCAATAAAGATCTTTTTATTGTATTGACGCTGGCTATAGCGTTAATGCGAGTGTGTTCGTTTGCGCAAAGCGAGCATCAAGTTGCAACAGCACCGAGCTTGGGATCATCTCAAGGCTATCACGCAGCCGGCACTGACGCTGGCCCCGACAAACTACTTCGACGAGATCCGTGCGGGCTGTGTCGCCGCCGACATCCCCGGCGCTGTAGCCGACCATGACACGCCCTGGCTGTTCGATCGGCTGATCGGCGCGGTTCAGATGCAGGGGATCTCCGACGCGAACGCAGCCGCCTTCACGGCCAAGCATGGCATTGTCAGTTTCGCTGATGTCGCTGCAGCACTCGATGCCGACCCGGATTGCCCGCGCCTTCGATCGTACTGGGATTTCAGCGACTGCCGATATCGCAAGGCGGCCGGGACCTGCAGCGAACCGCGACACCTCGGCCGGTGCCCGGTCCCGACCCATCCGACCCGCAAAGGGTCGCTGATCGTCGCCGCCTACTCACTCGCGCTTTTCCTTCGGGATGTCTGCGACGGCGACCTCGTCGCTTGGCTTGATTTCCGGCTCGCTGAGGCCGATCGCGGCCCTGGCACGCTCGATCGTGCCGTCAATATGGGCGCGGCCGTTCTCGGGCCTTTGCGCGAGATTTCCGGCATAGGCGAAAAGGTATGGTCGATGGCCCTGGCCGATTTGTTACTCGCGGCCGACTCGGATCGCGAGCGATGGGTCACGGCCGGCGCGGCGATGGTGGTCATCGATTCGCTTCTTCACAACCACCTTCACCGGACCGGCACCCTGCGACGCTTCGGGGCCGAGCATCTTTACGGCCCGCGCTGCTACGGCCCCGGTGGTTGCGCCAGCATCATTCGCGGGTTGTCCGATCGGATCGATGCTCGCGCGTTCAACCCGGCCTTTCCGGCCAGCTTCCCGCGCTTCGTTCAGTTCGCGATCTGGCGGCTGTGCTCGACCTCGGAGCTCGACCAGTGCAACGGCAACCGGATCGATGACCGACGGCGCTGTATAAACATCGGCTGCCCGGCGTTCTCGGACTGTGACCGGGTGGTGCTGCACCAGAAACCGTCGGGGCTGCCTCTGCCACCCAAAGCGTGACTGTCGCCGCAGACGACAATGTGCCGAGGGATTCGGCGATCGAGTCGTCGAACTTGGCTGATTCGGGTTGAGGATCGCGATGCCGCATGGCGTTGCCGTGCTGGGGGCTCATGCGTTTCGCCCTCATGACGACCACGCTTCTCCGCCTGCCGCCTCAGCCGCAACCAACCGCTCGCACCGCACCCCGCTTGTGGGTTCCGCGCCAGGTGCTGATCACGCGAAGCGCCGCTGGCCTCCCGCATGGGCGCGCCATCGCAGAGCGTGCTGCCGCCCTCGGCTCTGCGGTCATCGAACTGTCGAGCGATCGCGTTGTCCTGCCCAAGCACGAGGACCCGCGCGCTGCCTATCGCGCGGCGAAATCGACGATGGCGATCGTCGTCGCCCCGCCGAGCAAGCGTCGCCTGCAGCCGATCCCACCCTCAGCCGACTGGCGATTCGATCTCGCTGAAGGTTGCCATGCCCATTGTCAGTACTGCTACCTGGCCGGATCGCTTGCCGGGCCGCCCATCACCCGGGTCTACGCCAACCTCGACGAGATCCTCGAAGCCTTGCCGGCCCATCTCGGCCAAGGTGGCGTGACCTCGACCTCGGCTGATCGCGCGCATGAGGGCACGACGTTCGAGGCGAGTTGTTACGCCGACCCGCTCGGCATCGAGCATCTGACCGGCGGTCTCACCAAAGCGGTGCGGTTCTTTGGTTCGTGGGATGCCGCGGTGCAGTTGCGCTTCACCAGCAAGTTCGCCGACGTCAGCCCGTTGATCGGTCTTCCGCATGGTCGGCAGGTACGGGTGCGGATGTCGGTCAATGCCCCGGCCCTGATCCGTTACGAGGGCGGCACGAGCCCCCTCGCAGCACGAATTGAGGCCCTGTCGCGCCTTGCCCGCGACGGCTACCGTGTTGGCTTGACGGTCGCACCGATCCAGCACTTCGAAGGCTGGCGCTCGGGGTATGCGGATCTGTTCGCCCAGGTCGGTCAGGCCCTGGCCGGCGTGCCCGACCTCGATCTGACGGCCGAACTGATCACACACCGCTTCACCCCGGGCTCGAAGGGCGTGCTTCAGGGCTGGTATCCGGGCAGCGACCTCGACCTCGACGAAGGGGCGCGGTCACGCAAGCTGACGAAGTTCGGCTCGGTGAAATTCGTCTATCCGGCCGAAACGATGCGGGAGATGCAGGCGGCGCTGACCGGGCTGCTCGCCGAACACCTGCCGGCCGCCCGCCTGCTCTACTGGACCTGAGCCGAACCCGCTTGCGCTTCGGCCGACCTATGGAACCCATGTCGATCCAAGGGCATGTCCCCCGCCACTATCGGAAGGGTGCAGCACCATGACGGGTTCAGCGACTCAGCAGCCTGGCGGAAATGCCAAACCCACGCATGACGAAGACATCGAAGCTGACCCGCAGCCGCAGCAGCAGCCGGCCTCGAACTCGCCTCAGGAAGACGATCCGGAAATCGAGGAAACGGAAGAGCAGCCTTCGTAAGCTTGGAAGCTCGGCCGGTCGGCTGGTTTGCCTCAAACCGACGACCGCCGGTTCAAGCCGGTCCGGCGGCGTCAACGGTCACTATCTCGCTGATATATCGAAAAGCTTGACAAAGGATTATAATCCTATATGATCGAGCCTGCTCGGTCGGGGCCACCTGTGCCCGCGAGCCCATTGCAGGAGACCTCGATGCCTTCATTACCCATGGGCGGCCCGCCGCGGCCGCACCCCAATTCATTCATCGCTGAACGACTTTCGAGGGGGCCAACGGCCTCCTTTCTCGTTTCAGGAGGCTCGCGATGAACGCTGAAGCTCAGATCACGGCCGTCGAGCCGTTGGCCCTCGTTGTGTTCGGACGTGACGAATCTGGCAAGGCACACGGTTCGGCGTTCACTGCGACCGACGCCGACCTCGCTTTCAAGGCCGCCGAACTGATGGGCATGCGCGCCTTGCCAGTCCACACCGATGCTGAGCAGGCCCTGGCGGCGAAGCTGCCACGCGGTCGGGTGTTCGCGAGCGGGAAGGCATTCGTTCCGTTCATCAAGGCTACGCTGCTGACCGAATTACAAACGGCAGCCCTTAACAGCGGCATCACACCCTTGAAGCTCGTCGGCGGTGCTGACGCTGGGGATACCAGCACGTCGCTCGGCGAGGCACCGGCGGACGACGCCGTTGCTCCGGTCAAGCAGCCCGGCGGTTGGGGCAACATTCGGGTCGGCGCGATCGTGCTCGCGACAGCTGGGCCGAAATATACCGAGTGGTACGAGTGCTTGGTGCTCGCAGTGAACGCCGAGGATGCTTTCAAGCTGCGTTACTGCGATTTCCCGAACGAGCTACCGTTCGAGCGGCCTCGCAACCAGCTTGGCTTGATGCACCCGGCCTATGTACCGGCACCGCCGACTGAGCCCACGACGCCGGCATCGCCTGACTGACCGGTACGCCGCGCACCGCACGAATCACGGGGCGGTGACAGTCGAAGGCCACCATTCGCGCCCGGGGCAAGCTTCCTGCCTCGGGCGTTGGCATGCCTCAATTCGGCGGCCTAGCTTCGAAGGTGGTGCATCGCCGGCTGCTTTCGTTGCCCAGCCGCCGCATCGGCCAACGCCGTGGCCGTCTCGTCGCGGCAGGCGTGGGCAGGACGAATGCGACGAGCGCCCACTCGGTATCGCTCAGGCTGGTTGCAACCGGACCGCGCAGACTGATTCAGCCGCGGCCATAATGAGCTTCGTTTTACACGCCAGCTCATAAACATGCACTTCTAATTGCATTTAAGCCATCGCAAGTGTGAACCTGAAATCAGATTGGACCGCACATCTATCAAATGCGCCAAATCATCGGCTTATATAATAAGCTTTTAATATCTCATTCAAGCTTTCAGGACCCGTCAAAAACAGGCTTAAAACATTGGCCAGCCTTATTACAGACCTTCGTAAGCTTTGGACGATCGTAGCTGTATTGTAGGAATGTTTCGGACTTAGAGCCTATAAAACCTTTCGTTTCTTTGCAAATATCTTCTTTTTTTCCACTGCTATAATCTCTATCGCATTCATAGACATAATAAACCGCCGATTCCGGACAGCTATTTCTGACTTTGTACGGAAACTGAGCTGCGCTACGGCCTCCAACAATTAGTTCCACGCATTTACCCAGGTCGCTACCACCTTCGTCAGAAGGCGTAGCTCGCTTCGTAGGCCCACGCACAACAGGTGAAATTTTTACCAACGCCTGTAATTGATCATATAAGTCTGACCGTCCTCCATCGGAGCAAAGCGACCGGAGCTTAACGAGGGACTGCTTGAGTTCACTTTGCTTTATTTCTTCGGTAGGCGATTTTATTCGGCGAATGAGATTTTCACTGAGAGAAATGCAGCTTCTTTGACTTATTACATTGGCCTCTCTTAAAGGTGGTGACGGATCGTCGGCTGGACTAGAATTCGGTTCAGAGCTTGGGCTCGGGGTTGGACGTGGGCATGGTATGATGTCATCCGGTATTGCGCCGCCCTGCAACTGCCGCTGCGTAAGAACTTGCGACCCACAATCATTGCTGAAAGTTGCTACACCTCGAGCCTGATCGATCGAAGTATATACACGAGTTCCCTGTATCACCTGAAATCCACTCTGACCTAGGACGGGCGACGCAGAAGCCATCAGCAAGAGCGCAACCTGCGTCTTTCGTTTCATCATAAAATCCTTCAAATACCCCAAGCCGTTCTCATCATTTTCGTCATTCTAAGGCAACGGACAAGCCCTCTATCGGCACTTCACGAACGCTGCCTGACAGCTCTCCTATCATATGCTCTCAAGGTGCAGGTATCATTTAAAAGAGCAATTAAATCAAGATGTAGCATAGTTCGACTGAATGGGGGATGATTTTGATGTACATATCAAGTCAATCTGAATTACATAGAGAGGTTTCAATTTATGGCCGATCAATCTGATGAATATAAAGTAATCTCGGACGAGATGCTCCATAACTATCGCGGGAAAGTTTATACCAGCATTCCCGACGACCCCAGACAGATAGATGTTAGTGTTATTTCCGCTCTTAAAGAAAGACTTTCTTCTCCGTATAGCTATAGATGGCGCGAGCGTGAAGCCGATATAGAAATCGCGCAGGCGCTTTATGGCAAAAGCGTTAGCAATTCTGGCTCAGTAATATACTATAGATATGAATCTCTGCTGCTTGATAAAAACGGAGATTCGCCGCCGATGAGCGCAAGCCCTATCAGTTGGGATGAAAGCGACGGATATTTTCTAAGATATTACGTAACAATTGCTGAATTTCGGATAAGCAGATATATCCATGATATGGTCTATGCAGAGTCTCTATTAAATAGCATTTTTCCAGGTTCGGACTACACATTGATCAAAAACGAAGAGGGCTATAAGTTAAAGATTGAAGATACATCTTATGTTGGCAGCTGGGTTCGCAATGTAACTCCGGCGCGCGCCATTGTAATTGCCCTACTTGAACGTTTAGAAATTCAACCCGATCTGGCTGCAGCATGGCGTAGCCCTCCATAATTATCGAATAAACTTCTCATTACTATCTAGTATTTAGATAATAATGCTTGCCGAAACAGATCGACTTAATTACCCGCCCCCTGCGACGACTGAGTACAGGGGTCGATGGTTTTGAGGATGGAGCGGAAGGGGCTGCTGCCTGTGAGGCGGATGGTATCAACCATGGTGCGGATGACGGCGTCGCCCTCAGCGGCCCAAATCGCGCGGTAGCTGCTCGTGACCTCCCGCTGGAGCTCGGCCGGGCGCAGTTGCTGCTCGGATCCGCTGTTGGTCGACTCGACTGTACCGGGATGGGCGAGGACGACCAGGAGCTGATAGCGAGCCCGGCGGATCTTGGCCTGTAGGGCGCGGGTTCGATCGCAGCCGCTCGGCGTGGCGAGGATGGTGCCGAGTTGTCGATCCAAGGTCCGGCGCTTGGCTGCCAAGGTCGAGGTGGCCAAGTCAGTGACGCGCTCGGCCAGGGCGAACACGGATTGGAGCCAGAGCTGTAGACGCCAGGGCACGGGGTCGTCGCTGACCTCGACGACGTAGGCGACGTCGCGGGCGAGATGGGCGAGATGGGCGAGATGGGCGAGGCAGGTCTGATGCGTGCTCGCATGGCCCTGTCGAGCGGTGTAGCGGTCCGAGATCCACACCGCCGGCCGGTGGCCGTCCATCATTTCCCGCACGACGATAGCGCCGCGCGTCCGCGAGGCCGTGTGCACCACCGCATCGGCTGTGTGGAAGACCCAATGGAAGGCTTTGCTGCCTTCGATCCGGACGCCGGCTACGTCTGACGCGACGACGGTGGCCCGGCGCAGGGCCGACACGGCAACCTCGCGACCGCAGCGGAAGCGTCCCTGCGCACGGCGGAGCAGGTTCATCAGCCCGCCCTGGCTGAGCGTCAGTCCGAACAGGTCCGACAAAGCCGCCTGCAGCCGCTCGTAGGACAGCGCCTGGAAGGTCTTGAGATACGTCGCCACCGCATGCAGCCGTGGGCCGAACGGGGTGCCGCGCGCCGCCTCCGGCACCGGCCCGACGACCCGCACCTCGCAGGTTGGGCAGTGCACCGCCAGCCGTCGATGCTGGGTGACGGCCGGTGCGACCTCCAGCAAATCGATCCGCTCGGATACGCCGACGATCTCAGCCGACAACGCCGCGTGTAGGTCGCTGCCACAGCACGAACAGCGATGTGGACGATGGTCGACAACCGCATCGGGCTCGTCGCTCATCACGCGGCTACGACCATTATGACCGGGCTTCGCCCCTCAGGGCTTGGCTTGCTCGCGCCGCCACTTTCGATCGGTCACGGGCGGCTTCGAAGACATGCACGAACACTTCTGTATGGCTGCAGCCACACGACCAGCTTGATCAACTCCTCGCGGCACAGCCGCTCAAGATCGCTTCGGCCCACCCCGCAAGGGAGTCCGCGAACCCCAACCCGCATGAGGGGGGGGTACTACTATTTTTGTTTAGCGCGCTGTTCATATTTTTTCAAAAGCTCAATATTATCCCTCATGAGCGACATATATTTTTGCCTCGAGTCATCAGAACCTTCGCAAACTACTTCACGAACTGGATTCATTGCCTTAACGAATTTAACAGCAAAATCGAGATCTTCAGCTGACGGATCTTCATTTGCATTCACGTCTCTTGTAATAACGAAACGTCCTTCTGCAGCCGCTGATTCTAAAGTGACGCGGTATGCAGTCCTATTCTTCATGTAAAATCTAGCACGATACAACATGCCGGTCTGATTTTTTCTAATTAACTCAAGCACGCCTGTCCCAGGTATCGTTGGACATTTCAAACCAATTGGCATGGACTTGAGCTTGAAACGTTCAATTTCCGAAGTATTTTCGATTTCATTTTTTCTATTCGTATCAGCACGCTGTGAAACTTCGGCTTCAGGCAAAGATTGCTTTTCTGCCTCGACCACAATGATCGCTCCCAAACCGGCTGAGGCGGCCAGCCCACGAATTACGACGGTCTCACCCTCACCGTCGCCGTCATGAGACAGAATGCATCGTTCGACCTGGGGGGGCCATCGGGCGATGGCGCAAAAGTCGCCGATGATCGCCCAGACCGCGGCCGGCGACGCGTTGACAGAGAGGCTTCGGGACACTTCCAAGGCGGAACTGCTACTGGTCTGCGCGGCGAGCGCCACGAGGACGCCAATCAATCTCATTATAGTCTGGCTCATCTGACGCCCGCCCCTGCCGACAATGTGCAACGTCGCCTGAGCGGCGATGTTCGTGACCGCTCCAATAAACACCGATGATTCCGCAAGAGTAAATACTCACCCCTGTTACGGCGGGGTACAGGCGTCGATGGTTTTTAGGATGGAGCCGAAGGGGCTGCTGCCTGCGAGGCGTATGGTATCAACCACGGTGCGGATAGCGGCCTCGCCCTCGGCGGCCCAAATCGCGCGGTAGCTGCTCGTGATCTTCCGTTGGACCTCGGCCGGGCGCAGTTGCTGCTCGGATCCGCTGTTGGTCGGTTCGGCCGCGCCGGGATGGGCGAGGACGACGAGGAGCTGATGGCGAGCCCGGCGGATCTTGGCCTGCAAGTCGCGGGTTATGTCGCAGTGGCTCGGCTTGGTGAAGATGGCGACGATCTGCCGATCCAAGCCCCGGCGCTTGGTAGCCAGCGTCGAGGCGGCCAGACCGGTGATGAGCTCGGCCACGGCGAACACGGATCGCAGCCAGAGCTGCAAACGTTAGGGCACGGGTTCGTCGCTGGCCTCGCCGACGCAGGCGACAGCGCCGGCGAGATGGGCGAGGCAGGTCTGATGCGCAGCCCCGTGTCCTTGCTGTACAGTGTAGCGGTCCGAGATTCACACCGCGGGCCCGTGACCGTCCATCATCTCCCGCACGACGACAGCCCAACCGCGTCGAAGAAGCCGTGTGCACCTCCGCGTCGGCTGCGTGGAAGACCCAATGATAAGCGTTGCTGCCCTCAATGCGCACGCCGGTCTCGTCCGAGGCGACCACCGTGGCCCGGCGCAGGGTCAAGACAGCTTCGCCGCGCCCGGAGCGCAAGGGCTTCTGCGCGCGCTGGAGCAGGTTCATCAGCCCACCCTGGCTGAGCATGAGGCCGAACAGGTGGGAGAGCGCCGCCTGCAACCGTGTAGGATAGCCGGGAAGGGTTTGAGATACTTCCCCACAGCATGCAGCCGCGGGCCGAAAGGTGTTCCCCTCGCCGCCTCCGGCACGGCTGCAACCACCTGCGTCCCGCAGGTCAGGCAGTGCACCGCCAGCCGTCGATGCTGGGTGACGGCCGGTGCGACCTCCAGCAACTCGATCCGCTCGGAAACGCTGACGATCTCGGCCGACAACGCCGCGTGCAGGTCGCCGCCACAGCACGCGCAGCGATGGGGACGATGGTCGTCAACCGCATCGGGCTCGTCTCTCATCACGCGGCTACGACCCTCATGACCGGGCTTCGCCCCTCCGGGCTGGCAATGCTCCCGCCGCTCCTTGCGGTCCATCGCAGGCGGCTTCGGGGAGGCGCGCGAGGTTTTTTCCGGGCGCTGGATCCGCAGCACCAGCTCAATCAACTTCTGGCGGCTTAAACACTCAAGGTCACTCTGGCCCATTCCACGAGGGAGCTAGAGCGCTTTCCGACCAAGTGGTTGCCGGTTGGTCGAAAGAAAGCGCGTCACAACAAAGGCTTAGAGACGCCGACCCGATGCAATCGGGTCGGGTACGGCTCTAGCGAAATCCAATCCGCATAAGGGGCCGGGCGAATACGCTTCTATTTTATTTGCATTGGATCTTGATTGATATTTTTATCCATCGATCCAGCATTTTTGAGATATTTTAGATTACTTTCCATTAAACTTTTAAACTTCTGTTTATTATCATTCGGTCCTTCGCAGACCTTATCGCGAATTGGGTCTACGTTCTTTGTTGCTTTTATGGCAAATTCCAGGTCTTCACCTGAAGGATCATTGGCAGCAATGACATCTTTAACCATCTCAAAGCGACCATTTGGTACTGCTGCCTCCAATGTAACACGGTAGACTGTTTTTACTTTGGTGTAGAATCTCGCGCGAGAAATCATGCCGTGTTGATTTTTCTTTATCAGTTCTAAAAGACCTTCTCCCGGTTTATCTGGACATTTTAGCCCAATTGGAACGAACTTTGATTTGATTTGTTCCATTTCCTCCGGCGTCAAATCAGACTCAGACTTCTTGAGAGGAGGCTGATTTGGTAAAATTGTTTCAGTCAGAAGTTTTACTTTTGGCTCGCTAGGCCCTTGGGATTCCTCTAATACATATGCGTCGCTATAAATCCTAAAACTTCTAAGATTAGAATCGCATAAAAAAATATTGCTGGCGCTCGCACTGCGCAAATTGTATGCATATGCGATCAATAAGCAAATTAGAATTTGAAAAACACGTTTCATACTTTTTCTCGCCACATATATAACGTTTTACAGCATGCCGTCACCAAGATTCAGATCACCCTTCAAGACAGTCCACTTCTTTGTGAAGCTGGGAAAGAGTGCCACTGAACGACGTGCATTGCACGTAGCAGCTCGGGCTCACGTTTCCAGCTTCGCCGCTGAGTTCCCCGGCTGGGCTGCCACGGCGGCAGCATCGAACCTATTTGGCCTGCAAGATCCGATAGACCTGCATCCGTGAGCAGCCAAGCGCAGCGGCGATCGCGGCTGGACCATTTCCGGCAGCGTGCAGCGTCCGCACCTCCTCACGGTCGAGGCGGCGCTTGCCGCCGGTGTAAACGCCAGCCGCCTTCGCTTGGGCAATGCCCTCGCGCTGCCGCTCCTTGATGAACCGTCGCTCCATCTGCGCGACCATGCCGAGAACGGTCAGCACAACGTGACCCATCTCCCCGCGGGTCGAAACGTGAGGGTCGAGCACGGTGACGCTCGCGCCTCGCTGCTCAGCTTCGTGAACGACGTTCAGAACATCCCGTGTGTCGCGTCCCAGCCGATCAAGGCGGGTGACGACCAACTCGTCGCCCTGGCGGAGGAACTGGAGAACGGTGGCGAGTTCAGGGCGGCCATCACGGCTCGCGCCTGATACCTTCTCTGACCGGATGACGGCGCAGCCTTCGGCCTTCAGGCGGGCAAGCTGTCCGTCGAGATCCTGGTCAAGGGTCGACACGCGGGCGTAACCGATGCGGGCCATGGGATGTCACCTCAGGGTGTGATAGCCCACCTCATGAACCACAGCCGGACTAGTCGCTGTCAACACCCCTCTGTGTCGGACTCGCCTGTGAGCACTAACCTGCGCTTACCCCGCATTCTCGAAGATGATTTCGTGCGCGATCTCATCGCAGGGCCGCTCACCCCGCTCCTCACCTTGGTCCAGCAAGATCGAGACCTCATCGCCGAGATCAGAACAGACATCCTCGATGTCTACTGCAAAGGTCAACGCCTCGTTAGTGTGAAGCGCCTACGGGAAGGCTACCGCCTTCTGTCGCACAAGAAGTTCTGGGACGCACAAAGTCTCGACGTGCGGGTGGCCGAGCAGGTCGCGGCCTTCTGCAAGACTGAGGTCCCGGACATAAAACAGAGCATCGCTCTGCACGCTGCACGCGGCAGAGAGATCGAGTTCGAGCAGCTTCTCATACGGGTGAACAACCGCGAGAACCTGAACTCCGACTACATCGCGGTTGACCGCCAGGGCATCGCTGAGGAGGGCAAGGGCCGCACCGACGTGGTGGGCGTATACTGGCCCGGCGACCGTCGCATAACGAACAACGCGCTCGCGCCTGCGCTGATTGAGGTCAAGTTCGGGCTTGGCGGCGGGGTCGAGGGTGTGGCTGCCCAGTTGTCTCGTTACTTCGAGGATCTGCGAGGCACCCTGCCGACCTTCGCCCGCGATTTGCAGGGTCAACTCCGGCAGAAGGCGCGGCTCGGGCTTTTGAACGGGCTGAGCGATTTGGCACAGGCCAAGATCCAGCGGCTTCCCGTGTCGGACCGCATCAAGGATATGCGCGCCGTTGTGGTCCTCGTGGACTACAATCCGCGTGCCGGACGGCTCGACCTCGGCGCGCTTCGCGCGCTGCCCTTCGCCGACCAGATCGACCTATTCCACCTGGGCTTCGGTTTGTGGAGGGCGAATTCCACCTTCCGGGTCGAGCTTTCGGTTGCCGCGAGCGACGATTGGCTCACGCGGGTCTGCGCGGGAGCGTTCGACGCGATCCCGAACCCGTTCGCATGGATCGAGTCAATTGAGTTCGCCCGCTTGATCAACGGTCACGAGGCAGCCCGGACCATCGGTGTCACGGAGCTCGGTAACTTCGCTAACGCCAAACTCGCTAATGCTGAGGCAATCGGTGCCTGGGCGGGGACGCCGCTGGAACTTTGGCTTTGCCTCTTCTACGAACACCGGCTCGCAAGTCACGGCGGTAAGCCAGTGTCGTATGCGGAAGGGCGGCGTCCCATCAGGGATTTACTCTGCCAGAGCTTGCGCAATACTCTTCAGCGTCTATCGCCTACAGAACACGCAGAAATCTTGCGGCTAATCGCATCGAAAGAATGATTTTTCAGTCTCTATCAATCGCTGCGTCCAGGGCATCAAGATCAATACTGATCATTTCATATTCGGGAACTTTGATCGGCAATTTCCGTCGTTTGACTTAGCTCGTGTTGTTCGCGGACGAGAAAGTATGAAAGTTGGCGACAAATTGCATCCCATTGACTCGATTGACCAAATGGTAGACCGAAACCTAGTCCGGCTTCAGACAAGAACGTCGTTCCTCCATATAGCGAGAAAATGAGAACTCGGTTGCCAGAACGGCCTCGCCAATCGCCATACGCAATCGCCCCTGGGCTATCTCCTCCACGTCGTCCACCTCACGCAGGAGACTTTGGACGCGCTGCAGGTTTACCGCGTTCCCTCTTATTAGCGCGACTGCATCAGCACCATGGTCGGGCGCATGGGATAGACACCAAAGCCACAAAAGGTGTTCGGGGCTAGCCAGTCGAGTTGTAATCCCGAGCCACGTACAAGTCGTCGCCTCCGTCAGTAATTTGGTCTCGACAAGGCCAGTGCAGTTCCTCAGCGATAAACTAATCGCGTTAGTGCGGGTGCGTTGATCCATGTGCATAGCGAATTGCGCTCTGGTCTGATGCACCAGTGTCGCGGTATGCTCCGGCTCGATTTCATGCAGAGCCGCCACAATCTCTATTTCACTAACATACTGTGGCTCGGCGTAGTTAGCGAGTGCAATACGGCCAAGCACGGCGTAGGAAAGACCTTGGGCATTTAGACGGGCCACTATGTCTTGGAAGATGACTAGTAGCTGACGAGGCGTTGGATCGTCGGGGTCACAGACATTGACGAGGAGGTCTTCGAGGTCGACCGACGAATCTGCCATCGCTCATATTTCCTTGCCACAGTCTTGTAGCTGCTGAAGTGCAGATCGGAGCAAACGATATGGCTTTGCCTTTTAAATCCGCCAGCCGCGCAGGCGGCATTTTTTAAATGCCTCTAAGGTGTCAGGTCGAAAATTGAGTTATTCAAATTGATTGTATGCTGACTTCAAACATCCCACCACTCACCATCGGCACGTCGCACGACGCTCGGCCCGAAGTACTCTGGAAAACGGTCGCCCGCGAAGGTATGCACCGGTACCAGTGAATCAGGACGGACTGCTTCCACGAGGCACTTGAGGTCCGAGATGCTGGCGTGTCCCGAGGTATGGACCACCTCGAAGTCGACCCCGCGCGCCACAATATCCGCGCGCAGCTTCGCCCCGGACCCCGTCTGATCCTTGAGGTAGCCGTCCCACTGCGACCAGATCGCCCGTGCGCCGGTCCAGACCGCCGGTCCAAGCGAGTCGATGTCGGGCAACATCGCCTGTCGAAACAGCATGACGGCGCGCGGCGCGAGCGCGGCTAGCCCCTCCGGGTAGATGCGATAAGGCTTGTAGGGGGCGAGCAAATCGAAGCGTTTCGTTCGTGCGATGTGCCGGCGCTGATATTGCGGCACGTAGACCGCGAGGTTGGGCCACCCGGCCACGGGAATGTTAGGATTCTCCGTCGCGCGCAGCACCTCCAGAGCGTACAGGTCGAGCACGAGGGTGCGCCCGGTCTTTTTGCAGGCGCGGTAGAGCGAAACAACGCGGTCGATGTTTTGCGCCGAGGCGCAAACTGCCACGAAGCCCGGTGCCCTTAGGCGCACAACGAAAGCGGTCTCGATCTCGCTCTCGCTCGGGAAGCGTTGTTCGGGGCCGAGCCGACCGAGGCTCGATCCCTCCATCAGCATTGTATTCACGCCGCGCGGCGGCGAGCGCAGCAGGCGTTCGAATAGCGCTCCTTTGCGACCGTGCGCTCGCAAATCGCCGGAATAGAATAGCCGCCGACCGCCAGCTTCCACCAGCAAGGCATAGGCATCGTAGGCTGAATGATCGACAAGGGTGGGAGTTACCCGGAATGGCCCGAGCGGCAGTGGAACGCCGTTCTCCAACACGGGATGGCTTTCCGCTCGGAAGGCTGCCGGCAAAAAGCGAGGCACGAAGGGGGCAGCGGCACGTAGGATGCGTGTTGTGGCAGCGCCCACGACGACCGGCACGGATGCAATTACAGCAGGAAGCAGGCCCCAATGGTCAGCGTGGCCATGCGATACGACGATACCCCTTAGTCCCGGCTCAGGTTCGCGCAAGCCTGCCACTGGGGGCAGAAGCAGCGCCGGGTCGGCCGTCGGATCGGCGTCGAGGGGCAGACCGAGGTCGAGGAGTAAGCGCTCTCCGGCGAAAGCCAACTCAACGCACGTTCCGCCTATCTCGCGCGTGCCGCGATGCACGCAGGCGCGGAAGGCCCCTGAGGCTGTGGCGGTGCCAACGGGTGGCCTCGTGTGGTCGGGATAAGTTGACACGGCCAAGCTTTATCACGGCAAGATGAGGCTATGAAGCTCGCCCTGGCCCCCACCGCCGCCACGACGCTGGCACAACCGTCGGTCGGAATCTTCTGGCGGATCGGCGACTACCTCCTGGTTGAGCGCACGCCCTTGGCACAGGCCGAGACCTACGGCGACTGCCTCACCCACGCGGGAGGCCATTACGAACGCTGGGACGTCTGGCAGGCGCTGGGGGCGAAGCAGTTGCGAGCCGAGGGCTACCCAAGCGAGATCGCGTGCAGCGAGTACGACCACTGGCCGCGCGGGCGCATAGTTTACGAACGCCCGGCCGGGCGCTTTGTGATTTACGCGGATCGCCGCTTGCAACGTCCCGAGTTCATCGCCCAGTTGCGCGAGACGTGCGGGCTACTCGATGCGGTGTCGGTCGTGCGGGGTGACCCGCACTACCGCTGATGGCCCCAGTTACCGGGCAGCATGTGAAAGAGTATCTCACCCCCTTCGTGCCCCTTGCGATAGTGGTCGGGCACAGCCTCATCGATCTACACGTTACCGCCTGGGTCGAGCGACGAGGGGGTGGGACATTCAGCTCGTTGGCCAAGCAATCGTCACATCAAGGTGTAGGGTTGCGCGAACAAGTGTCACTTCGATAGATTTCCGCCCTAAAGTGACGACATGTCTGGATCGTAAGGTTACGCAACGCTGGGGTATACCCTGATGTTGGAGAAGTCACGACTGACTCGGCATCGCTCCACTTGCCGACATTAGGTCTTGGCACAAAAGCTGACGTTACAATCTCATCACTGTCTGCGAACCGCCGCCCGGTCATACGGGAGATCGGATCAGTTGTTTGGGAGGCACAATCTGTTGGGCTCTGGTCCTATTGCTCGCATGGCTTTTGGATTCGCAAAACCAACGTGGCTCGGCAACGGATGCACCCCGGACCTGTCCCTATGGTTGACAAGCTTGTTGGTAATCAGGACGATTCACGCTGCCAGCGCGAGCTCACAATGCCCGATCCGACCGAAGACGACGAAATCCCTTCCGGCCAGCCTGTGGAGATTGAGGACGAGTATGAGCTTGCGTTGGAGACGGCCGGCGTTGAGGACGAGACGCTTCTCGAGCAGCCGGGTGACGTTAAATTCGTCATTACCAGCTATGGAGCCGACTACCCCATCGACACCGTGATCTCGCGCTTGAAGTCGGGCGCGTTCTTCATCCCTCCGTTCCAGCGCAGGTTCGTATGGTCCCAGCGCCATGCATCGCGGTTCATAGAGTCTCTTCTAATGGGCTTGCCGGTACCCGGGATCTTCCTATACCGGGAGACTGAGACCAACAGGCATATGGTTGTGGACGGGCAACAAAGACTGAGATCACTTCAGTATTTTTACGACGGCGTATTTTTGGAGAAGAAATTTCGTCTGACCGGAGTTGCAGATCAATGGAATAATCTATCATACGATCAGCTTACTCCGGCAGATAAATTAAGACTCGGAGATTCGATTATTCACTCTACGATCTTTCATCAGGACACACCGAAGCAGGCTCACCGGAGCCTCTATTTCGTGTTTGAGCGGATCAACTCGGGCGGGATCCGATTGTCGCCTCAGGAAATCCGAAACGCCATCTACGAAGGCACGCTTCTGTCAACAGTGCGTGCTCTGAATAACAATAACGCATGGCGATCTATTTTTGGCGAAAAGAAAAATTCTAGGTTGAAAGACGAGGAGTTAGTGCTGCGTTTCTTGGCAATGAGAGCGCGGTTAGACAAGTACTCTCGGCCGATGCGGGATTTTCTAAACGATTTCGCTGATGAATTGAAGAATGTGGACCATATCGCACTAGAAAGATATTCGAAAATATTCACGGACACCATTCAAGTGATCTACGATGTTAAGGGTAAAAGTGCCTTTCGGCCGCGGGGGACCCTGAACGCCGCAGTCTTTGAGGCCGTCATGTTGGGAGTTTCAAGTAGGATTGAGAAAGACGATACGCCTATCGACAAGGACAAGCTCAGGACAGCATATGATTCGCTGCTCGCCGACAAAGAATTTACTGCCGCCAGCGAGCGCGCGACTGCCGACGAGGAGGCAGTAAAAACACGCAGTCGGGTGGCGATTGCCGCTTTCGTGGGATGCTGAAGTGTCCTTTTCGATCGACCAGAGGTTGGTTGCGCTCGAGAGGGTCATCACCGAGGCAGGAAACACGTCCCACGCCGCGGAAGTTTCGTCCTACCTGTGCCGCTTTGGCAGCGTTCTGGTCTGCGGGCACCTAGAGCGTTGCCTCGAGCTCATCTTGTGCGAGAAATTCGAGGGGACCATGCCCCCGCAGATGTCAGTCTTCCTGCGGCGGTACTTTGGGGCAGGCTCAAACTACGACTGCGACAGGATCGTGGCCCTACTCAACCGCTTCGACACATCATGGGGCGCGGCTCTCGAGGTGTTCATTGCTGCGAACCAGCGCGTGAAGGAGAGCGTGTCGTCCTGCTACGCGGTCCGCAATTCAGTCTCACACGGAGGAGCCCAGAATCTTGGTATCCGGGTACTAAAGCAGTATTTCGATGATGTGGTTACCTTAATAGCCGAAGTGGAACATATCGTCAGGAAAATCTAGATGCATAGCTATCCGATTTCGTGTCATCAGTCAGGAGACCGTTGACGTCCAGCGCGTGAATTAGGATCGGGAGGAGAAGGGACGGGCAAAATCAAACGTACTTAATCCGCTTGTCTGCCAGCCGTACCGGCATCTGTACTTCCCAGTTACTGCTTATTGTCCAAGTCTACCACTGGCTTGACGGACGCTATCTGCGAGAGCAGCGGCCACACGGCGCGTTATGCAGCCTAGGCGAGGAAGTTCACAGCGCGGGCCGCCACCAGGGCCACGGTGAGTAGCGAGATTAGGGTTTCTGTCATCATCAGCAGTTTAGCGCGTGGCGTCAGCGGAAGGATATCGGTAGGCGAGAAGGCAATCGCATTGGTGCAGGCGAGGAAACGGTAGTCCATGGAGCCCGGCACGAAGCCTTGTTGTCTTTCCGGCGAGCCAGGGGTCAACTGTGAGAACAGAAAGTCTGGGTCTTGGGCGCTCGGATGACCACGAAAAGCCGCGCGACCACGATCCTTCGTCCAGAACCATAGGGCGAATGACGTTGGTGCCTCAGATATTTTGGGCGTCGATGAGCAGGGTCGCACCACTGCCCGCCTTACCCTAGAAGAGCGCATGCACGAGGACCGCCAACGCGGCGGCATAGGCTGCTGTCACCAGCGACGTCAGAAAGGCGGATGCACGCCGTATCAAGCGTTGCACTTTGGCTGGTGGCTCGTCTATCGTGGCGAGGAGTTACTCCATGAGCGTAAGAATTTGACCTAAAAAAACGAGTACCGAGCATTTATCATTCTAATTCTGGTGAGACTACTCGCTCACAAGAGCTCGGCTACAATTTTGACATAGGGCCTCGTTACCGTAATAGAGCTTCGAAGAACGACGAAACAAAAAGTTAAGGTAGATAAGTATGAGTACTACAAATGATTTTACTGTTTGGTTAAATTCTACAAAAATCGAGGGAGAAAGCATTCGAGAAGCGCTAATCGAAGGTCTTGAGCGTGTTTGTAGCAGTCCCGGTTTTAGTATTTTGCAGCAGAAAGATGATGTGCTTGTGACGGGGCATGGTTCTGAAGTAACTCTTTGTTTGAAAAGCGATATAGATCGAAAGAACTTCATCAAGTTTCTAGAAAATGCAGAGATTAAAGAAGAATCTGATGATGGGTTTAGACGGAATATGGACGATACCAAACAATAATTTACAATAGCGGCAGCCGTAATTTTGTATTATTTCTGCCTTACCTGTGATCCCGCCTGGTATTTCTGGAGTGTTGGAACTGTTCGCACGGGCTTAAGCCACAATAGTGCGTCGATTTAGTCGGATCTTGACCCATCGCTCCCTCGAGCCTGTCAGCGATCAGGTCAGCGGCCTGGCGTAAGGGGCTTGCGTCGAGGTGGGCGTAGCGGGCCGTCGTTTGCGGTTGGGTATGACCGAGGAGCTTGCCGACGATCGGCAGCCCAAGGCTCGCGCCCGCGCCGATCGACGCGAAGGTATGTCTGAGGTCGTGCAAGCGCACGTCGGCCAATCCAGCCCGGCGGCGCACCGCCTTCCAGGGCTTGTTTAGGTCGGCGCGTGGTTTTTCATCGTTGCTGCCGGCGATCACAAAGGTTGAGCCGACACGCGGTAGCTCCTCCATGACGCGAATTGCTGCTCGGCTAAGTACGAGCGTCTTCCGACCCGTCTTGCTGTCGGGTAGAAAGGCGAGCCCCCGCTCGAAGTCTACCTCGTTCCATCGCAGGTGCAGGATTTCGCGCAGGCGTGCGCCGGTCAGGATCAGCAGTCGGATTGCCGCGACGGCACCAGGGTCCAGCACCGTCCGCCTGTTCTCCACCTTTGCAAGGTGCTTCGCTCGCGGTCCCGACTCGTTAGCCTGCCACGAGAGACCGGTGGTCTCCGCCTCCCTTAAAGCGTCGCCCAGGCGGTTCAGTTCGGCAGAGGTCAGGTAACGTTCGCGGCCCTGCTCACGGTAGCGTTCCAACCGGGTGACCGGATTGTAGCCTTCAGGCACCAGCCCTTGTCGGTCGCACCAGGAGTAGAACGAACTCAACACCGCCATCACGTAGTTCGCCGTAGCTGGTCGAGCTTCAAGGCGATGGTGCAGGCGGGCGACATCGGCTCGGGTCACCCCCTCCGCTTGGCGTGATCGGAATTCTGGAAGAATGTGAGCGTCGAAAGCGTGACGGTAGCCCGCGATGGTCGAGGGCTTCCGCTTCGGGACGACATGCTCGTCGATGAAGCGTTGAGCCGCTTCACCCACCGTGGCGGCCGCTCGTTTTCGCGCACGTTCCTGCGCCGGGTCGATCCCGCGTGCCACCGCCCCGAGATGCTCTCGAGCCTGTCGCCGTGCTTCGTCTGGCGTGACAGCGCCGTACCGCCCCAGGTTGACGAACCGCTTGGCGCTGCGTCGCCCCCCTGGCCTGTAGCGGAGGATGAACGACTTTATGCCGGAGGGTTCGACGCGCAGGCCGAAGCCCTTCAACTCGGCATCCCAAATTTCGAACCGCCGTTCGCCGGGACCAGCGAGATCGATTAACCGCTTTGTGAGCTTCTTGGCATGTTCAGGCACGGCATCGCTTCCAGTGACCACCTGGTGACCACCGTGGAAGGAAACCATGGTGACACAGGAGTGATCATAGCACGGCGATCAATCAATGGTAACAAAGGCTTAGAGCAGTAGCGGGTGCTCACGAGTGAACCAGGGTAATAGCAATTTTGAAATTGGTAATGAGGAGGTCGTGGGTTCGATCCCCCCTCGCAGCACCATCAATTTTAAGCACTTGGGTACGGTTATCGTGAGTGCTCTCAGGTTCATTGAACTTGGGAGCCTTCGGCGTTGGTTCGGTCACGTTCGAGGCCGGCCGGCAGCGCATCGCTCGGCCGTGGTTCCGGTGAGGTTGCGATCGAAACGCGTCCGGAGCACTCGCGCCATCACAGCCATTGTTTGAGGGGGACGTTCGTGATCCTGACGGACGCATCTCGTGTAGACCCGGTGGCCGGCGGACCGGCCGATACGTTTCGAATACGCGTCGCCGATACGCCCTCGGCCTTCCCGGATTGGCCCCGGAGCGACCGTCAGGGCTCGGCGCGCTGCCACGTCTTTCAATGCGCCGACATCCTCGAAGTCTGGCTCGATACCATCGGCGCGGCGCGGCGGATCCGGGCGCTGTTCGTCGGCGTCTCCGATGCCGCCGGGCAGACCGTGATGCTGCTCCCCCTCGGGATCGAACGCATCCGTGGCGTCCGGGTGCTCGGTTTCCTCGACGGTACCGTCGTCGATTACAGCCAGCCGGTGTTGTTTGCGCCTGCATCGAACCTCGATGCGGACGCGATGAAGCGGCTCTGGCAAGATATCCGGGCGGCCTTGCCCGGTTTCGACGTGGCGGTGTTCGACAAGATGCCCACCGAAGTCGGCGGACAGGCGAACCCGCTGATGCATCTCGATGTCGTCCAGATGCCCGAATCGGGCCATGTGATGAGCCTGCCCGTCGGCCAGGAAGACCTTGAAAAGCGGATCCCGGTCTCGAAGCGCCATGTCCGCTACATGCGCCAGCTTGCCAAGGATCAGGCCGTGGCGCTGGAGGTGGCCGACTCGCCCGAGCAGGGCCGGCAGTTCCTCGACGACATGATCGAGAACAAGACCCGGAAATTCCACGAGACCCGCGTTCCGGGCTTCGAGATCCCCGGCAAGCGCGCCTTCTACGACGAGGCGACGCGGCGGCTCGCGAACCTCTCTCCGATTCATCTGTCCGCGGTCCGGGCCGGCGATACGGTCGTCGCGAGCCATTGGGGCCTGGTGTATGAAGACCGCTTCTATTTTCTGATGACGGCTTATGCCGGTGGCGAGTGGCGCAAATTCTCACCCGGCCGGATCCTCAACGACGAGTTGATCCGCTGGTGCCACACGCACGGCTATCGCTGGTTCGATTTCGGCATCGGCGACGAGGTCTACAAGTACGAATATTGCGACGTGGTCGTGCCTCTCCACATCGCGGTGATTCCCGTAAGCCTGCGCGGACGTCTCTACGTCCTGACCGGCGCTCTTCTAACGCGTCTTCGCGCCTCTCGGCTCTGGCAACGGCTCCGGCCCTACAAGTGGATCCTGCTGCGGTCCCTGAAATCCGCCAAGCCCGATGCACCGCCCAGCGGGGACGACGCCGATGCTTCCAAAACAACTCATTGAGTAAAATCTCGCAGGCTCGCTCCGAGATTTTCGTGTGGCGGCGGCAGGATCTCGATCTGCTGCGCTCTCGCTTCAACCCGAATCGGCCTACTCGGAGAGCAGTCTATCGCGGGGATGGCCGGGGAAGCGGTGTGAGCTCACCCAGGATGGCGGCGGGATCCTCGTCCTCCCGCAAAGTCTCGTAGACGGCGCGGGTGTCGACGGCGATCAGGTCCCAGTCGTACTCGCGACCGACCCGCGCGCGGCTGGCGTCGCGCTCGGCGTCGGTGTGAAAGCTGGCGCAGGATTGGGCGATCGCCGCCGTCAGTGCCGGGACGTCCCCAACGGGAAAATAGCACGCGTCCGACAGCCCGATCTCGCGGTTGGCGGGGATATCGCTGGCGATCACCGGCAGACCGTCCGCCAGGGCTTCGAGAAGCGCGATCGGCAGCCCTTCGTGGCTTGAAGGGAGCACGAACAGGCCCGCATGCGCCATGAGCTCGCGAAGCGCCAGACCGCTCTGGAAGCCCGTCGCGACCACACCCGGCGTCGCCTCCGCCGCCGCGAGCACCATACGGGAATAATTGTCCTCGTGGTCGGCCGCGCCGACGATGGCGAGCTTCCACCCCTCCGGCGCGCCTCGGGCGAAGGCCTCGATCAGGTCGAGATGGCGCTTCTCCGGAACGAGACGGCTCACGGTGATGACGTAGCGCCGTCGCGTCAGCCCGAACTGCCGCAAGGCCGCCATGCTCGATGGCTGCGGCTGCGGCGTGACGCCGTTCGGCACGGCGTCGACGAGCACGCCGTAGCGCGTGTTCATGGTCCGCGCGATCACGCGTGACACGGCGATGCGCCGGTTGGCGAAACGCATGCCGGCCCATTCCCCGAGCCTCAGCGCGACTTTCGCGAAACGTCCCCACTTCGCACGGTCGTAGTCGAAGCCATGGTGGGTCACGACGACGCGAAGGCCGAGGGCCCGCGCCAGCGGGACGAGCAGCGAGGGGCCGACCGCGTGGATATGCAAGATGTCCGGCCCGCGCCGCGCCGCGTGCACGACGCCCAAGAGGGTGTGGACCACGGCTTCCAGCGAGCGGGCACGTGGCGACGGCAGCGGTGTGACGACGAGGCCGCGCCAGCGGTGCGGGTCTTTCCGCTCGACATAAGGGCCGCGCGCCAGGATCTCGACCGAACAGCCGGACCTGGCGAGCCTCAGGGCGAGTTCCTCGACATGGCGCTCGACTCCACCCTGCACCCGCGGCAGGCCGCGCAGGCCGAGCATCATCACCTTGAGCGGGCGGCGGGCCTTGCGTTGACCCGGCTTGATCAGACGTCTCATACGCATGGCCCTTTCGGCCGACGCCGCCAGGGCCGTTCGCGGCCCGAGAGGCCGCGCGCAATCGCGCTTGCCGGCGGCCGATCGCCGAACGCGTCGAAGTTTATCGCCGCTGGTATCATCGCCGGCCTCCGCGAAGTGAGGCGTAGAGATCGAGCAGGCGATCCCGGTAGGCGTCCCGGGAGAAATCCGTCTCGACCCAGCGCCGCCCCGCCCGGCCCATGGCGAGCAGCGTCTCGGCCGGCAGCGTTCCGAAGCGTGTCAGTTCGGCCGCGAGCGCCGCGACATCCCCCGGCGGGACGATGGCGCCGGTTTCCCCCTCGCGGACCATCTCCGGCAACCCGCCGATGCGGGCACCGATCACCGGGCGACCGAGCGCATAGGCTTCGAGCACGCTGATCGGCGCGTTCTCGTACCAGGTCGAGGGCAGCACGACGGCACGGCAGCCGCGGATCGCATCGTGCAACGCCTCGCCCGTTCGGAAGCCGAGGAAGCGCGCGTCGGCGCCGGTCTCGGCCGCGAGCGCCCGGAGTTCGTCCTCCATCGGCCCGGTGCCGACGATCGTGACCGGCTGCGCGGACAGGGCGGCTGCGCGCACCAGCGTATCGAGCCCCTTCTCCGGACTGAGCCGGCCGACATAGAGAAAGCCCTCGCCGACGGTCGTACCGGGCCGCAGCGCGGTGGAATCGACGAAGTTCGGCACGTGGACGAAGCGCTCGCGCGGCCAGCCCCATTCCACCAGCTTGTCGATGTAGAACCGGCTCGGCACCGCGAAGGCGTCGACGGTGTCACGGTAGAGTCCCAGCGCCCGATGCACCGCCGTCTCCAGCATGACGAGGCCGCTCAAGGGCAGCGATCCCTTGATGCAGCGGTTCACGACGACGTTGTGGATCCGGCCACCCCTGCAGCGCTCGCAGACCTTGCCGTCACGCAGCATCGTGTAGGCCGGGCAGGCGAGCTTGAGATCGTGGACCGTCATCACCACCGGAACCCCGGCCTGTCTCAGGACCGGCAGGAAGGAGGGCGAGAGGTGGTGATAGATGTTGTGGAAGTGGGCCACATCCGGCCGCGCCTCGCCCAGGATGTCACGAAGCCGTGCGCGGGCCTCGCGCGAGTAGATGATGCTCGCAGCGTGCTTGAGCCGAGTCATCGGGCCGTAGGCGTGGCCGAACTCGATCTCCTCGACGAAATGACGCTCGTGCGGGGATGGGAGGTTTCGCGGATGGCGCATCGCGAAGGGCACCACGTCCCAGCCGATCTCTTCGAAGAGGCGGTTCTGCTCGAGGAAGACCACCTCCGCGCCACCGCGGCGATAATAATAGTTGTTGATCGACAGCAGCCGTCCGCCGGACGGCAGGGCCGACGGCACGATCGGAGCCTCGATCCGTTCCGCGACTGCGATCATGATGCGGTCGCCCGATCGTCGCCGAGCACCTGCCGCAACGCCTCGCGCATGGTGACGACGGATGCCCCCTGCCTCCGGGCCTCGGCGACCGCGGCCCGGAGCAGATCCGGATGGCAGCCCCACGGCTCGGGGCGCTCGCTGATGCCGTGGCTGAAGAACACCAGCCAGCCGCGCGCCTCGACGGCGCGGGCGATCCAGGAGCGCACCGCCGCCGCGTCGATGCAGCAATCGGCGAGTTCGACCGCGCGCAGGAAGCCGGGATCGATCCGGCCGGCATTGATCCCGGGGACGCCGCCGCGGCACGTGGCGAAGTGGGATTCGAGCTGCCGCTTGGCCCGCAGCGAGGTCGTATTGAAGGGGTAGGCGAAGTTGGCCGGCGCGATGCCGGGATCGATTTCTCCGAGAAAGCGCGCATTCCTCGCGATGTCCTCCGCGAGCGCCGTGCGGCCCAGGTCCGAGACAGCCTGGTGCGAGAAGGTGTGGCAGCCGATCTCGTGGCCGCGGCGATGCAGGTCGCGGCACTGCTCCCGGCCGGCGAGGCGTCGGATCGGTTCGACCGCGCCGACGAGGCTGCCGGCGATGTAGAACGTGCCGCGCACTCCGGCGCCTTCCAGGATCGCGGCACCACGCTCCGCAGCGGAGTCCGGGATGTCGTCGAAGGTGAAGGACACCAGCGGCGCGTGCGGATGGGCCCGGACCGTCCGCGTGCGGATGGTGCGGGCGGCCAGCCGCGCGAGGCGCCGCTGCAGCGGCTCCCGCATCGGGGCTTGCGCCAGACCGGTCATCGCGCAGCCTCCGCGGACGGTGCGACGATGACGCGGGCGCAGGCGAGGAAGCGCAGGCCGATGACGGCGAGCAAGAACATGAACCAACCGGGCGTGTTGTTGAGGAAGATGCTTTCGAGGAAGCTCGTCAGCAGGCAGAACACCCACAGCCGCGTGAAGAACGCCGTCGTCGCCGGATCCTTGCCGCTGGCGAGGCTGCGGTTGAGATCCCGTAGCGGTTGGACCACGAACGCGCCGAGGCTGATGATCAGCCCCGGCAGGCCGGTCGTCAGAAGGATGTCGACATAGCCGTCATGGCCGTTGGCGGCTTGGCTCGCGAAGGTCTCGGAGGCGCTGTAAAATACCGAGCCCGAGCGCCAGAACGCCTCGAATCCATGTCCGATCAGCGGCCTCGCGCCCAACTGCGACAGGGCGTAGCTCCAGATCTCGGTGCGGTTGGTGAAGGTCGGGTCGGACGAGACCACTTCCAGGATCGCGTGGACCGGGGGCAGGATCACCGAGCCCACCGTGAACAGCCCGAACAGCCCCAGCACCGAGGCGATGATCGCCCCGCGGACGAGCGGGGAGGACACCCTCAGCAGGATTTCCGACAGCAGCAGCGAGACCGGCAGAAGCGCCAGCGCGGTCTTCGATACGGTCGCGACGAGGAAGATCGCGGAGGCGATGCCGAGCAGCCATCCGACCGCCACGTTGAAGGTTCGCGCCACGTAGATCGACACGATCACCGCCAGCGCCATCGCGCCGCCCGCCGCGTTCTTGTGCAGGAACGAGCCGCGCCAATGCCCGGCATGCATCGGCTCGAGGATCTCGTCGGCGGAATGGACGGCGTGGCTCGGCCAGAGCGCGACGCCGCCGTAGCAGATCACCAGGACGGCGAGCAGCGAGACCGCGAGATATGCGGAAAAGATCCGCCGATCGCCGGCCATCAGCAGCGCGTTGACCACCTGCACGATGATGAGGAGCGTCAGCACGTAGCGGCGCGCCGAAAGCGAGGGCTCCACGGATAGGCCGGCCGTCACGAGGTACCAGGCCAGCGGCGCCAGGAAGAGCGGCACGGCGAGGCTGCCGGCATGACGCCAAGCGCCGAGGGCGAGGCCTGCGGCCGACAATCCGGCGAGAAGGAAGACGGCGGCCTGGTTGAGCGCGCCGGCCGACTCGCTCGGTGTCTGGGAGGTCGGATCGGTGAGATCGATGAACGGGTTCACCGAGATCCAGAAGAACAGGAAGACGAACAGGAACAGCAGGCCCGAGGCGGCCACGGACAGCGCCGACCGGGAGGAGACCGGCCGGGCCGCGACGATCTTCGGCGACGGGCCGGGCTCCGTCATCCGCCCGGAGCCGCGCTCCAGCCGGATCGGCTCGACTTCGACGTCGGCCCGAGGGCCGACGCGGTATCGGTAGTCGAGGGGTGGGGAAGCGTCGGCCGACATCACGACCGCTCCATCAGGAAGAAGGTCGTCGGGCCATGGCTAGTCGCGGTGTTGTCCAGGTCGAATACCAGGGTGTTCGCCTCGGTGCGCATCGCGATCGCATCGCCCGGCGTTCCGTCGAGATGCAGCGAGCGCAGACGCCATTCCCGCGGCGCGTCCAGGGCGAACCGCAGGCGCGCGGTCTGACGCTCGATCAGAATCGGCATCTCGCCGAAGTTTTCGATGGTGCGCGCCTCGGTGTCGCGGAAGCGCATGCCGGTGTTCCTGGCGTCGGTCGCGAAGATCAGCAGCATCCGCCGGGACGCGATGAGATCCCGACCGTCGAGGGCGCTTGCCGCGAGCAGAGCCGGTCCGCTCCCGGCCTCGATCGTCAGGGGCCCGAGCCGCAGCTTTTCGGTCACCGCGGCATAGCTCGCGGCCACGGTGCGCGGCGTGACGACCTGCAGCCGGCGCGCCCTGGCATCGAGAAGGATCTGCCCGCCGACGCTTCCGTAGAGGCCAGCGGCCTCATCGGAAGCGTCGTCTCGAATCGCGGCGCGATCCGCGGCGAAGGACGGGGTCGTCCCTTGCGAGAGCGCCGGCAGCGTGGCGACGCCGGCCGGGACACGCTCGCCCGAATGCGGGACGAGACCGAAGCGCGTCAGCAGCCCGAGCTTGGTCACGGAATCCGGCAAGCCGCCGAAGCCGTCGTCGACGAGGTCGGCGGTCGTCCCGAACGGAAGGGCCACACCACTTTGCGCCGCGGCGACGTCGCCGCGCCGGAACAGCAGGGCGGCCAGGGTCTCGCCGGCCCGGGCGACCGGATCGAGCGAGATGCCGAAGGGCAGCAGCCTGCGCTTATGCGGCCAGGGCTGATCGACGGTCAGGTCGATCGGCCCGGCTGCGTGGCGGCAGATCGCATCCCAGCCCTGAAGCGCGGCATAGGCCGGCACCACGAGTCCCGCCTCGCGCCGGAAGCGGTTCCAGAACAGATGGTCGTACTCGGTGACGACGAAGGGTGTCCCGAACCGGCGCCGGCCGACCAATTCGCGCAGGTAGCCGGCAGCGTCGTCGAGTGAGCTCTTCTGCGAGATCGTCGTGCCGGGATCGAACGAGAGCACTTCGTCGAAATAGGCGTTCATGCTGACGACAGGCAGCGGGGCCCGGCTCAGATCGGTCTGGCTCGACAGCCCGTTGTTGTAGGCGCTGACGAGGCCCGAATAGCCGAGGGTTGCGAGTTCCCCGGTCATCCAGCCGACCGTGTCCGTCTCCAGCGCGACGAAGAAACGCTTGAGATCGCGCATCCGCGGGCCGGGCACGTAGCGATCCGTCGGCAGGCGGACCGTGCCCGCCTCGAGGCTCTCGCCGGCCCCGAGATCGCCCCAGGCCGAACGCAGCGCGGCGCTGCCACGATAGGTCGTCTTGAGCCAAGCGTTGAACGGAGCCCGGAGCATGTCCGGATAGGCTTGTCCCGAGTCCTTCTCGGCCAGGATCGTATCGAATTCGACGCCGTTCTCGTTGGCGAGCACCACGAGGGCCAGCGCGGAATCGTGCAGCGGGCTGAGCCCGGTATAGGGGTTCACGCTGCCGTAGATCGTCCTGACGAGGCGCCGCCAATGGGCGCGCGCGGCCCCATCGACATGGACGCCGAGCTTGAGTCCGCCCGCATTGCCCCAACGATCGTCGATCCCGCCGAGGCCGCCGGATTGCGACGTCAGCCCGTCGATCATCCAGTAGATGCCGTTGCGCTTCAGCGCGGCGAGCAGATAGCGGAGCCGGTCGAACTGCTCCGGGTCGAGATCGAAATCGCGCGACCGCCCGGTCATCAGGATCGCGTCGGCGAAGTGCAGCCGGGCGAGGTTGTAACCGTGGATCCGGAGTTGCCGCGCATAGCGCTCGGCGGTCGGCTTGTCGGGATAACTGCCGGAGGCCGGACTCCAGGCGAGCGACGCGCACAGGAAGGGGACGCGCGTGGCCGGATCGTCCGCGAGCGCGAGGTTGCCGGAGGGGCCGGCGATCACCCGGCCTTGCGTGCCGGCCGGGACGAGGGGTCCGAGGCCGGAAAAGTCGAGCGGGCTGCCCTCGGCTATGGCGAGGTTGCGATCACGCAGGGCCACCCATGTCGGCTCTGCCGGCCGGGCATCGGCGCGCTCGATCGGGGCGGCGGCCGCCACTGCGATGGCGAGCCCCGCGCAGATGGCCAGCGCTTTTGCCGCCCGGCCGGGGGTTACGTCCCGGGGTGCGGGCGATGCCGCGTCGTGCCGGGTTGCCGGTTCCGCGACGGTGCTGGCGATCCGCTCACCCGGCGCGACCCGTCCCCCAAGAAAACCGCGCGCCATGCCGAAGGCGTGCGCGTTCCAGGCAACGAAGGCGTAGAGGCCGAGCGGCAGCGAGCGGTAGCGCAAGCCCAGGGCGGCGATCGGAAGCGCCATCAGTGCCACCAGTGCAACGAGCTTGGCGAGGCCGGGCACCGCGACGGCGAGGCCGGCGGCGACGAGCCAGCCGAGATAGACCCCGAGCCAGAGCCGGATTTCCGGAAGGTCGCGCAGGGCCATGCGCAGATGCGGGCGGCCGATCGCGGCCCTCAGCATCTCGCCGATGCCGTCGAGATAGCGGCTTTCGATCCGTCTCCTGAGCAGCGCGTAGCCGCCAATCACGTGACCGTAATGATCCACGAAGGGGACGGCGAGGCGGTGCAGACGCCACCCTGCCGCACGCAGACGGACGGCGAGATCGAATTCCTCGTAGCCGTGCAAGTTCCGGTCGCTGAAATGGCCGACCTGCTCGATCGCCTCGCGCCGGTAGAGGCCGCCGCCGTTGAGACGGTCGACGGAGCCGGGCTGAAGGTCGACCGCGCCGCGCAGGGCACGGCGCTTGAATTCGAGATTGACGACGTTGACGTCGCGTACGCCGCCGCCGACGCCGGCCACCTCCGGGTTTTCGCCGAGGAAGCGCAGGCCGGCGCTGAGGAAGCCGGGGTCGAGCACCATGTCCCCGTCGATCAGGCAGACGAAGCGGCCGCGGGCGTGCTGGTAGCCGAGCTGCGGCCCGATCCCGCAACTGCGCGGCACGTCGTCGGCGAGCCGCGCGACGCGTGCTCCGCCAGCCGCAGCGATGGCGGCGGTGCGATCGGTCGAGCGGCTGTCGGCGAGGATCACCTCGCCCGCGCCAAAGCCGGCCTCGGCCACGACCGCCAGGGCTGTCCAGGCACTCGCGACGGCACGCGCGACATGCGCCTCCTCGTTGAGCGCCTTGATCACCACCGTGACCGCGACGTCCCCGCCGCCGGCAACGCATACGGCTCCGCATCCGCTCGGCGCGCCGTCTGTCGGTCTGCTACCCATGCCCCTCATCCTGCGGCCGACGCCGTGCCGCCAACAATGCGAATAACTCCGCAACGGCCAAGTTTATCCCGAAGACGACAACTCGGGTGGAAGCAACTTCGTACTTAAGTAAATTTTACCGAAATAAACAGAGAACGCTCGACCGCGGGCGAACGAAAATGCAGCGGCTTAACCAGTACTCTCGTTTTCTGGCCTCTCTTGGAAATCGCTGTGGACGACACCGATGCCATCGAAGCGCATTCCTGCCAGGCGGATCTCAGTTGGTCGAAAAGACGCGCGTTGAGACAGACACTTGAAGGTGCCGGCCCGAAGCAATCGAGCCGGACATCACTTCAGGGCATTCTGGCGAGCACCATACCGGTCAGCACGTCCATGCTCGCCCCGTCGTCGCGATAGGCTTCATGGAGACCGTCCGTACTCCAGTCGCGGTACTCCTCATCCGCAACGGCGACGGCACGGCATTCGGCATCGATCCAGCCGAGACGTTCGAGACTCCGCAGATAGTCGGCCGGCCTGCAGCGGTTCGGTTGACCGGGAAACGCGAGGCTTCGGTAGAGGTCCGGCGAGAACCGGTAGATGCTGTTGGGATCGCTGCCGCGGACGCCGCGCGTGTGGGTCTGGAAATCGACTCCGGCGACCAGAGTCGCTCCCGGTCGGGCGACCTGCGTGATGTGGGCGAGGACCCGGTCGATGTCGTCGAAATGCTCGAAGGCGGCGTTGCTGACGATCAGGTCGAAGCGCTTGCCCTGGGCGGCGCGCACGATGTCGAAATCGGGATCGATGACGTAGGCAACCGGGTCCGTCAGGCCACCATCCAGCGCGTCGGCGGCTTCCCTCAGCCGGACGCGATCGACCTCGTCTGGCAGTTCGGCATCGGCCAGCACACGGTAGAACGCCGCAGGCGTATGATCGGCCAAGGCGAAGGCATCGACGGCGCGATAGGAGCGCGCACCGAGGCCGACCAGCAGAACGCCGGTGCCCAGGGTCGCCCCCGGGCCGAGTTCGAGAACGTCGAGACCGGCGAGGCTCGGAAGACGGCCATCGGCGGCGTCGAGATGACGACGCCAGTCGGCGACGATGTCGATCACGTGCGCGATCGCCTTGGGCCAATCGTCCGGCGAAAAATCGGTCGGATTGCGATAGCCGCCGATGCGGTGGCGCAGGCTCGCGCCAACGAGTGCGGCGAGTCCGAGCCCGTAGAACAGGCCGTTCTTGAGCGGTGTCACGAGTTACCCGTGCTGTACGCCCCCCGCCTGCAGACAGATACACGAGACGTTTCCAATTCGTGAAGCCCTGCGCCACGTGGGAATCGGATGCAATGGATGACGGGCCGAGACGCGGCTGTTAGAGGTTCGTCGCGCCGCGCGAGGTTCACTGCGCCGCACCAGGGCTACCCCCGGCCTCCCCGAAAATCCGCGAGGACTCCAGCCGATGTCGGATCTCAAGACGCTTCGCGACGTCTCCGGACTGAGCCCCAGCCCGGCGCCCCTGCGGGACTCGGCGCTGCTGATGATCGACCTGCAGAACACCTATCGCGAGGGCCTGATGCGACTCGAGGGCGTCGAACCGGCGATCGTCGAGGCGAAGGCGCTGCTGGAGCGCGCCCGCAAGGCCGGCATCCCGATCATCCATGTGCGCCACGACGCCGGAGCCGGTTCGCCCTACGACATCGCGGCGCCGATCGGCCAGATCAGCGACGAGGTTGCGCCGCAGGGCGACGAGGCCGTGATCACCAAGGCCTATCCGAGCGCCTTCGTCGGCACCGATCTGCAGGCGCGCCTTGAGAAGGCCGGCGTCAAGAACGTCATCGTCGCCGGCTTCATGACCCACATGTGCGTGAACTCGACCGCCCGCAGCGCTTTCAGCCTCGGCTTCAGCCCGACGGTGGTGGCGAGTACCACGGCGACACGCGACCTGCCGGGCACCGACGGTTCGGTCGTGTCGGCCTCCGCCCTGCAGGCCGCGAGCCTCGCCGCCCTCGGCGACCTTTTCGCGGTGGTCGCGCGGAAGCAGAGCGACATCCCGGACTGACGTCGATGCGCCTCGCAATGCTGCGGCGCGGAACACGGCATGGCCTCCATCGGTTCGGCTCGTTGATACAGGAGCCGGACCCATGCCGAACGCCAACGTCGCCGACCTCATCGTCGAAACCCTCGCCCAGGCCGGCGTCGGGCGCATCTACGGCCTCGTCGGCGACAGCCTGAACGCGATCACGGAATCGATCCGCACGCGCGACGACATCGACTGGGTCCATGTCCGGCACGAGGAGGTCGCGGCCTTTGCCGCCGGGGCCGAGAGCCAGATCACCGGCAAACTCGCCGTCTGCGCAGGCAGCTGCGGCCCCGGCAACCTCCACCTCATCAACGGCCTGTTCGACTGCCACCGCACCCGCACGCCGGTGCTGGCCATCGCCGCGCATATTCCGTCGGCAGAGATCGGCTCGGGCTATTTTCAGGAGACGCACCCGGAAAACCTGTTCCGCGAGTGCAGCCACTATTGCGAGTTGGTTTCCGACCCGTCGCAGTTGCCGCAGGTGTTGGAGGCGGCCATGCGCGCCGCGATCGGCCAGGGCGGCGTCGCCGTCGTCGTCATCCCCGGCGATGTCGCCTTGAAAGAGGCCCCGACCCGCGGAATCGCGCCGAACGCCGGGCTGCTACCGCGTAAGCCGATCGTGCGCCCGGCCGAGCCCGATCTCGACGCGCTCGCCGAACTACTAAACGGCTCGTCCCGCGTGACGCTTCTCTGTGGCCGCGGCTGCGCCGGGGCACACGCTGATCTCTTGCGGCTCGCCGAAAATTTGAAAAGCCCGATCGTCCACGCGCTCGGCGGCAAGGAGCATGTCGAGTACGACAACCCCTACGATGTCGGCATGACCGGCCTGATCGGCTTTTCCTCGGGCTACGCGGCGATGATGAGCTGCGATGTCCTGCTGATGCTCGGCACCGACTTTCCCTACCGGCAGTTCTACCCGACCAAGGCCAAGATCGCGCAGGTCGACCTTCGGCCGGAGAATCTGGGCCGACGCTGCCGGCTCGATCTCGGCCTTGTCGGCGATGTCGGCGCGACCATCGACGCGCTGTTGCCGAAGCTCCGCGCCAAGACCGACCGGGCCTTCCTCGACGACAGCCTCAAGCACTACGCCAAGGCCCGCGAGGATCTCGACGAACTCGCAACCCCAAAACCCGCCCGCGGCTGGTTCGGCCTCAAGCGCGACAGGCCCGTGATCCATCCGCAATACCTCGCCAAGGTGGTGAGCGAGACGGCCGCAGACGACGCGATCTTCACCGCCGATGTCGGCACGCCGACGGTCTGGGCGGCGCGCTACCTCAAGATGAACGGCCGGCGCCGCCTGCTCGGCTCCTGGGTGCACGGCTCGATGGCCAACGCCATGGCGCAGGCGATCGGCGCGCAGGCGAACGACCGCGGTCGGCAGGTGGTCTCGCTCTCGGGCGACGGCGGTTTCGCCATGCTGATGGGCGACCTGCTGACGCTGCGCCAAGAAGGGCTGCCGGCCAAGATCGTCGTGTTCAACAACGGCTCCCTCGGCTTCGTCGAGATGGAGATGAAAGCCGCCGGCTACATAGAGACCGGCGTTGCCCTGGAGAACCCCGACTTCGCCGCCGTCGCCCGCGCCACCGGCATTCACGGCGTGCGCGTCGAGGATCCGGCCGAGTTGGAGAGCGCCGCCCGCGACGTCTTCGCGCATGACGGCCCGGCGCTCCTCGACGTGGTGGTCGCCCGCAACGAACTCTCGATGCCGCCCAAGATCGACGGGCAGCAGGTGAAGGGCTTCAGCCTCTACGTGATGCGGGCGGTGATGAGCGGGCGCGGGGATTCGGTGCTCGACCTCGCCAAGACGAACCTGCTTCGGTAGAACGGGTAGCTTACAAAGGTTCCAGTCTATCGGATCCGAAGCCGTCATTCAGAGGCCGCGCAGCGGAACCAGGAATGACGGCTTTGGTGTTAGAAGGCGACCAAGCCGCCATCGGGTCGGACAATCATGCGCATCGGCCTGTTCGTGCCCTGCTACGTCGATGCCTTCGAGCCCGAGGTCGGGATCGCGACGCTCGAACTGCTGGAGCGCTTCGGGCTCAAGGTCGAATACCCCTACGACCAGACCTGCTGCGGCCAGCCGATGACCAACACCGGCTGCCACGCCGAGGCCGCCGCGACCGAAGCCCTGTTCGTGAAGAATTTTACGGAGTTCGACTACGTCGTCGCGCCGTCCGGCTCCTGCGTGCATCAGGTCCGCGAGCACCTCACCGCGATTCCGCAGACGGACGCGGTGAAGGCCGTGCGGTCGAAGACCTTCGAACTCGTCGAGTTCCTGCACGATGTCCTGAAGATCGAGGAGCTGCCTTGGGCGGAATTTCCGCACAAGGTCGCCTACCACAACAACTGCAACTCCTTGCGCGGCATCCACCACGCCCGGCCCTCCGAGCTGAATGCGCCGTTCTTCTCGAAGCCGCTCGACCTCCTGAAGAAGGTCAGGGGCATCGAGATCGTCGACCTCACGCGGCCCGACGAGTGCTGCGGCTTCGGTGGCACCTTCTCGGTGTTCGAACCGGCCGTCTCGGCCAAGATGGGCTACGACAAGGTCGGCGATCAGGCGCGGGCGGGGGCCGATTACGTCGTCTCGGCCGATTCCTCCTGCCTGATGCATCAGAAGGGCTGCGCCGAGCGGCTCGGCCTGCCGCAGAAGTTCATCCACATCGCCCAGGTGCTGAACGGAGCGGTCGCATGAGCGCCGACGACCTGCGCCCGAACGAGGACGCGCTACATCCGGACGTCCAGCCCGCAAGCGACGAAAGCGCGCGTGGCCAGGACGGCCAGCGGCTGCAACACGCCGAGGCCGCCTCGAAGCCCATCCGCGCACCGGCGACCCGCGAGCCGCAGCCCCGCGGCGCGAAGATCCGCGGCGACAGGCCGATTGATCAGGCCGAGGCGGCCGAGCGCTTCCTCGCCGCGCCGCTCCACCAGAAGGCGCATGACGAGCGCCTCTGGGACGTCCGCAAGAAGCGCGACGTCGCGACCCAGGCCATTCCCGAATGGGAAGAGCTTCGCGAGCTCGCCTCGCAGATCAAGACGCACACGCTGAGCCATCTCGACGAATATCTCGAACAGTTCGAGGCGGCGGCGAAGGCCAACGGCGTGCATGTCCACTGGGCGGCGGACGGAGCCGAGCACAACCGCATCGTCCACGGCATCCTGAAGGATCACGGCGCCAAGACGCTGATCAAGTCGAAGTCGATGCTCACCGAGGAGTGCGGGTTTCGCCACTACATGGCGGCCAACGGCATCGACATCATCGAGACCGATCTCGGCGAGCGCATCCAGCAGCTCGACGACGAGGAGCCGAGCCACGTCGTGATGCCGGCGGTCCACAAGACCCGGATCGACGTCGCCGAGGTTTTTGCCCGGACGCTGGGCACCGATCCGACCAACGACGACGCCCACTACCTCGCCGAGAGCCAGCGGATGACCACGCGTCCGCACATCCTCCAGGCCGATGCCGGCATGACCGGCTGCAACTTCGCCATCGCCGAGACCGGCACGGTCGTCACCTGCACCAACGAGGGCAATGCCGACCTCTCCGGCAACGTGCCGAAGCTGCAGATCCACTCGATCGGCATCGAGAAGCTGATCCCGCGGGTCGAGCATCTCGGCGTGTTCATCCGCGTGCTCGCCCGCTCGGCGCTCGGTTCGACCATCACGCAGTACACCTCGCACTTCCGCAAGCCGCGGGCCGGCTCGGAAATGCACATGGTGCTGGTGGACAACGGCCGTTCGGCCCGGCTCGGGATGGAGGAGTTCTGGACTTCGCTGAAATGCATCCGCTGCGGCGCCTGCATGAACACCTGCCCGGTCTACCGGCGCTCGGGCGGCCTCTCCTACGGCGCGACCTATTCGGGGCCGATCGGGCTCATCATCGACCCGACCTTCAACAAGCGGAAGTATTCGACCTTGCCGTTCTCATCGACGATGAACGGGTCGTGCACCAACGTCTGCCCGGTCAAGATCAACATCCACGAGCAGATTTTTGCCTGGCGCAAGGTGCTCGCCGAGGAGCACCAGATCCCGCTCCTGAAGCAGGGCATGATGAAGGCCGCCGGTGCCGTACTGAGCCGCCCGGCCGCCTATCGCGCCGCGATCGGCACGGCCGATTCCGCGCTTCGGGCGCTGCCGCGGTTCGCCGTCTACAACCCGCTGAACACCTGGGGGAAGGGCCGCGAGATGCCCGAGACCCCGAAACAGAGCTTCCACAGCTGGTACAAGCAGAACCGCATGAAGGACGGCGCGAAATGACGAGCCGGGAGACGACGCTCGCCGCCATCCGCGCGAACCGGCCGAAGGGCGATTTCCCGCTGCCGGCCCTCCCGGCCTTCGCGCCGCTGGTCGGTGCGGATCTCGTCGAAGAGTTCGGCGAGCGGCTGAAGCGCATGGGCGGCCGCATCGAGAAGGCCGGCGATCCGGACCCGCTGGCCCCCGTCCGCCAGCGTCTCGACTGTGCCAATGTCATCGCCTCGGCCGTACCGGAGATCATGGGAAACCGCGATCTCGCGGCGGTGGCCAAGCCCGCCGACCTCGAAGACGTCGACGTCGCCGTGGTGCGTGCCGCCTTCGGTATCGCCGAGTCCGGCTCGGTGCTGTTCACCGAGCGCGAACTGATCGTGAATTCCGTCGCCTATCTCGCACAGCACCTCATTGTCCTGCTCGATCCCGCCGAGATCGTCGACACCGTTCAAGCCGCCTATCACCGGCCGGAATTCGCCGACTCGGCCTATGCCGTGCTTCACACCGGGCCCTCCGCGACGGCCGATATCGAGGGTGTGCTCATCCATGGGGCACAGGGCGTGCGCTCGCTGACCGTCGTCCTGTTGCAGCGCAAAATTAAGGCAGCTTGAGCGGGAGCCGAAACAGGGCGAAGGCGTTGGCGAGTATGGTGTTTTCACCATGCCCCCGATAACTCCCAAACTTCCGGACACCGACGTGCGCTTCAAACTCGGCTGCAGCCTCGCCTATCAGGTGAAGGCCCCCACGACGTTCATCTTCAATGTGGAGGTCGCGCATCTGAAGAGCCTCGCGATCAAGAGCGAAATCCTGACCTTCGCGCCGGACATCGAGCGCCGCGTCTACGCCACGCCGGACATGAAGAACCGCTACATCGGTCTCAACGTCGCTCCCGGCCCGCTGTCCCTCGAATACAATGCCGAGGTCGAGCTGACGGTTCACCGCGCCGATCCGGCGACGGTCAACGAGACGCCGGTCTCCGAGCTGCCGCTCGACATCCTGCCCTTTCTGCTGCCGAGCCGCTTCGTTTCCTCGGACCGCCTCGCCGCCTTCGCCCAGGCCGAATTCGGCCATCTGCCCAAGGGGCATCGGCGGGTGAACGACATCTGCACCTGGATTAACGAGCACATCGCCTACCAGCGCGGCGCCAGCGACGGCGAGACCACCGCCCACGAGACCCTGCTGAAGCGCGCCGGCGTCTGCCGCGATTTCGCGCATCTCGGCACGGCGTTCTGCCGGGCGCTCGGCATCCCGGCTCGCTTCGTCTCGGTCTATGCCTACGGCCTCGTGCCGGCCGACTTCCATGCAGTGTTCGAGGCCTATCTCGACGGGCGCTGGTGGCTGTTCGACGCGACGCGGCAGGCCCATCTCGACGGCCTGGTGCGCATCGGTGTCGGCCGCGACGCCGCCGAGATCGCCTTCTGCACGCCCTACGGCGAGATGGAGCCGACGAACATGCAGATCCGCATCGACCGTGCCGACGGCGGCTCCGAGCCGACCGAGCGCACGGTCGACGCGATCTCGACGGAAGAGCCCGCGCCGCATGCCGGCGCGGTGTGAGGCTCGACAGGAAGCACGATCCTGCCATCCTGTGATCCCGTGACATCAGGAGACACCGGATGGCCTATCGCCACCTCGTCGGGTCCCGCACTCACGTCTTTGCCGACCTTGCGATACTGATGGCCAAGGCGACGCCGGTTCGATCCGGCGATCGCCTGGCAGGCATTGCAGCGGAATCGGCTGAAGAAAGCGTGGCCGCGCGCTGGTGCCTTGCCGAGGTGCCGCTGTCGGAGATCCTGGCCAAGCCGCTGATCCCCTACGAAATCGACGACGTCACCCGGTTGATCCTCGACACGCACGATCAAGCCGCCTTCGCCGAGATCGCCCACCTCACCGTCGGCGATTTTCGCGAGTTTCTGCTGACGGCCTCTTTCGAGACGCTTGCGCGCATCGCCCCGGCGGTGACGCCGGAAATCGCGGCGGCGGTCTCGAAAATCATGCGTAACCAGGATTTGATCCTGGTGGCCCGCAAAGCCCAAGTCGTCACGAAGTTTCGCAACACCATCGGACTGCCCGGTACGCTGGCGGTGCGGCTGCAGCCGAACCATCCGACCGATGACGCCAGGGGCATCACCGCCTCGATCCTCGACGGGCTGTCCTATGGCTGCGGCGATGCGGTGATCGGCATCAACCCGGCCTCGGACTCGATCCGCACGCTGTCGAGCCTGCTCGGCCTGCTCGACGACGTGATCCAGCGCCTCGCGATCCCGACGCAATCCTGCGTGCTCACCCATGTCACCACGACGCTGGACGCGATGAACCGCGGCCTGCCGGTGGATCTCGTCTTCCAGTCGATCGCGGGCACGCAGAAGGCCAATGCGAGCTTCGGCGTCACGCTACCGATCCTGAAGGAGGCGCACGAGGCGGCGCTGGCGCTGAAGCGCGGACCCATTGGCGACAACTGCATGTATTTCGAGACCGGGCAGGGCTCGGCGCTTTCGGCCGACGCCCACCACGGCATCGATCAGCAGACCTTGGAGGCGCGGGCCTACGCCGTGGCACGGGTCTATCGGCCGCTGCTGGTCAACACCGTGGTCGGCTTCATTGGCCCCGAATATCTCTACGACGGCAAGGAGATCATCCGGGCTGGGCTGGAGGATCATTTTTGCGGCAAGCTGATGGGCGTGCCGCTCGGCGTGGACGTCTGCTACACCAACCACGCCGAGGCCGATCAGGACGACATGGACACGCTCCTGACCCTGCTCGGCGCGGCCGGCTGCACCTACGTCATGGGCGTGCCCGGCGCCGACGACGTCATGTTGAACTACCAGTCCACCTCGTTCCACGATGCGCTCTACATCCGCGAGGTGCTGGGCCTGAAGCGCGCACCGGAATTCGCGGCTTGGCTCGAAGAGATCGGGCTGACGGACGGGGAGGGTGCTCTGCTGTCCGGCAATGCCGGTACCGCCTTGCTGACGGCCGCACCGGATCTCGCCGCGTGAGCGAAGACGATCTCTGGAAAAGACTCGCACGGCTGACGCCGGCCCGGATCGGACTCGGCCGCGCGGGGGCCGGGCTGCCGACGCGAGAGGTCCTCGGTTTCGGCCTCGCCCACGCCCAGGCTCGCGATGCCGTGCACACGCCGATGGACGCCGAGGCGATCACCACTGCGATCGAAGCGCTCGGCCTGCCCGTCCTCGCCGTCGCCTCCCAGGCCGAGGATCGCGCGACTTATCTGCGCCGGCCCGACTACGGCCGCCGCCTCGCTTCCGAGAGCCGCGACCGTCTTACCGCGGCCGCCGACGGCCCCGTCGACCTCGCCATCGTCGTCGCCGACGGCCTCTCCGCCCGCGCCGTCCACGAGGGGGCTGCGCCGATGCTCGCCGCACTGAAACCGCTCGTCGACAAGGCAGGCTGGAGCCTCGGGCCGGTCATCGTGTCCGTCCAGGCGCGCGTGGCGCTGGGCGACGAGATCGGAACGCTCCTCAAGGCGCGGGCGGTGGCCGTATTGATCGGCGAACGTCCGGGGCTCTCCTCGCCCGACAGCCTCGGCCTCTACCTGACCTTCGACCCGAGACCCGGCCGCTCGGATGCCGAGCGCAACTGCATTTCCAACGTCCGCCCGGCGGGGCTCTCGCACGACCTGGCGGCATTCAAACTGCATTGGCTGATCGCGCAGGCTTTTTCGCGGGGGCTCAGCGGCGTGAACCTGAAGGACGAGAGCGACGCCGCGCTCGATGCGCCGCCGGAGCGGGCGTCATTGCCGGACACCTCGGTTTAGCAAGGGCCGCGCGTACCCGAAGCGTAATCCCGTCCTCGGTGCCGCAGTGCCGGCAAGCCTGGAACGTTCGCATCGCCGTGGTGTTGGCGACGCAATGTCAGGCCGGTGCGCCAAGCGCGCTTCGGGCCGTCACGAAGCCGCAAGCCGCCTTATCGGCGCGGGCTCCGTACCTCTCACGATCTAGTGGAGTTTCGAATGGATCTCGGCATCAGCGGCCGCGTCGCCGTCGTCACGGGCGGCGATTCCGGCATGGGCTACACCAGCGCGGAGTACCTGCTGCGCGAAGGCGTCAAAATCGTCCTGTCCGACATCAAGGATGAAGCGGTGCAGGACGCCGCCAAGCGTCTCTCGGCATTGGGCGAAGTCCGTGCCTTCGCTGCCGATCTGTCCTCGAACGACGGCGCGGTCGCGCTACGGGCGTTCGCAGACACGGCGTTTGGACAGAAGCCGACGATCCTCGTGAATGCGGCCGGCGTCACCGGGGCCACCGGTGACTTTCTGGAGATCGACGACGCGGGCTGGCTGGAGACCATCCAGGCCGACCTGATGGGTGCGGTGCGGATGGCTCGGGCCTTCATCCCCGGCATGCGCGAGGCCGGTTGGGGCAGGATCGTGCTGTTCACCTCGGAGGACGCCGTGCAGCCCTATGTCGAGGAGCTGCCCTATTGCGCGGCCAAGGCCGGGCTGATGAACCTCACCAAGGGCCTCTCGAAGGCCTACGGGCCGGACGGCGTGCTCGTGAACTCGGTCGCCCCCGCTTACATCGCCACGCCGATGACCGACGCCATGATGGAGAAGCGCGCCGAGGAGATGGGCGTGTCCTTCGACCGGGCGATCGAGACCTTCCTGGACGAGAAGCGTCCCGGCATCGTCGCCAAGCGCCGCGGACGGGTCGAGGAGGTCGCGGCGGCGGTCGCGTTCCTGTGCTCGGAGCAGGCGAGCTTCATCACCGGCGAGAACCTCCGCGTCGATGGCGGCGCCGTCCTCACGATGGCGTCGTGAGTCCGATGAGAGAGCTGTCCTGCGACGTCGCGGTCATCGGCGCCGGCACCGCGGGCATCGCTGCGCACCGCGCCGCCCTCGATGCGGGCGCGGCCTCGATTCTGATCGAGCAGGGGCCGGGCGGCACCACCTGCGCGCGAGTCGGCTGCATGCCTTCGAAGTTGCTGATCGTGGCGGCGAATGCGGCCCATGAAGCCCGCGCGGCGCACCGCTTCGGTATTCATGTCGAGCACGTGCGGGTCGACGGCCGAGACGTGATGCGGCGCGTGCGCCAACAGCGCGACTGCTTCGTCGACAGCGTGTTCGAGGGGCTGGAGAAACTTCCGGAAGGCAGCCGGATCACCGGCCGCGCGGTGTTCGAGGACGCGACGACCCTTCGCATCGACGACGCGATCCGCCTGCGCTTCAAGGCGGCCGTGATCGCGACGGGATCGAGCCCGAGCGTGCCGAAGCCGCTGGAGGGCCTCGGCGAACGTCTGCTCACCACCGACACGCTCTTCGAGATCGAGGATCTGCCGGAATCGATCGCGGTGCTCGGTGGGGGGCCTGTTGGGATCGAACTGGCGCAGGCGCTGGCACGGCTCGGCGTGAAGACCGCGTTGTTCGATCCCGCCGGTGCGTTGGGCGGGATCGCGGATCCCGATCTGGCCGAGGCGGCGCGCGACATTTTCGGGAAGGATATCGCGCTCCATCTCGGGGCGACCGTCGAACGTGCCGAGGCGACAGAGGGCGGCGTTACGCTGCACTGGTCTGACAAGGATGGCGGAAAGGGCTCGGCGTCGTTCGCCCGGGTCCTGGCCGCCACGGGCCGCCCTCCGAACGTGCGCGGCATCGGGCTCGCCAGCACCGGCCTGTCCCTCGACGAGGACGGGATGCCCGCCTTCGATCCACACTCGCTCGTCTGCGAGGGTGACTCGATCCTTATTGCCGGAGACGCCAACGCGGCCCGTCCGGTTCTGCACGAGGCGAGCCGCCAGGGCCGCATCGCCGGCCGCAACGCCGCTGTGCTGGCACGGTCCGACAAAGGATCGATCGAGAACCCAAGGCCTTGGGTGAAGCTCGCAATGGTCTTTACCGAGCCGCAGATCGCGGCGATCGGAGACCTGGGCGGCGACCTCGTCGGCAAGGTGGATTTCTGCGACCAGGGTCGTGCCCAGGTCATGGGCCGCAACCAGGGCGGCATGCGGGTCTACGCGGACCGGAGCGGCCGCCTGCTCGGCGCCGAGATGCTCGGTCCCGACGTCGAGCACCTCGCGCACATCCTGTCCTTTGCCATCCAGGACGGACACACGGCGCAAGACCTGCTCGACAGGCCGTTCTACCACCTGACCCTGGAAGAAGGCCTCCGGACCGCTCTGTCCGATATCATACGGAAAACTGCAGGTTGAGCACGAAGTTGTGCGGAAGCATCCTCGTCGTGTCGCCGGAACCGTCACCTTCTGAGGATTGCGCGAGAGGGCGGGCGCGGTCATACCGGGGCCGGAATGATCGACCCGCCCCACAACAGGATCCAGGACGTCCTCGGGAAGTCCGTCGATCTCGACGCCCTGTCGCCCGAGGCGCTCGACCGTCTCGACCAGGGCGTGATCGCGCTGGACGCGGCGGGCCGGGTGCTGTCATTCAGCGAGGGCGCCGCGAGCCTTTCGGGGTTCTCGGCAAGCGCCGTCGTCGGCCGTCACTACTTCCGCGACATCGTGCCGAGCACGAACGTGCCGAGCTTTCACGGTCGTTTCCTGAGCGGGCTTCGGCGCGGGCGCCTCGACGAGACCTTCGAGTTCGTGTTCGGGCGAATGCCGCAACCACTGCGAGCACGCATTCATCTTCGCGCGTCGGCGACGCCTGGTCGCTACTGGCTGGTGATCGCCGCCCTCGAGAACATCGGCGCGGGACGCTCGCGCGAGGCGGTGATGGCGGCCGTTGGCCGGCGCGTCCGGGCCGAGCCGGTCGATCCGAGCCTGTGCGAACGCGAGCCGATCCACATCCCGGGCTCGATCCAGCCCAACGCCGTCATGCTCGCGGCGGATGCCGAGACGCTCGCGATCCTCGTCCACAGCGCCAACATCTCCGACGTCTTCGATGACGACGGCACGGCGCTCGATGGGCGGCACCTGAGCGAGGTCCTTCCGGCCGGTTTCGTGGCGCTGGTCCAGGCCGGCGTCGCAGCGGGAAGCCTGGAAGACGGCCGGCTGCTCCGGCAGGCGGTGACCCTCGCCAGTCGGCCGGACGACCGCTTCTACGCCGTCGCACATGTGCGGAGCGGCCGGGTCATCGTCGAGTTGGAGCGCGCGCCCGACCGTCCTGACGATTTCGGTTCGGCCACCCCGTTGGAGACCGAGTTGGCGGTCGTCCGCCTGCGCGGGGCCGAAAGCCTGGACGAGGCGGCGCGGATCGTCGCGAGCGAGATCCGGATCCTCACCGGCTTCGAATCCGTCCTCGTCTACCGCTTCGACGCGGACTGGAACGGCGAGGCCATCGCCGAGGATATGATCCCCGGCTGGCAGCGCCCACTGATCGGACTGCGCTTCCCCTCCTCGGACATTCCGGCCCAGGCCCGCGCGCTCTATCACAAGGCCAAGAGCCGCTTCGTGATCGACCGCGACTGCGTGCCGGTGCCGCTGGTGGCGGGTAAGGCAGCCGGCAACGGGCCGATCGACCTCACCTTCGCCCAGAACCGCACGCTTTCGCCGATCCATCTCGAATATCAGCGCAATCTCGGCGTGAACGGTTCGATGTCGATCTCGATCCTCGTCGAGGGCCGGCTCTGGGGCCTGATGATCGGCCATCACCGGCAGCCGCATTACGTCGCGCCCGAGACGCGGGCCGCCTCGACGGTCCTCACCGACGCCTTCGCCATGCGCGTGCAGGAGATCGAGGCGCATCGCCGCTGGGCCGAGCAGCAGACCCATCTCGACATCGAGGGGCGGCTCGTGCGCGGGCTGACGCGCACGGACGACTTCGTCCAGGCGCTAACAGTCGGTTCGACCACGCTGCTCGACCTGTTCGATGTCGGCGGCGCCGGCATCGTCTCGGAGGGCCATGTCAGCCTGATCGGGGCCTGCCCGACCGACAAGGAGGTCTTGGCGCTCGCGGATTGGTTGAGGGAGGCCCTGCCGCAAGGCCAGCCGAGTTACACCACCGATGCCCTGAGCAGCGCCCATGCCCGTGGCGGCGCTTATGCGGCTACGGCGAGCGGCCTGCTCGCGGCCTTCGTCGATGCCGAACGGCTGCACCTCCTGCTCTGGTTCCGCCCAGAGGTGCCGAGCACGGTCACTTGGGGCGGCGATCCGCGAAAGCCGGTCATCGCCGGTTCGGGGTCGGTGGCGGTGCTGCCGCGCCGCTCTTTCGAGCGCTGGGTCGAGGAACGCCGCGGCGTCGCGACGCCGTTCGCGGATTGGCAGGTCTCGCTCGCCGAACAGCTCGCCCAGGCGGTCGAGGGCGTCGTCCTGCGCCAGCGGCGCAAGATCGAGGAACTGACCGATCTTCTCGTCGAGAAGGAGCGGCTGCTCGCGCAGAAGGATCTGCTCACGCGCGAGATCGACCACCGCGTGAAGAACTCGCTGCAGATCGTCTCGGCTTTCCTGCACATGCAGCGGCGCCAGATCACCGACCCGGCCGCACGGCAGGCCTTCTCGGAGACCTCCGGCCGCGTGATGAGCGTCGCGCGGGTGCATGACAGCCTCTATCAGGCCGGCAGCGTCGAGGAGGTCGATCTCGGTCAGACCATCGACAACTTGTGCAAGGATCTCGCGGGCCTCGCCGGTAACCAGCACGTCGTCGAGCTCACTGCCGATCCCGGGCTGATGGTGCCCTATCAGAAGGCGGTCTCACTCTCGCTGATCGCCACGGAACTCGTCACCAACGCCTTCAAATATGCGGGCGGCCCGGAGCGGGGAGCGCGGGTCAACGTAAGCGTTTCGGCCGTCGAGAGCGGCGTCAAGCTCAAGGTCTGCGACGACGGGGAGGGGCTTCCTCCCGACTGGGACACCGGCAAGGCCAAGGGTACCGGCCTCGGGATGAAACTGGTGCGGGCCATGCTGGACCAGATCAACGCCCGGATCGAGGTCGAGAACGTGCCCGGCGCCTGCTTCGTCGTCTACGCGTGACCGAGGGGCTCCACGCACGGCTTCGGGCGGCGACCGCAGGGGCGCATCAGGCCCTCGAACGCGACCTCGATTGGGAGGCGCGCACCGCCACACTTCAGGGATATCGCGACCTGCTCGCGCTGATGCGTGGGTTCCATGCCGGTTTCGAACCTGCGATCGGCCGCATGCTGGACGACGAGGATTTTTTCGGGCCGCGGCGTAGACTCCAGGCGCTCGATGCGGATCTGAACCGGCTCGGGCTCGGCGCGACGGATATCGCAGGACTTCCGGCGGTCTCGCCGATCGCCCTGACGAGCCGCGCGTCGGCCTACGGTGCGCTCTACGTGCTCGAAGGCTCGACGTTGGGTGGACAGGTGATCGGCCGCTCGATCGCCGAGCGCCATGGCCCCGATGCCGAGGCCGCCTGCCGCTACTACCGCGGACACGGCCGCGCCACCGGCCGGATGTGGAACGCCTTCCGCGCCCGTCTCGACGGGCTCGACGGCGACGATGCGCTGGTAGCGGGGATCGCGACCTTCGATGCGCTGAGGACGTGGCTGGCTCGCGCGGAAGCCGTTCGAGCCGTGACGGCATCGTAAGCCCGACACCTGAATCGGGGCGCTACGAGCCCCCCGGCGAGACGCCGTCGGGGTTCTCGGCGCGAGACGGCGGCAGGATCGTCGCGCGGCGAGCCTCCAGCATCTGCCAGGCGACCAGCGAGGGCAGGCCCAGTACGACGTCGGGAACCCGCTTGGCGAGCGACAGTGCGATGGCCGTGCCGGCGTCGATGCCGAACAGGGCGCCGACAACGACGAAGCCGCCCTCTTGAACGCCGAGCCCGCTCGGAACCGGAAAGGCTACCGACTTGATCGCCTGCGACAGTGATTCCAGCACGATCACCTCGGTGGCATTGATCTCGACGCCGATGCAGGTCAGCGCGATCCAGATCTCCGCCGCTCCGAGCCCCCAGGCGGCGAGGTGGAGCATAAACCCCTGCGCGAGGCGGCCGCGCCGGCCCCGCGCCCAGACCGCGTCGAGCGCCGGCTGCACGCCGAGTCCGGATTCTTCCGGCACCTGACCAGGCGTGGCCGTGCCGGCGACCTGACGTCCGAGAGTGGTAAGCCCGCGTTCCACGAGCTTGGCCGCGCCGAGCCGCTGGAACGCGAAGAAGGCTCCGAGCAGGACGATCGCTACGCCGAGGGCCTCGAGCGTGAAGAGCGCGAGCGAGGCCGCCGCCTCTCCCTCCACCTGCTGGAGCAGGAGGACGCCCGTCAGGGTGAAGGCGATCTCGGTGGCGACCTGAAGCAACATGTCGGCGAGGATCGAGGCGGCTGCGAGCCCCCCCGTGACGCCCCAGAAGGTCAGGAGACGCCCGCCGACGACCTCGCCGCCGACCGAAGCCACCGGCAGCAGCACGTTGATGCCCTCGCGCACGAACCGAAGGATCAGGAAGGCTGCATCCTCCACGCTCGACAGACCGTCGAGGACTCGGGCCCAGGCGATCCCACAGAGCAGGATCACGCCGACGCGCACCAGCACCACGCCCGCGAGGCCGACGAGCCCGATCCGGCCGAACGCCGCTCCGATCGCGGCAACGTCGTTCGTCGCGATCAGCCAGACGCCGAGCGCGAGACCGAGCACGGTACCGACGAGCGGCAGGCGACGCAGCAGCGCGCGGCCGATCCGGGCCATCGGACCAGTACTCACGACGGGATGTCTTTCGATTCCGGTCCGGTGCGGCCAGTCTCCGGAAGAAGGCCCCGGACCGTTGCCGGGGGGAGGGCCGGATCGAGCAGCAGGACGCGGCTGCGGCTGATCGAATCATGCGTCGCCACGGCGATCAGCCGTTTCGGGCAGGGGCCGAGGCATCCGGTCTCGACGACGCGCATCCTGCGCCCCTGCGTCTCTCGCTTGAACGCACGCTTGAGCGAACGCCCGAACGCGCGCTTGGGCAGTCCCTGACGCTTGGCGCATTTCGAGCAGACCACGACGAGGTCGTCGAAATCGGCCTTTGCAGCCCGCGGCGTCGCGCCCAGACCGGCGGCAGCGGTTCCCTGGTGGTCCTTGCCCAAGCGTCGATCCTTCGGAAGGCGTGCGGTTCCGGTAGCGGAGACTCCCGCGCCCTATCGCGAAAGCACGAGTCGCACGCAATCCTGCCGGGAATGCAGCAGCGACGCGTGCGCCACAAAAAGGGCCGAAAAAGACGAGACTTGAGAGAGATGTGGCCACGGCTTTCCGACAAAAGCACCGCGATGCGTCGCGGCCTGCGACGGGTCGCCGCCGCTCGCGCCCGCCGGTGGATCCGCAGGGACCCAATTCTATGAACGCCGACGAGGTCAAAGAGCGCGAGGTCAAGGTCCGACCGAGCGAGGGTCTGCAGGGCCTGATGGATCTGGCGCGCCGCTCCGTGCCCGAACTGCGCCGGAACATCGAGACCCTCGAACCGCTCAAGGAAGGCGGTGCCCTGGCATTGCTGCGCCGCGCCCGCGAGCGCGTGAACTGGCGGCAACTGCCGGGTCTGCGGCAGCGCGCGCCGAAACCAGCCGAGCGGCTCCAGGTGGTGCTGGCGAAGCGGTTTGCCTATTTCATCGTCCTGCCGACCGCGATCATGGCGCTCTACCTGTTCGTGTTCGCTTCGGACCAATACGTCGCCCAGGCGAAATTCGCCGTGCGCGGCGACGTCGAGCCCATGGGCGAGACCTCGGGCGGTGGCGAGTTCGCCAGCCTCATCCAGAAGCACAACAGCCAGGACAGCTTCATCGTCCGCGATTTCGTGCACAGCCGCACCATGGCGGAGGCCGCGCAGTCCGTGCTGCAGGTCTCCAAGATGTTCTCGGGATCGGACGCGGATTTCTGGGCACGCTACCGCGACGGACAACCGATCGAGGAATTCGCCAAATACTGGACCAAGCACGTCAACGCCCACATCGAGGCGGTCTCGGGCGTCATCACCCTGAGCGTGCGGACCTTCAAGCCGGAGGATTCGGTGGCGATCGCCGAGCTGGTGATCGCCCGGTCGGAGAAACTGGTGAACGAGATCTCGCGGCGTGCGCGCGCCGATCTCATCGCCCATGCGGAGACGGATGCGCGCGCCGCAGAGGAGCGGCTGAAGAAATCGCGCCTCGCACTCCAGAGCTTCCGCAACACCTGGGGCATCATCGATCCGCTCAAGACCGCGGAATCAACGCTTCAGACCATCGGGATGCTGAACAAGGACAAGCTCAAGGCCGAGAACGACCTGCAGGTTCTGCGCGACTCGCGCCTCGACGAGAAATCCCGCGGCGTCCAGACCCTTGTGGCCACGGTCGCGGCGATCGACGGCCAGATCAAGCGGCTGAAGGACCAGCTCACCAACGAGGGGCTTGCGGCCGGCACGCCGAACAACATCACGCAGGCGCTGCTCGAATTCGAGGGTCTGAAAATCGAGCAGCTGATCGCGGAAAAGCTCAACGAGTCGCTCCACCTGATGCTGGACAAGGCCCGGATCTCGGCCAACAAGCAGCAGGTCTATCTGGCGGTCTTCGTGCCGCCTTCGCTGCCGGCCTCGTCGATCTATCCGGAGCGCGGCTACACGCTGATGGTGACCTTCTTCTGCTGCTTCGCGCTATGCAGCGCCGGGTCGCTTCTGCTCAGCGGCGTCAAGGACCAGCGGATCTGACCAAGACCCCTGCCAGGGGCACCCGCCCCGTACCCGCCGGAATGACGGGCACGGCCTTTCGGAGAGGCCGGCCGGTGCACTAGAAGCGGGTTCGGGCCTCGAACCGTTCGCCCTGCGTCCTTGCCGTAAAACCCATGTCGGATTTCACAGACCTCGTCGCGCGCGCCGTCAACCCGTCGATGGGCCGGGAGGAGCGCGAGTCGGTCTACAGCGTCGTGCGCCAGGCCGTGCTGAGGCTGCAGGAGCGCGAGAACCTCGAGCCCGGGCATCCGCAACGCAGCCTACAATTGCACCTCGTCGAGGAGACGATCCGGGACATCGAGTCCGACGTCGTCCGCTTCCTCACCATGAAGAAGATGCGGGAAGCCGCCGCCCTGCAGGATGCCGAGGCCGAGGCTCGCGCCGGAAAGCGCCGTTGAACGAGCGGCCTACCCGTAGGCAGCCACGGCCCGCACGCTGCCCGGCTCCGCGACGCCGATCCCGGACTGAACGTATTCGTTGAGCTTGTTCCGCAGTGTCCGGATCGAAATGCCGAGAATCTTGGCTGCGTGCGTCCGATTCCCGAGACAATGGTCGAGGGTGTCGAGGATCAGGTCGCGCTCGACGTCGGCCACCGTGCGGCCGACAAGGCCACGGGTCGCTGCTTCGGCGACCTGCGCGGCGCGCTCGGCCGGCCCGGCTGCACCGCCGATGGAATCGCCCTCGGGCGTCAGGACCGCATCGTGGCCGATCTCGGCCCCGGAGGCGAGCAGCACGGCGCGGTGAAGGGTGTTTTCCAGCTCGCGCACGTTGCCGCGCCAAGGGCTTTTCGTAATCAGTGCAAGTGCGTCGCGAGAGAGCGGGCGCACCGCCAGGCCGTTGGCCTCGGCATATTTCTTGGCGAAGAATCCGGCGAGTTCGAGGATGTCGGCCGGCCGCTCGCGCAGCGCCGGGATGCGCAGGTGCACGACGTTCAATCGGTAGTACAGGTCCTCGCGAAAGGTGCCCTTCTTGACCTCTTCGGCAAGGTGACGGTTCGAGGTGGCGAGCACCCGGATGTCGACCTTCACGGGCGCTGAGCCGCCGACCCGGTCGATCACGCGTTCCTGCAGCGCGCGCAGGAGCTTCGACTGCAGGCGCACGTCCATCTCGGAGATCTCGTCGAGAAGCAGCGTGCCGCCGTTGGCCTCTTCGAAACGGCCGATCCGGCGGGCGACCGCCCCCGTGAAGGCGCCCTTCTCGTGGCCGAACAGTTCGGATTCGAGCAGCGCCTCGGGAATCGCGGCGCAGTTCACCGAGACGAAGGGCTTGTTCGCCCGGTTCGAGCGGGCGTGGACGTGGCGCGCCAGGACCTCCTTGCCGGTGCCGCTCTCGCCGGTGATCAGCACGGAGGCGTCGGAGCGGGAGACCTGCTCGGCGAGCTTGACCACGCGCTCCATGGCGGGATCGCGCCAGACGAAGCTGCGGCCGTCGGCGGCGACCGCTTCCAGAACCGCGGCGATCATCTCGGGGTCGGGCGGCAGCGGGATGTACTCCTTGGCACCCGCCTGGATCGCCGCGACCGCCGCCTTGGCGTCGGAGGCGATGCCGCAGGCCACCACCGGCGTCCGGATGCGCTCGTCGGCGAGCGCGGTCACGAACCGGCGGATGTCGAGGCTGACTTCGACCATCACGAGGTCGGCGCCCCGGGCGCGCAGCGTCGCGAGGCCCTGGTCGATGCCGTCCGCGTGGGTGACGGCGGCACCGCGGTTCATGGCGATCTTGGAGGCGGTGACGAGCTCGCCCGTGAGCCGTCCGACGATGAGGAGCCGCATGGCTCAATCTCCCAGTTGACGAGGGCCCTGCGAGGCGGGCGTCGTTTCAGTGATCGTTCTTGATGATTTCGGTCATGGTGACGCCGAGGCGGTCCTCGACGAGCACGACTTCGCCACGAGCGACGAGACGGTTGTTCACGAAGATGTCGATCGCCTCGCCGACCTTGCGGTCGAGTTCGAGCACGGCTCCGGCATCGAGGCGCAGCAGGTCGCCGATCGGCATGCGCGAGGAGCCGAGCACGGCGGAGACGACCACGGGTACGTCGAAGACCTGTTCGAGGTCGGAGGCGGTCTTCGGGGTCGTCGGCGCATCGAGCACCGATTCCGGACCCACACCGTCGAAAGATGGGTCCAGGTCGCCGAGCTGCGGCAGATGGAAATTGTCGCTTGCCATGATCGCGCTGCCTCAGCCGTGTCGTGATGAGAGAATGCCGGCGGCGTCGAGCGCCGCCGCTTCGACCCTTGCGCGCTCGCGAACGATGCCGCCATCGGCCCATTCGATGCGGGCGTCGCCCTCGGGCATGTCCGGTTCGCCGAGGACAACGAGGCGGCCCTCGAAGCCGCGCTCGCGCGCAAGCCGCTTCACCAGCGCCTCGGCCTCGTCGACGATCGCCTCGTTCACGCGAACGACGAGATGCGGCACGCCGCGCACATGTTGGAGAGCGGCGCGTGCCGCTTCCTCGACCGCAGCCAAAGGGCTAGCGGCAAGGGCATCGCCCGCGAGCTTGCGCGCCAGCGCCGTGGCGAAGGTGAGCGCCTGGTCCTCACGCTCGGCATCGCGGGCGTCGGACTGGTTGATGAGGCCGGCGGCAGCGAGACCGAGCCTGTTCAGCGCGTCGGAGAGCCGAGCCTGGGCCTGCGCTTCGGCGCGGACGCGTCCCTCTTCCAGGCCGCGGGCATAGGCGCGCGCCTCGGCATCGGCGACGGCGGCCGCCTCCTTGGCGGCACCCTGCGCGTTGGGGCGGCGGAAATCCGTGTCGAACAGGAACGGCTTGGTCGACGACTTGGCGTTCAATAGACCAGCTCCTCTTCGCCGCCATTCTTGGCGATCATGATCTCACCCTTCTCGGCGAGGTCCTTGGCGAGCTCGGTCATCTTGGCCTGGGCCTCGTCGACCTCTTTCAGCCGGATCGGCCCCATCGAACTCATCTCGTCACCCAGGTTCTTGGCGGCGCGGGTCGACATCTGGGCGAGGAAGAAGCCGCGCACGCGCTCCTCGGCGCCCTTGAGGGCCCGGCAGAGGGTGTCGTTGTCGACCGTGCGCATCAGCGTCTGCACGGAGCCGGCGTCGAGCTTGAGCAGGTCCTCGAAGGTGAACATCAGTTCGCGGATGCGCTTGGCCGAACCGCGATTGCCCTGGTCGAGCGCCGCCAGGAATCGCGTCTCGGTCTGCCGGTCGAAGGCGTTGAAGACGTCGGCCATGAGCTCGTGCGCGTCGCGGCGGGTGCTCTGCGCGATGGTCGAGACGAACTCGACGCGCAGCGTTTCTTCGATGTGGCGCAACGCCTCCTTTTGCACCGTCTCCATGCGCAGCATCCGGTTGAGCACGTCGATGGCGAATTCCTCCGGCAGGATCGTGAGGACGCGGGCCGCATAGTCCGGGCGGACCTTCGAGAGCACGACGGCAACGGTCTGCGGGTACTCGTTGCGCAGGAAGGCGGCGAGGATGTCCGGGTCGATCTGGGTCAGGCTGCCCCAGACCCGCTTGGCCGAGGCACCCTTGATCTCCGCCATGATCGAGGAGACCTGCTCGGGCGGGAAGATCTTGAGCAGGAGCGATTCGGTACGCTCGTAGTTCGAGGTGATACCGCCGCCGGACGGAAGGCGGGACACGAAATCCACGATCAGCCGCTCGATGGTCTCGGCCTCGAGCGAGCCGAGCTGCACCATGGCGTGCGAGACCTTCTTGACCTCCTCCTCGTCGAGCAGGCGCCAGATCGCGGCGCCTTCCTGCTCGCCGAGAAGCAGCAGGAGCGTCGCGGCGCGCTGCGCACCGGTGAGTTGCTCGAAGCCGCCGCCCGACCCGGCATTGGCAAGCGCGCCGAAATCTATGCCGGCAGCCATCGCCGGTTCCTTTCAAGGCTGGACGGAAAAGCACGCATCTCAGTTGTCGTGGATCCAGTTGCGCAGGACCTCGGCGGTCTCGTTGGGGTTGGCGCGAACCATGTCGACCACGCGCTCGACGGTCTCGGCCTGGATCTTTCCGTTCAGCTTGGCGTGTTCGAGAAATTTGGCGGCCTGTCCCTGGTCGGCGATCGCCGCGACGGGGACTTCGCCACCGGCGAGCGCCATACCGGCCGGACCAGCCAGCATCACCGTCGGGGCCTCCGATTCGAGGACGCGCTTCAGAAGCGGACGCACAACCGCCATCAGCACGAGCAGGGTCAGGGCCGACAGCACGGCAAGCTCGACCCAGCGCATCACGTCTTCCTTGGACGGGCTGAGCAGCGACTGCACCAAGCTCGGCTCGACGAAATCCGGTGCCGGGGGCGCCTCGGCAAACCGCAGGTTGACCACCTCGACCTGATCGCCGCGGGTCTTGTCGAAACCGATCGCGGTGCGCACCAGCGCAGAGATCCGCTCGATCTCTGCGGCCGGGCGCGGTTGGTAGGTCGCCTTGCCGTCGGTGCCGGGCATGTAGACGCCATCGACGAGGACCGCCACGGAGAGTCGTTTCACGCGGCCGCCCTCGATCACCTCGGTCTTGGTGACGCGGGAGATCTCGTAATTCGTAGTCTCCTCGTTCTTCTGCGCCGTGTCCTTCTGGTTCGGCTGCGCGGCAGGCTGGTTGGCGCCCGGCAACTCGTTGCCGACGCTGACCTGCCCCTCGGCGCCGCCGCTGAGCGAATTCTCGCTGCGGGTCTGGCTGGAGCGCACGACGCGGCTCTCAGGGTCGTAGGTCTCCGAACGGCTCTCGATCCGGTTGACGTCGAGATCGGCGGACACCTGCACGCGGGCACGGCCCTGGCCGACGATGCCGGCGACGATCTCCTCGATCTGCGAACGCAGGCGGCGCTCGATGCCGGTCTGCTTCTCCTCGTAGCCGACCGCACCCTCGGCCTCCGCGCCGCGGGCGCCGTCGGCGAGCAGCCGGCCGCGCTCGTCGACGATCGACACGCGCTCGGGCTTCAGGCCCTCGACGGCCGAGGCCGCGAGGTGGCGGATGGCGCGCACCTGCGACGTATCGAGGTCGCCGACGAGTTTCAGCACGATGGCGGCGCTCGGCGCGTCGCGGTCGCGCTCGAACAGGCGGCGCTCGGGCAGGACGAGGTGGACGCGGGCAGCCTGGACGCGGCCGATGGCGCGGATCGAACGGGCGAGTTCGCCTTCGAGCGCCCTGAGGTGGTTCACGTTCTGGACGAAGCTGGTCGAGGAGAACGCGTCGCCCTTGTCGAAGATCTCGTAGCCGACGCCGCCCTGCACCGGCAGGCCCTTGCCGGCGAGGTCCATGCGCAGACGGGCGAGGTCGGCGCGCGGCGCCATGATGGTCTGGCCGGCATCGCCCTTGGTCTCGTAGGTGATGCCGCGCGCATCGAGGTCACGGATCACGGCGCCCGAATCCTGCATCGACAGGTCGGCGAAGAGCACGCCCATGTCGGGGCGCGACATCCGCAGGATCACGAAGGCGAAGAAGCCGACGAGGGTGAGCGTCACCGCGGCCATGGCGGCGAGCCGCGCCGGCCCGAGCTTCGTCACCAGTTCGAGGACCGACTTCACGCGCTGGACGCCTGCGAGACAGATCGCGGCGCCGAACGCCCCGCCCGGCAAGATTTGCCGGGTGCGTGGTTAGCGGCTGGTTAAGAAAGCTTCATTCGCCCCCTGGAACGAAAAGAACCGCGCCAGCTGATGCGGACGCGGCTCGCTTCGTCGCCCGTGGCACCGAGAACGGCGCCCGCAGCCGAGACCTCAATGGCGATAATGCTGGATGCGCGTGGTGCGCAGGCCGGCAAGGCCGTGCTGGTCGATGGAGAACTGCCAGCTCAGGAATTCTTCGGTGGTCAGCGTGTAACGCTGGCAGGCCTCTTCGAGGCTCAACAGCCCGCCGCGAACGGCGGCCACGACCTCCGCCTTTCGGCGAATGACCCATCGGCGGGTCGATACCGGTGGCAGGTCCGCGATGGTCAGCGGAGAGCCGTCGGGCCCGATGACATACTTAACTCTCGGGCGGGGTGTCTCGGTCATGCTACGCTCTACACTCGACTGACCTGTCGAGATCAAACCTACTTGCGTCCGCTTAAAATATGTTGAAGCGGACCGTTCAGAATTGATTCGTTTTTGACCGGACCATGTGGACAACACGCTAAGCGCCCGCCGCCGCGAGGTTTTTCACGGTCGACAGCAACAGCTTGGCAGTACCGACGGCCAGGACCGGCTCGCTGCCGCTGAGATCGACGCTGGTCACCGTACCGGTCACTGAGGTGTCGACCGCGACGGTGGAGCCCGTCGCATCGAGGGCATCGACCTTGATGGCATAGGTGCCGTCCTTCTGCGTCAGGCCCGACGAGCCGCGCCCGTCCCAGGCGAAGCTCTGGCTGCCCGCCGCGAGCGTCGTCGATTTGGTGGCGACCACGTTGCCGTCCGAATCGCTGATCGTGATCAAGGCCTTCGTCGCAGCGCGCGCCGGCGTGAGCGTCCAGCTCGCCTTGCCGTCAGAAAGCGTGGTCTTGGTTCCGTCCGCCGTGACCGTCTTGCCGATGAAGCTCGACGCGGTGGCCGAGGCCGAGGCCTTGGAATTGGTCAGGATCGAGTCGAGCCTGTCGTTCGTCTTCAATTGCTGCTCGACGCCTGCGAACTGCACCAGTTGCTGCGTGAACTGGTTGGTGTCCATCGGGTCGAGCGGGTTCTGATTCTTGAGCTGCGTCGTCAGCAGCGTCAGGAACTGCTGGAAGTTGCCGGCGATCGCCTTTGAGCTCGTGCTCGCCGTCGAAGAGGCCGCGCCGGCGATATTTGAAATGCCCGATGCCATGATCGTGTCTCCTCAGATGCGGATATCGACACGGCCGATCCCGCGCAGGGCGCGGAGCGGCACGAGGTCGATCGGGATGTGGTCGGGTCCGCCCTGAAGGCCGGGTCGGTCTGCCTGGGCGCCGCCGCGGGACTGGGCGTCGTCGCCGGTTTCACGGCCGTTGCGCCCGGTCCCGGCCTCGTCGCCACGAAGCGACAGGCTGACACCGGCGCTCGCATCGAATCCGGTTTGGGACAGGGCCTGCTGAAGGGTGGACGCGTCGCGCTGGAGCAGAGCGAGAGTTTCCGGCCGATCGACGACGAGGCGTACGCCGACGGTGCCCTGGTCCTTGTCGATGTCGATCGAGACGTCGACCCGACCGAGTTCCTTCGGGTCGAGCCGGATCTCGAAGCGGCTGGATGCCCCGAGCGCCCGAAGCCCGATGGTCATCGGCACCGCGCCGAGCGGAATCGGCGCGGACGAAGGCGAAGCCTGAAGATGAGCGGCCACATTGGACGCGGACGCGGCCTTCACGTCGGGCGAGGAGGAGGGCGCAGTCGCAGCCGCCGGATCCGTGCCCGACGCGGCGATCGACGGCATCGTGTCGCCGCCGGGTGCGCCGGCTGCGATCTCGGCTAGCGCCGCTTCGAACTCGGGTTTTACCGCGACCGCCGGGCCGACGGTCTTGCCGGTGCCGGGACCGAGGGATCCCGCACCTTTGGCCGCACCGTCTGCCGCTTCGATCCCGGACTCTTCGTCCGGATCGAAGGCGGTGGCTTTGGAGGCCGTCGGCAACGGCGGTGGAGCCTCGGCGAGTGGCGCTACGAAGATCGCCATCATCGGCGACGTCACGGCCGTCTCGGCGGTAGCCGCAGTTTTGCTCTCGGCATCACCAGTCGAAGAGTCCAGCTCTGCAGGTGCGCTTTTGGTCGCCTCGGCCTCCGATTGTGCGGATGCCGTCGTATCGACCTGCGGCTTGGCCGGTGGAGTGAGTGCAGCCGGGCCGGGAGACGCCGGCTTGGTCGATGTCTCGGCGCGCGTCGCGCGATCCGCTCCCGCGGCTGCCGAGCGATCGGCCTGCGCCGGCCTTTCGCTCGTCTTCGACCCATCGGCCTTCGACATGTCCGTCGCCGCCGTTTTCATTCCTGCGGAGGAGGAGCGGATCTGACTGTCGCGGGCAGCGCGCCGGTCGGACTCTTCGAGCGAGAAGCGTTCGCGCCGGGTCTGCGCGGGATCGCGCGTCTCGGCGAGGTCGCGCTGCACGCCCGATGCGCGCTGCTGCACCCGGCTCTCCACCACATCCTTCAACGTCAGCGACATGCGTCAAGCACTCCTTCACCGAGTGAGCAGCAAGGGCCGAGCCAGGTCGAGTTACCAACAAGTCATTGCAATAATTGATTTATTTCAAACCACTTCGTCACCATGCCCGGACGGGATTGCCGGAGGCCGGCAGATTCTTCCGAGCGTGCCGGTTTGAGACCTGCGAAGCCGTGCAGTTCTTGGAACGTCAGGTCGATATCGAAAGGGTGCGGCGTGCCTCGGTTGGGAGACAACCGGCAGCAAGCTTTCGCTGAAACGACGGAGATGTCGTTTCGCCGCCGCCAGGGCCGGTTCCGGCGACCCGACGGCGGAACGGCAATGGAGACCTACGCGATCCGCCGGCAGGCTACGCAGGCTTGCGACGCTCCGGATACAGCCCTAGCAAGCCCTCCGGGCTTGCCTGCGCCACGCCACGCTCGGTGATGATGCCGGTCACGAGCCGGGCCGGGGTGACGTCGAAGGCGGGGTTGGCGACAGGGCTGCCGGGGGAGACCACCTGCACGGTCGCGAATCCGCCATCCTCGGTGAGGCCGGTGAGATGCGTGACCTCGCGGGCATCGCGCTCCTCGATCGGGATTTCGGCGACGCCGTCGTTCAACGTCCAGTCGATCGTCGAGAAGGGCAGGGCGGCGTAGAACGGCACGCGTGTGTCGTGCGCGGCCAGCGCCTTCAGGTAGGTGCCGATCTTGTTGCAGACGTCTCCGCTCGCCGTCGTGCGGTCCGAACCGACGATGCAGAGGTCGACCTGTCCATGCTGCATCAGGTGACCGCCGGCATTGTCGGCGATCACGGTGTGCGGCACGCCGTGGGCGTTCAGCTCGAAGGCGGTGAGTGCCGCGCCCTGGTTGCGCGGCCTGGTCTCGTCCACCCAGACGTGGACCGGTACGCCGGCATCGTGCGCCACGTAGATCGGCGCCAGAGCCGTGCCCCAATCCACCGTGGCGAGCCAGCCGGCGTTGCAATGGGTCAGGACGTCGATGCGGCCGCCCTTGGCGACTGCGATGTCGGAGAGGATGCGCGCGCCGTGCTCGCCGATCGACCGGCAACTCGCCACGTCCTCGTCGGCGATCCGCGCGGCCTCCTCGAAGGCCAGGGCCGCGCGCTCATTGTCCGGCACGCCGCGCAGGACGGAGGCTGCCCGGTCGAGAGCCCAGCGCAGGTTGATCGCCGTGGGGCGCGTGGCGGCAAGCGTCGCGACCGCCTGCTCGATGCCCTCGGATGAGGAATCCTCGCGCATCGCGAGCGCCAAGCCGTAGGCGGCAGTGACGCCGATCAGCGGCGCTCCGCGCACAACCATGGTACGGATCGCCCGCGCAGCATCCTCCATCGTCGCGAGGCGCTGCAGTTCGAAGGCGAAAGGCAGGCGGGTCTGGTCGATGACCTGAACGGAAGTGCCGCCGGCATCGGGAAAGATGGTGCGGTAGTGCCGGCCGTCGATCTTCATGACTCGCTGAACCTTGGACTGTCGAACCGGGACGAAAAGCGGCGGCCGGCCTGACGTTTCACGTTATCGTGCGGCTCGTCCGAACGCTTGATTGTGGACGGGCGCACCTACCCCTGCCGCATCACCGCAAATTGCGGCATTCTGCTGGTGGCCGCGCACGGCCGGAGGAGAGTTTCGCGATGTCGGACCATCTCGAGGACGTGAAGAAATACGCCAAGGCGCCGGTCAACGAGAAGGCCGTCGCCGGCCTGACGAAGACCTACCGGCTCGTCCTGTCGAAGCCCGACACGAAATACGTCGCCTGCTCCGACAAGGCCGAGCGCGAGACCGTCCGCAAGAACTTTCTGGAGAAGAAGCTCGGGCTTTCGGGCGACGACCTCGATGCGTCGATCGAGGCGACCTGCAAGAAGATGAAGGCCGACCGCACCAAGTCGCGCCTGACGTTTTACTATTTGCTCGCCGAGCATTACGGCAAGCTCGATATGTTCGCATGACGGGTGACGGTCTAACTCGTCGTCATTTCAAGCCCCGCGAAGCAGCCAGAGGGCAATCTCCCGACGTCTCGAGATTTGGCCCTGGGTTGCTTCGCCGCACTCGCGAAGACGTGAGTGATATACTTCACCGATTGGGATAGACGCGGGCGGTGAAACTGCTGCGCGCGGGACTATCCGCTCACAGTTTTTATTGTACGAGATCAAACCGACTTCGTGATCCAGTGGATCAATATCCAACAGATCTCGGATCATTCCCGGCAGCTTCAAACGAAGTGCCTGAAGGGTCGTGGCCTCGGCCGCGAGCCCTGGTATGTTGGATTGGTTCACGAACCAGACGCAGGCTTCGTCGTCCCACGTGCAGGTTAGGCGAGCGTGTAGACGCATTTCGTCGATCGCGGGCATGTGCCCCAATAGCGCGCGCGGCGCTACACCACAGGAAAGTACCCACGGGCGCCACAAGGGAGGGCGACTGAGTAGCCGGCGCGGTTGGGATCACGCCTCCAATCCCGACTCTTCGGCACGTGGTCACCCGTGAGCAAGAGAACGCTAGCAAATTTCAGCGCCGCCGAAAGGGGGGCGTATGGGGACTCCATCGTCATGCGATACCGGACACGGCGTCTCTCACCGGGCCCGGCACAAGCGCCTGCGTCACTCAGAAACTGACCGGCCGCACCCGCTTCACCTGCGGGATGTCCTGTATCTTCGCCAAGACCTCCGGCGGCACCGGTGCATCCACGGCGACGAAGGCGATGGCGTTGCCGCCCTCGGATTCGCGGCCGAGGTTGAACGTGCCGATGTTGACCCCAGCCTCGCCGAGCACGCTGCCGAAACTGCCGATGAAGCCCGGACGGTCGTGGTTGCGCACGTAGAGCATGTGCGGTGTCAGCGCCGCCTCGATCTCGATGCCGCGGATCTCGATGACGCGCGGCTTGCCGTCGTGGAAGACCGTGCCGGCGGCGTCGCGCGGCATGTCCTCGGCATCCACCGTGATGCGGATTACCGAGTCGAACTCGCTGACGCCGCCCTCGCGCTTGATCTCGTCGACGACGATGCCGCGCTCCTTCGCGATCGCCGGCGCCGAGACCATGTTCACGTCGGCGAGGAAGGGGCGCAGCACGCCGGTCACCGCGGCCGAGGTCAGGGCGCGCGTGTTCATGCCTGCGACCGCGCCCTCGTAGGTGATGCGGATACCCTTGATCGGCGCCTCGGTGAGCTGGCCGAGGAACGAGCCGAGTTTTTCCGCCAGATTGACGAAGGGCTTGAGGCGCGGCGCCTCTTCGGCCGAGATCGACGGGAAGTTGACCGCGTTGGAGATCGCGCCCGACAGCAGATAATCGGACATCTGCTCGGCGACCTGCAGGGCGACGTTCTCCTGCGCCTCCGCGGTCGAGGCGCCGAGATGCGGCGTGCAGATCACGTTCGGATGGCCGAACAGGGCGTTCTCGGTCGCAGGCTCCGTCACGAACACATCGAAGGCCGCGCCCGCCACGTGGCCGGAATCGAGTGCCGCGCGCAGAGCCTGCTCGTCCACCAGTCCGCCGCGGGCGCAGTTGACGATGCGCACGCCGCGCTTGGTCTTGGCGAGGTTCTCCTCCGACAGGATGTTGCGGGTCTTGTCCGTCATCGGCACGTGCAGCGTGATGATGTCGGCGCGGGCCAGCAACTGGTCGAGCTCGACCTTCTCGACCCCGAGCGCCACGGCGCGCTCCGGCGACAGGAACGGATCGTAGGCGATCACCTTCAGCTTCAGGCCGATCGCCCGGTCGGCGACGTTCGCGCCGATGTTGCCGCAGCCGACGACGCCGAGCGTCTTGCCGGTCAGTTCGACGCCCATGAAGCGGTTCTTCTCCCACTTGCCGGCCTGGGTGGAGGCGTCGGCCTGCGGGATCTGGCGGGCCAGCGCGAACATCATCGCGATGGCGTGCTCCGCCGTCGTGATCGAGTTACCGAAGGGGGTGTTCATCACGATGATGCCCTTGGCGGTGGCCGCCGGCACGTCGACGTTGTCGACGCCGATGCCGGCACGGCCAATCACCTTGAGCCTTGCGGCCTCGGCCAGGAGCTTCGCCGTCGCCTTGGTGTTCGAGCGGATGGCGAGGCCGTCGTAATTCGCGATGATGGCGGCCAGCGCCTCCTTGTCCTTGCCGAGGTTCGGCTGGAAATCGACCTCGATGCCCCGATCCCGGAAGATCTGGACGGCGGCTTCGGACAGGGCGTCGGAGATGAGAATTTTGGGAGCGGGCATGGTGGCCTCCGGCTCGAAAGGGAAGGAGCGATACGCATCCGCGCACAAACCCTCTCCCCTCTGCGGGAGAGGGTGGCCATCGCGTCAGCGAGGGTCGGGAGAGGGGGAGCGTCGTTTCCTGAGAGGGCGTTCCCCCTCTCCCGCGGAGGGGAGAGGGTTGAGCGCGTCGAGCTACGCCGCAGCGGCAGCCAGCGCCTTCTTCTCTTCGAAGAACGCCCAGTCGAGCCACGGCGTCAGCGCCTCGAGATCCGAGGCCTCGACGGTCGCGCCGCACCAGATGCGCAGGCCGGGGGGGGCGTCGCGGTAGGCGCCGAGGTCGTAGGCGACGCCCTCCCTGTCGAGCCGCTCGACCATGCCCTTGGCGACTTGCGCCACCACCGCGTCGCCGAGGGCGAGCACGTCGGGGTCGGCGATCACGAGGCAGACACCCGTATTCGTATAGGTCGACGGGTCGACGGCGAGGTGGCCGATCCAGGGCGTGCGCGACACCCAATCGTGGACGACCTTGGCGTTTGCGTCGGCCCGCGCATGGAGAGCGTCGAGGCCGCCGATCGACTGGCCCCATTTCAGCGTGTCGAGATAATCCTCGACCGCGAGCATGGAGGGCGTGTTGATCGTGTCGCCCTGGAAGATGCCCTCGATCAGCTTGCCGCCTTTGGTCATCCGGAAGATCTTGGGGAGCGGCCAGGCCGGCTTGTGGCTCTCGATCCGCGCGACCGAGCGGGGGGAGAGGATCAGCATGCCGTGCGCCGCCTCGCCGCCCATCACCTTCTGCCAGGAATATGTGACGACATCGAGCTTGTGCCACGGGAGCGGCATCGCGAAGGCCGCCGAGGTGGCGTCGCAGATGGTGACGCCGTCGCGGTCGTCGGCGATCCAGTCGTCGTGCGGGATGCGCACGCCGGCGGTGGTGCCGTTCCAGGTGAAGACGACGTCGTTGTTCTTGGTGTCGATCGCGTCGAGCGCCGGCAGCACGCCGTGCTCGGTGGTCCGCACGATCGGGTCGATCCTGAGCTGCTTGAGCGCATCGGTGACCCACTCGGCCCCGAAGGAATCCCAGGCCATCACCTCGACGCGGCGCTCGCCCAACATCGACCACATCGCCATCTCGACGGCGCCGGTATCGGAGGCGGGCACGATGCCGATGCGGTAATCGTCTGGCACGCGCAGCACCGTGCGCGTCAGGTCGATGGCTTCGCGAAGCTTGGCCTTGCCGGGCGCCGACCGGTGAGAGCGCCCAAGGGCGGCACCGGAGAGCGCATCGAGGGTCCAGCCGGGGCGCTTGGCCGTGGGTCCGGACGAGAAGTTAGGCACGCGCGGGCGCGTGTTGGGCCGGTCTGTCATGTCAGTCCATCCTTACAGATGGGCGCCTCCCGTTGGGGGGAGGTGTCCCGCCGACGGGGATGGCGGAGGTTTTGGGCGAATGCAAGGTGTGGTTTTGGACATTCGCTTGCCGTGGCTTCGGCATCGCGCGCCCCCTCCGTCCGCTTCGCGGCCACCTCCCCCGTTGGGGGAGGAGTTGGCGCCGAGCGTATTTCTCGCCCCGTGCGCGAGGGGGACCATGCGAAGCATGGCGGAGTGGGCAGCGCCGACGCTTAAATCTTGCAGCTCACCAGCAGATCCGGCCGCCGCTCGCGCGTCAGCCGCACGCTCTCAGCCTCACGCCATTTCGCGATGGCGCCATGGTTTCCGCCGCTCAACACATCCGGAATGGCGCGCCCCTCCCACTCACGCGGTCGCGTATAGTGCGGATACTCGAGATGGCCCGCTTCGAAACTCTCCTCGTCGCCGGATGCTAGCTTGCCCATGACGCCGGGCAGCAGGCGCACGCAGGCATCGATCAGCACCAGGGCCGCGATCTCGCCGCCCGAGAGCACGTAGTCGCCGATCGAGACCTCCTCGAGCCCGCGTCCCGCGATCACCCGCTCGTCCACGCCCTCGAAGCGGCCGCAGACGATCACCGCGCCCGGCCCGGCGCTGAGCGCACGCACCCGCGCCTGCGTCAGCGGTTTTCCGCGCGGCGACATCAGGATGCGCGGGCGGGGATCGTCGGCGGGTGCGGCCGCGTCGATCGCGGCGGCGAGGACGTCGCAGCGAAGCACCATGCCGGCGCCCCCGCCGGCGGGGGTGTCGTCGACGCTGCGGTGGCGGCCGATCCCGTGTTCGCGGATCTGGCGGGTTTCGAGCGCCCAGGTGCCGCGCCCGAGCGCGTCGCCCGAGAGCGAGATCCCGAGGGGGCCGGGAAACATCTCTGGATAGAGCGTGAGGATCGTGGCGCGCCAGGGCACGGTGTCGGTGGTCATCGCCTCCCATGACGCGTCGTGCGGGCGGGCGTCAAATGCGCGCGAGCCCGCCATCTGCATCTCCTTTGCGTTATGTTCGACCAATGATGTTTCGCCCGTTCGCCATCGTCGCCCTGACAGCTGCACTCGCCACGGGCGCCGTCGTCGCGCAGGACATCCAGCCGATGGCGCCGCCCGGTGTGCCAGCGGACAAGTTCCCCAAGCCCGATCGCCCGGTGGCCGAGATCGTCTCGGCGCAATGGGCGCTGGAGAAGGAGCGCAACAAGGCCGACGAGGTCGGGCAGGTGGCGGCGCTGATGAACATTCGCGAGGGCCAGACCGTCGCCGATGTCGGTGCCGGCAACGGCTACTACGTGTTTCCGCTGGCGAAACGCGTCGGTGCGACGGGCCGGATACTCGCGGAGGACATCACCCCGGACTACCTTGCCGAACTCGAGAAGAGGGTGCAGGCGAGCGGCCAGAGCAACATCACGGTGGTGCACGGTGAGGCGCACGACCCGCGCCTGCCGCCGGCCTCGCTCGATGCGGCGATCATGGTGCACATGTACCATGAGATCGCGCAGCCCTACGGCCTGCTCCACAACCTCGCCGCCGCGATGAAGCCGGGCGGTCGGGTCGGCATCGTCGACGCAAACGACATCCCCTCGAAGCACGGCACGCCGCCAAAACTGCTACGCTGCGAACTTGCCGCCGCCGGCTACAAGGAGGTGAGCCTGAAGACGCTCAAGGGCGGCGTCGGCTATCTCGCGATCTTCCAGGCACCGGCCCCCGAGGCGCGGCCCGACCCGGCGACGATCACGCCGTGCAAGGACGAGACGACGCGGGCTCGCAAGAAGCACTGATCGCCGTTCACGGCTTGCGAGCTTTTCGCGGATAGCGTGCCCGGCTTCGTGCTCGGGACGCTCCCATGATCCTCAGTCTGTGGCTCGACCAGCCGGTCTGGCTGATGTTCACCCTTCTTGCCGTGCCGATCCTCGGCCTGTGCGCCGTGCTGTGGCTGCTGACGGTCTGGCGGCGGTCGCGACCGCTGATGCAGTCGTGCGGCACGGGGATCGTGGCGCCGTATTTCAGCGCGATCTCCGTCATGCTCGCCCTGCTGACGGGCTTCGTCGCGAACGATGCCTGGGAGCGGCAGCGGCAGGCCTCGCGCGTGGTGCAGTCCGAGCGGGCGAACGCGCGCGCCGTCTACGACCTCAGTATCGCGACGGCCTCCGATATGAGCGGCATTCGCGCCTCGCTGGCCGAGTATCTCGACGCGGTGATCGGGGAGGAATGGGCCGCGATGGCCGAGCGTGGCGGCTCGTCCCAGCGTGTGGGCTTGGCCCTGGCTCGCCTGCTTCAGGCCGTGGCTGATCCGCGGGTCGGCCCAGAGGCTGGACCAGCCGCCCAATCGACCCTGCTCGACGCCGTGATGAACCTGCGTTCGGCGCGCGGCGATCGGCTGTCGCTGGCGGAGGCCAAGGACGACGAGACCAAGTGGCTCACGCTGCTGGTGCTCGCCGGGCTGACACTCGTCGCCCTTGCACTCATCCACCTGGAGAAACCGCGGGCGCAGGCGACAGTGCTGCTGCTCTTCGCAGCGGCGATGATCTCGACGCTCGGGCTGGTCGCCCTGCACGAACGGCCCTTCGACGGACCCCTGGCGCTCGGACCGGACGCGTTGCGCGCGGCGCGGGCCAGCATGGAGGTTAAGACGCCTTAACAGGCTTCCGGATCACTCCGGCTCGTCGGCGGGCTTCGGGCCTGGCAGCGCAAACAGGTCTTCCGGCGGATCGATGACGATGCGCCGGTTGGGTATGTCGAGGGTCGGCACGAAGGCCTTGGTGAAAGGCAGGAGCGCAGTGGCGCCGCCGAGCGCCGGGCGGATCTCCAGGAGATCGCCGCCGCCGTAATTCGGCACGCCAAGGACGGTGCCGATCACCGTGCCTGCGGCATCGACCGCGTCGAGGCCGACGAGATCGGCGGCGAAGATTTCGTCCTCGTCCTCCGGCGTCCCGAGCTTGTCCCGCGAGCAGTAGAGCACGACACGCGTCAGCGCCTCGGCTCCGGTGCGGTCTGTCACGCCCTGGACGCGGACGACGAGGAGGTCGGGGGAGGAGCCCGGGGCAGGCTTGGCGTCGGTGAGGACGAAGGTTCGCCCGTCGGCCGCAAGCAGCGGGCCGTAGCCGGCGATGGCGAGCGGATCGCTCGTGTAGGATTTCAGCCGGATCTCACCGCGCAGGCCCTGCGCGCGGCCGAACTCGCCCAACGCCACGAGCTCTTTGGGCACTGCCCGTTGTTCGCTCGCGGCGCGCGATGGTGAGCCGGGGCGACGGGCCATGGGGGTCGGTCTCGGTGGTGGGGTGCAAAACCCTCTCCCCTCTACAGGAGAGGGTGGCCCGCGTAGCGGGTCGGGAGAGAGGAACGACGGTTTCGGATAGGCAGTAGGCGGTTGCAAGGACGCACCTTCCGGCAACGTCGCGCTGCACCTCTCTCGCCTGCTCCGCAGTCACCCTCCCCCGCATAGGGGGAGGGTAGGTCGGCGCAGGTTACGCCACAGCGTCTTCGGCCGGGGCGGCGAGCTTCTCGGCGCGCTTGGTGGCGCGCTCCTTGGCCTTCTCGCCGGGCTCGGCCTTCTGCGGGTTGTTACGGGCCGGACGCTTGGCGAGGCCGGCGGCGTCGAGGAAGCGCAGGACGCGATCGGTCGGCTGCGCGCCCTTGGCGAGCCAGGACGCGATTTTCTCGTTGTCGAGAACGATGCGGGCCGGATCGTCCTTGGCCTTCATCGGGTCGTAGGCGCCGACCTTCTCAATGAAGCGGCCGTCGCGGGGCGCGCGGGCATCGGCGACGACGATGCGGTAGTAGGGGCGCTTCTTGGCGCCGCCGCGGGTGAGGCGAATCTTGAGGGACATCAGTCGTTCCTTTCGGTTTCGGTCTTCAGATCGGCGTTCTGCGCGATCGTGTGGTGGTGCCGGATCACTTCCTTGACCACGAAGGCCAGGAATTTTTCGGCGAAGTCGGGGTCGAGCTTGGCATCGACCGCGAGTTTTCTAAGCCGGGTCACTTGGCGCGACTCCCGGTCGGGATCGGACGCCGGCATGCCCTTGCGAGCTTTCAGTTCGCCGACCCGCTGCGTGCAGCGGAAGCGCTCGGCGAGCAGGTGGATCAGCGCCGCATCGAAATTGTCGATGCTGTCGCGCAGGCGCACGAGTTCGGGGTCGACGCCCTGGGCAGACAGGATGCTCACTTCTTCTTGCCCGGCATGAAGCCGCCGAGGCCCGGAAGTTTCGGACCGCCGAGTCCGGGCAGGCCAGGCATCTTGCCGCCGCCACCGAGGCCCGGCGGCATCGGCGGAAGCTTGCCGCCGAACTGCTTCTGCATCTGCTCGATCTGCTCCGGCGTCGGCTCGGGCATGCCGGGGGGCATCTTCATGCCGCCCGGCAGCCCGCCCGGCATGCCACCGCCGCCGAGGCCGAACATCGATCCCAGAGCCTGGCCGATGCCGCGCTTGCCCGAGCCCATCGCCTTCATCATGTCGGCCATGGTCCGGTGCATCTTCAGGAGCTTGTTCAGCTCCTCTACCTTGGTGCCCGACCCCGCGGCGATGCGCTTCTTGCGGGAGTTCTTGAGGATGTCGGGATTCTTACGCTCCTGCGCGGTCATCGACGAGATGATGGCGCGCTGGCGCTTGAACATGTTCTCGTCGAGGTTGGCGCCCTCGACCTGCTTCTTCATGGCGCCCATGCCGGGCAGCATGCCCATCAGGCCGCCGATGCCGCCCATCTTCTCCATCTGTCCGAGCTGCATCGACAGGTCGTCGAGGTCGAACTTGCCCTTGCGCATCTTCTCCGCGGTGCGGAGCGCCTGCTCGTGGTCGATGGTCTCGGCCGCCTTCTCGACGAGGGAGACGATGTCGCCCATGCCGAGGATACGATTGGCGACGCGGGCCGGGTGAAACTCTTCGAGCGCGTCGACCTTCTCGCCGGTACCGACGAGCTTGATCGGCTTGCCGGTGACGGCGCGCATCGAGAGCGCCGCGCCACCGCGGCTGTCGCCGTCCATGCGGGTCAGGACGATGCCGGTGATGCCGATACGCTGATCGAAGGCGCGGGCAGTGATCACCGCATCTTGGCCGGTGAGGGCGTCGGCGACGAGGAGCACCTCGTGCGGGTTCGTGACCGCCTTGACTTCGGCGGCCTCGGCCATCAGCGCGTCGTCGACCGTGGTGCGGCCGGCGGTGTCGAGCATGACGACGTCGAAGCCGCCCAGCCGAGCGGCCTCCATGGCGCGCCGCGCGATCTGCACCGCCGACTGGCCGGCAACGATCGGCAGGCTCTCGACCTCGACCTGCTTGGCGAGGATGGCCAGCTGCTCCATCGCCGCTGGTCGGCGGGTGTCGAGCGAGGCGAGCAGCACGCGGCGCTTTTCGCGGCCGGAGAGACGTCGCGCGATCTTGGCCGTCGTGGTGGTCTTACCCGAGCCCTGCAGGCCGACCATCAGGATGGCGACGGGAGCCGGGGCGTTGAGGTCGATGATGCCGGCCTCGGTGCCGAGCATGGCCACGAGTTCGTCGTTGACGATCTTCACGACCATCTGGCCGGGCGTCACCGACTTCACGACGACGGCGCCCACCGCCTTCTCGCGTACCGCCTCGGTGAAGCTGCGCACCACCTCCAGCGAGACGTCGGCTTCGAGCAGGGCGCGGCGCACCTCGCGCATGGCGGCGGTGACGTCGGCCTCCGTCAGCGCACCGCGGCGAGTGAGCCCGGAGAGGATGCCGGAGAGGCGGTCGGACAGGCCTTCGAACATGCTGATCTCAGGCCCTACTGATAGACGCCGGCATTGGCCGCGCGGCGCGCCTGAAGCGCATCCTCGAAGCCGGCCACGGCGCGAGCGAACTTGTCACGGCAATCGGGATTGCAGAAACCGACGACGGCGCCGTTGTAGAGCGTCAGCGAGTCGGCCGCGATCGGCTCGCCCGACCAGGGGCAATGCTCGTTGACCGCATCCTCGATGCGAAGGCTGGTGTCCTGTGCAGGCGCCATGGGCGGCGGCATGCTCCTCGATAAATCGCCGGGGACGCCGTATCGCCAACGCGAAGCTCGCCCGAGGGCGCAGACGCGCTGTCGGGCGTTGACCTCCGGCCTCTCGGGCCGGGCGGCTTCTCGTAGTGACGACATGGCGTCGGATAGGTGGCGGCGTTAGGCCGGCAGCGCCGCCAAGTCAAGGTACCGATCCGGAACAGTGGGGCCGGTCTCGACCTTTACCGTTCCTTAAGCATGTTGGGATGACATGGCCTGGAAATCGAGGATCCAGCCGATGTCGGAACCTGCTCGTAACGCTTCCTTCCACGACACCGTGAGCCGGCCGTCGACCCAATCCGGTCCCTTGCGGGACTGGCTGGCCGCCATGCGTGCGACCGCTCCCGAAGGCCGCCAAGCCGAGGCCGAGGTTCCGCCGCCGGTCGCCCCCCAGGCGTTCGAGAGCAAGACCTCGGGCTGGGCGCCCCGTCTCGTGGTGCCGAATGAGAAGACCGAGGCCCAGGACGACGAGGTCGCCGAGCTCATCGCCGAAAACATGATGCTGAAAGCCAAGCTCCGGCTCGAGGCCGACCGGCGCGATGAACTTCAGCTTCTCCTCGCCCAGGAAGTCCGCGAATTGCGCGCCCATATCGGCGACGAGATCGCCAAGATGGAAGATCTGCGCGGCGAGCGCGACCTCTGGAAGGCTCGCTGCGAAGCGCTGATGCAGCCCCTGTTCAGCGGCCAGACCCGCTGACAGAACCGTTTCCTACCGAATTAGACTCGAAGGCTTCAAAACGACGAAGGGCCGCCCCGGTGAGGGCGGCCCTTCCATTGCCGAACCGCGGTCCGACGAAACCTGTTCGCGTGTCCCGCGAGGGCTAGATGCTCTCGCCGGAGGTAACGGTCCAGGTCTTGGTCGCCGATGACAGCGGCTGATGACAATGAGACACTGGATCACCTCCTTTCGTTCGTTTCTGGGAATTCGAAGGTAGGGACTCCGGCCCGGCTTCGTAAAGCCCCCCGGCTGCGTTCTCTCGCCGCGCCGCACATCGCGTCTGCTGGCAACCCTTTCGACGGCGGCGTATGACGGCGCGAGCGCACCGAACGGGGTGCCGCCGAGAGGACGACGAGGCTCCATGCTCGCCGCGACGACGCGCGCCGCAGACGAAACCGTATCCGACGCCGCCCTCGACCCGAAGGCGATGCGCGAGCCTTTGCCGAATGCATGGTACTGCGTCGGGCAGGCGCCTACGCTGAAACCCGGCGGCATGCGGCCGGTAGAGCTGAACGGCGAGCAGATCGTCGTCGGCCGCGACGCCGCTGGCGCGCTCTTCGCCATGCGCGACCGCTGCCCGCATCGCGGCATGGCCCTCTCGAAGGGCCGCTTCGACGGCGACACCGTGATGTGCCCGTTCCACGGCTGGCGCTTCGGCACCGACGGACGCTGCCGCGACGTGCCGACACTCTCCGAAAAGGACGCTTCGGATTTTTCGCGGATTGCCGTCCAGCGCTTCCCCATCTTGGAGAGCGCCGGATTCCTGTGGGTGAACCCCTATCTGGGGCCGGCAAGCGCGACAGACCTGCCCGCCGTACCCGAGCTCGGCTTCGAGCCCGCCGGCAGCCTCGTGGTGGAGCTCGAAGTCGAGGCAAGTTTCGACCTGACGACGCTGAGCCTCGTCGATCCCGGACACGTCGCCTTCGTTCACGATTCCTGGTGGTTCCGCCCCTCCAAGGAGTTGCGGGAAAAAGTAAAAACCTTCCAGCCGGTGCCGCACGGCTTCGTCATGTCGAGCCATGCCACCACGACGAGTTCGCCGATCTACAAGCTGCTCGGCGGTGCGCCGGAAGTCGAGATCGAGTTCCGCTTGCCCGGCATTCGCCTTGAGCGGATCGTGGCGGGCGAAAAGCGGATGGCGAACTACACCTTCGCCACGCCGCTCACCAACAACCGCACCATGCTCACCAACGCGATGTACTGGAGCATGCCGGCGCTGAATTTGCTTAAGCCCATCGCGCGGCCGCTGATGCGGCAGTTCCTGACGCAGGACCAGCAGGTGCTCCAGCACGCCCAGGCCGGCCTCGACCGCAAGCCCACCATGGTCCTGCTCGGCCAGGGTGACCTGCCGTCGCAATGGTATTTCCGCCTCAAGCGCGAGGCGCTGGAAGCGGCCCGTGCCGGCCGCAGCTTCGAGAACCCTCTCAGCCGGCAGGAGCTGCGCTGGCGCTCTTGAGCGTCATCAAGGTTGCGTGAAGCCTTTGCAGCGCTGAAACTTTCGCCGGTCGGCTACCGTATCCCCATGAGCGCTTGCGCAGGACGACGGGGAGGATTTTTGCGTGGCGTCTCCGCATTACGTCATACGCCGCAGTCGATCGGGCCGCTTCAACTTCACGCTGCTGGCCGAGCACGGTCGCATCAACGGCGTCGTGGTGGTGCCGACGGAGAACCGCTCGAAGGAAGAGGTGGCCCAACACGCCCGCGAGAAGATCCGGGCCCTCGCTGACGACCTCGCCACGGTCGCAAACCGCACCGCGCTCCCATCCTGATGCGGCGTCTGGGTCGAAGCGCTTGAACGGCCGCGCTTGGCCGCCATCTTGGGTGACATGACACGGCGACGCCTGATCACGGCCGCGAGCGCGGCCACGGTGATGACCCTCGGCGGCGTCGGCTATGCCGCGCACCGGCGCAGCGCGAACCCCTATTATCGCGGCCCTATCAGCGACCATTTCGACGGCGTGCGCTTCCACGCCCCGGAACAGCCGCCGGACAAGAATTTCTCGGACCTCGCCCGCTGGCGCATGACCGCCAAGACCGAGCCCTGGCCCGCGAGCGCCCCGAGCCCGTTCCCGGCCGACATTCCGCCAGAGCGCGTCGACGGTCTCCGAGTCGTGCTCATCGGCCATGCGAGCTACCTGTTCCAAGTCGCGGGCCGCAACATCCTGGTCGACCCGGTTTTCGCCAAGCGCGCGAGCCCGGTGCGCTTCGCGGGGCCCAAGCGCGTGAACCCGCCGGGCATCGCCTACGAAAAGCTGCCGCCGATCGACGTGGTTCTGATCACCCACAACCACTACGACCACCTCGACGGGCCGACGATGGCGCGGCTCTGGCAGGAGCACCAGCCGCTGATCGTCGCCCCCCTCGGCAACGACGCGATCCTGCGCGGCTACGACGAGACCATGAACGTCGAGACCCGCGACTGGGGCGAGTCGGTCGATCTCGGCGGCGGCACGACGGTGCATCTCACTCCAGCGAACCACTGGTCGGCCCGCGGCCTCAACGATCGCCGCATGGCCCTGTGGTGCGCCTTCGTCCTGACGACGCCGCGCGGCGTCCACTACCATGTCGGCGATACCGGTCTCGGTCAGGGCACGATCTTTCGCGACATCCGTGCCCGCTTCGGCCCGCCGCGCCTCGCGACGCTGCCGATCGGCGCCTACGAGCCGCGCTGGTTCATGCAGCCCCAGCACATGAACCCAGCCGATGCGGTTGAGGCATTAAGGCTGCTTGACGCCGAACAGGCGCTCGGACATCACTGGGGCACGTTCAAGCTCACCGACGAGGGCATCGAGCGTCCGGCAGAAGCGCTGACTGCGGCGCTCGGCGCGGCGGGCCTGAGGCAGGAGGTGTTTCTGCCGTTGCGGCCGGGACAGGTTTGGGAAGGGTGATACGGTTTCCGTGTCATCGCCTTGGAGCGTTCCTCTTCATTGCGAGCGACGCGAAGCAATCCAGGGCCATTACAATGCGGCTTATGAGTTTGCCCTGGATTGCTTCGCGTCGCTCGCAATGACGGAAAATGCATCTGTTTCGGCGGACCGGTTCAGACTTAAAGAATAAACCGGCTGAGATCGGCATTCGCAGCCAGATCCTCGACACTATCTCGCACGTAAGCTGCATCGATCCTGAGCGTTTCCCCCGAGCGATCGGTGGCGCTGAAGGATATCTCGTCGATCACCCGCTCCAGCACGGTCTGCAGCCGGCGCGCGCCGATGTTCTCGACCGATGAATTCACCTCGACAGCGACACGGGCGAGCGCATCGACGGCGTCGTCCGTGAAGTCGAGGGTGACGCCCTCGGTCAGCATCAGGGCGACGGTCTGCTTGAGCAGGCTCGCCTCCGTCGTGGTGAGGATCTGCTTGAAATCCTCCACCGTCAGCGGCTGCAGCTCGACCCGGATCGGCAGCCGGCCCTGCAATTCGGGCAGCAGGTCGGAGGGCTTCGAGACGTGGAAGGCGCCGCTCGCGATGAACAGCACGTGGTCGGTCTTCACCGCACCGTGTTTCGTCGCCACCGTGGTGCCCTCGATCAGCGGCAGCAGGTCGCGCTGCACGCCCTCGCGGGAGACGTCGGCACCGCCGCGGCTCTCGCGGGCGCAGATCTTGTCGATCTCGTCGAGGAAGACGATGCCGTTGTTCTCGACCTCGCGGATCGCCTCGCGGGTCAGCGCGTCGTCGTCGACCAGCTTGTCGGATTCCTCCGCCAGCAGGGGCGCATAGGCGTCCTTCACCGCGATGCGCTTGGGCTTGGCCCGCGCGCCGCCCATGGCCTTGCCGAGCATCTCGCCGATGTTGATCGCGCCCATCGAGGCGCCCGGCATGCCGGGGATCTCGAACATCGGCATGCCCTGCGGACCGCCCTGCGCCAGTTCGAGCTCGACCTCCTTGTCGTCGAGTTCGCTGTTGCGCAGCTTCTTGCGAAACGAGGCGCGGGTGGCTTCGCTCGCGGTCGGTCCGACGAGTGCGTCGAGGATGCGGTTTTCGGCGGCCGCCTCGGCCTTGGCCTTGACCTCCTGGCGCTTCACCTCGCGCCGCAGGCCGATGCCGACCTCGACGAGGTCGCGGATGATCTGCTCGACGTCGCGGCCGACATAGCCGACCTCGGTGAACTTGGTCGCCTCGACCTTGAGGAACGGCGCACCCGCCAGCTTCGCCAGCCGCCGGGCGATCTCGGTCTTGCCGCAGCCGGTGGGGCCGATCATCAGGATGTTCTTCGGCGCGACCTCTTCCTTCAGCGGGCCGGTGAGCTGCTGCCGGCGCCAGCGGTTGCGGAGCGCGATGGCGACCGCGCGCTTCGCGTCGTTCTGGCCGACGATGAAGCGGTCGAGTTCGGAGACGATCTCGCGGGGAGAGAAGGTGGTCATCGGACTCCTGAAGGGCCTGGATGCGCCGCTGGAGCGGTCGATCCCGCGCCAGATCTAAGCGGGCCGGCACGGCGTTTCCAGACGCCCGCTCCCCGAGGCCTCACGGGTGGGACACAGGACCACCTGTCCCGCATGTCCCATGCCGTCCCACGCTCGGGATTGCCTGAGATTGGCCGCGCGTGCGAGCCGACCGTTTTCGCCGGTCTTGACACCGTGACGATGATATGCTTATTGTCCTATTCGATAGCAAGGTTCCGTTCTACGAGACGGCCCAGGATGATCGGATTGGTCGGCCCCTTATCCCTCCCAGCCCAAGCCGCAGCCTGTAGGAAATCGGGGGCCTTCGACCCTCATCGTGATGTGCCGGCATTCAGCAGGGGCACGAAGGCGCCCGGCACAGGATCGTTACCGGGACGATGGAGGACGTGACGACGACCTGACGGCCCGGTCAATCGCGTGGACGCGGCATCCGTCGGGCCAGATCCTCCGGCAACAGTCGCAGCAGCGTCCGGCGCAAGCTCTGCCAGCCCACGCTGAGCACCAGGACGAACGCACCCAGGGTGAGCAGCGTAAGAGGCAGCGAGAGGCCGGCACCACCGTATTCCTGGATCAGGCCGCCGATCGCGTATCCGGCATAGAGCAGGCCCGAGACCAGGATTGCGCGACGGTCCGTGACCAGGGCGACAAGGCTCAGTGCGAGGACGATCGCGATCACGGCGAAGGCCGTACCGGATCCGGTCGTGGCCGCGTTTCCCGCGGTCACCGTCTGCAGCACGGGATGGACGATCAGCGGTGCCGCCAGCAGGTGGAGCCAGAACGCGATGTCCGAGCGCCGCGTAAGCCGCTCGCGATCCGAGAGGTCGAAATGCATTGCAACCGCAAAGCTCGCGAGCCCGGCCAGGACGAGCAGCGTCCACAGCACCGGCGGCTCCGCACCGAGATAGGCGAGCAGCGGCGCTATGATCGTCGTGAGAAGCGCGAGCATACCGGCGGCGACGGTGATCGGCACGCCGAAGCGCCAATAATGCAGTGAGACGAAGACGAGCGTGACTTCCGCCGCCGCACCGGTCACGGGCAGGCCGCTGAACCGTTCGCCGAGGAACGGCCCCATCAGCCCATCGAAGCTGCCGAGCCCCGAACGGGCGGCCGTAAAGACCGCGTAGGCGAAGGCGCCCAGCAGAGCGATGCTGGGAAGCGCCATCCGCCGCCGCAGCGAGAAGAATTCGCCCAGAATCCAGGACAGCAGCGCGACGAGCGGCATGGCGCGCGTCGCACCGAGCAGGTCCGCACCGAGATAGGCCGCCGCTCCGAGGAAAAGGGCGATCCCGAGCGTGACGAAGATGTCCGCGAACCCCGTAACGAAACGCAGACGCTCGTCGTCCTGCGGTATCTCCGCAAAGTCGACCTCCGGATCGGCCCGCGCTTCCAGGGCCAGGGCGAACAGCCGCTTCGCCTGATTCGGTGTGATGATCGCGTCAGCGACCCCACGCGCGATCAGGGCGCGCACTATGCCATCGGGCCGGTCGCTCTCCGTTTCGGCTCCCGGCGCGGATGTCATCTCTCGTCCAGGCTCTCGATCACGAGATTGCCATTGGTGTAGACGCAGATCTCGGCGGCGATCGCCATCGCCTTGCGCACGATCGCCTCGGCGTCGAGGTCCTGGTCCTCCAGCGCGCGCGCTGCGGCGAGCGCATAGTTGCCGCCCGAGCCGATCGCCATGACGCCGTATTCGGGTTCCAGCACGTCGCCGGCACCCGAGAGCAGCAGGCTCACATCCTTGTCGGCCACCACCATCATCGCCTCGAGGCGGCGCAGGTAGCGGTCGGTGCGCCAGTCCTTGGTGAGCTCGACGCAGGCGCGGGTGAGCTGGCCGGGATACTGTTCGAGCTTCGCCTCCAGCCGCTCGAACAGCGTGAAGGCGTCCGCCGTCGCGCCGGCAAACCCACCGATCACCGCGCCCTTGGCGAGCCGGCGCACCTTGCGGGCGTTGCCCTTGACGATCGTCTGCCCGAGGCTGACCTGACCGTCACCGCCGATGACGACCCGGCCGTTCTTGCGCACCATCAGGATGGTGGTGGCATGCATGGACGGCGTGGCGCTTGCGTCGGCGTGAGGCAATGGAGGGTGTCCGTATCGGCTGCGTTTGTCTGCGGGAGGTAGGCGCTGGCGGCGGCGCATCCAAGACGCAGCCCCTGTGACCGGCGCGCCGGCTCTCGTATAGCTCGCGCCAAGAGCATCGTCCCGGATATCGTATCCGGGACGATGCTCTTGGTTCTTGTTTCAGCATCCGACTTTCCGAAAGCCGGTCACCACCTTTCGGTCCGATGCTCGAGCGGATCGACACCGGCCCGTCGCAGCCCACGCGCTACGACGGGGCCTTCCTCATCGACGGACGTGAACCATGCAGATCGCCACGCCCTACCTGATGTTCCTGGGCGACGTGCCCGACCGGCTGGCCGCCAAGACCGCCTACGGGATCGCCGACTGGCGTCCCGAATGGTGCATCGGCCAGATCCGCATGGAGGGCTGCGCCGCCGATCTCGGCATCCCGGACCTGAGCCTCGCGGAGGCCGTCGAGAAGGGCTGCCGCACCATGGTGGTCGGCGTGGTCAACGCGGGTGGTACGCTACCGAAGCACTGGGTCTCCGGGATCGTGGCGGCGCTGGACGCCGGGCTCGACGTGGCGAGCGGGTTGCACGTGCGCCTCGGCTCGATCCCCGAGATCGCCGAGGCGGCGCGCGCCAACGGCCGCCAGCTCCACGACGTCCGCCACAGCGACGAGACCTTCGCCACCGGCAAGGGCACCAGGCGGCCGGGCCGCCGGCTGCTCACCGTCGGCACGGATTGCTCGGCGGGGAAGAAATACGCGGCGCTGGCGCTGGAGCGCGGCATGCGCGAGCGCGGCTTCGATGCGGATTTTCGTGCGACGGGCCAGACCGGGGTGTTCATCTCCGGCCGCGGCGTCGCCATCGACGCCGTGGTGGCCGATTTCATCTCCGGCGCCGTCGAGTGGATCGCGCCCGCCGCCGATCCGGAGCACTGGGACCTGATCGAGGGCCAGGGCTCGCTGTTCCACCCATCCTTCGCTGGCGTCAGCCTCGGCCTGCTGCACGGGGCGCAGCCCGACGCCTTCGTGATCTGCCACGAGCCGACCCGCACCACCATGCGCGGCGTGGAGCACCCGCTGCCGTCGATCGCCGACGTCATCGCTCTGACGATCACCTGCGGGCGGCTGACCAATCCGGGGATCCGGCCGGTGGGCATCGCCGTGAACACGCAGGCGCTGGACGAGGCCGAGGCGCGCCGCCTCCTCGACGCGCTCGGCAAGGAGCACGATCTCCCGGCGACCGACCCGGTCCGCTTCGGCGTCGCCGGCATCGTCGACCGGATCGCAGCCGAGTTTCCAGTGAAGGCCTGAGCCATGGCACGCCGCCTCACCGTCACCGTCGAGCGCTTCCCGATCGCCGGCGCCTTCACCATCGCCCGCGGCAGCCGCACCGAGGCCGTCGTGGTCGTCGCGACGATCGAGGACGGCGGCATTCGCGGGCGCGGCGAATGCGTGCCCTATGCCCGCTACGGCGAGACGGTGGAGAGCGTCGGCGCGCTGATCGAGGAACAGGCGAGCGCCGTCGCCGAAGGCTTGTCGCCACACGACCTGCTGGAGCGGATGAAGCCGGGCGCCGCACGCAACGCCCTCGATTGCGCGCTCTGGGATCTCGAAGCCAAGCGCACGGGCACTCCGGTCTGGCAGTCACTGGGCTTGAGCGCGCCGTCACCCGTGACGACGGCCTACACGCTGAGCCTCGGCGAGCCCGCCTCCATGGAGGCGGCTGCGCGCAAGGCCGCGCATCGCCCACTCCTCAAAGTGAAGCTCGGCGGGGAGGGCGACCCGGCCCGCATCGCCGCCGTCCGCCGCGGCGCGCCGGAGTCACGTCTGATCGTGGACGCCAACGAGGCCTGGCGGCCCGAGACCATCACCGAAAACCTCGCGGCCTGCGCGGCGGCGGGCGTCGGGCTGATCGAGCAGCCGTTGCCGGCGGGCGAGGACGCGCTCTTGGAGTCCATCGACCGCACGATCCCGATCTGCGCCGACGAGAGCCTGCACGACCGGGCAGGGCTCGACGCGCTGGCCCGGCGCTACGACGCCATCAACATCAAGCTCGACAAGGCCGGCGGTCTGACCGAGGCGGTGCTGCTGGCCGAGGAGGCGCGCACGCGCGGTTTGACGCTGATGATCGGCTGCATGGTCGGGACCTCGCTCGCCATGGCCCCGGCGATTCTGCTCGCCGGCCAAGCCGCCTATGTGGATCTCGACGGCCCGCTGCTGCTGGCCCGCGACCGTGAGCCGGGCCTGCTCTACGAGGGCAGCCTCGTGCATCCGCCGCTGCCGGACTTGTGGGGGTAGCGCGTCGAGCCCCTCCGCGTCAGCGCAGGTCGCTCCCGCGCCAGTCCGGGCGGCGGTCGACGGCGAGGAGCGTGTCGCGCGAGGCGGTCTCGGACGAAAGCCGCTTGAGCACTTCGGCGGTGACGGCCTCGGTCGCGGCGGCGCGCATCTCGGCCGGCAGCGAACCCGCGAGCGCGGAGAGCTGCGCGCCCTGGCGCTCGGCCATCGCCTTGAGGTCCTCGGTCGGCCGCGCGCCGCCGTCGCGCTGCAACGCGAAGTAGGACAGCGCGCCGATCACAAGGGCAGCGCGCAGGATGAACGACATGGTGCCACCTTCCGGATGCGGGGTGTCGCCCTCGGACGACGGCCGTTTCGAGCGCCACCATCTCACCCGGCGGTGAAGCCCATCCGATCCGCCGCCGGGAAAGCGCGGGCGTGGTGAACGAAGCCTTCTCCGGATCGCATCGCCCTTCGGAAATCGCCGAAAAGCGAGGCGCGTGGCTGTGGACAAGTCCCGCGGCGACATCGTCCCGAAGCCTCCGGCAGTCATCATCGGCGGCATGCCGACTCGATCCGACGCTTTCGCTTCATCGTCACTTAAACCGGGTCTGCGACGGTCTGCGTCAGTTGAACCAATGTGCTTGAGGGACGCGGAGTCCGGTCGTCGTTCACGGCCGACAGCGTTGCGCGTGGCGAGTTTGCGTATCGACAATACCTTGGCATCATTGTTCGATGCCCGCTTGGCGGGCCTCGTCCATGAATCGGCTCTCGATGAGCCCGGCATGCGCTTCAGGCATGAGCGGTTCCTCGTCTCGCGGCTCGCGGCCGGCGCGGTGATGATGGCGGCGCTGCCACCGTATCTGCTGTGGCGCGGGGTGCCGAGCGGCATCGAGGCGCTCGGGATCGCCTCGCTGTTCCTACCGGTTCTGGCCGCCGCCGTGCTCTCGCGAACCGGCATCCTGTGGATCGCCCACGCCCTGTCCTCGGCCGGTCTCACCGGCGTCGTGGTCTGCCTTGCAGCACTCACGGGCGGCTCGAATTCGGCCGCGGCTCTCTGGCTCGTGGCCATCCCGCTCGAAGCGCTGGTCTCGGGCTCCATCCGCGCCACCGTCGCCGCAGCGGTGATCGCGGCGCTCGGCGCCGTCGCCGTGGCCTTCTCGGGCCAGTTCGATCTCACGGCACAGGCCATCGACTGGCCGAGCGCGATCGTCATGCCGCTCTTCGCCATCACGGCGATCGGCCACATCTCGGCCCAGGCGATCGAGCACCTGCGCCGCGAAGGCGAGTGGCGCTCACGAATGCGCGACAACGAGGCGCGCGACCGGCTGCTGCTCTCGGCCATCGACGACCTCGTCACCTGGCACGACGCCAACGGCCGCGTCCTGGAGGCAAGCGCCTCGTCGGCGAAGTTCGTCGGCGTCGAACCCAGCCGCCTGCGCGGTCTCGGCCTGCTCGACCGCGTCCATATCGGCGACCGGCCGGCCCTGCTGAAGGCGATCAGCGACGTCGCGGTGAGCGGCGAGCCCACGACGGTGCCCTTCCGCCTGCATCTCGACACGCCGAGTGCCGACGGCAGCCGCTCGATCTTCGCGGAAATGCGCGCCCATCGTATCGAGGCCGGCCAGGGCGGCGCCAACGCGGCTACCGTCGTCGCCGTCACCCGCGACGTCTCCGAGCATCACCGCCACGCCGCCGAGCTCGACAAGGCCCGGGCCGACGCCGAGCGCGCCGACGCCGTGAAGAGCCGTTTCCTCGCTACCGTCAGCCATGAGCTGCGCACGCCGCTCAACGCCATCATCGGTTTCTCCGAAGTACTCGGGGGCGAGGGCGCCTGCACGATCACGGCCGACCGCGGGAAGGAATACGCCGACATCATCGCCTCCTCGGGCCGGCACCTGCTCGGCGTCGTGAACACGCTGCTCGACATGTCGCGCATCCAGAGCGGTCATTTCGAGTTCGAGCCCGAGACGCTCGACGTCAGCGAACTGGTCGGCGGCTGCTGCGACCTGATGCAGCTGAAGATCGACGATGCCGGCGTCCGGCTGGTGCGTGGAGCGATCCCGCGCGGCAGCGCCATCAACGCCGACGCCCGCGCCTGCCGGCAGGTTCTGATCAACCTGATCTCGAACGCCGTGAAGTTCACGCCCAAGGGCGGGCGGATCCACGTCGGCGTGCGGCGCGGCGCGAGCTATCTGGACCTCGTGGTGAGCGACACCGGCAGCGGCATCGCCGAGGCGGACCTGCCCCGTATCGGCGACCCCTTCTTCCAGGCGAATGGCGGCTACGAGCGGGCGCACGAAGGCACCGGCCTCGGCCTCTCGGTGGTGCGCGGCCTCGTCGGCCTGCATGGCGGCTCGATCTCGATCGAGAGCGCGCCAGGCCAGGGCACGACGGTCTCGGTGACGCTGCCGCTCGGTCCACGGCGGGGCGCGACGCCGTCGGAGCCCGCGCCGATCCGGACCACCCTCCGCGGTGCGGCGCCGTCCTCCGGCCCGGCTCCGACCGTGGTGCGGCTGCCGATCGGCCTGTTCGACGACGATCCACTGTCGGGCGCGATGCCCCTCAGGCGGGCCGGTTGACCATTCTGCGCCGACGGCGATCCACCGCCCCGGCTGTCCGAACCATCGAGGGAGCGCTTTGATGCGCGAACCAACCACGCAGCGGGATCAGCGCGAGATCGTCGTCCCCCGCGACATGCGTCCCGGCAAGTCGGCGGCCAAGGCCGCGCCGCGCCGGGCCTCCCGCGCGGCGGCGACCGGCTCCACGCCCAGTGAGTTCCTGGCGACGGTCGTCGCGCTCGGCCGCTGGACGGGCCGGGTGTGCACGACCCGTCCGGGCGAGACGCTCGGCTCCCTGGCGGCCCTGGCGGCCGTCGGGTACGTGACGGTGAATGCCTTGGGCTTCCAGGCGGGCCGCCATCCGGCTCCGATCCTGCCGCAGCCGGTCGCGCAGCACGCCAGGGCCGAGCCGGCTCCCGTGGCGAAGGCGCCCGCGGCGCCTGTTCAGGTCGCGCAGACGTCCGCCGAGCCTGCATCGAAGGACAAGCCGGAGCCCAAACATGCCGAGAAGGCGCCCGCACGCGACGCCATCGGCGACATCCTGCGTTCCGCCGGCGACACCACGGCGTCGGTGACGCCGAAGGCCGTCGACAAGGTCGCACAGGCGCAGCGCGCCCTGTCGAAGCTCGGCTACGGCACAATCAAGGCGGACGGCGTCATGGGGCCGGCCACCAAGGCCGCCATCGAGAAGTTCGAGCGCGACCGCAAGATCCCGGTGACCGGCGAGGCCTCCGGCCGCACGCTCCGCGAACTCGCCTCCAAGGCCGGCTCGGCCAAGGGCTGAGCCCGCCTGGGGGCGTGCAACGCAGCCGGCGACGCGCTATCGCCGTGCCATGCCTCGCCTCCGCGCCGATTTCTGGGTCTCCGCACATCTGCGCCGTCTCGGCGTCGAGGGCATTCCCGCCGTCCAGCGACGGCGTGGATCGCCCGAAGCCGGGGCGATCTTCGTCAAGGTCGACCGCTTGGACGGGACCGCCGACCTCTACGGGCCGGCCCCTCAGGCCCTGATCGCGGCGGATGACGGCGAACGGCGCTTCTCCGTGATGCTGACGGGCGCGGACAGCCCCGACGTCGAAGCCCGCATCGCCAAGGAGGTCCGCTTCGACGAGGACCTCTGGATCATCGAGATCGACGACCGGGACGGCCGCCACGGGCTCGAACTGATGGCTTGATCTTTCGCTGGACCCGTCGACGTGTCCCGAAAACCGGCGGCCACGTTTCGAGCCGATGCTCAGACCGACTGGCGTAGGCGTCCGGGCAGGATGATGTTGCGCGACGAGATGCGCTCGGCAGCCTGGCGTGGCTTGGCGGCATCCGGGGCGTAGTAGGGCCGGTGCTCCGCGCCCGAGACCCGTTCCGGCAGCCTCACGTCGAGGATCGCGCCGAGGAGATCGCGGGCGGCCGGGCGCGTCAGCGACCGGAAGAGCTGGACCAGCTCGAACACCCGGTCGGCCGAACGGGCGACGGTGGGGTTGAGCGTGAGGAAGACGTAGACGGCCTCCGCCTCGCTGAGATCGGCGGCGCGCAGGGCCAGGGTCAGCAGATCGTAGCGTGAGGACGGGTTCGGGGCCGAGCCGAGGAAGCCGCCGGGCAAGCCGAGGCCTTCGGCGAGCGCCGCCAGGAATCCCTTCACGTCGCCGCCGCGCGAGAGCCCGGTCAGCACGACGCCGATGTCGCGCGGAGCCTGCGGGTGGGAACGCAGGGCGGCGGTGGCGGCAGCGGCCTCGTGGATCTTCGCGCGCTGCGGCGGCTCGGCGTGCAGCCAGAGCGGCGCGAGGTCGGCGGCGGCGATATCGTGGCGGCCGAGCAGGGGCGCGGCGAGGTCCGCCTCGCGTCGGGCGCGGACCATCAGGCGGTCCAGGGTCGCGCGATCGAGGCGGGCGTGGGGATCACGGGCGCGCTCGAGATCGGCGATCTCGGGATCCGGTGCGTTCAGGCGGTCACGCTCTTCGCGGGCGGCGATGGCCTTGCCGATGTCGGCACCCGAGGAGAGCGCGGCGGTGATGACGGTCGGACCGATGACGACGGCCGTGTCGATCACGATTTCGCAGACGGGGCTGCCGCGGGCGGCGAGTGCGGCCAGGACGGATTGCGGCGTCTCGGGGCAGGGCGCGAGCTTCGTCGCGACGGTCAGGGCCGTCTCGTCGTCGACGATCGGGATCAGCCCGCCCGCGAGGGAGGCGAAGGAGGACAGCACCGCCCGGTCGCGGATCGGTGCGGCCAGAAACAGGTCGGTCTGCACGCGCAGGATGACCGGCTTCAGATCGAGTCCCGGATCGCGCGAGAGTTCGATGAGGCCGGTCACGTCCGGCGCGTCGATGACGGATGAGGTCATGGGCTTTCGATTACGCAGAACTCGCTAAGCTCACGTTAGGCGAGTTTACGTGAATCGAGCTTTAAGCCCGCCGAATCGAGACTGTCCCGGCAGCACTCACGACAGGCCGCGCAGCGGCGGAGCCTCCCCGCTGCCTGCCGGCTCACCCTGCTTGAAGACGGGCAGCACCGGCGGCGTGCCGCGGTCGGTCAGATAGGCGCTCCCCGAGACCGGATCGGCCTTCGGCTTCGGCGTCCAGCTGGCGCTCGCGATGCCGCCCGAGGCCGAAGGGAGTGCCTTGGTGTCGTGGGAGGCGTAGCCCGGCGACGGCTGGTGCTCCTCGTCGCCGTCCTCCGGACCGGCCAGCAATTCAGGCGGGGTCTTCCAGACGAAGGCGTCGACGCGGCCCGAGACCGGCGAGACCGGCGCCCAGCGCTCGGAGGTCATGCCGTCGGCGATCCAGGCCGGATCGCGCGGGGCGCGGGCGGCACGCGACAGCCACTCGCGGGCACGGCCCGTGTCGGCGCCGTGCTCCGCCTGCTCGATCCGCGCCATCATCATGCAGGTGCGCACCGTCGGGCAGTCGGCGACGAGGGGAGCCAAAGCTTCGCGCGCCTTGGCGAATTCCCGCGCCTCGCTCGCCGCCTGGGCGACGGCGAGGCGGCCCTCGGGATGCCAGGTCGAGAGCCGCGCCAGGGTCTCGGCGCGGGCGAGGCGGTCCTGCGTCGAGTCGCCGGGGCGCAGGCCGAGATAGACCTTGGAGAGATCGGGATGCGGCTCGGCCTTCCAGGCGGTCTGCACCACCTTGGCCGCCTTGCGCAGATCGCCCTTCCGGGCGAGCAGCCGCCCGGCGATGCAGGCCGCCGGCACCAGTTCCGGCGCGAGGCTCACCGCCTTCTGCGCCTGGGCCAAAGCCGTATCCGGCTCGCCGGCCTCGTGGATCTGCGCGGAGGCGGTGAGCAGGACCGCGCGCTGGCGGCGGGCGGATTGCTTGTCCAGCAGGCCGAGGGAGGCGCGGCGCTCCACCGTCTCGGTGGCGGCCGACCAGTCGCCGTCGGCGCATTGCGCCTCGAGCACGGCCTCGTTCGCCCAGGTCACGCTCGGGGCGAGACGCGCCGCTTCCGTCGCGTAGGCGCGGGCCGCCGGCTCGTCCTCCCGGCGGCGGGCCTCGACATAGAGGCCGCGCAGGCCGAGCACCCGCGTCTCGGGATCGTCGGCCATGCTCCGGAACGCCGTCTCGGCCGCATCGCGATCACCGGAGATCTGGGCCGCCTGCGCCTTGAGCAGGAGCGTCAGCGGCTGCGCGCCGAGCAGGCGTTCGGCATCGCCCGCGTGGCGCTTGGCGGCGAGCGGATCACCGGAGCCCACCGCGATCATGCCGCGCGAGAGCGCCGACATGCCCTTGGCGCGGCGGCGTTCGCGCGTCGAGCGGCTGAGGAAGGACGGCAGGCCGATCACCCCGCGCACCACCGCCAGGATCAGACCGATGACCAGGGCCGCCACGACAACGACGACGAGGGCGACCGCGAGGCTGACGCCGATCTGATAGCCGCTCCAGACGATCGTGACCGTGCCGGGATGGTCGGCAACCCAGACGGCGCCGTAGGCGGCGAGCGCCAGGAGGGCGAGGAAGACGAGAGCGCGCCACATTCGGTCAAGAACTCCTGGGCGTCCGGGAGCCGGATCCCGCGGGATCGTCGGCGCCGAGGCTTTGAATGGGATGATGGGCAGGGAGCGGGGCGGCTTTTGCCCCCTCGGCCCCTGCCGTGATGCACCGCCCCGCGATCGGAGCGCTGCTGCGAACTGGCAAGATCACGCTCAACGAGCGGCCGCCGGCGCCGACAGCGCCTTGAACGCGTCGGCCTGAAGCGACCGCGCCGCTGCTTGGGCGTCCGCAGCGGATTTCAGCCGGGCGCCGAAATCCTTGGCCTGAGCCCGGACGTCGTCGGGCAACGCCTCGAAGGCCTTGGCGGCATCACCGAGACGGCCGGCATCCAGCGCATCCTGAACCCGGGCCTCGGGTTCGTCGTCGGCTGCCGGCGCTGCCCCCGTTCCGCCGGCCGAGCCGCCGCCCGGGGCCACGCGCTTCACCTGCACCACCGATTCCGCCATGCTCATCAGGCGGTCGCCGATGCTGCCGCTGGAGGCGAGCGAGGCTGCGCGGGCCGAGCGGCGGGCCGCCGCGATCTTCTCGGCGATCGGCTTGAACGCCTCGGCGAGCGCCGCGGCGGTCGGGGCGCCCGTGTCGGCGAAGGCCGAGAGCGGTGCGAGGCCCGCCCCGTCCCCGGCATCGCTGCCGCGCAGGCTGCCGAGGGCGTCCGCATAGGGCGCGCCGGTCGCGAGGGCGTCGGAGATGCGGTTCGCCGCGACGACGCGGAGCGTCGCCTGCACCGTCGCCGCCTTGGCGCTGCCGTCGACCGTCTTGTCGAGGGTGGCGATGCGGTCGGCCTGCTCCTGCAGACGGCGGTCGACCGCCTTGGCGGCCTCGTCGGCCTGAGCCTTGTTGGCCTCTGCCGTCTGTCGGCTGGCCTGCGTCACCTGCTGCACCGCCTCCGTCGCGGCCGCGACCCGGCCGTCGAGGGATTGCTGCAACTGGTCGAGGCGCTGGCCGAGCGCCTTGTCGGCGGCCTCGTTCGCCTTGGCGCGGGTTTCGACATCGCCCTGCAGGGCCGCGAGCTTCGGCGCAATATCTTCCTCCGGCACGGACGGCGCGCCCTGCGCCTGACCCTTGGTCTCCAGCGCCTTCAGACGCTCGTCGAGATCGGCGAGCCGGACCGTCGCGTCACCGTTCTGCGTTGCGCCGAGCCTGGCCTCCGAGCCCTGCTCGCGGGCCGGCTCCTCCTGGAGGGCGGAGACACGCTGGTCGAGGGCGTCGAGCCGGGCGACGAGGTCGGCCGGCGCGGCCGGAGCCGGCGTCGATCCGTCGGCCGCCGGAACAGCGGGGGCTCCGCCCGCCTTCTGGAGCGCTTGATCCGCCTTCTCGCCCGCGGACGAAGCCGCGGCCTGGGCCTTGGTCAAGGCCTCGGGCAGGGGCTTCAGCGCCGTCTCGTTGGCGGCGACACGCCGGTCGAGGGCCGCCACGGCATCGGCCGGTGCGAGCGCGGCGATGCGCTTGTCGAGGGCGTCGAAACGAGCCGCATCGCCCTTCGGCGTGAGCATGCCCGTCTGGGCGAGCAGGAACAGCAGGACGGCACCGCTCACGCCGCCCAGCAATCCGGATGCGGCGAGGGCGCCGAGGCCCGCGCCGGACTTGGCGGCCGCGACCGAGGGAGCGGACGACGCGGCCGGCTTGGCAGCGCTATCCTTGCCTCCGGTCTTGGCGCCGGCCGGATCGGCGCCGCGATTGGCCTTGAGGTCGAGGATCGGACCATCGGTCAGCGCATCCTCGGGTTTCACCCGCGTGGCACCGGCCGGGGGCACCGTGCCGGCACCGGAGGCGGGCTTGCTGCCGTCCTTCGTTGTATCCTTCGATGCGTCCTTGGCCGCGTCGGGGCCGATGGCGCTGCTGCCGGTCGCCCCGGCTTTGGCGGGCGCCTCGGGCTTGGCAGATCCGGAGGCGGGCGACGGCGCGACGGGCGGAACCGCGCTGCTGCCGGTCGCGCCCGATTTCGCCGGCTGCGTGGGGGAGGCGGCGGAACCGGACGTCGCGCCACTCTGGCCACGGCTGGTAGACCAGACCGTGTTGGGGCCGGAACTGACCGGCTTCGCCGACGCATCCATGACGCCGGCCGCACCGGCACCGCTGGATCCTGGCTTGACGGGTTCCGTGCTCGCCACGGTGGGTTTGGCCGGTTCCGTGACGCCCGGCTTGGGCGCAGCCGATGTTGCGGCAGGCGGTGTCGCGTCTCCCGGCTTCGCGCCGGCACCGCTCGACGCAGTGCCGGTCGCCGCAGCGGGCTTGGCAGGCTCGACCACCTTCGGAGTTTCGGCAGGCTTGGGAGTCGCGCTCGACGGCATGGCGCTGCTGCCGGTCGAGCCGGGCTTGGCAGGTGCGCCGCCCGGCGTGGCCGAAGCCGGCTTGCCGGAGGTGTCGCCCGGTCGGTCGGTGGGCTTGCCGCGCTCGTCTGCCGATGAAGTCACGGGCGTATCATCCCTCTTCTCGGGCCTGCCGTCGGACGCGGCATCGTGAGATGCCCGGCCCGCGAAGACCCCGTTTTCTGTTGTCGGCCTAGCACCGACAGCCCATGCGGACGAGGGCTGCCCTCAGGCCGAATGCGGAAGACCGGCCAGGAGCGCATCCTCGCTCGGCCGCGCCGCAACGAAATGGGCCACGAGTCCGGCCTCGACCAGGGGTACGGCCACGTCTGCCGACAGGCAGTAATGCTCGACTCCGCGAAACGCTCCGTCGAGTCCGGCGGTTTGTGTGAGTCGGAGCGCCGTCGCGGTGCTGCGCCGCGAATAATGCAGCACCGCCGCGAGGCTTCCGTCGCCCAAGGCCTCGGTGACGGGGGCGGGCAGGGCGTCGACGGCCCGCGCCGCGTAGGCCTCCCACACCGTCACGCGGTAGCCGGCGGCATCGAGGCTCGCTCCCGGCTCCGCCTTGCGGTCCTCGCCCGCGACATGGAGCAGGCAGGCGCCCGGCCGCAGGCTGGCCGCGACGCGCCGCGCCAGGGTGGCCGCGTCGCCCTCTGCCGCGACTACGCGAGCGAGCCCGGCCGCCCGCGCGGCCTCGGCCGTCCGCCTGCCGACGGCAAACACGGGAACGTCGGAGGCAAGCCCGGCCGCTGCGAGCAATCCCGCGCCTTGGGCGCTGGTGAGAAGAACGCCGTCGAACGCGCCCCGGGGCCGCGGCCCTTCGCTCGGCACCACGAAGAGCACGGGGGCGAGGAGCGGTTCGTGGCCGAGTGCGCGCAGCCTCTCCGCCGTACGCGCGGCTCCCGGCTCGGGCCGGGCCACCCAGATTCGCATGGCCCCCCTCGACAAAGCCGGGCTCGCTGTTCCCTCGGATCGTTCTGCCGTAAACCCTTGGACCATCCTTTGCCATGTAGACTTGCATTGGCCAGGTAGACTTGGCTCATCCTCGGCGAAACCGGCTCATCGGTCGCCGCCCAGCGCGCGGAATGCGATGAAGATCCTCGGCATCGAAACCACCTGCGACGAGACCGCCGCCGCGGTCGTGACCACTGCCGACGGCGACGCTCAGAGCGGCCGGATCCTCTCCAACGAGATCCTGAGCCAGATCGCCGAGCACGCGGCCTATGGCGGCGTGGTGCCGGAGATTGCGGCCCGCGCCCATGTCGAGGTGCTCGACCGCCTGATCGTTCGCGCCCTGGACAAGGCCGGCACGACGCTGGCCGAGGTCGACGGCATCGCGGTGGCGGCCGGCCCCGGCCTGATCGGCGGCGTGCTGGTCGGGCTGGTGACGGCAAAGGCCCTCGCGCTCGTGGCGCGCAAGCCGCTCCTCGCCGTGAACCACCTCGAGGCGCACGCGCTGACGCCGCGCCTGACCGACGGGCTCGCCTTCCCCTACCTGCTGCTGCTCGTCTCCGGCGGCCACACCCAGCTCGTCGCGGTGAAGGGCGTGGGCGATTACGTCCGTCTCGGCACCACCATCGACGACGCCATCGGCGAGGCCTTCGACAAGGTCGCGAAGCTTTTGGGTCTCGGCTATCCGGGCGGTCCCGAGGTCGAGCGCATGGCCGAGACCGGCAATCCCGAGCGCTTCGCCCTGCCGCGGCCGATGCTCGGCCGGCGCGAGGCCGACTTCTCCCTGTCCGGCCTCAAGACGGCGGTTCGGATCGAGGCCGAAAAAATCGCGCCGCTCGCCCGCACCGACGTCGCCGACCTCTGCGCGAGCTTTCAGGCGGCGGTCGTCGACGTGGTCGCCGACCGCGTGCGGGTGGCCTTGCGCGGCTTCGACGCCGTCGCCGGCCGCCCGACCGCCCTCGTCGCGGCCGGCGGCGTCGCGGCCAACGGCGCGATGCGCCGGGCCCTCGCCGCGCAAGCGGGGCAGGTGGGCCTGAGCTTCGTCGCACCGCCCGTCGCGCTCTGCGGCGACAACGGCGCGATGATCGCCTGGGCCGGCCTGGAGCGCCTCCGCGCCGGCCTCGTCGACGACCTCACCGCGCCCGCCCGCGCCCGCTGGCCTTTCGCGCTACCGCCGGTGGCGGCGTAATCGCATAGATTTCCGCCCCTTTCCCGGACACCTGCAGGGCAGCAGAAGGTGATCCGGGAAAGGGGCTGAGGCTCATGCGCCAGATCGATCGCTATTGAGATCAAGGCACTCTCGAAGATTTCCCCTAAATCACTTCGGATTTTTCGAAATCTAAAAACATTTTATACACTGTCTAGATTGATTAAGTCGGAGCGCCCGATGAAATAAGGCCAAAACGTGGCCTCAGACCGAGCGGTTGACCTTGCGAAATCGCCGACTAGTTTCCGGCGATCATCCATAGTCTCCGGAACGCAATGCACGTCGCCGTCCGCCTTCTGCTCGTCCTCCTCAGCGTCGCCCTCCTGCCCGCCATGGCCTCCGCCGCCGATCCGAGCTGGAGCGGCACCTGGAACACACGCTGGCGGCAGGGCGGTGCGCGGATGGCGCTGCAGCAAGAAGGCAGCCACGTCCACGGCAGCTATCTCTCCTACGACGGCTCGATCGAGGGAGAGGTCGAGGGGCGCACGCTGAAGGGGCGCTGGATCCAAGGCACGCGCTCCGGCGGCATCGAGTTCGTGCTGGCGAATGACGGCCAGTCCTTCATGGGCCGCTTCGATACCGGCGAGTGGTGGACCGGCGGACGCATTCCCAGCAGCCCCGAGGCCCTCGGGCTCGACCAGCGCGGCCCGCGTCAGGCGCTCCGCACCTTCGTCGAGGCCGGCAACAGCGCCCGCTACGATGCGCCCGACCAGATGACGCGCGCGGTCGCCGTGATCGACTTCGGCAACGACGCCGGATCGGTCAACCCGGAGCAGAAGCTCGGCCAGGCGCAGACGCTGTTCAACCTCGTCGACCAGACCACGTTCCGCCTGCACGGCGTGCCCGGCCGGAAGACCGAATCCGACACGGTCGAGCTCAAGCTCGAACAGGCCGGCACCGGAGCGAGCCTGCCGCTCAAACTCGTCCGAAAAAACGAGAAATGGTTCGTGGCGATGCCCGACGAGGCGACGCTGGACGCCGCCCGCAAGGCGCTGTTCGCCCGCTCCGGCGGCCGTCCGCCGAGCCCCGAGGCGTACAAGCTCCGCCGCAACGCGCGCGACGCCATGCGCAGCTTCACCCGCGCCTTCTCGGAGTGGAACGCAGGCGGCCGCGCCCAGGCGCTCGCCAGCCTCGACACCTCCGAACTCAGCGAGGCCGTGCGCGACGACCAGGGCGTGCTGGCGCTGCAATATCTCAACGGTGTCGTGAACCGCATCGGGGTGATGGCGCCCCAGGAGATCTCGGACGACCCCGAGAACCGCGAGCCCTTCGTCGTCTTCAGCCACCCGGAAGGGCGCATTGTGATCGCGCCGAAGGGTACCGGCGACGGCATGAGCTGGAAGTTCACCTCGGACACCGTGCACAAGGCGCGCGATCTCTATGTGGCGGTCGAGGAGATGCCGACGGCCGAGGCCAAGGGCCTGCCGGCGCCGCCCTCGGTGTTCTTCAAGGTGCGCAAATGGGTGCGCGGCGTCGCCGCGCCGATGCTGACGGAAGTCGGGCCGCTGGAGGCCTGGCAGATCGCCGGCTGGGCCGTCGTGATCATGGCCGCGATCGGCTTCGGCTGGATTTTTGCACGCGTTCTCTTGGCCTTCCTGGTGCGTGCGGTGGGTGAAGCCGACCCGGCCGCCACGCGAAAAGGTTTCCGCTGGCCGCTCTGGGGCACGGCGACCTTCGTCGTCTACAACGCCCTCGTTCCGGCACTCGGCCTGCCGGACCTCGCCACCCGCGTCTCGGTGGGCGTGACCGGCGTGATGCTGGCACTCTCGGTGATGTGGCTCGGCTGGCGGCTCGTGGACGCCGTCGTCATGCGCTACTTCACCGGTGGGGAGGGCGGCCGCATGACCATGGACAACATCCTGGTCTCCCTCGGCTTCGGCGCCCTCAAGATCGCGCTGGTGGCGGCAGGGCTGACCTATATCGCGATCCAGCTCTCGCTACCCTACGAGGGCGTGATCGCCAGCCTCTCCATCGGCGGCCTCGCCGTCGCCTTCGCCTCGCGAGAAACCCTGTCGAACGTGTTCGGCGCCGGCATCCTGGCGATCGACCGGCCGTTCCGGCGCGGCGACTGGATCGCCACAGGCGACACCAAGGGCACGGTGGAGCATGTCGGCATCCGATCGACCCGCGTGCGCACCGCCGACGACAGCCTGATCATCGTGCCGAACGGCAAGCTCTCGGACGCCACCGTGAACAACCTCGGCACCCGCCGCTTCCACCTGAACTCGGCCAAGCTCCCGATCCCCTACCAGACCAGCGTGCCGCAGATCGAGGCGCTGGTCTCGGGCGTGCGGGACCTCGTCGCCGAGATCCCCGAATCGACGCCGGAGCGCACTTCGGTCGCGGTCTCGGCGCTTGGCCAGGACGGCATCGAGGTGACGTTGAAATACGGCCTCGACGTCCGCAACGGCGGCAACGAGACCGAGATCGTCAACCGCCTGATGATGAACATCCTGCGGCTCTGCGAGCGGCTCGGCATCCGCGGCGCGGGCTCCGAGCCCGTCACGGCCTGATCGCGGCGTTGACGGCGGTGGCGGGAGGATCGAGGGTGCCGGCGAGAACCAGGCAGACCCGCGTTGGCAGGCCAACACTGATCTGCTTGGCTTTTTCTGTCGTCGCAGGTTTTCATCGGAAAGCCGCGGGGCACCTTTCCGAAACCTGCTGAGCCGGGAGGCATCATGAGCGTCGAGAACGGACGAGCCAACCGCGTCGCCGTCGTCGGCGGCGGCTCATGGGGCACGGCGCTCGCGAATGCCGCGGCCTGCGCCGGACGCGACGTCACCCTGTGGCTGCGCGATCCCGCCAGCGCCGACCGGCTCCAGAAAACCCGCGACAACACCCGCTACCTGCCCGGCATCCCCCTGCACGAGCAGGTGCGCGCGACGAGCGACGAGGCGAGTCTCGTCGAGGCCGGCACGGTGCTGCTGGTGACCCCGGCGCAGACGCTGCGCGAGGTGTTGGGGCAGCTCGGGCCGCATCTCGGCGGCGCGGCCCTGGTGCTCTGCGCCAAGGGCATCGAGCGCGGCACGGATTCGTTCATGAGCGGCGTCGCCGCCGAGGTCCTGCCGGGGGCGACCGTCGCGGTGCTGTCCGGCCCGAGCTTCGCCACCGACGTCGCCCGCGGCCTGCCCACCGCCGTGACGCTCGCCTGCGCCGACGGCGCGAAAGCCGCCCGGCTCGCCGGCCTGATCTCGGGGCCAGCCTTCAGGCTCTACCACACCGACGACGTGCGCGGGGTCGAGATCGGCGGAGCCGGCAAGAACGTGCTGGCCATCGCCTCGGGCATCGTCGCCGGCCGCGGCCTCGGCGAGAGCGCGCGGGCCGCCCTCATCGCCCGCGCCTTCGCGGAGCTGATGCGGTTCTCGAAAGCCTATGGCGGCCGGCCCGAGACGCTGATGGGCCTGTCCGGCCTCGGCGACCTCGTGCTGACCGCCTCCTCGCCGCAATCGCGAAACTTCGCCTTCGGCGACCGCCTCGGACGCGGCGCCTCCCCCGAAAAGGCATCCGGCGGCAAGCTCGCCGAAGGCGCCTTCACCGCGGCTGCCTTGATCGACCTCGCCCGCGCCAAGGGCGTCGAGATGCCGGTGGCGGAAGCGGTGGCCGACGTGGTGTCGGGCACCTCCGACGTCGACGGCGTCGTGGCCCGGCTCCTGGCCCGCCCGCTCAGGGGCGAGACGGATTGAACGAGACCGCGGAACGATGCCCGGCGTGACGGCGACCCCGCCTCACACGTCGAGGTTGGCCACGTTCAGGGCGTTCTCCTGAATGAACTCGCGGCGCGGCTCGACGATATCGCCCATGAGCTTCACGAACAGGTCGTCGGCATCCTGGGTGTCCTTGACCTTCACCTGCAGCAGCGAGCGGGTCTCGCGGTCCAGCGTCGTCTCGAAGAGCTGGTGGGGATTCATCTCGCCGAGGCCCTTGTAGCGCTGGAGCTGCAAGCCCTTGCGGCCGAAGGCCATGATCGTCTCGAACAGGCCGACGGGGCCGTGCAGAATCTCCTCGTCGCCCTTGCGCGCGAGCACGACCGGCTCGTGGTAGATCTCGCGCAGGTTCGGCGAACGCGCATGCAGCCGTCGCGCCTCCTGCGAGGCGATCAGCGAGGCGTCGAGGGTAGAGACCTGGCGCACGCCGCGCAGGGTCCGGCTGAAGGCGTAGCCGCCTTCGCTCGCCTCGCCGACCCAACCGCGTTCGATGTCCTCGGCGATCTGGTCCAGGCGCTTGGCGACGACGTCGGCCAGGGCCTCCGCCTCGCCGACGTTGTCGGCGATCTCCGGAGAGAGGGCGCCGGCGAGTACGGTCTGCTCGACCACGGAGCGGTCGTAGCGGGTATGCAGGCCCTGGACGACGCTGCGGAAGGCGCGCGCCTCCTCGACGAGCACCTTGAGCTGTTCGCCGCCGAACTCCGTGCCTGAAGCGAGCCGGAGGATCGCCCCCTCGACGCCCTGGTCGATCAGGTAGTCTTCGAGGGCGCGCTCGTCCTTAAGGTAGATGATCCGGCGGCCGCGCTCGGCTTTATAGAGCGGCGGCTGGGCGATGTAGAGGTGGCCGCGCTCGATCAGCTCGGGCATCTGGCGGAAGAAGAACGTCAGCAGCAGCGTGCGGATGTGGGAGCCGTCGACGTCGGCATCCGTCATGATGATGATGCGGTGGTAACGCAGCTTTTCTGGGTTGAAGCCCTCGCGGTCCGTGCTCGAACGGCCGATGCCGGCGCCGAGCGCCGTGATCAGCGTGCCGATCTCGGCCGAGGACAGCATCCGGTCGGCGCGCACGCGCTCGACGTTCAGGATCTTGCCGCGCAGCGGCAGAACCGCCTGGAAGGTGCGGTCGCGACCCTGCTTGGCCGAGCCGCCGGCGGAATCGCCCTCCACAAGCAGGATCTCGCATTTCGACGGGTCGCGCTCCTGGCAGTCGGCGAGCTTTCCGGGCAGCGAGGCGATGTCGAGCGCGCCTTTGCGGGTGATGGTCTCGCGCGCCTTGCGGGCCGCCTCGCGGGCCGCCGCCGCGAGTACGACCTTGGCCATCACGGACTTCGCCTGCGACGGGTTCTCCTCCAGCCAGGTCGAGAGGCCGGCGTTGAGGATGTTCTCCACCGCCGGGCGCACCTCGGACGAGACCAGCTTGTCCTTGGTCTGCGACGAGAATTTCGGGTCCGGCACCTGCACCGAGACGATCGCGGTCAGGCCCTCGCGGCAATCCTCGCCGGTGAGCGCGACCTTCTCGCGCTTGGAGACGCCCGACGAGTCGGCATAGCCGGTGAGCTGGCGCGTCAGGGCGGCGCGGAACCCCGCCATGTGGGTGCCCCCATCGCGCTGCGGGATGTTGTTGGTGAAGGGCAGCACCGTCTCATTGAACGAGTCGTTCCACCACAGCGCGCATTCGACCCGGATGCCGTCGCGCTCGCCGCGCACCATCAGAGGCCGGGTGACGCCGTCGATGGGCTTTCGCGAGCGATCGAGGTAGCGGACAAACTCCTCGACGCCGCCCTCGTAGCAGAGCTCCTCGCGCTTGTGCTCGGCATGGCGCGCATCGGTGAGGACGATGCGCACGCCCGAGTTCAGGAAGGCGAGTTCGCGCAGCCGCTTCTCGAGGGTGCCATAGTCGAACTCGACCATGGTGAAGGTGTCGGTGGAGGCCAGGAACGAGACCTCGGTGCCGCGCCGGCCGTTGCCGGGCCCGACCACGTCGAGGGGGGCCACGGCGTCGCCGTGGCGGAACTCCATCGCGTGCTCCATGCCGTTGCGCCAGATGCGCAGGCGCAGCCATTGCGACAGGGCGTTGACGACGGAGACGCCGACGCCGTGCAGGCCGCCCGAGACCTTGTAGGAATTCTGGTCGAACTTACCGCCGGCATGGAGCTGGGTCATGATGACCTCGGCCGCCGACACGCCCTCTTCCTTGTGGATGTCCACCGGGATGCCGCGGCCGTTATCCGAGACCGTCACCGAACCGTCGGCGTTCAGCGTCACGGTGACGAGGTCGGCGTGCCCGCCGAGCGCCTCGTCGATGGCGTTGTCCACGACCTCGTAGACCATGTGGTGCAGGCCGGAGCCGTCGTCGGTGTCGCCGATATACATGCCGGGCCGCTTGCGCACGGCGTCGAGGCCCTTGAGCACCCGGATCGACTCGGCGCCGTACGCGTCGGCGCTTTCGAAATTCTCGTTGTCGGACATGAACTTCCTCTAGCAGGCGAGGCGTTCGTTTGGGGTTCTTCCGGCCCGACGACGTGAGGATGGTGCGCCGGGCGCGCGCCTGCGATCTCTGTGCCCGGCTGATATAAGCGTTCCGCCTTGCGAATGCATCGATTTTCGACTGCGCGCGGCGGCCGGCAGGGGATAGGTTTTGGCGGTCCGCCACCGTCATCGCGAGCGTAGCGAAGCGATCCAGGGCCCCGCTCTCGACGGTCGGTGAGTTGGCCCTGGATTGCTTCGCCTGCCGCTCGCAATGACGGATTGGAACGTGCCCCCCCGCGTCGTCGCCGCCCTCAACCCTGAAGGAACGGGTTCGACTGCCGTTCCTGGCCGAGGGTCCCCGTCGGCCCGTGACCCGGAATGAAGGCGACGTCGTCGCCGAGCGGCAGCACCTTCTCGAGGATCGCCCGGATCAGCTGCTCGTGGTTGCCGCCGGGCAGATCCGTGCGGCCGACCGAGCCCTGGAACACCACGTCGCCGACCAGCGCCAGCCGTTCGTCGCGGCTCATGAACACGACGCTGCCGGGGGAGTGGCCGGGCGCGTGCAGGATGTCGAAGGTCAGGCCCGAGACGGTGACCTGATCGCCCTCGTCGAGCCAGCGATCCGGCGTCACCGCGCGGGCACCCGCGATCCCGTAACCGGCGCCGGTCTCCGGCAGCTTGTCGAGCAGGAACCGGTCTGCCGGGTGCGGCCCCTCGATCGGCACGCCGCCCAGGCGCTCCTTGAGTTCGGCCGCGCCGCCGGCATGGTCGATATGGCCGTGCGTCAGAAGAATCTTTTCGATCGTGATGCCCTGATCCTTGATCGCGGCCTCGATCCGGTCGAGGTCGCCGCCGGGATCGACGACCGCGCCGACCTTGGTCGCGTCGTCCCAGATCAGGGTGCAGTTCTGCTGGAAGGGCGTGACCGGGATGATCCCGGCGCGAAGCGTTCCCGTCATCGGCGTCCGATCGATTTCGCGCCGCGTCCGGCGCCACGGCTCTCCTTAGCCGGATCGCCCTGGCGATGCACCCGCGAGGGTTCCGGTCCACACAATTCCGCCCGACGTGACGACCTGTGGCGCCGGGGTCACGCTCGACCAGAAACCACCTGAGACATCGGCCGGCCCTGGCGGAGGGAAACCGGCGCTTCTATCCGGGAAGGGTTCGATCCGCGCTGGATCGTCGAAGAGAGGCCCGTGACGCATCGCGGCATCATCGGGGCGGGACTGATCCTCTTCGCCCTCTGGCTCCAGGCGCTCGCGCCCGTGGTGGGCCTGCGCATGCTCGGCGCCTCGGCCGATCCCCTGGCCGGCACCGTGATCTGCAGCAGGATGCCGGCCGGCGATCAGGCCGGCCCGGCCGAACCGGAGCAGCATGCGGGCTGCAGCCTGTGCGCGCTCTGCACCGCCGGCCTCGCCGCGATCCCCTTGCCGCCCGTTCCCGCATCCGTCGCGCTGCCGGCCGGGATCTGGCGCGTCGTCTCCTGGCCGATCCCGCCGCCGGCTCCGCTTTCCGCTCCCGACCATCCCCCAGGGCAACCGCGCGCCCCGCCCACGCTCGCCTGATCCGCGCCTGTCCCGACGCCCCGGAGGTCGTTGCGCACTTGCGCACCTCCCGATCAGACGAGCTTTTTCATGCGTGTTTCCCGTTCGCCGAGGGCTTGGCCCCGTGCGCTGTCGCTCGCCCTTCCGTTCGCCTGTCTCGCTGTCGGCCAGCCCGCTAAAGCTGAAGAGGCCGGCGAGGTGACCCTCGAAGAGGTCTCCGTCACCGGCGAGGGCCGCGGCTTCGGCGTCTCGTCTCCGGCAGGCTCCGCCTCGCCCGTCATCGAAAACCCGGTCGGCCAGATCGTGACGGCGGTCGGCCGCGACGGCGCCATCGCCAATCGCCCCGCCACCAGCATCGGCTCGGTTCTGCTCGACAGCCCCGGCGTCACCGTGCGCCAGGGCAACGGCGGCCGCGACGTCACGATTTCAATCCGCGGCAACAACGCCCGCTCCACCGGCGTGACCAAGAACACCGTGGTGCTTGAGGACGGCTTCGTGCTGACCCAGCCGGACGGCGCCTCGCGCTTCGATCTGGTCGACCCGCGCGCCTATTCCCGCATCGACGTCTTCCGCGGCCCGCAATCGGCGTTGTTCGGCAATTACGCCACCGGCGGCGCACTGGCTTTCCGGACCCGCACGGGGCGCGAGATCGACGGCTACGAGATCGGCACGGATGCGGGCAGCTACGGCTACCTATCGAACTACTTCACCGTCGGCGCCGCCAGCGGGCCGGTCGAGATCAGCCTGTTCGCCAGCGACGTGCGCGGCAACGGCTATCAGGAGCACAGCTCCTACGACACGCAGACGATCAATCTGTTGGCGAGCTACACGCCGACGCCCGACAACCGTTTCACCCTGAAGGTGATCGACAACGAGCTGCACGCGGACATTCCGGCGCGCTCGTCCCTCGACCAGTACCGCATCAATCCGTTTCAGCGGGGCTGCGCTTCGGCGGCGACGGCCGCCGCGGGCTGCACGACCTACAATTTTCCGATCAACGGAGCCTTCGGCCCCACCGCGGCGGTCACCGCCGCCCAGGTCGGGCTGGAGCGCAAGGACCGGCGCACCATCGTCGCCGGGCGCTGGGAGCACGATGTCGACGCTCAGACGACGTGGCGCATGCAGGTCGGCTACGACGAGCGCAACTACAATCAGCCGTTCTTCACCAGTTCCGGCCGGGGCAGCATCCCGTCGGTCAACATGCTGAGCGACATCACGCACCGCTCCGAGGTCTTCGGGCTCCCGGCGCTGAGCTATGCGGCGATCAGCTTCAACGCCCTCGACGCGCATGCCACCACCTTCAACCTCGCCCCCGCCGCCGGCCCGCGCCTCGGCGCGCTCATCGGCGACCAGTTCTCGCAGCAATCGAACCTCGGCGGTCGCGCCCGCACGGAGGTGACATTCTCGGAAGCCTGGACCGGCGTCGTCGGCATCAGTGCCGAGAACACCTGGATCACCGGGCGAAACCTCGCCTACGCCTATTCGGCCGCGGGCACGACGCGCACGCTGTCGACCGCGGACCGCAGCTTCCTCAACGTCGCGCCGGAACTCGCCCTGGTCTGGCGGCCGAGCGCGGACCTCGCCATCCGCGGACGCGTCGCCACCGGCTACACCACCCCCGGCGCCGGCAACCTGTTCGTCACCTCCGCCGGCATCCCGGGCAACAACACCGACCTGAAAACCCAGGAGAATCTCGGCTTCGACCTCGGCACCGACTGGAGCCCGGTCGCGGGCCTGCGCTTCAGCCTCACCGGCTTCTACGAGTTCTTCCGCAACGAGCTACTGTCGCAATCCCCCGGCGCGGGGCTGCTCAGCTACACCTTCAACGCCCCGGCCTCCGAGCATCGCGGCATCGAGGCGGGCGCGGTCTACGCCTTCGCCGAGGGCTGGCGCGGCACGCTCGCCTACACTTTCGACGATCAGATCTACACGGACTACGTCGAGCAGCTCAGCGCCGGCACCCGCACCTCCCGCTTCGACCGGGCCGGCAACGCCATCCCCGGCGTGCCCGCCCACCAGCTCCTCGCCCGCATCGGCTACGACGTCCCGAGCGGGCCGCTCGCCGGGCTCGGCGCCTTCGCCGAGACGGTGGTGCAGGACGGCTACTTCCTCGACAACGCCAACCTGCTGAAGGTGCCGGGCTTCGCGATTGTGAACGTCAACGTCCACTATTCCAGCCTGCTGCCGGACTGGTACGCAAAAAGGATCGACCTCTACGGCGAGGTCCGCAACGTCTTCGACACGACCTACGTCGCCTCGGCCAACCCGCTGGCCAACTCGATCGGCGCGGCGACCGGCCTGCAGAATGGAGCCGCCGTGCTCGCGGCGACGACGGGCTCGGTCTATGCGGGCGCGCCGCGGAGTTTCGTGGCGGGGATGAAGCTGAGCTTCTGAGCGGGGGAGGGGACAACTCCTCCATCATAAATCAGCCGCGTTGTGCAGCGCGTATTCAGACGCCCGGGCGTAGGAAGTTCCTCGCCCGTCGTCGCGTTCCTGCACCGGTGCCCGCCGCCCGATGAACCCCATCCTGATCAAGCTGTTCGCGACCGCGCTGACCCTCAGCCAGGTCACGACGCGGCCGGACGCGGTCAAGACGCAGTTCGATCCCGCGACCGAGGGCGACCAGGTCGTGCAGATCCTGCGCGACGGCTGCGCCCACATGCGGAAAAGCTTCGACATCGAGGACATCAACCTCGACGAACTCATCAGCACGGCGATGGAGGACCCGACCACCGTCGCCGGAGACAGCGCACCCAAAATCCTGCACGGGCTCGATCTGGCCGAGCTGAACACGAGCTACAAGCAGTTCTGCAAGGGCGAGAACCCGGCCAAGTCGCCGTTCGAGGCGCGGGCGGTGATCGAGTTCTACAACAACGCGGTCAAGGACCTGCCCACGGCCGAAGCGCTGCGGGACACCAAGCTGCCCGGCGCGAGCATCATCCTCGACGCCGCCGGCAAACCCTATTCCGAGGCCTTCGAGGCGAACGGGCGCCGGCGCGTGGTGCCGATCGCAGAGGTGCCGGAGATGGTGCAGAAGGCCTTCGTCGCGGCGGAGGACAAGCGCTTCTACCAGCACAAGGGCATCGACGAGCGCGGCGTGATCCGCGCCTTCATCGGCAACCTCGCCTCGCCCGGCCGCCCGGCCGGCGGCTCGACCATCACGCAGCAGGTGGTCAAGAACCTGTCGGTGGGCGACGACGTCACCTACGAGCGCAAGATCCGCGAGATGATCGTCGCGGCGCGGCTGGAGCAAATCCAGACCAAGCCGCAGATCTTGGGACTCTACCTCAACGGGATCTATCTCGGCCGCGGCGCTTACGGCATCGAGATGGCGGCGCGCAGCTGGTTCGGGAAATCGGTCGGCACGCTCACGGTGCCCGAGGCGGCCCTCCTCGCCGGCCTGCCCAAGGGCCCGAACTACTACAGCCCCGACAAATACCCCGACCGCGCCCGCGAGCGCCGCGGCTACGTCCTCTCCCGGATGAAGGAGGACGGGGTCATCACCGAGGAGCAGCTGGCCGAGGCGCAGAAGAGCGATCTCGGCACGAAGCCCGTCGAGACGGCGCGACGCGATTCCGGCTTCTACTTCGTCGAGCATCTCGGCCGCGAGGCGCGGACCTTCGCCGGCCTCGAATCCCTGACCAGCGCCTCCTACACCGTGCGTTCCACCGTCAATGCCGGCCTGCAGACCGCGACCGAGGCCGCGCTTCAGGACGGGCTCGCCGCCTACGAGCGCGGCACCGGCCGCCTGTTCTACGACGGGCCGGAGCTGAGCCTCGCCGAGGCCGTGAAGAAGCTCGAGGCCGCGCCGCCGACCGCGGAAGCCGCCCTGCTGCCTGCACCGGCGCCGGTGCCCGAGGCGAAGCCGGCTCCCGGCAGGAGGGCCGCGCTCAAGCAGCCGCCGGTCCCGAAACCGGCCGGTCCCAAGCCCGCCTGGCAGCGTGCGCTCGAGGCGGCGCGGCCGATGCTCTACGACGTGCACTGGCCGCTGGCGGTGGTGCTCTCCACAGGGAAAGCCGGCACCAAGGTCGGCCTCGCGGACGGGCGCGTCGCGAGCCTCGATGCCGGTGCGGCCCGCGGGCGGCTGCAGCTCTACGACGCCGTGCGGGTGAAGCTGACCGATCCCGCCTCCCGCACGCCGCGCGCGCAGCTGCGCATCCGCCCGGCCGTGCAGGGCGCCGCGATCGTGCTGGAGAACCGTACCGGCAAGATTCTGGCGATGACCGGCGGCTTCTCCTACCCGCTGAGCCAGCTCAACCGGGTGACGCAGACCGTGCGCCAACCCGGCTCGACCCTGAAGCCGTTGACCTATCTCGCCGCGCTCAATGCCGGCCTTCAGCCCAACACCCTGGTGATGGACTCACCCGTCACCCTGCCGCCGATCGGCGGGGCAGGGGATTCCTGGTCACCCAAGAACTACGACGGCGGCGGCTCCGGCCCGACGACGCTGCGGCGCGGGCTCGAGTTCTCCAAGAACCTCGTCACCGCCCGCCTGCTGCAGGGCGGCATCGCGGAGAAGGCGCCGGCCAGCCTCAAGCGGGTCTGCGACATCGCGCTCGAAGCCCAGCTCTACGCCGAGTGCGAGAACTACTACCCGTTCGTGCTCGGCGCGCAGCCGGTGCGGATGATCGACCTCGCGAGCTTCTACGCGGCCATCGCCAACGAGGGCGGCCGCCCGAGCGCCTACGCGCTGGAATCGGTGGAGCAGGACGGCAAGGCGGTCTTCACCCGGCCGGAGAAGCCGCCGGTGCGGATCGGCTCGGCCGACCGCATCGCCTTCTACCAGCTCAAGACCATGCTGCAGGGCGTGACCCAGCACGGCACCGCGGCTGCGCTCTCGGGCATCTCGGCCTACGTCGCCGGCAAGACCGGCACCTCGGAGAACGAGAACGACGCCTGGTTCGCGGGCTTCAGCAACGAGATCACCGTGGTGGTCTGGGTCGGCTACGACAACGCCGACGGCATCCGCAAGACGCTCGGCCGCGGCCAGACCGGCGGCCACGTCTCGGTGCCGGTCGCCAAGGCGATCTTCCAGGCCGCCTGGGCCAACGGGGTGCCGCGCACGGCCCTGGCCCCGCCGTCCCCCGAGGCCGCGAGCCAGATCGCCGACATCTCGATCGATCCGCGCAGCGGCCAGCGCATCGCCGGCGGCGGCTTTCTGGAACATTTCCGCCGGAAGAACGGCCAGGTCGCGGACACCCAGTTCAACCTCGTCCCGCGCGAGACGATGTACGCCATGCGGCCCGATTCAGAGGATGGCGACTTCGGCAATTCCGAGAACGGCGCGGACGTGGCCGGCGACGATGCCGGCAACCGGGCCGGCCGTGCCGGCGACGACCTGCTCGATCCGTTCGGCGGCGAGGAGCGCGACCCCTACGCCGCGCGGCGCACGCAGCGCTACGACCCCTACCCGAACTGGCCCGGCCGCAGCCGCTACGGACAGGCGCAGCCCTCGCCGTTCGGGGATGACGGCGAAGCCGTCCAGCGCCCGCGCCGTCGCGACCCGGACTATCTGTTCGGCGAAGACCCGCGCTACTGACGCCGACGCCGAACCGTACTTCTTCACAGCTCGAGGATCCGACGTGCTGAAACCGCTTTCGGCGACCCTTCTCGTCGCCCTCGTGATGACGGAGCCCGCCGCGGCCCAGGACGGCGTCAAGCTGCAGCCGCCTGCCGCGACGGCCGCCAACGTGAAGGATGTCGCGAGCCTGGAGCCGGCGGACGTCGCCACGCTCAAGCCCGGCACGATCCTGTTCACGGACTACCGGGAAAAGGCCTCGGCCAATCCCGAGAGCGGGCTCGTCGCCTATGCCGACTGGCTCAAGACCCGGCCGGCCGAGGCGGCAGCGCTCTCGCCCTATCCCGGTTATGTCGAGCCCGACTACAGCGTGACCCTCAACGGCGTCACGAAGCAGCGCCACGAGACCCTGAAGGTCTACGTGGCCGAGGGCCGTTTCGTAGTCCCCAAGCCCCCGGGCGCCATCGACCTGTCGCGCTACGCGACCCTCGATTTCGTCTCGAAGATGGACGGCGCGATCCGGCACAAGGCGCTGAGCCCGGCGGAGGTGACGCCGACCAAGGACCCGCTCGCCGCCTTCGCCAAGCGCCCCGACCGGCCCTGGTGCGAGGCCGCGAACACGGTCTGCCTGGAATCGCGCTACGACCTCGAAGGCAAGCTGCCGCTCGGGGTGAAGCTCGCCAACAAGCTCGAACTCGGCTCAACCAAGAAGGTCGCCGAATTCGTCTCGTTCCAGAGCGAGCTGCGGCTGCTGTCGCCCGGGGAGGCGGCGGGACTTGGCACGCTCACGCGGATCGACACGCCGGTGGCGGGCGGCCTCGAACAGACGATCTTCTGGGTCAACCAGATCCTGCGCTTCGGCAAGTTCCTGGCCGTGGTGCAGCCGGCCCCGAACGATCCGGGCAAGTCGGTGATCACCACCTACATGGCGCTCGCGGTGAAAGCGGACGTTCTCGACCGCAAGCAGGAATATGCCCGCGTGCCGGTGCTGAAGAACCTGCTGCCGGTCCAGGTGCTGATGGGTAATTCGTCGTTCAACACCGGCACCTCGATCAGCGCCGGTCTGCCGACCTACGCGCGCAACCGGCTGAGCGCCTTCGCCGAGGCGGTGGCGAAGAACTGAACCGTGACGGGGACGATCGCGGCAGCCCCGTCGATCAATCCTTCGCGGACGGATCCGGCTCGGCCACACGGCGCAGGCGGCCGTTGCGCTTTTCGTAGCGGAAGATCGAGGTGAGCGCTTCGGTCGTCGCGCCGTCGTCCGGCGGCGCTGCCGGCGGGGCGATGTCGGCGCGGCCGGCCCGGGCGACGACGCCGAGCGCGATCTCCCGGTCGCGACGAAGAGCGGCGATCAGGGCCGGCGCCATCCGCGCGACGAGGGAGGTTCCATCGCCGAACGCGATCTCGACGGAAACCGGGGCGGTCCCCGCCGGCGCGAAGCCTTCCTCGATCACGCCGAGCCCGGCCCGCACGGTCGAGACCGCGAGACGGGCCGGCATCGGGAGACGGGCGGCGGCCGGCAGGACGTTGCGCACGGTATCGAGAAAGCTCGGAAGGCGCTGCGAAGCCGCGCTCCTGGGCGCATCGTCGTCGCGCGGCGTCAGCCGGGCGATGGCCTCGACGCCGCGCATCTCGCCGTTCGACAGGGTCAGCAGGCCGCGCAGATAGGAGCCGGTCCCGGCACCGCCCGTGCCCTCCTCGATCGGAAACACGCTCATCCGGTGCTCCGTTCGAGCCGCGCCGCGGCGCTCAGTTGCCGCGATTCACGATCGACGGGATTGAGGGCTGCGTGAACTGGCGGTTCACGTCGGGGCGAGTCTGGGTGCCGTTGGTGTCGCTCGACCTGCGATAGTTGTCCATGTTGAAGCTCTCGGCCAGGCCGCTGCCGCTGGGGCCGGAACCCGAGCTGCTGCAGCCGGCGAGCGTGCAGACCGAGAGCGCGGCGGCAACGGCGAGGAAGGTCAGGCGCATCGGTGGATTCCCGTTAACAAGTTCTGCAGGTCGCTGGCCGTCATGCCGGTGCCGTGCAAGGGTGAGCCTTGGATTTGCGGTCCGGCGAACCCGATTGCACCGGCATTGACGTGCGGCCCCGAGCGGCTCCGGTCAAGCAACCCTCTATCATCCCCTAACGCTTTCGCTTGGATCTGATGTCGGGCGGACACTGCGGGATTACCACGCCGCACGGAAGACGGCCCCAGAGGCCATGACACCACGGCAATCGTGTGGAGGAAGCCGGCCTACGGATGGCGCAACCGGGGCGAATTCGCGAAGAATCTGCCCATGAGCAACGTCGTCCCCTTCCGCCGTCCCGCGCCGACCGCCCTGCGCGCCCGCTGCGACGTGGTCTCGGTCGCCGACGACCTGTTCGCGGCCCTCGACGGCGTCGAGGATCTGGCCCAGCGCGCCGCGCTGATGGGCCGGCCGACCGTCGAGGTGGAACGGACCGTCCAGAATCTGCTCGACGCCGTCAGCGCTCTCGAACGCGCACTTGACTGCCTCGGCGAGGGCAGCGAAGCCGCGCCGGCCTGACCTTCTAGCCCCTCAGAACGGTATCCGATCCGAGGTCTCTTCTTGCCGCGCTTCCGTCCGACCGAACGGTATCCTACTTGGCCGGAAAACGCTCTGACGCCGACGCGCTCGTCCGGACGGCTGTTTTTATCCTCCCCGGCTCGTGCGGGGATACGCGGCAGACCGTCGGCACGTGTCCGCGATTGGTTTCGTCCATACCCTGCCGCAATGGTCATACGCAGTCCGACGGCTTGCCAAACAATCTTGCCGATCCGTAATACGAATCGCAAGTAAGCGGCGGATGAAATGCTGCCGACCTCGCCGGGACAGGAGTCATCTGGCCATGACGACATCATCGGTATCGAACGAATCCTTCGAAACGGACCAAAATCTGCTTGAAAATCACTTTCCCATTTGCGACGACTCAGGTGAAGTGGGTCGCTCCATGCGGGTTCTCGAACGTCTTGCGCTGACACTCGGCGTGCCCGTCGCGATCTTCTTCGAGGAGAGCTCCCCTTCCGCGCCGCCGGACGCGGCATCCGCCGAGGAGATCGCCGACCTGACCCGTGCGTTTCTCGCGATCAGCGATCCGACCCTGCGCCGATATTGCCGCGACATCGTCCGGGCAGCGGGCGCCGAGGGGGTATCCGGCGGCCAGATCCTCGAATCGGCCTGACCGGATCAGTTGCCGGCAGCCATCACGCTCGTGATGACCGTGCCGTAATGGCAGGCTGCGGCCGCCAGCACGAAGCTGTGCCAGATCGCGTTCTGGAAGGGCAGGCTCCGCCAGACGTGGAAGACCACGCCGAAGGAATAGAGCAGGCCACCGATGGCCAGCATCCACATCGCCGCTGGCGAGAGGCCGGCGATGGTCGACTCGTAGGCGAGCACGCCGCTCCATCCGAGCATGAGGTAGAGCGCGATCGAGACGCGATCCCAGCGGCCCGGCATCAGCAGCTTGAGCGCGATGCCGATCGCGGCGATCGTCCAGATCACGGCCAGCAGGCCCCAGGCGACGGGCCCGCTTCCGACCAGGACGACGAGCGGCGTGTAGGTGCCAGCGATCATCAGGTAGATCAGGGCATGGTCGAACCGGCGCAGGATCCACTTGCGGCGCGAGACCGGCCACATGTTGTAGGCGGCAGAAATACCGAGCATCGAGACGAGGGCCGCGGCGTAGATCAGGACCGAGGCCCGCTCCATCCAGCCGAGATGGGCGAAGGTTGCCGTCGCCACGAGCGCGACGGCCCCGGCGATGCCGAGCGCAACCCCGATGAGATGCACGGCCCCGTCCGCGAGAAGCTCCTCGCGGGTGTAGTGCCAGGTCAGCGCGAGCGGCCTTCCATCTTCCGCCAGGAACATCCGCGGCTCCTCATCGATCGTTGGACAATAAGTCTTGGGCTGCCAAAGTCGTTCCATGGCGGAAATACCGAGATCCACTCTTGGCCGGCAAAACTCGAACGCGTAGTCACCTCAAGACATTTGTGCGGCGCGGCAAGAACCAATGCAGTCTAGTGCACCGCGAGACTTGAGCCTGATCAGTGTCCATTTCTGAAGCACGATCGTTGCCGATCCTGCATGGACCGTGCCGCCCGCATGTCCCGAAGCGGGATGTCAGGGTCCGCGCCGACGGAACGGTCTCAGCGCCCGGCGCCTCATCTCGGCGAGAACGCCTGCGTCGTCCGGTTCGTCGCGATCGAGCCACTCGGCCCGCCGCAGGAGCGCTTCGGCCACGCCGCGCGGGTCGGCCACCGTCCAGGCCACCTGCCAGCCGGGGGCCTCCTCGTAGAGGGTGCCGTGCGGGTGGTAATACCGGGCCTGCGCCCCGTTCACGCGGTCGAGCAGGGCGAAGTTGGCGTTGACGGCGATCTGCCAGTTCAGGCCGACGAGGCGGCGGCCCGGCGCCGCGAAGGCCGAGGTGTGGAAGGCCGAGCCGAGCGTTCCCATCACGATCTGCCGTCCGCTCAGCAGGCGCACCTGTTCGGCGAAGCCGAGCGTCTCGGGAAACGCGATCTCGACGCCGCGGCGCTCCAGTTCCGCGACGATCGCCTCCTCGTTAGTCACATGCGCCACCCCCGCGCGCAGCCGCGTCTTCGACAGGTAGAGCGGCCGCGTCACGGCATCGACCGCCACGTCCCGCCAGAGCGGCCGGCCGATCGTGCGGCAAAGCTCGGCGAACACCGCGTGCACCGCCGCCTGTTCGCGCAGGGCCGGCTCGGGCACCACGACGTCGCGCACGGTCTGCGGCCTGTCGAACGACACGACGTCCGCCGTGTCTATCCCGAGCTGGCACAGGATCGCACGAAGGAAGGCCAGCTCCTCCAAGGCCTGCCGAGGGCCGGAGACATGGCAGAGGATCCGGGGCAGGGGGCCCTGCCAGGAGACCAGGGGCCAGAGCCGCGGCAGGGTGTTGATCAGGAAATGCCCGTAATGCGTCGCGAGCGGCCCGACATAGAGGAACGGACCGTCATCAGCCGCCTCTCGCGGAGCAGGCTCGGCGCCGGGAAAGAGGCCCCACGGCGCCTCGGCCGACCACGGCCGATAGGTCGCCTCGGGCAGATGCTGCCGGGCGGGATCCTCCGCGATCCAGTCGGCCGTACCCCAGAGGCTGCTGCAGCGAAAGAATCTGCTAGCCATCGCAGCGGCTTGGCCGATCCGGCGGCCGCGCCTCAGGCACCGCGGCCGGCCAGCTGCTCGAAGCCGAACGGCACCGTCGGGGCCTGGATCGTCGTAGCCGCCCCGGCCGAGCCACGGCTGAGCCGGGCATGGGCGGTTGCCATGGTCAGCACCGCCATCGCGAAGACCTGATGCGCCAGCGCCGCCCAGAGCGGGACGGCCAGCAGCAGCGTGGCGATGCCGAGCCCCATCTGGCCGAGCGTCAGCACGGCCACGCCGGTGGCGCGCCGCGCCGCGCCGCTCCCCGGATCGCTCAACCTTGCGTCGAGCGCATGGAGCAGCGCCACGAGAACCAAGCAATACGCGACGAGCCTATGGTTGAACTGCACCAGCGTGACGTTGTCGACGAAGTTCTCGATCCAGGGCGTCGCCGCGAACAGGCCGTCGAACGGCGGCACGAGATCGCCGTTCATCGTCGGCCAGGTGTTGTAGGCGAGCCCCGCATGGGAGCCGGCGACGAGACCGCCGAGCCCGATCTGGACGAGTACCAGCAGCATGACGACGACGGCACCCGCACGGATGCGGGCCGGGGCGGGGGTCAGCGCGCCCTCGCGGGTGCCCGCCGCGAGCCAGACCAGGCCGGCGAGGATCACGCTCGCGGTGGTCAGGTGCAGGGCGAGCTTCAGCGGCGCCACCGCCGTCATGCCGGGCTGCAGCCCCGAGGCGACCATGATCCAGCCGATCGCCCCCTGGAACGCGCCGACGACGCCGAGCGCCACGAGGCCGAGACCGAGGCGCCGGTCGAGGGCGCCGCGCGCCCAGAACACGATCAGCGGCAGGAAGAACGCGAGCCCGAGCAGCCGTCCGAGCAGCCGGTGTCCCCATTCCCACCAATAGAGCGTCTTGAAGGAGTCGATCCCCATGCCCTCGTTGAGGATGCGGTATTGCGGCGTGCCGCGGTATTTTTCGAACTCCATCGCCCAGTCGGCGGCCGAGAGCGGAGGGACCGCGCCGGTGACCGGCCGCCATTCGGTGATCGACAGGCCCGAGCCCGTCAGCCGGGTCGCACCACCCAGCGCCACCATCACCACGACGAGGAAAGCCAGCAGGTAGAGCCAGATCCGTACCGCGCGGCGGTACGGGCGAACCGCGGCCTTCGGAGGAAGCGTCCCGGCGGGCAGGGCAGGGGAGGACGGCATGCGGGCTCGGCGGCGGCGTTCGGATCGAGGCGCACCGGAGGATCCGGCGCATCGCGGTGCTTTAGGCCGGGCGGGGGCCACCGGGCAACGCCGGTCGCCGCCGCAGGGACATCGCGTCCGTTGCAAGCCGGGGATGGGCGGCTTACGCGTGGCCTCCACATCGAGCCTTCGAGACCTCGCCTTCGGACACCCTCATGCGCCGCCGTACCCGCTCCCTGGTCGGGACCTTCGCGATCCTGGCCTTCGTGATCGTCTACGCGCCGCTGGCGATGGCGCTCGCCGACAGTCGCATCGCCGAGACGCCGGCCCTGGTGCAGACGCTGCTCTACTCGATCCTCGGCATCGCCTGGATCTTCCCGCTGATGCCGCTGATCCGCTGGATGGAGCGCCCGGACGATCCTGCCTGATCCTCCTTTTTTCGCCGCACTCCCCCCGCAGAAGGCCGCGATCCTCGCTCGCAACGCCGCGGAGCCGACTGCGCCCGATGCCACGCCTGCCCACATCGACGATCCGCGTTCTCAGCGCCGCCGGCCTTCTGTCGCTGCTGGCTTCCGCCGCCTGTGCCCAGGGCACGCCCCGCTCGGTCGGGGAATGCGAACGGCTGAAGAACGATCTCGCCTATAACCAGTGCCTCGCGATGTTCGGCCCGGCGGCCAAGAACGTCGCCGGCGGCGATGGATCCGGCGGCGGCGGCAGTCCCGTGATCGTGCCGCCGCCCACGCCGTCGGCCATCGCAGGCATGCCGGCGCTGGAGGAGCCCGTGATCGACGAGAGCCCGCGCCGCGGCCGGCGCGGCCGCTACGTGAGGTCCGGCGGACGCCAGAGCGCGAGCTTCGACGTGGGCGGATCGAGCCACAGCCGGCGGCATCGCCGCCGTCGCTAGAGCCACGTCAGGCGACGTTGAGGCGGCGGCCGCGGTTCCAGGCCAGGAACGGCACGCCGGAGATCAGGCTCGCGAGCGCGGCTTCGGTCTGGTGTAGGCCGTTCACCGAGACCCGCGGCAGCGCCTGCAGATGCCCCGCATGCCCGGCGAAAAGATGGCCCGGCCGCGTCGTCACGGCGGTCGCGAAGCCGAGGCCTTCGGCGATGGCGAATTCGCGCCGGCCGGCGGAGGCCGGATCGCCGACGGGATAGGAGAGGTGGCGGATCTCGCGGCCGAGTTCCGTGGCGATCCGCGTGCGGCTTCCGGCGATCTCAAGCCGGGCGACGTCCAGTTCGTGCTTCGCGAGCATCGGGTGGCTCAGCGTATGCGCGCCGATCGTCACCGCCGGGTCGGCGGCGAGGGCGCGCAGCGCGTGCCAGGACAGGCAGAGCTCCTCGGCGATCCGGCCCGGTGCGAATCCGGCTTCGGTGCATAGCCCGGCGATCACCGAGAGCAGCCGCGCCTCCGGCCCCGCACGCAGGATGCGGTAGACGGCCTCGAACGCCGCCGACTTCTCCTCCGCGTCCCGCGCCGGCAGGTCGAGGGCGATTGCGCCCGTGTCGCCGGCCGTCAGCCGCACGCGGTCGAGCCGCGCGACGGCGCGTTCCAGCTCGATCCACCACAGGCGTCCGCGTCCCTCCGCGAAATCGCTGGTGACGAACAGCGTCCAGGGTGCGCGGTGGCGGGCGAGCACGGGCGCTGCGAACTCGACGTTGTCGCGATAGCCGTCGTCGAAGGTCAGGACGGCGAACGGCGCCCTAGCATCGCGGGCGCTCAGACGGTCCGGCACGGCGTCGAGGCCGATCAGGTCGAAGCCGCGCGCCTTCAGCAGCGTGAGCGTCCGGTCGAGGAAGTCCGGCGTGATCGCGAGCAGCCCGTTCGGCGCATAGGCCGCCGGCGGCTCCGGGCGGACGTGGTGGAAGGTCAGGATGAGGCCGCGGCCGCGGGCGGCCGGCGCGAGCCAACGGTCGGCCCCGGTCAGGGCGACGGCGGAGAAGGCCGCCCTGAACAGCCGATGGCGGTTGCACGACGACAGCATCGATGAGCCCCGCAGACGGATGCGTCCGAAGGCGAGGATAGCGGCCGAGGGAAAAAGCTTTCGTTACCCATCCGCCGAGATCGTCAGCGGCGGCGAAGCACGGGCCGGGTCTCCTCAATCGGCGGTTCAGGTCTCGCAGGCTATTCCCGATCCGAACGGGAGCGGCGTCTGGCCGGCGGTTCGAGGCGGGTCGATGGCGAGTCTCGCACAGGATCTCACGGGTGCGGACATGATCCGTGACCGCATGCGCGGACAGCTGAAGGTCGAGGTGTTTCGCGATCTCGCGAGCGCCGAAACCCTCTGGCGCGGCCTGGAAACCGCGCCGGACGCGGTGGCGACGCCCTATCAGCGCTTCGACTGGGTCGCGGCCTACGTCGCCGGGACGCAGGCGGCGGAGTCCCTGCGGATCATGGTGCTGCGCGATGCGGCCGGCCGGCCGCTGGCGCTGCTGCCGCTGCAGGTCTCGCGGATGCGCGGGCTCGCGGTCGCCCGCGTGATCGGGGCCAAGCACGCGAACTACCACATGCCGCTCTACGCCTCGCGCCAGGCGGCGGGGCTGTCGGCCGAGGAACTTGAGGCCGCGCTCGTGCGCGCCGGACGCGCGGCGGGCATCGACGCCTACGCGCTCGATCACCAGCCCCGCTTCTGGGACGGCATCGCCAACCCGCTCGGCGCCGGGGGCAGGCCCTGCGCCAGCGACGCCTACGGCCTGATGCTCGGCCCGGACCCGGAGGCGACCGTGAAGCGCGCCTTCAGCGCCGACGCCCGCAAGAAGCTGCGCGCCAAGGAGCGCAAGCTCGTCGAAGCGCATGGGCCGGTCGCTTACGGCACCGCCACGACGCCCGATTCCATCGCGGCGATTCTCAAGGCGTTCCACGCGCAGAAACGCACCCGCTTCGCCACGATGGGCATCGCGGACCCCTACGCGGACGAAGGCGTGCGGCGCTTCATTGCCGATGCTACGAGCCTTAAAGCCACGGCCGGCGGCGACGCCCGTCCGGCCATCGAACTTCACGCCCTGAGCGCGACGAAGACCGGCCGGATTCTCGCGACCTTCGGCGGCGCGGTGAACGGCGACCGCTTCAGCGGGATGTGGACTTCGTTCGACTCCGATCCCGAGATCGGCCGCTTCAGCCCCGGCGACCTGCTGCTGCATCACCTGGTCGGCCAGCAGACCGGCGCCGGCCGCCGGGCCTTCGACCTCGGCGTGGGCGAGGCACGCTACAAGGCCAGCATCTGCGACGAGACGATCGAACTCGTGGAGGTGCTGATCCCGGTGACCCTGCGCGGGCACCTCTTCACCCTCGCGGCGAATGCGGCCTCGGGCCTGAAGCGCCGGATCAAGCGCTCGCCGCGGCTGTGGCGGGCGGCGACCCGCCTGCGCGCGATGCGGCGGGCCTGATCGTTCAGGCCGAGAGGCGAAGCTGCATCTCCGGCTCCGCCGCCGGATCGCGGGCGACGAGCACCTGACCGGCGCCGGCCTCGGTGGCGAGGGCGTAGAGCGCAACGAGCCCGGAATCGTCCGGCTCGGCATCGGAGGCGATGACCACCGAATCCATGCAGGCCGACAGCGCCGTGAGCAGGTCGTCGGACGGCTCGCCCGTGATCGCGAGGCGGCAGATCACCCAGTCATAGGCCTGCGCCATGGCGTTGAGGCCGATCGCGAGGCCATGCGGCTCGTCGAGCAGGACGGCGCGGTCGGCGAGGCCCGCACCGATGACGTGGTGGCGCGAGCCGGCGACCGGATGGATCACGTCGAGGAACGCGGCCTCGCCAGCGACGAGATCGGTCAGGCCGGGAGCGCCGCGGTCGGTGGCCTTGCCGCTCACGTCGACTCTGAGCGTCGGCGCCTGGGCGGCGAGCACGCGGACGAGGCCGGCGGCGAGACCGTCGGTCCCGGCGGCATGGTCCGTCGTCTCGACCACGAGCACGCAGCGTCCGCCCTGGCCGGCCACCGTCCCGAGCCGGTCGATCAGGGCCTGGAGCGCGAAGCGGTCGTCCTCGTGAGCAAGGGGGCCGGGTTCCGCCTTCGGCGTGGCGTCGGCCGTGGCGGGCATGCGGGAGCTACCGCTGTCGGCAACGAGCCGCGGCAGGGTCGCATTCGCGGTGACCATCGTCTCGAAGCCGGCATAGGCCGGCGCGAAATGAGCCGGCGCGAAGTGGGGCGGCTCGCGCAGCGGCGGCTGCTCGGGCGGCAGCGGCTCCGGATAGTCGATGCGCTCGGCCAGGGGCTCCATGCGCGCGGAGGGTACAGGCTCGGACCGGTCGGCGCCGTCGCGGCGGTCGAGCGGCTCCGGCGTCGCCAGCAGATGGCGGCCGAGGATTGCGGCGACGGACAACATGAAGGCCAGCGCCGTACTGAACCCGACGACCGGGACCTTCTTCGGGAAGGAGGGAAGCTCGGGCACCATGGCCCGCGAGACGATGCGCGCGTCGGCGGGCGTGGCGCTCTCGGCATCGCGCGCCGAGGCCTCGCGGTAGCGCGAGAGATAGGATTCGAGCTGCTCGCGCTGGACCTTGGCCTCGCGTTCCATGGCGCGGAGCTGGATCTCGCTGGAATTGTCCTTGGCGACCACGTCGCTCTGGCCCTGGACCGTCGCCTGCAGGCTGTCGACGCGGGCGCTGGCGATCTTGGCGTCGTTCTCCAGGGTGCGCACGATGCGCTCGGCGGCAGCCTTGATCTGCTTGTCGAGGTCGTCGACCTGCGCCGTCAGCTCCTTGATCCGCGGATGTGCCGGCAGCAGCGTGCGCAGCTCCAGCGCGAGCTGCGCACGCAGAGTCATGCGGCTCTCGACCGTGCGGCGGATCAGGTCGTTGTTGGCGACGTCGGGGATCTCGAAGGCGCGGCCCTCCTTGATCATCTCCTTGAGGATCTTCACCCGGCCGGACAGGTCGGCCTTGACGGTGCGGGCCTGACTGAGCTGGCTCGACAGCTCGCCGAGCTGCTGGCCGCCCAGGGAGGAGCCGGCGGCGCCGGACCCGATCAGTCCGTGCTTGACGCGGTAGGCGTCGACCTTCGCCTCGGCCTCGGCGACGCGGGCGCGCAGACCGTCGATGTTGGTGCCGAGCCAGGTCGAGGCGTAGCGGGCCGTGTCGACCTTCGCGGCTTCCAGCGAGGCGATGTAGAGTTCGGAGATCGTGTTGGCAGCCTTGGCGGCGAGTTCGGGATCGCCCGCTCGGAACTCGACCTGCAGGATGCGCGACTTGCCGGCTGGATAGACCAACAGCCGCTCGAAATAGGTCTCGAGGACGCGGTCCTCGGGCTTGGCGTCGAGGCTGGACCTGCCGAGGCCGGCCATCATCAGGAGGCTGCGGACCAGGCCGGCCTCGCCGACCGTCGTATCGAATTCGGGATTGCCGACGAGGTTCAGCCGGCGGACCGCCTCGCGGGCGAGGTCGCGGGACATCACGACCTGGACCTGGCTCGCCACCGCCTGCTCGTCGATCGGCTGCGCCGGCTCGCCGCGCTCGGTCGTGGTGCGGGCGAAGGACGGGTCGCGGCTCTCGAGAAGGATCTTGGCCTCGGCCGTGTAGCGGGGCGCGACCACCTGCACGAACACGCCGGCGCCGACCGCGACCAGCAGCGTCGGAATCAGGATCCAGGCCCACGCCCGCCGGAGAAGCGGAAACACCTGCGACAGCGTCAGCCCGTCCCGCGCAGATGGCGGGTACGACAGCTGCGGCGAGGGGTCGATGGTCGAGGTGCGGCGAGGCATGGCAATCGTCTTTACGCGAAGCAAGACTTCGGCAGGCTGATGGGCCTTCTCCACCAGTAAGACCGGCCATGGTTTATTGACGGTTAAAGTACGGTTCCGCGCTTGTGTGCGGATGCAGGACGTCAGCTTTCCTTAACCATATCGACGTACAGCGAGGTCGGTCACTTCATTACGACGGCGTGTTTCATGAACCGGCGTGCTCTCATCCTGGCACTCTCGTCGACGTTGGCGCTCGGGGGCTGCCTGCGTCCGAACTTCCGCACGAACGAGCTCGATGCCACCGGCACCGGCTCGATCGCGGCGCGCTACACGTTGTCGGCGGGCGACAAGCTGCGCATCATCGTGTTCGGCCAGGACAACCTCTCGAACATCTACGCCGTGGACGGGGCGGGCCGCGTGGCCATGCCGCTGATCGGCACCATTCAGGTGGGCGGGCAGACCACGGCGCAGGCGGCGAAGGCCATCGAAAGCAAGCTCTCCAACGGATTCCTGCGCGAGCCGCACGTCACGGTGGAGATCGACGCCTACCGGCCGTTCTACATCCTCGGCGAGGTCACGACCTCGGGCCAGTACCAGTACGTCAACGGCATGACCGTCGAGACGGCCGTGGCCATCGCCGCCGGCTTCGGGCCTCGGGCGGCGCGCGACTACGCGGTGCTGACGCGCGAGGGCCAGGGCGGTCTCGTCAACGGCATCGTGCCGATGAGCTACGCCGTGCGGCCCGGCGACACCATCGTCATCAAGGAGCGCTTCTTCTAAGAGCGCACGACCGCCTTCGAACTGGACCCCACCGAGCGCGCGGCGCATAGTCGTCCGCAATCGCGAATCGGGGGAAAGCTCAGATGGATGAGGCGGTTGCGGAGGCCGAACCGAAAGGCGAGCTGACCGTGCGGACCATCGCCATGCCCGCCGACACGAACGCCAACGGCGACATCTTCGGCGGCTGGGTCATGTCGCAGATGGACCAGGCCGGCGGCATTGCCGGGGTCGACCGGGCCCAGGGCCGAGTCGTCACGGTCGCCGTCGACGCGATGACCTTCATCCGCCCCGTGCGTGTCGGCGACGTGCTCTGCGTCTACACGCAGATCAGCCGCGTCGGCCGCACCTCCATGACCATCGCGGTCGAGGCCTGGGCCCGCCGCTTCCGCACGCAGGTCCGCGAAAAGGTCACCGCGGCCACCTTCATCTTCGTCTCCATAGACGACGAGGGCAGGCCGAGGCCGATCGCGACGTAGGTCCACTGCTCGTCGGCGCGCAAAGGTGTGCGGCCTGAAGACGTCGCGAGAGACGCGCCGGACCGCTCATCGTAACGATGCCGCATCGCGACGCGGTTGACGCTCGGCCCATGACCGAGGCCCTGTCGCGCCTTCACGGCACGAGAGCATCATGAATCCGTTTCAGGCAATCAAGAAGGCCTATGCCGCGCTGTGCGGCAGCCTCTCGGACACGAGCGACAGGCTCGGAAGGCAAAACGCGGATCGGCTGAAGCGGCTCGACGCGTACAACGCGCGGTACGGCAAGACGACGCCAAAGAACGGGACGGGCAGCGATCGGCATTGAGGCGGCCCCCGGCGGTCCGCCTGTCCATCGGCAAGGGTCCGTCGACCGTTGAGGGTCGGTCATACCGTTTCTGGTTGATTGAAGCGGTTGCCGTCCCTGTCCTCGCCCCCTGGACGAGGGGGACCGCGCGCAGCGCGGTGGAGTGGGCAGCACCGGACCTATGCCGGCAATACCGCGCCCCCTCCGTCCGCTTCACGGCCACCTCCCCCAAAGGGGGGGGGAGGGCCCTGCCGCATACCGATCCGATCGAACGAAAACGGTATCAGACCCATACCTACGGCCGGTTGGCTTCGAGTATCCTGCACTCACCCGTTGGCACGCGCGAACGCGCACTGCTGCTCGTGCGGCGGATGCCTTCGACCGATCTCGGTCCAAGGCCGCTGGCATCAGTGCTTGACGAGGCTTTCGACGCTCTCGTTCGGGCCGATCCTGCCGGCGAAGCGGGCGAGCTTGCTCAGGCTCTGTTCGGTGAGGCCGCCGGCATTGGCGAAGGTGGCCAGCGCCATGCTCACCAGGAATTCGGCCTCGGCCTGGGTCATGGCCCGGCCGCTCAAGGTGCTGGCCGCGCCCTTCACCGCCATGACCGATTGACGAAACGCCTCGTCGCTCTTGAGCTCTTCAAGTCGCTTCATCGTCCTCCCCGCCCGCGCTCGCCCGTCGGCGTTTGCCGTGGCCCATGCCGGCGAAATGCGCAACGGGGTAAGGCTGTTCCCCCAAAGCAACGGTCGCGTCGATATGGGGTGATGGCGGGCGGCCGTAGGCCCCGACAGCTGTCGTCGCCACGGACTCGACGCAAACCGCCGGTATCGCCGCCGGACTGCCTCGAGTGTTTCGAGACAAACGGGAGCGGGCCGGCGAGAACGGCCCAGGATTCTGTCGTCATGTATCCTGTCGTCGCCGTGCTGCTCCTGATGGTGTTGGTCGCGATCATCGGAAGCCTTCCGACGACCGGCCCCTGGGGCTTTGCCGCGATCGCGATCATCGTGGCGGCCCTCGTCGTGCCGTGGACGCAGGCCGAATAGGCGCGGTACCTCGCAGCGAGCCGCGACGACGCTACTCGGCATCTTCCATCGTCAGGGTCAGGCGCGAGCGCATGACGAAGGCGCCGGCCTCGTCACGCACCGCGGCCACGAAGTCCTCGCGGTCGAGATCGGCGGAAAGGTCCCGGACGATCGTCGTCATGATGCGCAGGAGCTTGTGCCGCACGGCGTCGATATCGGGCAGGTCGAACCCCTCTGTATCGCGCACATGCTCGGTTCCGGTGTGAAGGTCGATGAAGTAGCGCGGCACTGGCTCGAGCTCATGTGGGAATTGTACCCACGATCATATTACGTACGTAATCGATGAGGACGTGACAAGATCGCGCATCCCACTGAAAAACGCGAGTCCTCGCCATGACGGTTTTTGGCGGTTTTTCAGTCGATCCGCCTCGCATGAAGCAGATCGGGACGATGTCGGACCATTCCGTCGAGCAGGATTCGCCCTACAGCGGGAACTCGGTCTGTCGAAGGACGCGCCGCGGGCCGGCTAGACGTAGCAACAACTACATGTTGCAGAACAGGAACACGATCGCGGGCACAAAGTCCACGCCATCGACCGTCGTACTCCGCGACACCTCCGGGCGAATGTCGCTGTTCCCAATGGGGCAAGACTAGGCTTCCTGGAATGCGGCACGATGCATACCGTGATCAGGCCGGGGAGCATGAAATCCGCGCCACCTTGCGGCCCCGGAACGGGGTCCGAAAGCAACGGTGCGCAGAGCCCCGAAGTGGCTTCCGGTCGCGGCGGGAAAGCGCCAAGCTGGCCTTCGCGAAAACCACCGAGAACCCCATGCTGGTCGACCGATCGCTCAAGGCCGCCGCCTCGGGTCTGTTCCTGGCCATCGGGCTCGCCTGCACGCCGGCACGCGCCGAGATCCAGGTCCAGGCTGCGAAGATCACCGCAGGCGAACTCTGGGTGCTCGGGTCGGCGGACGAGCCCGACATCGAGATCACCCTCGACGGCGGTTTCGCGCGGCGCACCGACGGCAAGGGGCAGTTCGAGTTCCGGATCATCCATCACCCCGCGACCTGCATCGTCACCCTGCGCACCGAGCGCCAGGAACGCCGCGCCGTCGTCGCCGAATGCGGCCAGCAGGGCCCTCCGGGGCTGCCCGGGCCGATCGGCGCGACGGTCACCTCGATCATACCGGGGCCACCCGGCATGCCAGGACCGAGCGGGGAGGCGGGTCCGCCGGGGCCTGCCGGAGAGCCGGGAACACCAGGTCCGGCGGGGGAGGCCGGCCCGGCGGGACCGCAGGGCGCGCGGGGCGATGCCGGCGCCGCCGGATCTCCGGGCGCGGATGGGCGTCCCGGAAGCGATGGCATGAAGGGCGCCGATGGCGCGCCCGGCGAGAAGGGAGAGCCGGGGCTTGCCGGTCCGGCAGGACCGGCGGGCGAGAAAGGCGAGCCGGGAGCGGTCGGTCCCGAAGGGCCGGCAGGGCCGGCGGGTCCACCGGGGGCCGCCGGGGAGGCGGGCCCCCCCGGCCCGCCCGGCAGGCCGGGCTCCACGGGTCCTGCGGGGCCGGCAGGCCCCGCCGGCAAGGCCGGCCCTGCCGGGCCGCGCGGGCCTGCCGGCTCTGCCGGTGCCACCGCGCCGCCGAAAACGCCGGCCCGCGCCCCGAAGGCCGAGTCGGAGACCGGCTCACGCAGTTCGCGCCGCCCCCCGCCCGAGCCGGATCCCGACCCGGATATCGTGCGGTAGCGCAGCCACCGTCACGGGCGGCGGGCGAGATCCGCGAGCAGGCTCGAGGCCACCACCGCCTTCGACACGGTCAGGCCCGACGACGCGATGGCGTCGATCGCGCCGCGGATCCGGGTCAGCGCAGGTCCACGGGAGGCGACCCAGGCGTCCAGGGCCTCCGGGCCGGAGCCGATGCCGCCCATGACCTCGGCCGTCAGGCTGCGATGGGCTGTGGAGATGCCGGCGACGGCACGCTCCAGGGCGACACGGTCGAAGGTGTCGGCGACAGGAACCCGCCGGGTCTCGGCGACGAGGGCGTCGAGGCGGAAGGCGTGCTCGATGGCGAAATGCGTGGCCGCGATCTCCGGCACCGAATGGCCGTCGGTCTCGGCCACCCGCACGATGTCGGGGGCCGAGATCAGCGCCTTGAGCGAGGCCAGCCGGCGCGCCGGTTCCTCGTCCATGCCGCGGGCGACGAGGTCGGCGCGCTTCGCCTCGATCTCCTGCGCGGCGTCCGCATCGATCACGCGGGGCAGGGCTTCCAGCACGGCGCTGACGCCCTCGCGGTAGCGCGCGACGATCGGCGAGAGGCCGCCCGAGAGATCGAGGTTGCGGATGAACCAGGTGATGCGATTGGCGAGCAGATCCTGCACCTCGGCGTAGAGGCCGAGCTGGTCCTGGCCGGGGAGGGCGCCGCAGAGCCGGTCGATGGCGAGGTTCAACTCCAGCAGTCCGAAGGCGTCACGGGTGACGGCGTAGGCTTTGGCGATGGTGGCGGCGTCCGCGCCGGTCTCGTCGATCAGCCGGGTGACGAGGGCCGGGCCGCCGCGGTTGACGATGATGTTGGCGAGCGCCGTCGAGACGATCTCGCGGCGCAGGCGGTGGCCTCTCACCGCGTCGGGGAACTGCGCCTTGAGCGCGGCGGGGAAGTAGCGCTGCAGTTCGCGGTCGAAATACGGGTCGTCGGGCACCGCGCTCTCGAGGATCGCGTCGTGCAGCGCGAGCTTGGCGTAGGCCAGCAGCACCGCATATTCCGGCCGGGTCAGACCCTCGCCGCGGCGCAGGCGGTCGTTAAGCGTGGCGTCGTCGGGCAAGTACTCCACGGCCCGGTCGAGCCGGCCGTCAGCCTCCAGCGCCTGCATCACCCGCATGGAGAAGCCGGTCTCGCCGGCCCCCCTGCGCAGCGCCAGGGAAAGGGCGAGCGTCTGGAGCTGATTGTTGCGCAACACCAGCGCGGCGACGTCGTCGGTCATCGCGACCAGCAACGCATTGCGTGCGTCCGGCCCGAGGCGGCCGTCGCGCTCGGGCGTCATCAGCGCGATCTTGATGTTCACCTCGACGTCGGAGGTGTTGACGCCGGCGGAGTTGTCGATGGCGTCGGTGTTCAGCCGCACGCCGGCCCGCGCCGCCTCGATGCGACCGCGCTGGGTCAGGCCGAGATTGGCGCCTTCGCCGACCACCTTGGCGCGCAGCATGGTGCCGGCGATGCGCACCGCATCGTTGGCCTTGTCGCCGGCCTCTTCCTCGGTCTCGGTCCCGGCGCGGACATAGGTACCGATGCCGCCGAGCCAGAGGAGGTCGACGGGCGCCTTGAGGATCGCCTGGATCACCTCGGCCGGGGCGGCTTCCACCCTGTCGAAGCCGAGGACATCCCGGATCTCGGGCGAGAGCGCGATGCTTTTCGCGGATCGCGAAAACACGCCGCCGCCGGCCGAGATAAGAGACTTGTCGTAATCCGCCCAGGACGAGCGGGGCAGAGCGAACAGGCGCTTGCGCTCGGCATGGCTCAGGGCGGCGTCGGGGGTCGGATCGAGGAAGATGTCGCGGTGATCGAAGGCGGCGACGAGTCTGAGGCTCGTCGAGAGCAGCATGCCGTTGCCGAAGACGTCACCCGACATGTCGCCGACGCCGACGACGCTCACCGGGTCGCGTTGCACGTCGACGTCGATCTCCTGGAAGTGGCGCTTCACCGCCTCCCAGGCGCCACGGGCGGTGATGCCCATGACCTTGTGGTCGTAGCCCTGACTGCCGCCCGAGGCGAAGGCGTCGCCGAGCCAGTGGCCGCGCTGCTGCGACAGGGCGTTGGCGATGTCGGAGAACGTGGCGGTGCTCTTGTCGGCCGCCACCACGAGATAGGCGTCGTCGCCGTCGTGACGCACGGTGTCGGCCGGGGGCACGATGCCGCCTTCGACGATGTTGTCGGTGAGTTCGAGCAGCGTGCGGATGAAGATGCGGTAGCTCTCGGTGCCCTCGACGAGCCAGGCGGCACGGTCCGAGGCCGGCGGAAGCTGCTTCGGGAAGAAGCCGCCCTTGGCGCCGACGGGCACGATCACCGCGTTCTTGACCTGCTGCGCCTTCACCAGGCCGAGGATTTCCGTCCGAAAGTCCTCGGGCCGGTCCGACCAGCGCAGGCCGCCGCGGGCGACGTAGCCGAAGCGCAGATGCACGCCCTCGACGCGGGGCGAATACACGAAGATCTCGAAGAACGGCCGCGGCAGCGGCATCGCCGTGACCTTGGCGCAGGCGAACTTGAATGAAATCGTCTCGCGCAGACCGCCCGCAACAGTCCGCTGATAGAAGTTGGTGCGGACGGCCGCCTCGATCAGGTTGACGAACCGGCGCAGGATGCGGTCGTCGTCGAGACTGGTGACGTCGGCCAGCCCCGCCTCGATCTCTTCGCGGATCGTACTTTGCGCCGCCTCGCGGTCGCCTTCGACGGCGGGGTCGAAGCGGGCACGGAACAGCGCGACGATCTTCGCGGACAAGGCCGCGTGCCGGCTCAGCGTCGCGGCGAGATAGTCCTGCCCGTAGCGGATGCGGAGCTGGCGCAGGTAGTGCCCGAGCGCCCGCATCAGCGCGGCCTCGCGCCAATCGAGCCCCGCTTCGAGCACGAGGCGATTGTAGCCGTCGGATTCCGCCCGGCGCTCCGAGAGGGCGAGCAGCGCGGCCTCCAGCGGCTTCTCCAGCCGTTCGAGGTCGACCGCCGCGCCGCTGGCGCGCTCCAGCAGCATGTCGTGCAGCCAGACCCGGATCTGCCCGTCAGGCAGCAGCACCCGATAGGTGCGCTCGTCGATCACGCGGAAGCCGAGATGTTCCAGCGCCGGCACCCGGTCGGACAACGGCAGCGCCGCTCCGCGCGAAAACACCTTCAACCTGACCTGGGAGGCCGGATCGGTGTCGCGCCGGCCGAGTTCGGCCGCGCGGGGATCGGCCTCCGAGAGCCGCTCCAGCACCGCGACGTCTGCGACGGCGACGCGCGGATCGAAGTTTTCGCGGTAGCCGACGGAGAAGGCCTCGGTGTAGCGGCCGGCCAGCGAACGGGCGCCGGGATCCGGCATCGCCTCCGCCAGGGCCTCGCGCAGTCCGTCGCCCCAGGTCCGGACGATGGCCGAGATGCCCTCTTCGAGGGTCGCGGATTCTCGGTCCTGCGTAATCTTCTCGACGAGGCCGACGATGACGTGGATGCGCGCCAGCGGCCCCTCGGAAAATTCTGGATAGGAGGCCGACAGCCGCCCGCCGAAGCTGTCCGCGAGGTAGGCGCCGATGCGGGCGCGCACGCCGGCGTCGTACCGGTCCTTCGGCACGTAGACGAGCAGCGACACGAACCGCCCGAACCGGTCGGGCCGCGACAGCACGCGCACACGCGGCCGGTCGGCGAGGTTCAGGATCGCCAGGGCGAAGCGGTGCAGCCGCTCTCCATCGATCTGGAACAGGTCGTCGCGCGGATAGGTCTCCAGTACGTCGATCAGGGTGCGGCCGGCATGGCTGGTGGGATCGAGCCCGGCGCGGGCGGCGACCTCCGCCACCTTGCGGCGCAGATAGGGGATCGTCCGGGCAGGGCTGCTGTAGGCGCTGGCGGCAAACAGGCCGACGATGCGCAGTTCACCAACAGGCTCGCCGTGATCGGCGAAAAGCTTCACCGCGATGTAATCGAGATGGACCGCCCGATGCACCCGCGAGCGGCGGCTCGCCTTGGTGACGATGATCGCCTGCGGCTCGTCGAGGAAGGCGGCAATCTCGGGCGTCATATCGACGAAGCTGCGCCCGAGGCGCAGGACCTGCACCTCCGGATCGCGCAGCAGGCCGAGTGCGGTGCCGGCGAAATCCGGCGCGCTTGCGCCGTCGAGGACATGTGCGCGCATGCCGAGCGGCGTGAAGTGCCCGTCGCGCAGCCAGTCGAGAAAGGCGGCCGCCTCGCGCACCTCGCCCTCGGGCAGCTGCGGTTGCACATCGCGAAATCCGTCGAGCAGCCGGTCGAGCAGGCCGAGCATGGTGCCGTGATCGTCCGTCACCACCGCCACGTCGGCGTAGACGCGGTCGAGATCTGCGGTGAGGCGCGTTCGGGCCTCGGCATCGTCGAGCCGATCGAGGTGGATGTGGATGAAGCTTTCGCGAGCCCCATCGCCCTGCGCCTCGGCCGTCGTCTCGCCGACGACCCGGAGGAGGGCGCCGCCGGCATCGCGCTCGACCCCGAGGATCGGGTGCGCCACGAGCAGCGGCATGAATCCCTGGCCGTTGAGCTCGGCCAGCGTCGAATCGAGCAGGAAGGCGCGGTTGTCGTTGACGACTTCGAGCACGGTGAGGTCCCGCGCCCGGCCATCCCGCTCCACCGTCACGTCGACGAGCCGCGCATCGGCCGCGGCGCCCGGCCGGCGAGGAGCGGCAAGATGTTCGTGGGCAGCGGCTGCCAGCGCACCGAGCGCCTCGGCCGAGTAGCGCACGAGATCCTCGGCCGGCACGCGCCCGAACAGGTCGCGCACGAGGCCTCCGGCTTCCGGATCCCGACCGGCGAGCGCTGCCGCGCTCGCGATCAGCGCCTCGCGCGCCGCGATATCCTCAGCGGAGGTGAGCACCGCTGCCGCGTCCAGGGTCATTTCGCAGGTCCTCGCCGACTCGCGCACGAACGTCGGCGCGTCCCGCCACCCGATCAACAGGATGCGACGCCCCGACGACAGCGTACCGCAGGAGCTTCGCGCGACGCCGTTGCACCCGCCGACGGCTTGGGCTACTCAACGCACACGGTCAGCACCCGTAGCTCAGCTGGATAGAGCGTTGCCCTCCGAAGGTGACAGCCAAGGCTCTCCAGCCTCATAAGTGCTTCCATATCCTTCAATATCTTACGCGCAACGCCGACACACTCGCACCGTCAAAGGCGCGTTCGCGGCGCAATTGGGCCGCATCGGGCTGGGGCCGGTCTTCCTGATCGTCATGCAGGGGCCGGCAGCGGAAAGGCATCCTCGCTCGCGGCCTTGACCGTGCGGCGCACGAAGAATCAGCCCAGCCCGGGCGGACTGTGGTTCATGGCGTCACAGGTCGAACTCTCGTCGACTCCGGTCGCTTGTTCGAATGGCAGCACGCGCCGCGTCGCGCTTCCATTTGACGTTCGCCAACAACCTGAAGCGATCCCCATGAGCCGAGCAGAGCTACAGCCCGAACTGACCGTCTACTACGACGGGGCTTGTCCGCTCTGCCGGGCTGAGATCGGCCACTACCAGCAATGCGCGGGGGCTGAAAATATCTCATTCTTGGACGTCGGAGACGAAGCGAGGCCCGTTTCGCTGGGTCCTGATCTGGATCAGGACCTAGCTCGTCGGCGCTTCCATGTGCGGGATCCAGATGGGCAACTCGTCTCCGGTGCAGCTGCCTTTGCGAGACTGTGGCGTGCTCTTCCGGGCTGGCGTTGGCTCAGTCCTTTCATCGACATAAAAGTGTTCGGGCTGAGGCCACTTCTCCCTGTAGCCGAGGTGGCTTACCGTTTGTCACTCCGGCTGCGGCCAACTCTGACAAGGCTTCTTGTCCGCAATCGACGACGCAACTAATGATTTTTGCCGTTCCTGAAAAAGACATTTCTACTTAACACATTCATTCGTTAAGCACTCGTAAATCATCATTGAGCAGTATTATATAGTCGATCTAAGCTTCAAGAAAAATCTATGAAGTTATTTAATGTATTGCCGAATCTAAAAAGGCAAAACTCCGGCGCAACTGCGGTAGAGTTTGCTTTGATTGTGCCTGTGTTTTTCGTCATACTTTTTGGGGTGATTTTCTACGGACTAATCATTGGCATTGGAAGCAGCTTACAACATACCGCACAGGAAGCAGCACGTGCGTCTATTGCTGGCATGACGGATACTGAGCGAGATAGTCTTGCCCGTAGTCGTATTCAATCTTTGTTAAGCGGTTCGCAGCTTATACGTATCGATGCGCTTACGATCGCTACGGGATCGAGCTCAACCGATTCATCTCTTTGGACTGTGAGTTTAACTTATAATATTCAGGCTAGCGGACTTGCTAATCTGGCTCGCGCGTTCGTTGTTACACCAGATATGCTGAAGCGATCTGCGAGCTACCGGAATGGAGGCTACTGATGGCCCTATTGGGTCGCTGGCTGAACGACGATCGCGGAGTATTTAGTATCATCGCAGCACTCAGCATCACTGTCCTCTTAGGCACGGCAGCATTCGGGGTTGATCTCAGCCTACTCTATCATGAGAAACGGCGTGCCCAATCTGCTGCTGATCTCGCTGCGCTTAGTGCAGCGCAAGACCTCAGCAACGCTTTTAAAATTAGCCAACAGACCTTGATAGATAATCGGTTTCCTATTGATCGACTCCGTGTCGTCTTAGGACGTTACACGGCTGACCGCACGATTGATGCCGGCAACCGCTTCATAGCAGCATCCACTGCAGTTAACAGCGTCCAGGTTACCGTCGGAAGCCAAGTCAACCTGTTTTTCGGACGTGTCCTGACTGGGCGTCCCACCGCCGATGTGAAAGCTGAGGCCACAGCTGCTCAGGCAAGCTTCGTCAGTTACAATCTCGGAACTGGCGTAGCTTCTCTAGATGGAGGGATTGCCAATACGATTTTAGGAAAGCTTCTCGGCGCACAAGTTGCGCTGCGGGCAGCAGACTATACATCCCTCGCTAGCGTAAATATAGACGCTTTTAAATTCCTTAACGCGCTTCGAATTCAGTTAGACATGGGCGGGGAAACTTATGCTGATATTCTGGAACAGTCAGTTCCAGTTAGAGATCTTTTAAAGGCTCTTGGCGCGGTTACCCCCGTCGCGGGACCGGCTCTCTCTGCTTTGGGCTCATCGAGTGATGCGGCTCGAACAAAAATAAATCTGGGCAATTTGGTTCAACTTGGCGAACTCGGGCAGGTCTCGGTAGGCACATCTGGAAAAGGTCCAGGTGTGAACGCAGCCAACCTCTTGAGTGGTATCGCATGGCTCGGCGGCGGCAAGAACCAGATTACGGTGGATCTCGGCCTAAGTGTTCCCGGTATCGCTCAAACAACCCTGACGCTCAGTGTTGGAGAGCGTATCCAGCATTCTGGCTGGATCAGCATCAACAGCTCGGGAGTAATAGTTTATTCTGCGCAAGTGCGACTACTGATCGAAACACAGGTCAAAGCGCCTCTCAGTCTCGGCCAAGTCACCCTACCACTCTACCTGGACCTGGGCTCCGCCTCGGCGCGGTTGACCAAGGCGGCTTGTGGGGGATTTGGCGGCCGAAGTGCGACCATTGCGGTTCAGCCGGCGTTGGGACAGGCGGCCATAGCCAGCGTTTCGCGCTCAGCCATCGTTTCTGGCGGCTCACCACCTGATCTTAGCTTACCTGCTGTTCTCGCACGCCTCCCACTTCTGGCGCTCACAGGTGTGTCGCAAATCAGTCTGGGAAAAAGTTCTGAGCAGGTGCTTACCTTTACCGACGCAGACATTTCTCAAGGCCGTGCGCAAACAGCATCTGCATCCGGGTTTGTGGGTAGTCTGACAGGAAGTTTGATCCAAAATTTGCAGATAGATCTGAACGGTCTGGATCTTCTCGGCGGTGCTCTGAAACCCCTTTTGACCACGACACTTTCGGCTGTGGCGCCAGCGGTGGACAGCATACTGGATGCTGTCTTACAGACTCTTGGTCTGCGCCTTGGGCGTGCCGACGTAACGGTTGACGGCATGCGCTGCGATCGAGCGGTGCTCATGCAATAAACCCAGCGCATTAAAAACTGGGTCGACCACAATCCGGCTTACGCCCTTGAAATTGAATTTTCTCTAACATTTCAAATATTGATGTGTAGATGATCGGGCTTAGGCCGCTTCTGCCTGTAACCGAGGTCGCCCATCGGCTGTCGCTTCGGCTTCGGCTTCGGCTTCGGCTTCGGCCAACCCTGGCACGACTGCTAGTTCGCTCTCAGTCTATGGTCCGACCGCGCTGATTACGCTTCGCGAAATCGCGAAGTCCTAGAAAAAGGTGAAGTTCGCCTAGGCTTTGCCTTCTGTTGCCGAGCGCTAATCCGACCGACCCTTGGCGAACTGGAGCCCTACACAGGCGATCGGCCTGCGGCCTTCGTTCACATACATTGCAGCGGCAACTAGCGCTTGATGATATTTGTGCCTTTGCTGATCACCTTACTAGAACCGAGAGGAATTCCACTTGTTGGCGACGTTGATCAGTTTTCCTCGGTGGGCCTGCGGGCGGATACCAACGAGATCGTAATCCCACTCGGCGTCAAGGGCCGCTACGAATGCCTGTGCCTTTAGACGCTTAAGACGACCCAGTTATGTGGTTCGAGACTTACCACCGCATCCTGCATTTCTGCTTTCACGACAACAGCCTCCCCGGCTTCGACAGAGCGGGCATCTGGCACTGGGAGGAGCACAGCGTCCTCAGCGAGGTTCAGGGCGAGGAGAAGGTGCCGCGATCCGTCACTCACCGCGAGCACGAGCTGTTCGTTCGTCAGGTGAAGCGTCCGCGTGCGAGCATGGTGCAGCCAGGAATGACGACGACGCAGGGCGATCAGCGACTGGTGCAGGCGGTAGACCGGCCAGCCGTAGGGTGCGAGTCCGGCGGGCGTTTCCGGAAAAATCGGTCGGATCGCATCGTCCCCGCCAATGCGATCCTCCTTCAATCCCCGGAAGGCCTGCTCATCGCCCGCATAGATCGAGGGCGTCCCGCCGCAGACGAGCAGGATCGCGAGGGCATGGGGGAGGTGGCGCTCATCCGTAAGGCGGCTCGCAATCCGCGTGACGTCATGGTTACCCACGAAGGTGAGCGGCGCGAAGGTGGCGAGGAAGCCGTTGTGGCGGTCGAGCGCATGGGCCAGCTCGAACAGGTTGCGGTCGTTGAGTGCGCTCCAGGTCGCTTTCCAGAGTTCATACTGAGTCACCGTATTCATGCCGGTGTCACGCACGATGGCGGCATAATCGCCGTGGATGACCTCGCCGACGATGTAGGCATCCGGGTGCACCGATCGCACGCGCGCCAGGACGTTGCACCAGAAGTGCCGGGGCACGGCGTAGGCCGCATCGAGGCGCCAGCCATCCACCCCCAGGGCGAGCCAATGCGTCATGACGGAGACGACGTAGTCTGCCACGGCGGGTTCGTCGTGATTGAGCGTCACGAGCTGCAGATGTCCCTCGAAGCAGGCGTAGTCCGGCTCCGCACCCGGGTCGCTGCCACGGGGCCAGGACAGCTTGAACCAAGAGGCTCTAGCGGCGTGCGACCCTTGCCGAAGAACCTCCAGGAATGCGGGATGGTCGCGTCCGACATGGTTGAAGACGCCGTCGAGGAGCACGCGCAGGCCTCGCGCTTGGGCGGCCTCGATCAAGGAGATGAGATCCGCCTCGTCGCCGAGGCGGGGATCAACCCGAAAGGGGTCGATCGTGTCGTAGCCATGGGTCGAAGCAGCGAAGACGGGCCCGAGCGCCAGACCTGTGGCGCCGAGTTCGAGGGCGTAGTCGAGCCATGCCTGCAGGTGCTCCAGACGATGCAGGACGGGCGCACCATCTACGAGCTCGGGCTCGGCCCCGACGAAGCCGAGCGGGAAGACCTGCCACCAAATCGTATGTTCAACCCAGTCCGGCACGGCATCGCCTTGTTTCACAAGTTGCAAGTGAACCCAGCTCGCGGGTTCCTAGTGCCCACCCTACCGTTGTTCGCCCTTCACGAGTTCGTTGAGGGGCTTGGACGGCATTCGGACACGCATTGAGGTTCGCACCCAGTGCAAATCTTTGCCACGCACAAGCCCGGAGGCACTCGTCCTCGAAGCTCGCGAGCTACTGGCTGATCGGGGCGAACTTCGCCTGCAGCCATGTTATCTTGACCAACTGGTCGAGCGCAGAATGTGAGCAGCAGCACGGTGCCGAAGTCTTACGACCGGAACGCACCTCTTGAAACACTCGCCGGCACGATCGAGCGCGTCACGTTCCACAACGCCGAGACAGGTTTCTGCGTCCTCAAGGTCCAGGCGCGCGGCAAACGCGATCTCGTGCCTGTGATCGGCCATGCCCCAGCGATTGGCGCCGGCGAGTGGATCACGGCGACAGGGATCTGGTTCACCGACCGGCAACATGGGCTTCAGTTCAAGGCCGACACGCTCAAGGCCACGCCGCCGACCGGGGTCGAGGGCATCGAGCGCTACCTGGCCTCGGGCTACATGCGCGGCATCGGGCCGGCCATGGCCAAGCGCATCGTAGCGCTGTTTGGCGAAGCCACCTTCGAGATCATCGAGGCCGATCCCGAACGCTTGAAGGAAGTCTCCGGCATCGGTCCGACCCGCGCCGCCCGCATCGTCTCCGGTTGGGCCGAGCAGAAGGCAGTCAGGGAGATCATGATTTTCCTGCATGCGCACGGCGTCGGCACGGCGCGGGCGGTTCGGATCTTCAAGACCTACGGCCATGACTCGATCGCCGTCATGACCGACGACCCCTACCGGCTCGCGCGCGACATCCGCGGCATCGGGTTTCGCACGGCGGACGCGATTGCGATGCGTCTGGGACTGGTGAAGGAGGCGCCGCAGCGGCTCCGGGCCGGCGTCTCGTTCGCGCTCCAGACGGCCATGGACGAAGGGCATTGCGGCCTGCCGATCGAGCGACTTGTCGTGCTCGCCCAAAAGCTCCTCGAGGTTGATGTCGGTCTCGTCCGCACCGCCGTCACCGCCGAGCTTGCCCGTGGCGAGGAGGTCATCGCCGACACGGTCGACAATAAGCCATGCGTCTTCCTGAAGGGCCTGCACGCGGCCGAGCGGGCGATTGCCGAGCGTCTCATCACCCGGGCTCGCGGTTCACCACCGTGGCCCAGCATCGACCTCGAGCGGGCCCGCCCGTGGGTCGAGGCCAAGACGAGCAAGACGCTCTCGCCTTCGCAGGGCGAGGCCATCCGCCTGATGCTGACCTCGAAGCTCTGCGTGATCACCGGCGGACCCGGTGTCGGCAAAACCAGCACTCTGGACTCGCTCCTGCGCATTCTCACAGCCAAAGGCGTGAAGGTTCTGCTCGCTGCCCCCACGGGTCGCGCTGCCAAGCGGATGACGGAGCAAACCCGGCTCGAAGCCAAGACCATTCACCGGCTGCTGGAGATCGACCCGAAGCGCGGCGGGTTCTCGCGCAACGAGGAGAACCCACTCGATTGCGACCTGCTCGTGCTCGACGAGTGCTCGATGATCGACGTGCCGCTGATGAACGCCCTGCTGAAGGCCGTGCCGGAGGGCGCAGGGCTTCTGCTCGTCGGCGATGTCGATCAGCTCCCCTCGGTGGGCCCAGGCCAGGTCCTGGCCGATGTCATCGCCTCAGGGCGTGTGCCGGTGGCGCGGCTGACCGAAGTGTTCCGGCAGGCGGCCGAGAGCCGGATCATCGTCAACGCCCATCGCATCAACCAGGGTCAGATGCCGGAGCGGCCGCAGCCTGGCGAGAAGGCCGACTTCTACCTAATCGAGATCGATGATCCGGACGTCGGCGTCGCCAAGTTGATCGAGGTGGTGACCAAGCGCATCCCGCGCTCCTTCGGGCTCGATCCGACCCGTGACGTGCAGGTGCTGACACCGATGCTGCGTGGTTCTCTCGGCTCGCGGAACCTCAACCACGAGCTCCAGCGCGTGCTGAACCCGAACCCGGCCCAACAGATTGAACGCTTCGGCTGGCGCTTCGCCCCTGGCGACCGGGTTATGGAGACCCAGAACGACTACGACCGGGACGTCTTCAACGGCGATCTCGGCATGGTGGCACGCATCGACGAGGAGGAAGGTGCCGTGGTCGTCACCTTCGATGGACGAGAGGTCGTCTACCCCTACGGTGAACTCGATACGCTAGTGCCGGCCTTCGCTACGACGATCCATAAGAGCCAGGGATCGGAATATCCCGCCGTGGTGATCCCGATCGTGACGCAGCATTTCAACATGCTGGCGAGGAACCTGCTCTACACCGGCGTCACGCGCGGCAAGCAGCTTGTCGTGCTGATCGGCCAGCGCAAGGCGATCGGCATGGCCGTTCGAAGTAGCAGCGCGAAGCGCCGCTGGACGAAGCTTCGAGAATGGTTGTCCAATATTCATTGATAGCTGAATCACAACCCTAATTAGTGTCATCTCCAATTTCAATTAATCAGATCAGTAAATAATATTAATTTATAACTTAAAACATAATAGTATGAATAAATGATTATCTAGTAACATGATTTTAGTTGCCGGTAGCTTGTTTTCGGTCAGAGGTTGATTCATTTTCATCTAAATACAGATATGGTATTTTCTGCGTCTCAGGGTTGTCAAAATCAATAAGTATTCTACTTCTTGTTTTATCAATCTCAAGATTTTCGATAAGAAATACTCTTGCACCAAAGCTTCCTATGAGTTTTTCATGCGCCTTCTCCCAATCACTGATGCCACAGATTTCTGATGTTCTCTCACATGAGTATCCTACATCAAACGGACGCTTTCTAGCAAAGCCAAGAGGATGCCAGTCTTCACTAATCTCACCTACATATGAAAGACGCTTCGTTCTATCAGAGCATCTGAATCTTTGCACAACTGCACAGTAAGAGCCATAGTATTTACCATAAGCATCCCAACTCCAAGTATCAGGATCCTGAGCTTCTCGATCTAAACCTAGAGCATTAAAATCGCTTTCATTTAGTCGATCTTTTATATTGAAGTTTCCTAAATCTGGTCGATCCTTCTCGACAGCATAAATTGCTTGTAATAGACCGCGTGCATTGACTGGAATTATATCACGCCCATCTATTGGAAATATTACTGCGGAGACATTATCTCTTGCTCTAAATGTGAGGCCTGACATTCTGACTGCCTCTTCCGCTGTCCTGCCTCTCAGTTCGTCGTAATCTGCCACGAATGCAAATTTTTGCTCTGGCTTACCTAAGTGGGTCAAATTTTTAATAGAGAGACTAGTATCAGTCTCTCTATGAGGTATTAAGCGAATAAGCCAACGCACTCGCGCATTCTTTTTCATTCTATCAAATGCAATATCGGCAGGCACAACTTTCTTGACGTATTTTTGTTCAAAGTAATTTTGAAATAATGACAAACTTGATCCAGATATTAAAAACAAAAACCCAAAAGCGCAGGAAGAAAAAAGTAAAACCTTTTTAAGCACAGTTGTTTCTACTGGTGGCGAGTTGATAGCCTTAAATGCCGCAAAGCCTCCTAATACAATGAGTCCAATTCCGATTAAAATCAGAATCTTTCCAATATCATCACCAATCATTACTGGTGTAAGCGATTTAGCTATATCTATAATATCTGAGGAAGCCATTTATCGACTCACGCCCCGTATTTTATTACAAAAAACTATTTTACCAGATCTTAAGGCATATCAAGAGCAATTAGATAGATAGCACGCTTGCTCTTTTCATGCCGCTCTCGCTTCACTCTAGCTGTTCGCTGCTGAATTCCTAGCTCGAATGTAACATAATGTTAAGCACCGGCGAGGTCTTCCACTAACATCCATGCTCGGCTCGGTCTCGCTGAACCGCGGCGGCGGTTGGGGCGGCTACCGGGCGAGCAAGGCGGCTCTCAACACCCTTGCCCGCTCGTTCGTGGGCCAGCACGCGAAAGCGCAGTGGGGTGTCGTGCTGATGCATCCCGGATGGGTCCGCACGGATCTCGGTGGCCGACGGGCGACGCTCGACGTCGAGACCAGCGCTCGCGGCGTCGTCGCGGTCCTGGAAGGACATCTCGGTCAGTCGGGCTGCATCTTCCTCGACTACGAGGGCCAGACTGTTCCGTGGTGATGAGGTGATGACGCTCACATAGAGGAGTAGCTGAACCTACTGCTACGCGGCATCCGCGCTCCTAACCGTGTTGTGACCCAGCTTGAGGTTCATTGCGTTTGAACGCCCCCCTAAAGCCTACCGCCGCGGGTCAGCCTGAGCCCGGCCGAGATCCGTTCGATCCTGTTCGATCTCGTCGCGGCGATGCTGCTCGCGGCCCTCGACCAGACGATCGTCGCCACGGCCATGCCGACCATCGGGCGGGAACTCGGCGATGCGGAGAACCTGCCCTGGATCGTGACCGCCTATCTGCTGGCGTCGACGGCCGTGACGCCCCTCTACGGCAAGCTGAGCGACATCCACGGGCGACGCGTCATGCTGCTGATCGCCATCGCGATCTTCAGCATCGGTTCGCTAGCCTGCGCGCTTGCCCCGACGATGGTGACTCTGGCGCTGGCTCGAGGCCTCCAGGGCGCCGGCGGCGGTGGCCTGATCGCCCTGGCCCAGACCATCCTGGCCGACATTCTCTCGCCGAAGGAGCGGGCGCGCTATCAGGTCTATGTGGCGAGCGTCTTCGTGGTCTCGTCGCTCGCCGGTCCCCTGCTTGGCGGCTTCCTTGCCCAGCACCTGCATTGGTCCGTGATTTTCTGGATCAACCTGCCGATCGGCGTCATCGCCTACCTTCTCACCAATTCGAAGCTCAAGCTTCTGCCCCGCAACGAACGTCAACACCGGCTGGACTACCTGGGAGCTATTCTGCTCGTGCTGGGATCGAGCGGTCTGATGCTAACCTTGAACTGGGGCGGCGTGCGCTATCCCTGGGTTTCGGCGCCCGTCCTGGGATTGCTTGTGGTGTCCGCGCTCATCAGCGCCGGCTTCGTGGTGCGCCTGCTCACGGTCTCGGAGCCGCTGATCCCCCTGGACGTCTTGAAGGACCAGGTGGTCTACAGTGCCACGCTCAGCGCCTGCTTTGCGATGGGGACGCTGATCGGCCTCACGATCTACGTGCCGATCTTCCTCGAGGGCGTGATCGGGCTCAACCCGAGCTGGTCCGGCCTGGCGATGGTGCCGCTCATGGTCGGCACGGTGATCGGCGCCACGCTGTCGAGTCGATCGATGATGTATTTCAAGCACTACAAGCGCGCGCCCCTCGCGATGATGGCGACGAGCCTCGCCTGCTGCATGATCATCGCGGCTCAAGGGGACAGGCTGCCGCTCTGGCTCATGGAAGGGCTGTTCGTGCTCCTGTCCATCGGTATCGGCACGGTTCTGCCGCTCTCGACCATCGCCATCCAGAACACCGTGGAGCGTCATCAGCTCGGTATCGCCACCGCAGCGATGAACTTCTTCAGGTCGCTGGGGGGCGCGCTGATCGTCGCCGTCTTCGGCACGATCGTGCTTGGCAGCACAATGGGAGGCGACGTCGGGGCGGGGCACGACATCGGGAGCCTGATACACGGCACGAACGCCGCCCTCCTCGCCGGAGCCTTTCGCTGGGTATTTCTGGCAGCGAGCGTCGGCCTCCTTCTGGCCCTCGGCTTTCTCGCTGCGATGGAAGAGCGTCCCCTGCAGTCCTCACTTTGAGCGTAGCTGATCAGCGTAGCGCAATCGCGCCTTAGCCAATCAGGATCTGCGGGATGTCCTTAAGCTCGACGTTTCTTGTCAGATGCCGATGCGACCAAGCCCGGGAAGCTTGAGGCCGGGACGGCGGATATCCAACCCGGCGACCGCGCCAAGGACGTTGAATTCGAATCCCTCCACCCAGCCGGCTGTAAGCCCCAGGTATCCCCCAAGATTGATCTGAAACCCGGTGCCGGACGGCGTCGACCCGATCCAACGACCGTCGTAGGGGAAGTCCTTACCAATCGCCGTCGCCGGCAGGTTCGCCCGCATCTCTGGAACGGAGCTCATGACCGCCGCCACGAAGGTGTTGGAGTTCGGCCCGGGCCACAGGCGGTAATCGCCGATCTTGGCGTAGCGGTAGCCGGCGATGGTGGCCCGAATGCGAGGCAGCATCCGTTCCGCTTCCGGCCCGTCAGCCGAGAAGATGACCTCCGGCACACTGCCGAACCAGCGCCCGTCCGGAACGAAGCGGTCGACCCAGATCGGCATGCCCCAGGCCGTATAGTCGAACCGTCGGTAGGCACGATCCCCGGCACCCTTCACGACGATCCAGCTGTGGCTCGCGACGATGCCGCGCCAGCTTACCGTTCGCGCCGAGAACACGCGAACGACGGCTTCGGGATGGCGCGCTGCGGGCGGCAGCAAGCCTGCACTGGATCGATCGGCCGAGCGCCAATCGGCGATGTCGTTCCTGAGGTAGTAGAGGGCGGCCGATACGGCGATCGGCGCGAGGAACACGACGACGAAAACGAGGAGAACGATTCGGATCACGTGGGTCTTATGCGAGGCGGGTCGAGACGTTCAGATTTGGGTGCACCGACCGAGGTTCGGCAATGCCTGCGACGTCGTCATGCCCCTCCCCGATGGAGAGCCACGTCAGATCAGGCTCAACGCCGGACTTTCCCATTCCCGCGCCGCTCGCGTGTCCGCCGTGTCGGCACGTAAAAATCGTCGGGCTTGTCCCGCACCCATTCAAGAAATCGAGCGATGTCAGGATCGGCCCGCAGGGCTTCGACATCGGCTAGCCTACGGGCGATCTCAGCTTCGGTGTAGCGGGCGTGGATCGCAGAGTGGCAGATTTGATGGAGCTGCACGGTTGCGCCGTGCGTGCCTCCCTTCATCTTCGGCGTGAGATGATGGAGGCTCTGTCGGGCGTGACGCGGGATCGGTCGCTCACAGAGCGGGCATACCGGCACATTCTCAGGCTTGGGACCCTGCCTGTCCGGATCGTCGTCGCGCCAGCGCAGGCTCCGCCGTCCCACCACGATGTTTCTTGCCTCCCGAACCGCTCCGGAGGCAACCCCGAACGTCCAGAGTAGCTCCCGAACCAAGCTGGCTGCCCGTGATCCTCAGTATCACAGCCGCCAAACTGCGAGATGGTCTGCAAGACCCGATGCCAGCGACCCCCAAATCGGCGACGATCCAAGCCAAGCGATGTCTTATGGATGTCTCTATGAACGGTAATGCGAACTATCGATGATGAGACATCCGGACGGTCAGATGTCCTCCGATGTCACCTGGATGTCTCACCGTTGTCCATACGACCAGCCAATGCGAATCCGTTTTGCGGAAAATGTCTCATCAATGCGAACCGAGCGATCGAGCCCGAAAAAGACCCTCAAGAGACACCGATCGAAACGAGTCTTCGGCAGCGAGATCATCGAAATTGCATTAGAGCGTCACAGAGAGCGATCGAATCGACAGAGCGTCAGAGCAGACGTCTCACAGAGAGGAACGCGCTCACGAACGAACGTCGCTTGAACAAATCGATGCCTGCGGCGCGGGTGATGTCGTTAGGCCGACATAGGTCTTGGCAGCGCGGTGATACGTTAGATCAATTCGGAATTGGTCCGCAGAGCCGTTGAATTCTTGTGCTGTCGCTGAACATGCAGCTTCAGCCTTGTCCGCTCGATCAGATGCACATCTCGCTGGTTTTTTTACCGCTCCCAGCAACGTCCGGAAAAGTCCTTGATGGGCCTGATGCGGCGTCCTTTGATGCAGCGCTCACACGGGACGCGCAGCCTCAATGGCGACAATTAGAAAACTTCGGGGCCGCTGGCAGGCTGCCGTCCGCCGCAAGGGTATGCAGCCCAGAAGCAAGTCCTTCGACGCTAAGAGCGATGCCGAGCGCTGGGCGCGCAGCCTCGAGGCGGAGCTCGACCGCAACGGCGCGCTCCCCGACATGCGCCCGGCTGAGAAAGCCACCCTCGCGCAGATCCTGACCCGCTACCGCGATGACGTCTCCCCGAAGAAGCGCAGTGCCGTGACGGAGATCGCACGGATCAACGCCATCTTGCGTCGACCGATCTGCCACCGGACGATGACGCTGTTGTCCACCTCGGATCTTGCAGCCTACCGGGATGAACGCCTCAAGACGGTAGCGCCCGCGACCATCATCCGAGAGCTGAACACGATCAGCCACGCCATCGACACCGCTCGGCGAGAATGGGACATCCACCTCACGACGAACCCGTGCAAGCTCGTGCGCCGACCATCGCCGCCGAAGGGCCGCACCCGCCGCCTCGAGGGCGACGAGGAGCAGCTACTGCTCGCTGCCGCCGACAAGGGGCGCACCCCCTATCTGCGCCCGCTGATCGTGCTTGCTGTGGAGACCGGTATGCGCCGAGGCGAGCTGCTGAGTCTTCAGTGGGAGCATGTGGACCTCGACCGTCGCGTCGCGCACCTGCCCCTGACGAAGAACGGAACATGCCGCGACGTGCCACTGTCCACCCGCGCCGTGGACACGCTCAGGAGCCTCAGGACGGGCGAGAGCGCGACCGTGTTTTCCACTGCCCCGAACGCCGTCAGACTCGCCTGGGAGCGTCTGACGCGACGTGTGGGGCTATCTGATCTCCACTTGCATGATCTTCGACACGAAGCAGTGTCTCGGCTCTTCGAGAAGGGCTTCAACGTCGTCGAGGTCGCGTCGATCTCGGGCCACCGGGAGCTACGCATGCTTCAGCGATACACACACTTGAGGGCTGCCGACCTCGCAGCGCGTCTCGACTGAGCCGATGTGGCCCTCCCGCCACAGCATGGAAGTCCTAGAAGGACCGGAGCAGCGTGTAGGGATTGCCTGATGGGCTCACCAACAGCTGAGGACTCTCCTTGGCGGTTGGTTCCAAAGGCTGCCCGCGCGACGCTCAAACTCTTTCGATGTTCCCCCAATTCGACGCAGCCACACACTGATCGGAGCCAGTTCGGAAGTCGGCCCACATGGGCGTGCGTTTCTCTCCATAAATGCCGCTCGCTGACCGCTATATGACTCCAGCCACGAACATTCAGGCAGCTGGAGATACCATGTCACCCACGATCAACACCCCCGATGTCGGCTATTTTGAGCAGGCAAAGAACAATTTTGCTCAGGTTCTCAAGGACATCGAGGCAACCTGGAAGTTAGAGATGATGCGCCGCGCTCGCATTGCGTATCATCGCCAGGGCGGAACTAGGTTTCCTTGCCCATACCTCTCACGCATTGTTGAGTATAAGAAGATTCACTATGCTTATTTGGCAGATAGCACCGGAACTTTAGCTGTCTATCGGTTGCGGAATAAGAACAGCTTCCGCAAGCAGGCCAAGATTTGGCCGAAGGCTATTGAAGTGGCTCCATTATCGCGGCAGGCAACTGCGCTGTATTTTCAGAATTCTCGTGCCGGAGCGGCCGCCTTTCAGCAGAATATTTGAAATATAAAAATATATTCGGCACGGCGTCATCGAAATGAGGCTAACGGACGCCGTGCCGAAAGCAAATATTATTGGTATACCCCCCTGTGTAGGGCGGTATTAATAGCTATTACCCGATATGAGAAGGCTATTTTATAAGTTATATTATTGATATTAATTCCACATGTAACTTTATAGAGCGCAATCAGCTTATCGGAGAGAACAAAATGCTTAAGGCGGCAATGGGCGAAAATATTGAAAATGTCGAGGATCTTGATCTTCTTGACATGCACTTATGGCCCTCTGAACGGGAGGTGGAAATTTCGGAGCGTTGGTCGGGAAAGCCGCTGAAGCAGATAATTTCGTTTTTACGCACAGGTAAGCATCAGGGCTCGCTGATGTTCGTGGCCAGCTACGACCGGTGGCTGCAGCGTCAGAAGGCGATCAGACGCGAAACCGAAAACGAGCGCGCACGCGAACTCAGGGCTGCCAAGCGTGTGGCACCTCAAACCGCTATCGAAGCTGAGGGCCGGACGCGGTTGAAGGCCCTTGATCGGGCGATAAAGTATCGGCGCGGTGACAAGCTTCTTGAACAACTCGTCGGGCGGTCTGATGAATTGACGAATTTCTGGATCGCTTCGGCCCTCGCGGCGCTCAACGCAAAACTGAGTGTTGCTACCGATGCGGAGCGCGCAGCCGAGTTCTCACAGCTGACGGGGAAGCCCTGCAATAAGGATCAGGCTCGCAGCCGGCGGAAGATCATCGAGCGCCTCGATGAACATCCGGGCGTCTGGTTGGCCCACAAGCGGGACCGCTATCAAGCAGCAGCCACCGCGTGACCCTGCCGAAGCGGTCCACTCGTGACCCTCGCGGGCTAAGGATCTGATCTATATCAGATTTCAGACTTCGCGAGCCGCCGGGATTTTCCATAATATGTAAGTGTCTATAAGTGTATGAACTTATATCAGCAGAACTCGCTCCGCTCGTGGCACATGGGCCGCTTCGCGCCCCAGTGCCCTTCGTCTGATGGACCGGATGATGATACGCGGCCGCGAAACGAAGATCTTCAGATCGCTCGTAGGCTTCGCACACTCACTACTGCATCGGCAGGGAAAGCACGGGAGTCTTTTGTGGATGGAGGTTCGGTTCCACAAGTCGCTCTCCCTGTAATTCATTCCGGCTCCCAAATTCTCGCCGGATGCAGACCAGCTCTGTCCTAAAAAATACATTTACAAGACCTACGGCGGCGATAGATTTCTCGGGCGCCCAAACCTCACGCTCGCACTCAGAAGCCGCCAGCGGCGATCCTCGTCGATTTTAGAGACTATATACGATGGCGTTACCCCGCCCCTGTCGGCCAACACCTTACGCGTAGGCCCAAGGGAGGTATCTATCGCCAAATTGTGGAGCGGACCATTTTGGTCGCCTACGCCACCGCGCTCCAGTTAATCTCCTCGATCACCTCGAAGAGCCGCGTCGTCCTGACGCCGTCGAAGACCTGCTCCGGTCCCTGGGGTGCCACGTCCGTGAACGGGCTCTCGTAAAGCAGGCCCGGCTCCATCACGCCCTGCGCGGTCAGGTGGTCGACGACGAGGCCAATGAACTCGATCTGCTCTCGCGTTACCGTTCCACCACCGAGGAACTCGGCGAAGGCGTCATTGACGGCCTGCCGGTCCAGTCCGACAAGCGCCCGAAGCCAGCGCTGGCCTTGCGTGCCTGCTCGATGGCCTCGGCATCCCCTATCCCGGCCTCGACCAACATCTTCTCCAGCTCGACGAGATCGGTTGCCGTAAGCGCCTTGCCGTGGCGTAGGCGAAATGACGGGCGATTTGCGCTTCAGGTTGCTCTAACGCGACACCGGCGGTCCGGCCGTTCCGCTACATCGGATCGCGCACTGGGCGGGTGGGGAAATTAATGGCGGCAGTTCGCGTCACTGGACGCTTGATCAAGCTGTTCATAACCGGCGACGACCCACGATCGCTGCGCACGGTCGAGCTCGACAACTGGTGGGGTATGGCGGTGATGGGCCGACGCTCCTATTTCAAGAAAGCTCTCGCCCGTGAAGAGCTGTCACGTTCCTGCATCTACCTGTTGATTCAAAGCGCAGCCAGCGACGACCTGCCGGAGGTCTACGTCGGCGAGAGCGACGACTTCGTCCAGCGCTACGCCACGTCGCCGTTCCCCATCCCCTTCGACAGCTTCGTCGTCTTCACCAACAAAGACGACAACCTGACCCGCGCCCACGTGAAGTGGCTGGAGCGTGAGGTCTGGGAGCTGCTGAGCCGGAACGAAGGCAAAGTGCAACTCGCCAACCGCTCGACGCCGACCGGCTCCAAGCTGCCCGAGGCCGAGACCGCCAGCATGGGCACGTTCCTCGGGAACATGATCTACGTTCTAGAGGCCCTCGGTTTTGCGTTCTTCGAGGAGCCGGGTGCGGTATCTATAGAAGCACCGGAGCCGCTGCCCGCGCTCGCCGCCGACCCGGTAGTGCAGTCCTTCTCCACGAGTGCGCAGCCACGTAGCGAGACTCACAAAGCCCACCTCGACATGGTCGGCGACGGCTACGTGTTACGGGCTGGATCGCTAATCAGCGCGACCGCTACAGACAGCCTGCCAGCGAACGTTGGCAAGCTACGGGCCCAGCTGATCGCCGAGAGCGCGCTCGTGCCGCAAGATGGTTGCCTGCGGCTCATCAAGGACATCGCCTTCACGAGCCCGTCGCCGGCTTCCGCGCTTGTAAAGGGGCGCAGTTCAACTGGGCATGGGGACTGGAGCCGGACAACGGACCGGAAGCGGCTCGGCGACGTCCTTCGCGAGCGATGAGCGGTAAGAGTTTTCTGGGACTCGACCGGGCAGGGTCATGATTGATCGAGTAGCCGTCCCGACCAGCATTATCGGCTTCGACTCGGCCTGGACCGACAGCCCGAAGGCGCCGGGCGCGATCTGCGTGATTCGCATCAGCACCGACGGCCGGCGCACGCTCGTTCCGCCGACCCTCGTCTCCTTTGACGCGGCGCTCACTATCATCGCGGCCGAGGAGGCCTTCAGCACACTGCGGATCGTTGCGCTCGATCAGCCCACGATCGTCCCCAATCTCACCAGCCTGCGGCCGGTAGATCGTGTGGCGGCCTCGCTGATCTCGTGGCTCGGAGGCGGCGTGCAGCCGGCCAACCGGTCCAAGATCGGGATGTTCGACGACTCCGCTCCGGTCTGGCGCTTCAAGGCACGCCTGGGCGCTACGGAAGACCCCGAAGCGGCACGTGGCGCCTTGGAGGGGCTGTTCCTCATGGAGGTGTTTCCAGCCTTGGCACTGCCGTCGCTCGATCCGCTCTTCTACGGCCGCCTCCTCGGGCCGCGCTACAACCCGGCTCGGCGAAAAACTTTTACAATCGGAGGCTGGCAGTCTGTCATCGCCGCGGTGCGCTGCATCGCGGTAGCTGAGCAAGTGATCGGGCTGACGGCGTGGGCCGACAATGTCTCGACGATCGCCACCCCGCGCAAGGCGGATCAAGATCGGCTCGACGCTGTTCTCTGTGCCCTGATCGGCCTTCACTGGCACACAGCGCCACGCATGACGTCGATCATGATCGGCGACCGAACGGCCGGCTACATGATCGCACCCGCGAGCGCGGACGTTCGAGTTCGGCTTGAGGTCGCAGCGGAGAGATCTGGCGTGCCCATCGACGTGGACCTCGAACAGACTGCCCCGGAATGAGATCGCGAAATGCCGGCGCAGCAGCGGCACACACCACGCGCCGGCCCTACGCCGCGCCCCTGATCCCGCTCCACGCGAGCAGCCCTCGCGCAGCCGACACGATTCGAACGCGTGACCTTTGCCTGCGGAGCCTTCGCCATCATACCTTCGACCGCACGGACGCCGTTGCACCCGCCGACGGCTTGGGCTACTCAACGCACACGGTCAGCACCCGTAGCTCAGCTGGATAGAGCGTTGCCCTCCGAAGGCAAAGGTCACACGTTCGAATCGTGTCGGGTGCGCCAATTTTTACAATGACATAGCCATAGCGATTAGATTCAACTCGAGCCCCGGGGAACTTCTGGGGAACTTTTGCGTGCAGGTTCCGCGAGCGTTGCCAGGGACGTTCCATCCAAAAACCTGCGGCCAGCGTTAGCTTTTGAGCCGTCAGTACCACTTTCGTTTTTTCTCGACGAGATTACCCCCCCCGATCGGACCAACGGGGGGTGGGGGGGTAGGGTAGTGCTCTTATGGGTGGTACGAAAATATCCATGCCAAATTTTGGAAGCTTAAGCTTATTGCGACATTGTAACAGATGAACGATCGTCGCCTCATCTCAAACGCGCTAGTCACGGTCACGTCAGATTACTTCAGCAGCGAAAAATTAAGATTTGATTTGCGATGGCTCTGGACGGTTACTCCTTGCCGGAAAGCGGACCTCTAGGTTTCGCGTCCTTCCCGGCTCTTCAGCGCCTCGTTTGCTTATCGAAGGCTAACAATCCTCGGGGCTAATGTGCGCGAGCCAGTCCCCGTGGCGGCTGAGCCGTTCGCTACGGATCACTGCGGCACCGCGTATGAGGACTATCCCCGTAGGTGCTGGGGAGCCGAGGGCACGGAGCGAGACTTTGATGCCGCCAAGGCTCGATCTCCGCGGGTGCGTGAGAGCGAGGCCCGTGAGGCGATTATTGCACCATGCGACAGGTCGATCCCCGCGGGTGCTGGGAAGCCAATGTCCGCTCCGTCAGCGTGCCCCCGGACGAGGGTCGATCCCCGCGGGTGCGGGGAAGCCGGAATGGTCGACGTGATGAACGGGTAGACGTGGGATCGATCCCCGCGAGTGCGGGGAAGCCGCTTCCTGCTTGGCCGAGATCATGTCGTAGTAGGGTCGATCCCCGCGGGTGCGGGGAAGCTTGCTCAGCCTCGTCGAGCGTCAGCACGTCGGTGGGTCGATCCCCGCGGGTGCGGGGAGGCCGCCACTGAAGGCTCTCGGGGTTCATGATGGTGAGGTCGATCCCCGCGGGTGCAGGGAAGCCCGCAAGCTGAAGACGCCAGCGGCCGTCGACAAGGGTCGATCCCCGCGGGTGCGGGGAAGCCCCCGGCGTCCGCGCGGCGCCGGTTGCAAGGTCGGGTCGATCCCCGCGGGTGCGGGGAAGCCGGAACCGAAGACCGGACCGGGTACGACGCCCTGGGTCGATCCCCGCGGGTGCGGGGAAGCCCCGGTGAATGTGCCGGTCGTGCCGTTCCAGTCGGGTCGATCCCCGCGGGTGCGGGGAGCCCGGCCAGCACCTCGCGGATCTCAGCGGTTTCGGGGGCGATCCCCGCGGGTGCGGGGAAGCCGACGACGAAAGACTTGCCACGGAACTGTATGAGGGTCGATCCCCGCGGGTGCGGGGAAGCCCCTTCGATGATGTCCAGAGACGACATGATAGCGGGTCGATCCCCGCGGGTGCGGGGAAGCCACCAACGGCGAGATGTCGCCCGGCCTCTCCGAGGGTCGATCCCCGCGGGTGCGGGGAAGCCCCCGAGAGATCGGCCTTGGTCGCCGGGTTGAAGGGTCGATCCCCGAGGGTGCGGGGAAGCCGGCGTTGCAGCCGGGTCGTTGCTGACCTGCACGGGTCGATCCCCGC
>NZ_BPRA01000002.1 GCF_022179645.1 Methylobacterium thuringiense
GGCGTCGCCACGCCGGACGGCACGACGCCCTTGATCACCTCGTAGCCGTGCAGGCCCTGGGCGGACCAGCGCTCGCTCACCAGGGGCATGTGCTTCTTGAGATAGTAGTCCATGTCGAAGCGCGTGCCGGCTCCGGCGGGATACATCACGCTGATCAGGACCATGGCGTTCTCTCCAGTTTTTTGTTGGTGTCGCGGGGAGATAGAGCATTCGTCGTCCGGGAGGCAACGGACGACGCCGCGCTACGCCACGATCCCGCGAATCGCGAAGGCGCTCGCCAGCATGCCGAACACGTAGAGCGGCACGCCGAAGCCGCTGTACCAGATCGCCCGCTCGCTCGGCGCCTTCAGGAAGCGCCGCATCATCGCGATCTGGCCGAGCAGGAAGGTGGCGACGATCCCCGCCTCGATCGGCCGGCCCCACGACAGCAGCAGCCCGATCACCACGACCTGCGGCACGGCCATGACCCAGCAGGCGACGCGGGCGGCGCGCTCCGGCCCGAGCATCGCCGGCAGGGAGCGGATGCCCATCTGCAGGTCCCCCCGGATCGACTTGAAGTCGTTCAGGGTCATGATGCCGTGGGCGCCCGCGCTGTAGAGGAACGCGAGGATCAGGGTCGGGGCCGGCGGCAGCGCGCCGCCGATCATCACCGCCGCGCCGGTGACCCAGGCGAGCCCCTCGTAGCAGAGCCCGCAGGCGGCGTTACCCCACCAGCCGTTCCGCTTCAGCCGCGGCGGCGGCGCGCTGTAGGCCCAGGCCAGGGCCAGCCCGACGACCGCGGCGACGAAGACCCAGAGACCGAGGCTCGCCGCCACCAGCAGCGACAGCCCCGTCCACGCCACGGCGATGAAGAAGCCCCAGGAGCCGGGAATGCGTCCCGAGGGGATCGGCCGGTGCGGTTCGTTGATCGCGTCGACCTCGCGGTCGTACCAGTCGTTCACCGCCTGGCTCGTGGCGCAGACCAGGGGACCCGCCAGCAGGATGCCGACGAGGGCGATGCCCCAGTTGCCGGCGAGCGGCACCCCCGACGCGACCACGCCGCAACCGAAGGCCCACATCGGCGGGAACCACGTCACCGGCTTGAGGAGTTCGAGCACGGCCGACGGGGCGGGATAGGTCCTGGCGGTCGTGGTCACGCCCTGCATCTCCGGCTCCTCACGATTCATCGAGACGGCGCTCGCCGCGGGGCAACTCGTCCGCATGCGGCCTCAGCCCATAGGGTTCGACCAGCGCCCAGACATGCGGCGGCACCATGTGGCGCAGACGCCGGGGCACCTCGCGGCGCAGGTGCAGCACCGTCTCGACGGCCTTCATCTCGACGCGGGTGCGGGCGAATTCGAGCCCGCGCGGACCGAACCGCGGCATCATCCAGCCGACGATGGGACGGACCCAGTTCGGCATGCGCCGCAGCGGCAGCCCGCCGGCCGCGCGCTCGACATTGGCCATGAAGCCCTTCACCGCCCCCTGGCGCTTGCCGGCGCTGCCCGGTGCCTGCGTGCGAACTTCATCTCCAAGAAGATCAAGCAGCTCCTCGCCGCGCGCGTTGCGCACGATCAGCCATTGCTCGCCCTGGCCCGCCATATAGCCGACGGTGATGTCGGCGAGCACGTTGGTATAGTCCACGCAGGTGCGGCAGGTCAGCGGGAAGAAATCCGGCGGCAATTGCGAGATCGGCAATTGCAGGAACGGGATTTCCTTCACCCGACCGTCGGCGAAGCGCAGCTCCACGTGATAATCGGCCCGGAATTCGAGATAGACGATGGTCTCGGGCGCATCGCTCAGCAGCGCGAGGAAGTCGTGAAAGCGCTCGGTGGTGGTGTTGTCCGAGCAGGGCGTGCCGATGACGTAGAGCCGCTCGAAGCCGAGTTCCGTCTCCAACGCTCGCAGCGCGTAGACTTGGCAGGGAATGCCGATGATCGCGAGACGGCGGTAACCTCGCGCCCGCGCCGGTTCGAGCAGCGCCAGCAGCGGCGCGTAGCCCATGCGCATGCCGCGGCAGGAGGCCATGCCCTCGGCCTTGGTCACTAGCACGGGCATCGGCCGCCAGCGGTCGTCCGGGTCGGGCGCCATGGCGAGAACGGCGTCGACCGCCCCGGTCTCCAGCAGGCGCTCCGCGAGGCGCGTGGCGATCCCGGTCCATTGCGCGCCGTCGATGGGCCGCACGAGGCTCGCCCGCAGCATCCGCCGGAACGGACCGAAGAAGCGCTCGTCGGTCCGCTCCGGATCGCGCGCCCGGCCGTGGACCCTGGTCTCCAGCGCAGCGTAATCCGGCTTGATGAACTGGCAGGCCCGTCCGCAACGCCGGGCGTCGTCCATGCGCGAGACGCCGCAATCTGTGCAGAGGTCTCGCGGGGCTGCGTCGGCGACCGCGGGCGCCCAGACCGGCGGGGCGGAGGCCATGTGGGTCTCGGCGTGAACCGCAGTCACGATGGCTCGCTTGGGCGCAGAACCATTCCGAACACGTCCACGTCACTCCGAAGCTGCTGGCTTCAACGGCCAGCCCGTTCTCGAAGCGCATCCAACCGCCGCGAGCGGGCGATGTAAAGCGTCGTTGACAGATTCGGCGGCAATCCGATGCTTCGGCCGAAGCAAGATGGCGGGCGCAGACATCGAAAAAAGTGGTGCGGGCGGTCGGAATCGAACCGACACTCCTTGCGGAACCGGATTTTGAGTCCGGCGCGTCTACCAGTTCCACCACGCCCGCATGCGGCAGTGCCGTCTTCGCTCACGACGATCGCGAGGTTTGGGTCTGCCGTCGAAGCTGAATGGCACAGGCCACCCGATTCCGTCCAGAGCGCGGGAGAGGTTCAGGCGAGCATGTAGGCGAGGAGCGAGCGAAGCTGCGCCGGTTTGATCGGCTTGTGGACGAGTTCGGCGCCGGTCTCGATGACCTGACGTTCGATCGCGTTGCCGTAATCGGCCGTCGTGACGATCACGGGCGTCACCCACCCCTGCGTGCGGCGCAGATAGGCCACCACGTCGAGGCCGCAGGTGCCGTCGTCGAGGTGGTAGTCGATGATCATCACGTCCGGCCGCTTCATGCCGGTACGCAGGGCCTCGGCGACGCCGGCGAGGTCGCGGTGGGTGCGCACCTGCGCGTCCCAGTTCGTCAAAAGGCGCTCCAGCGCCTCGGCGGTCGAGGCGTCGTTCTCGACGACGAGGACGCGGGCGCCGGTCAGCGTCGTGGCCACGGGCGCGATGCGCACCGGCGCGTCGGGCCGCGTCTTGCCGCAGGGCAGGTCGATGGTGATCCGCGTGCCGTGGCCGACCCGCGAATGCAGCGTGATCGTGTGGCCGAGCGCGCTCGCCATGCGCTGCACGATCGACAGGCCGAGCCCCAGCCCGAGGCTCACTTCGGCGTCGTCGGTATCCTTGCTGCCGCGATAGAACTCCTCGAAGACCAGCGACTGCTCGGAGACCGGAATGCCGCGGCCAGTATCGACCACGTCGATGCGGCAGTGTTGTCCCCGGCGCCGCACCGCGATGAGCACGCCGCCGCGCTCCGTGTAGCGGACGGCGTTCGAGACGAGGTTCTGCAGGATGCGCTGCAGCAGCACGATATCGGTCTCGACCACGACGTCGCGGCAGCGGGTGACGAGGCGCAAATCCTTGCGCTCTGCGAACGGGCGAAAGCTCGCCTCGATATTGGCGACGAGGTCGGCGAGCCGCACCGATTTCGGCACCGGGTGCACCACGCCGGCATCGAGCTTCGAGATGTCGATCAGCGTCTTGATCAGGTCCTCGATGGTTTGGAGACCCCGCTCCACTTGTCCGGCGATAGTCTGCGCCTCATGGCTCGGCGCGAGGTCCGTCAGCGCCGAGAGCGAGAGGCGGGCAGCGTTGAGCGGCTGCAGCAGGTCGTGGCTCGCGGCGGCAAGGAAGCGGGTCTTGGAGCGGTTGGCGGTCTCGGCCTCCTCCTTGGCGGCCTGCAGCGCCTCGTTCGAGCGCTCCAGGCTGTGCATCAGCGCCGTCAGCTCCTCGGTGCGCGAGCGGACCCGGCCTTCGAGGGTGATCGCGGTCTGGAACAGCGAGTAGGCGCCGCCCTGCTGGTCCATGGCCCGCTCGACATGGGCCATCAGCGAGGCGTTGATGCGCTCGAGCTTGTACACGCGCCGGCCCAGCGCCTCGACGGTGCCGGCCGGCGGCGGATCGGCGGCTGTAGCGTCTCCGGCCGACATCAGGCGGCGTTGCCGCGGCCGATGGCGATGCCGGTGAAGGTCTGGTTGAGGTGCATCGAGCGATATTGCTCGCCGTAGGTTTCGAACCCCACGACGCCGTAGCGCCGGTAGAGGTCCGAGATCTTGTGGCGGACCTGCCGGCTCTCCGCATCGAGCCGGCGCAGCACGCAGTCGAAGCCGATCACCACGTCGATCCCGCCGAGCGCCGTGTCGAGGCTCGCCAGCTCGGCCCGGGTCGCCTCGACGATGTCGCGCGGCTGGGCCAGCGTCAGCACCGCGCCCTCGCTGATCGCGCAGAAGAAGGTCAGCGAGCCGTCCGGGTCGAGCCGGCTGATCGAGCGGCAATAGTATTCACCGCCGATCTTCACCGCGAGCGGATAGGCCGCGAAGCTCATCGGCGTCAGATGCTCGCGGTCGAGCCCGACCGCCATGGCGTATTCGTGCGCGGCGGGTTCGGCGTTCAGCTCGTGGACCCGGCGATTCTCCTCCGAGGCGGCGGTCACCACGAACTTCTGCGAGGTCGGCTCGAAATTGTCGCTCTTGAAGATCCGGACCGGAAAGTCGGTCTCGACGAGGATCAGCACGGCCGCATTGGTGTGGATCCCGCCGTCGTGGATCAGCACGGTTCCGGCGAAGGCGAGGTCGTCGCCGGCCGAACCGCCAACGAGGGGGATGCCGTCGAGCGCCCAGGCCACGGCGGAGACGACGGTCTCCTCGGCATTCGCCAGGGCGTCGATGAGCGACAGGGCGAAGCGCTGGCCGGGATCGCGGTCGGGCCGGCCCTGGTCGAGGGCGCGGCGCAGCGCCCTGACGGAGGAAGCTGTGGTCTCGACGTCGAGCCGGTCGATCTCGGTGAGCACGCCCGAAACGATACGAAACCCCTCGCGCGGGAAGGCGATGACGACGAAGCCGCGATCGATCGCGCCGGCCGGGCATATCCCGCCGGAGGTGCTGCATCCGGCGAGGCCGACGCCGGGAAACTGCTCGGCGATGGCCGCGGTGAGCTCGGCGGTGGAATAGGCGGGCGAGAAGAACACGAGCAGATGCCCGATCGACGCACGATCGATCACGGACGCGACGGCCTCGACGGCCTCCCGCGCGTCGGAGGCATCCGTCCAGGCCGTCTGGATCCCGCAGAGATGCGCGCGCATCTGCGTTGCCTGCATCACTGCTTCGTTCCCACGCGCGAGGGACCGCGTCCGGCGGATCTTCGCGACGGAACTATATGTCCGCATCGCAGAACCCTGGCAATCGCGGCCCGGACGGCCCTCGGGACGCCGCCCGGCGGAAGACGTCCCGCACGTCGTGGTCCTTCGGGGCGACGCGGCGTCCCGATCCGACCCGGACGTCATGGAATGGCGGCGCGGGTATCGCGAATTCGGGCGTCCGCAAGACTTGGACGGACTTGAGGCCGGCCGTTGAGCCTTCGGTCACCATTTAGACAGTTCGACGCGGCCGATCGCCGGTTCGCGCCGGCGAGGGCGAGAGAATTAGACATACGTTAATTGCCTTGCCCGTTCCTTGATTTCAGGCAGGGAGGCGTTGCGTGGCAAAGCGGGTGAGCTGGGGCGAGACCGAACTCTACGAAGTTCTCTGCCTGATGATGATCGGCGTCTGCGGCTGGATCGCCGGGATCCAGCTCGGCGCCTTCCGCCTGCTGGATGCCGTGATGATCGATTACGGTCTGTCCGACATCGTGATGCTCGGTTTCTTCGTCGGGATCGCGGCCTTCATGGCCAGCGTCCACAAGTCCCTGAGGCTGCGCCGGACGATGCGCGAGCGGGACCTCGCGGAGGGTCAGGCCGCGTCGGTCGCGCGCCACGATTCCCTGACCGGCCTCGCCAACCGCCGCCGCTTCGTCGAGGGCGTTGACGCCGCATTCCGGCGCGTTCCCGAGGGAGCGGCCGCGGCCGTACTCCTGATCGACCTCGACCGCTTCAAGCCGATCAACGACCTCTACGGACATGCCGCTGGCAACGTCGTGCTCTGCACCGTCGCCGAACGCCTCGAACAGGTGCTTCCACCCGGCAGCATCGCCGCCCGACTCGGGGGCGACGAGTTCGCGGCTCTGCTGCCGTCGTCCATCGGCAGCGAGACGATCGCGCGCCTCGCCCAGGCCGTGATCACGACGCTGTCGGCCCCGATCACCTGGCAGAGCTCGGAGCTGAAGATCGGCGCGACCATCGGTATCGCGCTGGCCAACGGTGCCGTCGGCGACGCGGAAGCCGCGCTGCATGCGGCCGATCTCGCCATGTATCAGGGCAAGAAGGACGGCCGCGGCACCTATCGCTTCTTCGAGAGCGGGATGGACGAGGAGCTTCGCGCCCGCGCCCTGCTGGAGCGCGACCTGCGCAAGGCGATCACCGAAGGGCAGATCGAGCCGTTCTACCAGCCGGTCGTCGCGCTGCCCGGCCGCGAGCTGATCGGGTTCGAGGTGCTCGCGCGCTGGCTGCATCCCGAACGCGGCGTGCTGCTGCCGAGCGAGTTCATCTCGGTCGCCGAGGAGACCGGGATGATCGGCGATCTCTGCTACGCCCTGCTCCGCCGCGCCTGCCGGGACGCCGCGACCTGGCCCCCGCACCTCCAACTCGCCGTCAACATCTCGCCGCAGCAGTTTCAGGACCGTTGGCTCGCCGAGCAGATTCTCGCGATCCTCGACGAGACCGGCTTCCCGCCGAACCGGCTCGAGGTGGAGATCACCGAGAGCGCCCTGATCCACGACCTTGAGGCGACGCGCGCGACCCTGACCGCCTTGCAGAATCTCGGCGTGCGCATCGCGCTCGACGATTTCGGCACCGGCTATTCGAGCCTGTATCACCTGCGCGAGCTGAAGTTCGACAAGCTCAAGATCGACCGCAGCTACGTGAACACGATCACCATGAGCGACGAACGCGCGAAGCTCGTGGATGCGATCATCAAGCTCGGGTCGAGCCTCGGGCTCGTCACGACGGCCGAAGGCATCGAGTGCTCCGGCAGCCTCGACTGGCTGGAGGGCCAGGGCTGCGATTTCGGCCAGGGCTACCTTTTCGGCAAGCCGATGTCGAAGATGGACGCCGACCGGTACGTCCAGGACGGGCCGCCTGAGGTGTCGGCGCGGCGCCAGATCGCGGCCTGAACCCGGCCGAAAAGCCGGGCGCATTAACCAACCGGACGATTTCTCCGTCGGGGGCAGATATGATGCCCGCGGGCGAGGGTATGAACGCCCGGCCGGAGGGCCTCGCGTTGCAGCTTCTCATCATCGACGACCATCCGCTGTTTCGGGAAGCGCTCGCCAGCGCGATCACCCTCGCCTTCCCACAGGCCCATCTGCGCGAGGCAGACGGGATCCGCGCCGCCTGCGAGGTGCTTGCCGCCACGCCGTCCATCGACCTGATGCTGCTCGATCTCTCGATGCAGGGCGTCACCGGCTTCGACGGCCTCGTCACCATGCGCACCCGGTTTCCGCGAATCCCGATCCTCATCGTGTCGGGGCTGGAAGATCCGCGCATCATGCGCGAGGCGCTCCGCCACGGTGCCGCCGGCTTCGTGCCGAAGGCGGTCGACAAGGCGACACTGACCCGCGCGATCTCCGAGGTGATGAGCGGTGCCCTGTTCATGCCGCCGGAACTGGCTGGCTCGCCCGAGCCGAACCCGGCCCGCGGGACGAAATCGCCGCTGGACGTGCGCGTGGCGCTCCTCACGCCGCAGCAGATGCGCGTGCTGATGATGATCCGCCAGGGCAAGCTCAACAAGCAGATCGCCCACGAACTCCAGGTCGGCGATTCCACCGTGAAGGCCCACGTCTCCGAGATCCTACGCAAGCTGGAAGTGATCAGCCGGACGCAGATCGTGATCGAGACGGCCTATCTGGATTTCGATCAGAGCAACGGGTCGTTCGTGGCGGGATGATCCTCCGGTCCTTCGCGCTGCGGAGGCGCGTCCTGCCTGCGGGATCGCTTCAGCCCGTCGCCGGCTTGTCCGCCCTCGCCCGGTACGACAGGGCCTCCGCCAGATGGAGCCGCCGCACCGTCTCCTCCCCGTAGAGATCGGCCAGGGTCCGCGCCACCCGCAGCGTGCGGTGGAAGCCCCGGGCCGACAGGCGCATCGATTCGGCAGCGTTGCGGATCAGGGCGGTGCCCTCGGCGTCGGGGGCGGCGACTTCTTCGATGACCGTCGCCGGGCAGGTGGCGTTGGTGATGGCGGGCCCCAGCCCCCGTTCGGCATAGCGGGTGCTCTGGCGTTCGCGGGCGGCGGCGACGCGGGCGGCGGTCTCACGCGAGCCCTCCGCGGGCGGCGGTAGGATCAAGTCGGCGGCGGACACCGCGCCCACCTCGATGCGCAGGTCGATGCGGTCGAGCAGCGGCCCGGAGATGCGTGCCCCGTACTGTGCCATGCAGCGCTCGTTCGGCCCGCGCCGGCAGGCATAGCCCGGCTCCAGCGCCTGCCCGCAGCGGCACGGATTCATCGCGGCGACGAGCTGGAAGCGGGCCGGATAAGTGACGCGGTGATTGGCACGAGCGATCATCACCTCGCCCGTCTCCATCGGCTGGCGCAGGGAATCGAGCACCTGCGGCACGAATTCCGGCAGCTCGTCGAGAAACAGCACGCCGCCATGGGCGAGCGAGACCTCGCCCGGCCGCGCATTGAGCCCGCCGCCGACGAGCGCGGCCATCGAGGCCGAATGGTGCGGCTGGCGGAACGGCCGGCGGTTCGAGAGCGCGCCGCCCTTGATCTGCCCGGCCACCGACTGGATCATCGAGACTTCGAGCAATTCCCGCGGCGACAGGGGCGGCAGGATCGACGGAAGCCGTGCGGCGAGCATCGACTTTCCGGCTCCCGGCGGACCGTTGAACAGCAGATTGTGGCCCCCGGCGGCCGCGATCTCCAGGGCGCGCTTGGCGGCCTCCTGGCCCTTGATGTCGCGCAGGTCCGGCAGCGGGCCGCCCGATGCGGCGATGGCCGGCTCGGGCCGCGCCATGACCTGGCTGCCCTTGAAGTGGTTGGCGAGCTGGATCAGCGAGCGCGGGGCCAGCACGTCCATGTCGCTGGCCGCCCAGGCTGCTTCCGGCCCGCAGGCGGCGGGGCAGATCAGGCCGAGCCCGCGCGCATTTGCGGCCATCGCCGCCGGCAGCACCCCAGCGACCGGGGTGATGGTTCCGTCGAGCGCCAGTTCGCCGAGGACGCAATAGCCGGCGAGCGCATCCGAGGGCAGCGCGCCGATGGCGCCCATCACGGCCAGCGCGATCGGCAGGTCGTAATGCGAGCCTTCCTTCGGCAGGTCGGCCGGGGCAAGGTTCACGGTGATGCGCTTGGCCGGCAGCGCCAGACCGGACGCGATCAGCGCCGAGCGCACCCGCTCGCGCGATTCCGCGACTGCTTTGTCGGCCAGCCCGACGACGTTGAACGCGACGATGCCCGCCGCGATCTGGACCTGTACGTCGACGGCGCGCGCCTCGATCCCCTCGAAGGCCACGGTGGCGACGCGCGTGACCATGGCGAAAAGCGAGCCCCCTGTGCGGGGCGGAAGCTTAGGCGTGGCGGCGTGCCGTGACAATCGTAGGCCGCCGTCTCGCAGGGGATGGGTCCGGAACCCTCCGGGCGCTCGACCGTTCGAACGCCGTTCCCCTCGGATCTGGAGACCCTCATGCTGGTTCGCACACTCGGCCTGTCCGCCCTCGCCCTGTCGCTCGCCTTCGCCGCCCCGGCCTTCGCCGACGAGAAGCTGCCGGCCGATCAGCAGGCCAAGGTGGAGGACGTCCTCAAGAAGGAGGGCTTCACCAAGTGGAAGGAGATCGAGCTCGACGACGGCTTCATCGAAGTCGACGACGCGATCGGTGCAGACGGCAAGAAGTCCGACCTGAAGCTCGATCCGAAGACGCTGGAAATCGTGAAGCGCAAGGCCGAGTAGCTTTTTCACGGCGGCGCCCTCCGTCCCTCCCCTGTCGGAGAGACACGGAGAGTGATGGGGCCGGGCTTCGGCCAAGGCGGGCGGGGATGACGGCGGGTCTGGCGCCCCGACGAACCTCCGCCCGGAAGCCGCGCGGACCGGCTTGCATCGCCCGCGCGGCCCGGCCATATACGGCGCGGGAGGTTGGCGAGGGACGTTTCACTCGCCAACCGGGTCAGGTCCGGAAGGAAGCAGCCCTAACGAGACCGAGCGGGTCTTCGTCCAGCCTCCCACCTTCGCCCTTGGCGAGAGCGGCGCCCCCCGAGGGCAACCCACCGACATCCGAAGCGGCATGGACGACACCCTCGGCACGCTGATCGACGAGCCGGGGTTCCCCGGCATGCCGGCGCCCGCGCAGGTGACCGCCGCGACGCCCTACCGGGTGCTCGCCCGCAAGTACCGCCCCCAGACTTTCGACGACCTGATCGGCCAGGGCGCCATGGTGCGCACGCTGGCCAACGCCTTCGAGGCGAACAGGATACCGCAGGCCTGGATGCTTACCGGCGTGCGCGGCGTCGGCAAGACGACGACTGCCCGCATCCTGGCCCGCGGCCTCAACTACGTCCGGGCCGGCCAGCCCGATACCGGCCCCACCGTGGTGATGCCGGAACTCGGCCTGCACTGCCAGGCGATCATGGAGTCGCGCCATCTCGACGTGCTGGAGATGGACGCCGCCTCGCATACCGGCATCGACGACGTGCGCGGGATCATCGACGGCATCCGCTACGGGCCGGTCTCGGCGCGCTACAAGGTCTACATCGTCGACGAGGTCCACATGCTCTCGGAGAAGGCGTTCAACGCCTTCCTGAAGACGCTCGAAGAGCCGCCGCCACACGCGAAATTCGTCTTCGCCACCACCGAAATCCGCAAGGTGCCGGTGACGATCCTCTCGCGCTGCCAGCGGTTCGACCTGCGTCGCGTCGAGGCGGATGTGCTCTCGGTGCACCTCAACAAGATCTGCGCAGCCGAGCACGTCGAAGCCGAGCCCAAGGCGGTCGCCGCGATCGTGCGCGCTGCCGAGGGCTCGGTGCGCGACGCCCTCTCGCTGCTCGACCAGGCCATCGCGCACGGGGCCGGCGCGGTGAGCGGCGCATCGGTTCGCGACATGCTGGGGCTCGCCGATCGCGGCCGCATCGTCGACTTGTTCCAGGCCGCCATGCGCGGGGACATCCCGGCGACCTTCTCGGAGTTGCGGGGGCAGTACGAATCCGGGGCAGACCCGGCCGTGGTGCTCTCGGATCTCGCCGGCTTCACGCATCTCGTGACGCGTCTTAAGCTGGTGCCCGAGGCGGCGGCTGCCGATCCGTCGCTCAGCGACGTCGAGCGCGCGCGCGGCGCCGAATTCGCCCAGACGCTCTCGATCCGGGCGCTGTCGCGCGCCTGGCAGATCCTGCTCAAGGCCATTCCGGAGGTGCAGGCCGCGCCGCGCCCGCTCGCGGCGGCGGAGATGGCGCTGGTGCGCCTCGCCTATGCCGCCGACCTGCCGACGCCGGACGAGGCGTTGCGCGGTCTCAAGAACGAAGCCGCCTCGGCCGGCGGCTCCGACGGCGGCGCGCGGTCCCTCCCCGCACAGCGTCCGGCGGCCGCCGCGCCCGAAGAACCGCCGCCCCCGCCACGGCCGCTGGTGGCGGCGGTCCCCGGGGGAGGATCGCCGCAAGCCGCCCCCCCTCCCCCCGCCGTCGCCGCTCCGCCGCAACCCGCCGGGCCCCGGCTCGGCCGCCTCGAAGACCTTGTCGCCCTTGCCGACGAGCGCCGCGACATCACCCTCAAGATGGCGCTCGAACGCGACGTGCATCTCGTCCGTTTCGAAGAGGGCCGCCTCGAATTCCGCCTCGCCGAGGGCGGACGCACGACCCTCGCCACCGACCTCTCCCGCGCGCTCGAAGCCTGGACCGGCCGCCGCTGGCTCGTCGCACTCTCGAAGGATCCCGGCGCGCCGACGCTCGCCGCCGCGGCGATCGAGACCAAGGAAAACCGCCACCGGGACGCCGCAAGCCATCCGCTCGTGCGCGAGGTGCTGGCGCGATTTCCGGGTGCGCAGATCATAGGCGTGCGGGACAAGACGGCGGAGGTCGGCGCTGACGTCGCGGCTGTTGAAAGCCTGACGCCCCCGGACGCGGCGGGTGTCGGGGAGGATGAGGATGCGGAGGGGTAGACCTCTTCCGTTCGTCCGTACCCTGTGCAGAATGCTCCCATGACCGACCTGCTCGAAAAAGCGATGACGACTGCGCGGAGTTTGTCCCCGGAGATGCAGGACGAGATCGCCCGGATGGTCCTCGCCTTCATGGGCGACGACACGTCCGTCTATCAATTCACGTCCGAGGAAGAGGCTGAGCAGGACGAGGCCGATGCTGCCGAAGCGCGTAGCGATTACGCGACGGACGAGGAGGTGCGTGCCATCTGGGCGAAATATGGCCTGTGAGGCTGCGTCTCACACGTCCGGCCACGCGCCAGCTCGATCGGGCGCTGTCCTATGTGGAGCAGTATAATCCTCAGGGCGCGCGAAAAGTGCAGCAGTGCCTGCAAGACGTGATGCGCATGTTGCTGCAGCACCCGTTCGCCGGGCGAGCGACCGATCGGCCTGGCATCAGGCGCATCGTGGCCTCTCCGTATCCATACGTTCTGACGTATCGCGTCAGCGACGCCGAGATCATCATCCGTAGCGTGCGTCACACCTCGCGACGATCCATTTCCTAAGCGTCCTGTCGGCAGCGTCACGCCTTGGTGCTCCTCATGTCCCTTGGACTGACACCCGGCATAGGACATAGACCACAGCCGCCGCTCCAAACGTCAGGAAATTCCCCGCATGCGCGACCTCATGGGCATCATGAAGCAGGCTCAGGCCATGCAGGAGAAGATGAGTTCGCTGCAGGGCGAGCTCGACCATGTCGAGGTGACGGGCGCTTCCGGCGGCGGCTCGGTGAGCGTGGTGATGACGGCCAAGGGCCAGCTCAAGGGTGTGACCCTCGATCCCTCGCTGATGGTGCCGGACGAGCGCGAGATTCTCGAAGACCTGATCGTCGCCGCCGTCAACGACGCGCGGGGCAAGGCCGAAGCCCTGGCGCAGGAGAAGATGGCCGAGCTGACCAAGGGCCTGCCCCTGCCGCCCGGCATGAAGCTGCCGTTCTAGCAGGAGGAGAAGTCAGACGACGGGCTCGGCCGCCTGCGTCGATCGCACCGGGCCCGCCATCTCCGACAGCCGCTCGAATTCCAGCACGTGGTCCGCATGCGCGATCGTCGCCGGGCGGTGGGCGACGATGACGCGGGTCATCTTGAACTCGCGGAGGGCCTGGGCGATCGCGGCCTCGGTGGGCTCGTCGAGCGCGCTCGTCGCCTCGTCGAGAAAGAGGATCTCCGGGCGCTGATAGAGGGCGCGGGCGAGGATCACCCGCTGCTTCTGGCCGCCCGAGAGCGTCGAACCCATGTCGCCGACAAGCGTTTCGAAGCCCATCGGCGTCTTGCGGATGTCGTTGAGGATCGCGGCGTGGGCAGCGCATTCCTCGATCCAGGCCGGGTCGGGGTGCTCGTCGAAGCAGGCGATATTCTCGGCGATGGAACCCGCGAACAGTCCATCGCTCTGCATCACGCCGGCGATGCGCTTGCGGTAGGCGGCCGCGCCCACCGTCTTGATGTCGCGCCCGTCGATGAGGACGTTGCCCTCGGAGGCCGAGAGCAGCCCCATCAGGATCTTCATCACCGAGCTCTTGCCGCAGCCCGAGGGGCCGGTGATGGCGAAACACGTGCCCGGCGCGACCTGGAAGCCGAGGTTGCGGAACACCCAGGGCTCGTCGGCGCCGTAGCGCAGCGACAGGCCGCTGGCGACGATGGAGCCGCGTGGCGCGCCGTCGGTGATGACGGCCGGCGCTGCGACGGGCACCGCCCCGGCCGGCTCCTCCGGGTCGGTCATGACGATGTCGGAGAGCCGGTCGGTCTGCACGTTGAGCATGCGCAGTTGGAAGCCCGAATTGATCAGGTTGCCGATCCGGGTCGAGAACTGGTCGCGGTAGGTCAGGAAGGCGACGAGCATCCCGAGCGACATCGACTGGTCGATCACCGCACGCGCCCCGAGCACCAGCAGGATCAGCCGGTCGGCCCCGAACAGCAGGTCGTTGGCGCGGCCGAAGACGAGGTCGAGGCGCTGCAGGCGCAGCCGCGCGTTCAGCGCCGTGACGAACTGGTTCATCCAGGTACCGCGGCGGCGCTCGCGCAGGCCCAGCAGCTTGACGCTCGCCATGCCGCGCACGGTCTCGATGAAGTGGGTCTGCTGCCGCGCCTCGGCGACGATCGCCTCCTCGGTGCCCTCCTTGTAGGCGTTGTAGGCGGCGATGCGCAGGGCGGCGGCGATGGCGGTGGAGAGCAGCGCCACCAGTGCCAGCCAGCCGCCGTAGAGGAACAGCATGATCAGCATGCCGACCGACATCACGCCGTCGAGCACGGCCTGGACGAGATCCGTGGTCAGGCCCTTCTGGATCGTACCGAGCGACCCGAAGCGCGAGATCACGTCGCCCACATGCCGCTTCTCGAAGTAATCGAGGGGCAGGCGCGAGAGGTGGTCGAACAGGCTTCCCGACCACTGGTAGTTCAGCTTGGTCCCGGTCAGCATGATCGCCCAGGTCCGGGCGACGCCGAGCGCCAGCTGAATCAGCAGCAGCAGCGCCAGCCCGATGGCGACGACGAGCAGCAGGTCGAGGTCGGCGTTGACGATGACCTCGTCGATGACGATCTGCGAGGCGATCGGCATCAGGATGTTGACGAGCTCGATGCCGACCGAGAGCGCCAGGATCGACATCATCGCCGGCCGGATACCGCGCAGGTTGCGGAACAGGTCGCCGAGCCTGAGGCCCTTGACGGTCTTCTCGCGCACGAAGCCCTGGTTCGGCGTCACCTCCATCGCGACGCCGGTGAACTCGCGTGACGCCTCCTCCAGCGTCAGTGTGCGCCGGCCGCGGGCGGGATCGTGGATGACGATGCCCTTGCGGCCGATGGAGGCCAGCACGACGAAGTGGTTCAGGCCCCAGTGCAGGACGCAGGGCAGCTTCAGCCGGGCGAGGTCCTTCAGCTCGATCCGCAGCGCGCGGGTCGAGAGGCCCATCGAGCCCGACAGGTCGATGAGGTTCCGCAGCGTCATGCCCTTGAGCGACAGGGCGTGGTGGCGGCGCATGGCGCCGAGATCGGTCTCGCGGCCGTGGAAGCCCAACACCATGGCGAGGCAGGCCATGCCGCATTCCGCGGCCTCCGCCTGCAGGATCACGGGCAGGCGCCGGCCGAAGCCGAACTGCAGCCCGCCCTGGCTGATGCCGTCGAGGATTTTCATAGCCAGGAGCCTTGATGCTGACGCCTCAAGGGCCGGTTGGTGGTGGTCGCGACATGCGGGTCTCTCCTCCCCCTTGTGGGGAGGAGTTGGAGGTGGGGGTGGTTCTGTCGGGCTCCGACACAGGCAAGCGGAACCACCCCCATCCCTGACCCCTCCCCACAGGGGAGAGGGGAAAAGGGCTCGGCGCAGATGTCGATGGTGACGAGAGACGTCACTTCGCCAGTCCCCGCGAGACGGGCACCGGCGCCCCATCCGTCACGAGGTCGACGCTGCGCTTCACGTGGTAGAGCGGGTCGAGCAGCCAGCGGTAGAGGGCGCGCTGTTCGAGCGCGATGTCGGCCTCGACGCGCATGCCGGCTTCGAGACGCCGCTTCTCGCCATAGGCCATCACGCCGTCCTCGTCGGGCTTGACCACGATGCGGTAGATGCCGCCGCCGGCCGTCTTACGCTTCATCTCATCGGGGGCGTCCTCGCCCTCCAGCGGCGCGCGGGTCACCTCGGTGACGACGCCGCGATAGAGGCCGAAGCGCTGGAACGGAAAGGCGGCGTAGCGCAGCATCACGCTGGCGCCGGTCTCGACGAAGCCGATCGCCGAGGAATCCACGAACAGGTTCGCCTGCAGACGGCCCTCGCTCGGCAGCAGGGTCAGCAGCGTGGCGCCGGCCGCCACGCTCTGGCCGGCCTGGGCACGGATCGAGGTCAGGATGCCGCTCTCGGGCGCGCGGATCTCGAGAGCGCGCTTGGCCTCGCTCTCGGCCTTCTGCTGCTCGAGCTGCGCGGCGGTACGGTCCATCTCGGCGAGATCCTTGGCGAGCTTCTCGTCGAACGAGGCCAATTGCGCCTTCAGGTCTCCGAGCCTGCCATCGATCTGCAGGGCGGTCTGCCGGAACTGCGAGAGTTGCGAACTCGACTGCATGTAGAGGTAGTTCTGGCTCTGCAGGTCTGCGGAGCGGGCGTAACCGCGCGAGACGGCGTTCGCCAGTTCGTCCGCCCGCGCCTTGAGCGGCGGCACAAGCTGCTCCTGCAGCGAGATCTGCTGCCGGATCTGTTCGGACTGGGAGTCGAGATTGGCGATTTGATCCTGGAGCGCCTGCTTCTCCGTGCCGGCCATGGAGGCGCGCAACGTCCGCTGCGTCTCCATGCTCTCCTTCTGGCGGCCGAGCTGCGCGATGACGCGCTCCTGCGTCGGCCCGCTGGCGGAGACCGCGTCGACATCCACCGTGTAGAGGAGCCGGCCCTGCTCGACCCGGTCGCCTTCCTTCACCCCCGAGGCGCTGACCCGGCCAGCCACCGGGCTTGCCACGGTGATCAACCCGACATCCGGCGCCAGCAGCCCCTGGGCATGGACGCGGCGGGTGTAGCTGCCGAACACGGCATAACAGAGGGTCGCGACGACCAGGGCGATGCAGACCCAGGCGACGAGGCGGATCGGCAACGGCTGCACGATCTGCGCTTCGCCGAGCCACGCGTTGCGGCGCGCCTCTGCGACCTCCTTGCGGAACAACGGCGTAGACATGGACACCCGTGATGCCGCGTCGGACGGAGCCGGCGCTTCCTTGCCCGCTTGTCACAGGCGCCCATGCCACGCAATCCGAGTGGCATGGTGTCTTGCGGAATGCTCGGATCGCTGCGGGAATCGGAGCCGGCTGGGCGAGACGACGGCCCGCGCCTGGAGGCCCGACAACGGAACGGTCTTTCCGCCGTCCGAAGCTCGGCAGAGCGTTGTTTCCACGGCCGTCGTCGAGTCCCGATTATCTGAAAAAGCCTTCTCCCGTACTGGCACATTTTGCTCCATGCGCCCGATCGAAGGATGCGGCGTCCTGCCGCATATGTTCGAGAGAGCGTTTTGATTTCAAGGCTTTGGCTGATGACGCCGCTGGTCCTGTCTCGAATTAGGTCGGCCTCGCCGTTGCCCGCTCCCGACGCCCCCGATGCCGCTGGACGCCCGCGCCCGGCACAAGGTGACGGCTGCCGGAAGAGACGGTTTTTCTCTAAAATTCACGGGTTCGTGAGCTGAGAAAGCTAAGTTCCGAATAAATATCGGCGTCGTTGCAGATAAAGTCGGATCGTGTTCGAATGATTTTAGAAGAAGACAGGGCAGCGCTTCTTCCGCAGCTGAGAGTGATCTTCGCTGCATTTGGATCGAACCGGAGAATATTTATGTCGCAGAACTTCGACACCATTCGCGAGCTCAGCCTGACCGAGCTCGATCAGGTGGGTGGAGGCCAGTCCGAACTGTCGGTGAGCGTCGGCGGCCTGAACGAACTGATCGACACGGTCCATTCGATCCCGGCCGGCGCCGTCAGCAACGTGCGGGGGCTCGTCGAAAATCTGGCGGGCGGCCTGCTCGGCTCGGTCGGCGGGCTGCTCGGCGGCTTTGGCGGCAAGTAGGCGACAGCGGACTGCGGGCGATCCGGCCGGCAGCCGAGACCCCGGCTGCCGGCCGGTCGCGGTGACTATCCGCCCTGCGCGCCTTGTTTTCGCCATGTTTGAGTCGGGGCCCGAAAGGTAGTCCGCAATTCGATTGCCCCGGCGGCAACCTGATCGGCTGCGTCCGCCGAACAAAAATCATCAAATGATAAGACGGAGTTGCGGCCGCATGCCTTCGCGAGTGCCCCGTTTAAGGCGCTCAGACTGCGCGAATCTCAGGTTGAATACAATCAAAGTATGCGGCATTTTGGCACAGTATTTCTGAAAAACATTGTTCCATCAGAGGCTTGCCGGGGCAGCCTGAAAGCATTCCACGCCGTGCCTCCGAATGCGGTTCGCGGCACGATGCTGCAACGCGGCGATCCAGAAAAGCTCAACGGCTTCGGGTGGATGCCGGGTCGATCGCTGCGGCCGCGAGACGCATCTGAAAGCTCAGATTGACCACGGCTGCCATAAACGGGGCGGCAGACCGGGTTGATCTGGTGGCCGATGAATGGTCACGTTGATGAGCGATGCGTAACCAACGCTTCGTGATGAGGTTTGAGGCCGGTTCTTCTTACAGAAGATCTTGCCTGTAGCCTGTCATTTCAGGAGAAGATTTATGTCGCAGAACATCGAGACCATCCGTGAGCTCAACGCTTCGGAGCTGGATGCCGTCGGTGGCGGCCTCGGCATCGGCGTCGGTGCCACCGTCGACCTCAGCCAGGAGCTCGGTGCCGTATCCGGCACGATCGGCCAGGTCGGCGGCCTCGTGAGCGGCCTGCTCGGCACCGTGCTCGGTGCGGTTGGCGGCGTTCTCGGCGGCGTGACCGGCGCGGTCGGCCTCGGCAAGTAAGCCGGCCCGACAATGCCGGCGGCGGCAGCGAGGCCCCCCTCCTCGCTGCCGCCGCTCGGCTTTCGCGTGAGCGGACATCCGCGCATCATCCCGGCCCGCGAACCGGAAGCCACGTGGCTGGACGATGCGGATCAGGCCGCGATGGACGCCACCGGCTCCGCCGCCCGCACGTCGGCGTCGACATGATCCTCGAAGCGCTTGAAGTTCTCCCGGAACATCGCGACGAGCCGGGTCGCCGTCTCGGCAAAAGCCGCCTTGTTCTGCCAGGTCTTCACCGGAGCCAGGACGTGCGGCTCGACGCCCGGCACGAAGTCCGGCACCGCGAAGCCGAAATACGGATCGCGCCGGAATTCCACTTTCGAGAGCGAGCCGTCGAGCGCCGCGGCCAGCAGTCGCCGTGTCACCCGGATCGGCATCCGCCGCCCGGTGCCGACGCCGCCGCCGGTCCAGCCGGTATTCACCAGCCAGCAATCGACGTGATGCTTGGCGATCAGCTCGCGCAGCAGATTGCCGTAGACGCTCGGGTGGCGCGGCATGAATGGCGCCCCGAAGCAGGTGGAGAACGTCGCCTCCGGGCCGGTCAGCCCGCGCTCGGTGCCGGCGACCTTGGCCGTGTAGCCCGACAGGAAGTGGTACATCGCCTCCGCGCCGGTGAGCTTGGCGATCGGCGGCATCACGCCAAAGGCGTCGCAGGTGAGCATCACGATGTTCTTCGGATGCGCCGCCCGGCCGGTGGCGCTGGCGTTGGCGATGAAGTCGAGCGGGTAGGCGCAGCGGGTGTTCTCGGTGCGCGAGGCGTCGTCGAAATCCGGTACGCGGGAGAGCGGGTCGATCACGACGTTCTCCATCACCGTGCCGAAGCGCTCGGTGGTGGCCCAGATCTCGGGCTCGGCGTTGCGCGAGAGCCGGATGGTCTTGGCGTAGCAGCCGCCCTCGAAGTTGAAGATGCCGTTGCTCGACCAGCCGTGTTCGTCGTCGCCGATGAGTTTTCGCGAGGAATCGTTCGAGAGCGTGGTCTTGCCGGTGCCCGACAGGCCGAAGAACAGGGCCGAATCGCCGGTTTCGTCCAGCGCCGCATTGGCCGAGCAGTGCATCGGCATCACGCCGGCGTCGGGCAGCATATAGTTCAGGAAGGTGAAGACCGACTTCTTCATCTCGCCCGCATAGGCGGTGCCACCGATCAGCACGAGCTTCTGCGCGAAATCGATGGCGATGACGGTCTTGGAGCGGCAGCCGTGCCGGGCTGGATCGGCCTTGAAGCTCGGCAGGTCGATGATCGTTATCTCCGGCACGTAGGCGCCCAGCGATTCCCGCTCCGGCCGGATCAACAGGTTGCGGATGAACAGTGAGTGCCAGGCGAACTCGGTGAAGACCCGCGCCTTGATGCGGTGGGCCGGATCGGCCCCGCCGAACAGGTCCTGCGCGAACAGCTCGCCGCCCTCGGCATGGGCTATGAAGTCCCGATGGAGTGTCGCGAACTGCTCGGGCGTGATCGAGCCGTTGTTCTCCCACCAGACCTGCGTCTCGGTGGAGGCGTCGCGCACGACGTACTTGTCCTTGGGCGAGCGGCCGGTGTGGTTGCCGGTCTGCGCCACCAGGGCGCCGCCGCGGGCGAGTTCGGCCTCGCCGCGCTTGAGGGATTCCTCGTAGAGGCGCGGGGCCTCGAGGTTCCAGTGGACCGCCTTCAGGCCGCGGAGGCCGATCGCCTCCGCGCCGTGGCCCGCATTGAAGTCGCCGATATCGCTCACGTCGTTCTCTCCTCGGGCCCCTGATCGCAGCCGCCTTCCGGCCTGGGTCTCGTCGTGTCCCGGAGCGTCCGCGCGGTCGGTCAGGTCCGCCGCGCGCAGGTTCACCGCTCCGTGATCCCTCCGGATTGGGTCCGCGTTGGTTTGCCGTCAATAAAACTTTAGACCGATCGACAATTTTTTTGAACGCAACCGCCAGCGACATCACGCTCGTGGAGCCGGTCGGTTGCCGGGGGGGGGCTAATGTCTGTCGGTGCGGGGCGCATGCCTATCTAAGGACCGGAGGCTTTGCGCCGGTGCCGGCCCGACGGTATGGCGCGGGGCCGTGCCGTCTCCCGTTCAGCCGCGAAGTCCCCCTCCCCCATGCCCCAATCCGTCGCCGGCCCGGAGATCGAGCGCCTGATCCAGCTGCTCGCGCGCATGCCGGGCCTGGGTCCGCGCTCCGCGCGCCGGGCGGCCCTGCAGCTCATCAAGAAGCGCGACACCCTGCTCGGGCCGCTCGCCGAGGCGATGCGGGTGGCGGCCGAGCGCATCGTGGTCTGCTCGTCCTGCGGCAACGTCGACACCAGCGAACCCTGCACGATCTGCCGCGACGCCACCCGCGACCCCTCGACCATCGTGCTCGTGGAGGACGTCTCCGACCTCTGGGCGCTGGAGCGCTCCGGCGCGGTCAACGCGCGCTACCACGTCCTCGGCGGCGTGCTCTCGGCCCTCGACGGCGTCCGGCCGGAGCATCTCAACATCGAGCGGCTCGTGGAGCGCGCCAGCGACCCGGCGGTGAAGGAGATCATCCTGGCCCTCAACGCCACCGTCGACGGCCAGACAACCGCCCACTACGTCACCGACGCATTGCGCCACCTCGGCCTCACCATCACCCGCCTCGCCCACGGCGTGCCGGTGGGCGGCGAGCTCGACTATCTGGACGAGGGCACGCTCTCGGCGGCGATCCGGAGCCGGACGGCGTTTTGAGGGGCGAGAACGCGTTCCGATCGGCAGCCGGTTTCAATTCGATCGTCCCGAACGACCCATTGTTTCCGAGTGTTGCCGGCGCGGCACATCGGGGCGGATCGATTATGCCTAGTCGTGATCCGTACTGGCCTCCATGAAGATTGCGTATGCTCGACATACAACTTTAAATGGCGGAGGCAGGAAAGATAAAGTCAAGTAATGTTCGGGGACAAAATGAGACGATCGGGCAGTGCGCGGCCGCTTCGTGGCAATAACGCGCGGTCGTTTCGCACGGTGGGTCTGGTCGTCGTCGCGACGGTGCTGGTCTCCGCATCCCGCCCTGCCCTGTCTCAGACGCTCGATCTTTCCACTTTCAGTTATTTCCCGCAGCGCACGACGCCGGCGACTGCTGCAGACCCCTACGGTTACGCCCTCGACCGGCCGAGCCTCCCGGCCGGCACGCCCCAGACCACCGTGTTCGAGTTCAACGCCAACTGGGGCAACCTCGCAGTCGGACAGGCGGCCGCCCTGAACACCACCGCAACGCGGGCCGGCCTGCCCGTCAACGGCCTGACCGGCCTCGGCGTTACGGTCGCGGTGATCGACAGCGGCATCGACGCCCAGTTCCGGACGGCCAACCCCGCCGACGGCTTCTCCAGTATCCACCCCGAATTCGTGGGCCGGCTCGACACCCGCAGCCGCGCCTTCCTAGCCGAAGGCGGTGCAACTCTCGACATCCTCGACCGCGACGGCCACGGCACGCACGTCGCCGGGACCATCGGCGCGAACCGCAACGGCGTCGGCATGATGGGCATTGCCCCCGATGCCAACATCGTCGCCCTGAAGGGCATCGGCGCAAAGGGCGAGCCCGTCTTCGATTCGGAAGCGGCCCTGGCCTACGCCGCCTCCCTTCCCGACGTGCGCGTCGTCAACGGCAGCTACGGCCCGACCATCGTAGCGAACACCACGATCTGGCAGACCGGCGATCTGACGAGCGAACTCGCTGCGGTCCGCGCGGCGCTGACCGCCGGCAAGGTTCTCGTCTTCGCCAACGGCAACGACTTCGCCTCGGCCCCGGTGGTCTCGCGCAACCCGACCGGCATCGCGCTGTTTCCGTTCATTCGGCCCGCCAATGCGGGGCTCGGCGTCTACAACGACGGCGGCCGCAACTTCGACTTCTCGTCGTTGGCCACCCTGCCCGGCAGCATCATCGCAGTCGCCAACGTCGATGCGAGCCTCAAAATCTCTCCCGATTCCAACCGCTGCGGCGTGACCGCGAACTGGTGCGTCTCCGCGCCCGGCGGCGGCACCGACGACGGCGCTGCGGCGATCCTCTCGGCCTATCCGCGCGCCGTGGCCGGCACCAATGTCGGCCCTTCGGCGCAGGAGACCTACCGGGCGATCACCGGCACCTCGATGGCGACGCCGCACGTCTCCGGCGTGCTCGCTGTGCTGTTCCAGGCCTTCCCGGCCTATTCGCCGCTCGATATCGTGCGCCTGCTCTTCGCCACCACGCAGGATCTCGGCACTCCAGGCATCGACGATATCTACGGCCGCGGCCTCGTCCGCCTGGACCGTGCCTTGAGCGCCCCCGCCATCGATCCCGCGGCGGCCGCGAACACCGCGACGCTGACGGCCGGCGAGACGCGCTACTGGTCGGCCCCCGTCACCGCGAACGGCACCCTGACCGTCACCGGGGCCGGCCGCGAGCAGGGCGCCGGCAGCGAACTCGTCGTCGCGGGCCGCACCACCCTGCGTGGCGCGGTGCGGGCCGAAGCCGTCGACGTCGAGGTCGACGGCACCTTGACGACGCCACTGCTGACGATCGCGCAGAACGCCTCGCTGAGCGGCGAAGGCGACATCTTCGGCAACGTCGACGTGAAGGGCCTGTTCAGCCCCGGCTCGGGCAACGGTGGCGACCTCGTGATCCACGGGAACGCCACGCTCGGCGACAGCTCGCTGTTCCACGCCCTGATCGACGCCTCCGATGCAGAGGACGGCGTCGTCGACTACAGCGTCGCCGTCGTCGCCGGGCAGGGCCATGGCTTCCGCGTGGCGGGCGCCTTGGTATTCGACGTGTTCGGAATCACCGGCACCAATCGGATCGGCGGTATCGGCTCGAAATTCCCGCTGGTCCTCGCCGCGGACGGCGCCAGCATCCTCGGCCGTTTCGCCAGCGTGAGCGTCACAGCGGAGAACGGACTGACCGGCCTGCCCGCAGCCTCGCGCATCGACCTCCTGTACCGCCCCGATGCGATCGTCGGCGCCATCACGCCTGCCGCCTATGCGCGCCTGGAGGCCAACGGCGTCGCCCTGAGCGACCGTCAGCGTGCCGTCGCCTCGGCCCTCGACCGCGCCCGCGGCCAGCCCGGCGACGCGATGAGCGACCAGGCTCTCGCGGTGTTCGACCCGCTGTTCGGCCAGTCGGCGGCTGACCTGCCGCGCGTGTTCGAGCAGCTCTCCGGCGCGGGCAGCAGCGCCAACGCCCAGGCCTCCGTCGAGGATTCGCGCCGGTTCACGAGCCTGATCGGCGGCCGCCTCGACGCCCTGCGCTCGGGCACGGCCGGAATCCAGGGCGATTTCGCGCCGAACCTCGCCACCGCCTCGACGGGTACCGGCGGCCTGTTCGTCTCGCCGACGGCCTTCGTGCCGACGACCTTCACGGCCTTGGCCGGTACGCCGACGGGCGTGGCGGGGCCGGGAGAGGCGCGGTCCGGAACCGGCCTTTGGGGCCTCGGCTTCGGCAACGGATACCGGGTCGGCGCCGACACGTCCGGGCCGGGCCTGCGCGCGCAGGGCGGCGGCCTGATGCTCGGCGCCGACCGGGCGATCGACCCCTCGCTCCTCGTCGGCGCGGCCTTCGGCTACGCCCGATCGAGCACCACGTCCTCGGGGACGCGGGGCACCTCCGACACCTATCTCGGCGCAGCCTATCTCGGTTACCAGCGCGACGGCGTCGAGGTCGATGCCATTGCCGGCCTCGCCTACGCCACCCTCGATTCGCTGCGGTCCTTCGCGCCGTTCGGCGGCGTCATGACCGCCCGTGGCCGTGCCGACGGACTTGGTGCCGTCGCCTCCGTCGAGGCCGGATACCGGTTCCTGGTGCCGACGGAGGCCGGCCTCCTCGGCATCAAGCCGCTCGTCGGCCTCGCCTACAACGACCTGCACCGCTCGGGCTTCGCCGAGACGGGAGCCTCCGGCTTCGGGCTGAGCTTCGCGGGCCAGACCTTCGGGCGTGCCACGACCTTCGCGGGCGTCTCCACCGGGCTCGATCTCGTGACGGCCGGCGGCCTCGCGATCCGGCCCGACCTGCGCCTCGGCTGGACCCACGACCTGCTCGATGCGAGCCCCTTCACCACCACCGCGCTGCTCGGCCTACCCTTCCGGACGCGCGATGCCTGGCCCGGCCGCGACGGGGTTCTGGTCGATGCGCGGGTGACGCTGTGGTCCTACGAGTCGGTCAGCCTGTTCGCCGGCTATCGCGGCGAGTTCCGCTCCAGCGCCGCCAGCCATCAGGGCCATGCCGGCCTGCGCGTGAGCTGGTGAGGATGCGGGGAGCACCGGCGGCGTTCCAGGACGGTTCGGCGGAACCGCGGGCCTGCCGGACGCCCGCTCACACCTTCCGGCATCGCGCCGGCCCGTCCCCCGAGACCGAGCGATGGACCAGGCGGCCCCCGGCGGCTTCGCATCCGGCCCGGATCACTGCCTCGGGGCGATGGAACCCCCAGACCGCGATCATCGGTGCCACCATCGTGAACACGGTGGCCAGCATCAGGAAGCCTGCGACCCAGCCGTGATCGGGTGTCGCCTTCGGCGGCTCCGGACGCGGCGCCGGCATCGGACCGAGGAAGGCCAGCAGGGGGAGCCACTGGAGAGTGCTCATCAGGCGCGCCCGCACGGTCGAAGGGTCGGCGGAGGCTGAGCCCGAACCGGTTCGGCGGCAACGGGTTTCACCTGTGACGCATCGGCGCCCCGGTGCGGCGGCGTCAGTCAGGCGCGACCGGGCACAGCGCCGACCGGAGTCGACATCCGCGGTGCCTTGGGAGCCTTGCCGGCCGGCGCCATCAGGTCGTCGACGGCGCGTTCCACCGGGCCGATCCCCGCATAATGAATCATGTGGCCGAGGCCGGGCAGGACCTTCAGCGTGCTGCCGGCGATCTCGCCGTGCAGCCGGCGCGACTGCTCGTCCACGTCCACCACCGCGTCGGCATCACCGGTGAGGATCGCCACCGGCAGTTGCAGCCGCGGATAGGTCTGCTGCAGGCCGCTCGCTGCCGTATTCATGGTGGAGGCATCTTCGGTGGAGGCGCGGAGCTGCGTAGCGCCCATGGCGATCTCCACCGGAAACTCGGCCTCGAAGCGCGGCGGCACCGCCTGCGGCCGGAAGACGTGCCGGAAGGCCTGCGCGGCGACGAGGCGGCCCATGGCCGGGTTCATCATGGCGCGGGCAGCCTCGCCGATACCCGGCATCGCCAGCGTCTTCGAGAGCGTCACGTCGGCGCGGCGGCTCGGGTAGTAATAGCCGGAGAGCAGAACGAGGCCGCGCAGCTCGCGCAGGCCGCCGGCCGCGAGCGCCAGCGCCACCAGCGTCCCCCAGGAATGCCCGACCACCAGGGGCCGCTCGACCTTCAGTGCCTCCAGGACGCGGTGGACGAGCGCCGCCTGCTCGACGGCGGTCCAGATCCGGGCGCGCGGCCGGGCCGTATGGCCGAAGCCGGGCCTGTCGATGGCGATGACCCGGTAGCGGGTCGCCAGCCGCTCGATCAGGCCGCAGATCGCAAAATCCTCGGCCATGGTGCCGTTGCCGTGCAGCAGCACGACCGGCCGGCCCCTGCCCCGGACGATGGTGTGCACGCGCAACTGGTCGATCGCGACGAAGCGGCCGGGCGCTTTTCGCGATGCGTCCGCTTTGCGGGCACGAACCGTCGCGCCTGTCTTGGGTGTGCCTGTCTTGGGTGTGCCTGTCTTGGGGGCGCCGGCCTTCTTGATGCCGGCAACTTTGGCGGCGGCCTTGGGTTTCGTCCGGACCGCCGATCGGGGCGGCTTGGCCGCCGCCGTCAGGAGCTTGGTGAGCTGCGCGGCGCCCCTGCGGACGGCCCGCTTGGCGCTGCGGCGAGTGCCGAATGGGAACACGGAGAAACCTGGGGCTGCGGTCGCGGATCGCCGGTGCGGGTCGACGGGCCGAGTATCCGCATCATGCGTGCCGGTTTCGTGGCGGGGGTGTGCGGCGATGTAGCGTGCGCTTGGCCTGCCAGCGAATGCCTCACGATCTACCACTGCAAAGTCGTAGCAAATTGTCGTAGTATCCACGGATGAAGGTCGTTCGCTTGAAACCCTACATGCGTGCGATGAAAAGCCTGGGCCTTGGAGAACAGGCCCAGGTCCAGATCGAATCCGTGATCGCCAAGGCGCCCGATGCGCATCCGATGATCCGCGGCCTGCGTGGGGTCCGCAAGGCGCGCTTTCCTCTGCCGGGACGAGGGAAAAGCGGCGGCGGCCGAGCCATCTACTATGTCGCGATCGCGCCGGGCTTGCTCTTCATGATGACGGCTTACCCGAAGAATGAGCGGGACGATCTTTCGCCGGAGCAACGGAAAGCGATCCTCGAGGCAATTGCCGGGATCAAGGGAGTAGAGCCATGACGCGCACCAACCAGTCTGTTGTCGGCTCCCGTGTCGGCGATGATCTCGTCGAGGCTTTCGAGGAGATGGCAGCCTATCTGCGCAGTGAGATCGCCGTCGAGAGCTACGAGTTGCCCGATGACCTTTTGACGCCTGAGCGTGTTCAGACGATCCGACGCAAGGTCGCGACCTCGACGAAGGAGTTCGAGCGCCAGTTCCGCATCTCCGCGCGGACGATGGAGGCCTACGAACAGGGACGTCGGCGCCCCGACACCGCCATGCAGGCTCTCCTGCGGATCATCGAGAAGGAGCCGGAGGCCGTGCGCCGGGCTTTGGCGTCATAGGGGTCGAGGCGGTTCTTATTTCGACGCGACGGTCTCGGCTGACCGGGCCTTGAGGATGTCGAGAAGCCGTTTCGCCAAATCGAGACTCGCGTTTCCCTTGTCTGGCGGTCCCCTGCCGTAGTGCTCCGGGGGCATACCGGCCTCGTCGGCAACCTGCGCGCTGACGCGGGCACGTTCTACGACACCGAGGGCGAAGCGCAGGAAGGCCGGGCCGTTCTCTTCAATGGCGGCGGCGAGGGACTCGGCTACGGCCTCGTTCGTATCGAGGTACTCGGCGGAATCGTGCGGCTCGGTACCGGCCGAGATGCAATCCGCCGCTTCGGTGAGCAACGCCATTCTGAATGCGGGATCCCGTTCGGCCCGCGCATTTACGATGTCCCAGAAACTTCGGGTCGCGACCATCGCGCGCCCTCCTTCGTCCACCTTGTGTCGTCGTGCCGGAGCGCCCGTATCTCGACAATCGAGCTCAGCGAGCAGCGACGGACGACTCCGCATTCCACCGACGTGCGTCACCGCACCTCGATTCCGCGAACCCCAGCGAACTCACTGGCAACGGTCGCCCCCTGCAGACCGCGTTCACCGGAAAGGATCACGTCATGACCCTTCGCTTCGCTTCTCTCGCCGCCGCCCTCGTCCTCGGCCTCGCCGCCCCGGCCTCCCCCGCTTTCGCGCGGAGCTACACCCTTCCGGCCGGCATCGGCTGGACGGTTCCGGCCTCCGATGCGGGCTCCGCACGTGCGGCCCGTCGCGACCATGCCGACGACTCGGCCAAGATGGGCAATGCCGAGCAGAACGCCCGGTCCGTGCCGAATTACGGCGCGACCTCGGGTGGCCCGGCCTACTGACGGCATCGCGTCCCGCGCGGCGGCGGATCGGGCGCGATCCGGCCGCCGTGACGCGGCGAAGTTCGGGATTTGACCGTCCGCAGGCCGCCCCCTATGCGAAAGGCTTGTCCGGCGCGCCCCATGGCGCTGCAATCGAGCCCGCCCTGCCCATGACGATCCGTCCCCTGGTGATCCTGCCCGATCCCGTTCTGCGCCAGACCTCCGAGCCCGTGAGTGCAATCACGCCCGAGATCGAGGCGCTGGCCAAGGACATGCTCGATACGATGTACGACGCCCCCGGCGTCGGCCTCGCCGCGATCCAGATCGGGGTGGCGAAGCGCGTCGTGACGATCGACACCAACAAGGAAGAGGACGCGCGCGACCCGACGGTGTTCATCAATCCCGAGATCGTCTGGTCTTCGGAAGAGCTGCGGATCTACGACGAGGGCTGCCTCTCGATCCCCGAATACTATGGCGAGGTCGAGCGTCCGGACCGGGTCCGGGTGCGCTACATGGACTTGAAGGGCGACACGGTGGAGAAGGAGGCCGACGGCCTGCTCGCCACCTGCCTGCAGCACGAGATCGACCACCTCAACGGCGTGCTGTTCATCGACCACCTGTCCAAGCTCAAGCGCGACCGGGTGATCAAGAAATTCGCCAAGGCCGCCAAGCGCGACGCCGCCTGAAGCTGGGCCATTCGAGCATGCGCGTCGTTTTCATGGGCACGCCGGATTTTTCGGTGCCGACGCTCGCGCGGATCGTCGCCGACGGGCACGAGGTCGTCGCCGTGTACACCCGGGCGCCGGCCAGGGCCGGCCGCGGCATGGGCCTCAAGCCGTCCCCGGTGCATATCCTGGCCGACAGCCTGGCGATCGACGTGTCTATCCCCGCCAGCTTGAAGACCGACGCGGCGGCGGCTGTGTTTTCCGGGCATCGGGCGGACGTCGCCGTGGTGGTCGCCTACGGTCTGATCCTCCCCCAAGGCATCCTCGACGCTCCGCGCCACGGCTGCCTCAACCTGCATGGATCGCTCCTGCCGCGTTGGCGCGGGGCCGCGCCGATCCAGCGCGCCGTGATGGCCGGCGACACCGAGAGCGGTGTCGGAATCATGAGGATGGAGAAGGGGTTGGACACCGGACCGGTTGCGCTGGAGGCGCGCGTCCCGATCCCCGAGGGCATGACCGCGGGCGCGCTCCACGACACGCTGATGCCGCTCGGCGCCGACCTGATGAGCCGAGCCCTCGTCTCTCTGGAAGCGGGCAACCTGTCTTTTACCCCTCAGGCGGAGAACGGAATCGTCTACGCCCACAAGATCACCAACGAGGAAGGCCGCGTCGACTGGACGCATCCATCTTCTGAAATCGCTCGTCACATCAATGGCTTGTCGCCGTTTCCGGGAGCCTTCTTCGAAGCCGACCTCGGCAAGGGGCCGGAGCGGGTGAAGGTTCTGCGCGCGGAGCGGTCCGAAGGATCGGGCGCACCGGGCACCCTGCTCGATTCATCCTGCACGATCGCCTGCGGCGAGGGCGCGGTCCGGCTCCTCGAACTGCGCCGGGCCGGCAAGGGCGGCTCCGCCTCGGGCGAGGAATTTTTGCGCGGGGCGCGCTTGAGCGCCGGGGCGCACCTCGCCTGATGCCCCGCTACAAGCTCGTCATCGAGTATGACGGCGCCCCGTTCTTCGGCTGGCAGCGGCAGGCGGAAGGCCTGACGGTTCAAGGCGTTATCGAGGCTGCCGTCCGGAAGTTCTCGGGCGAAACCGTGCGCCTCACTTGCGCCGGCCGCACCGATGCGGGCGTCCACGCCACGCATCAGGTCGCCCATCTCGACCTCGCCAAGGACTGGCGCACGGACACCGTCCGCGATGCCACCAACGCGCATCTGCGCCCGCATCCGGTCTCGATCGTCGGTGCCGAGATCGTCCCCGACGGTTTCGATGCGCGGCGCACGGCGATCCGCCGACACTACCGCTACCGCATCCTCAACCGCCGCTCTCCGCCCGCGATCACCCGCGGCCATGTCTGGCACGTGCCCTGGGCGCTCGACCACGAACTGATGCAGGCGGCCGGGCGCAAGCTCCTGGGCCGTCACGATTTTTCCGCCTTTCGCGCGGCCGAGTGCCAGGCGGCGAGCCCCGTGCGGACCCTCGAGCAGCTCGACGTCGAGGTTCGACCCATGGGCTTCCACGACGAGATCGTGGTCGCGACCTCGGCGCGCTCGTTCCTGCACCATCAGGTCCGCTTCATCGTCGGCACGCTGATGATGGCCGGCTGCCGGCGCCTCGGCGCGGACGACGTCGCCGACATCCTCGCCTCGCGCGACCGCAGCCGCTGTGGGCCGATGGCGCCGGCCCACGGGCTGACCTTCGTGGGGGTGGATTACGCCGAAGCGGACGGGAAATAGCCGTCCAGTACCCGCCGGTAGATCGCCGTCAGCCGCTCCAGATCCGCGACTGCCACGCACTCGTCGACCTGGTGCATGGTCTCACCCACGAGGCCGAACTCGACCACCGGGCAGGCATCCTTGATGAAACGCGCATCCGAGGTGCCGCCGGTGGTCGAGAGTGCTGGCTTGAGGCCCGTCTCCGCCTCGATCGCGCCCGCGACCAGATCGACGAAGGCGTCCGGCTGCGTGAGGAAGGCCGGTGAATTGGAAGGCTGGAGGTCGAGGCTGTAACGGACGACGTCGCCGGCCGCCCCGTCGAGCCGGCGCCGGATCTCGGCGCCCAGGCTCTCGGCGCTCCAGCCCTCGTTGAAGCGGATGTTGAACACCGCCTTGGCGCTCGCCGGGATCACGTTGGTGGCCGGGTTGCCGACGTCGATCGTCGTGAATTCCAGGTTCGAGGCATCGAAATGCGCCGTGCCGCCATCGAGCGGCTCGGCGATCAGGCCGGAGCAGAGCCGCAGCAGGCCGGGGATCGGGTTCTCCGCCCGGTGCGGATAGGCGACGTGGCCCTGGCGGCCATGCACCGTGACCGTGCCCGTCAGCGAGCCGCGCCGGCCGATCTTGATCATCTCGCCGAGGCGGTTCGGGTTGGTCGGCTCGCCGAGCAGGCAATGGTCGAAATGCTCGCCCTGGGCCCGCGCCCAGTCGAGAAGCTTGACGGTGCCGTTGATCGCCGGGCCTTCCTCGTCGCCGGTGATCAGGAAGGCGATCGAGCCGTCGAAATCCGGGCGCTCGCGCAGGAACGCCAGCGTCGCGGCGAGCTTGCAGGCGATGCCGCCCTTCATGTCGACGGCGCCCCGGCCATAAAGCAGACCGTCGGCGATCTCCCCCGAGAACGGGTCATGAGCCCAGGCGGCGGCTTCGCCCGTCGGCACCACGTCGGTATGGCCGGCGAAGAGCAGGCAGCGGCCGCCACGACCGATGCGGGCGTAGAGGTTTTCGATGTCCGGGGTGCCCGGCTCGGAAAACACCGGGCGCTCCACCGAGAAGCCGGCCCGCCCGAGCACGCTGTCGAGCAATGCCAGAGCGCCGCCCTCTTCCGGCGTCACCGAAGGACAGCGGATCAGCGATTGCGTCAGCGCGACCGGAGATGTCGGATCGAAGGTCATTCAGCCTGGCTCGTTCCGATCTTGCCCGCGGCGCCGTCGCCGAGGGCGCGGATACGCCCTGTTCACGACGCTTCGCAAGCGTTCTTGCGGCCGTTCGGACGCGATGACATTGCAGCATAACCGCGGCTCTTGATTGACAGTGCCAGTACCGTGCAAACGATTCCGACCGGAAACCACCACCTCGTGCCTGACGAGACCGGACGATCGTCCGAACGCCGCGGGCCGGAGCGTACCCCGGTGCTGATCCCGGCCATCGCCTCCTGCGACGGCGGCATGGAGTATCGCTGCGTCCTTCGCGACATGTCCGAGAACGGCGCCAAGATCGGCATTCCGCGAGCTTTCCGCTTGCCCCGCCGGTTCCGGCTAGTGACCGGTAGCAGGCCCGACGGCTTTCCGGTCAAGCTCGCCTGGCAACGGGGTGATTTCGCGGGCCTCGTGCTCGATCTGGAGGCCGACGAGGCGGAGAAGTCCTGAGCCGTCGTCCGGTCTTCCGCGAGATCGTCCGACCGCCTATCTGCCGGTGATGGCCCTCACCTCCGATGAAGTCGAACGCTACGCCCGCCACCTCGTCCTGCGCGAGATCGGCGGGCCGGGTCAGAACCGGCTCAAGGCGGCGCGGGTACTCGTGGTCGGCGCCGGCGGGCTTGGCGCACCGCTGATCCAGTATCTCGCCGCGGCCGGTATCGGCACCATCGGCATCGCCGACGACGACGTGGTTTCACTCTCGAACCTGCAGCGGCAGGTCATCCACGAGACACCCGATATCGGCCGGCCGAAGGTGGAGAGTGCGGCCGAGGCCGTGGCCCGTCTCAATCCGCATGTCCGGATCGCGACACATCCCGTCCGGCTCGACGGCGAGAGCGCCGCCACCCTGGCTACCGGGTACGACGTCGTCGCCGACGGCTCCGACAACTTCGCCACGCGCTACGCCGTGTCGGATGCTTGCTTCCACGCCCAGCGCCCACTGGTGACGGCGGCGCTCGGGCAGTTCGACGGCTCGCTCACCACGCTGCGCCCGCACGAAACCGGCGCCGACGGGCGGCCGAACCCGACCTATCGATGCCTGTTTCCGAACCCGCCTCCGGCCGGCGCCGTGCCGACCTGCGCCGAGGCCGGAGTTCTCGGAGCACTCGCCGGGGTAATGGGCTCGCTGATGGCGTTGGAGGTCATCCGGGCCATCGTGCCGTTCGGTGAATCCCTGGTCGGCCGCCTGCTGATGGTCGATGCCCGCTCGATGCGGTTCGAGACACTGGGCTATGCCTGGGACCCCGCCAACCCTCTCAGTGGAGACCGGGTAGGAGCGGTGGCGGCTCCTTGAGCGCCGAGCCGTCGAGGCAGCACTTCTTATACTTCTTGCCGCTGCCGCAGGGGCATGGATCGTTGCGGCCGACCTCCTTGAACGGGTTCTTGATCGGCTGGCCGGCGCTCTCGGCCGTCCAGGCCAGGGCGGCGGCCGGGTCGTCGAGGTAGCCGAACTTTTCGCCGGCGAACGTCTCGTAGTCCGGCGGCTGCTTCGTCGCCTGCCGGAACGCCTTGCGGAACCAGGCCAGGTCGCTGAATTCGTCGGTGATCCGGCCGTCCTTGCGGGCGGCCTCGACGCGGGGCACCAGCTCGGTTAGCCCGAGATAGGCGATCGTCTGCTCCCAGCCGAACCAGCCGGGGCTCTCCTCCACCGCCACCTGCGCGTCGTCGAAGCGCTCCAGCAGCGCGCGGGTGCCCTCCCGGTCGAGACGGCCTTCGCGGGTCAGGAAGGCCAGCGCGTTGAAGGCAGCGTTGCGCGCGAAATCGTCGATCGTGCTGTCCAGGAGAAAGCGGTGAAGCGCCGCGACATCGCCGTCGAAGGCGCTCGCCAGCGCGAGCGGCATCGTTTCCGACACGGCGTCGCCGAGGAGGCTGTCGAGGGTTTCGTCGTCATGCCGCAGCAGCCGCAGCAGCGGCGCGAACACGCGGGTGTCCCGCGCCGCCGCGAGCGCGTGCAGGCCCCAGAACAGCAGGTTCGCCTCCTCGTCGCTCGGGGCCTCGGGGTCCTCGGCCGCGAGGTCGAGCAGGCGCAGGACCTCGTCGTCCACCGTGTCCGGCGCTGCGACCGCGCGCCGAAGCGCGTCCGCAGGAAGGAAATTCGCCTTCGAGAGAAGCGAAACGAGCGCGTCGTCCATCACCATGTTCCTCAGGCGCGCAGGCTGGCGCCGGTCTTCTTGGCGACCTCGGCGACGATTTTGGCGCTCACGGCCTCGATCTCGGCATCGGTCAGCGTGCGCTCGACCGGCTGGAGCCGGACCGCGACGGCGATCGACTTCGAGCCCTCCGGGATGCCGACACCCTCGTAGACGTCGAACACCTCGATTCCCGCGATGAGCTTGCGCTCGGCCCCCTGGGCCGCGCGGATCACGTCGCCCGCCGCCACGTCGCGGCCGACCACGAAGGCGAAGTCGCGCGAGACCGGCTGCAGACCGGAGAGCGCCAGCACCGGCTTCACCTTCGTCGGCTTGAATTTCGGCAGCGGCAGTGCATCGAGCCTGACCTCGAAGGCGACGAGGGTGCCCTTGAGGTCGAGGGCCTTCATCGCCGCCGGGTGGATCTCGCCGAACCAGCCGACCGGGTTCTTGGGGCCGAACTGCAGCGTGCCGGAGCGGCCGGGGTGCAGCCAGGCCGGGCCGCCGGCGACGATCTGCAGGCTGCCGGTCTGGATGCCGAGCGCCGTCAGCAGCGCGAGCGCGTCGGCCTTGGCTTCGAAGGCGTCGACGACGGCCGCGGTGCCGCTCCAGTGGCGCCCGTCGCCCCCGTGGCGGGCGCTGCCGCGCCGGATCGCGGCGGCGCGAATGCTCTGGCCCTCGGGCTGATCGGTCTCGAAGCACTGTCCGACTTCGAACAGGGCGACGTCGCCGTAGCCGCGGTCGGCATTCGTCTGGGCGGCGCGCAGCAGCCCCGGCACGAGGCTCGGGCGCATGTCGGAGAGGTCGGCAGCGATCGGATTGGCCAAGGCCAGATCTGCGCCGCCGCCGCCGAACAGGCAGGCATCCTCGTGGCGGACGAAGGACCAAGTCACGGCCTCCAGCAGGCCACGGCTCGCCAGCGCCCGCTTGGCGCTGCGGGTCCGCCGCTGAAGCACGGTAAGCTTCGGACCGACCGCGTTCACGTCCGCGCGCAGCAGCGGTTTTGGTTCGATGCGGTCGAGGCCGGCGATGCGGATGACTTCCTCGACGAGATCGGCCTTGCCCTCGACGTCGGGCCGCCATGACGGGGTCAGCACCTTCACCCTGTCGCCGGTGCCGGCGACATGGAAGCCGAGCGTCTCCAACGTCACCTTCATCTCGGCTCGCGACAGCTCGATGCCGGCAAGACGCCGCACCTCCGTCCAGGGGAAGTCGATGACGCGGTCGGTGTCGGGCATCTCGCCGGCGATCGTCGCCTGGGTCGGCGTGCCGCCGCAGGTGTCGACGACGAGTTTCGTCGCCAGATCGAGCCCCGGAAGCACGAAGGCCGGATCGACGCCGCGCTCGAAACGGTAGCGCGCATCAGTGATCACCCCGAGGCGGCGACCGGTGCGAGCGATATTCTTCGGATCCCAGAGCGCCGCCTCGATCAGAACGTCGGTGGTGCTCGCGGCGCAGCCCGAGGCCTCGCCGCCGATGATGCCGCCGATCGACTCGACGCCGTTCTCGTCCGCGATCACCACGGTGTCGCCGTCCAGCTGGTAGGTGCGGCCGTCGAGCGCCTTGAGTTCCTCGCCTTCGCCTGCCCGCCGGATGGTCAGGCCGCCTGCGACCTTCTTCGCGTCGAAGACATGGAGCGGCCGGCCGCGGTCGAAGGTCATGTAGTTGGTGATGTCGACGAGCGCATTGATCGGGCGCAGGCCGATGGCGCGCAGCCGTGCCTGCATCCAGGCCGGCGACGGGCCATTGGTAACGCCGCGCACGAGCCGCAGGGCGAAGACGGGGCAGAGGGCCGGGTCGTCGCCGAGCTCGATCGTCACCGGCACCGTGCAGGCGCCCTCCCCGCGCACGGGCGGGAAGGCGTCGCGCTTGAGAGTGCCGATGCCGGTCGCCGCGAGGTCGCGGGCGATGCCGTGGATCGAGGCGCAGTCCGCGCGGTTCGGCGTCAGGTTGATCTCGATGACCGGATCGTCGAGCCCGGCATAGAGCGGATACGGCTGACCCGTGGGCGCATCGGCCGGCAGGTCGAGAATGCCGTCGTGATCGTCGCCGAGACCAAGCTCCGCGCCGGAGCAGAGCATGCCGCGGCTCTCGACGCCGCGGATGGTGCCCACCGACAGGGTGATGTTCTTGCCGGGCACGTAGGTGCCGGCCGGCGCGAAGACCGATTTCATGCCCGCCCGCGCGTTCGGCGCGCCGCAGACGACCTGGATCGGCGCGCCGTCGCCCGCATCCACCATGCAGACGCGCAGGCGGTCGGCGTTGGGGTGTGGCTCGGCGCTGATGACGTTCGCGACGACATACGGCTTCAGCGCCGCCGCCTTGTCCTCGATCGCCTCGACCTCGAGCCCGATGCGGGTGAGCGTATCGGCGATGGTTTCAAGGGACGCCTCGGTGTCGAGGTGGTCCTTGAGCCAGGAAAGGGTGAATTTCATCGTTCAGATCCCTCGCGGCCGCTATCGCGCTTCGCTGGGTCGAACCCGGTCGAAGGCGGGGCGCCGCGGTTCAAGCAGTGAGGCCGCCGACAAGGCTCGGCACGTCCAGCGGCCGGAAGCCGTAATGCTCGATCCACCGCACGTCCGCCTCGAAGAACGGACGCAGGTCCGGCATGCCGTATTTCAGCATGGCGAGGCGGTCGATGCCCATGCCGAAGGCGAAGCCTTGGAACTGGTCGGGGTCGAGGCCGCAATTCTTCAGCACGTTCGGGTGGACCATGCCGCAGCCGAGCACCTCCAGCCAGTCCGTGCCCTCGCCAAAGCGGATCTCACCCCCTTTACGCGAGCACTGGATGTCGACCTCGGCCGACGGCTCGGTGAACGGGAAGAACGAGGGCCGGAAGCGCATGCCGACGCTCTCGACCTCGAAGAAGGCGCGGGCGAAGGTTTCCAGCACCCATTTCAGGTTGGCGATGTTGGCCTGACGGTCGATCACCAGCCCCTCGACCTGATGGAACATCGGGGTGTGGGTCTGGTCGGAATCGTGCCGGTAGGTGCGGCCCGGGATAATCACGCGGATCGGCGGCTCGACGGCGCGCATCGTCCGGATCTGGACCGGCGAGGTGTGCGTGCGCAGCACCTTGCGCCGGCCGAGATGGTCGGGCGCGAGGAAGAAGGTGTCGTGCATCTCCCGCGCGGGGTGTCCCTCGGGGAAGTTGAGCGCCGTGAAGTTCAGCTCGTCCGTCTCGACGTCGGGACCTTCCGCGACGGAAAAACCCAAATCGGCGAAGATCGCCGTGATCTCGTCGATGACCTGGCTGATCGGATGGATGCGCCCGCGCATCTCCGGTGCTTCGCGAAGGGGCAGCGTGACGTCGATCCGTTCGGAGGCGAGCCTTGCGTCGAGGGCGGCGGCCTGCAGCGCATCACGGCGTGTGCCGAGGGCGCCGGCGACGCGGTCGCGCAGGCCGTTGATGAGGGGCCCGCGCTCCTTGCGCTCCTCCGGAGTCATCGCGCCGAGCGTCTTCAGCAGTTCGGAGACGGCGCCCTTCTTGCCGAGCGCCGAGACGCGCACCGCGTCGAGCGCAGCTTCGTCGGAGGCCCCGCCGACCTGCTCCAGCAGGCTGTGTTCGAGGGTATCGAGATCGGTCATCGCTGGTCCCGGGAGCGGCGGTGAACGCGCTGCTTTCGCGCTTCGCGCGGGGTCACGCAAGCGCGGCGAAAAAAGAAGGCGCGGCGCCTGGAGCGCCGCGCCTTGTCAGCTCGAAAGCTAGGCTTGGGGCTCAGGCCGCCTTGGCGGTCTCGGCCGGGAGTGCGGCCTTGGCCTTCTCGACGATCGCGGCAAAGCTCGCCGGCTCGTGGATGGCGATCTCGGACAGGGCCTTGCGGTCGACCTGGATGCCGGCCAAGGCGAGCGCGTTGATGAAGCGCGAATAGGTCAGGCCATGCTCACGGACGGCCGCGTTGAGACGCTGGATCCAGAGGGCGCGGAAGGTGCGCTTCTTGTTCTTACGATCGCGGTAGGCATACTGCATGCCCTTCTCGACCGCCTGCTTGGCGATCCGGATCGTATTCTTGCGCCGGCCGTAATAGCCCTTGGCGGCCTTCAGAACTTTTTTGTGCTTTGCGTGACTGGTCACGCCGCGTTTGACGCGGGCCATGGGAGATCTCCTGGATTACGAAATGAGCAAAATCGGCGTGTGAGAGAAGGCTTACCGGCTGTTGGGCAGGAAGTACTTCTTCACATTGGCGGCGTCGCCCTCGAACAGGGTCGTGGTGCCGCGCAGGTTGCGGATCTGCTTCGTGGTCCGCTTGATCATCCCGTGGCGCTTGCCGGCCTGGGCGTACATCACCTTGCCGGTGCCGGTGATCTTGAAGCGCTTTTTGGCGCCCGATTTGGTCTTCAGCTTGGGCATTTCGCTCTCCTGGCGCAAAACCCCGCCGGCCGGTGGACCGGGGATGTCAGCGCGAATGATGCTTTTTGAAAGCAACGGAAACCGCCACGGCAGCCCTATCGGCCGGGCGGTTCGACGCGGGCGGCTTATGGCAGAAAGCTTGCCCGCTATCAACGTGCTCGCGAGACGGCCTTCCGACGGGTCATCCCCTTCGCCGTCGGCGCCTCGAACACAGTGAGGAAGTGCCTCGCCGTGGCTGCCGTCTGCGTTTGGCTGAGCTCTTGCAAGGCAACCGCCCGCACCTGTGTCTAGCGGGAATAGCGGGGGCTCAGGGAAATCGCGGTGGCGTGAGACCCCAAGCGGAACCATAAACCTTGGCCGTCGGTTTCGTTCATGTGGCGCTCAGGCCGACTCAGTACAAAGTCCCGGCAACAAAGCATTCTCGTTCATAGGAGACGTGTTCGTGCGCATTGCCATGGTTGCCCCGCTTGCAGAGGCCGTTCCGCCGAAGTTCTACGGTGGTACCGAGCGCGTCGTTTCGTGGATCACGGAAGAGTTGGTTCGTCAGGGTCATGACGTGACTCTATTCGCAAGTGGTGATTCGGAGACGTCTGCAAAGCTTGCAGCCTGCCACCCTGAAGGTCTGCGCCTGCTCGGTTATCGCGACCACACCGCCGGCCACCTTGCCATGCTGCATCACGTGCATCGCCGGGCCCACGAGTTCGACATCATCCACTTCCACATCGATCTCTTGCAGTATCCTATGTTCGAGGATCTGTACCATAAGACCCTGACGACCATGCATGGCCGTCTGGATGTTCCGGACTTCATGCCGGTCTACAAGACCTTCACCGGCATGCCGCTCGTGTCGATTTCCGATAACCAGCGCGAACCGATGCCGGAGGATTCCAACTGGCTGGCCACGATCCATCACGGCCTGCCGAAGGAGAACTGCCCGTACTATCCCGAGTCGAAGGGTGGGTACCTCGCCTTCCTCGGCCGCATCTCGCCGGAGAAGCGTCCCGACCGCGCCATCGAGATGGCGAAGCGCTCCGGCATTCCGCTGAAGATTGCCGCCAAGGTCGACAAGGCCGACCAGGATTACTGGGACGACGTCATCGAGCCGATGATCCATCACCCGCTGATCGAGTATATCGGCGAGATCAACGAGGAACAGAAGAAGGACTTCCTCGGCAACGCACTGGCCCTCGCCTTCCCGATCGATTGGCCGGAGCCCTTCGGCCTCGTGATGATCGAGGCGATGTCGGCCGGTACACCGGTGATCGCCTTCCGCAACGGCTCTGTTCCCGAGGTCATCAAGGACGGCGTCGGCGGCTTCGTGGTCGACACGATGGACGAGGCGGTCGAGGCCTGCATCAAGGCCAAGGATCTGTCCCGGGCCGGCGTGCGCCAGCATTTCGAGAGCCAGTTCACCGCCGAGGTGATGGTGAACAAGTACGTCGCCGCCTACGAGCAGCTGCTCGCCAGCCGCGGCAACGTCGTCGACCTGCCGACCGCCGGCAGCTTCAGCCCGCAATATGGCGAGGTGAATGGCTCACCCCGTCCCTCGATCAACGTCGCGGCCCTTCCGGCCTGACGCAAGCGATCGGCGCCGGCCCCCTCGCCGGCGCTACGATCGCCCCTAACTGACGCTTCGACGCTGGCCGCCGCTTCGCTCACCGCGCATCGGCGGCCTTTATGATTCGCGCTGCAGCGCGGACACTCCGGCATCATCCCAGCAGAGGGCATTCGGTATGGCAGTTGACGAGGCATCGGCGAAGGCCAAGGTCATCTCTTCCGACGACACGAACCCTCAGCCGATCCTTGGCTTCCAGGACGCCGACGAGGCGCTTCCGCAATACCATATCGAGGCCCAGACCTCGCTCGTTGAGCGTCCGCTTCGCGCCCTGAAATACGGCGAAGCGTTCGCGGTCCTCGACACCTACGGCGACATCGGCGTCTTCCCCGGTCCCGAGGGCATCTATTTCCAGGACACGCGCTATCTCTCGCGCCTCGCCTTCACCGTCGAGGACCAGCGTCCGCTGATCCTGTCCTCCGTGATGCAGGACGACAACGGCGCACTCAGCGTCGACATGACGACGCCTGACATCCGGATCGATGCGCAGGACGAGACCTCGCTGCCGCGCGAGTTGATCGCGATCGAACGCACCAAGTTTCTGTTCCGCGCTACCTGCTACGATCGCATCGGGCTCCGAAACTACGACACCCGTCGCCGTACGCTGCGGATCGCCGTGACCTTCGATGCGGATTACCGCGACCTGTTCGAGGTCCGCGGTACGGCCCGTACCCGCTTCGGCAAGCGCACCGTGCAGGTGTCGAGCCCGAGCGAGGTGCAGTTTCGCTATGTCGGCCTCGACGAGATCGTGCGGACCACTTCCGTGCATTTTGGCCCCAAGCCAGTACGGATCGAGCCGGGCCGTGCCGAGTTCGAGGTGTCGATGGCGCCGGGCGAGCACACTTCGCTGTTCATCCGCGTCGTCTGCGATTCTCACCGCGCCTTCACCAGCGCGCCGAGCGCGGAGCGGACCGGCGAGGATTCGGCGGCGGCCCTCTCGCGCGCCTCCGGCAGTGGTGGCGACCAGCCGACCCGGGGCCTGCCCGAGGGCCGCGTCTTCGCGCGCGCCTATCGCGACAGCCGCCGCGACCAACGCCAACTCACGGCGGGCATCACCACGATCATCTCGTCGAACGACCAATTCAACGAGGCGCTCTGCCGGGCGACCGCCGACCTCTACATGCTGGCGAGCCGGACGCAGGAGGGCATCTACCCCTTCGCCGGCATCCCCTGGTATTCCACCGTGTTCGGCCGCGACGGCATCATCACCGCGATGATGGCGCTCTGGATCGACCCGAATTTCGGCAAGGGCGTGCTGCGTTTCCTCGCGGCGACACAGGCCAAGACCGTCGATCCGGCCGCCGACGCCCAGCCCGGCAAGGTGTTGCACGAGACCCGTCGTGGCGAGATGGCGATGCTCGGCGAGGTGCCGTTCCGGCACTATTACGGCACTATCGACGGCACGCCGCTCTTCGTGATGCTGGCTTGGGAATACTACGCCGTCACCGGCGACCTGGAGACGATCAAGGCGATCTGGCCGTCGATCGAGCTCGCCCTGGACTGGATCGACCAGTACGGCGACCGGGACGGCGACGGCTTCGTCGAATACGCCCGTGAGACCGAGCAGGGGCTGGCGAACCAGGGCTGGAAGGACAGCCACGATTCGATCTTTCACGCCGACGGCACCATGGCCAAGGCGCCGATCGCGCTCTGCGAGGTGCAGGGCTACGTCTTCGCGGCCAAGAAGGGTGCCGCCAAGCTCGCAAGCCTGCTCGGCCAGGAAGGCCGCGCCGAGACGCTGAAGGCCCAGGCGCGCGACCTGCGGGAGGCCTTCGACAAGGCTTTCTGGTGCGAGGAGATCGGCACCTATGCCATCGCCCTCGATGGCGAGAAGCGGCAATGCGCCGTGCGCTCGTCGAATGCCGGCCACGCCCTGTTCACCGGCATCGCCCTGCCGGAGCGGGCGGAGGCGGTGGCGGGCCAGCTGCTCTCGACGGACGGTTACAACGGCTGGGGTATCCGCACGCTCGCCAAAGGACAGGCGCGCTACAACCCGATGTCCTACCACAACGGCTCGATCTGGCCGCACGACAACGCGATGATCGCGTTGGGCTTTGCCCGCTACGGCCTCAAGGCCGAGGCGGCGCGGGTGTTCGAGGGGCTGTTCGACACCGCCCTCTACCAGGATCAGAAGCGCCTGCCGGAACTGTTCTGCGGTTTCATGCGGCGGCGTCAGCGCGGGCCGGTGAATTACCCGGTCGCCTGCTCGCCGCAGGCCTGGGCGGCGGCGACGCCCTTCGCGCTGCTCGCCTCCTGCCTCGGCCTGGAGATCGAACACGACAAGAACCGGATCCGGCTGCGCAATCCGATCCTGCCGCGCTTCCTCGACGGCATCACGCTGTACAACCTGAAGCTCGGCGCATCGCGGGTGGATTTGCGTGTCCACCGCCACGGCGACGACGTCACCGTCGCGGTGGAGCGTCGGATCGGCGACGTGCAGATCTCGCTGCTGAAGTAGAAGGACGCTGGGGTGTCGGCCGACTGGGTCGGCACTCCCTTCTCCATCATTCCGGGAATCGTTAAGGGCGAAAATCTCGAATGATGGAGGTGCCGTCGCTGCTCAACAGGTCGCCGATACGAAAACGCCGCCTCTCCGGGAGGCGGCGAAAACGGCGATCGGCTGAAAACTACGCGACCAAACTGCGGTCAACGCGGTGCCAGGATCATGATCATCTGGCGGCCTTCGAGCATCGGCTCGCTCTCGACCTTGGCAATCTCGGCTGTCTCGGTCTTCACACGCTCCAGAAGACGCAGTCCGATGTCCTGGTGGGCCATCTCGCGACCGCGGAAGCGCAGGGTGACCTTCACCTTGTCGCCCTCTTCGAAGAACCGGTGCACCGACTTCATCTTGGTGTCGTAGTCGTGCTTGTCGATCCCGGGACGGAGCTTGATCTCCTTCACCTCGACCGTCTTCTGGCGCTTGCGCGCCTCGTTCTGCTTCTTCTGCTCGAGGAAGCGGAAACGCCCGTAATCGAGGAACTTGCAGACGGGAGGTACGGAGTTCGGCGCGATCTCGACGAGGTCGAGCCCGACTTCCTCGGCCATGGCCAAGGCGTCGAAGAAGGATACGACGCCCTTGTTCTGCCCGTCTTGGTCGATGAGCTGAACGTCACGGACGCCCCGGATGTCGCGGTTCGCGCGCGGCCCGTCCTTCTGCGGGGCCGGCATCGCTCTCATGGGTCTACGAATGGCTTTATTCTCCTAAAACAGCGAAGGGCAGCGCGGATCCGCCCCTTGGCAGGTCCCGGCCACCATGTGAACCGGCTTGGCCGGTTTGCAGCACCTTGGCAAAACCTCTCGGCAAGTCAACTCGTCGATCACGGATCGGTTCATCCCAAGATCCGCTCCGCCTACGTGGCCGGCGCCAAGCCTTACGCCCTGCGCGGCCTGAGGAGGCCATCATAGACGTCCAGGGTGTCGGCGACCATCGTCTCCAGGGAGAAGTGGCTTTCGACATGCGCCCTCGCCCGAAGGGCCAGGGCATCGCGCGCGCTGGCACCGAGGGAGAGCAGTTCGCCGAGCGCATCGGCGAGAGCGACCGCATCGTTCGGCGGCACGCGCCAGCCCGTACGTCGGGACGGCTCGACCTCAGGGGGAGCGAGCACCGTTTCCGGCACGGCTCCGATGTCGGTGACGACCACGGGAGTTCCGAGCGCCTGCGCTTCGACCGCCGATCGTCCGAACGCCTCTGGCTCGACCGACGGTACGGCGACGACAGAGGCTGCCCGGAAGGCAGCCGGCATGTCGTTGCAATGGCCGACGCGACGCACGATCCCGCCGAGGCCGCGCGCCGCGACGAGGGAATCGAGTTCGCGCTCGTAGCTCGTGCGTCCCTGCGCATCACCGGCAAGGACCACCGCGATGTCCTTGAGTCCGCGGTCCCGCAACAAGGCCGCCGCCTCGATCAGCACGCGCTGCCCTTTCCAGGCAGTCAGACGGGCCGCCAGCAGGATGATCCGCTCGTGCGAGGCCACGCCCCAGGATCGGCGCAAGGCTTCGACCCGCCCGGCCGTGGCGGCGCCGGGACTGAAGGTAGAAAGATCCGTCCCACGGTGAATGACCCGGATCCGGTCCTTCGCCTGGTCGGGGTGCCGGTTGCGGATGAGATCTGCCGTGTAGTGCGAGTTGGCGATGACGACATCGCCGCGCGCCATCACCGAATTGTAGAGCACCTTGACGCCACTGAGGCCGGAATAGCTGCCGTGATAGGTCGTCACGAAGGGGAGCTTGAGCCGTCGCGCTGCGCCTAGGGCGACCCAGGCCGGGGCGCGCGAGCGCGCATGGATCAGGCTGACGCCCTCCCGTCGGCACAGGCTGGTCAACTTCAGGACGTTGAGCGCCATCGCCGCCGGATTCTTGGAATCGGCGGGGAACGGCAGCCAGACGCCACCCTTGGCCTGCAACTCGCCGACGAGCCGGCCGCCCTCGGTGGCCACGAGCGCCCGGCCGCCTGCCGCCGCGATGGCCTCCGCGATATCCACCGTCGTGCGCTCTGCGCCGCCGGCATTGAGAGCCGGAATGATCTGCAGGATATTTTGACCGGCGAGCGGCGCGGCCTCGCCGGGAAATGCCGAGCGGATCGCCTCGCTCATCGCAAAAACCCCGGCCGACCGGCTTCGGCAATGGCCGGTCCGGTCGTCGGCCGTGCGGCCGTGCATCGCGCTGCCTCAAGGCAGTCGGCCGTTTCGATCTCCATCATTGCTTCAAGATCGCGCGCGCGCTTTAGGTTTCCGTAAACGAAGCCCGGAAGCTCTGTGGACGGACCCGGCTTGCGTGAGAGGAACGGCAAGGCATGGCATCTCAAACCGACGCACTTCGGGACGATCTGCCGATCGTCAAGATCTCTGTCGGAGCCGGTGGCGATCGTCGCGACATCGCCGTACGTGTCCGCTCCGGCGAAGGCCGTCCGATCGTCTGGCTCGGCGGATTTCGGTCGGACATGCGCGCCACCAAGGCGTTGGCGCTCGATGCCTGGGCGGCGAGCCACGGGCGTCCGCTCGTGCGGTTCGACTACACGGGGCACGGCATATCGGGGGGGCGCTTTGCCGATGCCGTGACCTCGACCTGGGTCGAAGATGCGCTCGCGGTCCTGGAACGTTTTGCGGATGATCGCCCGGTCCTCGTCGGCTCGTCGATGGGTGGCTGGGTAACCTGTCTCGCCGTTCGCGAGCGGCTCGCGCACGGGTGCCCGGCCCCGGCAGGAATCGTACTGATCGCGCCAGCGCTCGACTTCACGCATGACCTGATGTGGGAGGCTTTTCCCGCCGAGGTCCGGGCCGAGATCGAGCAGAACGGCGTCTGGTATCGGAAAACGGACTACGCCCCCGAGCCCGATCCGATCACTTTGGCTCTGATCGAAGACGGCCGGCGCAACCGGCTCCTGACGGGACCATTGGACTTGCGCTGCCCGGTCCACATTCTCCAGGGGATGAACGATCCAGACGTACCCTATGCGCACGCCCTGAAGACCGTCGCACAGCTTCCGGCAGCTGGCACCCTGCTGACCCTGATCAAGGATGGCGACCACCGTTTGTCGCGGCCACAGGACATCGGTCTGATCCTGCGCACCGTTGCGGCGATCGCCGACTAGGATCAGGGACCGGCTCTCGCCGCTCCCTGATGGCTCCCGTCAGTGCAGGCTTACTGTGTGGAGATCGTGCGCCATCGCGTTCGCCACGGCGACGTCATGCGAGTCGGCCAGCAGGATCGGCGCACCGCTCGCCGACAGCAGCGCGAAGAGGTCCAACCCAGGGGTCAAGTCGGGCGCCTGCGGAAACAACCGACGGACCTCGTCCGAGCGGATCGCGCGGACATAGGCGATCTGACCCTCGCCGAGAGAGGCAAACTCGGCCGGGTTGAACTGTGGTGCAACCGTGGAAGTCGTGTCGAGGTCTGTCATGCGTTGCCCTCCAAGTGGCAGAGCGTTCTCCGGCATGTGGTCCCGCCTCAGTGCGGCGACAACTCCGGATCGGTGAAACGATCATCCCGTCAGGTGTGAGACCTCACCCATCCTTGTCTCAAGTGTCCCTGGCGACGATCGCGATCTTGCGGACGACCCGTTCCGGCTCTGGCCGTGCCAAGTCGATGGACAGAAGTCCGTTCGACAGGTCGGCACCGAGCACCTCCATCCCGTCCGCGAGCAGGAAAGTGCGCTGGAACTGCCGGGCAGCGATGCCGCGATGCAGGAACTGACGCGTCTTGTCGTCGATCTGCCGGCCACGGACGACCAGCTGGTTCTCTTCCAGCATCACGTCGAGCTGGTCGCGGGTGAAGCCGGCGACAGCGAGGGTGATGCGCAGACGCTCCGGTTCGCACGCGGTGCGCGGCACACGCTCGATATTGTAGGGCGGATAGCCGTCGTTCGCGGCCTTCGACACGCGGTCGAGAGCCTGTTCGATCTCGTCGAAGCCCAACAGGAACGGGTGCCCGAACGGAGAAGGCCGTGTCATCGTCTCGCGCGAACCTTTCGAAGCCTCAGGATGGCACCGGAAAGGCGCGTCCAGATAAGCACTTCGTGGATCAGGAAGCCCGCTCGCTGCAGCGCTTCCGGCGGCGATGGCTCGCCGTTACCATCGATATGGAGGGCGCACCGGGTGCGATCAAGCCACGCCGTGGCTCGGCAACGGGCGATCCGAACGGGCCCATTCCGACGAAGCCCGCCGACGACGACGGCCCGATACCCGAAGCACCGTCATCCTTCGGGTAACCAATCCTCAACCATCGCGTGGGAACGCAACCGGGCCTGGTGGTTTCGGGCATCCATTTAACCCTATCGCAACGTCCCTCAAGCAGTTTGCAGGAGCCGAAGGTCGACCAACAGATCTCCGACAGACATCGCGCAAGCTGCCAGACCAGGATTTGCACCATGAAGACCATCATGAAGCGCTTCGCCGCCGACGAGTCCGGCGCGACCGCCATCGAGTACGGCCTCATCGCCTCGCTCGTCGCCGTTGCCATCATCGCTGGAGCGACGACCCTCGGCACGAAGCTCAACACCACCTTCAACGGCATCGCCGGCAAGCTGAACGCTCCGACCTGAGCTGTCGGCCGACGATCTCGTCGTCCTACATCGACTGTTACTGTTGAAAGGGCCGCTCCTAGGATCGGCCCTTTCAAGTCATCAGACGCACGATCGCGGCCGCCCGGACCGCATCAGGAGTTTCACGGTATGGGCGCCTCGGGTCTTCTCGTCGTTTTTCCGTTCCTGATGGCTTATGCCGCCTCGAGCGATCTCTTGACGATGACCATCCCGAACTGGATTTCGCTTGCGCTGATCTCCGGCTTCGCCATCGTCGCCACCTTCTCCGGGCTCGGATGGGCGGAGATCGGTTGGCATGTCGGGGCTGCGGCGTTGACGTTGTGCGTGACCTTCGCACTCTTCGCCCGCGGGTTGATCGGTGGTGGAGATGCCAAGCTCGCCGCCGCGACGACACTGTGGCTCGGTGCCGGCAACATGCTGGATTACCTGCTCGTCGCTTCGGTTCTCGGCGGTGGCTTGACCCTTGGATTGCTGACCGCCCGGTCACATCCTCTGCCGTCGCTGCTGGTTCGCCTCCCCTTCGCCGTCCATCTGCACGATCGCACGACCGGCGTGCCATACGGCATCGCGCTCGCTGTGGCCGGTCTCGTCGTCGTACCGCAGACGGTGCTCTGGTCGGACCTGCTCGGCCTTTGAGCCAGCGTCGATGAGACGGCCACTCCCCTCTGTGTAGAGAAGCCGATTCTCAGTCGAGCCTGTGGCAAATCGAGATGCCAGCTGGATTACTTTCCATCTCGGATTGAGACTTCGCCAGATCCATCGACCTATGCGGGAACCGACACATCGATATGGCGACGCAGGACGACACCGCGCGCGTTGCGGGGTGACTTGATCACGATCGGTTAACCCTAATTTGAGGAATCCCGCTCAAACCTGACGAACGAACGGCGCTTGAGCCGTCGTCAGGACATTGGCTCCGATGAAACCAGCCCGCCTCGCCGTCCTCGCCATCGCGCTCGTCGCGGGCGGTGGCGCGGCGTATCTGATGAGCGGCGAGGAAGCCCCTCCGCCCGCTCCGGCGTCTGCGCCCGCTGTGGCGATGACGGATGTGCTGGTCGCGGCGGCAGACCTGCCCGTCGGCCAAACTCTCAAGGCTCAGGATCTGCGCTGGCAACCCTGGCCGGACCAAGCGTTGACTGCGGGCTACATCACCCGCTCCGCAGTTCCCAAAGGGCTCGAAGACGCGTCCGGATCGATCATCCGCACGAGCTTCCTCGCCAACGAGCCGATCCGTACCGAAAAGCTTGTGAAGGCTGGCAGCGGTTTCATGTCGGCGATCCTGCCTTCGGGCATGCGCGCCGTCGCGATCGAGATCGCCAAAGGCGGGTCGAGTTCGGCCGGCGGCTTCGTGCTTCCCAACGACCACGTCGACGTCATCAGCATCAGCGTCGCCAAGGCCGGACCGGGCGGGAGCAGCGAGCAGCCCGTCCAGACGGCCCAGACCCTGCTCACCGACATCCGCGTGCTGGCGGTCGGCCAGGTCGTCCAGGAGCGCAACGGCGAGACCGTGGTCACCGGGGAAACGGCGACGCTCGCGTTGACTCCGGCCCAGGCCGAGACGGTGACGCTCGCCCAGAAGGTCGGCTCGATCTCCCTCGTGCTGCGCAGCATCCTCGATACCGGCAAAGCCAACGACACGGCGTCCGCAGAGCCCGCGCCAGAGACGGCGCTCACGGTCGTCCGCTTCGGCGTCGCCCAGAAGCAGCTGCGTAAGTGAGGAGCGCCATGATGACGATGAACCGCAAGCGTCTGCTCCTTCCCGCCCTCTGCACGCTCGCAATGGCCTGTGTGGCCTTCGGCCGTGCGGAGGCGCAGCCCGACCCGCGCCTCGGTCAAGCTCCCGTGCTTTCGGTGGGGGCGAACGAATCCTCGGCCTCGCGCAGGGTCGACCTCAGCATCGGCCGTTCCCTGATCGTCGACCTTCCGCGCGATGCGAAGGAGGTGTTCGTCGCCAATCCGGCGGTCGCCAACGCGGTGGTGCGCTCGACACGCAAGGTCTTCATCATCGGCATCACCAACGGTGCGACCTCGATCTTCGTGATGGATGGCGACGGTCGTCAGATCGCGGCCCTCGATGTCACCGTTGCGCGCGATATCAGCGTCCTGCGCCAAACACTGAACCAGAGCATTCCGGGCGGCCGCTTCGACGTCCGCGCGGCGGGCGACTCTTTCATCCTGACCGGGAGTGTCGCGTCGGCCTCGGAGGCGCAGCAGGCCGTCGATATCGCCAACGGCTTCGTCGGAGCGAGCGGTGGCGGTGCCGGGGGCACCCGCGGCGCCATCATCAACAACCTGACGATCCGCGAGAAGGATCAGGTGATGCTGCGCGTCACCGTGGTCGAGGTGGCGCGCGTCGTGCTCAAGCAGTTCGGGGTGAACCTGAGCGGAGGCTGGTCGAACCTCAATCTCGTCAACGCGACCCCGCTTTCGCTGTCTGGCGGCCAGTTCCCGTCTGGCAACCTCCTTTCCGGTACGGTCAACACCGGCGGTGGCGGAAGTCTGACCGCCACCCTGCGAGCCTTCGAGCAGGCTGGCGTCTCGCGCATCCTGGCCGAGCCCACGCTGACCGCCGTTTCCGGCGAATCGGCGAATTTTACCGCTGGCGGGGAAATTCCGGTGCCGGCCAGCCAGGCCTGCGCCGTCGGCGGTCTGAACTGCGTGGTCGGCATCCAATACAAGCCCTACGGCGTCTCGCTGGTCTTTACCCCGATCGTTCTGTCGGAGAACCGGATTTCGATCCGCGTCGGCACCAACGTGACCGAGATCGACCCGCAGAACTCGTTCACTTTCGTCAGCGGAAGCACCAGCACCTCCGTGCCGGGCGTCACGGTCCGCAAGTCGGAGACGACGGTGGAGCTCGCCTCCGGCGCGACGATGATGACGGCCGGCCTGATCCAGCAGAAGTCGAAGGCCGCAATCAACGGCCTGCCGGGGCTCATCAACCTGCCGATCCTCGGCGCCCTGTTCCGCTCGCGCGACTACCAGCGCCAGGAGACGGAACTGATGATCATGGTCACTCCGTACATCGCCAAGGCGATGCAGCCGCAGCAGGTCGCGCGCCCCGACGACGGATTCGTCGATGCCACCGATCTGCAGGGTGTGCTGCTCGGCCGGCTGAACCGGATCTACGGCTCCGCCGGCGGCAGCTCGCTGGGACGCGGCTATCGTGGCCGCGTCGGCTTCATCGCCGACTGAGCCGGCTCTCCCCGACCCCTCACCGACATCCATGGCCGGCCCGAGGCCGCAGCAGGATCGCGAACGATGGCCCTCTACGCTCCCCTGACGCCGACGTCCCGATCGCCCCTGGCGTTGGCGGCGTTGGTGCTGCTCGCCGCTTCGCTCGGTGCCTGCAAAAGCGACCGTGTCACCGCGACGGGGTCCATCTACCCCGACGACGTGCGCGCGCGGCATCCCATCGTCCTCGCCGACGGCATCCGCACTCTGGATGTCTTTCCCACCGGCCCCGGTCATCTCGACCCGCGCCAGGCGGCGGATGTCGATGCCTTCCTGCTCGAATTCCGCCGCTACGGCCGCGGGCGGCTCGCCATCGACATTCCGCGCGGCGTGTCTCCCGGCGTCAGTGCGGCTGTCGAGCGCACCGGTGCTGCAATCCGCAGGCGTAGCACGGAGGGCGGCGTTCCGTCTGGTGCCGTCGTCGTAGCGAGCTACGCCGTCGCCGACCCGTCCCTCGCCTCGCCGCTGAGACTCAGCTTCGAACGTATGGAGGCTAAGGTCGCGAGCGCTTGTGGGATGTGGCCGCAGGATCTCGGCGTCAGCAACCCGGCCTTCAACCTGCGCAACGAGCCGTCCTGGAATCTCGGCTGTGCCACGCGCTCCAATATCGCTGCGCAGGTTGCCGATCCCGTGGACCTCGTCCGCGGCCGCCCGGAAGGCCGGATCGACACCGTTCGCCGGTCCCAGGTCATCGACAAGCTGCGCCAAGGCAACGATCCGTCAACCACATGGAGGCAGGATGGGACGGCCAACGTGAAGGGTGCGCTCCAGTAGCTGGGCGCACCAGCAGGCGGCCGGTTCGTCCCGCGTCGCTTGCCACCGAAGGCGCGCAAGCACTCGAATCGGAAACGAGACATGCCGGACCCGAACGAGGCCATCGACCGCATCATTGCCCCGGTGCCTCGGATCACCATCCAGGCCTTTTGCGAGACGCCGGAGACATCCGCGCTGATCGAGGCGGCGGTCGGCGACCGGCGCATGCAGAAGGCCCATGTGCGCATCCAGATGGGTGGCGGTGCGGCCGCGGTGGAAGCGTTCCGGCAGGCGCCGACGCCGAACGTAATCGTCATCGAGATCCAGGGGCCGAAATCGCGCCCCCTCGAATGCCTCGATTCCCTCGCCGAGGTTTGCGACCCCGGCACCAAGGTCATCATCATCGGCCACGTCAACGACGTGATGCTCTATCGCCAGTTCCTCCAGCGCGGCGTCAGCGAATACCTGATGGCGCCGGTCGAACCGCTCGGCCTGATCACCGCGATCTCGGACCTGTTCTCAGCGCCGGGGGCCAAGCCCGTCGGCCGGACCATCGCCGTCTTCGGCGCCAGAGGGGGCGCCGGAGCCTCGACGATCGCTCACAACCTCGCCTGGACCGTAGCGCGCGAGCACGGAACCGCGACGGTGATCGCGGACCTGTCCATTGCCTTCGGCACGGCCAGCCTCAACTTCAACCAGGATCCGCCGCAGGGCATCGCCGAGGCGGTCTTCGCGCCCGAACGCCTCGATTCGAATCTGCTCGACCGCCTGCTGTCGAAGTGCAGCGATAATCTCAGCCTGCTCTCGGCGCCCGCATCCCTGGACCGGACGGTCGACCTCTCTGAGGCATCATTCGATGCCCTGATCGACCTGTTGCGGGCTGCCGTGCCCTGTGTCGTGCTCGATGTACCGCAGGGCTGGTCCGCCTGGACGAAGCGCATCCTCGTCGGAGCCGACGAGATCCTGATCGTCGCGCAGCCCGATCTCGCCTCGCTGCGCAACACCAAGAACCTGCTCGCGGTACTGGCACAGAGCCGGCCCAACGACGCCCGCGCCCGCGTCGTTCTCAACGGCGTCGGCATGACCAAGCGTCCCGAGATCGCCGCGGCGGAATTCGCCAAGGCGCTCGACGTGCCGCCCTGTGCCGTTCTGCCCTTCGATCCGGCTCTGTTCGGCACGGCGGCGAATAACGGCCAGATGATCGCAGAGGTGCAGGCCAATTCGAAACCGGCCGAAATCTTCGCGTCCCTGGCGGCGGCCGTGACCGGCCGCGTGGAGATCCGCCGAGGCCGCGCGAACATGCTCGATCCGCTCCAGCCCCTGTTCGCCAAGCTCTCGCGCCGCAAGGCGTCCTAGAGCAGGCTGCGAAAAAGCGGCAACGGTTTTTCGCGCGAAGCCTGCTCTCAACTTTTGAATCGATCACGCTGCGTTTCGATCGATCCGAGCGAAACGCAGCGTGATCTAGACATCGGAAGGCGCTCGGCGCGATGTTCGGTAGACGATCAGGTTCGGCGGCGGCACCTGCCAGCGTGCCCGGCCCGGCCGCGCAGGTTGCGCCGCCGGTGCTGTATCAGGAAGAGCCCGCCCGGCCGCGCGTCGATGCGCCGGCCCCGAAGCAGGCCGTGGCGGTACCGGCAACACCTCAGAAATCCGAGGACTACTACCGCACGAAGAGCATGATCTTCGGTGCGCTGATCGAAGCGATCGACCTCACCCAGCTCGCCCGCCTCGACGGAGAAAGCGCCCGCGAGGAAATCCGCGACATCGTTTCGGAGATCATCGGCCTCAAGAACATCGTCCTGTCGATCGCAGAGCAGGAGGAGCTGCTCGACGACATCTGCAACGATGTCCTGGGCTACGGTCCCCTCGAGCCGCTGCTCGCGCGCGACGACATCGCCGACGTGATGGTGAACGGCGCGAGCCGGACCTTCATCGAGGTGAACGGCAAGATCCAGCTCACGTCCGTCCGCTTCCGCGACAACGCGCAGCTGATGAACATCTGCCAGCGCATCGTCAGCCAGGTCGGCCGGCGCGTCGACGAAGCCTCGCCGATCTGCGATGCGCGTCTTCCCGACGGTTCGCGCGTCAACGTGATCGCGCCGCCGCTCGCCATCGACGGCCCCTGCCTCACGATCCGTAAGTTCAAGAAGGACAAGCTCACTCTCGAACAGCTGGTCAAATTCGGCGCGATCTCGCCGGAGGGCGCAAAGATCTTGCAGATCATCGGCAAGGTCCGCTGCAACGTGGTGATCTCGGGCGGCACCGGCTCGGGCAAGACGACCCTGTTGAATTGCCTGACCGCCTTCATCGAGCATGACGAGCGCATCATTACCTGTGAGGACGCTGCCGAACTCCAGCTCCAGCAGCCCCATGTCGTGCGTCTCGAAACCAGGCCTCCGAATCTCGAGGGCCAGGGCACTATCAGCATGCGCGATCTCGTCAAGAACTGCCTGCGCATGCGGCCCGAACGCATCATCGTCGGCGAGGTGCGCGGACCCGAGGCGTTCGATCTGCTTCAGGCCATGAATACGGGCCACGACGGCTCGATGGGGACCCTGCACGCCAACTCCCCGCGCGAATGCCTCTCGCGTATCGAATCGATGATCACGATGGGCGGGTTCTCGCTGCCCTCGCGCACCCTGCGCGAGATGATCACCGGATCGATCGACGTGATCGTGCAGGCGATGCGCATGCGCGACGGCTCGCGCCGCATCACCCACATCACCGAGGTGATGGGGATGGAGGGCGACATCATCATTACCCAGGACTTGTTCGTCTATGACATCCTCGGCGAGGACGCGAACGGACGCCTGATCGGCCGCCACCGCTCGACCGGGATCGGTCGTCCGCGTTTTTGGGAACGGGCCCGCTATTACGGCGAGGAGCAGGCGCTGGCCGCGGCTCTGGATGCGGCCAGCGCACAGGGAGAAGTGGCCGCATGAACGTGTCGGGCGCCTCTCTCGCCGCTGGCCTCGTGGCCGTGGCCGCCGGCGGTGTCGCCTACGTTTTCCTGATGCCGCTGCTGTCCAGCGAGCGGCGGGCGGAACAACGCCGGAAATCCCTCGGTGCCGTCAAGGTTTCCGTCGACCGGGCCTCCGCGCTCAACCGCCGCGATCAGGTCGCCAAGAGTCTCAAGGAGATCGAGGCCAAGAAGAACACCGGGAAGGTAACCCTGGACGTTCGGTTGGCCCGAGCCGGTCTCGACTGGTCGCGGGAACGCTTCTTCGTGGTCGCAGCGGTGATGGCCGTCGTCTTCGCGCTGCTCGCCCTGTTCCTGACCGGGGAGCCCCTGGCGGCGGTCGGCGCACTCTTCGCCGGTGGCTTCGGGTTGCCGATCTGGATGTTGTCCCTTCTTCAGGCGCGACGCACGAAGAAATTCGTGGCCGAGCTGCCTAACGCCATCGACGTCGTGGTCCGCGGTATCCGTTCGGGCATTCCCGTCGGCGATTGCCTGCGCATCATCGCGCGCGAGGCGGAGGAACCGCTACGCAGCGAATTCCGGATCGCTGTCGAAGCGCAGACGGTCGGCATTCCGATGTCGGATGCGATCCTGCGGATGTACGAGCGCGTGCCGGTCACCGACGTCAATTTCTTTGCCGTCGTCATCGCCATCCAGGCCAAATCGGGCGGAAACCTCTCGGAAGCCTTGGGCAACCTTTCCCGCGTCCTGCGCGAGCGCAAGAAAATGGTTGGCAAGGTGCAGGCGATGAGCATGGAGGCCAAGGCCTCGGGCGTCATCATCGCCGCCCTGCCGTTCATCGTGGCGCTGCTGACTTACCTATCGAGCCCGGACTACGTCTCGCTGCTCTGGACGACGACAGTCGGCAAGGCGGCACTGGTGGTATCCGCCTTCTGGATGTCGCTCGGGATCTTCTCGATGAAGAAGATGATCACCTTCGATATTTGACGTCGACCCGGCGCAGACCGGCCTGGGAAGCACAACCATGAGCGCGACATTTATAGAGTTCCTGACCAATCCGAAAGTCGGAGCGATGGTGCTGACGGGCCTCGCGGCCGCGGCCACCGTGTTCACCCTGGTGCAGCCGCTGGTCGAGACCGACAAGCTCGGTAAGCGCATGAAGCTCGTCAGCGACGAACGCGAGCAGTTGCGGCAGCGCGAGCGCGAAAAGCTGACGAACAAGTCGTCGCTCCGCTCCGAGCCCAAGGCCTACATGAAGCGGATCGTCGATCGCTTCCAGCTGAGCGCATGGCTCGGCACCGACACGGCCAAAGCGAAGCTCGTCATGGCCGGCTTCCGAGGCCAGGGCGCAGAGACCGCGTTCCTGTTCTTCCGGCTCGTCTCACCGGCTGTGGCGGCGGTGGTCGCGATTTTCTACCTGTTCGTGCTCGGTGTGCTCGATCAACCCTTCATCGTCCGGTTCGGGTTGGTGATCCTCGCGCTCTTCATCGGCATCAAGGTGCCGGAACTCTATCTGTCGAACCGCACGAGCAAGCGGCAGGCGGAGATCAAGCGCGCATGGCCGGATGCTCTCGATCTGACCCTGATCTGCGTCGAATCGGGGATGGCGGTCGAGAATTCCTTCCGGCGGGTTGGCATCGAGATCGCAACGCAATCGGTGGTGCTGGCCGAAGAGTTCGCCCTAACTGTCGCGGAACTTTCGTATCTGCCCGACAGGCGCGCGGCCTACGAGAATCTGGCGAACCGCGTCGGCTTGGACGCGGTCAAATCGATCACGACGGCACTGATCCAGGCGGAGCGTTACGGGACGCCGGTGGGACAGGCACTCCGGGTTCTGGCGCAGGAAAGCCGCGATCAGAGGCTCAACGACGCAGAAAAGAAAGCTGCAGCGCTTCCGCCCAAACTCACCGTGCCGATGATCCTGTTCTTCCTGCCGGTCCTGTTCGTCGTCATCCTGACGCCGGCGATCATCCAGATCTTCCACTACCAGTGATCGCGCCCGATCGGGGTGCTCGATCGCTTCCGAGGGGAAATCCGCACCGTTCAGCCGCGCGGCGGGACCGCCGCCGTCTTCGGGAGGCGGCGGTTCGCAGCCTGCCGGGCCGCCATCGAGCGGAGCGAAGCGACGTTGGCGGAAGCCTCCTCGGGCGAGAGATCCTGACGTAAGACGCCCTCCGCCTCGTCGAACCGGCCCTTCAGCCCGAGGGCCAGAGCAAGATTCTGCCGCACGCGCGCATCCGCCCGCGGCTGTGCCACCGCAAGGCGAAGGGTGTTCTCGCCCTCGTCGAGTTGATGCGCCAGGACGTAGGAGAGACCGAGATTCGAGAGGATCGACGGCTCGTTCGGCGCGATCTTGAGCGCTGCGTCGTAGAAGCCCTGTGCCCGGGCATGATCGCCGAGCTGATCGGCCACCGTCCCTTGTGCCGAGAGGACGCGCCAGTCGGGCTGGGCTGGCGTATGGGCGTTCTGAAGCACTTCCGAGGCCTCGGAGAACCGGCCGGCGTCGGCGAGGCTCTTGCCGTAGGCGGCGAGAACATAGCGATCCTTGGGATTGCGGAGAGCGGCCTGCTGCAGCACGGCGACGGCCTGGGTCCGCTGGTTCGTCGCGCGCAGCGCCGATGCGTAGCGCAGAGCGCCCCGGATGTCCGAAGGGTCCGAGGTGTAGCTGGTGCCGAGCGCCTCGACCTCGCCGCGCGTCACGCTGCGAGGTCCTGCCGAGCCGCCGATCGATCCGGTCGTCTCCGGAGACCGCGACTGACACCCCGCGGCGAGGAAGGCGACGAGCGCCACGGTGCCGAGGAACCGGCCGACCCGGCCGGACGAGGAGACCTCCGCACGCATGTTACGCTCCGCATCACCGTCGCCGACGGCATCGCCGTCCCGGTCTTTCGGTGATAGGCGGTTAACCCTAACGGCCCGTAAACCGATCCCTCCCCGACCATATCCAAACGAGCGCCGATGCCGACAGACCGCCTCGACCTGCTGCCAGCCGGAACCGCTGCGATCCCGATCCGCTGCCTGGAGCCCGCGGAATGGCCGGCCTTCCAGGCCGGACTGTCGCCGATTCAGCGCGCCTATGCCGGGGCGACGGGGTTCTCACCGAAAGCCGGGCGGGTCTGCCTGTTGCCGGCTCCCGACGGCACGCTCGATCGCGTGCTGTTCGGCCTCGGCGACACGGCCGCTGCGGCTCACGATCGTCTCGTCGCCGGGAGGCTCGTCGGATCGCTGCCGGAAGGCCGCTATCGATTCGAGCCTGAGGGCGGCGTCGATCTCGGCGAGGCTACCCTGGCCTGGCTGCTGTCGAGCTACCGCTTCGGCCGCTACAAGGCCGCGTCGGCACAGCTCCCGAGCCTGGTCGCGTCGGACTGCATCAATGCCGATGCCATCCTGCGTGTCGCCCGCGCCGTCGCCGCCGGACGAGACCTCGTCAACACCCCGTCGAACGATCTCGGTCCGGCGGAGATCGAGGACGCGGCGCGCATCCTCGCCGAGCGCTTCGGCGCCGCAATCGCGGTGACGGGCGGCGACGAACTCGCTCGGGAGTTTCCCCTCGTCCACGCGGTCGGCGCCGCCTCGCCGCGGGCCCCGCGCCTGATCGACCTGACCTGGGGTGCGCCCGACTCACCGCGCGTGACGCTCGTCGGCAAGGGCGTCGTGTTCGATACCGGTGGGCTCGACATCAAGCCGTCCAGCGGCATGCTGCTGATGAAGAAGGACATGGGCGGTGCCGCCGCGGCGCTCGCCGCCGCCGAAATGGTGATGGGATCGGGCCTGAAGCTGCGCCTGCGCCTGATTGTCCCCACCGTCGAAAATGCAATCGCCGGCAATGCCTTCCGTCCGGGAGACGTGATCCGGGCCCGCTCCGGCCTCACCATCGAGATCGGCAATACGGACGCGGAAGGCCGTCTGATCCTGGCCGACGCGTTGGCCCTCGCGGACACCGAACAACCGGACCTGCTGGTCGATTTTGCAACCCTGACCGGGGCGGCGCGTACGGCGCTGGGGCCCGACCTTCCCGCCTTCTTCACAGAGGACGATGCGCTGTCACTGGCGATCGAGCAGGCCGGCATGTCTGCGATCGACCCGGTCTGGCGGCTACCTCTGCACGCGCCCTATGCAAGCTTGCTCGATTCAAAGATCGCCGACCTGAACAACGTGTCCGGCGGGCCATTCGCCGGAGCGATCACGGCCGCACTGTTTCTGCGCCGCTTCGCTCCGAAGACGAAGCGACACGTGCATTTCGATCTCTACGGCTGGAACCCCTCGACGAAGCCCGGTCGCCCCGAGGGTGGCGAGGTCCAGACCGCGCGCCTCGTCCACGCCTTGCTGAAGACGCTGTATCCGGCCGGCTGAGGTCGTTCAGCCGAGCCCGAGGGCATCCTTCTCGGAGGCGTATGCCTCGCGGACCGTCGTCTCGCCGTAGCGTCGCTCCAGGCGGCGCACCGTGAAATGCGCCCGGGCCATGGCCTGGAAATGGTTCATGAAGGCGGTGTTGATCGCGGCACCGCCAAAGGCTCCGATCAGCGGCACGGCCTGGGCCGCGACCTTCTGCGAGACCACGATGCCGAATCGCGAGGCGATCTGCGAGGCGAAGCGGATCAGCGCGGGCGCCGACGAATCCAGCACCGAGCGGTTGGCGGCGTATTTGGCGGCCTCCGCCATCGTCTTGGTGAGCGCTGCCCGGACGGCGAAGTAACCGCTCTCGGACAGGGCGGTCTCGGCCCCGTTGCGACCGCCGAGGGCGAAGACCTGGACGCAGGCGAGCGCGTTCTCCGGGTCGCTCAGATCCTCGCCCTCCTCCCGCGCGATCTCGGCGATCGAGCGCAGCATCAACGTCGTCGAGACCGGCAACTCCACAGCGAGCGTTGCGAGCCCGAAGGCGCCGCCGAGCGCGCCCGATAGCGCAGCCATGGCCTTGTGCTTCGCGTCGCTGGACTGGAACAGACGGCTCAGCCGGTTGCCCGTCTCTCCGATCCGAACCTCGACGGCCGATCCCGTGGACGCGACCGCCTTGTCGGGCAGGGTCGCCAGCGCGACGCGAAGCGCCGTGCGCATGGCGCCTTCGGCCGAGCGCGCCACCACGTCGGTCACTGGCGTCGGCAGTGCGCGCCCGATCATGTCGAGCGGTGCGCCGGCCGCTGCCGACAGCCGCGTGGCGAGGCTCGGCTTCTCGAGCACGGAGACGGCGCGGCGGAGCGCAGTCAGGTCTGCGTCGCTCAAGGAGCGAAAGGCTTCGATGGGGACCGGCAGGACCTCGCCGGCCAAGGAGATGTCGTTCACGTCTGCGCCCTCGCGGCTGCGGCCGGGATGCCGGTTGTTCCAAGCTCGCGACCCGCCGAAGGGTTCCCCGGTGCAACATCGGCGATCGCGTGCTGCGCGGCGGCTCGACGCTGGGGCACGCGTCCCACCGCAAAACACAGCGCGACCACGGGGATGCCGATTGCGGCGGTCATCGTGAAGAAGGCGGGGTAGCCGTAGGCGGCCACGAAGAAGCCCGATGTTCCCGCGACGAGCTTGCCAGGCAACGCGTAGAGCGACGAGAACAGGGCATATTGCGTGGCCGCGTAGCCGGGTGTCGTCAGGCTCGACATGTAGGTGATGAGGGCGATGCCGGCGAAGGAGCCGCACAGGCTCTCCACCGAGACCGCGATCGCGAGGCGCCAGATCTCCGGCGCACCGAGCGACAGCCACGCAAGCGAGAGATGCGAGGCCGCGGCGATGAAGGCGCCGGCGACGAGTGCGGGGAACATGCCGAAGCGGGCGATCGCCCAGCCGCCGGCGAAGCCGCCCGCGATCCCGACCCAGATGCTGAAGAGTTTCGCAATCGTCGCGATCTCCTTCAGGTCGTAGCCGAGCCTGATGTAGAGCGGGTTCGCCATCACGCCGGAGATGAAGTCCGGCATCCGGTAGAGCGCGACGAGCAGGAGCACTGCGTAGAGCGCGTTGCCCATGCGGCCGTGGAGTTCGGTCAAGGGCTCGAAGATCGCGCGGCGCATCCGGTCCGCGCGGCTGGCAGGCTTGAGCGGAAGCGTCGGATCCGCGTCCTGCTTCCGGTCGTATCGGCCCGCGAACAGGGCCGCCACGAAACCCACGCCCATCGCGGCGGCCATGATCAGGTAGGCCATGGTCCAGCCGCCATAGGCCGCGACGTAGAGCGCGCCGGCACCGGCCAGGATCAGGCCGAAGCGGTAGCCGAGGTTGGAGGTCGCCGCGAGGATGCCCTGCATGTCGGTGCCGGCCGCCTCGATGCGCCAGCCGTCGATCACCACGTCCTGCGTCGCCGCGCAGAAGGCGACGAGGAACGCGCCGAGACCGAGCAGTGCGAGGTGTTCCTTCGGATCGGAGAAGGCCATCAGCACGAGGCAGAGCGCGGTCGCGACCTGCGTGAGGACCATCCAGGCCCGTCGCCGTCCGAGCCGGGCGGCCAGGAACGGCAGGTCGATCCGGTCGATCGTCGGAGCCCAGAGGAATTTCAGCGAGTACGGCAGCGCGACGTAGCTGAACAAGCCGATCGTCTTGATGTCGATCTCGGATGCGGCCATCCGCAATGTGAAGGTGCCGAGCACCAGAAGCAGCGGCAGGCCCGAGGAGAAGCCGAGCGCCAGCATCTGGATGATGCGCGGGTCGTCGAGGATGTCGCGCAGGCGGAACTTCCGGGCCACGGGCTCGGTCGCGCCTGCAGTGATCGCGGCCATGGGTCGAACTCCTCGCGCAATGCCGCCTTATCCGCAAACATCGTGGCAGTCTTGGGCCGTGCGGGGCAATGCGGGCTTCGAACGAGGCTTACGCCTTGCGGGCGCGTTCCCGCTTCAGGCGGTAGAGCGCATCCAGGGCCTCACGCGGCGTCATCGCATCCGGATCGAGTTCGTCGACGAGGGCTCCGATTGCGTCGTCGACCACGATGGCCTGTGCCGCCTCGGGCGGCGGTGCGTCGGCGAGGCTTGCGAACAGCGGTAGGTCGTCGATCTTGCGGCGCGTCGGCCGATCGCGCTCCGACGCCTCCAGCCCCTTCAGGATCGCGCCGGCCCGCGCAACCACGCCTTTCGGCAGGCCGGCGAGGCGCGCGACCTGCAGCCCGTAGGATCGTTCGGCGACGCCCGGCACCACCTCATGCAGGAAGACGACATCGCCGCGATGCTCGGTGACCCGCAGCGTCGCGTTGTCGAGCCGTGAGAGCCGCTGCGACAGCGCGGTGAGTTCGTGGAAATGCGTGGCGAACAGGGAACGGCAGCCGTTGCTCTCGTGCAGGTGCTCGAGACAGGCCCAGGCGATCGACAGGCCGTCGAAGGTCGCCGTCCCGCGCCCGATCTCGTCGAGCACCACGAGGGAGCGGCGGGTGGCCTGGTTCAGGATCGCCGCCGTCTCGACCATCTCGACCATGAAGGTCGAGTGTCCGCGTGCCAGATCGTCCGCCGCGCCGACGCGGGAGAACAGCCGGTCGACGAGCCCGAGATGCGCGGAGCGCGCCGGCACGAACGCGCCCATCTGGGCGAGCACGACGATTAGCGCATTCTGGCGCAGGAAGGTCGACTTGCCGCCCATGTTCGGGCCGGTGACGAGGCGGATGCGTCCGCTCTCTTTCCCCGACAGGTCGCAGTCGTTGGCGATGAACGGATCGCCCGAGCGGCGCAGAGCCGCCTCGACCACTGGATGGCGGCCGCCTTCGATAGCGAAGGCCACACCCTCGTCGAGCCGCGGCCGGGCCCAGTCGAGTTCCACCGCGAGGTCCGCATGGCTCGCCGCCACGTCGAGGGCTGCCAAGGCTTCGGCGACGTCGGCGATCACTGTCGCCTGCGCCATGACGAGGGCGGCCAGCGCCTCGAATACCTGGCCTTCCATGGCGAGCACGCGGTCGGAGGCGCCGGAGATTTTCGACTCGAGTTCACCGAGTTCGAAACTGGTGAAGCGCATGGCGTCGATCATGGTCTGGCGATGCACGAAATCGCGCATCAGGCCCTTGAGACAGGCCTCGCCCACCGCCTGCGGCACCTCTATGTAGAAGCCGAGCATGTTGTTGTGCTTGATCCGCAGGGTCCGGCAGCCGGATTCCTCGGCGTAGCGGGCCTGGAGCGCCGCGATCACTTTGCGGGAATCCCGGCCGAGTTCGCGCGACTCGTCGATGTCGGAACGGTAGCCGGCCCGCACGAAGCCGCCGTCGCGGCGGTTGAGCGGCAGGTCGTCGGCGAGCGCGGCAGCAAGCTCTGCGACGAGTTCGGTATCGATGCCTGCGAGGCGCTCGCCGATCACGGATAGCGCTCGCGGCGCACCCTGCAGCGAGGCCAGCCGGTCGGCGATCCGCGCCGCGGCGTCGAGCCCGTCGCGAAGCGCGGCGAGGTCGCGCGGCCCGGCTCGTCCGAGCCCCGTTCGCGACAGAGCCCTGGCGAGGTCCGGCGCGCCGGCCAGCGCATCGCGGAGCGCCCGGCGTAGAGCGGCCTCGTCGGCAAGATAGGCAACGGCTGCCTGGCGCTGGCTGATCGTCTCCAGGTTCGTCAGCGGGCCGGCCAGATGCTCGGCCAGCAGCCTTGCGCCGCCGGCCGAGACGGTGCGGTCGATGGTGTCGAGGAGGCTACCCTTGCGCTCGCCCGAGAGCGTCCGTGTCAGTTCCAGATTGGCGCGCGTCGCCGCGTCGATCGAGAGGGTCGCGCCGCTGGCCTCGCGGGTCGGTGCGGAGAGTGGGACGCGGGCGCCGATCTGCGTGCGCTCGATGTAGAGAAGCGCCGCACCGGCCGCCGCGATCTCGGCACGGCTGAAGGCGCCGAAGCCGTCCAGCGTCGCGACGCCGAATTGTTCGCGGATGCGCCGTTCGGCCGAAGCGGGTTCGAGCTCGGCCTGTGCCAAAGGCACGACGGCGGCCGCGGTATCGCGCCACAGCCTCGCGAGGGCGGGATCCGAAAAAATCGCTTCGGAGAGGACGATCTCGCGGGGCTCGTGCCGGGCGATGGCGGCTGCGAGCTCGCCGTCGGCGACCTCGCTCAGTGAGAAGCGGCCGGTGGAAATGTCGATGGCGGCGAGCCCATAGGCCTGAGCCTGCTCCGAGATCTTCCGGCGCCCGACCGCCAGCAGCAGGTTGGCACGCGCGGGATCGAGCAGCCGGTCCTCGGTGATCGTACCGGGGGTGACGAGGCGCTGGACCTCGCGCCTGACCACGGATTTCGGCCCACGCTTCTTGGCTTCCGCCGGATCCTCGACTTGCTGGCAGACGGCGACGCGGTGTCCGAGGGCGATCAGGCGGCTGAGATAATCGTCGGCCCGCTCCACCGGCACGCCGCACATCGGGATCTCGTTGCCGCCGTGCTTGCCGCGCTTGGTCAGCACGATCCCGAGGGCCCGCGAGGCGATCTCGGCATCCTCGAAGAACAGCTCGAAGAAGTCGCCCATCCGGTAGAACAGGAGGCAGTCGGGGTTGGCCGCCTTGATCTCGATGTACTGCGCCATCATCGGCGTCGCGCCGGCGAGCGCGAGAGGCTCCTTCGCGCTCACGGCATCCGCACCCTTCGCGTGCTGGTCGAGGGGAATGGATCGTAGGGCAGGACGGCTCATGCGCGATGCTTAGCAGAAGCGGTCCGCTGAATCAGGCGGGCGCCGCGTCTCGCCTGGGGAAACGGCTTGGCGGCCCTCTCGAGGAGCCGGCCGACGTGCTGGTGATGCCGATATTCAATCCGCTTCGATCTCTTCGGAGGTGCTGCAGGAGCTTGGACGCGGCATTGTGCGGAGGCCGATCCCAGTCGGCTTCGACAGGGCCGTGCAGATCGTGCCGCTCGGCGCGACCGACGCGGATTTCGTTAACATGGCCGCAAGAGCGTCCTTCGATATCGGCGGTCGAGACGGACACAAAAAATCCTCCCGGCGCGACACCGGGAGGATTTTTTATTTGTAACCAGAAGCTTGGATCGAAATTCGTGCCTCAGTAGCGCGGACCGTTGGTCGTGTTGCCGAGCTGCTGCTGGTAGCCGGGGCGCTCGGGATTGCGAGCATTCGGATTGCCGTGGTGGTGCGTGTTGTGGCGACGCATCATCCGCTCGTGCTTCGTGGTGCCGTGATGGCCCATGTGGGAGTGATGGTGGTGGCCGCGGTGACGCACCGTCTCGATCGTGTCTCCTGCCACCAGGGCGGCATGCGGCATGGCCGGTGCAGCGGATGCCGACACCGCTCCAAACCCGATGGCGCCGAGCAGCGCACCGGCTGCGAGTGTCGTTGCGAACCGCATGTCTGAAACCTTCCGTCGTCTGCGCCCGATGCGCGAACAGTGAAGTCGGGTTTGCGCGATCCGTTCCGTCGTACGGTGATGTTTACGGACAGGGAAATCACTGAGATGACGAAGAAATCCGGCGGCGTCCCGACGGAGCCGGCACAGGAGTGCCGACCTTTGGAGATCGCGCGGCTCGCTTGATTTCGCATCGACGCCGAGCCATGCCCGCGCCGTGTCATCCGCCATCGGCCGCGTGCCGCTCCCGATCGATGCCGCGCTGCCGCGACTGCGCGAGGCGCTGCAACGGCACAACGCCGCCGTCCTGGTCGCGCCGCCCGGTGCCGGCAAGACGACCCGCGTTCCGCTCGACCTCCTCGACGCGCCCTGGCTCGCCGGCAACAGGATCATCCTGCTCGAACCGCGTCGTCTGGCGGCACGCGGCGCTGCCGAGCGGATGGCCAGGACGCTCGGCCAAGACGTTGGCGAGACTGTCGGAATTCGTGTCCGGCTCGGCTCGAAGGTCTCGTCCCGGACCCGGATCGAGGTCGTCACCGAGGGCGTGTTCTCGCGGATGATCCTCGACGACCCGGAGCTGTCGGGTGTCGGCGCGGTGCTGTTCGACGAGTTCCACGAGCGCTCCCTCGACGCCGATCTCGGCCTCGCCTTCGCGCTGGATGCGCAGGCCGGATTGCGGGAGGACCTGCGTATCCTGGTGATGTCGGCGACGCTCGACGGGGCGCGGGTCGCGGTCCTGCTCGGCGATGCCCCGGTGGTCGAATCCGAAGGCCGCGCCTTTCCCGTCGAGACCCGCCACCTCGACCGCGAACCCACTGTACGGATTGAGGATTCCATGGCCGAGGCGATCCTGCGCGCCTTGCGCGCCGACCCTGGATCAGTGCTCGCCTTCCTGCCCGGACAGGCCGAGATCCGCCGTGTCGCCGAACGTCTCGAAGGCCGTGTCGGGCCGGAGACGGATCTGGCGCCGCTCTATGGGGCGCTGACGCAGGGGGAGCAGGACCGGGCCGTCTCGCCATCGCGGGACGGGCTGCGGAAAGTGGTGCTGGCGACCGCGATCGCCGAGTCGTCCCTCACCATCGAAGGCGTTCGAATCGTTGTGGATTCCGGCCTGTCCCGCGTGCCCGTCTACGAGCCCGGCAACGGCCTGACGCGCCTCGTCACGGCCCGCGCCTCCCGCGCCTCGGTCGATCAGCGGCGCGGGCGTGCGGGACGGACCGAGCCGGGCGTGTGCTGGCGGCTCTGGACCGAGGCGGGCACCGGCGCGCTGGAGCCGTTCACGCGTCCCGAAATCCTCGCTGCCGACCTGTCGGGGCTCGTGCTCGACTGCGCTGCCTGGGGCGTCAAGGATCTGACATCGTTGCGGTTTCTCGACTCCCCGCCGGCCCCTGCCCTCTCTGAGGCGCGGGCGCTGCTGACCCGTCTCGGCGGGCTCGACGGGGACGGCCGGATCACCCCGACGGGGCAGGCGCTGCGGTCCTTGCCGCTGCCGCCGCGGCTGGCGCGGATGGTGGTGACGGCGGCGGGCGTCGGTGCGGCGCGCCAAGCCTCTGAACTCGCAGCGGTTCTGGTCGAGCGCGGGCTCGGCGGCGACAGCGTCGATCTCGCCGAGCGGCTGGAGCGGTTCTCGCGCGAGCGCGGCGGCCGGGCCGGCGACATGAGACGGCTGGCGGAGGGCTGGGCGCGGCAGGCCGAACGCTCGGGCGTTGCCCCGGAAGACACTGATCTGACTGCGGAAATCCTGTCCGAGCCCGGCGCCCTGCTGGCGCTGGCCTACCCCGATCGCATCGCCAAGTCGCGGGGTCGGGACGGGGTCTTCGTGATGGTGAACGGGCGCGCGGGGCGGCTCGACCCCGCGAGCGCGCTGGCCCGGGAGCCCTTCATCGCCGTGGCGGACCTCGTCGGAAGCGCCGCTTCGGGCCGCATTCTGGGTGCTGCCGTGGTTAGTCTCGATGTACTCCATGGTTTAGCCAGGACCAGCATCGAGACCACCACCAGCGTCGCTTTCGACGCGGACCATGGCCAGCTGCGGGCCCGCACCGTCCAGAAGCTCGGCGCCATAACCTTAGGTGAACGTCCGCTGCCGGTGCCGGTCGACGAAAGCTCCGCGGAAATCCTCGCCCGCGGCCTCGCCGGTCTCGGCCTCGACAGGCTGCCCTGGAGCCCGGCTCAGACCCAGTGGCGGGCGCGGGTCCGCTTCCTCCGTCAGGCCGAGGGCGACGCGTGGCCGGATCTCTCGGACGAGGCGTTGACGGGATCGGTCGAAGACTGGCTCGCCCCGGCGATCGTCGGGCGGACCGGACGCGACTCGGTGACGGCGGAGGATCTCGGCCGGGCGCTCGACGGCCTCTTGCCGTGGACCCTGCGGGCGCGGCTCGATGCGGAGGCGCCGACCCATCTCGACGTGCCGAGCGGATCGCATATCCCGATCGATTACGAATCGGGCCCGGAGCCGGTGCTGGCGGTGCGGGTGCAGGAGCTGTTCGGCCTCGACCGGCATCCGAGCCTCGGCGGCGGCCGGGTGCCGGTGGTGCTCCACCTGCTCTCCCCGGCCCATCGCCCGCTGCAGATCACCCGCGACCTGCCCGGCTTCTGGCGCGGATCCTGGGCCTCGGTGCGCTCCGAGATGCGCGGACGCTATCCGCGCCACCCCTGGCCCGAGGACCCGCTCTCGGAAGCCCCGACGCGGCGGGCCAAACCGAGGGGCACGTGAGGACGTGAGCGCCGCCCGGATCACGGCCTGGTTCGACCCGCGCGGACGGCTGTCGCGCCGGGCCTATGGGCGGCGCGTGATATGCCTGCTTCTGCTTTCGGCGGTCCTGTTCTGCGTCGCGGTCGCCCTCGGAGCGCAGGGTTGGCGCGCGGGAGCGTTCGCGGCGATGGGCTGCATCGTCGCCCTCTGGCTCGCGAGCCTCGCCCAGACAATCCGCAGGCTGCATGATCGCGGCCGTACGGGCTGGTGGCTGTCGCTCCCCCTGGCGCTGACGGCGCTCGGCGTCCTGCCGGTCGAGACGCAGGCCGACGCCCACCCGGTCGCCGTGGTGACCTACACCCTGGCCACGCTTGTCGCCTCGCTCTGGTTCCTGTCGGAGACCTTCGGCCGGCGCGGCCTACCCGGCCCGAACCGCCATGGGTCCGATCCCTGCGATCGATGACGGGCCGCTACCGCGCCTGATCGCGAAGTCCGCGCTGTACAGCGCCACCGGCTCCCGATCGCGGGGTGCCTGGAAGCCGCCGGCAAGTCTCGAAACAACGTCGTTTCGAGACCCGATCCGGTAAACAGCCGAGCGGATTTTCGACTTTCTGCGTCATATTTCGAATATAAGTGGGTATTTTGAAAATAATCGTCAAAATAACGGACGGATAAAATATAATGTGCTAAAGGGATTATTAGGCTCGGTTCGAGCGAACATTTTGCAAAAGGCGTGATGTCGTCGGACTGCAAAACGAATCTTGTCTGATGTCGGTTGGCCCGGCGAGCCAGTCGTGTCGTGCCGTCAGTCAACAAGCCGGCTTATATCTCGTCGGATGGTGGTCTCGCGGCGTTCGGCGCCGGAATGCATCGCTCCGAGCAGACGAACGATGCAATCGCCGGCCACGATCGGGGGTTCGTCGATGACGGTCTGCTTGGCTGAATCGTCGACATCCTCATAGCGCACTTTCCGAACCGGCGGATGTCGGATCTTCGAACGAAAGCAAGTCGAAGCCGACACTTGGAGCCGCCGGGCTCGATGTGTCGGGTCGCGTCTGGGCGGCTCAGTCCTCTCGATGGTGACGTCACCGCACAGATCCGACGGGCTGCGCTCGCCCCGGTCTTCAGGTCGCTCCCGGCGACGAAAGACGATGCCGTTGCGCTGGGGGATGCGCTCACACGTCTCCGGTCAAGTAAAGCTTAGTCGTCCGATGCAGAACGCGGCGCACCATGTCCAGAAATGCGCGGCTTCGAAAGGATCCGCTGGATCCGAAGATGCCACGCGTGGCAGCACGATGAGCGGGAGCTTCGCCAATCGTAATGTCGATTGACGGAAAGTCCTCTTGATTTTGCGGGATCTGGTATCGAAAACGACTTCAAGATTGTAAAATAAATCTCTTACAATCTGGTAAGTAATGACTATATCCCGGACGAACCGAAATCGAAAGATGTAAACTTACTCAGGAATTTCGTCGGGTACCCGACAAAGACATGCGGTTATCTTGCCGGGGCGAGAAAAATCCTAAAAAGCGATGCCGTCTTCGACACTCGTTGGCGCGGACGTCCGAGAGACAGCGCGAGCTTTTTCTCTTGTTGGAAAGAGTTCACCGTGTCCGTGCAGCCCTCCGTCAGGAACCGCCTTCTCCGGCACTGCAACCCGTCCGACTTCGCGTTGCTCGAGCCGCATCTGGTCCCTGTCCAACTCGATCTCAAACTGTCGCTGATCTCGCCGCATGAGCCGATCCGCGATCTGGTTTTCCCGGAGAGCGGTTTCGTTTCGATCGTCGCGGGACGGCAGGGGCGTCAGGCCGAGACCGGGCTGATCGGCAACGAGGGCCTCGTCGGCGCCGTACCCATTCTTCTGGCCGGCGACCGGACGCCCGACGCGCATTTCGTGCAGGCTGCCGGACATGGTTTGAGCATCGGCGTCGACGCGTTTCAGGCTGCGACGCGAGCGAGCAGAAGCCTGGAGAAGCTCTTCCTGAGCTTCATCCATACCTTGCTGATCCAGACGGCACAGACGGCCTACGCCAATCTCAGCCACACGCTCGACACACGCCTCGCCCGTTGGCTCCTGATGTGCCAGGACCGTCTCGGCGGCAGCGAACTCGCGGTCACGCACGAGTTTCTCGGGATCATGCTCGGCGTTCAGCGGTCGAGCGTCACGGTGGCGATCCAAGTGATCGAAGGCAACCAGCTCATCCGGGCCCGTCGTGGCCGGATCGAAGTGCTCGACCGGGCCGGCCTGGAAGCGGCAGCCGGCGATTCCTATGGCGTGGCGGAGGCCGAGTACGCACGCCTGATCGGAGCGGCATGACGGACACGGCCGCGCGGAGTACCGTCGCCATGGCCCGAATATCGTATCGCGGCCATCCGTGATCGGGTGGCCTACACGTTTGCCGTCTGGGTCCAATATTCGGCGATTCCCTGGTGCCGAAGACTTCTTTTGCCAAGCTCTCGAGTTGTGCCGCAGCCAACCGAGCAGTCGCAGTGTCAACAATTCGTAGTTGCACGATTGTTATGTATGGTATACGACATAGCGATTGTGGGCCGATATTCCCGGGAGTCGGCGGCTGAGAGAGTCCTGCACTTTCGCCCCAGGCTTACGCGGCAGTTGCGGGTAGCCCGATGACAAATGCCGACGATCGTATCGTCGCGGAAATCTCGCGTAATATCGCCTTGGTCATGGACGATCTGGGAGAGCGAGAAAGCTTCCGTCTTCGCGTCCTCCTCGAGATGATCGCCCTCAAGTTGGCCAAACAGCCGCGCGAAGGTTCTAAAATTCCTCAACCTGACACACGAGACGGACCTTGAGCGGCGTCCTGCCCGCTTCGTCTCGAACCGTCATCACCAACGTGGTATCCTTCGCATCCTCGGCTTCGGCCGCCGTGAGCGACGTCATCACCCGCAGAGCCTCCCGGCGCAGGGCGGCGAGGTCGGCGATCTCGCGACCTATCTCGTCCGGGATATCGGATCCGTCGTTCAGATCGAAGAAATACCGGGCCAACCTTGCCTCTCCGCGGGCTGGGGCAAATCTGCGTAAACCATGGCACCGTGGCACGAAGTATTGAGCCCACAGTCGAGATTAATCTATCGGAATTTCATATGTATGCAACTTTGGCTGGCCGCTGATCTATGGCCATCCCCATGCAAAGCGCACATGGGAATGGCAAAACAATGATATCGAGCGGTCGAAATCGTACGCTTCCGTTCGAAGCCCGCTAGCGAGTCGGCTCGGATATTGTATCCGAGCGGATGATTTAAGATATTGGTTTATATCGAACTTTTTGAATCCGACGGCAATTTTCCGGGCAGAGATTTTAGTGCTCGCGTGCCCTGTCCACCACGTCGCGGGCGGCGGCGAAGGCCTCCTCCGCATCGAGTTCCGTGGTGTCGAGGCGTACGGCGTCCTCTGCGGCCTTGAGCGGCGCGGCGCTGCGCGAAGAATCGCGCGCGTCGCGGGCGCGGATGTCGGCGAGGATCGCGGCCAGCGTCGTCTCCTCGCCTCGGCCGGCGAGTTCGCGGTGGCGGCGGCGGGCGCGTTCCTCGGGCGAGGCCGTGATGAACAGCTTCACCCGCGCGTCGGGGCAGATCACCGTGCCGATGTCGCGTCCGTCGAGCACCGCGCCGGCCTCGCCGCCGGCGAAGCGGCGCTGCCACGACAGAAGCGCAGTCCGAACCTCCGGCACGCTGGAGACCCGCGAGGCGGCCTCGCCCATGGCGCGCTCGCGCAGGCGCGGGTCGGCGAGCTGGTCGGCGACGAGGCGGGCGGCGGTGCGGGCCGCCTCCCCGCCGTCGTCGAGGTCCGCGCCGGCATCGAGCATCAGCAGGGCGACCGCCCGGTAGAGCAGCCCGGTATCGAGATGCGGCAGCCCGTAATGATGGGCGAGGCGCTTGGCGAGAGTGCCCTTGCCGGAGGCGGCAGGCCCGTCGATGGCGATGACCAGCGGCACGCGCGTCACTCCGAGATCGCGGCGCCGAGCGCAAGCATGCTCTGCGTGAAGCTCGGGAAGCTCGTCGCGATCATCGCGCCGTCATCCACCGTGACGGGGTTTCGCGAAGCGAGGCCCAACACCAGGAACGACATGGCGATGCGGTGATCGAGATGCGTCGCCACGGTGCCGCCGCCCTGCGGGGCCGTGCCGTCGCCGGTGACGACCAGGTCGTCGCCCTCGATCCTGTGGGGGATGCCGTTGGCGGCGAGCCCGTCCGCGACGGCGGCGAGCCGGTCGGATTCCTTCACCCGCAGCTCGTGCAAGCCATTCATGCGCGTGGTGCCCTCGGCAAAGGCCGCGGCCACGGCGAGCACCGGATACTCGTCGATCATGGCCGGCGCCCGCTCCGGGGGCACGTCGACGCCCCTGAGACGGCTCGCGCGGACGCGAAGGTCCGCGACGGTCTCGCCGCCCTCCTCGCGTTCGTTCAGGCGCTCGATGTCGCCGCCCATCTCGATCAGCGTGGTGATGAGGCCGGTGCGCAGCGGGTTCATCATCACGCCCTGGATCGTCACCTCCGAGCCCGGCACGATCAGGGCGGCTACCAGGGGGAACGCCGCCGAGGACGGATCGGCCGGCACGACGACACCGGTGCCGCGCAGGGTCGGCTGACCGGTGAGCGCGATGGCGCGGCCGTGTCCGTCGGGACCGTGTGGCGTCACCGCGACCTCGGCGCCGAACAGGCGCAGCATCCGCTCAGTGTGGTCGCGGGTGGCGGCCGCCTCGATCACGGTGGTGACGCCCGGTGCGTTGAGCCCGGCGAACAGCACAGCCGACTTGATCTGGGCCGAGGCCACCGGCGTCTCGCAGCTGATCGGGATCGCCTCGGACGGTCCACGCAGGGTTAGCGGCACGCGCCCGCCCTCGGCCTCGCTCACGATCTCGGTACCCATCTTCAGGAGCGGATCGAGGATGCGGCGCATGGGGCGCTTGCGGAGAGAGGCGTCGCCGTCGAAGTTCGCGGTGACCGGCTGGCCGCCGACGACGCCCATCATCAGGCGCGAGCCGGTGCCGGCATTGCCGAAATCGAGCGTTTCGGTCGGATCGCCCATGCCGCCGATGCCGACGCCGCGGATCACCCAGCGCCCGTCGCCCAGGCGCTCCATGGACGCGCCGAGAGCCCGGCAGGCAGCGGCCGTGCGCAGGACGTCGTCGCCTTCGAGCAGGCCTTCGACCCGCGTCTCGCCGATCGAGAGAAGTCCCAAGATCATCGCGCGGTGCGAGATCGACTTGTCGCCCGGCGGCCGCAGCGTGCCGCGGAGCGGTGCTCCGGGCGAGGCGGTGACGGGCTGCGGCTCGGAGGCGTGCGACACGGGAATCGTCGGGGTTCGGCTGGGAGGGGTTCTGCTGGAATTTGCGGGCCGCCGCGGCGCCCCGGAACCCGCGCCGGTTACCATGGGCCTGCGCCGCCGTCATCCGCGCCGGACATCCCGCCCGGACCAGTAGGCGTCGGTGGCGATCTCTCCGGCCGGCGCATGCATATTTGACATGCTTGGCAGAGCCGACTAACGGGGCCGCGCTCCCCCCGACACGACCTCCAGAGGTTCCAGCCCGTGGCCCGACCGGAACTCGGTATCAAGCGCCAATGCATGAATTGCGGCGCGAAGTTCTACGACCTCGACCGCGATCCGGCGACCTGCCCGAAATGCGGCACGGTCTTCCAGATGGCCGCCGGCGGCCGCGTCGCCGCGCCGATCGTGTCCCGCAAGGATGACGACGAGGAAGACGAGGACGAGAGCCGTCCGGAGGTGGTCTCCCTCGACGAAGCCGAGGCGAGCGAGGACAGCGACGCGAAGGTCGACGGCGATGACGGCGACGACGACGATTCGTCTTCGACCAGCACCGACGACGACACCTTCCTCGAAGAGGAGGATGACGACGACGTGTCGGATCTCGTCGAGAACGACGGCGACAACGACGAGGACAGCTGACACCCGGCCGCCCTGTTGCCGCCGAGGCACAGGCGGTGGGGTCGGAAAATAGAGCGGAAAAGGGGCTTGCGTCTCCGCCGGCCCTCCGCTTATAGAACCGCCCTCCCCGACGGGCTTCCCGCCGGGGCGATCCACCGAAACGGACATACCAGACCGTTTCGGCAAAGAGTGGGGCCTTAGCTCAGCTGGGAGAGCGCTTCCATGGCATGGAAGAGGTCATCGGTTCGATCCCGTTAGGCTCCACCATTTTCCTTTTCTAAGCTCGTCGCTCAGTTCAGATGCCAAGCGTCGCCGCGATCGAGTCGCGCCGCCGGACGAGACACGATGAAGATCACCCAGGCCTTCACCTTCGAGGCGGCGCACCGCCTGCCGAACGTGCCGCAGACGCATCGCTGCTTCCGCATGCATGGGCATTCCTATCGCGTCGAGCTGCAGGTCTCCGGTGCGGTGGACGGCGACAGCGGCTGGGTCATCGACTTCTACGACGTCGAGAGCGCCTTCGCGCCGATCCTCGACCAGCTCGACCACCACTGCCTCAACGAGATCGAAGGTCTCGCCAATCCCACCGCCGAGCACATCGCGGCCTGGATCTGGCATAAGACCAAGCCGGTGCTGTCCGGCCTCTCCTCCGTCAAGGTGTTCGAGACGCCGCTTTCGTGGGCGGAGTATGACGGCGACTGACGGTTTTGACGACGGCGCGCTGGTTCTGTTCTCGGGCGGACAGGATTCGGCGACCTGCCTCGCCTGGGCGCTCGACCGCTTCCCCCGCGTCGAAACCCTCGGTTTCGATTACGGCCAGCGCCACCGCATCGAGCTCGAATGCCGCGCCGGCCTGCGCAAGGGCCTCACGAGCCTCGACCAGACCTGGTGGCGCCGGCTCGGCCGCGACCACACCATCGATCTCGCGGCGCTCGGCGAGGTCTCGGACACTGCGCTGACCCGCGAGACCGAGATCGCGATGGAGGCCGACGGCCTGCCCAACACCTTCGTGCCGGGCCGCAACCTCGTCTTCCTCACCTTCGCCGCCGCCCTCGCCTATCGCCGGGGCCTGCGCCACATCGTCGGCGGCATGTGCGAGACCGACTATTCCGGCTACCCGGATTGCCGCGACGACACCATCAAGGCGCTCCAGGTCGCGCTCAACCTCGGCATGCAGCGCCGCTTCGTCCTCCACACCCCCCTGATGTGGCTCGACAAGGCCGCGACCTGGGCGCTGGCCGAAGACCTCGGCGGCAAGCCGCTGGTCGACCTCGTCGTGGAGGGCAGCCACACCTGCTATCTCGGCGAGCGCGGCGCGCGGCACGCCTGGGGATACGGCTGCGGGATGTGCCCGGCATGCGCGCTGCGGGCGAAGGGGTTTGCGCGGTACGTGGCCGGCGGCGCCTGAAACGCACTTCGAATCTGGCCATTGCGGGCTCGGCGAAGCAATGACGATTGCGATTCAGGTTCCCAGTACGCTCAACAACAGCTCCCGCCGGTGCCCCCGGTCCCGGTGCTCAATCAAGTAGATCCCCTGCCATGTCCCGAGCCCCAGCCGCCCGTCGATCAGCGGTATGCTCACGCTCGAATCCGTCACCATCGTCCGAATATGCGCCGGCATGTCGTCCGGCCCCTCCATCCCATGCACGTATCCCGCGTGACGCGGGGCGAGGCCGTCCAGCGCCGTCATCAGGTCGGTCTGCACGTCCGGGTCGGCGTTCTCCTGGATGGTGAGGGAGGCCGAGGTGTGCCGGCAGAACACCGTGACGAGGCCGGTCTGCAGGCCGCTCTCGCGCACGAAGGCGGCGACCGCGCTCGTGACGTCCGTGAAACCCTGGCCCGGCGTCGAGACCGTGAACCGGGCGCTCGCCTGCCGGGTCACGGGGCCGCTCGCAAAACCCTCGATCGCGCCGATCTTGCCCGCCTGCCTCATATCTTCGTCTCCATCGTCGCGCCCGGCGCGATCTCGCGTTCGCCACGTTCCAGAATCCGTTCCAGCGCCTCGACCCGGTCGGCCTCCGCGGGCGGCTTGTCCCAGCGGATGCGACTGACGCGGGGGAAGCGCATAGCCACGCCCGACTTGTGTCGGGTCGAGCGCTGGACGCCCTCGAAGGCGATCTCCAGCACGAGGCCGGCCTCGCGGCCATGGCCGACCTCGCGCACCGGGCCGAAGCGCTTGGTGGTGTTGTTGCGGACGTAGCGGTCGAGCTTTTGCAGCTCGGCATCGGTGAAGCCGTGATAGGCTTTCCCGACCGGCACGAGCTCTTCCGCGCCGTCCGCGCCCGCGCGCCAGCAGCCGAAGGTGTAGTCCGAATAGAAGGACGAGCGCTTTCCGTGCCCGCGCTGCGCGTACATCATCACCGCGTCGACGACGAAGGGCTCGCGCTTCCACTTCCACCACGGGCCCTTGGGGCGGCCGGGCTGGTAGGCGCTGTCGACGCGTTTCAGCATCACGCCCTCGATGGCGTCCGCATCCGCGCCGGCCCCGGCCGAGGCCGGATCGGCCCGCGCCGCGGCGAGGTCGTCCCAGGTCGCGAAGGGTACGAGCGGCGAGAGATCGATCCGCGCGTGATCGAGTTTCCTCACGAGTTTTTCCAGCGCGGCGCGCCGCTCCGTGAACGGCAGCGGGCGCAGGTCCTCGCCGTCGCTTCCAAAAACATCGTACGCGCGGACGTGGGCCGGAAACTCTTCCAGGAGTTTCGGCGTCACCGCCTTCCGGTTGAGCCGCTGCTGCAGCACGTTGAAGCTCTGCACCCGGCTCTCGCGAAGAATCAGCAACTCTCCGTCGATCGCGCCCTCGAAGGTCACGGCCTCGGCGAGATCCGGGAATGCTCCGGTGATGTCTTCGCCGGTGCGGGAATAGACCTTGGCGACGTGCCGGCCCTCACGGTCACGGCCTCCGGCGAGCTGCACGCGGATGCCGTCCCACTTCCACTCGGCCGAGAAATTGGCTGGGTCGAGTTTGTCGAGGTCGGCCTCGTCCTCGATCGGGTGTGAGAGCATCGGCGGACGGAACGGCGCCGGGTTGAGCGTCTCCGGCCGCTCGGCGCGGCCCTCGACCCAGGCAAAGAGCCCGGCATAGGGCGGTTCCAGCCCGTGCCAGACCTCTTCCACCGCATCCGCCTCGTGGCCGCCCAGCGCCCCGACCGCCGTCTTGGCCAGCCGCGCCGAGACGCCGACGCGGAGGTTGCCGGTGACGAGCTTCAAGAGCGCCCAGCGCCCGGTCTCGTCGAGGGCGTCGAGCCAGTCGGCGAGATGGCCGGGAAGGTCTTTTTTCGCGGTGGTGGCCAGAGTCTCGACGACTTCGGAGAGGGTCGGGACGTGCGGGGGTGGGTTGTTGTGACCGGGGCCTGGTGAACCAACGCCCGCGGGGTGTGCGTCTCCTCTCCCCGCCCACATCTCGGGCTTGTCCGAGATCTGCTCTTGCCTGCCAAAATCGGGCATGCCCGATTTTGGTGGGGAGAGGGCTCTGCCGACTTTGTCGTCGGCAGAGCGAGCCGGCAGGCGACGGTGAGGGGGCGCATCCGAAAGTGCCTCCTCCGGCGAAGCCCCCTCACCTTCGCCCTTCGGGCTGGTCGCGCCGACGACAAGGTCGTCGCGACCCTCTCCCCGCGTGCGGGGAGAGGGGGGAGGCCCTTCCGGCCCCGGCCAGATCAGCGCCACCGTCTCCGCCAGATCGCCCACGTAGTTGTGCGACAGCCGGAACAGCACCGGGTCGATCCGCTCTTCGACCAGCCCGCGGATCATGCCGGCCTTCGCCTCGCGAAACGTCAGCCCGCCGGTCATCGCGGCGAGCGCCCAGCCGCGCTCCGGGTCCGGCGTGCTCGCGAAAAAGTCCTGCAGCAGGCGCAGCTTGGCGTTGCGGCCCGGCTCGTAGGCGAGGCGGTCGAGAAGGTGGGCGAAGCGGTTCATGCCGAGGCCTCGGCGGTCTCGGCGCCTTGCGCCGGATCGAACTCGGCCTCGCCGTCGTCGCCATAACCCAGCAGGTGCAGCGGTTTCGCCTTGATCCCTTCCGTGCCGCACCAATGCACCAGCGCGTCCTCCTGTCCGTGCGTCACCCAGACCTCCTCTGCGCCGGTCTCGCGGATGGTGCGGCAGAGGTCGGGCCAGTCGGAATGGTCGGAGATGACCAGCGGTAGCTCGACGCCCTTCTGGCGGGCGCGGGCGCGCACCCGCATCCAGCCCGAGGCGAAGGCCGTGACGGGGTCTGGAAACTTTCGCGACCAGACGTCCTGGATCGAGGAGGGCGGGCAGATCACGATGGCGCCGTGCAGATCTTTTCGCTCGGCGGCGGCGACCTTCGGCGTTTCGCCGAGGTCGATGCCTTCCTGCTTGTAGAGTTCGGTCAGCTTTTCCATCGCGCCGTGCAGGTGGATCGGCCGGTCCCAGCCCTCCTCCCGCAACAGCGCCATCACCCGCTGCGCCTTGCCGAGTGCGTAGGCGCCGACGATGTGGGCGCGTTCGGGAAACAGGGCGACCGAGTCGATCAGCTTGCGGACCTCACCGCGCGTATCGGGGTGCGTGAACACCGGCAGCCCGAAGGTCGCCTCGGTGATGAAGACGTCGCAGGGCACCACCTCGAAGGGCAGGCAGGTCGGGTCCGGCGCGCGCTTGTAGTCGCCCGAGACCACGATCCGTTTGCCGTCCTTCTCGATGGCGATCTGCGCCGAACCCAGGACGTGCCCGGCCGGTGCGAACCGCACGGTACCGTCACCGATCTGCATGGCCTCGCCCAGGCGAGCCTCCTGCCGGGTCTCGCAGAAATCCGCGCCGTAGCGCACGGCCATGATCCGGAGGGTCTCGGGTGTGGCGAGCACGTGGGTGTGGCCCGAGCGGGCATGGTCGGCATGGCCGTGGGTGATGAGCGCGCGCTCCACCGGCCAGGTCGGGTCGACGTGGAAGCGCCCGAGCGGGCAATACAGGCCCTCCCGCGTCAGGGTGAGCAATTCGGAGGCGCTGATCGGCATCGGGGCGCATATAGGGGGCGCCACACGCTCAGCACCCCGTACCCGACACATGTCCCGCCAGCATTCCTCCGGCGACATCCTCGCCGACCGCCGCTTCGCCTATGCGCGCGACTGCCTTGCCGAGGGCGACGCGCAGGCGGCCGTCGAGATGGCCGAGCAGGCATTGGAACTCGTGCCGCTCTACGCGCCGGCCTGGTTCCTGCTGGGACGGGCGCGGGAGGCCCGCTTCGTGACGTCGACGGAGCCGGCCGACGAGCAGGCTGCCCGCACGGCCTATGCCTGCGCCCTCGACATCGACCCCGACGACTCTCTCGGCGCGCGTCTTCATCTCGCCGGCCTCGGCACGGGCGACGCGCTCGCCGCGATCACGCCGGCTTATGTGCGGGCGCTGTTCGACGGTTACGCGCCGCGCTTCGAGCGCCACCTCGTCGGCGCTCTCGGCTATCGCGGACCCGAACTGATCGTGGCGGCGCTCGACGCGCTGCCCGACGCGCCGGACGGCTTCGCGACCGGGCTCGATCTCGGCTGCGGCACCGGGCTGATGGGCAGGGCGCTCGCAGGCCGGGTCGGTCACCTGACCGGAATCGACCTCTCCCCCGCCATGCTCGCGCTGGCCGAACGCAGCGGATTCTATGCGCGCGTGGTCGAGGGCGAGCTGACGGCCTTTCTCGCCGGGCAGCCGCGCGGAAGCACCGATCTCGTCGTCGCGGCCGACGTTCTGATCTACCTGCCGGACCTGCGTCCGGTCTTCGCCGGCATCGGCCGGGTCCTTCAGCCGGGCGCGCTCGCTCTCGTCTCGGTGCAGTCGCATGAGGGCGCGGGCGTCGTTCTCGGATCGGATGGCCGCTACGCCCACGGCGATGCCCATCTACGCGCGGCGGTGGAGGGCACTGGCCTCGCTCTTGCGGCGATGCCGCCGGCGGCCGTGCGGCAGGAGCGGGGGCAGAATGTGCCGGGACGGATCGCAGTCCTGCGCAAACCCTGCTAGCGCCAGGTTGTGCACGATCGACCGCGGCTGCATCATCCCGCAGAAGTTTTATTTTTGGCGGTGAACCCATCGCCGCCATCTGCCGTTTGCAGGCTTGGCCGCAGCCGGTACAAGCTTGGCTTTAGCCAAGTGAAGCAGAGCTCATCGGAGGAGTTGAATGTCGGAGAAGGCCTTTCCTGCCAGTGCGACGACACGGATCCCATTCGCCGTCGCTCTTGCAACCCTGGCGGGTACTGCAGATTCGATCGGCTTCCTCGAATTCTCCCAGCTCTTCATGTCGTTCATGAGCGGCAACACCACGCGCTTCGGCGTCTCGGTGTCGAGCTTCGACTGGACCGGCACGACGCGCTTCGGCAGCGTCATCGCGATGTTCTGCTTCGGCGCCTTCCTCGGCACGCTGATCGCCGCCTGGTCCGGCCGCTGGCGGCTGTCCACGCTGCTGATCATTCAAGCGGGCCTGTTCGCCGTCGGCCTGTACGTGCCGTTCGGTTCCGACGCCTTCCCGCTCCACGCCTATCCGATCGTGCTGGCGCTGGGCATCCAGAACGCGACGCTGCAGGACGAGGCCGGCCGCAGCTTGGCGCTGACCTACGTCACCGGCACGGTGGTGCGCTTCGGCGCGGGCCTCGCCAACATGCTCCTGCACGAGCCGGCGCCCTCGTTCTGGCTTCAGGCGCCGCTCTGGGCCGGCCTCACCGGCGGCGCGATCGGCGGCGGCTTCCTGCACCACCTCTACGGCGAGTCCGCGTTCCTGTTTCCCGCGGGTTTTGCGGCGTTTCTCGCGGTCGTGTCCCTTGGCCTGACGCTGGCACTGCCGGGCAGCAAGTACGTGTCCAGCGATAACGCGCCGCAGCCCGACGCGCATCCCGACTCGCCGCCGACGACGCGCTGAGCCTCAATCGCTGCCTGCGTCTCCGCGCAGGCGTTTGACCGCACCGCGCCGGCTCTTGCTTTCGAGCCGGCGCGTCTTCGAGGCCAGCGTCGGCTTCGTCGGACGACGGGGCTTTGGCGGCACCGCCGCCTCCGCGACCAGTGCCGCGAGGCGCTCGCGGGCATCGGCCCGGTTTCGCTCCTGGGTTCGGTGCTGGCGGGCATCGATCACGATCACGCCGTCGTCGGTCAGCCGCCGGCCGGCGAGCTTCATCAGCCGCAGGGCGACGGGGTTCGGCAGCGAAGGTGAGCGCCGCACGTCGAAGCGGAGCTGAACCGCGCTCGCGACCTTGTTGACGTTCTGCCCGCCCGGCCCCGAGGCGCGCACGAAATTTTCTTCGAGCTCACCCTCGTCGATGGCGATCTGTGGCGTGCATTGGAGCGCCATCGGACGGGTTCAGCCCGCCTCGGCCGGCGTGCGGGCCTTGAGCGCCAGTGCGTGCAGGCCGCGCTCGAAGGCCGGCGCAAGGGCGCCGTTGACGAGGCGGTGGCGCTCGACCCGGCTCTTGCCCTCGAAGGCCGCCGAGACGACATCCAACCGGAAATGCGTCTCGCCCTCCGGCCGGGCGCCGGAATGGCCGGCGTGGAGGTGGGACTCGTCGACGACGTCGAGGAAGCTCGGTGTGAGCTCCGCCTGCAGCGTCTGCCCGATCCAATCCTTCAATGTGCCCTGCCCGGTCATCGTCGTCTCCACCTGTTTCGGGGCCGGCGGGAGGGTCGGAGCGTCAACCCCGAAACCCTGCATGCGTCATCAGGCCCGCCGGGCTTGTGTCTCCGGTCCGTCCCCTCATAATCGCGTCGTCATGGATCTCAACTCGCCGCTGTTCGACAGCATCCGCATCAAGCCGACCTGCGACGAGCCGAAGACGGGCTCCGCGAAGGGCCGCGGCAAAGGATCGAGCAAGGCGAGCGCCGGGCAGACCGCGACGGGCGATGCGCTCTGCGAGGTGCCCGGCTGCACCCATGCGGGGCTCTATCGCGCGCCCAAGGGCCGCAAGCACGAGGGGCAGTACCACCGCTTTTGCATCGACCACGTGCGGGCCTACAACGCCTCCTACAACTACTTCGACGGCATGAACGACGACGCCGTCCAGGCCTTCCAGAAGGACGCCGTGATCGGCCATCGCCCGACCTGGGCCATGGGCACCGGCGGCCGTCCCGCCGAGGGCAAGAAGCCCGAGACCGAGCGCGACTGGGCCTATGCCGACCCGTTGGGCGTGCTGCGCGCGGCCGGCGTCGCCGGCAAGGAGCGCCGTGCGCCGCCCGAGCCGATGCGGCCGCGTCTCTCGCCGGCCGCCCGCAAGGCGCTCGACGTGCTCGGCCTCGACGACACCGCCGATACCGCCGCGATCAAGGCGCAGTACAAGACCCTGGTGAAGCGCTTCCACCCCGACGCGAATGGCGGCGACCGTTCCTTCGAGGACCGCCTGCGCGACATCATCCGGGCTCACGACGTGCTGCGTGCGGCCAACCTCTGCTGAGACGCGCCGCCCCTGCGCGTTCACGGCATGAAGGATGCGACCGCGCAGGGGCGGCAATCGGCGCGCGGGGGACTATATCCTGCCCGACCCCTTGGCGTCCGCCGGGAGCGGCGACTAAGGATGACGTCTGCAGCCCGTCCATCCAGCGGCTCTCCCCGGAGCCGGGCGGATGTCAACGAACAGATGCGGACGCGTGCGCTGGCGAGCTTTCGCCGACGCCCGCGCCCCAAAGAGGCCTTTCATGCTTTCTGACGACACGTACGCCTCGCTCCCCGATCGGGAAGTCTCCGTCCGCGAGGCCTTCGGCATCGACCTCGACCTCAAGGTGCCGGCTTTCGCCAAGGCCGAGGAGCATGTGCCGGACCGCGACGAGGATTACATCTTCGACCGCGAGACCACGCTCTCGATCCTGGCCGGCTTCGCCCGCAACCGCCGCGTCATGGTCACCGGCTATCACGGCACCGGCAAGTCGACCCACATCGAGCAGGTCGCCTCGCGGCTGAACTGGCCCTGCGTCCGGGTGAACCTCGACAGCCACATCTCGCGCATCGACCTCGTCGGCAAGGACGCTATCGTCCTGCAGGACGGCAAGCAGGTCACCGCCTTCCAGGATGGCATCCTGCCCTGGGCGCTGCAGAACAACGTCGCCCTCGTCTTCGACGAGTACGACGCCGGCCGCCCCGACGTGATGTTCGTGATCCAGCGCGTGCTCGAAGTCTCGGGCCGGCTGACGCTGCTCGACCAGAAGCGCGTGATCCGCCCGCACCCCGCCTTCCGCCTCTTCGCCACCGCCAACACGGTCGGCCTCGGCGACACCTCGGGCCTCTATCACGGCACGCAGCAGATCAATCAGGGCCAGATGGACCGCTGGTCGATCGTCACGACGCTGAATTACCTGCCGCACGACCGCGAGGTCGAGATCGTGCTGTCGAAGGCGGTCCACTATCGCAACGAGCAGGGCCGCGACCTCGTCAACCGCATGGTGCGCGTGGCCGACCTGACCCGCAACGCCTTCGTCAACGGCGACCTGTCGACGGTGATGAGCCCGCGCACGGTGATCACCTGGGCCGAGAACGCCGACATCTTCAAGGATATCGGCTTCGCCTTCCGCGTCACCTTCCTGAACAAGTGCGACGAGCTGGAGCGCCCGCTCGTCGCCGAGTTCTACCAGCGTGCCTTCGGCAAGGAACTGCCGGAGAGCGCGGTGAACGTTGCGTTGAGCTGAGCTGATAGGCACGCGCGAGGAGCTATGTCCGATACGGCCCTGAAGCCCTCGAAGCGCGTGGCACGGACGGAGAAGCGCCCGCGCCCGACCCCGTATGAGGACGACCTTTATACTTGGGTCGGGGAACAGGTCGCGCTCCTCCGTGCCAAGCGCTTCGAGGAGATCGATTTCGAGAACGTGGCGGAGGAACTGAGCGACGTGGGCGCGGAGCAATACTTCCGGCTTCAGAGCGCCCTCGAACTCGTCGTCCTGCACATGCTGAAGTGGGATCATCAGCCCGAGAAGCGCAGCCGAAGTTGGACCTTGAGCATCGCCGAGCACCGCGTTCGGGTTGATATCCAGCTCTCCAAGAATCCGGGCCTGAAGTCCCGCAGGGACGAGGCCGTAAAGAACGCGTTCCGGCTTGGCCGTTTGCGAGCCGCACGCGAGATGAGGCGCAAGATCGATACGCTGCCCGCCGCCTGTCCCTATACTTGGGACGATATTCTGAACCGGCCGTTCGCGCTCGACGGCGAGGGCTGAGTCATGGCCATTCCCAACCGCGGCAAGGCCGCCGACCGTCGTGAGCCCGTCGCGGAGCCGCTCAAGCGCTCCGTGGCCGGGTGCCTGCGGGCGATCGCGCGGCGTTCGGAGATCGAGGTCACCTACGCCAGCGACCGCCCGGCTCTGCTCGGCGACAAGGCCCGCCTGCCGGAGCCGGCGCGCAAGCTGTCCGTCGAGGACGTGGCGATCCTGCGCGGCCACTCGGATTCCATGGCGCTGCGCCTCGGCTGCCACGATGTCGCCGTGCACCGGCGTCTGGCGCCCGAGAACGCCTCCGCCCGTGCGGTGTTCGACGCCGTCGAGCAAGCCCGCGTCGAGGCGATCGGCTCGCGCCGCATGGCTGGCGTCGCCTCCAACATCACGGCGATGCTGGAGGACCGCTACCACCGCGGCGGCAAGTACGAGGACATCACCGATCGGGCCGACGCCCCGATGGAGGATGCGGTCGCCCTGATGGTGCGCGAACGCCTCACCGGCCAGCGCCCGCCGGCTGCGGCCCGCAAGATCGTCGAGCTCTGGCGCGAGCATATCGAGGAGCGCGCGGGACCGAACCTCGACGGGCTGATGAGCTCGTTGGAGAACCAGCGCGCCTTTGCCCGTTCGGTGCGCGACCTGCTGACCTCCCTCGACATGGCGGACGAGACGCCGTTCGACCCCGAGGACGACGACAGCGAGGACGACGCCGAAGCCCAAGACGACGAGCAGCAGCCGAGCGAGGGTGAGGCCGAGGAGCAGTCGCAGGGCGACCGCGCCGAGGTCGAGGTCACCGACCAGTCCTCCGACGAGATGGAGGACGGCTCCACCGAGGACGCCGACGCACCCTCGGGCGAGTTGCCGGACGATGCCGAGGATTCCGAGTCGGAGCAGGCCTCCGAATCCATGCGTCCCCCCGGCCCGCGCGCCAACGAGCTGCGCGGCCCGGAATACAAGGTCTACAATCCGCGCTTCGACGAGGAGATCGACGCGGAAGATCTCTGCGACGCCGACGAACTCTCGCGGCTGCGCACCTATCTCGACAAGCAGCTCGCGCACCTCCAGGGCGTGGTGGGACGCCTCGCCAACCGCCTGCAGCGGCGGCTCCTCGCACAGCAGAACCGCGCCTGGGACTTCGACCTCGAAGAGGGCCAGCTCGATCCGGCCCGGCTCGTGCGCGTCGTCACCGATCCGTTCCAGCCGCTCTCCTTCAAGCAGGAGAAGGACACGAACTTTCGCGATACGGTGGTGACGCTTCTGCTCGACAATTCGGGCTCGATGCGCGGCCGGCCAATCACGGTCGCCGCGACCTGTGCCGACATCCTCGCCCGCACGCTCGAGCGCTGCGGCGTCAAGGTCGAGATTCTGGGCTTCACCACCCGTGCCTGGAAGGGTGGGCAGTCTCGCGAGGCCTGGCTCGCCGGCGGCAAGCCGCCCTCCCCGGGCCGCCTGAACGACCTGCGCCACATCATCTACAAGAGCGCTGACGCTCCCTGGCGCCGGGCCCGCAAGAATCTCGGGCTGATGATGCGTGAGGGGCTGCTCAAGGAGAACATCGACGGCGAGGCTCTCGATTGGGCCCATAAGCGCCTGCTGGGTCGCCCCGAGCAGCGGAAGATCCTGATGGTGATTTCTGACGGCGCTCCTGTCGACGACTCGACCCTGTCGGTCAACCCCGGCAATTACCTCGAACGCCACCTGCGCTGGATGATCGAGGAGATCGAGACTCGCTCCCCCGTGGAGCTCATGGCGATCGGTATCGGCCACGACGTGACGCGGTATTATCGGCGTGCGGTGACGATCATCGACGCCGAAGAGCTCGGTGGCGCGATGACGGAGAAGCTGGCGGAGCTGTTCGAGGAGGACGCGGCAGGGGGGGCGTCGCCGCGTCGGCCTGCGCGGCGGGCTGCGGGTGGGCGACGGTAGGCGTCAGCTCTTCCCGAGCACCAGCAACCACCCGATCGTCGTCACCGCCGCCGCCAGCGTCGAGACCAGCACGGAGGCCGCGACCAGTCCCTGCTCGGTCCGGTAGCGCGCCGCGAGCAGGTAGGCGTTGATCCCCACGGGCATGGCCGCGAACAGCACCGCGACGCCGGCATAGGCCGGCGGCATCGTGAAGACGTGGAAGGCCAGCACCCAGACGGCGAACGGGTGCAGCCCGAGCTTCAGGGCCGCGATGACGCTTGCGCCCGGGAGATCGTGCAGCACGCGGTAGCGGGTCAGTCCGGCGCCGAGCGCGATCAGGGCGCAGGTCGAGGCCGTGCCGCCGAGATCGTCGACGAGCGCTTTGGCCATGCCGGCGGGGGCGACGCCGGCGATCTTCAGGGCCATGCCGAAGGCGAGCGCCAGAAAGATCGGATTCTTCACCAGCACGAGGCCGAGGCCTTTGAGCCGTTGGACGAGTGAGCGTTCGCCGTCCGATTCGATCAGAAAGGTGGCCGCGCCCATCATCAGCGGCAGGTGCACCGCGAGCAGCATGAAGAGCGGGAAGGCCCCGGCTTCGCCATAGGCCTGCAGGATCATCGGCACGCCGACGAAGATCGTGTTCGACTGACTCGCTGCAAAGCCGTGCAGGATCGCGCCGCGCCGCTCGACGCCCTCGCGGCGTATGCCGATGAGCGAGCCGGCGCCCCAGGCGATCGCGGCGCCGCCGAAGTAGCTGAACCAGTAGCCCCAGGCGATCTCGCCGCTCATGCCCGGCCGCGTCAGCGTCGCGACGATCAGCGCCGGCACCGCGATGGCGAAGACGTATTCCGAGAGGCCCTCGCTGACGCGCTCGGAGAGCAGGCCGGTGATCGCGGCGAACCAGCCGATGACCACGAGGCCGAAGATCGGAACGACGAGCGTGAGCGCGGTCATCGATCATTCCAGACATGGCGAAGCCGCCGATGCGCGGGGCACTCGGCGGCTGTCGACATCAAGTCCTGAAAGGATCACGCCGACGGCAGGGCCGCAGCATGCCTGGATCAGGCGGCGACCGGCTCAGCGGCGGCGGTCTCGCCGAGCTTCTTCTGGATTTCGCGCTTGAGGAGCTTCGCGGTCTGCGACAGCTCGATCTCGCGAGCCTTCACGAGGAAGGCGTCGAGGCCGCCGCGGTGCTCGACCGAGCGGAGCGCATGGGCGGTGACGCGCAGGCGAACGCGGCGGTTCAGCGCGTCCGACGTGAGCGTGACGTTGCACAGGTTCGGCAGGAACCGGCACTTGGTCTTGTGGTTCGAGTGGCTGACGAGGTGGCCGACCTGCACGGCTTTGCCCGTGAGTTCGCAGCGGCGCGACATGACGTGTATCCCGTATCGTTCCGCGAACATGAAACGCGCCGGTTGGTTTTACGAGAAGAGCGGCCTGGACCGTCGACCCGAAAAACCCGCGCGTGAATTCGATGAAGTCCAGCGGAGTCCAGTGGAAGGCGCGAGCCTATAGGGGACGGGGCCCCACTGCGTCAAGGTGAACCTCGGCCCTAAAGCCCGCTCGGCGTGATACCGGATGGGCAGAGACATCACCACGGCCAGCTTGCGATCGTCCCCACACGAACGCGCCGGCGCGGCTTCGAAACGCCGAAATGATCGGACCGCGGTTTTTAGAGGGATTCCGGATGTGCTAGGGCGCTCGTCCACGCACAGCGCCCGCAAGCGTCGAGCCCGTCTCCGGAGCCGTTTCCCGATGTCGAACGAACCGCGTCCGCTCGCCGTCGAGACCGCCCGCGAGGCGGCGCCCGGTGCGAGCGCGCTGAGCCTCACCCAGCGCCCGCGCCGCAACCGCAAGGCCGACTGGTCGCGCCGGCTCGTGCGCGAGCATACGCTCGGCGTCGACGACCTGATCTGGCCGCTCTTCGTGATCGAGGGCCAGGGCCGGCGCGAGCCGATTGCATCCATGCCGGGCGTCGAGCGCCGCAGCGTCGACGAGGTCGTGCGCGACGCCGAGATGGCCGCCCGCCTCGGCATCCCCGCGATCTCGCTGTTTCCCTACACCGACCCGGCGCTTCGGGATCCGACGGGCTCGGAAGCCCTGAATTGCGAAAACCTCGTCTGCCGTGCGGTGCGGGCTGTAAAGAAGGCGGTGCCCGAGATCGGTATCATGACCGACGTGGCGCTCGACCCCTATACCAGCCACGGGCATGACGGCCTGATCCAGGACGGCGCCATCCTGAACGACGAGACCGTGGCGCTGCTGGTCGAACAGAGCCTGATCCAGGCGGAGGCCGGCACCGACATCATCGCGCCCTCCGACATGATGGACGGCCGTGTCGGCGCGATCCGCACCGGCCTCGACCGGGCCGGCTATCGCGACGTCCAGATCATGGCCTACGCCGCGAAATATGCGAGCGCCTTCTATGGCCCGTTCCGCGATGCCATCGGCACCAAGGCGGCGCTGGTCGGCGACAAGCGCACCTACCAGATGGATCCGGGCAACGGCCTCGAGGCGCTGCGCGAAGTCGCCCTCGACCTCGCCGAGGGGGCGGATTCCGTCATGGTGAAGCCGGGCATGCCCTATCTCGACATCATCCGCCGGGTGAAGGACGAGTTCGGCGTGCCGACCTTCGCCTATCAGGTGTCCGGCGAGTACGCGATGATCGAGGCGGCCGCCCGCAACGGCTGGCTCGACGGCGAGCGCGCCATGACCGAGAGCCTCCTCGCCTTCAAGCGCGCCGGTGCCGACGGCGTACTGACCTACTATGCCGTGCGCGTGGCGGAGCGCCTGCGCGCCGGTGCGTAGGGATCGGATGGGGGTGCTGCGAACGGCTGTCGCCGTCGCCCTGCTCTCGGCCCTCGCAGCCTGCGGCAACAGCCTCGACGAGCGCCGGGCGACGGTCTGCCGCCGTGCCGTGCCGGCCATCGCGCCGGACGGGTCGACGGTTTCGCTGATGCGTATCGGCACCGGTCCGGGGCCGGACAGCGTCCGTGTCGACTACCGCACGGCCGGCAGCCCCGGTGCGGCTGCCAAGGCGCGCTGGATCGTCTGCAGCTTCGGTCCGGGATCGAGCCTCGAGGCGATCACGACCGAGTCGGGTCCGGTCAACGGTGCCTCGGTCTATCTGCTCCGGCACTATTATCTCGACACGCCGGAGGCGGCTTCCGCCGATCCCGGCGGGCGCTGACTGATTCTACCCTTGGCACCGGCCTACTCTTGGCACCGCCTACTCTTGGCACCGCTCAAGTCTTGGCACCGCCCGAGGCGGTTCCCATGTCATGACGGCACCATTCTTCCTCCCGGGAGCCCTGGCCATGTCGAATCCTCAGCCCGGTTACGCGGAACGCTACGACACCGCCGGCTATCCCGGCGCGTTGCCGCCGGTCCCCTACGTCCGGGCGAGCCTCGGCGGGCGCTGCGTCGCCTACCTGTTCGACATCGCCTTCATTTTTCTGTTCACGGCGATCCTCGCCACGGCCATCGCAGTGATCGGCGTGCTGACCTTCGGCTTCGGCTGGACGCTCTTCGCAGTCCTTCCGGCGAGCGGCATCATCTACAGCGCGATCACCGTCGGCGGAGCCAGACAGAGCACCTGGGGCATGCGGATGCTCGGCCTGCGTGTGGTGGCGCCGGAGAGCGGCACGCGCGTCGACATGCTGACGGCGGCGATCCACGCGCTGCTGTTCTACGTGGCGATCTCGACGTTCCTGCTCTGGTGCGTCGACGTCGTGTTCGGCTTGCTGCGGCCCGACCGCCGCCTCGGCCATGACGTCATCCTCGGGCTCGCGGTGGTGCGGGGCTGAGCGAGGCCCGGATTTTGCTGGCCCAAAGTTGCGCGGCGCGTCACGAAGTCCATTGAGCGACACGGGGATGGCGCTACACTTGGACGAGGGCGGCACCGGCGCCTGCTCCGGCTGACCCAGGCATCGATCGGCGTGACGAGTCATCCGCGCGACACACCGCAATTCTACCTCACGGCCCCCTCGCCCTGCCCCTATCTCGAGGGGCAGGAGGAGCGGAAGGTGTTCACGCATCTCGTCGGGCGCCGTGCGCGCGATCTGAACGAGATCCTGACGCAGGGCGGCTTCCGTCGTTCGCAGACCATCGCCTACCGCCCGGCCTGCGAGACCTGCCGCGCCTGCATCTCCGTGCGGGTGATCGTGGACGCCTTCCAGCCGACCGGCAGCCAGAAGCGCATCCTGCAGCGCAACGCCGACCTGATCGGCACACCGGAATCGAACCGCCCGGCCTCCGAGCAATACGCCCTGTTTCGCCGCTACCTCGACGCCCGCCACGGCGACGGCGGCATGGTCGACATGACCGTGCTCGATTACGCGATGATGATCGAGGACAGCCACGTCGACACGCATCTCGTGGTCTACAAGCGCCGCGGCCCTGATACCGCCATCAACGGCCGCGGCCGTGGCGGCCCGGTCGCCGTCTGCCTGACCGACGTGCTCTCAGACGGCCTGTCGATGGTCTATTCGTTCTACGACCCGGACGAGGCCGCGCGATCCCTCGGCACTTTCATGATCCTCGACCATATCCGCCGGGCGCAGGAGATGGGCCTGCCGTATCTCTATCTCGGCTACTGGGTCGAGGGTTCGCGGAAGATGGATTACAAGGCGCGGTTCAGGCCTCAGGAACGGCTGATGCCGCAGGGTTGGGCGCGGGTGGAGTGACCGACAGCCCTCCTCTTCCCCCGATTTGGGAGAAAGACCCTCACCCCCGCGCCGCCCGGAACGTATCGCAACTCTTCGTCTGCCCACTCTTGTAGCCCGTCATGAACCAGCGCATCCGCTGCTCCGACGAGCCGTGCGTGAACGAGTCGGGCACGGCGTAGCCCTGGGCCTGCTCCTGCAGCTTGTCGTCGCCGATGGCGCTGGCGGCGTTCATGGCTTCCTGGATGTCGCCCGGTTCGAGAGCGTTCCACTTGTCGTTCGAGTTCTTGGCCCAGACGCCGGCGAGGCAATCGGCCATCAGCTCGACGCGCACGGAGAGCTTGTTCGCCTCCGGCGTGTTGCCGCCCGCGGCCTGCTGTCGGCCCTGGACCTTCCCGAGGATGCCGAGCACGTCCTGGACGTGGTGGCCGACCTCGTGGGCGATGACGTAGGCATAGGCGAAGTCACCCTTCACCTTGAACTTCTGCTCCATCTCCTTGAAGAAGCCCGTGTCGAGATAGACCTTCTTGTCGAGCGGGCAGTAGAACGGCCCCATCGCCGCGCGCGCATCGCCGCAGCCCGAGCGGGTGCCGCCCTGGTAGAGCACCATGGTCGTGGTGGTGTACTGCTTGCCCGTCTGGTTCGGCAGGACCTCTTTCCAGACGTCCTCGGTGTTGCCGAGGATTGCGGCGGCGAACTTTCCGGATTGGTCCGTGGGGGCCTGCCGGCGCTTCGCCTGCGTATCCGGGTCGGCCCGCTCCTCGCGCTGGCCGCCACCGCCGCCGGTGACCTGCGAATAGCCGCCGATCAGGACGGCCGGGTTGATGCCCGTGACCCATCCGATGATGCACAGGATCACGATGGTGCCGATGCCGAGGCCGCCGGCCCCGCCGCCGGGAAAGCCCATGCCGCCGCCGCCGCCTTCGCCACGGCGATCCTCGACGTTGTCCGAACTGCGGAAATCTTCCCAACGCATCGTCGTCTCGTCCCGTACCTGCGCCGGGGCGAGGCCGGCGTCTGCCCTACAGAATGATCGGCGGAAAAGTACGGTTCCGCTTCAAGGCCGGCAGCGTATCACTTCACCCCGTCGAGCGCCGCCTTCAACGCCCGGAAATCACGCCAGGCCAACCGTTTCTGCACCGGCTGCCGCAGCAGGTAGGCCGGGTGCAACGTCGCCAGCGCCCGGATCTCGCGCCCGTCCGGCAGGCGGTAGGGATAGAAGCGGCCGCGCGCTTTCAGGATGCCGTCCTTCGTACCCGTCAGCGTCTGCGTCGAGGGTGCGCCGAGGCAGACCAGGATTTCCGGATCGGCCAGCGCAATCTGCCGCTCGACGAAGGGCCGGCAGATCGCGACCTCCTGCGGCGTCGGGTTACGGTTCCCCGGCGGGCGCCACGGCACGATGTTGGCGATGTAGGCGCTCGATCGGTCGAGGCCGATCGCGGCCATCATCCGGTCGAGAAGCTGGCCGGACCGCCCCATGAACGGCTTGCCGATGCGATCCTCGTCGGCGCCCGGCGCCTCGCCCACGAACATCACCCGCGCCGCCGGATTGCCGTCGGCGAACACGAGGTTCTTCGCGGTGAAGCGCAAGCCGCAACCTTCGAAGTCGCGCAGCAGCGCTTCCAGTTCCTCCAGCGAGCCCGTCACCGCCGCCTTCGCCCGCGCGTCGACCGCGGCTTCCTCGGGCTTGGCGGAGGCCGACCCGCCGAAGGTCCGGGGAGCCGCCGGCTTCGGCTCGGGTGGCGGTTCGTGGCCGCGCAGCGGTTCGCGCCGAGGCGCGGGCCCGTCATCCACAGGGGCCTCGCGGCGTAGCGCGATCGGCGTCTCGCGGATCGGCGGCGGCGCATCCACCTCCGCAAAACGGTCGTGCGGCGCTTCGTCCAGCGCGATGTCCACCCCCGATTCCACGTGGAAGTCGAGGAGCGCGATCAGGTCGTCATGGCCCGGGCCGGTGAACGTCATGGGTCTGATGTGGCGCGGTTCGCGGCTGTGGACAACGGCTTCTCGCGCTCGTCCATCGGGAGGTTTCATCGCTACCCGCGGTCACGGCGGGGATGTGTCTTCTACCAGAGGCGACTTGCGTTCCTAGTTTGGAATGGGTTGAGAGACATCTTGAGCATACGCGCCTGCCCCCCGGCACAGCCGGCAAGGCTTGCGGGCGCTTAACGAGGCCTTGGAGGAAACAGGATGGCGTTGCCGGAACGCGAGGGCATGGACTTCGACGTCGTGGTCGTCGGCGCAGGGCCGGCCGGCCTCGCGACCGCGATCCGCCTTAAGCAGATCTCCGCCGAGAAGGGCGAGGAGATCAACGTCGTCGTCGTCGAGAAGGGCTCCGAGGTCGGCGCGCACATCCTGTCCGGCGCCGTTGTCGACCCGTCCGGTCTCGACAAGCTGCTGCCCGAGTGGCGCGACGATCCCGAGCGCCCCCTGAAGACCGCCGTCCAGCGCGACGAGTTCATGTTCCTGACGGCCGGCAGCGGCCTCAAGATGCCGAACGCGTTCTTCCCGAAGATGATGTCGAACCACGGCAACTTCGTCGGCTCGCTCTCGAACATGACGAAGTATCTCGGGGCCCAGGCCGAGGCGCTCGGCGTCGAGATCTATCCGGGCTTCCCGGCCTCGGAGGTGCTGTACGACGACAAGGGCGTCGTCACGGGCGTCGCCACCGGCGATCTCGGCATCGCGCGCGGCGGCGAGCCGCGTGACGACTTCACCCGAGGCATGGAGCTGAAGGGCAAGTACGTCGTGTTCGGCGAGGGCGCACGCGGCTCGCTCACCAAGACCTTGATCGACCGGTTCAAGCTCAACAAGGACAGCGACCACCAGAAATACGGCCTCGGCGTCAAGGAACTCTGGCAGCTCAAAGATGACAAGTTCGAGCCGGGACTGGTGCAGCACACCATGGGCTGGCCGCTGCCGAACAAGGCCGGCGGCGGCTCCTGGCTCTACCATTTCGACGACAACCTGCTCTCGGTCGGCTTCGTCACGCACCTGAACTACGAGAACCCGACGCTCTCGCCGTTCGAGGAATTCCAGCGCTTCAAGACGCACCCGATGATCCGCGACGTGTTCGAGGGCGCCAAGCGCATCGGCTACGGCGCCCGCGCGATCATGGAGGGCGGCTGGCAGTCGGTGCCGAAGCTCGTGTTCCCCGGCGGCTGCCTCGTCGGCGATTCAGCCGGCTTCGTGAACGTGCCGCGCATCAAGGGCTCGCACAACGCGATCCATTCCGGCATCCAGGCGGCGGAGGCCATCGCCGCCGCGCTCCAGGCCGGCCGCCAGGGCGACGAACTTTCGGTCTACGACCAGGGCTGGCGCGACAGCGAGATCGGCCGCGACCTCAAGCCGGTGCGCAACATGAAGCCGCTCTGGTCGCGCTACGGCACCATGATCGGCGTCGGTCTCGGCGGCCTCGACCTCTGGACCAACTCGCTACTGAACGCTTCGGTTTTCGGCACGCTGAAGCACGGCAGGCCGGACTATGCCTGCCTCAAGCCCATCTCCGAGGTCGAGCCAATCAAGTACCCGAAGCCGGACGGCAAGATCACCTTCGATCGGCTCTCATCGGTGTACCTGTCCAACACCAACCACGAGGAGGACCAGCCGGTCCATCTCAAGGTCAAGGACATGGCCCTGCAGAAGACCTCCGAACACGACGTGTTCGGCGGCCCCTCCGGCTGCTACTGCCCGGCCGGCGTCTACGAATGGGTGCAGGATGCCACCGCCAGCGACGGCGTGCGCTTCCAGATCAACGCCCAGAACTGCGTCCACTGCAAGACCTGCGACATCAAGGATCCGAACCAGAACATCAACTGGGAGACGCCGGAGGGGCCGGGCGGGCCGAACTATACGAATCTCTGATGCCAGCCGCGCTTACGGCTGACGCCCGAAGGGCTGTCCGCTGCACGGGCGGCGGCGCGCAGTCGCGCTTGCCGACGGGCGATGACCGCAGGAGCCGAAGCTTTCGGCTGCGGACATGAGAGGCGCGGGATCGTGATTGGCGCGGTGCCTGCCGCGCCATCCTTTCGCCGTTCGCGCATGGCTTGCGGAGATGGCGGAAGGGATTAGTGTCCCCCGCCACATCGGCGCCGGCCGTTTTGCCGGACGCGAAGGAGCCGTGACTGGTGACCATGAACGGAAATGCCGCCCGCTGCCGGACCCTTCCGGCGCTCGCCCTTCTCCTTGCCTCCTCGGTGACGCTCGGCCTCCCGGCGCTCGCCGCGCAGCCGCGTGAATCCGCGCCGCTCTCCGAATACGAGCCGGCCGAGTCCCTCGAAGGCAATTTTCTCTCCGCCTACATCGCCGGCGCCTCGAAGGACACGACGGCCGCCGCGAACTACTATCGCGAGGCAGTGAAGGGCGATCCGCGCAACGCCGAGCTGTTGGAGCGCGCCTTCGTGTCGTTGCTCGCAGACGGCTCGATGACCGACGCCTTTCGTGCGGCAGAACGTCTTTCGACCCGCGACGGCGCGAGCGGGCTCGCGCAGCTCTCGCTCGGCGTACGCCAGCTCAAGGCCGGTCAGTACGCCGCTGCGCGCCAGAGCTTCGGCCGCAGCGGCAAGGGTGCTGCCGCGGACCTCACGGCGACGCTGCTCACCGCCTGGGCCTATGCCGGCGCCAACGACGGCAAGCGCGCCCTCGACACCGTGAACAAGCTGCGCGGCGAGCGCTACTTCAACGTGTTCCGCGATTACCATGCCGGCTTGATCGCCAACCTCGTCGGCGACAAGGCCGAGGCGGAGCGTCGCCTCAAGGCCGCCTATGACGCCGACCACAACACGCTGCGCATCGTGGATGGGTATGCCCGCTTCGAGGCCGCCCAGGGGCGCACCGATCTTGCGATCCAGGCCTATACCGACTTCGACAAGGTGCTGCCGCGTCACCCGATCGTCACCGACGCCCTCGACAAGCTGAAGGCCGGCAAGCCCCTCGCCCAGCTGGTCGGCTCCGCTCAGGACGGCGCCTCCGAGGTGCTGTACGGACTCGGCGCCGCCGGCTCGACTCAGGGCGACGAGTTGCCGGCCGTGGTCTATCTGCGCCTCGCCCTCTACCTCAATCCCGAGCACGGCGTCGCCCGCCTGACGCTGGCCGACGCCCTCGACCGCATGAAGCAGGCCGAACGCTCCAACGAGGCCTACGCGCAGATCCCCGCCTCTTCGCCGCTGAAGCTCAATGCCGACATCCAGATCGGCCTCAATCTCGAGCAGATGGGCAAGGGCGACGAGGCGATCCAGCACCTCGACGCCGTCCAGAAGGCGCATCCCGACAACGTCGAGGTGATCTCGGCACTCGGCAACGTCCAGCGCTCGCGCAAGAAGTTCGCCGAGGCCGCCGAGACCTACAGCCGCGCAATCAAGCTGATCACGCCCGAGCAGGAAGCCGGCTACTGGTCGCTGTTCTACTTCCGTGGCACCGCCTACGAGCGCGCCGGCGAATGGCAGAAGGCCGAGGCCGACCTCAAGAAGGCCCTCGGGCTGATCTCGCCGACGCAGCCGAATGCCCGCGCCCAGGTGCTGAACTACCTCGCCTATTCCTGGGTCGACCGGAACATGAACATCGACGACAGCTTCAAGATGCTGAAGCAGGCCGTTGAGCTGTCGCCGCGCGACGGCATGATCATCGACAGCCTCGGCTGGGCTTATTTCCGCCTCGGCCGCTGGGACGACGCGGTGCGGGAGCTGGAGAAGGCCGTCGAGCTCAAGCCCGGCGACCCGACCATCAACGACCACCTCGGCGACGCCTACTGGCGTACCGGCCGCCGCCTCGAGGGCAAGTTCCAGTGGCAGCACGCCAAGGACCTGAACCCCGAGCCAGACGACCTCGCCAAGATCAACGCCAAGCTCAAGGACGGCCTTCCGGACCCGGACAAGCCGGCCGTGACCGCCGAGAACCCGCCCGCCCCGGCCGAGCCCACGCCGGCCCCCGTGGCCGCGCCGCACAACGCCGAGAACCCGGAGCTCCCCAAGGGCGCGCCGGCGCCGAGCGAGCCTCCGGGCGCGGCGGACAAGAAGCCGGGCGGTTAGGTCCGCGTTTGGCCATCTGCTTGCAGCCTCGACCGCGGTCGCCTATGGCCGCGCTTCATCGCGAGACGCTGCAGTAAAGATCAGTGACAACGCTCACCACCCTCGCTCCGGCCAAGATCAACCTGACCCTCCACGTCCTCGGACGGCGGCCGGGTGACGGCTATCACGCGCTCGAAAGCCTCGTCGCCTTCGCCGGCATCGGCGACACGCTGACGCTGGAGCCGGGCGAAGCCCTGGGCCTCGACGTGTTCGGCCCGACGGCGGGCACCGTCGGGCCGACCGACGACAACCTCGTGCTGCGTGCGGCTCGCGACCTCGCCGCACGCGTGTCGTCGTTGCGGGTCGGTGCGTTCAGGCTCGAAAAACGCCTTCCCGTGGCCGCCGGGATTGGCGGTGGCTCGTCCGATGCGGCGGCTGCCCTGCGGCTGCTGGCGCAGCTCAACGATCTGCCCCTCGATCATCCCGCGATCGTCGCAGCCGCCCGTTCGGCCGGCGCCGACGTGCCGGTCTGCCTCGATCCGCGGGCGCGGATGATGTGTGGGGCCGGCGAAGAGATCGGGCCTGTCCTCGGACTTGCCCCGCTTCCGGCGCTGCTGATCAATCCCGGCGTGCCGGTGACGACCGCGCCGGTGTTCAAGGCGCTCGGACTGGCAGTCGGTCAAACGCTGCCGGGGGCTGGGCATCCGGCGGTCTGGAGCAATCTCGATGCCGACGCGGTCCTCGCCGCGATCGCGCCGGCCCGCAACGACCTGGAAGCCCCTGCCCTCACCGTGGCGCCGGTGATCGGCGACGCGCTCGGTGCCCTGCGCGATCAGCCGGGCTGCCGCCTCGCGCGGATGTCGGGCTCGGGTGCCACGGTGTTCGCGATCTTTTCGGACGATGGTGCGGCCGCGCGCGCTGCGGAGGCGATCCACGCCCTTCGGCCCGGCTGGTGGGTCGAGCCGACGACGCTGAGCTAGATCACGCTGCGTTTTGATCGAATCGATCAAAACGCAGAAAACGTGATCGATTCAAAGGTTTAGAGTAGGCTGCGAAAAACCGGTGCCACTTTTTCGCAGCCCGCTCTAGGGCACCGGCCCGAGAACAGGCCGGCAGCCCTCGGCAAGGCCGATGCTCGGATTAGAGGGCGGGTCAGTGCGCCCGGGCGATGCAGAAATCCACGACCTGCAGCAGCGCCGACTTCATCGGACCGTTGGGAAACAGCGCCAGCGCGTCGCGGGCCATGGCGCCGTAGTGGCGTGCGCGCTCGGTGGTGTCCTCCAACGCGCGGTGGCGGCGCAGGATGGTGAGGGCCGTCTCGAGGTCGCCGTCTTCGAGCTGGCCATCCTGCAGCGTGCGTCGCCAAAAAGCGCGCTCCTCGTCCGTGCCGCGGCGGAAGGCGAGCACGATCGGAAGGGTGATCTTGCCCTCGCGAAAATCGTCGCCGACGTTCTTGCCGAGGCTGGCGCTGGTGCCTCCGTAATCGAGCACGTCGTCGACGAGCTGGAAGGCGATGCCGAGATTCATTCCGTAGGATCGGCAGGCGGCCTGCTCCGCCCGCGGACGCTCGGCCAGCACTGGGCCGACTTCGCAGGCCGCAGCGAAGAGCTCGGCGGTCTTGGCGCGGATCACGGCAAGGTACTCGTCCTCCGAGGTCTCGGTGTTCTTGGCGGCGGTGAGCTGCATCACCTCGCCTTCGGCGATCACCGTGGCGGCCGCGGACAGGATGTCGAGGGCTCGGAGCGACCCGACCTCCACCATCATCCGGAAGGCCTGCCCCAGCAGGAAGTCGCCGACGAGGACGCTCGCCTCGTTGCCCCACTTGATGCGGGCGGCGACGCGACCGCGCCGCATGTCGCTCTCGTCCACGACATCGTCGTGCAGCAGTGTCGCCGTGTGCATGAACTCGACGCTGGCCGCGAGCTTCACGGCGCCGTCGTCGCTGCCGTAGCCGCAGAGGTCGGCGCTCGCGAGGGTCAGGATCGGCCGCAGGCGCTTGCCTCCGGAGGCGATCAGGTGCTGCGCCACCTCGGGGATCATGGTGACGGCCGAGCCGGTCCGCGACAGGATCGTCGCGTTGACCCGCTCCATCCCCCCGGCAACCAGGGCCAAGAGATCGTTCAGGGAGCTTTCCGGATCGGAGCGGCTCTCATCGAGGGAAACGACGACGCCCAATGCGCACCTGCCTGCCAGCATGTCCGCGCGGTTCGAGCCCGCGCCCGGAGGAAAGCGACCCCTTCGCACGCGACGTGCTGCCTCGCAACACGCGCGCCGTCGCATGGCTGGCTGGGACGACCGTGCGCGGCGGCTGACGGGGTGTTAGAGCAGGTTGGAACCTCAGGGATGGCCGCGCGCCCGTGATCGAGCTGATCCGCACCAACGACATCGTCCTGATCGGATTCGCGCGTTCGCTGCTCGAAGGGGCCGACATCCCCGTTCTCGTCGCCGACGAGCACATGAGCCTGATGGAGGGCTCGATCGGCGCTTTCGGGCGCCGTCTGCTCGTCCCCGACGATCTCGGCCGGCAGGCGCGGCGCATCCTCACCGATGCGGGGCTCGCCGCGGAACTTCGCGATGCCGGAGCCCGCTGAGCCGGACCTCTGGCTCGGCGGCCGTCTGCGCCTGCGCCAGCAGCCGCGTGGCGGACATCGCGCGGGGACCGACGCGGTGCTGCTGGCCCGCCTGTTCGAGCCGGGGCCGGACGATGTGGTCTGCGACCTCGGAGCGGGCACCGGTGCCATCGGCCTCGCCTATGCGAGCCTGTATCCGTCTTGCCGCGTTGTGCTGGTCGAACGAGACGATGCGGTCGCGGAACTGGCGCGCGAGAACGTTCGTGCGAACGGTTTCGCGGACCGCGTCGAGGTGGTCGAAGCCGACGTGCTGGCGCCGGGAGCACGTCGGCGCGCGGCGGGCCTTACCTCGGATCTCGCCGATATCCTGGTGACGAACCCACCCTTCTTCGAGCCGACGAGCCACCGCCCCTCCCCGATCGCGGCCAGAGCCTCCGCCCATACCTTCGTCGGCGATGGCCTGGACTGTTGGCTGCGCACGTGTGCCGATCTGCTGCGGCCCGGCGGCCGCCTCGGCCTGATCCATCGGGCCGACTGCCTGCCGATCTGCCTCGACGGCTTGCGCAACCGGTTCGGGGGCATCACGGTCCGCCCCGTTCACGCCAGCGCCGAACGCCCGGCGATCCGGGTGCTGATCAGTGCCGTGAAAGGTAGCAGGGGGCCGTTCTCGCTGCTGGCCCCGATGATTCTGCAGGACGCCTCCGGCCGGTTCACTGCCGAGGCCGATGCGATGCATCGGGGTGAGCCGCCTCCGTCATGAGAAGGAGCGCTCGAAAAGCGCTCCTTTCGTCGTCTTCGAACTCAAAAGAAAAACCGCCGACGGTAGTACCGCGGCCGGTAGTAGTGGCGCCGATAATAACGCGGGCGATAGTAGTAGCGCGGACGATAATAGCGCGGCCGGTAGTACCTGCGGCGAACGAAATAATAATAGGCCTTGTCGACGCTTGGAGACGGGCTGGTTTCGGCGACGATTGCGGAGATCGGCACCGGCGCCGCGTGGACGGTCGCACTGAGGCCGATCGCGCCTCCGAGCAAACCGATGATCAGAATCATCAAACGTAAGGCACGCATGTCGCCTCGCTTCCTCCGTTGAGTTTGCCGCCCCGTGTGCACGGTCGTGGCGCGTGGACGGATCGCGACTCGACACGCGCATATGATTCACAAACAACACTCAATGAAAATCGTCGATTTGTGCGAATTCTTATTTCGATGGGGTTGGACCACGTAGTCGGCGTGCACGAGGCGCAGAATTGGCCGCAAGTACCGTCGAAACGAAATAGACTTGCTGAAATCGTTCGCGAGCAGAGTGCTGCTGCCGGATCTCGATCGGTTCATGCCGTGAGGCCGGCCGCCGATCACGGAAATGACCGATGGGCACGGACCTTCATAAAAAAAAGGAGGGCGCCGACAAGGGCGCCCTCCACATTCGAAAGATGGCTCGACCCGGAGCGGCCGGGGCCGGCCCGGGCTGTCGATCAGTAGAAGAACCGACGACCGTAATAGGGCCGGCGATAGCCGTAGAACGGACGGCGATAGTAGGGCCGGCGATAGCCATAGAACGGGCGGCGATAGAACGGCCGTCCGTAACCGAAGCGCCGGCCGCCGTAGAAGCCGCGCCGTCCGTAGTAATAGGCTTTCGACACCGTCGCGCCTTCGACGCTGCCGCCGACGATCTCCGTCGCCGGCAGCGGCGCCGCATGGGCAGCAGCCGAGATTCCGACTGCGCCGCCAAGCATCGCAAACGCCACGATCATCCACCGAAACATACGCATCCGCGTGAACTCCTCCCGCTTCCCTCCGCCCATCATACGCAACCCGGCCGCGAGGACGGATCGCGGTGGCGGGTCAGGGAAACGACGCTGAGGCCGAAACGGTTCGTCGGTGACGGTTCGCGATAGCGTGATCGCGCCATGCGCTTTACGCAGGACGCCCCCAGCCCGCTTCCCGGACGCCAGCGACGATGCCGAGCACCACCGCGATCACCGACGGCCTGCGCCGGTTTCTTCCTGCGCGTTGGCGTCAGACGCCGCCACGCGTCGCCGTGCTGCGGCTGAACGGGGCGATCGGGGCGGTGTCGCCGTTGCGGCCGGGACTCTCGATCGGCAGCTTGGCGACGAGCCTGGAACGCGCCTTTTCCATGCCGCGCATCTGCGCGGTGGCGTTGATCATCAACTCGCCGGGCGGCTCCGCAGCGCAGTCGCATCTGATCTATCGGCGCATCCGCGCGCTGGCCGCCGAGAAGACGCTGCCGGTCTTCGCCTTCGTGGAGGATGCCGCCGCGAGCGGCGGCTACATGATCGCCTGCGCCGCCGACGAGATCGTCGCCGATCCGGCCTCGCTCGTCGGCTCGATCGGCGTGGTCTCGGCTGGCTTCGGCTTCGACAAGCTGATCGAGCGCATCGGCGTCGAGCGGCGCGTCCACACACAGGGCGAAGCGAAGGCGATGCTCGATCCGTTCCGACCCGAGGACCCCGCCGACGTCGAGCGCCTGAAGGCGATCCAGGCCGACATCCAGGATCTGTTCACGGGCCTCGTCACCGAGCGCCGCCCGAAACTGCCAGTGGGCCAGAACTTGTTCACGGGCGCCGTGTGGAGTGGGCGTCAGGCGCTGGCGATCGGGCTCGTCGATGCCGTCGGCGACCTGCGCGGCACCATGCGGGCGCGTTTCGGCGAGAAGGTCGAACTCAGGCTCGTCGCCGAAGCCAAGGGGTCGATCATTGCCCGCCTGCTGCGCCGGGCCGGCCCGGGCAGCACGGCGGCCGGCATTCCCGATGCCTGGATCGCGGCGATCGAGGAGCGCGCCGCCTGGGCGCGCTTCGGGCTCTGATCAGCGGGCCGCCGTGAGGCAACCGGCAGCGGTCGGGGCATAGCCGCTGTAGACCACGCGGACTTTTTTCGCGCAGGTCTCGGGTCCGGCTGCAGTGGCCACCGGTGCGACCTCGACCGGTGCGACGGCGACGGCCTGCGTGACGATGTCCGCCGGATCGGCCGTGGCGAAGGCTTGGGTCGCGCCGATCACCATCGGCGTCGCGACGAGGGAGGTGGCGACGAGGGCGGCGAAAACAGTGAAACCCTTGCGCATGGCGTGTCTGCCTGAGTGTTCGTCCACCCTCGGGTGGAGCTTGACCGTTCGATTGCTGCGTAAACTTGGCAGTCGGCTGCTGGTTCCAGTGTCAGCAGATTTGAACGGAACGGATGTGCAGGTCCGCACCGATTCCGCCTCGGATGGTGCGCTTCGGTTATGCTGCTTGGGAAAGTCCGATCGAATCCCATGTCGCGACGGAGTCCACCGTGCAGCCTGTCTACGATCTGCTCGTCATCGGCGGCGGCATCAACGGTGCCGGCATCGCGCGCGATGCCGCTGGTCGCGGTCTCAAGGTCCTGCTCTGCGAGCGAGGCGATCTCGCCGAATTCACCTCGTCGTCCAGCACCAAGCTGATCCACGGCGGCCTGCGTTATCTCGAATATTACGAGTTCCGGCTCGTCCGCGAGGCGCTGGCCGAGCGTGAGCGGCTTCTCAAGCTCGCGCCGCACATCATCTGGCCGCTGCGCTTCGTGCTGCCGCACGACGAGGGCTTGCGGCCGGCCTGGATGCTGCGCGTCGGCCTTTTTCTCTACGATCATCTCGCACGACTGCGCACGCTGCCGGGTTCGGCTTCGGTTCGCTTGCGAACATCGCCGATGGGTGCGCCGCTGCAGCAGCGGCTGACCAAGGGCTTCGTCTATTCGGACTGCTGGGTCGAGGACAGCCGGCTCGTCGTGCTCAACGCCATGGATGCACAGGCGCGCGGCGCCGAGATCCGCACCCGCACCGGCGTCGCCTCCGCCCGCCGCGAGGACGGGGCCTGGGTCGCGAGCCTGCGCGACGAGCGGACGGGCACATCGGAGACGGTGCGCGCCAAGGCGGTCGTCAATGCCGCCGGCCCCTGGGTCAGCGAGACGCTCGGCGAGACGCTCGGCATCAACAGCCGCTCGGCCGTGCGCCTGATCAAGGGCAGCCACATCGTGGTGAAGCGCCTGTTCGAGGGCGAGCAGGCCTACATCCTGCAGCAGCCCGACCAGCGCATCGTCTTCGCGATTCCCTACGAGCGCGACTTCACGCTGATCGGCACCACGGACGTCCCGTACGAGAACGAACCCGGTGCCGTGACGATCTCCGACGAGGAAACCAGTTACCTCTGCGACTGCATCAACCGGTCATTTACGAAGAGTATCGGGCCGGGGGACGTGGTCTGGAGCTATTCGGGCGTGCGCCCGCTCTACGACGATGCCGCCGCCAACGCCTCGGCCGTGACCCGCGACTACGTGCTCGACGTCTCCGACCAGGGCGGCGCGCTGCCCGTACTCTCTGTCTTCGGCGGCAAGATCACCACCTATCGGCGTCTCGCCGAGCACGCCCTCGAAAAACTCGAGCCGTTCTTTTCGGACTTGAAGCCGGCCTGGACGGCCGACGCGATCCTGCCGGGCGGCAATATGCCGGACGCCGATTTCGATTCTTTCCTGCTCACCCTACAGGCCGAGAAGCCGTTTGTGCCGCCTGAAACGGCACGACGTCTCGCGCGGGCCTACGGCACCCGGGCGCGCGACATCCTGAAGGGTGCCCAGTCGCTCGCCGATCTCGGCGAAGGTTTCGACGGCGGCCTCACCGCTCGCGAGGTCGATTATCTGCGCGACCGGGAATGGGTCGTCACCGCCCACGACATCCTCTGGCGCCGCTCGAAGCTCGGTCTGCGCACCAGTCCCGAGAGCGAAGCCCGGCTGCAGGCCTATCTCGACGGTAAGAGGGCCAAGGCCGCATGATCCGACTCGAGGGCGCCGACCGGCACAAGATCGGCAGCGCCAAAGACTCACAAAAAATCCCAGGGAGGGATGAGCCATGAGCCGTTACGTCGGTGCGATCGACCAGGGCACCACTTCGAGCCGCTTCATCGTGTTCGACCGCAAGGGCACCGTGGTGTCCGTGGCCCAGGAGGAGCACGAGCAGCTCTTTCCGCGTCCGGGCCAGGTCGAGCACGACCCGAAGGAGATCTGGAAGAAGACCCGCAAGGTCATGAAGAGGGCCCTGGAAAAGGCCGATCTCAAGCCGAAGGATCTCGTCGCCATCGGCATCACCAACCAGCGCGAGACCACGCTGATCTGGGACAAGACGACCGGCGAGCCGCTGCACAACGCGTTGGTCTGGCAGGACACCCGCAACGACCGCCTCGTCGCCGAGTTCGCCAAGGACGGCGGCACCAACCGTTTTCGCGACGTCACCGGGCTACCTCTGGCGAGCTACTTCTCGGGGCTCAAGCTGCGCTGGCTGCTCGACAACGTGAAGGGCGCCAGGGAGAAGGCCGAGGCCGGCGACGTCCTGTTCGGCAACATCGACAGCTGGTTGGTCTGGAACCTCACCGGCGGCGTCGACGGCGGCCTGCACTTGACCGATGTGACCAATGCCAGCCGCACGCAGCTGATGTCGTTGGAGACCCTCGACTGGGACGAGGGCATGCTGAAGGCCTTCGAAATCCCCCGCGCGATGCTGCCGAAGATCGTCTCGTCGAGCGAGCTCTACGGCGAGACCAAGGCGCCGTTCGCGGGCGTGCCGATCGCCGGCATTTTGGGCGACCAGCAGGCGGCTTTGTTCGGCCAGACCTGCTTCACGCCGGGCGAGGCCAAGAACACCTACGGCACCGGCTGCTTCGCGCTGATGAACACCGGCGAGACGCCCGTGCCCTCCAAAGCCGGCCTCGTCACGACGCTCGCCTACCGGCTCGACGGCGGTAAGCCCGTCTATGCGCTGGAGGGCTCGATCGCCGTCACCGGGTCGCTGGTGCAGTGGCTGCGCGACAATCTCGGGATGATCAAGGAGAGCGCAGAGGTCGAGACGCTGGCGGCCACCGTCGAGGACAACGGCGGCGTCTACTTCGTCCCAGCCTTCTCGGGCCTGTACGCGCCGCACTGGAACGACGCCGCGCGCGGCCTGATCATCGGGCTCACCCGCTACATCAATAAGGGTCACATCGCCCGCTCGGTGCTGGAGGCAACTGCCTTCCAGACCAAGGAGGTGCTGGAGGCGATGGAGACGGATTCCGGGATCGCCGTGAAGGAGCTGCGCTCGGATGGCGGCATGGTCGCCAACGACACGCTGATGCAGTTTCAGGCCGATATCCTCGACGTGCCGGTGGTGCGCCCGAAGGTGACCGAGACCACGGCGCTGGGCGCCGCGTACGCAGCCGGCCTCGCCACCGGCTACTGGCGGGACCTCGACGACCTCAAGCGGAACTGGAGCGTCGATCACCGTTGGGAGCCGCAAATGGATACGGCTCAGCGCAAGAAGATCTATGCGGCCTGGGGACGGGCGGTGAAGCGCTCGTTCGACTGGAAGACCGACGCCGATTGAGTCCTGTCCGCCGTCCATACGACGACCTCTGACCCGGGAATGCGCACCCCACCGAACCACCAAAAGACCGCGCGACAGGGAGGACACCGATGACCTCGCCATTCCTGGGCGAACTCTTGGGCACGATGATCCTGATCATCTTCGGCGACGGCGTCGTGGCGGGCGCGCTGTTGGCGAAGTCGAAGGGCGAGAACATGGGCTGGGTCGGCATCACCGCGAGCTGGTGCTTCGGCACCATCGCCGGGATCTTCGTGGCCACCGCGACCGGCAGCCCGGACGGGCACATCAACCCGGCGGTCACGCTGGCTGCCGCGGTCGCCACCGGAGACCTTGGCAAGCTCGGCGTTTACATTCCCGCGCAGATGATCGGCGCCTTCCTCGGCGCCACGATCGTCTGGCTGCATTACCTGCCGCATTGGGCAGCGACCGAGGACAAGCGCCTGAAGCTCGCCTGCTTCTGCACCGGCCCGGCGATCCGGGACACCAAGGCGAACCTGCTGTCGGAGATCATCGCGACCTTCGTGCTGATCCTGGTGATCGACGCGATCGTCTCGAAGGCGGTGGGTGCCGCGGGTCCGTTCCCGACGGGCGTGGCGCCGTACATCATCGGCGTGATGGTGTGGGGTATCGGCCTCTCGCTGGGCGGTCCCACCGGCTACGCGATCAACCCCGCCCGCGATCTCGGCCCGCGCATCGCCCATGCCGTTCTGCCGGTTGCCGGAAAGGGCGGCTCGGACTGGGGCTATGCCTGGATACCGGTGGCGGGGCCGGTGATCGGCGCCGCCGTCGCCGCGCTGTTCGTGGTGGCGGTCGGGATCTGAGCCGACTGGGAGCCGGCCGCCAGAATCCGCTATTATTCGGCCGGCGACGGAGCGGGCGCAACCGCATGGCCCAGCGTCTGGTCGGTCGTCGCGAGCTGGCCCTCCCACTTCGCGACGGCGACGGTGGCGACGCTGTTGCCGAGGACGTTGGTGGCCGAGCGGCCCATGTCCAGGAACTGGTCGATGCCGATGATCAGCAGCAGCCCCGCCTCGGGAATGTTGAAATGGGCGAGCGTGGCCGAGATCACGACGAGGGAGGCCCGCGGCACGCCGGCCATGCCCTTCGAGGTCACCATCAGCAGAAGCAGCATCGTGATCTGCTGGCTCCAGCTCAAGGTGATGTCGTAGGCCTGGGCGATGAACAGCACCGCGAAGGTGCAGTACATCATCGAGCCGTCGAGGTTGAACGAGTAGCCCATCGGCAGCACGAACGAGGTGATGCGGTTCGGCACGCCGAATTTTTCGAGGTTCGACAGGGTCTTCGGATAGGCCGCCTCGCTTGACGCCGTCGAGAAGGCGAGCACGAAGGGTTCCTTGATCAGGTTGACCAGCCGCACGATGCCGCTCGCACCGACCAGCAGGAATCCCACGAACAGCAGCACGCACCAGAGCACGCCGAGGCTGAGGTAGAACTCGACGAGGAACAGACCGTAGGTCGCGAGCACGCCGATGCCCTGCGTGGTGATCGTCGCCGCGATGGCCGCGAACACGGCGAACGGCGCGAAATTCATCACGTAGCCGGTGACCTTGAGCATCACCTCGGCGAGCGCCTCGACACCCTGCGCCAGCGGCCGGCCCTTTTCACCGATGGCGGCCAGTGCCACCCCGAAGAAGATCGAGAACACCACGATCTGAAGGATCTCGTTGTTCGCCATCGCTTCCACGGCGCTCTTGGGCACGAGGTGGGTGACGAACTCCTTCAGCGAGAGCGACGCGGTCTTGACCCCGTTGCCGGAATGGACGTCGGGCAGCGGCAGATCGAGGCTGTGCCCGGGCTGGAGCAGGTTGACCATGACCAGCCCGAGCATCAGCGAGCAGAGCGAGGCGCCGAGGAACCAGATCAGCGCCTTGCCGCCGACGCGGCCGACGGAGGCGGTGTCGCCCATATGCGCGATGCCGACGACGAGGGTCGAGAACACCAGCGGCGCGATGATCATCTTGATCAGCCGCAGGAAGATGTCGCTCACCAGGGCGATGTAGCCGGCGATCTCCTTGGCGGTCTCGGGATCGGTCCAGGTGATGCTGCAGACGTATCCGACGAGGATACCGAGCAGCATGCCGATGAAGATCAGCGTCGTCAGCCGGTTGCCGCTCACGTGCCTCTCCCCGCCATCATGTCCGCCGAGTTCTGAGGCACGAAGCGGACCGGGCGCAAGAGGCCGGTGCCGCGACGCCCGGGATCGCTGCCCGCCGGGGATCGTAGCCGGCCGCACGGGTCCGCCCCTCGCCTCTCCGGCCCGGCTGTGCTCAAAAGGCCCCGCTTCTCTCGAACGGACCAGATTTCATGATCCGCCGCCTCTACGAGTGGATACTCGCGCTCGCCGCCAAGCCCTCGGCACCCTGGGCGCTCGCGGCGGTGGCGTTCGCGGAAAGTTCGTTCTTTCCCGTCCCGCCCGATGCGATGCTGGTGCCGATGGCGGTGAGCCGGCCGGAGAAGGTCTGGTTCTACGCGGCGATCGCTACGGTGGCCTCGGTGCTCGGGGGCATCCTCGGCTATGCCATCGGTGCTCTGCTGTTCGACTCCGTCGGGCAGTGGCTGTTCAACCTCTACGGCCTCGCGGACAAGGCCGAGACGTTTCAGGCCTCCTACGCCAAGTACGGGCACTGGGTGATCCTGCTGAAGGGGCTGACGCCGATCCCCTACAAGCTCGTGACCATCACCTCGGGCTTCGCCCATTACGATCTGTTCTGGTTCGTTCTGCTCTCGGCGATCACGCGCGGCGCGCGATTCTTCATCCTGGCCGGCCTGCTCGGACGCTACGGCGTCTCGATCCGCGCCGTACTCGACCGGCATCTCAACGTCGCCGTGGCCTTGTTCGCGGCGGTCGTCATCCTCGGCTTCGTCGCGTTCAAGGCGATGCTTTGATGCGCGCGACCCTGCAGCGTCCCCGCAACGCGGCCCTCGTCGTCCTCGTCGGCGCGGCGCTGACGGTCGGCGGTGCGCTCTTCTTCGAGCATGGGCTCGGCTACGTCCCGTGCAAGCTCTGCCTGACGGAGCGCGTGCCCTACTACCTCGCCATCCTGCTGGCGCCGCTCGCCTACGTCGTGCCCGGACGTGGCGGTCGGCTGATCCTCGGCCTGATCGCCCTGGTGCTGCTCTACGGCGCCGGGCTCGGCGTCTACCATGCCGGTGCGGAGTGGGGGTTCTGGCCCGGTCCGAGCGATTGCGGCGGCGGCTCCGGCGCCGGGCCGGCCGATGTCGGCGACTTCCTGAAGGATCTCGCCTTCAAGCAGACGGTGGACTGCACCAAGGCGGCCTGGCGCTTTCTGGGCGTCTCGCTCGCCGGATGGAACGCGTTGCTCGCGTTCCTACTGGCCTCGATCGCCGGCAGCGCCGCGGTTTCGAAGTAAGGCGTTCGCGTCAGCCGGGAACCGGCCCGCACCATCCCGGCAGATACCCGGCATCCAGCGACTTCGCGAGGCCGAGCGCCTCTTCGAGCGCGGCCGTGAAATCCTGATCGACGGCCTTCCGCTTGATTCGGCGCCGCAGGAAATCCGCCCAGAGGAACTCGCTGAACGGCGTGGTGTCCTTGGCGAAGCCGCCCGCGCGCCGCAGCTCGCCGGCGAGGCTGCGGAACGGATCGTCGGCGAGGTCCGCGATCGTTTTGGGGACGTCGGAGAAGCCGGCGCGGACGCCGCTCGCGTCGTAGGGATGAACCCAGGCCTTGTGGTCGGCCACCGTCCAGAAGGCGTCCTTGTCGAGGGCGTGCAGGTCGGCGACGACCGTGACCGCCACGTTCTCCACCCCCTCCTCCTGCAGCGCGCGGGCGAGATGGTGATGGTCGATGACGTAGTGGCGTTTCTTTGGCCCGAGGAGCACCGGGATCATGTGCGAGCCGAGGAAGGCGGCACGCTTGTCCGGGTCGTGCTCGCGCCAGCGCTTGCGCTTCTCCTCGACCTCGCGGAAGCCGACGGTCATCTGCGTGGGGCGAAGCTCGGAGATGGGTACCGGCTTGAGCAGGGGTTCACGAGGCGCCATGGAATTGTCTCCGGGATCGTCAGTGGCGCGGAGGCCAGCGCCGGATTCCGGCGAAACGCAAGCCGGCGCGTTTCACGTTCGTGCGACGTCAGCCGTCGGCCAATCCGCCCATCTCGCAGATCAAGACCCACTCGGCCTCCGCCACCGGCTGTACGGACAGACGCGAATTGTTGACGAGCACCATGTCCTTCAGTCGCGGGACGGCCTTGATCGCATCGAGGGTCACGGGTGTTCGCAGCGGCTTCACCGCCTTGATGTCGACCATGCCGAACCGGCCCGACGCGTCGGTGTGGTCGGGGTGATACGGCTTGACCACTTCCACGATGCCGACGACGGCCTTGCCCTCGTTCGAGTGGTAGAAGAAGCCGCGCTCGCCGACCTCCATCGCCTGCATCTGGTTCTTGGCCAGATGGTTGCGCACCCCGGTCCACTCCGTGCCATGCTCCCCGGACGCGACCTGCATGTCCCAGGACCAGGTGGAGGGCTCGGACTTGAACAGCCAGTACGCCATCGTGATCGGGCTCCGCACGCGATGCCGGATCGTCTACACGGCGGCACGCTACCTCGGAAGCGCCTGCGCGCAGCGGCGCTCCGGTCCGGGCAGGCGCGTCGTCGGGAGGACTATCTTTCGCGGCCGAAGCGGCGCAATCTCGATCATCACCGGACGGGCACCACAGGCTCCGGTGGCTGAGGGCCGCGTGTGCCCCCGCCTGCAGGAACCGGGCAGACGCGTGGCGACCCTCCTCTCGATCTGATCGTCGTCGCAGCGCGCTTCCGGTGTCGGCCGTACGGCCTTCCCGCTGCCTTGCGTCGTGATCTGCTGCGCCCCGTCGTCGAAGGAAACGCCCTGCGACCGCCCCGGAGCGATCGGCGGCCGTTTCGTTCGCCGTGCTTCGATCGTCACGTCAACCGGACACTCGGGAGAGACCACCATGGCCAGCGAAAAGCAGCGCGGAAGCCGCGAGACGAAGAAGCCCAAGAAGGCGGTCGTGAAGACGAATGCCGCCGCGCCATCGACGAAAAACATCGTCAGCGATGCCGTGAAGGCCTCGGGGCGCAAATAACTCGGGGCGCAAGTAAGAGGCCCGGCCGTCGGTCCGACCGGTGGGCCTGTGCTCCCGGTCGGCCGATCGGCGTCCGCCGTGAGATCGATGGCGTTCGCATGAATGCGCGCTTTTATCGGCACTGGTGCGCCGCTTGCATGCAACCTCACCGACATTGTCGAAATCTCGTTTTTGGAAAGAGCGAATGCGTATTCTCGTCGGCTGTGAGATGACCTACGAATTCCAGTATCCGACGACCGTCATTGCGATGCTCAACGTCCATTCCTCGCGGTTCTCGGACCTCGAACGGCCGGATTATCTGCTGACGATTCCGGCGGTGCCGCTGGAGGGCTACCGCGACAGCTTCGGCAACTGGTGCATGCGCCTCGTCGCACCGGCCGGCCGCATGACGCTGAAGACCGACACGGTCGTGCGCGATCACAGCGAGAGCGACGCGCCGCCGGACACGAGCGCGACCGAAGCCGTCGCCTCCATGCTGCCGACCGATACGCTGCTGTTCCTGTTGGGCAGCCGCTATTGCGAGACGGACCGGCTCTCGAACATCGCCTGGGATCTCTTCGGGCATCTGACGCCCGGCTGGTCGCGGGTGCAGGCGATCTGCGACTACGTCCACAACCGGATCACCTTCGGCTACGAGCATTCGCGGCCGACGCGCACCGCCGCCGAAGTCTTCGAGGAGCAGCGCGGCGTCTGCCGCGACTACGCGCACCTCGCCATCGCCTTTTGCCGCTGCCTCAACATCCCGGCCCGCTACTGCACCGGCTACGTCAGCGACATCGGCCTGCCGTTGCCGCACGCGCCCGGGGATTTCGCGGCGTGGATGGAGGTCTTCATCGGCGGCCGCTGGCAGATGTTCGACCCGCGCAACAACAGCCCACGCATCGGCCGGATCCTGATCGCCTACGGGCGCGACGCAGCCGACGTGCCGTTGACGCTCACCTTCGGCCCGAACGCGCTCGTCGATTTCGTCGTGACGACGGAAGAGGCGCCCGACATAGGCCCGGTGTGATCCAGCGGCAGGATCACGGCCGGCGGACCGGTGCGCTTTTCGGACAACCGTCCGCGCACCGTTAGTCCTGCGCTTACCGTGGTTTCGGAAAGGCCGTCGAAGCCGGGCGCCCGACGCATCGGGCGCCGGCATTCTTAACCGCGTCCCCACGTCTCACGCCGCACAACCTCAGGATCGGCCCATGGCCGTCGATGAGGGAAGCCCGCCGTGGTTGCGTCCGCCCGTCCATCCAGAGCCGCACAGGCCGACCGGATCCTGCACGTGTTCCGTGCGCCGATCGGCGGCCTGTTCCGGCACGTGGCCGACCTGGCGCGGCTGCAGAGCGAAGCGGGCCACAAGGTCGGGATCGTCTGCGATTCCTCTACCGGCGGTCCGCGTGCCGAGCAGGCGCTCCGGGATCTGATGCCGTGGCTGGCGCTCGGCGTGAACCGGTTTCCGATGCGGCGAAACCCGCATGTCTCCGACCTCGCTGCCCTGACCGCGGTACGCGGGCTTGCCGAGCGCCTGCGCGCGACGGTGCTGCACGGCCATGGCGCGAAAGGCGGCATCTATGCACGCCTCGCTCCCGTACGTGCCGACGAGGCCCTGCCGGCTCCGATCCGGGCCTACACCCCCCATGGCGGCAGCTACAATTACCGGCCGGGCAGCCTCTTGCATCGGGCCTACATGGCGGCCGAAGGCGTCCTCGCCAGACGCACCGACGTATTCCTGTTCGAGAGCGCCTATGTCGCCGCGCGCCACCGCGCCTTCGTCGGCGAGCCCCGGTGCCAGATGCGCATCGTGCAGAACGGCCTCGGCGAGGCCGAGTTCGTGCCGATCGTCGCGGCGGACGCGCCGTACGATCTCGTCTATGTCGGCGAGCTTCGCGAAGCGAAGGGAATCCCCTGGCTGCTCGACGCGCTCGCGGCCCTGCACGCCCAAGGGCGGCCGCTCAGCCTGCTCATGGTCGGCTCCGGCCCGGATGCCGAGAGGTTGCAGGCCCAGGCCGCGCGGCTCGGCCTCGCCGATGCCGTGACCTTCGAGCCGCCGCAGCCGATACGCCCGGCGCTCGCCCGCGGGCGGGTCATGGTCGTCCCCTCGCTGGCCGAGTCATTGCCCTACGTCGTGCTCGAGGCCGCCGCCGCGCGGCAGCCGCTCGTCGCGACCGATGTCGGCGGCATTCCCGAGATCTTCGGCCCGAGAGCCTCCGACCTCGTTCCCGCGCGCGACGCCGTTGCGCTCGCCACGGCGATCGCCAGGGTTCTCGATATGACTCCGGAATCCCGCGACGCACTGTTCTCGGAGCTCAGCCTGTCGGTCCAGGCGCGCTTCTCGATGACGAAAATGGGAGCGGACGTGCTGTCGGGATACGCCGCGGCCGCCGCCGTCCGTATGCCGCAGTCGCTGCCGGCCCGCTCCGCGCCGGTCCAGATTGCATCGAAATCGGCCTGATCGACGCAACCGCCATTAAATCTTCCGAGAGCGCCGACCGGCAAAGATCGGCGGTCGGCGCGAACATTCCGTGCCAGTCTGGGCGTCTGCGATGAGTGCTTTCGGAGTCCGTGATCTGCTCGACGTTGCGGGTGCGCCCGGCACCGCCGGCCGATCCGATGCGCAGGAGGTGGGCGCTCGCTTCTCCGGACCGCCCGCTTCGGCGCAGCCGCCGGCGGAGGCGCTGGCGCCCGTCCTGAAGGGCCCTGCCCTCACCCCCGTGGTGCTGGCGGGCTGCGTGCGCGGTCTCGAAGTCGTCCTGCTCGCCGGCCTCGGCTTCGCCGTCCACCGGATCGCACTCGCCGGTGTCGTCCCGCTTGGCTGGTCCTACATCGTGGCGATCGTTGCCGTCGCCGGCCTCGCCGCTGCGTTCTTCCAGGTCGGCGGCTGCTATCGGATCGGGGCCTTCCGCAGCATCGCGAAGACGGCGGCGAAGCTCGCGGCCGGCTGGACGATGGCTTTCCTGATCGTGGCGACGGTCATGGTGTTCGCAAAGGTCGCCGACCATTACTCGCGGATCTGGCTGGCCAGCTTCTACGGCGGCGGCCTCGCCCTGCTCGCGATCGAACGCATCGCGCTCTTCGCCTTCACGGGCGTCCAGATGCGCAAGGGCCTGTTCGACCGGCGCACCGCCATCGTCGGCGGCGGCGAGGCCGCGGAGGAGCTGATCCGTTCGCTCGAAGCCTCCCCCGACAGCGGGATCAAGATCGTCGGCGTATTCGACGACCGCGGCGACATGCGCTCGACCGACGTCGTCGCCGGGCACCCGAAGCTCGGCAACGTCAGCGACCTCGTCGCCTATGCGCGGCGGGCACGCATCGACCTGATCGTCTTCACGATCCCGATCTCGGCCGAGACGCGGATCCTGCAGATGCTCGCCAAGCTCTGGGTGCTGCCGATCGACATCCGGCTCTCGGCACATGCGACGAAGCTTCGCCTCCGCCCGCGCGCCTATTCCTATCTCGGCGCCGTGCCGGTGCTCGACGTGTTCGACAAGCCCCTGGCCGACTGGGACATCGTCCTCAAGAACGTCTTCGACAAGGTCGTGGCCGTGCTGGCGCTGATCGCGCTCGCGCCGGTGATGCTTGCTGTGGCGCTCGCGGTGAAACTCGGCTCGAAGGGGCCGGTGCTGTTCAAGCAGCAGCGCTACGGCTTCAACAACGAGCAGATCGAGGTCTTCAAGTTCCGCTCGATGTATGTCGATCAGGCCGATTACGCCTCCGCCAAGCAGGTGACCCGGAGCGATCCGCGGGTCACGCGGGTCGGCCGTATCATCCGCAAGACCTCCCTCGACGAGTTGCCGCAACTCTTCAACGTGCTGAAGGGCAATCTCTCGCTCGTCGGCCCGCGCCCGCACGTCCTCCAGGCCAAGGCGGCGAACACCCTCTACGATCAGGTCGTCGACGGCTACTTCGCCCGGCACAAGGTCAAGCCCGGCATCACCGGTTGGGCGCAGATCAACGGCTGGCGGGGCGAGACCGACACGTCGGAGAAGCTGCAGCGGCGCGTCGAGCACGATCTCTACTACATCGAGAACTGGTCGATCCTGTTCGATCTGCAGATCCTGGCCACGACGCCGTTCGCGCTGTTCAAGACCGAGAACGCGTATTGATGCCGGCGGCCTTGAGCCTCGACTTGTAAACCGCCGGCAAGGAGCAACGGCGCGTCGCCGCTCGTTCGGCGTGCAGCCCCGAAGGCCACCGATACAAAGGCGTCCTGCCGGTCGCTCGCATGCAAACAGAAGGGGCGCGGATCTCACGATCCGCGCCCCTTCTGTGTTCCGCGGCGGAAACGTCCGGCGCCTTTTTGGCGCCGGTGCTCTGTGTGACGATCCCCGGCCGCATCGAACGGTTTAGCGGATGACCTGAACCAGGGCCGAGCCGGCGGGGCTCATGAGCTCCTTGGCGTCGATGGTGCCGTCGTTGTCCGGGTCGGCGGCCTTGAACAGGCCGAGAGCAAGGGCGACGTATTCCTTCTGGTCGAGGGTGCCGTCGCCGTCCGGATCGGCCTTCTTGAGGTCGGCGGCGGTCAGGCGGCCTTCGAGCTCCTTGGCGTCGAGGGTGCCGTCCTTGTCCTTCTCCAGCTTGGCGAAGGCGGCGGTGGCCGCGGTCTCGACTTCCTTGGCGTCGATGGTGCCGTCCTTGTCGGGATCGAAGGCGGCGATGTCGATCTTGGTCATCGACGGGGCGGCGACGACCGGAGCGGCGACGCCTGCGCCGATGATGGCCGCGAGAAGGGCTGCGCTGGTGAGCTTGAACGCCATTTGATGTCACTCCTGGGTAGGTCGGCGGGCGATGTCGCCCTGCACGAAAGGACCGGCCGCCGGATCGTGGCGCCGCAGCAACCTGCTGCGCGACCCTCCGTGGCCTAGCCAGGATTGCGTAAACTGCCCGGGACGATCTGGCAATAGGGTCTAGGAGTTTCCGACCGTTATCGCGGATGCCGGAGGCTTTCCAGTCGAGAGGATCAGGCCGAAACGCAGGATGGCGCGGCTCCGGGGAGCCGCGCCATCCTGTCGATCATGCCGTCCGCGTCAGTACTTGCGGATGATCGGCTCTTCCATCGGGGGCGGGGCGTCGCCGAAGGCATAGCGCAGGCCGCCATAGATCGAGAGCGGCTGGGCCAGCGTCGTCGTGCGGGGGTCGTTCACGGGGTAGCGGTTGGCTACCACGCCCGTCTCGAAGAACGTTCCGAACGTCGTGTAGCGGTTGTTGGTCAGGTTGGTGACGAGGCCGAAGATCTGCAGGTTCTTCGTCACCTGATAGGAGGTGTTGAGGCCGAGGACGAAGTAGGCCGGCAGCTTCCTGTTCAGGTTCGATTCGTCGCCGCGGTAGTAGGACGAAGAGAAGGCCTGGAGGTTCATGCCGACGTTCCAGCCCGGCAGGACGAGGTAGTCGAAGCCGACCTTGAACTGGTGATCCGGGATCAGCGGGACCTTGTTGCCGGGAGTGACCTGAATGGCGCCATCGTCCGCGAACGGATTGTTCGGCGACGACAGGGTGCCGTTGAACTGGAACGTCGCGTCGATCAGCGCGTAGTTCGCATAGATCGAGAGATCGCCACGCGTGTACTCGGCGCCGACTTCGACGCCTTGGCGGCGCGTAGCGGCGACGTTGACGAAGTAGCCGCGAGCCGAGTTGCCCGGGGTGGCGAGCTGCAGGATGTCGTTCGCCAGATCGTTGCGGAAGGCGCTGATCTTATAGCTGAGCAGGCCGTTCTCGTAGAAGCTCGGGATCGAGCCGCGAATGCCGACCTCGTAGTTCTGCGCGGTGACCTGCTTGAGCGGCGGGTCGGCCACGAGCGAGTTCGGCAGGAGGCAGGGCCGGTCGGGATTTGCGCAGGCGAGTTCGAGCGGGGTCGGGGCGCGGTTCGATTCGGAGTAGCTTCCGTAGAGCGATAGTCCCGGAGTGAACCGGTAGGTCAGACCGGCGACCGGATTGATCTTGGTGAAGTAGTGGGTGCCGGTGACGTCCGGCGAGAAGCCGGTCTGGTCCACGGTGGAGATGCGGGCGAAGTTCAGGCGGCCGCCGGCGGTCAGCGAGAGCGAGTCGGTGAGGTCGAACGTGTCGGTGGCGTAGAGACCCATGTAGAGGTTCGAGCCGAGGACCTGGCTCGGTGCGATACCGAGGGCGCCAGCCGTACGCAGACCGGTCGTGCCGAGGCCCGGGACGAACCCGTTGGCGATGGTGTTCGGATCGGTGGTGACGGAGAGATCCGGGTTGATCACGCCGAGCGTGCTGGAGGACTTGTAGCTGTAATCGGCCACGTCGATGCTGCCGCCGACGACGAAGCTGTTGCCGAAGCCGAAGATCCGGTCGCGGTTCGCCGCCTGGAGCGAGCCGCCGTAGCCGGTCGCCTCGGTCTTGGTGACGTCGAGCGTTCCGTAGGGAACGCCGGCCGTCGAGGGGATCAGCTGGTTCTGGGCGCCGAGGAGCCGCAGCGAGTTGCGGAACGCGCGACGTGCCGCGCTGCCGGGCGCTCCGACCGGCGTGAAGCCGTCGTCGTCGAAGCAGAGATTGCCGTTGAAGTTCGTCTGAGCCGCGCTGCAGTTCTCGAAGTCGGAATCATTGCCGTCGATATATTGCTGGCTGAAGCGGCGGTAATACGCGTTTCCGGCGAGATCCCAGGTCGGCGAGAGGTCGACGCGGCCGGTGAGCTGGACGGTACCCAGCTGCGTGGTCGTGGTCTGGGGGTAGGTGAAGATCGCGCGCGGATCGACATGGGTGAAGTCGGTCGGCGTCGCTGCCGCGGCGCCGAGGAAGCTCCGGGCGAAGTTGCCGATCAGGTGGAACTCCGAATCCGGCGTGCGGTAGCCGACGTCGGAGTAGATCCGGCCGATCGTGGTCGGGCTCTCGAAGCGCCAGCCGCGGTCGTTGAGGCCGTCGCCGTTGAAGTAGAAGCTCCAGTTGCCGACCTGTTTGCCGTACTGCAGGCCGCCGCCGACACGGGCGTCCGAACCGCCGAGCGCGGTGACCTCGGTACCCTGCCAGGTGAAGCCGTTCTTCATCTGGATGTTGATCGCGCCTCCGAGCGCGTTCAGGCCGAAGACCGGGTTCGAGGTCAGGACGTCGATGCGCTGGATCGCCGAGGGCGGGATCAGGTCGAGGTTGACCGTGTCGCCGAAGGCTTCGTTGATGCGCACGCCGTTCTGGTAGACGGCGAGGCCCTGCGGCACGCCGGTCACCGGCGAGGCCTGGAAGCCGCGATAGTTGATGTCGACGCGGTTGTTGTTGCCCTGCGAGTCCGAGAGGTTCAGGCCGGGCGTGACGCGGGCGAGGGTCGCCACGGCGTTGAAGGTGCCGGTATCCCGCTCGATCTGCGCGGCCGTGACCGTCTCGACCGTGCTCGGGATCTTGTAGAGCGGCAGGGCGCCGCCGCGCAGGCGCGGCTCGGACGCCGTCGCGATCTGGTCGACGGACGGCCCGGCGGCACCGATGCCGCGGCGGCCGAAGCCCGTGCCCGACGCGCCGACCGGCGTCGTCGCGACGACGCTGATTTCCTCGAGAGTCGTCGATTCCTGCGCCAGGCCCATCCCCGGCAGCAGCGCAACCGAAGCAATCAGGCTGCCCCGCAGCACCCGCATCGTCATTTTCCCCAGCCCCTTGTCGTGTGGCGTCCCCGTTGATCGGGGTCTGCCAGGACATTCGACCGGTGGCTGAAGCTGGGCAATTGCCGCTGCGGCACAATCACCGTCTTCATAAGCGTTTCATGAATGTTGCGCGGGCGCGTGGTGTTCCCGCAACATATTTCCGATGGAAATTCAGAGGTTTAGGGGAAATTAGGCAGTCAAACCGGGAGCATGTGGCAAGTCCGGATGCCTCAATTTCCGAATGATTTTTAGGATTATTTTGTAGGTAGTAACGTAGAGCGCCCGGATTCCTGCCGTCGAATCGTATTCAGGGGACGATCGCGACAGACGAGAGGCGGCCGGGAGGATTGTGTCCAACCGCAGAAGCGATTGGATCCGGCTAGGCCAATATCGCTGCGACCTCGCGATGTGCTGGCAAGGTCGGCCGGCCGTCCGGCCGCTACAGCTTGGCCTGGATCTTCCGGGCCAATTCGCCGAGGCGCTGCTCGAGGAGCGTCGGCACTTCGCAGACATAGGTCACGGACTTGTTGCGCTCGTCGAAGATGCGGCGGTCCCAGTTGAAAGCCGTCTCGAGATCGGTGCTGTCCTTGCTCACGACCTTGGTGGCGTCGTCGACCGGGCCCTCGCGGGTCTCGCTCACCTTGTCGGCCTCGTCGCGGATGCGCTTGGCGAGCCGCTGCTGCCCTTGCGCGTAGCGGACGATGCCCGCGACCACGGTGTTGCGCTCGGCGTTGACGACCTCGAACACCCCGGCGAAGACGCGGGCGAGCTTCTTGTCCTTCTCGTCCTTGTCCTGGATGTCCTTGACGAAGTCGTCGAGCAGGCCGTCGACGTCGTTCAGCTCCGTGCGCCGCGAGGCAAGTTTGCGGGCGAGCTGTGCCGCCTCGCGGTCGTTGCCCCATTCGCCGGCCGCCGTGAGGTCGGGCCCAGTCCAGAACGAGCCGTAGCCGAGGGTCGTGACCTTGCGCTGGGCGCAGGGCCAGTCGGGATCGGGCTTCGGCTGCGCCAGGGCGGGAGCTGCCGCAACGAACAGACCGAGGCTTGCTGCGAGAAACGGACGGATCATGCGAACTCTCAAATCCAGGCTCAGCTCGCCTCGCCTGCAGGTCCACCGCGCCGGGCCATGATGCCGCGGCCGGGATCGTAGGCGATGACGGCCAGAGTGAAGAACACGAGGCCGGTCCCGAGGACGACGGCGCAGGCGACCGGCTCGAACTTCGCGTAGAGGGCGAAGCGGACCAGCTCGACCGCGTGCGAGAACGGGTTGGCCTCGCAGATCCAGTAGAGCGTCTCGCTCGATTCCCGGATCCGCCAGAGCGGATATAGGGCGGAAGAGGCGAAGAACATCGGGAAGATCACGAAGTTCATCACGCTGGCAAAGTTCTCGAGCTGCCGCACCAGCGAGGACAGGAACAGACCGATCGCCCCGAGCATCATGCCGGCCGCGATGAACGCCGGCAGCGCCGTGAGGTAGCCGAGCGGCGGAATGTCGGTCTCCCAGAACCAGGCGACGCCGAGGAACGCGTAGGCCTGAACCACCGAGACGGAGACGCCGGCGATCAGCTTGGCGAGCAGCAGCGTCCAGCGCGGATAAGGGCTCGTCAGCAGCACCTTCATCGAGCCGACCTCGCGGTCGTAGACCATCGAGAGCGAGGATTGCATGCCGTTGAACAGCTGGATCATAACGGCGAGGCCGGGCACCACGTAGACCTCGTAGAGCACGTAGGTCTCGTAGGGCGGCACGATCGAGACGCCGAGCGTGTTGCGGAAGCCCGCCGCGAAGATGAAGAGCCAGACCAGGGGGCGCACCAGCGCCGAGAAGAACCGCTCCTTCTGGTTGAAGAAGCGCAGCAGTTCGCGGCGGACGATGCCGCCGAGCGCCCGCAGGTAGCCGATGAAATCGAGCCGGCCGAGATGCGGCACAGGCTTGGAGACCGCACCGGCCGGTGCAGCACCGGCGACGGCGGAGTTCGAAACGTTGCTCATGCGGCTACCTTGGGCGGCGCGCTCCTGGCGGGTTCGGCGACGAGCCGGCGGAAGGTCGCTTCGAGGCTCTCACCCGCCTCGCCGATGCCGCCGGCAAGGCCGCGCGCCACGATCCGGCCCTTGTGCAGCACCACGACGTCGTCCTCGGACGAAATCTCTTCGAAGATGTGGGTCGCCCAGAGTACCGACAGCCCCTCCTCCCGCACCAGCGCGCGGACGATGCCGACGATGTCGGCGCGGGATTCGAGGTCGAGCCCGACGGTGGGCTCGTCGAGGAGCAGCAGGCGCGGCTCGTGGATCAACGAGCGGGCGATCTCGATGCGACGCGACTGGCCGCCGGACAGGGTGCGGATCTTGTCATTGCGCCGGTCGGCGAGCCCGACGCGGTTCAGCAGCACGTCGATGCGGTCGCGCGCGGCGCGCCGGGCGATGCCGTGCAGGCTGGCGTGGTAGAACAGGTTCTGCGCGACGGTGAGGTCGGTATCGAGCGTGCGTGCCTGGAAGACAACGCCGAGGCGGGCGAGCGCCCGGGACGGCTCGCGATCCAACGGATGGCCGAAGATCGAGACCTGGCCGTTCTGGTTGTTGTAGAGCCGCGTGACCACAGAGAAGAGCGTAGTCTTGCCGGCCCCGTTCGGCCCGAGCAGCGCGGTGAAATGCCCGCGCTCCACTCGCAGCGACACGTCCGACAGGGCGGCCCGCTGGCCGAAGCGGTGGCTGACGTCGGCGATGTCGAGGGCGGCGCCCTCGTCACGCAGATCCGCACTCATTTCACGGCCCGCTTCGCGTCGCCGACGGCGTCGAGGCACTCGTCGAACTCGCCCTCCTTCTGCTCGCGCTCGGCGACCTTCAGGGCCTTGCGGAGTTTGGCGAGGACGGGCTCTGCGGGCGTCTTGGCGATCTCGGCCTGGATCATCGCGATGCCGGAGGTGCATTCGGCCGCGTCGTCGGCGAAAGCTGGGTAGGTCAAGGCAAGGGCTGCGATCAGAAGCGCGCCGCGTGTCATCCCCATCATCACTTCACCGAAATCGTGCCGGTCAGGCCCTTGGCCTCCAGGCCTTGCGAATACCACTTGAACTCGCCCGGCTTGATTGCGACGAACTCGATCGCGATCTCGCCCGGATCGTCGAACTCCAAGTGATCCGGCGGCCCGCCGCCGTGGATCTCCTTGTGCTCGATGACGATCTGGTTGAACCAGATGTTGCGGAAGAACTCCGGCGCGTTGAACTTGTATTCCTGGTGTCCCTTGGCGACGATGCGCAGCCGATAGGCTTTGCCCGCTTCCAGCTCGATGTCCTTGTTCTCTACCACGAAGTCGTTGCCGTCCTCGTTGCCGAGCACGAGGTCGGGCAGGTTCTGGCGCTTCTTGGTGAGATCGAGCGCCATGGCCGGGGCAGCCAGACAGAGCGATGCACCGAGCAACGCGGCGAGCTTCAATGCCTTCATACGGGTCCCTCCTGCCGCCGTTCGCCGGCGGTCCGATATCTGGACGATCTACTTCTTCGAGATGGCCACGCCCCAGGGCAGCAGGCCTGTCTGGATGCTCTTCACGACCTTGAGCGATTCGACGTCGATCACCGAGACGTCGTTGGAGGTACCGTTGGTCGTGTAGAGCTGCTTCTCGTCCGGGGTGAAGGCGAGCTGCCAGACGCGCTGGCCGACGGGCAGGTACTTCTCGACCTCGTACGTTTTGGTGTTCACCACCGCGACTCGGTTGGCGGGGCCAAGCGCCACGAAGGCCTTGGAGCCGTCCTTGGTGATGCGCACGCCGACGGGCTGGATCTGCTCGTCGTTCACGCTCGGGATCTTGAAGGTCACCTTCTTCACGACCTTGCGGGTGGCGACGTCGATCACCGAGACAGTGCCGCCGACCTCGGCCGAGACCCACAGCATCTTGCCGTCGCCCGAGAACTCGGCAAAGCGCGGCCGGGCGTCGACCAGCACGTTGTCGATCACCTCGAAGGTCTTGGTGTCGATGAAGTGGGCCATGTTGGTGGTTTCGGAGGTGTTCACGAGGATCTTGCCGTCCGGCGACAGGCCCATGCCCTCGGGCTCGACCCCCACCGGCACTTCGGCCAGCACCTTGTTCTTCTCGATGTCGAGGATGGTGACCTGGCTGTCGTCCTCGTTGGCGACGTAGAGCGGGTTGCCGCTGGAATGGAGGATGAACTGCTCGGGATCGGGCCCGGAGCGCAGCGAGCGCACGACCTTGCCGGTGGCGGTGTCGAGGACGTCGATGCGGTCGTCGTCGCTGGCGCAGACGAACAGCTCCTTGTCGTCTTTCGACAGCGTGATCCCGCGCGGGCGCCGGCCGACCTTCCAGGTCCCGGTGACGGCCATGGTCGTGGTGTCGATGACGGTGACGGAGTTGCCCTTCTCGTTCGACACGTAGGCGGTGAACGCCTCCGCGGCGCCCGATAGCCCCAGCCAAGTCCCGGCGAGCATTGCAACGCTCACGCTCGCCTTCAAGCGACCGCTCATCCGCATCCTCCCTGTCGCGCACGCTGTTTCGCGCATTCGCCCTGGCGACTTAGCGCATTTTCCTGGCAGGAACATTCGCCTTTGCCCAGGTTCGATCGAAACATCGGCGTTCGATTGCCGCACGATCCTTGGCCCCGTCGCTCATTTCAGCTTGCAGGTCGTCTCGGGCTGGTCGACCCCCAGCGTGTCCAGCGGCGTGCGCTGGTGGATGAAGCCCTGCTCGGGCGCCACCGAGACCATCGCCTTCGGCTGTACGACGATGATCGGCTGGCGCAGCTGGTGGTCCCAGGGGCGGAAGCTCAGCGAGACGCCCTTGTAGGCGGGCAGGCCGAAGCCCGGCTCGGTGAAGTACGGGACGAGCGTCGCGGCGTCGGTGGTCTTCTTCTGGGTGCCGGCCTCGCCGACGCTGCGCACACCGGCCCAGGCCTGGTAGTCGAGGGGGCGCATCAGGCGGCCCGAGAGCCGACGGAAGCGGTTCTGCGCCTGGGCCGCGCCCCAGGTCTCCAGGGTCGGATGCCAGGTCGTGGCGACCAGCCCGGCCGTGCCGGCGACGGGACGCGGATCGACGGTGCGGTAGGGGACGTACTCGCCCCAATCCTGCTCTTCGTCTGCGACGACGGCGAGGTCGTAATCGAGGCCCCGGGTGAACACCATCGCCTCGGCCCGGGTCGGCGTATCGCCGCGCGCCTTCATCAGGGGGCCGAAGGTCCAGGGCTTTTCCGCCGTGATCTTGAGCCCGAACTTCTTGGCCGAGTTCTTCATGGCCTCGGCATAGGCTTTGTCCCGGTCGCTCGGGCCGACGATGAGGAACACCTTCCGCCAGCGCATCAGCGTCATGTATTGCGCAATCGCGTCGGTCTGCATCGCGCGGCTGGGGATGACGTGGAAGACGTTGGCGCGGCACTCGGCCCCGCGCAGGGAATCGTCCGGCGACCCGACGTTGAAGACCGCCACCCCGTCACCCTTGAGCGCGTCGGCGACGGCCAGAACCTCGGCGGCCGGCAGCGCCACCACGAAATACTTCACGCCCTTGCCGGCCAGCTCCTTGGCGGCGTCGACGGCGTTCCTGCCCTCCTCCAGCGCAACCTCGTCGAGGGAGTAGGTCTGCTTGGTGAAGCGGCCGGTCGTGTTGTTGTCCTTCACCGCCATGCGCGCACCGGCGACGCCGAGATCCTCCGGTTCGGCCTCCGCATCGTAGGAGGACGGCGCAGGGATCGGACGGTAGATGAATGCGACATGCGTCTCGCTGCCCGGCATGGCCGCGGGCTGCTGCGCCGTCGGCGAACCGGGGGGAGGCTCGCCGGTTTCGGCTTTCGGCTCCTGTGCGATGGCACCGGGCGGGCCGCCAACGACGGCGGCGAGTGCGGACAGGGCGGCGAGGAGGCGAAGGGTGGAGAGAGGCATGCAGGCGGACGCTAACAACATCTCGGTGCTGCCCTCAACGGCTGATGCATAAGGACTTTCTAAGCTCGCAGCGCCGCGCCGGGCATGCTGCATCGCGGCATATCCGGCGGGCCAGGGCGGGCGTGCAGTCATGCGGGAGTTGCCAAACTCTCCTCGCGCACAAGCTATTCGACGACGGCGGCGTGTCCTCCCCCGTCGCGTCCGATGAGGCATCGCTATGACCCAGCGCCCGACGCTCGCCCTCCGCCGCCTCGCGCTGGCGGCCCTGGCGTTGGCTCCCTTGCTGCCGGCCGTCGCCATGGCCGAGGCTGGGCGCAAGGCGGCGATCTTCTCCGCCGAGCTCGACGATCCCAGCCTTCCCTACGGTCGGAAGGCGCCGCCCGCCCAATTGAAGCGGCTCGACATCGTCACCGACGAGCTTCGCAGGCAACTCGTCGATAAAGGCGGCCTCGATCCCGTCGACCTCGCCGGGCAGGCCGAGGAGATCAAGAAGCAGGCGCCGCTCTTCAAGTGCAACGGCTGCACCGGCGACATCGCCAAGGCGGCCGGCGCCGAACTCATGGTCACGACGGTCGCGGAAAAGGGCTCGGCGCAGCTCTTCAACCTGACCGTGACGATTGCCGAGGCTGCGTCGGGAAGGATCGTGCGTCAGGGCCTCGTCGTGATAAGGGCCAACACCGACGACGATTGGGTGCATGCCGCGCGCTCGATCGTGAAGAACCGCCTCCTCGCCGAGCCGCTGCCGAACCGCTCCTGATCGGCGGACGGCGCCCCGCGATCACCGAGTCCCGATGCGTCCCGTGTCCGAGCCCACCCCCCCCCGCCCCCGTCTCCTCGTCAGCGTGCGCGACGCTGACGAAGCCGCTCTCGCCTGCGCCTCCGGCGCCGATCTCGTCGATGCCAAGGATCCCGCGAACGGTGCGCTCGGCGCGCTGCCGGTGGAGGTCGTGCGGGCCATCGTGGCACGCGTCGGCGGACGGGTGACGACGAGCGCGGTCGCGGGCGAGCCCGACGGCGACGAGGCGCTGGCCGCCTGCGTCTCCGCCATGGCCGGGACGGGGGTCGACTACGTCAAGGTCGCCGTGTCGGCCGAGCAGAGCGACGCCGTACTCGCCACCGCCGCCGAAGCCGCCCGCGACCGGCTGGTCGGCGTGCTGTTCGCCGAGGACGAGCTCGCGCTCGACATGGTGCCGCGGCTCGCCGCGTCCGGCTTTCGCGGCGCGATGATCGACACGCGTGCCAAGACCGGACGCCGCCTGAGCGACCTCCTGGCCCCCGACCGGCTCGCCGCCTTCGTCGCCGCGTGCCGGAGCCATGGGCTGATCTCGGGATTGGCCGGATCGCTGCGCGTGGAGGACGTGCCGGCGCTGGCCGCGCACGAACCCGGCTATCTCGGATTTCGCGGCGGCCTCTGCCAGGACGGCGACCGGCGCAACGCGCTCGATCCCGTGCGGGTGAGCGCCGCGGTGCAGGCTCTGCGCGCCCTCGGGCGGCGCGACGCGGCGTGACCATGGCGGCTCCGGGTCCGGTGAGCGTGGTCAAGGTCGGCGGCAGCCTGCTCGCCGATGCGCCACGGCTGCATAGCGTGCTGGCTCGGCTTGCCGACGGCGCCGAGGGGCGGGCCGTGATCGTGCCCGGCGGCGGACCCTTCGCCGAGGCGGTGCGCACGTCGCAGGCCGCGCTCGGCTATTCGGACGCCCTCGCCCACCGCCTCGCCCTCGACGCCATGGGCCGCATGGCGGAGGTGTTTTGCGAGATCGCGCCGCGGCTCGCCATCGTCCACAGCGTCGAAGCGGCGGCCGCGCACGAGGCCCCCTGCCTCTGGGCTCCCGCCGCGTTGCGCGCCGGTCATCCCGGCATTCCCGAGAGCTGGGACGTGACCTCGGACAGCCTCGCCCTCTGGCTCGCCGCGGCGCTCGGCGCGACGCGTTGCCTGCTGCTGAAATCGGCGCCCTGCCCTGCCGGGGCCTCGCCGGAGGCCCTTGCGCGTCTCGGGCTGGTGGACCGGGCGTTCCCGGACTTCGCGCGGCGCTTCTCCGGCGAGATCTTCCTGCAAGGCCCGGACCTACCGTTGCAGGACGCCGCGGCATGAGCGGCGATTCCTCTTCGAGCAGAGAACATCTCCTCTTCATCACCGGCAAGCTCGCCCACGCCCGGCTGGAAAAGGTCGCGAACACGCTGCCGCCCGAGCGCTTCGCCTGGTCGATCGCCGATGCCGGCGTGAAGGTCGCCGCGCTGATGACGGAAGAGATCATCAAGCGCCGCATCACCATCCCCGAGGGCGCGACGCGCATCGTCCTGCCCGGCCGCTGCCGTGCGAACCCGGAGGTGCTGGCCGAGCACTTCAAGCTGCCGGTCGAGCGTGGTCCGGACGAGATCGTCGACCTGCCGGCCTTCTTGGGTCTTGCCGGACGCAAGGTCGACTTGTCGAAACACGACCTGAGGATCTTCTCGGAGATCGTCGACGCGTCGAAGATGAGCGTCGACCAGATCGTCGCGAAGGGGCTCGACCTCGCCCGCCGCGGCTCGGACGTCATCGACCTCGGCGGCCTGCCCGACACGCCGTTCCCGCATCTCGACGACGCCGTGCGCGCGATGAAGCAGGCCGGCCTGACGGTCAGCGTCGACTCGTTCTCGCTCGACGAACTCACGCGGGGCGCGAAGGCGGGTGCCGACTACCTGCTCAGCCTCAACGAGGAAACCCTCGATCTCGCCTTCGAGATCGGCGCGGTGCCCGTCCTCGTGCCGATGCGGCCGGACGACATGCCCTCCCTCGACCGGGCGATCGAGCGGATGGAGAAGGCCGGCCTGCCCTACATGGCCGACCCGATCCTCGAGCCGATCCATTTCGGCTTCGTCGAGTCGATCGCCCGCTACAACGACGTGCGGAAGCGCTGGCCGGACATCGAGATGATGATGGGCACGGGCAACCTCACGGAGCTGACGGAGGCCGACAGCCTCGGCGTCACGGCGCTCCTCGCGGGAATGTGTTCCGAACTGTCGATCCGCAACGTGCTCATCGTCCAGGTCTCCAATCACACCCGGCGCACGGTGGAGGAGCACGACGCCGCCCGGCGCGTGATGTACGCGGCCAAGGCGGATTCGGCCCTGCCCAAGGGCTACGGCCGGGACCTACTGGCACTTCACGACAAGCGGCCCTTCGTGCAGACACCGGACGAAATCGCAACGCTCGCTGCCGAAGTGCGCGATCCCAACTACCGCATTGCCGTCGCCGAGGACGGCATCCACGTCTACAACCGCGCGATCCACAAGGTCGGCACCGACGCGATGGCTTTCTTCTCGGATCTCGACGTTGCGGCGGACGGCGCCCACGCCTTCTATCTCGGCGGCGAGCTGACCAAGGCGGAGACGGCCCTGCGGCTCGGCAAGCGCTACGTGCAGGACGAGCCGCTCGACTGGGGCTGCGCGGCCGAGCGCGACCGCGAGGACACCACGGCCTTCAAGAAGGCCGGACACACGAAGCACAGCGGCCCCGACGCGCCGCCGCCGGGCACGCGCGATGCGCGGCCCGAGGCGGATGCGGCGAAGCCCGAGACCGTGGACGGCCGCGGATCGAACGCGGTCGACGACGCGTTGAGCACACCGAAATCCGGCCGCATCGTCTGCGGCAAGCTCGTGCCGGACGAGAACTGAGCCTCAGTGCCCTTCATCCTCGAAACCATCGTCACGACCCTGTCGCCGGAGGGCGAACTGCACCTCGTGCCGTTCGGGCTGATCCGCGACGGCGAGGACTATGTGCTGGCGCCGTTCCGGCCCTCGCCGACCATCCTCAACCTCGAGGCCTCGCCGTATTTCGTGGCGTCGTCGCCGACGGACGTGCGCGTCATCGCCGGCGTGGTCACCGGCCGCCGCGACTGGCCGGTGATGGATTGCGACAAGATCCGGGGTAAGCGCCTCGCCTCCTGCTTCGGCCATGCCGAGTTCGAGGTGATTGACAAGGAGGACGACGCACAGCGTCCGCGTTATCGCGGCCGGCTGGTGCATGCGGCGAGCCACAAGCCCTTCCTCGGCTACAACCGGGCGCAGGCAGCGGTGCTGGAGGCCGCGATCCTCTCGACCCGGCTGAAGATGCTGGAACCCGAAAAGATCCTGACCGAGATGGCCTACCACGCCATCGCGATATCCAAGACTGCCGGTCCCGCCGAGCGCGAGGCCTGGGACTGGATCGAGGACAAGGTCGCTGCCGCCCTAGGGCGGACCGACCGCGTCCTCGAACGAACCGAGGCCGGCCGATGACGCGGCATGGGGAGAATACGATGCGCCGGATCGTCTTCGCAGGGATTGCCCTGACGACGCTCGTGGCGGGCGTGGCGCAAGCTCAGCACGCGCCGACGCGCCGCAAGATCGTCGAGGCCATCGAGATCGATGCGGCCGCCGACAAGGTCTGGGCGGTGGTCGGGAACGTGAAGGATTCGAGCTGGGTCGAGCGGGTCGTCGGCACCCGCGAGGACGGCGACGACCCGGCCGTCTCGACGCGGACGCTAACCCTCGGCAGCGGCCGAACCCTCGTGGAGAAGGGCCGCAGATACGACGCCGCCCGCCGCTCCCTCGCCTACTACATTACCAGCAACGACGTTCGCGACCTGCCGGCCGGCGATTACTCGGCCACGATTTCGGTTCAACCGGAGGGCACGGACCGCGCGAAGGTCGAGTGGAACGCCGCGTTCTACCGCGGCTATCCGAACATCAATCCGCCGCCGGAGCTGAACGACGAAAACTCTGAGAAGGCGGTGCGAGCCTGGGTCCATGCCAGCCTTGAGAACCTCAAGGCGCGGGTGGAGAAAGGCGGCTCCTGACGGAGCCTACGAGCACACGAAGATCCGCCGCCCGGATGGCGGCGAAGATGGGAGGAAAGACACGATGCGGTTTCTAACAATGGCCACGGTGGCGGCCCTCGCCACGGTGTCGTTCTCGGCACAGGCCCACGGGCCGAGCCGCCAGAAGGTGTCCGAGTCGATCGAGATCAACGCTCCGGCCGACAAGGTCTGGAAGATCGTCGGCAACTTCCAGGACGGCAGCTGGATCCCGGTGGTCGAGAAGACCGAGGGCAAGGGCGGCAACGAGGTCAAGGCGACCCGCACGCTGACGCTCAAGGGCGGCGCCACGGTGGTGGAAGAGCTCGCCAAGTACGACGACGCGAAGAAGACCTTCATGTACCGGATCGACAAGGTCGACGTGAAGGTGCTGCCGGTGAACGACTATTCCTCGACGATCGAGGTCGAGGATGCCGGCGGCAAGACGAAGCTGACCTGGAAGGGCGCGTTCTACCGCGGCTACATGAACAACGATCCGCCGCCGGACCTGAACGACGAGGCCTCCAAGAAGGCCGTCTCCGACCTCTACAAGGCCAGCCTCACCAACGTGAAGGAAAAGGCCGAGAAGGGCTCGTAGCCTTTTCGTCCCCTCCCCCCTCGGGGAGGGGAATTCTCGCGGTGAATCCGGTCTCCCTATGCTCGCCCTCATCCTGAGGTGCCGCAGGGTAGCGGAGGGCTCCGGCCAGCCGCGCGATCCCCGAAGCCCTCCGTCGAGGCTGGGCTACGCCTCGCACCTGAGGATGAGGTGGTTGGGTGAGATCATGGGTTGCGAACCGTCTACCCAACCCAAGCGACGAGACAGGACCCCGCATGAGCCATCGTCTCGGCCTGCCCCTCTTCTTCTTGACTGTCCTGCTGACCGCGGTGCCCACCTTCGCTCAGGAAGCCTACGTCACCGCCCAGCTCGCCGGTGAGGTTGCCGTGGTCGATCTCGGCCAGGCTAAGGTGATCGCCCACATTCCCCTCGACGGCGCTCCGGCCGGCATCGCCCTCTCGCCGGACCGCCGGACCGCCTACGTCACGCGCCCCGAGGGCCAGTCGGTCGCGGTGCTCGATCTCGACGCGCGCAAGGTGACGGCGAGCCTCGCGGTCCCCGGCGGCCCCCTCGGCATCTGCGTCGACCCGCAGACCGGCACGGTCTACGTCGCCGACTGGTATGCCAGCCGCGTCTTCGTGCTGGCGCCCGCCCCCGAGGGCCTGAAGCAGACCGGCGAGATCGCGGTGGGTAAATCGCCGTCGGGCCTCGCCGTCACGCCCGACGGCCGCAGCCTGCTCGTGGCCAACCGCGAGGCGGATTCGGTCTCGGTGGTCGATCTCGCGACGGCCCGGGAATCGCAAAAAATCGCGGTCGGACAGCATCCGTTCGGCCTGACCCTCTCGGCCGACGGCCGTCGGGCCTACACCGCCAACGTCACCTCGAACGACGTCTCGGTGATCGACGTTGCCGCCCGCCGCGAGATCGGCCGGGTGAAGACCGGCGACCGGCCCTACGTGGTGGCGCTGGCGGGGGGGCGCGGCTTCGTCACCGACCAGTATTCCAACACCGTCACCGCCTTCGGCCTCGACGACCTCAAGCCCGCCGGCACCATCGACGTCGAAGACCACCCCGAGGGCATCGCCGCCGCGAAGGACGGTAAGACGCTCTACGTCGCCAACTGGGGCGACAACTCGCTGAGCGTCATCGATGCCGGAACGCTGAAGGTGACGGGCAAGATCGCGGTGCCGGACGGACCGCGCGCGTTCGGTGATTTCCTGCGGTGAGTGCCAGCGCCGTGAAGGTCATCCGCTCTCGTCTTTGCGAGCCGAAGGCGAAGCGATGACGGAGGTGGCCCTTACCCCTCCTCGCCATCCGCTGGCGAATTCAAAATATCCTCCAGCTCGTCCACGAGCTGGTCGATCTGGTCCTCGCTCGCCAGCACCTTGACGGTGCCGCCGCCTTCCGTGGCGAAGGCGAGTTCGATGGCCTCGCCGGTGCGGGTGGCCAGGATGCGGACGAGTTTCTTGGCAGCGCTCATGCGCGGGGGCCTCGTGCGTGTCGGGTGGATCGGCTCGGCTTCGCGCCGTGAAGGTCTTCCGCAAAGCACGGGCGGAACCGGATTGTCGAGCCGGGGCTTACTGGTCCGGTCGAACCGAGTGCAACCATCGTGATCCTGCTCAGGCCCCTGCTCGCCCTCGTCTTGATGGCCGCCGCGTCCGGCACCCTGGCGCAGACCGAGGTGCCGGCGTCACCGGAGGAGACCACGGTTCCGGGCCCTCCGCCGCCGCTCCCGGACCTGTCCGAGCCGAATTCGCGCAACGCCGAGAGCTTGGCCGAGCCGGGTTCCGGTTCGGCGATCCCCAAGACCCTGCGCGGCTCGGCCGCGAAGGCCGGCGGTCCGGCCAACGATCTCAATGCCGGCGACGCGCCTGCCGGAACGCCACAGCCGGACGCGAACCTCGCCAACGTGCTGGCTGGGACGGAGCTGTTTCACGGCAATTATTGCGGGGCCGGCCAGCGGGGCGAAGGCTTGCCGCCCACCGACGACCTCGACGCGGCCTGCATGCGCCACGACGCTTGCTACGACACGGCCGGCTACGCCTCATGCGCCTGCGACCGGGATCTGGCGCGGGACGCCGCGCTTGTCGCCGATCGGCCAGGCCTTCCGCTCGGCGTGCGGCGCAAGGCCCTTAGCGTGGTCCAGGCCGCGGGCGTGATGGCGTGTCGGGGGCCGTAAGGGTTCTACAGTCCGTTCGGGCTAAAAATGCCGGTGGACTCAATCCTCCGCCAGCAGCCCGACCGCCACGGCCGGCCCGCAGGTCGAGATCCAGCCGGCGTCGCGGTCCGCGAGGCTGTCGGCGATCACGCCGGTGAAGGCCCGGGCTGGGCGGCCGAGACGGCGGGCAAGGCGTTCGGCCAGAAAGCTCCCGGCGCCGCAGATCACCAGCGGCGCGTCCGGCGGGAGGTCGGAGCGGGAGAGCAGCGTCGCGGCGGCGTTGTGGAGGGAGCGGAGCTGGGCCTCGGCGAACCAGGCCGCGAGCGCACGCCATGCCGCCTCGGACCCCTCGGAGTGATCGCGGCCGATGATGCGCGAGAGGCGCGTCTCGGATTCCGCGATCGACTTGCCCTTGAGATCGGCGCTGTGCTGCTGGTCGGCGCCCTCGGGGAGATCGCCGAGCAGGCGGTGGATGTCGGCGGTGGTGGCGAAGGATTCGGCCATGAGCGCCGTGCGCCGACCGGCCCAGGGGGCGTGCGTGGCGAGCGCCGGCAGGGCCGTGCGCACCACGCCGGAATAGACGAGCTCGCTGGTCTCCAGGCGCTCGGCGTCGCTGTAACCGGTGGAGGCGGGCCGGCCGCCGACGATCGGGATCAGGTCGGAGGTGGTCGAGCCGATATCGACCAGCAGCGCATTGGCGACGTGGCGGCCGACGAGGGCGGCGGTGGCGTGCCAGTTGGCCGAGGCGATGTCGGCGGCTTGCGCCTCCGCGGCCTCCAGCGTGACGAAGCCGGAGCGGCCGGCATAGATCCGCACGCGGCCCTTGAGGTTCGCGGCGGCCCAGGCCGCGAGTTGCGCCACGCCGTCGCCGCGGTCCTTGAAGCAATCGGTCAGCTCACCCGTCATGGTGACGGCGTGGTCGGCTTCTTCGCGGGCCCAATCGGGGAGTAGCTTCGAAAAGGTCTCGTCGAGGGCCGGGATACCGCGCCAGAGCTTGCACGGCGCCTGCACCGCCTCGTGCACGCGGCCGCCCTCGACCAGCGCCGCCTTGACATGCACCCCCCCGAGATCCCACCCGATTTTTTTGGGAGTTTGGTCGTGCGCGGGTCGGCTCACGGGCATCTCGCTGGGGGATAAGAAAAATGGCGTTCCGGGTGATTCCGGTGATCGACCTGCGCGGCGGCTGCGTCGTGCGCGCCCGCGCGGGCGACCGCGACGCCTATGCCCCGATCCGCACCCCTTTGGCCAGCGGATCGGCCCCCGCCGACATCGCCCGCGGCCTTCTCGCCGCCTACCCGGCCGAGATTCTCTACGTCGCCGACCTCGACGCCATCGTGGAGGGCCGCGCGCCGGACCTCGCCAGCCTCCGGGCGATCCGGGCGGCCTGTCCCGACGTCGAGCTCTGGGTCGATGCCGGGTTTTCGGATCTGGCCGGGGTCGAGGCGTTCCTCGGCGAAGGGCTCGGCCGGCCGGTGATCGGCAGCGAGAGCCAGACCGATTCCCGCCTGGTCCGTGCGCTGGGCAATCGGGCCGTGCTCTCCCTCGACAGCCGGGGCGACGTGCTGCTCGGTCCGCCGGATTTGCACGCGGACCCGTCGCTGTGGCCTCGCGACGTCATAGTTATGACCCTGGCGAGCATCGGGGCCAATAGGGGGGTGGACACCCTGGCACTCATCCGGGCGATCACCCTGGCACCCACCGTGTCTATCCATGGCGCCGGCGGGGTTCGCGGGCCGGACGACATCCTGGCGTTGCAATCCCTCGGCGCTGCCGGGGCGCTCGTGGCGTCGGCGATCCACGACGGGACGCTGCGCGGGTAGGTTTTCGGCCGCCGTCGGTACCGGCCGGCGCGTTCTATCGGGACAAAAAGAAAGGGACGGCTTGCGCCGTCCCGATCTCGTTAGCGTCCAAGGAAGATGGAGGCCAGTCGCTGGAGCAGGCCCCGCGGAGCAGGCGGAGGCGAACTCTGCCCAGAACTGTCCCCGATCTAAGCGTTCGCTGCGAAGGGGTGGGTCGCGGAGTTGCGCTGCTCGGTGACGACCGAAGCCTTCGGCTCGCCGCGCACAGCGCGCTCGATCGAGAGCTTGGTAGCCTCGTAGTTGTACTTCTGGATCTTGGCGTCGTCAGCCGCTTCCCAGTGGATGAACACGCCGACCAGGATGAACAGGTCGTCGGCTTCGGAAGCCGGGATGGTGCCTTCGGCAACCGCGTCCTGGACAGCCTTGGCGACGCCGTGCTGGGCGGGGCCGAACATCTGGACGGCCTGACGGGCGTCGTTGATGGTGACCTTGTTGAACATCAGCGTGTTGGGCTTGCACGGCAGGTTCGGCGCGATGACTGCGAGCAGGCTGGTGAAGCCGTGCTTGTTGTTCACGAGGCCGTTGCAGAAAGCCGTCTCGGCCGGCGAACCGCGCGGTCCGATGATCAGGTCGATGTGAGCGACCTCATTGCCGTCGCCGACGAGTGCTTCGCCGACCTGAACTTTGTTGATCGTTGCCATTCGGGGGATCTCCCTGGATTCCTCGGAAAAAGGCCGCGCTCCCTCGTGGGCGCAGCCTAAGGCCGTCCTTGTTCTCGGCGCTCGACGAAGGAGCCGAGCCGGTTATCCCGGACAGCGGCGCGGACCGTACAGCGAGCCTCCGCACCGAACAACCCGCGCAAGGCTCTGAAATCGGTAATTTTTTGCCCTTCCGACGCATGGCAGCCGGAACCTTTTGTGCCTTGCCGTTTCGCTAGGCGAGCCACTCTCCGCGTGCCCTGAGCAGCGTGTCGGCAAACAATGTTGCGACAGTGAAATCGGCGCTCGTTCCGGGATTGATGCCCGCCGCCTTGAGCCGACGATCGTAGGCCAGCAGCGCTTCGACCGGCTGCGTTCGGAGATCGAGCCCGCGGAACGTGGTGGCGGTTTCCCGCCGGATCGCCTCGGCCGTGTCCGGCCCGTGCTTGCGGGCGATGTGGCTGTCGGGGACTTCGGCGAGAAAGGCGAGATGGACTGCAGTGGTGGTCCAGGGCGCGGCGAGGCCCTGTGCGCGGGCGGTTTCCAGGGCGGTCAAGCCGACCTCGAACAGGTCGGCGAAACCGGTGACATACGCGCGTGCGATGCGATCGCGGGGGGCAGCCTCCGCCATGGCCGCCCGCAGCGTGACCGCTGGCGCGTCGGCGGTCACGTCGTAGCGGTCGGCCTTGCCGAGCCCGCCGGGATTGGCACGCCGAATCGCTTCGAAGACGTCTGCGCCGTCCGCTTCATCGAGGGCGTCGAGCACCCGGTTCAGGGCGCTTCGGAGTTCGGCCGGAATCTCAGATGCCAGCGCAAGGGGGGCGCAGAGCAGGAGAATGCCGAGATTGGTGTTCTGCCCCACCGCGGCGACGGTCGCCTCGACTCCCCCACGGACACGCTCTCCTACCGAGGCGGCCGCCCTTGCCAGTTGGGGAGCCGACACGGTGGCACTGGTCTCGAAATCCGCGACCTCCATGCGGTGGCCTGCCGCATAGGCGTGAACGTTGCCGACCTTCAGCGCATCGAGTTCGGCGAGGCAGGCGGCTCGGTAGAGGTCGGTGATCACCTCCGCCGAGAGCGCCTTGGTGGCGGGCGACGCCATCACCCCTGCGCCGCCATCAGTCGCGGCGGGCGGGCCGCGCGGAGCGCACCGAGAAAGCCGCGCACCACGCTGCCGGCGATGTCGACCTCGGTGACCTTCTGCAGACCCGACCAGGCCGGCATCGAATTGACTTCGAGGACCAGAAACCCGCCCTCCCCGTCCTCGACCAGATCGACGCCGGTATAGTCGACGCCGATGGCGGCGGCGGCGGCCTCGGCGAGTTCGGCGGCTTTGGGCGGCAACTCCCAGGCGAAGGGCCGGCCCCCGAGATGCACGTTGGTGATCCAGCCGTCGCCTTCGCGGATCATGCCGGCGATGGCCCGGCCTTCGCAGACGAAGACGCGGTAGTCGCGCCAGAGCCCGTCGCGGCGGGCGACGTAGCGCTGCAGATAGTAGACCCGGTTGACCGCCTCCTCGCTCGGCAGATCCTCCGGCCGCTCGATCAGCATCAGACCCTCGCCCTGCGAGCCGAACAACGGCTTCAGGACGATGGGGCGGCCGGGCCGCGCCTCGCGCTCGATCAGGGCGGCGGCCGCCTCGCGCTTGGAGAACACAAACGTGTCCGGCGTCGGCAGGCCGGCGCGGGCGATGGCGAGGCTGGTCGCCGCCTTGTCCACCGAGCGCTCGATCGCGGTCGGCGAGTTCCAGACGGTGACGCCGGCCGAGACCAGCGCGTGCAGCACGCCGAGGCGCATGGTGGTCGCCTCGAAGGTGCCGCCGGCGATCGTCCGGAGCAGCACGCCGTCGGGCAACTGCCCGTCGTCGAAGCCGGGCACACGCAGGGGCTCGCCGCCGCCGGTGACGATAGCGACGTCGTCGAGGGAGAACAGCATGGGTTCAATCCCGAGGGATTCGAAGGCTCCGCGCAGCCGTCCCTTGTGCCAATTGCCGTTATCGGCGGCGAGCCCGATGCGCATGCGTTTCCAGTCTTCTCGCGAACCCTCTCCCCTCTGCGGGAGAGGGCGGCCCGCGAAGCGGGTCAGGAGAGGGGAGCGCCGTTTCCGGGTGGACCTGAGCCGGCCCCTCTGCCGCCCTGCATCCGCAGGGCACCCTCCCCGTACAAGTCGGGCCTGCCCGATTTGTACTTTGCAAAGTGCAGATCACGGGCGAACCCGAGATCTGTCGAGGGGAGTGTTTCGCGTCGCGCTTACGAGAACGACGCGTCCACGAGGCTCGGCTCGAGCCGGCCGCCACGGAAGGTGCTGCCGGTGCGGACCGAGGTGACGATGGCTTCGGCCGGCGAGAACAGCGCGCCGTCGATCTTGTAGAAGTCGCCGTTCACCTTCGAGAAGATCTCGGCGAAGGGGGAGCCGTGATCGCTCGACGAAGTCGAGGGCAGTTGCTCCGCGAGCTGCTTGGCGTCCGCGTCGTCGGCATCGACGAAGAGCTGGACGCGGCCGCCATAGATGATGGCGTCGTTGGTCCGGCCCATCGCCTTGATGAAGTCCGGGTGCGGCGGCGAGAGCGGGGCCGAACCGATGCCGTCGAGGATCGCATGCAGGTCGAAGCCGACGGTGTGGGCCTTGTGCAGCGCGACTTCGAGGACGCGGGCGACGACCTGGGTGGAACCGGCGAGGCTCTGGGTCGGGGCGTAGATGAATGTCAGGTCCTCGGGACGCAGCTTGGTGGCCTCGGCGACCTTGGCCACGACGGAGGCCGGCGGAGCGCTGGCCGATTCGAGGACGAGCACGGTCTTGTCGGCGGAGTCGTGATAGCCGAGCTCCTTGTAGAGCTCCTCGACGACCGCGACGGCGCGGCCGGGGCCCGAGCCGAGGGCGAAGAAGCCAGAATCGCCGGTCTCGTCGGCAAGGCTCCAGCCGGCATACTGGCTGCCGAGGCAGGCCAATACCGGATCGGAGGTGTGGACCACCACCGAGTAGGGCCAAGACGCCACCGGGCCGGTGGGCACGATCGAGACGGTGCCGAGGCCGCCGAGGCAGATCTCGGCGAGGCGGCGGCCGGCTTCGATCGAGCCGCGCACCTGCGAGCCCGCATCGATCATGCGGGCGCCGCTCTCGTGTGCGACCGCGAGGCGCAGGACGTCGGCGTCAGCGACGAGCCGGTCGATGAGCGGAGCCGTCAGCGCGTTGATGCTCGGCGGCTTGATGTCGGTACCCATGAAGATCCGTTCTCCCATCGAGGAGGGCGGCGATCGTGCCGGCCCTCTCCCGCAATGTGTGTCTGACGGCCGCCGTATCCGGCCCGCACGCGGTCACCGTGCAGAACGGTGCGTCGCGCGCGACGGACGAGCCGTCGCGGGGACGGTCCCGCGCGAAATCGGGCCAGTCGAGCGGCGGTACGGAGGCGTAACGCCGCGCCGCGTAACAGATTTCGGAGCCCGCCGCATCCACCGGCGGCGGATCGAGCCGAGGCATGCGTCCGAGGCTTGCCTCGATATGGGCCGCGAGCAGCGGCGCCGGTCGGCGATCGAGGGCGTCGAGGGTTGCGCCGGGCCGTGGGTTGATCTCCAGCAGCCACCAACGGGCGCCGTCCACGAGCAGGTCCGCGCTGGCGATGCCGCGCAGCGCCGTCGCCTCGGCGAGGCGGGCGATCGCATCGGTGAAGGCGGCGAGCATGTCGGCCGAAACGGGCGAAGGCTCGTCGCGTCCTGGGGCGACCGCACCGGCGAAGCGGAACGGACGCAGGGCGCTCGGCCGGCTCCATTGCTCGGTGAGCGACAGCACGGCCACATCGCGACCGTCGGCCAGGAAATTCAGCGCGCAGGCGCGCCCCGGCACGCGGGCCTGGAAGTAGTGTCCGGGCGGAGCCGACCCTGCCGTCGCTGAGCGGATGTGAGAGCCGCCGGAACCGCCCGAGCGTTTCGTCAGCCACGCAGCGCGATCGGCCACGGGCTTCGTCGTGATGCGCGGATGCGGGATGGCGAGCCGCTCGCAAAGCGCGGCGAACAGCATGGGATCCTTCAGAGCAGCCACGGTGCCGGGGCCGGCGCCGATGAGGCGGTGGCGCCCGGCGATACGCGCCATCAACGCCGGCGCGCCCTCGAAGCCGCTGCCCAGGATGACGCCGAGGGTGCGGTTGCCGGCCAGTTCGGCCAGCGCATCGAGCCCCGCCAGCACGGTATCGGTGCCGTGCCGGCCGGTGCCGAAGCGGCCGGGCAAGGTCCGGTGTGCCTCGACGAGGTCGAGCGTGTCCACATCTCCGAAAAGATCGAGCACGAACGGGCGCAGGCCTGCCCGGCGCGCGGCCTGAGCGAGCGCCCGCCCGGACTGGGCCGCGATCAGGACCGCATCGCCCTCCCGCATGGTGACGGGGACCGTCAGCCCGCGATCTCGACCGCGAGCTTGTAGGCATCGCGAAAATCGAGGCAGAGCGGCTGGTCGGCGTCCAGCATGCGCCGGAACAGGCGGCACTGTGTCTGGTACTTGACGTTGCCGACGGCGAGCGCACCGATGCCGACGCCCTTGCCGGTGGGGAGCGCCACATCCTTGGCGTTGACGTCGATGCCGGCGATGCCGGCCGGCGGCACGGCATTGACGTCGGACGCGACGAGCAGCTTCGGCGCCGATTCGAGGTCGGTCGCCGACAGGATCGGAATGCCGGCGGGGCCGGCCGAAAGGATTACGTCGGCGTTCTCGATCGCCTTGCGGCGGTCTTCGGGGCTGGTGCCGTCGACGGCGTCGACGTCGATGCCGAAGCGCCATTTCATGGTGAAGGCGATCTTGGAGACGCGCTCCTCGCCGTCGTGGCCGACGAGGACGCTCTTGGCGCCTTCGAGCGCGCCGATCACCGCGGCGACGTAGGCGACGACGCCGGCGCCGCCGAAGATCACGATGCGCTTGCCCTTCAAGTCGGTGCCGAACTTCGCCTTCAGTGCGCGCGAGACCTCGGCGACCATGGCGGCGCCCGTGGTGAAGGAGCCTGCCGGGTCCGCGAAGATGTGGTTGGCGAAGGGCGGCACGAAGGCCTTCTTGGCCCGGTCCACCATGTCGAGGGCGTCCTCGGCGTTCTTGCCGCCGATGAACAGACCGGTGCGCACGCCGTCGTCGGGCGCGCGGGAAAAGATCGAATCCTGGGTGAGGGAGACTACGTCGGCGAGGTTGACCTCGGTGTAGGTGACGATGGTCTCGAAGCCGGCGTCGATCGCCATGTTCACGTCGAACGGGCTCATGTGCTTGAGCGGCGTCAGCATGTGCAGGATCGAGCGGGCCATGGTTGGTGTCCTTGTGTCCCGTGCGGGTCTCTGGCGAACCGCGCGCCGTTGCAAAGCCGATGGGACCGTCGCCGGTCAAGCGCAGGTTTCTTGAGTCGTCGAAAAGAAATTGTCTAGATATCCGAGACCGAAGCGCCTTCGTTTCGCCCCTTGGCGATGACGAAGCGCAGGCGGCCGGGGCGCTCCAGGGATGCGACGAGTTGCTGTGCCTCATGCTCGGAGGGCATGAGCGCGAAGCCGGTCGGCCCCCATGAGCTTTGACCGTAGCCGGACACGCCGCGCGCCGCCACGGCCTGCAGGACCTCGGCGACGGCGGCGCTGGCGTAGCGGCCACCTTGATGGGGCGCGAAATAATCGCCGATCCGCTCCTGGATCGTGGTGATGCCCCGGCCGAAGCCGTCGAGGTCGCCCGTCGCGACGGACGGGAGGACCTGCATCAGCGCGATGCGGCAGATCTCGGCGGCGCGGGCTTCCTCGAAGGGCGGGAGATCACGAAACGCCTCCGATTCGCTGCCGCCATGGACGCCCGTGGCGCCATCGTCGAGGATCAGCACCACGCGCCACGCCTCCGGCCAGGGCATGCGCGAGATCACGGGCGGCGGCGAGCCGCTACCGTCTCGGCCGCCGTCGACGATGAGGCCGCCCTCGGTGAAGGCGGCTAGGCCGACGCCAGAGCGGTTGCCGCGGTCTAGGACGTCGGCGAAGTCGAGGAGGTCGACGGCACGGCCGTTAAGCCGGGCGAGCGCTGCGGCGACGGCAAGGGCGAGCTGCGTGCCGGAGCCGAAGCCGGCATGGGCCGGGATCGCCTCCTCGACCTCCACCGCCACGGCATCGGAGACTTCGAGATGGGCGGCCGCGGCGAGCAGATAAGAGCGGATGCGCTCCGCTTCCGCGCCTTTGGCCGAGGCCCGCGCGGCCACGCTCGCCTTGATCTGCAGGGCCGGCGTGTCGATGGCGAGCCCGATGCTGCCGAAGCGGCGACCGAGACCGCCATGCATGTCGAGGAAGCCGAAATGCAGCCGGGCCGGGGCGCGGACCCTGACGGCGGCGGGAGCACCGGGGCGCGCGACATCGCCCTGCGGAGCCCTGACGGAGCCCGTCGTGCTTGCGCCCATCCTCTCCCCGGACTCGGCCACGACGATCCCCTTCCCTGTCTCGTACGACCGGGCGAGGTGTCGCGCCGGCCGATATCGGGCGGCTTGTCCCACGCGAAGGCGCCGGGAACAACCGGGCCGATGGGCCAAGTTCGCAGCGCCGGACGGTGCCGGATCCGCACGCCGACCTCCTGATCCGACCGGCCCCGTTAAGCCCCGGACTCGGGCCGATCTTACGGTGCGGGCTTGTGAAATCTCCCCCACAGGGCTTGCCGGGCGTCATTGGCGGATGCAAAAGCCGCCTCTGCCGACCGCCGGTCGCGGAATGACTTTTTCGCAGTGTGCCTCTCGCGGCAGGTCGGCTTCGGCCGGTCCGTCACGAGGGTCGGCGACGACGTTTTGGACGGGGAGGACCATGGCAGCCTGGGTCAAGGGAGACGCGGCCGACACAGACGCTGCCGTCGCGGCGGCCGCCGCTCTGCTCAGCGCGGCGCGCACACCGGTTTTCGCCGGGCTTTGCGCCGACGTCGCCGCGGTCCGTGCCGCCTACCGTCTCGCCGACCGCATCGGCGCCTCGCTCGATCCGGCCGCCGGTCCTGGCCTCTATGCCGAACTCGGCTCGCTCAGCTCCGGCGGCGCTTTGACCACCACGGCCCCCGAGACGCTCGGCCGTGCCGACACCGTCCTCGTCGTCGGCAGCCGTCCCTGGGACGGCGACCTCGTTTCCGAGATTGCCGATTCCAAGCCCGTGCGCGGACTCTCGGCCGGTGAGGAGCGCGTCGTGCTTTCCCTCGGCGGGCCGCGCAACGGCACCAGCCGGCATGTCGCCTATGGCATCGGCAATGCCGGGCTCGACGTCGCCATCGGCCATCTGCGCGCTTTCGTGCGCGGCCACCTCGCCGGTGAGGAAGCCTACGGCGACCTCGCGACCCGGCTCGCCGCCGCGAAGTTCGGCGTCGTGATCTACGATGCGGGCGAGATCGGCGAGGCCGGCACCGAAATGCTGCAGGGCCTGCTCAAAGACCTCAATGAGAAGACCCGCTTCTTCGCCCTGGGTCTGGCCGACCCGTTTCAGGGTCGCGCGGTGATGCAGCTCGCGTCCTGGACCACGGGGCAGGCGCCCCGCGTCGGCTTCGGTCGCCACCTGCCGGAGCACGATCCGTGGCGCTTCGACAGCGCCCGCCTAGTCGCCGAGGGCGAGGCCGACGCCGCGCTCTGGCTCGCCTCCCTGCCCGCTCCCCGTCCGGACTGGCTCACCCAGCTGCCCTCTATCGCTATCGTCGGCGAGGATAGCCCCGAGGCGCGGCCGGATACGGCCGAGATCGTCATCACCGTCGGCGTGCCCGGATCGTCGGCCGGCGGCGCCGTCTGGAACGATCGCCGCGGCGTCATCGGCTACGTGCCGGCGACGAGCGGCACCGTGGCTGCTACGGCAGCCGGCGTGATCGCCGAGATTTCCAAGAAGATCGCAGAGAAAGGCGCCTCATGCTGACCCGTATCCACGGCGGCCGGGTCGTCGATCCGACCGACGGGCGCGACGCCGTCGGCGACGTCTGGATCGAGGACGGCCAAGTCGTCGCCCCCTCGGAGCGCAAGCCCGACCGCACCATCGACGCCTCGGGCTGCGTGGTGATGGCGGGCGGCGTCGAGGTTCACTCGCACATCGCCGGCGGCAACGTCGTGATGAGCCGCCTGCTGCTGCCCGAGCTCTATGTCAGCGAGTCGGCGCCGAACGGCCATCCCTTCGCCCATGCCGGCGGCTCGGGCTCATGGGTCGGCGCGAACTATGCGCGCATGGGTTACACGACCGCCGTCGAGCCGGCCCTCCCGCCGTCGAACGCCCTGGCCACCCATCTCGAGCTCGCCGACATTCCGCTGCTCGACCGCGGCGCGCTCGCGGTGATGGGCAACGACGACCACCTGCTGCAGCTGCTCCGCGACGGCGAGAGCAAGGATGCGGTGCGCGATCTGGTGACCCACACCCTGGCCCATGCCCGCGGACTCGGCGTGAAGTGCATCAATGCCGGCGGCGCCTCCGCCTTCAAGGACGGCGTGCTGAAGCTCAGCCTCGACGACGAAATCCCGGTCTACGGCCTGTCGACCCGCAAGATCATGACGGCCCTGCTTGATGCCGTCGAAGAGATCGGCGTGCCGCACCCGCTGCATGTCCACTGCAACAACCTCGGTCTTCCCGGCGCCGACGACTCGTTCGTCTCGACGCTGGAGGCTGCGGAAGGCCGGCGCATCCACTTCGCGCACGCCCAGTTCTACGCCTACGGCGTGGTCGACCCGAACGACCCGAGCAAGGGCGGCTTCCGCTCGGCGGCCGAGCGGATCACCGAGGCGATGGAGGCGCATCCCAACGCCACCTACGACGTCGGTCAGGTCGTGTTCGGCCAGACGGTGACGATCTCACTGGACATCCTGCGCCAGTTCGGTGGCCGCAAGGGCGCCAAGCCGAAGAAGTGGGTGCTGACGGCGGGTGATGCCGAGGGCGGCGGCGTGGTGCCGTTCCTCTACAAGCCCCGCGGCAGCGTCTCCTCCCTGCAATGGGCGATCGGCCTCGAGCTGATGCTGCTCTCGAAGGACCCTGAGCGCACCATCCTGACCACCGACCACCCGAACGGCGGCGTCTTCACCGAGTATCCGCGCATCATCCACCTGCTGATGAGCAAGGAAGAGCGCGAGAAGGAAATCGCGACGCTTCCGGCCATCGTCGGTGAGCGCTCGACCCTGCCGACGATCGAGCGCGAGTATACGCTCAGCGAGATCGCGCAGCTGACCCGCTCGGGACCGGCGAAACTCCTGGGCCTGACCGATCGCGGGCATCTGCGCGTCGGCGCCAAGGCCGACATCGCGGTCTATCGCGACAGCGCGGACCGCACGGCGATGTTCTCGCATGCCCGCCTCGTATTGAAAGACGGCGAGACCATCGTCGAGGACGGCGAGGTCGTGTCCTGGCGCTCCGGCCGCACCCTCGAACTCGACGTCGAGCCGGATGCAGCGATCGTCAAGCGCAGCGAGACCTATCTTCAGGACCGCTTCGGCCAGGGGCTCGACAGCTTCGCAGTGCCCGACGCGGCCTTCCCCGAGACCGAGATTTTCGAGGACGTCGCATGCCGGGCGTGATGCGTGGACGACAGGCGGCGGGCGACTGACATGGCTGACCTCATCCTCAACGGCATCAAGGTCGAAGACACCTTCGCCGAAGCCTTCGACGTTGCCGGCACCGCGATCATCGTGACCAACGACACGCCCAAATGGGCGATGATCGCGGCCACGACGATGACGGGCTTTGCGACTTCGGTGATCGGCTGCGGCGCAGAAGCCGGCATCGACGCCGAGCTGTCTCCGGAAGAGACCCCGGATGGGCGCCCCGGCGTCCGTATCCTGCTGTTCGGCTTCGAGCCGAATGGCCTTAAGGAGCAGCTCCTGAAGCGTGTCGGCCAGTGCATCCTGACCTGCCCCGGCACGGCCTGCTTCGCCGGCGTCGAGGGCCCCACGAAGATCAAGCTCGGCGGGGCGATCCGCTTCTTCGGTGACGGTTTCGCCGTCGCCAAGCGCCTGCCCGACGAGACCGGCAAGATGCGCCGCTACTGGCGCATTCCGGTGATGGACGGCGAATTCCTCTGCGAGGATTCGGTGCGTGCTGTCGACGGTGCCGTCGGCGGCGGCAACCTGCTCTTTCTCGGCCGGACGCATTCGGAGACCTTGAAGGTCGCCGAGATCGCAGTCGACGCGGCCCGCTCCGTGCCCGGCGCGATCCTGCCCTTCCCCGGCGGTATCGTCCGCTCCGGCTCGAAGGTCGGCGGCCGCACCAAGGGCATGATGGCATCGACCAACGACGCCTATTGCCCGACGTTGAAGGGCCGGGCGGGCTCCGCGCTGCCGCCAGATTGCGGCGTGGTGCTCGAGATCGTCATCGACGCACTCACCTCGAAGGCGGTGGCCGAGTCCATGCGCGTGGCGCTGCATGCCTCGACCAAGGCCGGCGCGGCGCACGGGCTGATCGCTGTGACGGCCGGCAATTACGGCGGCAATCTCGGCCGCCATCACTATCACCTCAAGGATCTCCTCGGAGAGGGGCCGATCGTATGAGCACGCTCAAGCTGCGCTCCGAGCCGCCGGAGCGGATCGACCTGCTCAACATCAATCCGCTCGCGCTGAGCAAGATGTCGGAGGCGGATGCCGCCAGGATTCCCGTCGGCACGAGCCGGCGCGGGTTGACCCTCGGCGACGTTTTCTCGATCGCGCTCGACGGCTCGGACAGCCTCGTCATCGAGGGTGGTTCGGGACGGCTCGACCGCGTCGGCGCTTCGCTCTCGCAGGGCACGGTGCGTGTCGAGGGTGACGTCGGCCAGCGCCTCGGCGCCGGCATGGCCGGCGGCAGCCTCATCGTCACCGGATCGGCCGGTCCATTCGCGGCTTCTGGTGCCACGGGCGGCACCATCACGATCGAGGGCGATGCCGGCGACCATGCCGGTGGAGCTGTCTACGCCGCCAAGGCAGGGCTCGACGGTGCGACGCTGATCATCCACGGAACGGCCGGCGACGGCCTCGGTGATCGCATGCGCCGCGGCATCATACTGGTCGACAAGGCCGGCGCCCGCGCCGGTTCGCGTATGATCGCCGGCACCATCGTCGCCGGATCGCTCGGCGCCGAACCGGGCTACGGCATGCGCCGCGGCACTATCGTTGCCGGCAGCCACGGTGCTCTTCTACCGACCTTCGTCGAGACCGGCACGCCGGATCTCGTCTTCCTGCGCCTTCTCGCCCGCTCGCTTGCCGGGCTGCGTACGAAGCACGCGGATTTGCTGAAGGGCTGTATGCGCCGCTATTCCGGTGACCTCGCGACGCTCGGTAAGGGCGAGTTCTTTACGCCCGCCGGCTAAATCGGTCGGCATCGACCTGCAGGATATCTCTTGCCGGTCTGCCGGATCGTCCCAGTTTGCAGGTTGCGGGCAAGAAGAGCCCGCGACCGGGACGCGAGGCTCCTGCCGATGTTTCTACTGATGTCCGTTTGTCTTCTGTCCGCGCCGGCCACGTGCCACGAGGAGCGGATCAACATGTCACTCGGCAACCCCAACCCCTTCATCTGCATGCGCAATTCCCAAAGCGCGTTGGCGGAGTGGCAGGGCAATCACCCCGATCTCTCCATCAAGACCTGGCGCTGCGCCGCAAAGGCGAGCCTGCCCAAGGACTTGTGAGTCAGGTCGACCCCCGGTAGCTGGCGCTTGGCCCGACCGGCCTGCGGTGACACTGTCCCGCATCGGGCGCGGGCCGTAGGGGTCGGAGACCATGCGTTCGCTGAAGGTTCGGTTCGCGCTGCTACTCGGTGGCTCCGCGCTGCTGGTGGTCCTGGCGGCGGCGGGCGTGCTCTGGTCGATCAGCCTGGCAGAACGTACCATCGATCGCGTGCTCGCCGCCCAGCACCGGCTCGAGCTGCTCGCCGAACTTTCAGGACGTCTCACGCAGTTCGGCCTCGCCGCCGTCGAGACCCTCGGCAATCCGGACACGCCGCCCGAGGCGATGGCGGTGACCCGTGACGCGGTCGACAAGGCGCTCAACACCGTCGACGAAGCGATCGGGCGCGGCATGGCCGAGAGCCAGGATCCGTTCGAGCGGATCCAGTACATGGCCCGCACCCGGCCGCTGGCCAAGTTGCGCGCCTCGCGGGTGATCCTCGACCGTCAGGTCAATCTGATCCAGCGCGAATTCGAACCGCAGCGGCGCAAGGACTCGATCCAAGGAGCGCTCAACGCCTTCGGTGCGATGACGGGCCAGCCGCTCTCGCTGTTGATCGAGACCGAACGGCGCTCGATGACCGCGGGTTCGGACGAGGCACGCACGGTATCAGAACGCCTGCGTACGCTCTCGCTCGTTGCCGTACTTCTGGCGCTGGCACTTCTCGCGGTTCTCTATCGCAGCGTCACGCGGCCGACGCTGAAGCGCATTGAGACGATCCGGAAGGCGGCCGGCGCCGTCGGCTCCGGCGCCCTCGACACCCGGCTCTCGGTGGCGACGCGCGACGAACTCGGCCTGCTGGTGGCGAATTTCAACCGCATGGCCGCCCGCCTCGCCCGCCGCGAGGGCCGGCTCGCCGCCGACCGCGCCGCTCTGGAAGATACGGTCGAAGCCCGCACCGTCGACCTGCGTTCGGCCAACGAGCGTCTGGAAATGGTCGACCGCTCCCGCCGCCGCTTCTTCGCCGACGTCAGCCACGAACTGCGCACGCCGCTCACCGTGATCCTCGGCGAATGCGATCTTGCCGGCCGCTCGCAGGGACGCGTCGTCGATTACGGGCCGGTCTTCGCCACCATCCGCAAGCGAGCACAGGGGCTTAAGCGACGGGTCGAGGACCTGCTGCGTGTCGCCCGCTCGGAATCCGGCCAGATCGAACTCGACCGGCGGCCGGTCAGCGCGCTTGCGGTGCTCACCGCCGCCGTCGAAGGCGCCGCCTCCGAGGCTTCCAAACGCCGTGTCGCGCTGACCCTGGAACCGGGCGACCGCGACGTCGAGCTGAGAGCCGACCCGGAATGGCTGCGTCAGGTCGTCGAGAGCCTGACCGACAACGCCTTGCGCCACGCCACCGGGCTGAGCCGGATCGTCATCGCACTGGCCGAACGCGAGGAGGCGGGCGAGTGTCGGGCCAGGGTGACCGTCACCGATGACGGTCCCGGCTTCCCGGCTCAGGGCGAGGGCCTGTTCGAACGCTTCCGGCGGGACAGTCATTCGGGAGAGCCGGGCTTTGGCATAGGCTTGGCTCTAGCGCGCTGGGTGATAGAGCGGCATGATGGTGCCATAAGCCTGGGCTCCGGCGACGATGGTCGTGGAGCGCGCGTGACGATCGACCTGCCCGCTGCCGACATGGCGCTGGAGCATTCGGGTGATCGGCAAAGGTTGAGGACTGGGGTGGCATGACGCGCGTTTTGATCGTCGAGGATGACAGCGACATCCGCGGCATGCTCGCTCGCGGCCTCGAGGCCGAAGGTTTCTCGGTCGGCGTAGCCGAACGGGTCGACGACGCGCTGAGCGCCGCGCGTGACGATTCTCCTGAAGCCGTGGTGCTCGACATCACCCTGCCCGACGGTTCGGGTCACGATGTCTGCCGATCACTCCGCGAGGGCGGATATCCCGGCGCGATCCTGTTCTTGAGCGCTCGCGACGAGATCCGGGACCGTGTCGAAGGCCTCGCTCTCGGTGCGGACGACTACATCGTCAAGCCGTTCATCTTCGACGAACTGCTCGCCCGCCTGCAGACGCATCTCCTGCGTCGGCGCGAGGCCGATTCTCCGCGCACCATCGTCACGGCCGGCCGGCTCGTGCTCGATCTCAATGTCCGTCAGGTGAGTTTTGGGGATGCGTCGGCACGCCTCACCCCTCGCGAGGCGGAGCTGTTGGCGCTGCTGATGGAGGAGGTCAACAAGCCGATCGCCCGCGGCGCGATCTTCGACAAGCTCTGGGCGACCCAGGGCGGCCTCTCGCTGAATGTCGTCGATGTCTACGTGGGTTACCTGCGCAGCAAGCTCTCGGATTTCGTCCGTTTCGGCGGTCCCGTGATCGTCACCGTGCGTGGAAAAGGCTTCATGCTCGACCTGCGCGGGCAAGACTTCCGCCATTGACCCCGACCGATCGAACGCACGGGATTTCGGGCATATCCGGCAATTTGGCTCTTGCGATACCCGGCCGAATTGGCGATATACCTCTCGCGCAAGAAACCTAGCGCCGTCAGTGTCTTAGTATCCTCTTATGAGGCGTGCAGATGCTGCTGACGTCTTAGAAAAAATCTGGAGAGATGCCATGAAGTGGGCCGCCCCCGTCGTTTCCGAGATCTGCGTCGGCATGGAAGTCACGAGCTACGAGTCGGCTGAGATCGACACCTTCAACTGAGGTGTAGCGCCGGCCGAGGATTGCAGACAGCGGGTCCAACCATGCGTGTCGTAGTTCTCGGCTCGGCTGCGGGTGGCGGCGTTCCCCAGTGGAACTGCCGCTGCTCTATCTGTTCTCTCGCGTGGGACGGCGATCCCCGCGTCAAACCCCGGACGCAGTCGAGCATCGCGGTTTCTCCCGACGGAGAACGCTGGCTCCTTGTCAACGCCTCCCCCGATATCCGCCAGCAGATCCAGGCCAACCGCGCGATGTTTCCGCGCGAGGGCCTGCGGCATTCGCCGATCCATGCAGTGCTGCTGACCAATGGCGATGTCGATCATGTCGCCGGCCTGCTGACGCTGCGCGAAGGTCAGCCCTACACGCTCTACGCGACGCCCGGCATCCTTGGCTCGGTCAGCGACAACCGCGTCTTCGATGTGATGGCGGCCGATGTGGTGACGCGCCAGCCGATCGCCCTGAACGACACTTTCGAGCCGGTGCCGGGCCTGACGGTCACGCTGTTCTCCGTCCCCGGCAAGGTGCCGCTCTGGCTGGAAGACGCCAGCATGGAGATCGGCGCCGAGACCGAAACCACGGTCGGTGCGATGATCGAGGCTGGCGGCAAGCGGCTTGCCTACATTCCCGGCTGCGCCCGCGTCACGGATGGGCTCAAAGAGCGGATCGGGGGGGTCGACGCACTGCTGTTCGACGGCACGGTGCTGGAGGATGACGACATGATCCGCGCCGGGGTCGGCACCAAGACCGGCTGGCGCATGGGCCACATCCAGATGAACGGCGAGACCGGCTCGATCGCCTCGCTCAGTGGCTGCACCATCGGCCGCCGCGTGTTCGTTCACATCAACAACACCAACCCTGTACTGGTCGAGGGCTCGCCGGAGCGCGCGAGCGTCGAGGATCGGGGGTGGACGGTGGCTCACGACGGATTGAGCCTGTCGCTGTAGTCGGCCGACAGCTTCGCTCTGCGTCATTCCGGGGCCGCGAAGCGAAACCCAGAGCCGACGACTCGCCGGAGCGTGTCGGGCCGGTTCCGGTTTCTTGCCTGCGGCGAGCCCTGGAATGACGGTCTGGGCGAAGCCAGCCCACTTCATAAGAGCTTTATCAGCATGGCCGCTTCGGCCCCACGAGCTAAAATACCTTATCGCTGAATGGCTTGGTACCATTTTCAGCCATAGCTCCCGCATTCGGGAGCATCTGGAAATTCCGCTCGAAGTGGATATATTTTGCACGATACAGTTGGGTCCACTACGTTGATACCTTGGTATTCCGTTGGACCCATCTAAGAAACGTTCCAGGAAACGCACGAGACGGACCGCGACGACGCCATGACCGCGATTTTCCCGACCCCGGCAGCCGACGAAGACCAGCGGCTCCTGAGCCCCGACGAGCTCGAGGCGGCGCTGCGCGACATCGGTGCGCGCCGCTACCACAACCTGCATCCGTTCCACCGCCTGCTGCACGACGGCAAGCTGAACAAGGATCAGGTTCGGGCCTGGGCACTCAACCGCTACTATTATCAGGCGATGATCCCGGTGAAGGACGCCGCCGTCCTCGCACGGATGCAGGACGCACAGCTGCGCCGGATCTGGCGCCAGCGGATCGTCGACCATGACGGCGACGCGCCGGGCGACGGCGGCATCGAGCGTTGGCTCAAGCTCGCCGAGGGCGTCGGCTTTTCGCGCGATTACGTGCTGTCGACGAAGGGCATCCTCTCGGCGACGAAATTCTCCGTCGAGGCCTATGTGCATTTCGTGGCCGAGAAGCCGCTGCTGGAGGCGATCGCTTCTTCGCTCACCGAGATGTTCTCGCCGACGATCATCTCCGAGCGCGTCGCCGGGATGCTGAAGAACTACGACTTCATCACCAAGGACACGCTCGCCTACTTCGAGAAGCGCCTGACCCAGGCGCCGCGCGACGCCGATTTCGCCCTCGAATACGTCAAGCAGCACGCCACCACGCCGGAGCTTCAGCGCAAGGCGATGGCGGCGCTGACCTTCAAGTGCACCGTGCTCTGGACGCAGCTCGACGCGCTCTACTTCGCCTATGTCGCCCCCGGCATGGTACCGCCGGAGGCTTGGCAGCCGGGCGAAGGCCTCGTCGCGGAGAAGACGACGGCGCCTGCGGGGGGTAAACATGGCCCTTTCGTCGGCAGTGACGTGCCGCGCCTGCCGCGTGGCGTGCGTCTGCGCTTCGACGATGTCCGCGAAAAGCACGTGCTGCTCGCGCCCGAACGCACCTTCGATCTCGACGACAACGCCGTGGCGGTCCTGAAGCTTGTCGACGGCAAGCGCTCGGTCGGCGACATCGCGGGCGAGCTTGCAGCCAACTACGCTGCCGACCGTTCCCTCATCGAGGCCGACATCGGCACGATGTTGGCCGAACTCGCACAGAAGAGGGTCCTGGAGCGATGAACGCACCGACACCCGCACTCGTCCCCGCCGAAGTCATCCCGGCGCCCGTGGGCCTGCTCGCCGAGCTGACCCATCGCTGTCCGCTGCGTTGCCCGTACTGCTCCAATCCGATGGAGCTCGACCGGCGCTCGGCGGAGCTCGACACGGCGACGTGGCTGCGGGTGCTGACCGAGGCCTCGAAGCTCGGCGTGCTGCATGTGCATCTCTCCGGCGGCGAGCCGACGGCGCGCAACGACATCGTCGAGATCACGGCAAAATGCGCCGAACTCGGCCTGTATTCGAACCTCATCACCTCCGGTGTCGGCGGTGCTCTGAGCAAGCTCGATGCGCTCTACGATGCTGGCCTCGATCACGTGCAGCTGTCGGTGCAGGGCGTCGATGCGGCCAACGCCGAGAAGATCGGCGGCCTGAAGAACGCCCAGCCGCAGAAGATGCAGTTCGCGGCGCGCGTCACCGAACTCGGCCTGCCGCTGACGCTGAATTCGGTGATCCATCGCGGCAACATCCACGAGGTGCCGGGCTTCATCGATCTTGCGGTCAAGCTGGGGGCCAAGCGGCTGGAGGTCGCCCACACCCAGTATTATGGCTGGGCTTTCGTGAACCGTGCCTCGCTGATGCCGAACAAAGCCCAGGTCGACGAGTCGATCCGCATCGTCGAGGCGGCGCGCGAGCGGCTCAAAGGCGAACTCGTCATCGATCTCGTCGTGCCGGATTACTACGCGAAGTACCCCAAGGCCTGCGCCGGCGGCTGGGGCCGCAAGCTCATGAACGTCACGCCGCAGGGGAAGGTCCTGCCTTGCCACGCGGCCGAGACGATCCCCAATCTCGAGTTCTGGTACGTCACCGATCATTCCCTCGGCGAGATCTGGACGCAGTCTCCGGCCTTCAACGCCTATCGCGGCACCTCTTGGATGAAGGAGCCCTGCCGCTCCTGCGACCGGCGCGAGAAGGATTGGGGCGGCTGCCGTTGCCAGGCCCTGGCTCTTACAGGCGATGCCGCCGCGACCGATCCAGCCTGCTCGCTCTCGCCGCTTCACGCGAAGATGCGTGAATTGGCCACGGAGGAGGCTGCCGAAAACCCGCCGGACTACATATACCGGACCATCGGGAGCAATGTGCAATCTCCCCTCAAGGAAAAGGCACCGCTTTGAAACCGATCGTCCTCGCCTCGGCTCTCGCCCTGGCCTTCCTTCCGTCGCTTGCCGACGCGCAACCGACCGACACGCCCGCGCCCACGAAGGCCGCGGTCCCGGCTACGCCTGATCCGTCGGACGTGCTGTTCGACCAGCCGCAGATGAAGAACACCCAGCCGGGCAGTACCATCCGCTACGCTTATGTCCGGCGCAGCGGCATCACGCGTGGCCCCTACGGACCGCCGCTCGACGACGAGATCAAGCTCAAGATCGAGCCGGGCAAGACCGCCGAGAATCGCGACATCCAAGTGCAGATGTTTTCGGGCGCGAACCGCGCGCCGGCCGGCCCGTTCGAGGACATGCCAGGCAATCCGATCCTGCCGCTGTTCCTCGAGAACCATCTCAAGGGCCTTGCTGCTTTGCTCGAAGCGAACCCGCGTTACATCAAGAATGCCATCCGCAAGGGGCTTCGCGACAAGTCCACGATCACGGCGACGAAAATTGACTTCAAGGGTCGTCAGATCGATGGCTGGAAGATCGTGACCAGCCCCTTCGTCGGCGATCCGCTGACCGACCGGATGCGCGGTTTCGACAAGATCACCTACACCTTCGTCACCTCGCCGGAGGTTCCGGGCGAGATCGTCTCGATCGAGGCGCAGGCCAAGAAGCCGGATGGCGGAGAACTTCTCGAGGAGACGGTGAACTATGATCAGAACGCTGGTTAAAGGCGTCGCCACTTTCGCTTGCCTTGCCGCCTTGGCGGGATCGGCGTCCGCCGAGGGTACCGAGAACGACTATCCGACCGATGCGCGCGTGGACTACGTCTTCGGCTGCATGGCCGCGAATGGCCAGACCCGCGAGGCGATGGAGAAGTGCTCCTGCTCGGTGGACCAGCTCGCCGCGATCCTGCCCTACGACAAGTACGTCTCGGCGAGCACGATCCTGTCGATGCGCCAGGGTGCCGGCGGCCAGCGCCAGAATGCCTTCAGGGCCACCAAGATGTACGAGGACAAGGTCGCGGATCTGCGCCGCGCCCAGGCGGAGGCCGAGATCCGCTGCTACCGCGGTGGCGCTTGAGAAGGCTTCGTCGGTTGTTCCGGGTCGTCGTAGGCGAGCCCGGAACAACCGCCATGTCCTTATCGGTTCTATGATCGTCGTAGATCGAAAACGTTGTCACTGGGGTCTGGAATTCCGGAGCGATCATCGAGACATTGCCGGATAGACCCGGGCAGGGCATGACCGCGCTCGAGTGTCCCGCCGGAGCTTTCGTGTCCCCTCCCCTTGCGTCCCCGGCCCAAAGCCGAAGCTTGTCCGATCTGCTGCCCGGTCTCGGTCGGCGCTGCCTCGTCATGGGTATCCTCAACGTGACGCCGGATTCGTTTTCGGACGGCGGCAAGTTCGAGAAACCCGAGGCGGCGCGCGCACAGGCTGAAGCCCTCGTCGCCGAGGGCGCGGCGCTGGTGGATATCGGCGGCGAATCGACCCGGCCCGGCCATGTCCCGGTCTCGGCCGAGGACGAGCAGGCCCGCGTCGTCCCGGTGATCGCGGCGCTGGCCGGACGGCTCGCCGTCCCGATCTCCATCGATACCTACAAGGCCTCGACGGCGGGTGCCGCCTTGAGGGCCGGCGCCGCCATCGTCAACGACGTCTGGGGTCTGCAGCGTGACCCCGACATCGCCCGGGTGGCGGCCGACCACGGTGCGCCGGTCATCGCGATGCACAACCGCGAAACCATCGATCCGGGCATCGACATCATCAGTGACATGCTGGCGTTCTTCGAGCGCTCGTTGTCCATCGCCCGGCGCGCCGGCATCCCCGATGCGGCGATTGCGCTCGATCCGGGTATCGGCTTCGGGAAGTCCTGGCAGCAGCATCTCGAGGCGCTGCGGCGGCTGCCGGAGATCAGGGCGCTCGGCTTCCCGCTCCTCGTCGGCGTCTCACGTAAATCTCTGCTCGGCCGGCTCCACGACAAGGAGACCGATCCGGGAGACCGCCTGTTCGGCTCGATCGCCGCCCATGTCCTGGCCGGCACCCTCGGCGCCGACATCCTGCGCGTCCACGAAGTGCGCCCGCATGTCGAAGCCCTTCGCGTCGTCGACGCCGTGATGCGTCCGGAAGCAATCCGTGGCTGATCGTATCCTCGTCCACCGCATCGCGGTCTTCGCCTATCACGGCGTCCTGGCCGAAGAGGCGCGGCTTGGCCAGCGCTTCTACCTCTCGCTCGATTGCGGGCTCGATCTCTCGCAGGCGGGGGCCTCGGACGACGTCGCCCATACCGTCAGCTACGCCGACCTCACCGAGATCGCCGTCGAGATCGCGTCGAAGAAGCGCTTCGCCCTGATCGAAGCCCTGGCCGAATCGATCGCAGCCGAGATTCTTTCGCGCTTCCCGATGATCGCGCGGGCGACCGTGCGGGTCGACAAGCCGAGTGCGCCGGTGGCTGCGGTCATCGACGGCGTCGGCGTCGAGATCACCCGGTTCCGAACGGGGGCCGCACGATGACACGCGCCTATCTCGGCCTCGGCAGCAATGTCGGCGACAAGGCGGCGATGCTCGCGGAGGCGGTGACGCGGCTCGGCAAGACACCGGGTATCCGCGTCGTCGCCCGCTCGCGCGATTATCGCACGCCGCCCTGGGGTGACACTGATCAAGACTGGTTCCTGAACGCGACGCTCGGAGTCGACACCGACCTGACGCCGCATGATCTGCTGGAAGCCGGGCTGGCCATCGAGGCCGCGCTCGGCCGCGTGCGCGAACGCCGCTGGGGGCCTCGCCGCATCGATATCGATGTGTTGTCCTACGAAGGGGCCGAGGTCAGCGACGAGCGGCTGGTGTTGCCGCACCGGTTCGTGCGCGAGCGCGCCTTCGTACTGGTACCGCTCGTGGAAATAGCGCCGGATCTCGTCATCGGCGGCGAGACGGTCAGCGAAGCGCTGGCCAAGCTCGATCGCGCGGGCATCACGCCGCTGGCGTGAGCCGGGCCGCTATGCGGTCCGGCCGTGTTCACTCGTTCGAGGATTGCAGGGGCTTGTTCTCTTCCTCGTCGAGAAGCGGCACCTCGTACGCGCGCAACACCTTCTCGATGTCGGCCTTGCGCTTGCGAAGTGCCGTATTGAGGCTTCGCTTCCAGTCGTTTTCGTTCTGGCGCACACCCATGGAAACCCGGAAGGCCATGGGTGGCCGGTCCGGTTCCTTCAGCAGCGGCACGACGTCCATCTCCACGCCGCTCTGCTTGGCCAGCCAGCCGCCGGATGGTCCCCAGAGGATCGCGACATCAAGCTTCTTCGATGCGACGTCGGCAATCACCTCGGCGGCGACCGTCTGGAATTTACGGTCCGCGCCGAACGAATACGGGGTGTAGGAGTGGGTCTTGCTCGTCATCCCGAGTTCGCCGATCCGGTTGGCTGGCGGCGTTCCCGCGATCAGTCCGATCTCCTTGCCCTTGAGTTTCGGATCATCGAGCGAGGTCACTCCGGCCAGTTCACCTCGGCGGGAGATGAGGGCGTAGGCAGAGCGGTAATAGGGGTTCGTCGGCTGGATGATGTCGCCGCCGGACGTGCCGATGATGACGTCGCACAGACCTGTACCGAGCGTGTTGCGGACGAAGCCGGGGCCTTGCGTCAGCCAGTAGTAGCGGAGCTTTACCTTCAGCTCGTCGGCAATGATCTCTGCGATCTTGTTCTCGAAACCGTCGCCCTTGCGTTCGGAGAACGGCATGTTGCCGGGGTCCGAGCAGACGCGCAGGACGTCGGTGGTGACGAGATCGGGAAGATGCTGCGCAAACGCGTCGCGCGCCCCTGCCGAAAACAGCAGGAGCGCGCCGAGCGCAGCCTTGAACGGTGCGCGGATGATCATCAGCCGCCCAGGCAATCCTTTTCGGTCGCCTTGGCCGAGTCCGGCTTCTCTTCCTTCTCGCCGGGACGTGCGCGTCCCCAGGCGCCGGAGGCGCGAGCGCGCAAGTAGACGTAGAGATCGTCTGCGTAGCACATCACGTTCTTGTTGTCGGCAAAGGCCGGCATGACCTTCTGGTCCGACGAGCTCACGTCCTGCTTGCCGCCGGCGAGGATTCCCATGAACTCGCTGTAGCTCAGATGCTTCAGGCTGTCCTTGAGGGCGGGCGCATAGGTCGAACCCATGGCGTCCGGGCCGTGGCAGACGTGGCATTCGGCGTGATAGCGGCGGTAGCCGGAATACGTGAACCAGTCGACTTTCTTGCCGTCGCTGGTGATGTGGAAGGTCGGATCGCCTGCCTTGTCCTTGTACTTGCCGCCGTCGACCGCAGTGGCCGCGCTGGCAGCGAGAACCTTGTCGTCGAGTTCCTTGGCATTCGGATCGAGCTTGTTGGCCAGTTCGGCGTTGGCGGGCTTAGCATCTTCCGCGCGAACGGCCACGGACGAGATCGTCCCGAGAGCAAGGACGGCTACGGCCATCCGGAGCGCGGACTTGTTCGTGTAACGCAACGAGTTTCTCCCAGTGTTTTTGTTGCGCTGCAACATAAGCGGCCGCGACAACCTTTGACTTAAGGACATAATCATAAAGATGCCGGCGCGGAAACCCGCGCCGGCATCTCTTAGTCATGCGTTACGTGCGGCTTAGTTGTTCGGCAGAGCGAACACGGTGAGCTGACCACCGAGGTTGGTGTAGCTCGAGAGGGCGGCGTAGCCGCCCACTGCGCCGAGGCCGGCATTCGGGTCGGTCAGACCGGCCGCGAGGCCGATGCCTGCCCAGCCGCCGACGCCCGACAGGACGCCGATGTGCTGCTTGCCCTTGTGCTCGTAGGTCATCACGTTGCCGATGATGCCCGACGGGGTCTTGAACTTGTAGAGTTCCTTACCCGTCTTGGCGTCGACGGCCTTCAGGTAACCTTCGAGCGTGCCGTAGAAGACCACGTCGCCGGCCGTTGCGAGTGCACCGCCCCAGGCGGAGAACTGCTCGGGGTTCGACCACTTGATCTTACCGTTGACGCCGTCCCAGGCGATGAAGTTACCCATGCCGCCATGGCTGTTCGGCGCGGGGTACATCGACAGGGTGGCGCCGACATAAGGCTGACCCGGGGTGTAGGAGACCTTGAAGGGCTCGTAGTCCATGCAGACGTGGTTAGTCGGCACGTAGAACAGCGAGGTCTTCGGCGAGTAGGCCGCAGGCTGCTGGTCCTTGGAGCCGAGAGCCGCCGGGCAGATGCCCTTCGAGTTCACGTCTTCACCGTTCTGCTCGGTCGAGTACTTGGAGACAACCTGCGGACGACCGGTCTTGAGGTCGACCTTGGTGGCCCAGTTCACGGCCGGATCGTACTTCTCGGCGACCAGCAGCTCGCCGGTGGCGCGATCGAGGGTGTAGCCGAAGCCGTTACGGTCGAAGTGGGTCAGGAGCGGGCGCTCCTTGCCGTCGACCTTCTGATCCGTGAGGATCATCTCGTTGATGCCGTCGAAGTCCCACTCGTCGTGCGGGGTCATCTGGTAGACCCACTTGGCGACGCCGGTATCGGGGTTACGACCGAACACGGTCATCGACCACTTGTTGTCGCCCGGACGCTGCTTGGGGTTCCAGGTCGAGGGGTTGCCCGAGCCGTAGTAGAACAGGTCCAGCTTGGGGTCGTAGGAGAACCAGCCCCAGGTGCAGCCGCCGCCGGTCTTCCACTGGTCGCCTTCCCAGGTCTTGATCGAGGAGTCCTTGCCGATGGGCTTGCCCATGTCGGTGGTCTTCTCGGGGTCGATGAGCAGCTGGTCGTCGGTGCCGACCGAGTAGGCGCGCCAGGCCTTCTTGCCGTCCTTCAGGTTGTAAGCGGTGACGTGGCACTGCACGCCGAACTCACCACCCGAAATGCCGACGATGACCTTGTCCTTCACCGGGAGAACGGTGGCGGTGTTGGTCTCACCCTTGGACGGGTCGCCGTTCTTGACGGACCAGTTGACCTTGCCGGTCTTCGCGTCGAGCGAGACGAGGGTGGTGTCGGCCTGGTGCAGGAGGATCGTGCCGTCGGCATAGGCGAGACCACGGTTGACCGTGTCGCAGCACATGACCGGGATCACGGACGGATCCTGCTTGGGCTCGTACTTCCAGACGATCTTCGAGCCCTGGTCGAGGTCCAGCGCGTAGACGATGTTCGGGAAGGGGGTGTGGACGTACATCATGTTGCCGACCACGAGAGGCGAACCCTCGTGACCACGCAGAACGCCGGTGGAGAAGGTCCAGGCAACCTGGAGGTTCTTCACGTTGGAGGCGTTGATCTGATCGAGCTTCGAATAGCGCGTGTTGGCGTAATCGACGGTCTGAAGCGCCTGCTCCGCCGGGTTGGCGATGGACTTCAGAACGCTTTCGTTGGCCATGGCCGGCGTCGCAATCGCGATGCCCGCACCAAGTGCGAGAAGGTGTACCGCTCTCATGGATTCCTCCGGCAAGCCATTACTCCGCGACCTTCGGCATGATGCCGTGGACGTGGATCGGCCTGCTGTTTGCGACAGGGATCGAATTTCGCTTCGGCAGCTCGCGAGAGAACCCTCAACGCACTGTGTTTAAGGCCTTTCCGGGCAAGAACCGCCATCCCTGGGCGGCCCCGCTGAAACCGAAGCTTGAACGAACTCTAAGAAAAAATCGGACGCCGTCAACTCGCTTCCGCAAGCTGCGTCGAAGGCACGGTCAAGTCGTGATGAACGAAAACTCAACGGCCAAGCTGAACGTGCCACCCACAATTCTTATGTTGCAGCGCACTATAACGAATTTCCGGTAGAAATTTCCGTATAGGCATTTTGCGCAACCGCATGCACGGATAGCATGTGCCGTTCCAGCGGGGCGATACGCTATGATCCAGGCGCTCGACCTTTACCGATTCCTACCAGTTCCGCCGGTCGGAATTTGCCGAATTATCCCGTGCAGTGCGGTAAGGAGCGCGTAAGCGGTCCGGTCGTATTCAACCGGAGATCGCCATTGGAACCCAGGTTGCGTGTGCCAGAAGCGCATCTGCGCCCTCTCGCCGCATCGGTGACTCAGTGGTTTTCGCGGAGGCAATCGTGTGGAATTCGCCCTCGCAGCCATGCCGAAGCCCGATCCGGCGGCCGTTTCCCATCATAAGAGACGCCGCAGGCCGCCGGAGACGTGGCCGATTCTCCGGCGGCGGAGCGACGACCTACCAAGCGAGCGTCTCCCCCGTGTAGTCGAGATAGGCCACACCGGGCTCGCCGAGACGGCGTTCGATCACGTCGGCCATGCCGGTGACGCTCGTATCGACGTCGATATCCGCGTCCGCGCCGCCCATCTCGGTGCGCACCCAGCCCGGATGCAGCAGCAGCACGCCGAATGGCCGCTCGCGGTGGCGGATTTCGAAGCTGCGGGCATTGGTGTTCAGCGCGGCCTTGCTCGCCCGGTAATTCTCCCAGCCGCCGCTCTCGTTGAGTCCGACGCTACCGAGGATGGAGCTCATGAATGCGAGGGTGCCGCCCGGCGCGACCGTGTCGGCGAAGACCTCGGCGAAGCGGATCGGGCTGACCGCATTGGTGAGGTAGACCTGGGCCGCGACATCGCGCGGGACTTCGTGCAGCGGATCGTGCGCCTGCGTCGCAACTCCGGCGACCACGAAGACCAGATCGAATTTTTGGGAGCTCAGCCGGCCATGCAGCGCGACGACGGCGGCATCGTCGTCGATATCGGCCGTTTCGATGGTGAGGGCGCCGGTCCGGAGCTTCGCCAGGTCCGGCGAGGCCTTGCGCTGGGTCGCGGTGACGCGCCAGCCGCGCGTCAGGAAGGTCTCGACGAGTCCGAGTCCGAGCCCGCGCGACGCCCCGACGATGAGCGCATTCTTCTGTGAGTTCGCCATGGTTCCGTCTCCTGCGTAACCGAGTTCAAGGATCGGTCCGCTGACGGGCAGATTGGTGCGGACGCGTCGCAGGGGAAGGCCGCAGCCGGCGATGGCCCGTGTGCCGGCGCACAGGATCGGGTGCGCGTTCAGTCGCCCGTCTGCACCGACCAGGTGGCGTGGCGAATGCCGGGCTGTGCCGCGAGTTCGGCAACCACGGCGTCCAACTCTTTAGAGTCGACCGCCGTCGCGGTGAGCGTTGCGACGACCTCGACCACCTCGTCGCCGCGCTCCTCTACCTCGACGCCGCTGACCGGATAGGAGGCCGCCTCCAGCCGCTCGACCAAAAGGTCGCGCGCCGGTCCGGCGGTCTCGGCCTCTGTCGTCACCTGCACCTCATAGGTCGCCTCGGTTGCACTCTCGTCGATCGGGATGCGGTTGATGAGGTTCACCAGCGGGCGCAACAGCGTGTTGCCGGCGAGTACCGCGACGGCGACGAAGCAGGCCTCCAGCGGCAGGTCGGCCCCGGCGAAGGCGCCGACCGCGGCCGAGCACCAGAGCGTGGCGGCCGTGTTGAGGCCGCGCACGTTCATGCCCTCCTTCATGATGACGCCGGCGCCGAGGAAGCCGATGCCGGAGATCACGTAGGCCACGGTGCGCACCGCCCCCTCGCTGCCGGTGAGCCGCATGCCGAGATCGACGAACGCGGAAGCCCCCACCGAGACGAGCACGGCGGTGCGCAGCCCCGCCGTCCGCTGCCGATACTGCCGCTCGGCGCCGATGACGGTGCCGAGGCCGAAGGCGACGGCCAAGCTGATCGCCGAATTCAGCGCTTCGGGCGTGGCGACGGTGAAGGGACCGGGCATTCCGCTCTGATGGTGGAGCCGTGTGACGTTTCGGTGAAGGCCGACGCGGCCGATCCCGCCTTCGGGCAAATTGACCGATCGATGTTTGCCGATCCAACCCGGGATTGACGTGCGCCCGCAGCAACGGGCACATCCGCTGAATGTGGTCCTCCTAAGAAACCACAACGAGGAGACGCGTATCATGCGGGTGATCGGACCGGTCCTGTCCCATCGGACGAAGCGCTCATGAGCGGCGCGACCCTGGCCGAGCGTCCTGCGGCGGCGCCCAGCCCCGCCGACGACCACCTGCGTTCCCGCATCTTCGCCCTGCGCGACGGCCTCGAACACGGGCTGATCGGCTGCACCGGCCTCGTCGAGCGTCTTCTGATCGGCCTGCTAGGTGGCGGCCACCTCCTGATCGAGGGCGCGCCGGGTCTCGCCAAGACCCGCGCGGTCAAGCGGCTCTCGGAGGGGCTCGACGGCTCCTTCGCCCGCGTCCAGTGCACGCCGGACCTGATGCCCGCCGATCTCACCGGCACGACGGTGTGGCGCCAGGATGCCGGGATTTTCGAGTTTCTGCCCGGCCCGCTGTTCCATTCTCTTATTCTGGTGGACGAGGTGAACCGCGCGCCGCCCAAGGTGCAGTCGGCCCTGCTCGAATCCATGGCCGAGAGCCAGATCACGGTAGCCGGCCATACCCACAAGCTGCCCGACCCCTTCATGGTGGTGGCGACGCAGAACCCCATTGAACATGCCGGCACGTTTCCGCTGCCGGAGGCCCAGCTCGACCGCTTCCTGCTCCACGTCGTCGTCGAGATGCCGGACGAGGCCTCCGAGCGGAAGATTCTCGACCTCGTCGAGGGCGAGCTGAACCATCACGCCGAGCCGATCGCCGTGAAACTCTCGGTCGAGGAAATCCTCGCCGCGCGCGAAGCGGCGCTCGCCACCTACGTCTCGCCCGCGCTCAAGGATTATCTCGTCCGCATCGTCGCCGGCACCCGCAACGAATCCGTCTCGAAGGAACTGCGCGCCGCGATCGAGCATCCGGCCTCGCCGCGCGGCACCCTCGCCCTGATGGTCGCCGGCAAGGCCCGCGCCTACCTGCATGGCCGCGACCACGTCATCCCGGAGGACATCGCGGCGCTCGCCAGCGACGCCCTCGCCCACCGCATCGGCCTGACATGGCGCGCGGCCGCCGAGGGCCGCACGGCGCGGAGCATCATCGAAGGGCTCGTGGCGCAGACGCGGGCGCTCTGAATCATGTCCGGTTCGGCGGCGCCCACCACCGACCCCTATCAGGCCTCCGGAATCCACCTCTCCGGCGAGACGCTGATGGGCTTGCGCCATCTCGCCCGGCGCGGCGTCTCGCCGGCCTCGCGTACGCTGGCCGGCCTGCCGGGCGGCATCGTCACCAAGAAGCGCGGGCGCGGCTCGGAGCCCGACGACGTGCGGCTGTGGTCGGAGGGCGACGACATGCGCTTCATCGACCGCAACGCCACCGCGCGCACCGGTGAGTTGCATGTGCGCACCCATCACGACGAGCGCGACCGCACCGTGGTCCTGCTCGTCGACTTTCGGCCGTCGATGCTGTTCGGCACCCGCCGGGCGCTCCGCTCGGTCGCGGCGGCGGAGGCGTTGGCCCTCCTCGGCTGGCGCGTGGTCGGCGACGGCGGCCGTGTCGGACTGATCGTCGCCGGTACGGGCGAGCCCGTGGTGATCCGCCCCAGCGGTGGCGAGCGCGCCATGACCGCCGTCACCGGCGCCATGGCCCAGGCCCATGCCGTCGCCTTGGCGGCCTCGGCCACGGACGACCCGCCGCTCGGCCCGATCCTGAACCTCGCGCGCTCGCTGCTGCCCTCCGGCGGTCACCTCGTCATGGCGACCGCCCTCGATGCGCCGGGCGCGGATTTCGACAACGTGCTCACGGTCCTGGCCGAGCGCCTCTCGATCCGTCTCCTGCTGGTCTCGGACGCCTTCGAGCGCATGCGCGCTCCCGGGTTCTATCCCTACGCCATGCCGGACGGGCAGCGCGGCACCATCGAGGCCGAGCGCGCCGAGCCCGGCTCGAAGGCCGCCGACGACCGCCTCGCCGAGATGCACCACCGCGGTATCGAGGGCCTGCGCATCGACGTCGAGACCGGACCCGAGGCGTATGCGCCGTTGATGGAGCGGCTCGATGCGATGCTGTGATGCGCTCGCGACCACCGATGCATCCCCTCTCCCCGCGAGGCGGGGAGAGGGCCGCGACGACCTCATCGTCGGCGCGGCGAGGCGGCAGCCGAAGGTGAGGAGGTGCTTCCGGAGGAGTAACATCCAGAGACGCCCCCTCACCCTCGCTTCGGCTTCGCCTCCGCTTCCTGCATGGACGACGAGGTCCATGCAGGCCTCTCCCCGCATACGGGGAGAGGGGGAGGCGCCGCGATGAACCCGGAACTCACCACCCTCCGCGGCCTGCACTTGCCCACCGGCGGCGGCAGCGTCCTGCAGGGGGAGATCGTCGCCGCGATTGCCCTTGGCTTCGCTGCCGCGCTGATCGTCGGGCTCGCGCGGATCCTGCGCGCCCGGATGCGCTCTACCGTGCGCCGCGCCGCGCTGCGTGAACTCGCAGTCGCGAGAAACCTCGCGCCACAGGCGCGGCTGACGGAGCAGGCGCGGCTGCTGCGCCGGGTCGTCCGTACGATAGCCGGCGAGGAAGCCGCGTCCACTCGCGGTACGGCCTGGGCCCAAAAGCTCGACGGCACCTTCGCCACCGACTTCTTCAGCCGCGGCGCCGGCCAGGCCTTCGTCGATGGCCTGTATCGCCGACCGGTCGCTGCAGACCCCGCCGCGATCGACGCAGAACTCGCCCGTCTCTTCTCCCGGATCAAGGCGTGACATGCCGTCCTGGCTCTCCGCCCTCGTCTCGGCCTTCGACCTCGCGGCGCCCTACGCGCTGCTGCTCTTGGCTGCTCCCTTCGTCTTCGCTCGCCTCATGCCGGCCGAGCGCGAGGGTACGAGCGGGGCGCTGCGCGTGCCTCCCTCCCTCATCGGCGGGGCCGATCGCGGCGAGAGCCTGATCGCGCGCGGGCGGCGGCGGATCTGGCTGGTCTGGACGCTCTGGGCCGCCCTCGTCGTCGCCTTGAGCGGCCCGCGCCTCGTGCTTTCGGCCAACGCCCTGCCGGCCTCGGGCCGCGAGATCATCCTGACCCTCGATCTCTCCGGCAGCATGGAGCGCCGGGACTTTTCTCTCGACGGCGAGACCGTGAGCCGGCTGGCGGCTGTGAAGCGCGTCGGCGCGGGCTTCATCCGCCGCCGGGCCGGCGACCGGATCGGCCTCGTCGCCTTCGCCGACCAGGCCTACGTCGCCGCCGCGCCGACCTTCGACACGGCCTCGGTGGCGCGGACGCTGGAGGAGGCGACGATCGGCCTCGTCGGGCGCTCCACCGGCATCGGCGACGGCCTCGGCCTCGCCCTGAAGCGCCTCGCCCCGGCCCAGATCGCGAGCGCCGACGGCGACGGCCCGCCGCCGGCCTCGGACAAGGTCGTGGTGCTGCTCTCCGATGGCGCCAACAATGCCGGGCAGACCTCGCCGAAGGACGTAGCCGCCCTGGCCAAGGAACTCGGCGTCCGGGTCTACACGATCGCGCTGGGGCCGATCGACATGGCGAACAATCCCGACAACGAGCAGGACGTGGTCGACGTCGATACGTTGCGCGACATGGCCGAGGTCAGCGGCGGCAGGGCCTTCCGGGTCAAGACCACGGACGACCTCAACGCCGTCGCCGATTCCATCGACCAGCTCGAGGGCGGCCGCGCCCAGGCGCCACCCGTGCCGCTCCGCCGCGACCTCTGGCCCTGGCCGGCTGCGCTGGCGCTGCTCTGCGCGTGTGGGCTGCTCGCGGTGAGGCGGGACGCGTGATGGCGGCAGTTCATCGCGTTTTTAGCGGCGCCCTTCCTTCCTCCTTGTGGGGAGGGACCGAGGGTGGGGGTGGTTCCGCTGGCCTGTGTCGGCGGCTGGCGGAGCCACCCCCACCTCCAACTCTTCCCCACAGGGGGAAGGAGAGCCACGTCCGGCTGCTACCCCGTCGCGACCGATCGGTGGCGCCATGAGCTTCGACACCTACGCCCTCCTCCGCCCCCTCTGGCTCCTCGCCATCCCCGTGATCGCGTTCCTCGCGCTCCGCGCCGCCTGGCGCTCGGCGCCCCTCGGCGATTGGGTGAAGGCCGTCGATCCCGCGCTGATGGCGATGATGCAACGGCGCGGGGCCGTGCTCGGTGGGCGGCGGCAGGCCAACGTGGTCGCGGCGGTGGCGGCCGGGATCGTCGCGCTGGCGCTGACCGGGCCGGCCTACGAGCGCCCCGATGCTTCGACCTTTCGCAACCTCGACGCCACCGTCGTGGTGCTCGACCTGTCGCGCTCGGTCACCGAAGGCGGCCGCTTCAAGGAGGCGCGGCAGGCGGCCGAGGCGGTGGCGCAGGCGGCGGGCAGCCGCTCCGTCGCCCTCGTGGTCTATGCCGGTGATGCCTACACCGCCGTCTCTCCGACCACCGATCGCGACGCGATCGCGACGACGCTGTTCGCCCTCGATTCCGAAACAGTGCCCGATCGCGGCAGCCACCCCGAGCGCGGCCTCACCCTCGCGCGAAAGATCCTGGACGAGGCGAACGTCGTCGCAGCCGACGTGGTGCTGATCACCGATGGCGACGGCGTCGGGCAGGCGGCCGAGCGCGAGGCCGCAGCAATTCGCGAAAAGGGTTGGCACCTGCACGCGCTGTTCGTGCCGGCCGGCAAGGCGTTGGCCCCCGGCGCGCCGCGCCCCGACCGCGCCGCCCTCGACCGGCTCGCCTCCGACGGCGGCGGACGGGTCGCAGACGTCGATTCCGCCGAGCCGGTGCTCGACCGTGTCGGGGCCAGCACGGCCCAGCACCTCGCTGCCGGCGGCTACAGCGTGTTGGCCTTCCAGGATCTTGGGCGCTGGCTGCTGCTGCTGGCGCTGCTGCCGGCGCTGATTCTTTTCAGGCGGAGCGCGTGATGGCCGCAGCCCCGGACCACAGGCAGTTTTTGGCGGCCCTGCCGTTTCGCGCTGCGGCATTTCCGCGCCGCTGGCGACTCTACGCCCGGCTCGTCGGGCTCGGACTGGCCGGCGCCGGCACCCTGGCCCTCGCGCTGGTCTCGGAGCCACGCACCGGGCTCGGGCGGTTGTTCATGGCGAGCGGCCTGCCGAACATCGCGGCGGACATCATGTCCAACCCTGACTGGCATGCCGCAGCCCTCTACGAGGCCGGCCGCTACGCCGAGGCGATCCCGATCTTTCGCGCCCAAGGGCGCCGCGGTGCCTACAATCTCGGCAATGCGCTGGCCCGGTCCGGGGACCTGAAGGGTGCGGTCGACGCCTACGACGACGCCCTTGCCTTCAACCCGCGCGACGCCGACGCCCAGGCCAACCGCTCGCTGATCGCAAAGCTGATTCAGGAGGATATCGACCGCGGCAACGGCGGCGGCATCGCCAACGCCTCGGCTCAGTACGGCGCCCGCTTCAACAAGACGACGAACCAGGACAAGGACGACGACATCAAGGCCACCTCCAGCGGCGAAGGTCTCGCCGGCAACAAGGAGGCCGGATCGAGCGCCTCGATCCCTGGCAACAGCCCCGTCGCCCGCCGCGGCAAGTCCGAGCAGCTCACCCTCGATTCCGGCAAGGGCCAGGCCCGCGGCTCCGCCAGCGACGCCGCCGGCCGCGGCCGCCAGGGCTCCGGCTCCGCCATGGTCGCCGCCGCGCCCGAGCGCGAGGCGCGCCGTGTCACCAAGAGCTTCGAGGCACACGAGATTCATCCCGACCGGCTCTGGCTCCAGACCTTGCCGGACGAGCCCGGCCGCTTCCTCAAGCTGCGCCTGAAGGCCGAGCAAGGGCGCCGGATCGAGGCGGGCACCGCAATCCCGGGAGGGAGCAACCCGTGGTGATTTTTTTTGAACGGTTCCGCGCGTGTTCCCTCTCCCCTCTGCGGGAGAGGGTGGCCCGCGAAGCGGGTCGGGAGAGGGGTGCGCCCTTTCCGGAGATGTCGCTCCCCTGTCCCGGTCGCTCCGCGACCACCCTCCCCCGCAGAGGGGGGAGGGTTTTGGCGCTGCTCCACCTTCTGTGTTTCTTTATCTTCGTATCGCCACCCGCTCACGCGATCGAACCCGGCGACCTCACACTCACGGTCACCCCCGAACTCGCCGGCAACGCGCCGCCCTATGCCCGCGAGATGGTCCTGCTGAAGCTGCGTGGGGTCTACCGCACCCAGATCCTGCTCGAAGAGGTGCGCCAGCCGGCGCTGACCAACTTTTCCTGGACGCAGCTCGGCCGCGACACCTGGGGGCGGACCCGCATGCCCGACGGGCAGATGGCGCTGCTGTTCGAGCGCACCATCGCGATCTTTCCCCAGCACACCGGCACCTTCGCCATCGAGCCGTTCACCCACAAGCTGACGATCAACGACAACGGCGAGCGCCGGACGATCGACGTGCGGTCGGAGGCGATCCCCTTTCCCGTCGCGACATGGACCGGCGAGAGCGGCGGCCCCGATGCGCCGGAACCGTGGTGGCTGCCGGCGCGCGACGTCGCCATCACCGATTCCTGGGACCCGGATCCCGAGACGGTCAACCAGGGCGACACAACCCGCCGCATCGTGACGCTCGAGGCACAGGGGATGCTGGCCGAGGGCCTGCCGCCGCGGCCGGTCATGCGCACGCGTGGCATCGTCACCTTCGCCGGGCCGGTGAAGCGCGAGACCATCATCACGCCAACCGGTCCCGTGGCGCGGGCGACCTACCAATGGGACCTCAAGAAGGGCGTCGCCGAGGTGATCGCCCTCGACGGCATCGAGATCCCCTGGTTCGACACGGTCTCGCGCACCATGCGGGTCGCCGAGATTCCGGCCCGGCAGATCGGTGGCGGCTCGCCGGATCGCGGGGAAGACGTGGGACAACGGGCCTCGGCGTCCTGGGCAGCGGTCGGGGCGGCAGCGCTCGCCGCGTTCGGATTGGGCCTAGCGCTGATCGGGCTCGGCACCGGCAGGCGCGTGCTGCGCCTCGGCCGCGCCGAACGTAGCGCCCTGCGGCGGGCGGCAGCCTCCGGCGATGCGGTGGCGTTCCGCGCGGCGCTGGGCCGGGGGCTGCAGGCCGAGCCGGAACTCGCGGAGGTCTGGCGCACCGACCCCGCCGCCATGGTGGCGATGTCGGCCCTCGACAGCTCCGTCTACGGCGCAGGCGGGGCGACGGCGCCCGATCTCGCTCCGCTGGCGACGCTGTTTTCGAAACGCCGGAAGGTGGCAGCCACCGTGCTGGCGGATGCGCCGAAGCTGGCCCCCCTCGACGGGGGCGGCCTGCCTGCGCGTTGAGCGCGGCTCAGCGCTTCGCCACGACCGATTTCTGGGATTTCTTCTCGGGCGCAGCACCGGAGAACAGCTTCATGAGATGCTGCTGGTCGAAGCCCTGCGTGGCGGGCTGCGCCATCGCCTGCGGCCGCTCGACCTTGCGCGGCGTGATCGAGCCCGTCGACACGGGGTCGGGAATCGCGGCCATGGCGCCGACGGACGCGGGTGCGGCCGGATCGCGCTGGACGCGCATGGCCCAATGGGCCGCGGTGGAGAGTGCGGCGATGGCGAGGATCGCCTTGATACCGCCCGTCAGAAGGCGCCGCATGATCGAATGGCCCGAAGAGACGCTACTGGAGGCAGAGGGTTCCCGGCCTGTCCCCAGAATTGCGCGGAAGCGTGAATGAAGGCTCACACGGCGTCCGGCACGGCGTCTCGTCTCGGCACAAGGCCACTTCTGCACCGATGTGTGGGCCGTGCGCCGAGGTCGCGGTTCCTGTTCCCCGCGCTCCCGACACGCCGACAGCGACCCGGCCCACTGAGCCTCACAGGATCGTCGCAGAGAACTGGTCCGCGGCCGCCCCGTCACTGCAAGCCCCAAAGCCACGCAGGCCCGTTCGAGCTCGCGATACCGTCACAGGCGCATCGGCTCCGGGGACGCCGGATGTAAGCGTGTTATGCCCTGTGGACAACCGAACCTTGGCCGGGTGCGACTCCGCCGTCTTGATTTTCGCGCGCGGATTCGCCTGATGGGCGCATGACGCAGCCGACGACCCTCCCCCGCCTCGCCGACAACCCGATCCGTCACGACTGGAGCCTCGCAGAGGTTCAGGCGATCCACGATCTGCCGTTGCTCGACCTCGTCCATCGCGCCAGCACGGTCCACCGGGCGCATAACGATCCGGCCGACATCCAGCGGGCCGCGCTGCTCTCGATCAAGACCGGCGGCTGTCCCGAGGATTGTGCCTATTGCCCGCAATCGGCCCATCACAAGGGCGCGGCCCTACCCCGCGAGCGCCTGATGCCGGTTGACGCGGTGCTGCGCGAGGCCGCCGCCGCCAAGTCGCAGGGCGCCCACCGCTTCTGCATGGGCGCAGCCTGGCGGCAGCCCAAGGACGGTCCGGAATTCGACTCGGTGCTGGCGATGGTACGCGGCGTGAAGGCCATGGGCATGGAAGCCTGCGTCACCCTCGGCATGCTATCGGCGTCGCAGGCCGGCCGTCTCGCCGAGGCGGGCCTCACGTCCTACAATCACAACCTCGACACCGGCCCGGAATTCTACGGCGACATCATCTCGACGCGGACCTACGAGGATCGCCTCAAGACGCTGGAGAACGTGCGCAAGGCCGGCATCGGCGTCTGCTGCGGCGGCATCGTCGGCATGGGCGAGCGGGTGCGCGACCGGGTCGAGATGCTGCAGCTGCTGGCCAACCACGCGCCGCATCCCGAGAGCGTGCCGATCAACGCGCTGGTCGCCGTCGAGGGCACGCCGCTGGAGGACCGGCCGCCGGTCGATCCCCTCGACCTCGTGCGGATGTGCGCCACCGCCCGCATCGTGATGCCGAAGGCGCGGGTCCGGCTCAGCGCCGGCCGCAAGGGCCTGACCCGCGAGGCGCAGATCCTGTGCTTCCTGGCCGGCGCCAACTCGATCTTCTACGGCGAGCGCCTGCTCACCACGGCCAACAACGAGGCCGACGAGGACGCCGCGCTGTTGCGCGACATCGGCGTCACCGTGCCGGAGATGTCGCTGGCGGCGGCGGAGTAGGTCCGACGGGCCGCAGGCTGTCGGCAAGCGCGACTGGGCGCCGCCGCTCGTGCGGCGGATAGCCCGGTAGGCGTCAGCCGTAAGGACTACGCGAACAAGTTCAGGCGGCTTCGGCGTGGGCCTGCCGATCGGGGATTTCCAGCAGGAACCGCGCGCCGGTGTCGGTCGGGTCGAGACGGAGGGTGCCGCCGTTGAGTTCGGCGAGCTCGGCCGCGATGGCGAGGCCGAGCCCAGTGCCGCCCGCGCGCATCGACCCCTGGAACGGCGAGAACAGGTGCGCTTTGGCCCGGTCCGGCAAGCCGGGGCCGTTGTCTGTCACGGCGATCGTCACCAAGCCCGTGCCCAGGCACCCCTCGCGGCGGGCCTCGACCGTGACCGTCGGGGACATGCCGCCGGCAGCATCGAGCGCCTGGACGGCGTTGCGGACGAGGTTCGTCAGCGCACGCGAGAGCTGTTCGGCATCGGCATCGACGCCGAGCCCGGGCTGAGACCGGATCGAGATCCGGACCCGTGCATCGCGCGAGAGGGCGGCAAGATCCGGCAGTTCGTCGAGGATCCGCGCGAGCGGCACCATCGCGCGCTGCGGATGTCGCTCGGCGGCGCGGCCATAGGCGAGCGTCGCCTCGCAGAAGCGGTTCGCGCGATCGAGGGTGGCGACGAGGCGCGGCGCGACGCGCTGCACCACCGGGTCCGCGACGTTCTCCAGACGATCACCGAGGAGTTGGGCGGTGGTCAGCAGGTTGCGGAGCTCGTGGCTGATCTTGCTGACCGACAGGCCGAGCCCAGCGAGACGGCGCTTGTGGCGCAACTCGCCGGCCAGCACGACCTCCATGCGGGCCAGCGCGGCCTCGGCCTCGCCAATCTCGTCTATCCGGCCGGACGGCGCGATCACGCGTTCGGCCTTCTCGGGGTTGTCGGCGAAATCCGCGATGTTGCGGGCGAGACGCCGCATCGGCCGAACGAACACGCACTGCAGGACGAAGAAAACCAGGGCTGCGGCGGCGGTGGCAATGACGAGGGACGAGATCAGCAGGCGCAGCGAGAAGGCGGCGAGCGCCTGCCGCAGCGGCAACTCGTCGAGGACGACCTCGATCTTGCCCGCACCGTCCCGACCGCTTCCGACCACCCGGATCGCGGCGGGCTCGGGGCTCGTCAGCGTGTTCCACGATCCGACGATGGCCTCGAACCAGCCGCTGCCGCGCAGGTCGACCGATTCGGCAACCGCATCCGGTGAGGGCGTCAGGGCGAGAACACGGCGGCCGCCGCTGCCCTCGACGGCGATCTCGCGCGCTCCGACGCCCGCGAGCAGGCGCTGCACCAGGGCGTCCGAGACGTGGTGGTCGGGCGTCGCATCGAGCACGAGGGCGGCCACGGCGGCCGCCGTCATCCGGTCCGCCAGCCAGCTCTTGCGATAGCTGGCGACCGCCGGCACGTAGATCATGATCTCGGCCAGGGCGACGAAGGCGACCGTCACGAGAAAGAGGCGTGCCGAGAGGCCGAGCCGGGACCTGCGGCGCGGTTGCCGCGCCGCGCGCGACATGGCCGGAGCAGGAATGGCCTGACCCGCACCGAACTGTCGACCGATACTCACTCCCATGACGACCTCTTGCGGGTCTTCAACAAACCGTCGGTTGCGTAGCGCGACCGCCGAGTTCCGGCGGCACGCAAACACATTAACAAATGCTAGCCTATATACATCCCTTAAGTTGCATCAGGCCAACGACGGCCCCTGCATCTCAGCGGTGATCGGCTCGATACGGGCCGGAAAGCGCAAAAGTTTCATGCATATGCACCGAGCGGCGTAAGACGCCGCTCGATTGTGCGCAAGTCTTATGTGCGCAAGCCTCTTCGCTCCAGCCACCGGCGCAGGGTGATGGAGAGCAGCGCGAAGGCCGCGAGGGCGACGAGCCCGGCGATCATGCCGGGCGTGACGAGGCTGCGTAGATCGAGCGCGGCCTCGCAGGTCTGGTCGCCGCGCGCGAGGCAGGCGGCCTTGGCCGCTTCGTGTGCGGCGACGATCTCCTCGAGTCCGGCACCGGTCGCCGCATAGACGAAGGCGCCGGGCGTCAGACCGATCAGGGTGGCGAGCACGAAAGTGCGCGGCCGGACGCCGAAGATGGCGGGCCCGAGATTCGTCATCCAGAACGGAAACAGCGGTAGCAACCGCAGGAAGGCGACGTAGCCGAAGGCATCGCGCCGAAAGCCCTCCGCGAGCCGCCCGAGGCGCGAGCCGGCGCGGCGCAGGAGCAGGTCGCGCGCCGCGTAGCGTCCGATGGTGAAGACGATGGCGGCCCCGGTCGTCGCCGAGCCGATCGCCACGAGGGCCCCGGTGACCGTGCCGAACAGGAAGCCGCAGATCATGCTCATGACGAGGGTCGCCGGGACCGAGACAACCACGCAGCAGACATAGGCCAGCGCCGCCACCAGGATCGCCCTGGGCCGGTCGGCGGCGACAGCCTCGTGCAGCCAGGCGCGCGAGGCCATGAGCCGGTCGATGTCGAGCAGATGCGCCCCGCCCGAGACGAGCACGGCGATCGAGATGCCTACGAGCAGGACGAGCGGAAGCCAGCGCAGCCACGCCCTGCGCCGCGGCGGCCCGGCCTCCGGGGACGTCTCGCCGGCAATGGTCATCGCGCTAGCCGCTAGCCGGCTTTTCGCATCCGCAGGATTTTGAAGAAGCCGCCCGGGAAGGTCGGCGCGACGCCGGAGAACGCGACGCCGTTCTTGCGCGCCCAGGCCTCGATGCGCGTGGACTTGAAGTCCGACGACCAGCCGATCTTGGTGCAGAGCGGCGCGACGATTTCTTCCATGCGGGCGAGCGGCCCGTCGGTCTGGCCGAAATGGTTGGCGAGCACGATACCGCCGCCGGGGCGCACGACGCGCAGGAACTCGGAGAGCGCAGCCTCCGGGTCCGGCACCAGGGTGATCAGGAACTGCGCCACCACCGCATCGAAGGTGTTGTCGGCGTAGCCGAGGCGGCAGACATCCATCACCTGCAGGCCGCGCACATGCGTCAGGCCGCGGCGGCGCACCTTGTTGCGCGCGCGCTTCAGCATGTCCTCGGAGAGGTCGACCCCGCAGACGAAGCTGCCCTTCGGGTAGTAGCCGAGCGACAGGCCGGTGCCGACGCCGGCCTCCAGCACGCGCGGGCCGTGCTCGGCGGCCGCCTCGACGGCGGCGCGGGCCGCCGGCTCGGTGAGCTTGTCGTAGACGACATCGTAGACCGGTGCCCAGCGGGCATAGGCCTTCCGCATCAGGGCCGTACTCGGGCCGGCCGCATTCGCCTCGGGCACTCGCTCGCTCAGCATGTCGACGATCGTCTCCAGGATTTTTTGGTGGTTACGCGGCTTGTGCCGCGGCGTCGGCGCTACCGGCGGGCAACGTCTGCACGCGCCGGATGGTGCCGCCACCGAGCACGCGGGCGCGGTCACCGGAATCGGCATAGATCACGCAGGCCTGACCGGGCGAGACGCCGTCCTCGGGCGTATCCAGCACCACTTCGGCGCAGCCGGCCTCGGCGTTCCAGCTCAGGTGGGCCGGGCGCGGCGCCCGCGTCGAGCGCACCCGCACCGCAACCTCGAGGTCCGAGACGTCCGCCAACGGCCGCTCGCCGAGCCAGTTCACGTCCGTGAGCCGGATACGGCTCGTCGCCAGCGCCGAGCGCGGCCCGACGACGACGCGCGCCGTCTCTGGCTCCAGCCGCACGACGTAGAGCGGCGCGCCGGCCGCGACGCCGAGGCCCCGGCGCTGTCCGATGGTGTAGTGGATGATGCCTTCGTGACGGCCGAGGGCCTGCCCCGCGAGGTCGACGATCTCGCCGGGCCGGGTCGCGTCCGGGCGCAGCTTCGCGATCACGTCGGCGTAGCGGCCCTCCGGCACGAAGCAGATGTCCTGGCTGTCGGCCTTCTCGGACACCGAAAGCCCGAGATCGCGGGCGATGCGGCGGGTCTCGTCCTTGCCCATCTCGCCGAGGGGAAAACGCACGAAGGCGAGCTGCGCGGGCGTGGTCGCGTAGAGGAAATAACTCTGGTCCCGGGCCGGATCGAGCGCCCGGTAGAGCCCGCGCCCGCCCTCGGGCAGCGGCCGGCTCGCCACGTAATGGCCGGTCGCCAGCGCCTCGGCGCCGAGATCGTGGGCCATGCCGAGCAGATCGCGGAACTTCACCGAGCGATTGCACTCGACGCAGGGAATCGGCGTCTCGCCCGCGAGATAGCTCTCGGCGAAACGGTCGATCACCGATTCGCGAAACCGGTCCTCGTAGTCGAGGACGTAATGCGGGATGCCGAGCGCCTCGGCGACGCGGCGGGCATCATTGATGTCCTGGCCGGCGCAGCAGGCGCCCTTGCGGTGGATCGCAGCCCCGTGGTCGTAGAGCTGCAACGTGACTCCGACCACGTCGTAGCCTTCGCGCTTCAGCAGACCGGCCACGACGGAGGAATCGACGCCGCCGGACATGGCGACGACGACGCGCGTCTCGTGCGGGGGCTTTGGAAGATCGAGCGAATTCATCACGACAGCGTTCGGCCGGGAGCGCCGGATGCGGCCGGGTATAGCGACCCGGACGCCGGGTTTCCAGCGATTGTCCCGAGCAGGCATAACCCCGTCGTCGGCAAGAACGCCGCACCGACGGCCGAAAGCCATGCCGCCTCGCTTCGTCGACGGTCGACGCGATGGGGCCTGCACTGCCGGCGCACCCGTCCGGGCACGCCACGTCCGTTTCGATGGGAGACACATCCGATCCGAAGGCAAAGGCCCCTGTCGGCGCAAAAGGTTGACCGGCGGCGGGACCCGTGGCTTTTGGGAGCCGGCACCACCCAGACTCCGTAGCTCAGCTGGATAGAGCAGCCGCCTTCTAAGCGGCAGGTCGTTGGTTCGAGCCCAACCGGGGTCGCCACTCCCGATCCTAACCGGTGCGCTGTGATCGGGTTGTCTTGGGCTTGAAGCCGTCGAAGGCCCCCGATGGCCTGTGCGGTCCTCGGTGTGAAACCTCAAACGGCATCAAGTTGGTTTTCGTCTATCAGTTCGATTGGAAGACAAAATAGTGGTGCGTCGGTGCCGCTGGTCGTGAAGGCGCAAGTGTTAATGGAACTTTTTGCGTCGAATGTATCGTTGTGAACAATGACGACGAGCTTGAGTTTGCCGGCATAGTCTTTTCCGTCGGACGCAATTTAGAGATCGCCGCGCTCCACTCTCATGACCAGTTGGAAACGACGCCGACGAAGGCCTGATCGTCGTTCAGGCCGGAAACCGCCAGCGCCTGACGGTGCGCCTCGGCCTGGAACGCGGGCGAACGCGTGTCCGGCACCCAGAGCTGGATCTGCCTCAGGCCCTGTGCGCGAAGCCGTTCCCGACGATCGCGACTTTGCGTGCTCTCGGCTGTGGACTTGGCTGCGGATGCCATGACGATTCCCGAATACCTAGAAATCTGAATAGCATTCGAGATGTCGGTCGGCGAGCGGGGCGACGTGGGAAACGTCAAGCGTACTGCGCCTCACCATTCCCGAACGACCAGTTCTCCTTCACCACCTCGACGAGGCTGATGAACACGTCCTCGCGGCGGAGGCCCAGGCGCGCGTGGAGGCCGTCGGCGACCTGCTTGTAGAAGGCCTGCTTCTTCTCGGTCGTGCGGCCGGCATTCATCGTGAGCTGGATCACGATGCAGTCGGGCGTACGCTCTATGCCGAGATAGGTCGGGTCGCAGATCAGGTCGGTGGCCGGGTGCTCGGTGATGATCTGAAAACGGTCGTCCTTCGGGGCGCCGAGCGCCGAGACGATGGCCTCGTAGACCACCTCGCCGACCGTGCGGCGGTACTCGGCGGACTTGCCTTCGACCAGATCGATGCGTGCGAGGGGCATGGGATGTCTCCGTGCGGATGAAGGTTCAGGCCGACCATTGCCAGAACACCGAGCCGGTGAACTCGAAGACCGGTTCGCCGCGCTGGTTCACGGCGGTGTTGTGATGGGATGCGATGCCCCAGCCGGGCCGCGAGAACGAGGCGCGCGCGCCGACGAGCTTCGTCGCGTAGCGCAGGGTGTCGCCGGCATAGACCGGGCGCAGCCAGCGCATGTCCTTGAACCCCGGCGAAGGCCCGAGCTGCGGCACCGGCCCGCTCCTCGCCGTCAGCGCGATGTCGCGCGCCCAGGTCGCGTGCAGCCGCTTCATCCAGATCGCGGCGGTGTGCCAGCCCGACGCGCAGAGGCCGCCGAAATGCGTCTTTTCGGCCGCCTCGGGGTCGGTGTGGAAATCCTGCGGGTCGTAGGCCTTGGCGAAGGCCATGATCGCGTCCGGCTCGAATCGATGCCGGCCGAGGTCGCGCACCGCGCCGATCTCGGCCTCCCCGAGAAACGGCAACAGCACCGCATCGTCGCCTTCCGGGAACGGTTCGGATGCCGGGGCCGGCGCAACGCTGCGCGGAGCCGACGGCGCTGTGTCGCGCCTGGCGAACATGACGGTGAAGCCCTGGCGCATGACACGGTGATCGCCGTGATTATTCAGGGCCAACGTGAAACGGACGAGGCCGCGGTCGGGTTTCGAGGCCGAAACGCGGGTGTCCTCGACGACGATCCGCGCCCGCAGCGTGTCGCCCGGCAGGACCGGCCGGAGCCAGCGAAGCTCGTCGATCCCGGGCGAGCCCATCGAGGTGCATCCGCGAAAGGCGTCGCGGTGGAGGAGCCGCATTCCGAAGCAGGCGGTCTGCCAGCCCGAGCCGATCAGCGTTCCGACGAAGGTCTCCTTCGCCGCCTCCTCGTCGAGGTGGAAGGGCTGCGGATCGAATTCGCGAGCGAAGCCAATGAGTTCGTCCCGTGTGACGGTGATCGGGTCGCCCGTGATCACCTGGCCCTTCTCGAAATCCTCGAGCGCGATTCCCATGCCGGACCCGTCAGTTGGCGAACCGGAAATGCAGCACGTCGCCGTCCTGTACGACGTATTCCTTGCCCTCCAGCCGGAGCTTGCCGGCATCGCGGGCGCCGGCCTCGCCGTTGAGGCTGGTGTAGTCCTTGAAGGCGATGGTCTCGGCCCGGATGAAGCCCTTCTCGAAGTCGGTATGGATCACGCCTGCGGCGCCCGGCGCGCGGGTGCCCTTGGTGATCGTCCAGGCCCGCGCCTCCTTCGGCCCGACGGTAAAATACGTAACCAGACCAAGGAGATCGTAACCGGCGCGGATCACCCGGTTGAGGCCCGGCTCCACGAGTCCGACGGCTTCCAGGAAATCCCCCTGGTCGGCCTTGGGCATCACCGCGATTTCGCTCTCGATCTTGGCGGACACCACGACCGCGACCGCGCCTTCCGCCTTCGCACGGGCTAAGACGATCTCGGAGTAGGCGTTACCCTTATCGGCATCGCCCTCATCGACGTTGCAGACGTAGAGCACGGGCTTCGCCGTCATCAAGCCCAACTGGCGAAACAGGAATTCCTCCTCCGCCTTGCGCTCGACGAGACGTGCGGGCTTGCCCTCGCGCAGCAGCGGCAGGGCGCGGTTGACGAGGTCCAGAGACTCCTTGGCTTCCTTGTCGGCCTGCTTGGCGCGCTTCTCCAGGGCGAACATCCGCTTCTCAAGGCTGTCGAGATCGGCCAGCATCAGCTCGGTCTCGATGGTCTCGATGTCGGCGTTCGGATCGACCTTGCCCTCGACATGGGTGACGTCCCCGTCGTCGAAGCAGCGCACCACGTGAGCGATCGCATCACACTCGCGGATGTTGGCCAGGAACTGGTTGCCGAGCCCTTCCCCCTTCGAAGCGCCGCGCACGAGGCCGGCGATGTCGACGAAGGTCAGCCGCGTCGGAATGATCTCTTTCGAAGACGCGATTCGCGCGAGGTCGTCGAGGCGCGGGTCCGGCACCGCGACCTCGCCCACGTTCGGCTCGATGGTGCAGAACGGATAGTTGGCGGCCTGCGCCGCCGCCGTCTGCGTCAGCGCGTTGAAGAGCGTCGATTTTCCGACGTTCGGCAGGCCGACGATGCCGCATTTGAAGCCCATGAGGTCAGTTCCGTAAAAACAGCTCGTCCGGCGAAGTCCGGAACGGATTGATGAGGGTGACGCTCTCGAAGATCGCTTCGTGAGCCATGTCTTCAGTAAGGAGATATCGGCAGCCGTGTACGACGGCGGCGGCCAGCAGCAGGCAGTCGAACCACTGGTACCCCAGCCGCGCTCGTACCGCCCAAGCTATTTCCACCTCGTCCTGTGTCAGAGGTCGGTCGCCCCAGACTGCGAGGCTCGCCATTTCCTCTTGAACTTCCTCGGTGGACCGGCGTGCCTCGTTCTTAAGTATCCAGCGCGTCAGCTCGTTGAGGATCTGAAGGTTGATGCGGGCTGTACTCCGTGCACCAAGGGCGAGGACCCAAGCTTGAGCGCAGCACATCTTGTCGCTGTTGCGAGCATCGCGTGCGTAGATCAGCACATTGGTATCGACGAAAACGAGATCAGTCGTCATCGTAGATCTGATCGCGGGCCGGGGCCTTTCCGTTCTCATCGGTCAGATTCATCAACGGCCCAGCCAAGAAACGCTGGATCGCTTCGAGTTGCGTAAGCGGCCGGCCCACCCGCGATTCCACGGCTTCCGCCACGAACCGCGATAAACTCTTGCCGTCGCGCGCAGCCGCAACGCGCGCACGCTGCAGGAGCGCGGCATCCATCGTCACGGTCACGTTCTTCATCGCCGCCTCCTGACGACCGATATCGTGTTCCCGTGTTTTCGTGTCAATCGCCGGTCTTGGCAGGCCTGCCCGGCGGCTTCACGTCGGCCCAGCCGCGGCCGACCATGGCGAGGTGCACCTTGTTCTGAAAGCTCTCGTTTTCGCCCGCGGCGACGATTGCGGCGTTGTCGGCGACCGCCCGGCAGAGGTCCTCGACCCAGGGTTCTTCCGACTTGGCGAAGTCGTTGAGCACGAAGGCGTGGACCAGTGCCTTGTCGCCGGGATGGCCGATGCCGATGCGCACGCGGCGATACTCGTTTCCGCAGCAGGCCGTGATCGAGCGCAGCCCATTGTGGCCGGCATTGCCGCCGCCCTTCTTCACGCGGAGCTTGGCGGGGGTGAGGTCGAGTTCGTCATGGAGGACGATCACGTCCTCCAGCGCGACCTTGTAGAAGCGCTGCGCCTCGCCGACCGAACGACCGGAGTCGTTCATGAAGGTAAGAGGCTTGAGCAGGATGGCGCGTTCCGTGCCGAGCACGACTTCCGCCGCCTCGCCCTGGAAGCGCCGCCGGAACGGGCTCGCGCGGTGTACGCGGGCGATCTCGTCGACCGCGAGGAAGCCGATGTTGTGCCGGTTCTTCGCGTAGCGGGCGCCCGGATTGCCCAAGCCGACGATGAGCCGCATGGCCTGCCAGTCTCGAAACGAAAAGGCCCCGGCTGATTGAGCCGGGGCTGGTGTCGGAGGTCGTGGAGAAGGGCGCAGAGCGCCCAGCCCTCACTCCTTGTCGTCGGACTTCTTCTCGTCGTCCGCGGCGTCGGCGGCTTCCGCCTCTTCCTCGGCCTTCTCCTCGGCAGCCTCGTTGGACTGAGCCTCGGCAATCGCAGCCTCTTCGGCCTCGACCTCGGCGCCGAGCACCGTCGGCGGGACGATGTTGGCGATCGAATCGGTGGCCTCGCCGGTGTAGGTGCCGGCCGGGATCTTGATGTCCGAGACGTGGATCGCGTCGCCGATCTCGCGGCCGGTCAGGTCGATAACGATGGCATCGGGGATCTGGTCGGGCGCGACTTCGAGCTCGAGGGTGTGCTTCGAGATATTGAGCGTGCCGCCCATCTTCTTGATGCCGGGCGCCGCGTCCTCGTGCTCGAAGTGCACGGGCACTTCCACGGTCACGGTCTGGCCGGCGACGATGCGCAGGAAGTCGACATGCAGGGGCACGCCGCTGACAGGGTCCAACTGGAAGTCGCGCGGGATCGCGCGGGTCTTCTTGCCGCCGGCATTGATCTCGAACACGGTGGTCTTGAAGCCGCCGGCGTAGATCAGCGTGCGGGCGCGGATGAGGTCGATGGCGATGGCTTCCGGGTCCTTGCCGGCACCGTAGATGACGGCGGGAACCTGGCCCTGGCGACGAACGGCCCGGGCGGCCCCCTTGCCGACCCGGTCGCGTGCCACGGCCTCAAGCGGCTTGATTGCGCTCATGGCGTGATCCTTTTCGATTGCGTGATCCGGGAACGACAAAGGCCGCCCACGATGGACGGCCAGGTAGCGAACCCGGTGCGCCCCTGCCTCCAAGGGTGTCGGGGGGCGCGTGGAGGCTCATACAGGCGAGGGCCGGCGATGGCAATCCGCGCGCAGGAGCATGCATAACAGCTGCGATGCAGTTTCGCCGTATCCGCCAGACGGATAGATGCCATTCGCCTTCAAATAATTCGGCGTTACGATGGATTAAAAATGTTTCCAGGCAGTAATAGACAGGCTTTTGAGAAGCCCACGGTGTCGATTTTTCCTGCTCTCACTTGGAACGAGATGTCCTCCACTTGCGTTTTTTGCCCAAACCAGAGGAGGACGCTCATGAATCGCATTTCGCTCGCCCTACTGACATCCCTCGCCCTGACCGGCGCTGCGTTCGCCGAAGACAAGGCCGCGCAGCCGAATGCGTCGGGCAAGATGATGAAGGCCGAGGACGGCAAGATGAAGGGGCCGCCGAACGCCGCCGGCTACGAGAAGCGCGAGGGTGACGCGACCGCCACGACGGCGCCTTCGGGCGGTGCGGCGGCTGCAAAGTCGACCGGTGAGGACAAGAAGGACGGCAAGAAATAAGATCTGCGGATCAGTCTGTTGTTTCATCGAGACCGCCGGGCGATCCCGGCGGTCTTTTCGTGTGCGGAGCCTGGCCGCGTAAAACCGGAGACGACGCGACGTCCCTTGCTGGACCGGCACTCTAAGTGCGATGACGGTCGAAACCGATCCCTTCGATAAAGGCCCGCGATGTTCCCCAAGCCGCATGCCGCGCTCACGCCCAACACCTTCGAGTTCGAGCAGCTGCCGCTGGTCAAGCCCACCGGCTTCCGGGAATACGACGCGCGCTGGCTCTTCCCGAAAGAGATCAACCTGATGGGCGTTCAGGCGCTCGGTCTCGGCATCGGCACGCTGGTGCATGAGATGGGCGTGCGTCCCGATATCGTCACGGGCCATGATTTCCGTTCCTACTCGTCTTCGATCAAGCTCGCGCTGATCGCCGGCATGCAGGCGGCGGGGCTGCGGGTGAAGGATGTCGGGCTGGCGCTCTCGCCGATGGCCTATTTCGGCCAGTTTGCCCTCGATTGTCCCTGCGTCGCGATGGTGACGGCCTCGCACAACGACAACGGCTGGACCGGCGTGAAGATGGGCGCCAACCGGCCGATGACCTTCGGCCCCGACGAGATGGGTCGGCTGAAGGAGATCGTCTGCGGCGGGACCTATCAGTACCGCGACGGCGGCTCCTACGAGTTCGTCGAGGGCTTCCTCGACACCTACCTCAACGACCTGAAGAGCCGGGCCAAGCCGATCTCGCGGAAGCTCAAGGTGGTCGCAGCCTGCGGCAACGGTACGGCCGGCGCCTTCGCGCCGAAGCTGCTCGAAGCGCTCGGCATCGAGGTGGTGCCCCTCGACGTGACGCCGGACTACACCTTCCCGCGCTACAACCCGAACCCCGAGGACATGGAGATGCTCCATGCCATCGCCCACGCGGTGAAGGAGCATGGCGCCGATGTCGGCCTCGGCTTCGACGGTGACGGCGACCGCTGCGGCGTGGTCGACAACGAGGGCGAGGAGATCTTTGCCGACAAGATCGGCGTGATGCTCGCCCGCGACCTCTCCAAGCTGCACCCCGGCGCGACCTTCGTGGTCGATGTGAAGTCGACCGGCCTCTATAATACCGATCCCGAGCTGCAGAAGCAGGCGGTCAAGGCGGATTACTGGAAGACGGGCCACAGCTACATCAAGCGCCGTGTGAACGAACTCGGCGCTCTGGCAGGCTTCGAGAAATCCGGGCACTTCTTCTTCAACGAGCCGATCGGCCGCGGCTACGACGACGGGCTGCTGACCGCCATCGCCGTAATCGAGATGCTCGACCGCAACCCCGACAAGTCGATGGCCGACCTCTACCGGGCTCTGCCGAAGACCTGGGGTTCGCCGACCATGTCGCCGCATTGCGACGACGAGCTCAAATACGGCGTCGTCGAAAAGGTCACCGAGCGGTTCCAGAAGATGAAGGAGGCCGGCGAGACCGTCGGCGGCGCCAGGATCACCGACCTCGTGACCGTCAACGGCGTGCGCGTTTCCACCGAGGACGGCACCTGGGGGCTGGTGCGAGCGTCCTCCAACAAGCCGGAGCTCGTCGTGGTGATCGAGAGCCCGGTTTCCGAGGCCCGGCTGCACGAGATGTTCAAGGCCGTCGACGGCATCCTGCGCGAGAACGAGGGTATCGGCGCCTACAACCAGACGATCTGATCGGGCGACCGGCTCGGCTTCAGCGTCCGGGAGTGCCGCCGCTTCCGCTGATCGCGAGAGCTCGGCGCTGGTCGGCTTGGCCGCTCACCTCGGAGAACCATTTGGTCGAATCCCCGAGTTGCGCCGACGGCTGGCAGTTCGGTGTGCAGGAATACGATTCGCGATCGAGCCCGCGCTGTACCGTGATCGTGGATGCCTGGGGGGCTTCGACGCGGATCAGCGATTCCGCGATCATCGTGCCGCCGGCATCGAGCGCGATGAGGTTCGTCGTGCCGAAGCTCTTGCCGGTGAGGATGAGCACACCGTTCTTCTGTAGCGATACGTCGGCGATCAGCGGATTACCAACCACCACCGTCTGCGTTTTCTCCGGTAGGCGGATCAGCTTCGCATTGTCGACCATCACCGGAACCACGGAGGGCACTGCTGAGACCTCCGTCGCGCCGGCGCACTGGCACCATGCTAAGCCGGCGAGCAGTCCGACAGCGAGAACGCGTCCTGCACGCACAGATCGATCGGATAGGCTCTTGGCGCTACGCATGATGCGGTAATTCTCGCTGGCCTTGGCACGGCCGTACGTCCGCACGACGCAGTGTCGTCCGGCGCGACATCATTTCCCGGTATTGGTGAAGGAAGCACTAAGGGGAACATCGGGCTGGACACCTGGAGCCCCGGCTGCGTTGGCCTACGAATCCAACGGCGCCCGAGGCAATCGATGTCCCCGATCCCCCACCCGCTGACGCCCCGCGTCGCCGTCGCCTGCGGCTGCAGGCTGGCGGAGGAGGTGATCTGGGATGCGCGCGCGAATGCGTTGATCTGGGTCGACATCGAGAACCCGGCGATCTGGCGGCATTGGCCAGCCACCAATGAAACGCGGCGCGTGGCGGTCGACGAAAAGATCGGCTTTGCGCTGCTGACGCCCAATCCCGACGTGGTGGTGGCCGGACTCAAATCCGGTGTCGTGCTGCTCGACCTTGTCGACGGCAGGCGCCGGCCAATCGTGAAGCCCGATCCGCATCCCCAGGGCAACCGCCTCAACAGCGGCAATATCGGCCCCGACGGGGCGCTCTGGTTCGGCAGCATGGACGATGCGGAGCAGGACGACACCGGCAGTTTCCACCGCTGGGACGGAGCGACGCTGACGACCTTCGGCGGCAAGGCCGCCGTCACCAACGGCCCGGTCGTGAGCCCGGATGGCTCGCGCGTCTACAGCATCGACACCGCCCGCGGTTTTGTCCGGGTCCACGATCTCGACGGCGACCGGATCGGTACGCCGCGAACCCTAATTACCTTCGACAAGTCGTGGGGGCATCCGGACGGGCTCACACTCGACGCCGATGCGCATCTTTGGATCTGTCACTACGGCGGCTCGCGCATCACGCGGTTTACGCCGGAGGGCGAGATCGAGCGGATCGTTCCAGTGCCGACCGCACTGGTGACGAAATGTGCTTTTGGAGGTCCAAACCTCTCGACACTCTACATCACGACCGCCCTGAGGGATCGCGACCCGACGATCGATCCGATGGCCGGTCATCTGTTCATGGTCGAGACGGATTTCTCGGGCTTTCCCGGCAATGTGTTCGAGGCGAGCCGGCGGGGCGTGCCTTGAAGTGTTCAGGGTATCGAGGTGCGCATTCGCACCGCCGCATTTGGTCTCGCGATGCAATAATGAAATTACGGTAAACGACGAAGTCTTCGCGGAACTTATCCCCGCAATGCCCGTTGGACCCGTACGGCCGAGCTTTTTGCCCGACGGCCGGACTGGCTCGACCCCTGGGTCGGGAGGCGATGATGCCGCTGTTCGATATCAAGACCCTCGACAACGACTTCGCCGGGTCGGCGCTGCTCGCATCCGTGCTCTTCTCGACTCCGCAGGCGAAAGCCGACGCGAGGGCTCGCGGTCGGGAGCGGTTGGCTGCCGCTGGATCGCTCGCGGAAGCGATGCGGCCGAATACTGCGTCGGGCTGCGGGAGCCGCGCAGACGTGAGAAACGTTCCCGCCGCCTGACCCGATTACCAGGTCTGAGGCGTCACGATGCCCTGCTTGGTCACCACGACCCAGGTTCTTCCCCGACGCTCGATCGAATCCACACGGCCGAGGCCCGGTATCGAATCACCTGGCGCTACCTCAAGCAGTCGGCGCTTGCGGTCTTCCAACATGGCGATGCCATCGTAGACGTCGCGTAAGGCCCACGCATCCGGCTTCGTTTCCGTGATGCTGGCGGTCTGCGTCGGCTCGGCCTTCGTTGCCGAAGCTGCAACGACATTGGTCGTTGCAGGCGGCGCTGCGTTGCGTTTGTCGGCCGCTGACGCGGACGGCGCGAGCGGCGCATCCTGAGCCCGCTCCGAATGCGCGACCTTTTCGGCCAGGGAGTTGAATCTCTTATCGAGGCCCTGTTCCAAACGTTCGATCCGGTCGGTCAGCCCCGGGCCGATCGATCTCATCTCGGTTTGGGCGGCAGCGGTCGATCCGCCCAAGGATGCGAGCGTCTTCGAAAGGCGCTCGATCTCGGAATTCAAGTGGCTGGCCTGTGTCCGGCCGGCGTCCAGCCCTGCTTCGATCCTGGCCAGGGTTTCCCCGGAATGCTCGCGTGGAGCCGCGAGGAGGCCGAAGCCGGTGCCGATGACGAGGGATACCGTCATGGCCGCCACAAGGCGCATATCGGCGCCCGGCCACGACCGACCGGTCGGTGCGGCTGCCGCCGGTGATTGCTCGGCCTTGCCGTCGACGGCCTTTCTCAGCAAATCCGCAGGTGAGGACGTCGTCGCGCCGACGCCCTTTTTTTCGACCTGCGCGCTCTCGACCGATCCCGTCATGGCCCAGCATCCCGATTGTCTCAGGAAGCTTTGATTAAGGACGTTTGTTTACCGAAGGGTTACCGCGTTTATGCCGCGTCCTGCGCCAAGCCGCGCTTCTTGAGCAGCGGTCCGGTACTCGGCAGGCGGCCGCGGAATGCCGTGTACGCCTCCCGCGGGTCGCGGAGATTGCCCGCGCCGTAGACGAAGCGGCGAAGCCTCGCAGCCGTCTCCGGATCGAAGATGTCGCCGGCCTCGCGAAAGGCATCGAAGGCGTCGGCGTCCAGCACCTCCGACCAGATGTAGCTGTAGTAGCCCGCTGCGTAGCCGTCGCCGGAGAAGATGTGCGCGAAGTGCGGCGCGCGATGCCGCATGGAAATCTCGGCAGGCATGGCGATCCGCCTGAGCGCATTCGCTTCGAAGGCGATGACGTCGAGACCGCTCTCGCCGGCTGACGACAGGTGCAACGTCATGTCGATGATGGCAGATGCCGCATACTCTATCGTGGCGAAGCCCTGGTTGAAGGTGCGGGCCGCGAGCAGGCGGTTCAGCAACTCCTCCGGCATCGGCTCACCGGTGCGGTAGTGGCGCGCGTGACGGCGCAGCACCTCGGGCTGCTCGAGCCAGTGTTCGTAAAGCTGAGACGGCAACTCGACGAAATCACCCGAGACGGCGGTGCCGGAGAGCAATGGATAGGTCACATCGGACAGGAGCCCGTGCAGGGCGTGGCCGAACTCGTGAAAGAGCGTGCGGGCATCGTCGAAGGAGAGCAGCGTCGGCTCGCCCCGTGGTGCCTTGGCGAAGTTCATCACGTTGACGATGATCGGCTTGATGTCGCCGACAAGCCGCTCCTGCGAGCGAAAGGCGCTCATCCATGCGCCGCTGCGCTTCGAGCTTCGAGCGAAGTAATCGCCGAGAAACAGCCCGACCGGCGAACCATCCGCATTGGTGACCGCCCAGGCCCGTACATCCGAATGATAGCGCGGCACGTCGCCGACCTCCTCGAACCGGAGGCCGAAAAGCCTGGAAGCCGTGTCGAACGAGGCCTGGATCACGCCTTCGAGCGAGAGGTATGGTTTGATCTCGGACTCGTCGAGATCATGCTCGGCGCGTCTGAGCTTTTCGGCATAATGGCGCCAATCATGCGCCTGGAGAGCGAAGTTGCCGCCCTCGGCCTGGACCAGCGCCTGTAGCTGGTCCCGCTCCTTCCCGGCGCGTTGCCGGGCCGGTGCCCAGACCTCACGCAACAGGTCCATTGCGGCCTCGGGCGAGCCGGCCATCGTGTCATCGAGCTTGAAGTGCGCGAAACTGTCGTATCCGAGGAGCCGCGCCCGTTCCGCCCTCAACGCGACGATCTCGGCGATGATCGTGCGGTTGTCGGTATCTCCGCCGCCCTCGCCCCGTCGAGTCCAGGCTTCGTAGGCCCGCTCGCGCAGATCGCGGCGCGTCGAGAATACCAGGAATGGCTCGATCAACGAGCGAGACAGGGTGATGACATGCCCGTGCTTGCCACCGCGCTCTTCCGCGGCTTCGGCCGCAGCCTCCCGTAGGAACGGCGGCAGGCCGGCGAGGTCGTCCTCACCCTCCAGAGGCATGGTGAAGCTGCTTTCGTCAGCCAGCAGGTTCTGGCTGAATCGGGTGCCGAGTTCCGCCATGCGACTGGCAATCTCCGCGACCCGTTCCTTGGCTTCCTGACCGAGGTCTGCACCGGCGCGACGGAAGCGGGTGCGGTAGCGGTCGAGTACGCGCCGCTCCTCCGTTCCGAGGTTTTCGGCGTCGGCATCGACCTGTGAGATCCGGGCCCAGAGAGCGGAATCGAGGTAGATCGCACTGCCATGACGGGCGAGTTTCGGCCCAATCTCGCGCTCGATCGCCTGGAGATCCGGATTTGTGTTGCTGCCCGTCAAATTGAAAAAGGTCGAAGCGACGCGATCGAGATTCTGACCCGCGCGCTCCATTGCGGCGACTGTGTTCTCGAAGGTCGGCAACCGGCCGTCGCCCGCGATCGCTGCGATCTCGTGCCGATGTTCGGCGAGTGCCTTGGTGAAAGCCGGCCCGAAATGCGTCGGCACGATCCGTTCGAACGGGGGCAGGCCATGGGGCGTCGACCAGACTGCTTCGTCGAACGGATTGGCGCCCGCGGCGCCATGAGCCGCTTTCAGGGCGGGCGCGTGCGGGGTTTCGATAGTCATCGACGTCCTCGTCTTCGGCATTTCGGATGACGTGGACCATAGGCGGCGCATGCAGGCTGCGCAAAGCGCAGGTAGCGGCTGGCGCCGAGGCGAATGCCGGCAGGCGTGATGTTCCTGTCATAGGCGCGCGGAGGAAATGGCCCGATCATCGCGCCCAGCGGTCGCGGAACCCGCGCGGTAGCGATCACCGGACAGTACGGATGCTGCCGCCCTCTCTTCGTTTTCGTGGATCCCTATCGGCCCTGCTGGTGCTCGGTCTCCTGGCCGCTATGCCGGCGCATGCGGACGACGCGCCAACTCTTCCGACATGCCGCCCAACCGTTCCGGTCCCATCACCCGAGCCGCCGGCGCGGCCCGAGGACTTGAAGCCCGAGCTACCACGCAGCGCGCTCGACGCATCTGTTCCGCTTCCGCCGGAGCGTCCGGCGGAATTATCCACGGGAGTACCGGTCGCGCCGTCGCCCGCGGGCGGGTCGGCGGCGAGCCAGCCCGCAACGGCTCCATTGCCTCCGGAGCTGCCGCCGATGCAGCCGACCTCTCCGGAGATGCCCCGTTGCGTTGGAGATTTGGAGGCACCGCTGCCGCCGACTCGTCCGCCCGAGCTGTCGGCGGGTCCGTCGGCGATCCCCGACGCACCGTTGCCGCCGACACGGCCGTCCGAGTTCTCTGCCCATCCCGAGATACTGGAAGAGACGCCGCTTCCGCCTGCGCGCCCGACCGAACTTTCCGGTGACGCAGCGCTAAAACTCACGATCGCGCCCAGCGACGATAGCGAGTGTCTGCGTAGCCTCGACGCCCTCGGTGTCAAATACGCAAAGATGACGTCGATCATGAACGGGCAGTGCAGCGTCGCGAACCCGTTGAACGTGACGGCGCTCGGTAACGGTATCACCATCGGTCCCCCCGAAACCATGGTGTGCCGGCTGGCCGAAGGGCTGATGCGCTGGACGGCAGAGGTGCAGCAAGCCGCCGAGAAAGAACTCGGCGACACCTTCAAGGGCTTCAGTCTTGGAGGGATCTATGTCTGCCGCGGCCAAAATCACGGCGCAGAAGCCCAGCTCAGCGAGCACGCCTTCGCCAACGCCGTCGACGTGATGGGCTTCAGCTTCGCCAAGCGCGCTCCGATCGCTGTCGGCAAGCTGCCCGAGGGCTCGAAGGAGGCGGCGTTTCTCGCGGCAGTGCGCGCCAAAGCCTGCGATGTCTTCACGACGGTGCTTGGACCCGGCACCGACGACGCACACGGCAACCACCTGCATCTCGACGAGCGCGAGCGGAAGGTCGGCTTTCGTATCTGCCAGTAGGCAATGGGTGCGGCGCACCTGCGGTCGTCAACGCGATGTCCCTGGCGGAACGGCAAGGCTTGCCAGCGTTTTATAGCGTGGCAGGGACCGGTTACGACCCGCAAGGTATTGACGACGATGCACGAAAATCGAACGCGATGCGGCCTCATGTTGCTGGCACTGGGCTGGGCTTCAGGGCCGGCCTTCGCAACAGATGCGAAAACAACTCCGCCGTCGCCGGTACCGATCACCCTCGATGCGATCAATGCGGTAGCGTTCGTCGAACCGCAGGCAGAGGCCGAGACCCCGCGGAAGCCTGCCAAGGCTTCGACCTCCAAGGATCTCCGGCCCGATCCACTCCTGATCAAGGTCCAGATACTGCTCGATCGTGCGCGCTTCTCGCCGGGTGCGATCGATGGGCGAAATGGCGACAACCTCAGCGGCGCGCTTTCGGCCTATGCCGCGGCTCAAGGGCTTCCCGCGACCGGTAAGCTCGACCGCTCGTTGTTCGAGAAGCTGCAATCGACCGGAGGTGATCCGGTCGCAGTGAATTACACGATCACCGATGAGGACGTGAAAGGTCCGTTCGCGAAAATCCCGGCAAAATTTGAAGAGCAGGGTCGATTGAAGGCGATGGACTACACCAACACGCGCGAGATGCTGGCCGAGCGCTTTCATATGCAGCGCGACCTGCTTTCGGCGCTCAATCCCGGCAAACCGCTCGATACGGCTGGAACGGTGATCACCGTCGCGGGAGTTGTCCCGCTGGAGCGGGGCAAGCCGAAGGATCTGCCGCGAGTCCCGAAGGTCGTACGGATCGAGGTCGACAAGGAGGCGCACCGCGTCCAGGCGTTCGGTGAGGACGGCACGCTCCTGCGCAGCTATCCCGCTTCGATCGGCAGCGAGGAGAAGCCGGCGCCGACCGGAAGTTTCAAGGTGACCCGCGCCGCCTTCGATCCCTGGTACACCTACAATCCGAAATACGCCTTCAAAGGCGTGAAGACGCGCCGGAGTTTCAAGATCGCGCCAGGGCCGAACAACCCCGTCGGCGCCGTCTGGATCGATCTGTCGATCCCGTCTTACGGAATCCACGGCACACCGGAGCCGGAAAAGGTCGGGAAGACGGAATCGCACGGCTGCATCCGCCTCACGAACTGGGATGCGCGCGATCTGGCGAGCCATGTCGAGAAGAACGCGAAAGTGGATTTTCTCGACAAATAACACCAGCAGCCTTCGACCCGTCACCATCGAAGGCTGCTGGTAAAACGGCTATCGCCTCAGCAGCCCCGCGATCGCGAGCATCAGCGCGTCGCCGACGAAAGCGAGCGCTGCGGTCGCGCCTGCACCCTGAAGCATCGGCACGAGGTTCTGGTTCTGGAGACCTGCGACGATCGGTGTGCCGAGCGTCGAGGCTCCGGCCAGTGCGCCGACGGCGGCGGTGGCGATCGACAGCACCAAAGCGACACGCAGTGCATCGAGTATGCCGGCCCCGGCGAGCGGAAGCTCGATTTTGGTGAGTATCTGCCGCGGTGTCAGGCCAATGGCTATGCCGGCCTCCTGCGCCTCGGACGAGACCGCCTCGATCGCCCCGACCGTGCCGCGCAGGGTCGGCATGATGCCGTAGGCAACGAGGGCGAGCAGTGTCGGCGGGGCGCCGAAGCCCAGAACCGGCAGCGCCAGCGCGACGACGACGACAGGCGGCACCGCCTGCATGATTGCAGCGGTCGTATCGATGCCGCTCCGCAGGCCACTAGCACTCCGGCGCGTCGCAAGGATGCCGAGCCCGACGCCGAGGCTGCCGACCAGAGCGAGGCCGGTTCCGGCCAAAGCGAGATGGTGGCTGCCGAGTTCGATCAGGCGCGCGGAACTCAAGGGCCGCCGCGCTGACCCGCCAAGGAGACCGGCAATCGTCTCCGCAGAAACGGGATGGCTGAGGACGACGAGCGCCAGGCCGACGACGAGGGGCCACACGGCGGGACGTAGGCGATGGAGCAGGTTCATCCGTGCCACCGCTGCCGTGCGCGGCCTTCCAGAAGGCTCAGGCCTCGCTCGACCAGCAGCGACAGCCCAATCACGGGGACTGCGCCGAGCAGGATCAAGTCCGGGGCGAACTGCGCCATCCCCTCGAAGACGATCCCACCGAGCCCGCCCGCGCCGACGAGGGCGCCGAGCGTCGCCAGCCCGATACTCTGCACACTCGCCACCCGCAGCGCGCCAATGAGAATCGGGGTGCCGAGAGGCAGGCGTATGCGGAGCAGACTCTGGCGGCGCGTCAGGCCCATCGCTCTCGCGGCCGCAAGGATCGAAGGGTCGGATGCACGCAAGGCTCCCTGTAGCCCGCGCCAAAACGGCAACAGCAGATAAACCGCGACGGCCAAGATCGCCGGTCCCGGTCCGAGCGCCGAAAGACCGGCCGCGCGCAATGACGGAATCACCGAGAGCAGGCCGGACGTGAGCGATACGAGCCCCCCGAGCAAAGCCACCGCCGGCACGACCTGCAGGCCGTTAATGACGATCTCGATCGCGCCGCGTCCGGGTCGCCATGCGTAGAGTGACACGCAACTCACCGTCGCCAGGGCGACCGCCGCGAAGGACAGCACGACGTGCTGCCACAGAGCCGCGTGAACGCTCTCAGCCCGCGCCCGATACTCCACCGCGAGCGAAAGCCCGTCGAAGCCTCCCGAGCGATAGAGCACGGAAAAGACCGCCAGCAAGCTTATGAGCGTCAGCCATCCGACGCCACGAATGTGTGTCCTGCCAATCGACACGGCGACGCTTCCGCAGAGCACCATCAGGCCGAGCCAGGCGCCCGTGGCGAGCCGCGCGCGGGCGGCGGGCGGCTGACCGGCAACGAGGTCGGACGCAGCGGTGCCGAGTCCCGCGGCAAACAGCACCAGAGCGGTAGAGAATGCCGCAAGCGCAGCCAGAGCGGAAGGACGTGATCGGCCGAATCCGAGGAAGGCACTACCGAGCAGGCAGCTTCCGCATACCGATAGGCCGGGCACACCGAACGCCGCCGCAGCCGAGACCGGCGTACCGACCACCAGTCGGTTCGCGGCGATGTGGAACAGAGGAAGCGCGCTCGCAATGCCGACAACGGCGCAGCCGATGGCAGCCACAGGCCAGACATGCCGCAGAATGCGTCTGCCCGGCCCATTCATCCTGCCCGCCGAAACGCTCATCGCGGAGCGCCGATCTCGGCAAGGTACCCTCGCGCCACGACCTCGGCAGTCTCGCCCTCTACGGTGATCCGCGCATTGAGGCGGCGTAAGGTGCCGGCGTCGAGGCGCATGAAGACGCGTTCCAACACGTCGCGAATCTCAGGATGCCGCGCCAACGTGTCGGCCCGGATCACCGGCGCGACTTCGTAGACGATCTGTGCAGCCTTCGGATCGCTCATCACGGTCAGGTCGAGGGCAGCGAGTGCGCCATCGGTACCGTAGACCATGCCGGCATTGACCCCGCTGATGCCCTCTGCTGCCGCCCGCGCCGTCACCGCCGTATCGCCGCCGGGTAGGCTGATGATCCGGCTCGTCGGCATGGTGAATCCATAGGCTGCTTCGAAAGAGGGCAAGGCGGCTGGACTCTCGACGAATTCCGTCGAGGCCGCGAGGGTGATCAGGCCGTTGCGCACCGCGCCGGCGAAATCCGCCATGGAGACGAGGCCGTTGGCGCGGGCGACGCTGCCGCGCACGGCGATGAGCCAGGTGTTGTTGGCCGGCGCGGGCTTCAGCCAGACGAGGCCACGTTCCGCATCGAGCTGCTGAATCCGCGCGTAGCCGCCTTGCCCCGTCTTCCAAACCGGATCGGTCTCGGTGCCTGAGAAGAAGGCGCCGTTGCCGGTGTATTCGGGATAGAGGTCGATCTCGCCGGAGAGCAGCGCCGAACGCACGATCAGCGTCGGCCCCAGTCCAAGCTTGCGTTCGACGGTGAGCCCTAGTCCTTCGAGAACGAGAGCGATCAGGCTACCGGTCAACGCGCCTTCGGTGTCGCTCTTCGATGCCACGACGATGGGACGCGGCGCACCGGCCTCCAACGGCCTTGTGCCAGCAGCCGCGAACACGACGAGTGCTGCCAACAGGCGACGGCGTGTGGGGCTTGCACGGGGATCGGGCAGCCTGAGCCATTCCGATGGTGACTGGTTCGCTACGAATGTATCGCCTCGTAACATCAGGTGCCGAACGTTCTCATTCCTGGGCCATCCCGAGCTTGACACGCCCGGCAGAACAGGCGACGGCTCCGATCGCTCTTGCACGATATTCGTCGTCGCGAGCATCCTTAAGTGCCTCGTTCCCGGCACATCTCGCACCAAAATCCGATTCAAGACCGCGTCAGGCGCGGCACCGTTCCGAACTTCGGGACGAATCGAAGGGAAGACCATTCGGCGTGAGCGCGGAACCCAACGAGGACGTCCTCAAAGGCGCACGGGTGTTGGTCGTCGAGGACGAGGCCGCCATCTCGATGCTGCTCGAGGACATGCTGTTCGATTTCGGCTGTGAGATCGTCGGCCCCGCCGCGCGTCTCGCGACCGCTCTCGAAATGGCGCAGAAAGAGACCTTCGTCGTCGCGATCCTCGACGTGAATGTCGCCGGCGAGCCGATCTATCCGGTGGCCGAGGCGATCGTTCAGCGTGGTCTGCCGCTGGTGTTCTCGACAGGCTATGGCGGCGCCGGCATCCGTGAGCCGTTCCGGGATCGCCCCGTGGTGCAGAAGCCCTTCAGCCAAGCCGATCTCAAGCGCACACTGATCTCTGCGATCAGCGCCGCGAAGGCGTCGTAGAGTTCGCGCTTCGTCGTTCCGGAATCGCCCAGCGGAACCCACTCGATACGCGGCGTTCGTTCGTGGATTTCGGAGGCCCGCCTACGGCTAAACCCCGAATGACCGTGCGGGGACTCTCACCCACCCTCGATCGCGAAAGCGTCGATCAGGTGCACCGGCCAGGCCCGGCGCGCGACGAACACCGCGTCCGCCCGCAGCGTTGCATCAGGCGGCAGTGGATTGCGCGACAGCCAGACCCTGACCGCTCGGGAGAACCGGGCGCGCTTCCGGGCATCGATCGCCCCCTGCGCATCGGCGAGCGTCGCCCGCGACTTGACCTCGACGAACACGATGGTCCGCCCGCGCCTGACGATCAGGTCGATCTCACCGCCGGCCGCGCTGTAGCGTCGTGCGAGCGGACGGTAGCCTTTCAGCAGCAACGCGACGAGCGCCAGGGTCTCGCCGTCGAGACCGCGAATGTAGGTAGCGCGGCGGCGGGTCTCAGGCGCCGTCATCGCTGCGGCGGGCGAGGGCCAGGGCGCGGGCATAGACGACGCGCTTCTGCTGGCCGGTCTCGTCTGCGACAAGGGCCGCCGCATCCTTGATCGAGTGGCGTGTCAGCGCCACCACGATCCGCGCGTCGAGATCTTCATCGGCGCCTTCCGCGACCTCCTCGACCGCCGTGCCGATCACCACTACGACCTCGCCCTTCGGCGCGCCCTCCTCCGCAAAGGTCTCTGCGAGCGAGCCGAGGCTTCCGCGCCGGATCGTCTCGTAGAACTTGGTGAGTTCGCGTGCGACCGCGGCCGGCCGGCTGCCGCCGAGGATCGCGGCGGCATCCGCCAGCATCTCCGGCAGGCGGTGGGGCGACTCGAACAGCACGAGGGTGCCCGGGATCGCGCCGAGCGCTTCGAGCCGATTGCGCCGTGCGCCCGACTTCTGCGGCAAAAAACCCTCGAAGAAGAAGCGGTCGGTGGGCAGGCCAGCCGCCACGATCGCCGTCATGACCGCCGAAGGTCCGGGGATCGGGGTGACGGCGATCCCGGCGGCGATCGCCGCGCCGACGAGCTTGTAGCCCGGGTCGGAGACGAGCGGCGTGCCTGCATCGGAGACCAGCGCCAGGGTCTCGCCGCCTTGCATCCGCAGGATCATCCGCTCCCGTACGGCCTCGTTCGAATGCTCGTGGTAGGCCACGAGCGGCGTCGTGATCCCGTAATGCATCATCAGCGTGCGGGTGACGCGGGTATCCTCGGCCAGTACCGCATCCGCCGCGGCCAGCGTCGCCAGCGCGCGGAAGGTGACGTCGCGAAGATTCCCGATCGGCGTCGCGACGATGTAGAGGCCGGCCGGCAGCGGCTCCGCCTCGGCGGCGAGGCCGAAGGCCGTAAAGGTCCCCGGCGTCTTTATGTGAGAGGCCTCGGGGCTTCCGTCCGGCGGAGGCGTGCGCGTGCCGGGCTTCTGCCCACGCTTGTCGATTCGCTGTGTCATGGGAACGACAATGCCACGGTCGCGCAGCCTTGCAGACCGCTGCGAACGCCCGCCTCGCATTTACTTTTCGCAGGCGCACCGACATCGTGCCGCGATCCAAACCGCGCGGGAGGGAATTCTGGAGGCTGTTCGATGAGCTGTGACCGCCCAAGGTTTTTCGGAAACGCCTATGGTGCCGCTGTTGGGCTGCTGGCCTTGGCGCTGAGCGCCTGTGTCGGCGGGACGGACGCGCCGCGCTCGCGCCCCGAGGCCATCGCTCCGCAAGCCGAAGCGCCTCCAGCCGATCCGGCGACGCCGCGTGCGAACCAAATCGGCTCGGGCAGCGTGAAGGTCGCGCTGATCGTGCCGCTGACGGGCCAGGGCGCGACCGTCGGCGCGGCTTTGCGCAACGCAGCCGAACTCGCCTTCGAGGACTTTCAAAAACCCGATCTCAGCATCGTCGTGAAGGACGATCGCGGCACGCCCGAGGGCGCGCGCGAGGCGGCCCAGGCGGCCTTGGCCGAGGGCGCGGAACTCGTGCTCGGCCCGCTCTTCGCGGCGAACGTCGCCGCCGTCGGCGCGCCGGTGCGCAATGCCGGCAAACCCGTCATCGCCTTCTCGACGGATGCGGCGGTGGCGGCGCGCGGCGTCTACCTCATCAGCTTCCTGCCGCAATCCGAAGTCGACCGCGTCGTTGACGAGGCCACTGCCGGCGGCCGCCGCTCCTTCGCCGCGCTGATTCCCGAGACGACCTACGGCAACGCGGTGGAGGCGCAGTTCCGTGAAGCCGTTGCGCGCAAGGGCGCCCGCCTCGTCGGCGTGGAGCGCTACGCCCCCGCCGATCCCGGCGCCGCCGTCGAACGGCTGAAAGGCGTTATCGCCGGACCGGGCGCGCAGGCCGACGCGCTATTCCTGCCGGGCGCGGTCGACGGGCTCGTCACCATGGGCGCCGCCCTGACCAAAACCGGCTTCTCGCCCGCACGCGTTCGGCCGGTCGGCACGGCGCTCTGGAACGACCCGCGCGTGCTGGCGCTGCCGGCCTTCCAGGGCGGTATGTTCGCCGCCCCCGACACTGCCGGCTTCGCCTCTTTCGCGCAGCGCTATCAGGCCCGCTTCGGCGCGACCCCTCCACGGGTGGCGTCGCTCGGCTACGACGCAGTCTCGCTGACCGCAGCGCTCACCAAGCAATACGGTACGCAACGCTTCACCGACACGACGCTGACGGTGCCCTCGGGCTTTGCGGGAATCGACGGGACGTTCCGGTTCAAGCCGGAGGGGACGAGCGAGCGGGCACTGGCGGTCTATGAGATCCGCGGTAATGCTGCGGCAGTCGTGAGCCCGGCGCCGAAATCGCTAGGTCCGTCGGGGATCTGAAGACGATCAACCGGCCAATTCGGCCACCAACGCGTTGAGCACAGGCGCCCCCCGCGCCGTCGCGGCAATGCGACCCGTCCCGGTCCGCGTAATCAACCCGTCGCCAAGCAGCATCTCGATGCGGCCGGGATGGAGCGCCCTCCCCTTGAGTATCGCGTAGCGGTCCGGGTCTATACCCTCGGCTAGCCGCAGGCCCATCATCAGATACTCGTCACCCTGCGCGTCGGGCGTGAGCGCCTCGGTCTCGACGATGCCGTGGCCGTCACGCTCAACGCGGGCTAGCCAAGCTTCGGGCACCTTCTCCGTCACCGTGCCGGTGCGGCCCTTGGGCAGGACGAGGCGTCCATGGGCGCCGGGGCCGATGCCGGCATACTCGCCGTAGCGCCAGTAGAGCAGGTTGTGGCGCGACTGCGCACCGGGGCGCGCATGGTTCGAGATCTCGTAGGCCGAGAGGCCGGCCCGGTCGCAGACCTCCTGCGTTACGTCGTAGAGGGCGCGCGATGCGTCGTCGTCCGGCGGCACCAGCCTCCCGGCCTTAGCGAGGCCGAAGAACGGCGTGCCGGGCTCGATGGTGAGCTGATAGAGCGAGAGGTGCTCAGCCGCATGGGCGATCGCCTCGGTCAGCTCGGCACGCCAGGCCCCCGGCGTCTGGCGCGGGCGGGCGTAGATCAGGTCGAAGGAGTACCGCTCGAAATGGGCGGCGGCCGTTTCGACTGCGGCGAGCGCCTCGGCGACGCTGTGCAGGCGGCCCAGCGCCTTCAGGTCCGGATCGTTCAGCGCCTGCACCCCGAGCGAGACGCGGTTGACGCCCGCTGCGCGATAACCCCGGAAGCGGCCCGCCTCGACACTGGTGGGATTGGCCTCCAGCGTGATCTCGACATCGGGCGTCGTGCCCCACGCGGCGGCGACAGCATCGAGCAGGCCGGCCACGGTCTCCGGTTTCATCAGCGACGGCGTGCCCCCACCCAGAAAAATGCTGGAGACCGTGCGGCCGGGCGTCCGGGCCGCGGTATGGGCGATCTCGGCCTTGAAGGCAGCGAGGAAGCGCACCTCGTCCACGGGCGCGTAGCGGACATGGCTGTTGAAATCGCAATACGGGCACTTCGAGGCGCAGAACGGCCAGTGCAGGTAGATGCCGAAGCCCGCGTCGCGGGTCGGGTGGTCCGGCACTTCGGAATGGGACATGGGTCTCAGATGCGCGCGCAGCCGACCGGACGCAATCAGGCCGGACGGCGCAGGCAGGCGGCGGCGAGCAGCACGAAGGCGCGGGCGCGGTGCGAGAGCGCGGCCCCACTCTGCCAATCCACCCCGTGCTTCTCCTGCGAGGACATCTCGCCGAAGGTGCGATCGAACCCGTCGGGCAGGAACAGCGGATCGTAGCCGAAGCCGAGGGTTCCGCGCGGCGGGACGAGGTTGCCGTGGACGCGACCCTCGAACAGTTCGGTGTGGCCGTCGGGCCAGGCCAGCACGAGCGCCGAGACGAAATGCGCGCGGGTCGAGGGCGTGCCGCGCCGGGCGACTTCCTCTGCGATCCGGGCCATGGCGCCCGAAAAATTCTTGTCCGGGCCGGCCCAGCGGGCCGAAAAGATCCCCGGAGCGCCGTCGAGCGCTTCGACGCAGAGGCCGGAATCGTCGGCGAAGGCCGGCAGGCCCGAGGCTTGAGCCGCCGCATGCGCCTTGATGGCCGCGTTCTCCGCGAACATCGTGCCGGGCTCGTCGGGCTCGGGCAGGTTCAGCTCGCCGGCCGAGACCGCCGCAATACCGAAGGGCGCGAGCAGCTCGCGCATCTCCACGAGCTTGCCGGCATTGTGGGTCGCGATGACGACGCGGCCCGCTAGGAGGCGCGGCGTGCTCACGCGATGGTCTGCTTCTGTAGGGCGACGAGCTCCGAGATGCCGCCGCGGGCGAGACGGAGCAGTTCCAGGAACTGCTCTTCGGAAAACGGCTCCTGCTCCGCGGTGCCCTGCACCTCGACGATGCCGCCCTTGCCGGTCATCACGAAGTTCGCATCGGTGTCGGCGGCCGAGTCCTCCACGTATTCGAGGTCGAGCACCGGGGTGCCCTTGTAGATGCCGCAGGAGACGGCGGCGACGTGATCGCGCAGGGGGTCTACCGAGATGATCGAACGGGCGCGCATCCACGAAAAGCACTCGTGCAGGGCGACCCAGGCGCCGGTGATGGCGGCTGTGCGGGTGCCGCCATCGGCCTGCAGCACGTCGCAATCGATCGAAATCTGCTTCTCGCCGATCGCGGGGAGGTTCGTCACGGCGCGCAAGCTACGGCCGATCAGGCGCTGGATTTCCTGCGTACGGCCGGAAGGCTTGCCGGAATTCACCTCGCGGCGGGTGCGCTCGTGCGTGGCGCGCGGCAGCATGGAATATTCGGCCGTGATCCAGCCTTTGCCGGAGCCGCGCAGCCAGGGCGGACCGCGCTCTTCGAGGGAGGCCGTGCAGAGCACCTTGGTCTCGCCGAAGGTGACGAGACAGGAGCCTTCCGCATAGCGGGCGACGGCCCGCTCGAGCGTGACCTTGCGCATCGCGTCCGGAGCGCGCTTCGAAGGCCGCATCCTCGTCTCCCGTGCCGTGTGATGAGGCCGGGCTCTTAGGCTCCCCCGCCGCGGGCGGCAACCCGCGACGGAGGATGGCTACCAGACCGGCCTAGAACGGGATGTCGTCGTCGAGATCGTAGCTCGGGCGGCCGCCGCCCGAGCTGCTGCCGCTGCCACCACCGCCGGCCGGCTTGCGGTCGCCGCCGCCACCGGAAGAACGGCCTCCGCCGTAATCGCCGCCCCCGCCGGAACGGCCACCACCGCCGCCGCCGTAATCGCCGCCGCGGCTGATCTGGCCGCCGCCATCGTCATCGCTGCCGGCGAAGTCGCCGCCGCCGCCGGCACGGCCGTCGAGCAGGGTTATCTCACCGCGGAAACGCTGCAGCACCACCTCGGTGGTGTACTTCTCGACGCCTGACTGGTCGGTCCATTTGCGGGTCTGGAGCTGACCCTCGATGTACACCTTCGAGCCCTTGCGCAGGTACTGCTCGGCGACGCGGGCGAGGTTCTCGTTGTAGATCACGACCGAGTGCCACTCGGTCTTCTCCTTGCGCTCGCCGCTCGCCTTGTCCTTCCAGGATTCCGAGGTCGCGAGCCGGAGGTTCACCACCGGATCGCCCGAGGCCAGCCGGCGCGTTTCGGGATCGCGCCCGAGATTGCCCACCAGGATCACCTTGTTGACGCTGCCCGCCATGCCTCTCTCCTACCGTCCGATCTCACGAGGGCCGTTCGCCCGGCCGAACTCATGGCGGGCGAAGCGAGCCGCGGCAACCCGGTCGCGGCGTTTGTACCCGTCAACCACAGCCGATGTTTGTTCTATATTTGTTCGATATCCGTCGCAAGCGAACCGCCTGATCTATCCACCGGCGACAATGGTCTTCGCGGGGCGATCCTGTTAGCTGTCGATCCCTGTCGGATCGGGGGGCGAGCGGGTTGCGCCGGTCCTGCGAAATGACTAATTAACCACTTGAAATCACACGGTCTTCTCTAAACGCCGCGAGCACCTTCCGAAGGTGCAGGATCGAATGGCCGGGCCCCCTGCCCCGCCGCTTCGGAAGCCGACACCTCGATAGACGGACACAAGAGCTTGGCAGACAACGACAAGTCCGGCGCGGGCGATCCTCCGACGCCGCCGGCCAACGACATCAAGCCGGTCTCGATCACCGACGAGATGCGCCGCTCCTACCTGGATTACGCGATGAGCGTGATCGTGAGCCGGGCGCTGCCGGATGCGCGCGACGGGCTCAAGCCGGTGCATCGGCGCATCCTCTACTCGGCCTACGAGAGCGGCTTCCTGCCCGAGCGGCGCTACGTGAAATCGGCCCGCATCGTCGGCGACGTGATCGGTCAGTACCATCCGCACGGCGACCAATCGATCTACGACGCCTTGGTCCGCATGGCCCAAGAGTTCTCGATGCGCCTGATGCTCATCGACGGGCAGGGCAATTTCGGCTCGGTCGACGGCGATCCGCCGGCGGCGATGCGCTACACCGAATCGCGGCTGGCCAAGCCTGCGATGTCGCTGCTCGCCGACATCGACAAGAACACCGTCAACTTCCAGTCGAACTACGACGACACCCGCGAAGAGCCGACGGTCCTTCCGGCGCGCTTCCCGAACCTGCTCGTCAACGGCGCCGGCGGCATCGCCGTCGGCATGGCGACCAACATTCCGCCGCACAATCTCGGCGAACTGATCGACGCCTGCTTCGCCCTGATGGACGATCCGGGCATGACGATCGAGGCGTTGACCGAGATCGTGCCCGGACCCGATTTCCCCACCGGCGGCTCGATCCTCGGCCGGGCCGGCACGCGGCAGGCCTACGCCACCGGTCGCGGCTCAATCATCATGCGGGCGAAGTCGCAGGTCGAGGAGCTGCGCAAGGAGCGCGAGGCTCTGATCTTCACCGAGATCCCGTATCAGGTGAACAAGGCGACGCTGATCGAGAAGATCGCGGAGCTGGTGAAGGAGAAGCGGATCGAGGGCATCTCCGATCTGCGCGACGAATCCGACCGCGACGGCATGCGCATCGTGGTCGAGATCAAGCGCGACGCGATGGCCGAGGTGGTGCTGAACCAGCTCTATCGGTTCACGCCGCTGCAGAGCTCCTTCGGCGCCAACATGGTCGCGCTGAACGGCGGCCGCCCCGAGCTGATGAACCTGAAGGACCTCCTCACCGCCTTCATCGATTTTCGCGAAGAGGTCGTCTCCAGGCGGACGAAGTTCCTTCTCAACAAGGCCCGCGAGCGCGCCCACGTCCTGTGCGGCCTCGCCATCGCCGTCGCCAACATCGACGAGGTTATCCGCCTGATCCGGACCTCGCCGGATCCGAACACGGCGCGCGAAGCCCTGATGGGCCGCGACTGGCCGGCCTTCGACATCGCCCCGCTGATCGCGCTGGTCGACGACCCGCGCCATCGCGTGAAGGAAGACGGCAGCTACCGGCTCTCCGAGGTCCAGGCCCGCGCCATCCTCGATCTGCGCCTGCAGCGCCTCACGGCTCTCGGCCGCGACGAGATCGGCGACGAGTTGAAGAAGCTGGCCGAAGAGATCGCCGACTACCTCGACATCCTGCGCTCGCGCGCCCGGATTCAGGCCATCGTCAAGACCGAGCTTGCGGAGGTCAAAGAGGCCTTCGCCACGCCGCGCAAGACCGTCATCCTCGACTACGATTCGAACGTCGACGACGAGGACCTGATCCAGCGCGAGGACATGGTCGTCACCGTGTCCCATGCCGGCTACGTCAAGCGCGTGCCGCTCTCGACCTATCGGGCTCAGCGCCGCGGCGGCAAAGGCCGCACCGGTATGTCGACCCGCGACGAGGATTTCGTCACCCGGCTGTTCGTGGCCAACACCCACACGCCGGTGCTGTTCTTCTCCGACCAGGGGCAGGCCTACAAGGAGAAGGTCTGGCGCCTGCCGGTGGCCGCGCCGAACGCCAAGGGCAAGGCCCTCGTCAACATCCTGCAGCTGCAGAACGAGGGTGAGCGCATCACCACGATCATGCCGCTACCGGAGGACGAGGCCTCCTGGGAGACGCTCGACGTGATGTTCGCGACCGCCAGCGGCAACGTCCGGCGCAACAAGCTGTCCGACTTCGTGGTGGTGAACCGCAACGGCAAGATCGCCATGAAGCTCGATGAGGGCGACCACATCGTCCATGTCGAGATCTGCCGCGCCGACCAGAACGTGCTGCTGACGACTGCCAACGGCCAGTGCATCCGCTTCCCCGTCGAGGACGTGCGCGTCTTCAAGGGACGCGACTCCACCGGCGTGCGCGGCGTCAATCTGGCCAAGGACGACAAGGTCATTTCGATGGCGATCCTCAACGCCTTCGATGCCTCGCCGGAGGAGCGCTCGGGCTATCTCAAGATGCGCCGCGCCGTGATCGGCGAGCCGGGCGAAGAGGCCGGCGAGACGGGCGCCGAAGCAGAGGCCGACGAGGGCGTGGCGGAAGCCGCGATCTCCCTAGAGCGCTACGAGGAAATGGGAGCTCGCGAGCAGTTCGTCCTCACCCTGTCGGAGCGCGGCTACGGCAAGCGCACCTCGTCCTTCGAGTACCGGACCTCGGGCCGTGGCGGTAAGGGCATCACCGCGATGCGGGTCAACGCCCGCAACGGCAGCCTGATCGCCTCGTTCCCGGTGGAGCCGAGCGACCAGATCATGCTCGTCACCAATGCCGGCCAGCTCATCCGCGTGCCGGTGGACGACATCCGCATCGTCGGCCGCGCCTCGCAGGGCGTGACGGTCTTCAACACCGACAAGGCCGAACGGGTCGTCTCCGTCGAGCACATCGAGGGTGAGGACGGCATGGAGGTCGAGATCGAGGATGAGGGCGGCGGCGAGCAGGCCTGAGCTCCGTCATTCCAGGTTCGCGCCTTCGGCGCGCCCCGGAATGACGCCAGCGCAAGGTCGACACCCGGTTTCGTTCCCCCCCAAAATGCTCTACCTCCCAGCGCGATGACCCGCACAGCGCTTTATGCCGGCTCGTTCGATCCGGTGACGAATGGCCATCTCGACGTGGTGCGTCAGGCGAGCCGTCTGGCCCAGCGTCTCGTGCTGGCGATCGGCGTGCATCCGGGCAAAGCTCCGATGTTTTCGGCCGAAGAGCGGGCCGAACTTCTCAAACAGACCTGTGCGCCGCTGGCCGAGGCGGAGGGCTGCGGGGTCGAGATCGTCACCTTCGACGATCTGGCGGTCTCGGTGGCTCGGCGGCATGGGGCCAGCGTGTTCATCCGCGGCCTGCGCGACGGCACCGACCTCGACTACGAGATGCAGCTCGCCGGCATGAACGCCACCATGGCGCCGGAGGTGCAGACCGTGTTCCTTCCGGCCTCGACCGGCGTCCGGCCGATCACGGCGACCCTGGTGCGCCAGATCGCGGCCATGGGCGGGGACGTGTCGCCCTTCGTGCCGCGGCTCGTCGCCGAGCGCCTCGCCGCACGCTTCGCAGAATCCAAGACGACCTGAGGAGATCACACCATTATGAACCGCCGGCTTGCCGTCCTCACGCTCGCGCTGACCGCCGCGCTCGGGCTGTCCGCGCCCGCGCGGGCAGCGGATTCCAACACCGTCTACCTCGAGACCAAGGATGGTCGCGTCACGATCGAGCTACGTCCCGAGATTGCACCGAAGCACGTCAAGCAAATGAAGACTTTGATCGGCAAGGGCTTTTACGACGGCCTGAAGTTCCATCGCGTCATGGACGGCTTCATGGCGCAGACCGGTGACCCCAAAGGCAACGGCACCGGCGGATCGAGCTTGCCGAACATCCCGGCCGAGTTCTCTTCCGCGCCGTTCAAGCGCGGCACCCTCGGCATGGCCCGCTCGGGCGATCCGAATTCCGCGAACTCGCAGTTCTTCATCTGCCTCGGTGATTCGCCGTTCCTCAACGGCCAGTACACCGTCGTCGGCGTCGTCACGAGCGGCATGGATGTCGTCGACAAGATCAAGAAGGCGGATCCCGGTGCACAGGGCGGCGCCGTGACGAACCCCGACAAGATCGTCTCGCTGAAGCTCGCGAACTGAGCGGGCGATGCGCCGGCTCGCTGCCATCTCGGTGATGGTCGCGGCGCTGCCGGCGTCGGCACTTGGCTACGGCCCGCTCCAGCCGCCCCTCAGCCTGCCCGATACCCTGCGCGGTACCGTCCAGGTTCCGCTGCAGGGCATGGCCGGGGGCGAAAAGCCTGTCGGCGGCAAACCGATCGATACCCTGCGCGACCTGTTTCCGGCGCTTGCCGCCTGCTGGCAGGCGCCGGAGGGGCTGGCCAAATTCGAACGCACGGAGATCACCGTGCGCTTCAGCCTGCGCCGGGACGGCTCGGTGATCGGAAGCCCGCGGATCACCTTCTCGCAGACGCCCGCCGACGCGCGCGGCAAGGCGCTTCTGATCGAAGCGAGCCTCTCTGCTGTCCGCCGCTGCACGCCGGCCCGGATCACGCCGGCTCTTGGCGGCGCCATTGCCGGGCGGCCGCTGGCGCTGCGCTTCGTCTACGAAGGCCCCAAGGGCCGGGGTGTCTGAGCGGTGCGACGGGCGCGATCCCTATGGTGCAGCAACGTCATGGGTAGAGTCCTGGCGAGCTTTGCAGCGCCACGAGTGCCTGCCGTCATGCGCCATACGATGGCGAAAGACGTGATGGGGTTGAGATCATCGTCCAGCTCATCCTAAACGACGCTGGCATGATCGGCGGCATTCTTCGACACCCCCTTCGTTGCCAGCGTTCCGATACCGACTGCGCGAGCGAACCTCGTCGCGGCAACCATGGCGTCCCTTCGAACCTGCACGCCCGTGCGAATCTCCCATGCTATGGCGGGCCGACTCGCCGGGCATATGATCGTCCTGCATCTCATCGACCGAAGACCGAAACCGTAAGGATCCGAAAGCATGGCTGAAACCAACGAGACCATCGTCCTGGAGACGACGAAGGGCCGCGTCGTGATCGCACTGCGCGCCGACCTCGCGCCGAACCATGTCGAGCGCATCAAGACGCTGGTCGGCCAGGGCTTCTATGACGGCGTGCCGTTCCACCGGGTCATCGACGGCTTCATGGCCCAGACCGGCGACCCGACCGGCACCGGCTCGGGCGGCTCCGAGCTTCCCGACCTGAACGCCGAGTTCAACGCCGAGCCGCACGTGCGCGGCACCTGCTCGATGGCGCGGACCAACTTCCCGCACTCGGCGAATTCTCAGTTCTTCATCTGCTTCGACAACGCCCGCTTCCTCGACAAGCAATACACCGTCTGGGGCAAGGTCGTCGAAGGGATGGACGTGGTCGACAGCCTGAACAAGGGCGAGCCGCCGCGCTCGCCGGACAAGATGGTCAAGGTGACCGTAGCAACCGCTTGAGCTATCTGAGTTTTCGCGGCGGCGAGGTCTCTCGCCGCCGCCGGCACGGTTGAACGCAGCGTTCTCGATCATGCGCCATCGGCTCGGTGATCCGCCTTCCTATGGTTTCACGCGCCGCAGCGAGTTTTTTCCATGATCCCCTGGGTTCATCTCGATACCGGCACCGTGCCCGGTGAGGACAGCACGCTGCGTCTGATGCGGCGCGGCGACGAGTTTTCCATCGTCGTCGGCACCATCGAACTCATGAACAACCGCCTCAGCGCCTCGGAGAAGGCGCTGGCGAACCTCGTCTGCGAACGCCTGCGCGGCCGGCCTCGCGTCCGCATGCTGATCGGCGGCCTGGGCATGGGCTTCACGTTGCGTGCCGCCCTCGACGACCTCGGCCCGGATGCCGCGATCGTCGTCGCCGAACTGGTGCCCGCCGTCGCCGCCTGGGCGCGCGGTCCCCTCTCCCATATCTTCGCCGGCATCCTCGACGATCCTCGAGTCGACCTGCGCGTGGACGATGTCGGCCGCCAGATTCGGCTGAAACCGGCGCAGTACGACGCGATCCTCCTTGATGTCGATAACGGCCCCGAGGGCCTGATGCGCCGCGAGAACGATCGTCTCTACGGCGTCGACGGGATCGGCCAGGCCCGCGCCGCGCTCCGCCCCGGCGGCATCCTCGGCGTCTGGTCGCAAGGGCCGGACCGGATGTTCAAGTCCCGCCTCGAGCGCTCGGGCTTCGCGGTCGAGGAGGTACGCGTGCGCGCCAACGGAGGCAGCGGCCGCCGTCACGTCCTCTGGATCGCCGCCCGGACGGGAGGGGTGCAGCCCGATGCCCGGCGCGGCGCCTCACGGAGTTCGCGGCCCCGCCTCGGCCGCGCAGCCGCCGGCTGAGCGGGATCGCAGCGTCAGAGCCGCGATGCCGCAGCTGTATCCTTTAGAATCGCCTCGGCGGCCGCAAGGTCGGCGGGCGCGTTGACGTTGAGGAACGGATCGACCGGCTCGACGGGCCATTCGGAGATCGCGCTGCCGTGGCGCGCAATGAAGGCACCGAGGCGGCGCTCATCCCGTTCGCCAAGCGCAGCGCATAGGTCGCCGCGCAACGAGACGGGCCAGAGCGCGACGGCATAGTGATCGCGCCCGCCCGAAGCGGCGACGGCGATCGGGCAGCTGTCGTTCAACGCTCGATGCAGCCGCGCGACGAGATCCGGCGGCAGGAACGGCGTGTCGCTCGCCACGCTGACGACGTGGCTCACTCCCGGACGATGCCCGGCGGCGAAGTCGAGCCCCGCCAAAATGCCCGCAAGCGGTCCGGGATGGCCGCCGACGCTGTCGGGCAGGACCGGGCCTGCGAATTCGCGAAAGCGAGCCGGATCGCCGTTGGCGCTCAGCACCAGCCCGGCGGCGCATTGCGGCCCCAGCCGCTCCACCACGCGGTCGAGTAGGGTGCGGCCGCCGAGCCGAAGGAGCGGCTTGTCTCCTCCCCCCATCCGACGGGCGAGGCCGCCGGCCAGGATCACGCCGAGGGTCGGCGGCGTCATGGCGGGCGCGCTACTCGATGACGATGCGCGGCGCCGTACGGCCGGCCGGCGCTCCACTCAGGTTCGCCCAGAGCGTTTGAGCGATGTCGCGATAGATCTTGGCCTGCGGACCGTCCGGGTCCGTGGCGACGACCGGCCGGCCGGCGTCCGAGGTTTCGCGGATCGCCATGGTCAGCGGCACTTCGCCGAGGAACGGCACATCAAGCCGCGCCGCCTCCGCCCGCGCCCCGCCATGCCCGAAGATGTCGGAGGCGTGGCCGCAATTCGGGCAGATGAAAGTCGCCATATTCTCGACGATGCCGAGAATCGGCACCGAGACCTTCTTGAACATGGTCACGCCGCGCCGCGCATCGATCAGCGCCAGATCCTGCGGCGTCGAGACGATGACGGCGCCGGCCAGCGGCGTCGCCTGGGCCATGGTGAGTTGGGCGTCGCCGGTGCCGGGCGGCATATCGACGATGAGGATGTCGAGCTCGCCCCAGGCTACGTCGCGCAGCATCTGCGTGATGGCCGACTGCACCATCGGCCCGCGCCAGATCATCGCGGATTCCGCCTCGATCAGGAAACCGATCGACATGACCTTGAGGCCGTAGCCCTGCATGGGCTCCAGGGTCTTGCCCTCGATCACCCGGGGCTTGCCGGAGATGCCCAGCAGTTTCGGCATCGACGGGCCGTAGATGTCGGCATCGAGCATACCGACCCGCAGGCCCTGGGCGTGGAGCGCCAGAGCGAGGTTGCAGGCCGTCGTGGACTTGCCGACGCCGCCCTTGCCGGAGGCGACGGCGACGATGTGCTTGACGCCCGGCAACGCCGCGCCTGTGCGCGGCGGAGGCAGAGGCGTGCCCGGGCCGGGGCCGGATTGCTGCGGAGCCTGGGGCGGCGGCGCGTTCGGGCCACGCTCCGAGGTGAGGCTGGCGAAGACGCCGGAGACGCCGGGCATAGCAAGCACGCATCCCTCGGCCTCGCGACGCACGGTCTCGAAGCGCTCGGCCTCGCTCGGATCGATCAGGATCGAGAACATCACGCGGTTCGTCGCATCGACGACGACCTGCGAGAGCCGGCCGGAACCGGGCAGCGTCGTGCCGCCGCGATCGATCTTCACGGTCGACAGCGCATTGATCACGTCGTCACGGGTGATCGCCAAGGCATACTCCTCGCAGGCGACTGGCCCGCTCTCATCGGTCTTCTGGATGTACCGCCCATGTAACCCCGTGCGCCCGAAACGCCAGCCCGAACCGGAGCTTGCGTCACCGACGCTGTGACGGCGGAATCGCGATGAGATTGCACTGCTCCATCGGCCCACGCACTATCGAGCCGTCGCCGCGGCGATAGACTCCGTTCCGGACATGGCGGCAGCCCGACGGACCCGGAAGGCGCCTCACGCGCTCGATGTGCACGCTACGATAGCGACGGTTCGAAAAATCATGGCCGCCGATCTGCACACCAGGGCCAAACCGGACTTCGGCTGAAGCCGGCAAGGCCAGCAGCGCTCCGACCAAAACCGCGGCGACATGCGCTGGCTGCAGCGCCAACCACGCGCGTTTGCACCTGAACCAACCCGCCGCACGCCCGTTGTCGAGGCGCATTCCGGATGGCCGTCGCCGATGGCGGTCACGTCCGGGCACGGAGTTGGAGAGTTCAGACCCATGCATCAGGGCAATCACCGCGACCACGAAGGCGCGAAAAAGCTCTTCGAACTGATCAAGGACGTTAAGATCGCGATGATGACGACCGCCGATCCCGACGGCACGCTCAACAGCCGGCCGATGTGGAACAACGATGCCGACGAGAACGGCGACTTGTGGTTCTTCACCAAGCTGCACTCGCCGAAGACCGCCGAGATCAGCCGCGACAACCAGATCAACCTCAGCTTCTCCGATCCCTCGAAGCAGCATTACGTCTCGGTCGCCGGCAAGGCCGAGATCGTCACCGACCAATCGGTGATCGACTCGAAGTGGAATGCCAGCCTGAAGACTTGGTTCCCGAACGGCAAGGACGACCCGGAAGTGGCGCTGATCCGCGTCCATCCCGAGCAGGGCGAGTACTGGGACAGCCCCAACAGCACGATGGTCCACCTCTACGGCTTCGTGAAGGCCACGCTGACCGGCGAGAGCCCGAAGACGGAGACGAAGAAGGTCGATCTGGCCTGAGCGTGGCATAGACGGCGGCAATACGATGGGGCGGCGCTTCGAGGGGAGTGCCGCCCCATCGCGTTGACTTCGGCCTTGATCGACGGAAAGCCTCTCGTGGTGGCTGCCGGGTTTCGGCGCCGGACAGGGGTGCCGACCAAACGCGATGCTCGACCTCGCCACCCGCGCCCACGATCACAACTTCCGCATCGATCCGATCGTCCGGTCGCTGCTCGACACCGATTTCTACAAACTGTTGATGGCGCAGACGATCTTTCGCCGCCATCGCGACGTCGCCGTCACCTTCGGCATCCACAACCGAACGACCCGAATCCGCATCGCCGACGAGATCGACGCGGGCGAGTTGCGCGAGCAGCTTGACCATGCGCGCACGCTCCGGCTGTCGCGGGGCGAATCGACGTGGCTTCGCGGCAACGCCTTCTACGGGAAGCGCCGGATGTTCTCGGCCGAGTTCCTGGACTGGCTCGAGGGCTTCCAGCTGCCCGACTACGAACTCGCGGCGCGCGACGGCCAGTACGAGCTGACCTTCCACGGCCCCTGGATCGAGACCACTATGTGGGAGGTGCCGGCGCTGGCAATCCTCAACGAGCTGCGCTCGCGGGCAGTGCTGCGCGATCTCGGCAAGCTCGACCTGCAGGTGGTGTATGCCCGCGCGATGACGCGGGTCTGGGAGAAGATCGAGCGCCTGCACCGGTTGGCCGATCTCTCGATCGCCGATTTCGGCACCCGCCGCCGCCACGGCTTCCTCTGGCAGGACTGGTGCGTGCAGGCGATGGCGGAGGGCTTGGGCTCCCGCTTCCTCGGCACCTCCAACTGCCTGATCGCATTGCGCCGCGAGGTCGAGGCCGTTGGCACGAACGCGCACGAATTGCCGATGGTCTATGCCGCATTGGCGGATGACGACGCGGCCCTGGCGCAGGCCCCCTACGACGTCCTCGCCGACTGGCAGCAGGACTATGAGAGCAACCTGCTCGTCGCCCTGCCGGACACCTACGGCACCACCGGCTTTCTCGCAGGCGCGCCGGACTGGCTGACGGACTGGACCGGCATCCGCATCGACTCGAAGGATCCGATCGAAGGCGGCGAGGAAGCGATCCGCTTCTGGCGCTCCCGCGGCGCCGACCCGCGCGAAAAACTCGCGATCTTTTCGGACGGGCTCGATGTCGACGCGATCGAGACGATCCACGCGCATTTCCACGGGCGCGTGCGGATCGGCTACGGCTGGGGCACCCTGCTCACCAACGATTTTCGCGGCTTCGTGCCGGACGGACGGCTCGATCCGGTTTCGATCGTCTGCAAGGTGATCGAGACGGATGGCCGCCCGACCGTGAAGATCTCGGACAACCCATCGAAGGCCCAGGGGCCGGCGGCGGAGGTTGAACGCTACAAGCGGGTGTTTGGGGTCGGCGAGCAGATGGTGCAGCCGGTCGTGGTCTGACGCTATCCCCGGCCCATCGACCCTGCATGGAGCCCGTGCGGCCCCTCGCGTTGCACCGCCCGGAGCGCTCGTCTAACCCGGTCGGCGACACGCCCGAGGCCCCATGACGTCCCTGCTCGACACCTCCCATCACGACAAGATCCTGATCGTCGATTTCGGCTCGCAGGTGACGCAGCTCATCGCGCGCCGCGTGCGCGAGGAGGGCGTCTATTGCGAGATCGTGCCGTTCACGAAGGCCGACGCGGCCTTCGACGAGCACCGGCCGAAGGGCGTGATCCTCTCCGGCGGTCCGGAATCGGTCACCAGTGAGTTGTCGCCGCGCGCCCCGCAAAAGATCTTCGAGGCCGGCATCCCGGTGCTCGGCATCTGCTACGGCCAGCAGACCATGGCAGCCCAGCTCGGCGGCGAGGTCGAGGCCGGACACCATGCCGAGTTCGGCCGAGCCGAAGTCGAGATTCTGTCCGACTCGCCCCTATTCGAGGGCGTCTGGCATGTCGGCGAAAAGTACCCGGTCTGGATGAGCCACGGTGACCGCGTCACCAAGCTGCCCGAGGGTTTTGCCACCATCGCGATGTCGCGCAACGCGCCCTTCGCCGCCGTGGCGGACGAGTCGCGAAAGTACTACGCTGTACAGTTCCACCCCGAGGTGCACCACACCCCGCACGGCGCCCTGCTGATCCGCAACTTCGTGCGCGACATCGCGGGCTGCTCGGGCGACTGGACCATGGGTGCCTACCGCGAGGAGGCGATCCAGAAAATCCGCGAGCAGGTCGGCTCCGAGAAAGTGATTTGCGGGCTCTCCGGCGGCGTCGATTCCTCCGTGGCGGCAGTGCTGATCCACGAGGCGATCGGCGAGCAGCTGACCTGCGTCTTCGTCGACCACGGCCTGCTGCGGCAGGGCGAGGGCGAGGAGGTCGTCCGACTGTTTCGCGACCACTACAACATCCCGCTCGTGCACGTGCAGGCGCAGGACATGTTCATCGACGCGCTCGAAGGCGTCGACGACCCGGAGGTCAAGCGCAAGACGATCGGCCGTCTGTTCATCGACGTATTCGACGCGGAGGCGAAGAAGCTCGGTGGCGCCGGCTTTCTCGCCCAGGGCACGCTCTACCCAGACGTGATCGAAAGCGTGTCGTTCTCCGGTGGCCCCTCGGTGACGATCAAGAGCCACCACAATGTCGGCGGCCTGCCCGAGCGCATGAACATGAAGCTCGTCGAGCCCCTGCGCGAGCTGTTCAAGGACGAGGTTCGGCTCCTCGGCAAGGAGCTCGGCCTGCCCGAGAGCTTCGTCGGCCGCCACCCTTTCCCCGGCCCCGGCCTCGCGATCCGCTGCCCCGGCATGATCACCCGCGAGAAACTCGAGGCGCTGCGCAAGGCCGACGCGATCTATCTCGACGAGATCCGTCAAGCCGGCCTCTACGACACGATCTGGCAGGCGTTTGCCGTGATCCTGCCGGTGAAGACGGTGGGCGTGATGGGCGACGGCCGCACCTACGACCACGTCTGCGCGCTCCGCGCCGTCACCTCGATCGACGGCATGACCGCCGACTTCCACCCCTTCGAGATGGCCTTCCTCGGCCGCGTCGCGACACGGATCATCAACGAGGTGAAGGGCATCAACCGGGTGACCTACGATATCACCTCGAAGCCGCCTGGGACGATCGAGTGGGAGTAGGCCGTCACCGGCGGGGCTGAAACGAGGCAGCCCACAAACCGATCACCCTGTGGCGCCCTTCGTCTCCGCCCTATCCGGCACGCAGCCGAACCGGTATGGAGAAGGCAACGTCGTCCTCGAAGTTCAAGAGCTCACATGACCAAGGCTCGTATCGTCGTCACCCTGAAGACCGGAGTTTTGGACCCTCAGGGTAAGGCCATCGAGGCCGCCCTGAAGTCCCTCGGTATTCAGGACGTCGGAAGTGTCCGCCAGGGCAAGGTGTTCGACGTCGAGATCAAGGGCGACGACCCGGTCCAGGCCGAAAACACGCTCAAGACTGCTTGCGAGAAGCTTCTGGCGAACACGGTGGTCGAGAACTACTCGATCGAGATCGCCTGATGCGTGCGGCCGTCATCGTCTTCCCCGGCTCCAATCGCGATGCCGACGTCACCCGCGCGCTCACCCTAGCCGGCGCCGAAGTGACGAAGGTCTGGCACGCGGACACCGAGCTGCCGGCCGGAACGGACCTCGCTGTGCTGCCGGGCGGCTTCTCCTACGGCGATTACCTGCGCTGCGGCGCCATCGCCGGGCGTGCGGCCGCGATGGATGCGGTTCGAGCGCATGCGGCCCGCGGCGGCCTCGTGCTCGGCATCTGCAACGGCTTCCAGATCCTGTGCGAATCGGGCCTGCTGCCGGGCGTGCTGATGCGCAACGTCGACCGCCGCTTCATCTGCCACCGGCAGATGCTGCGGGTGGAGCGGGCCGACACGCGCTTCACGGGGGCCTACACCAAGGGTCAGGTCATCGACGTCTGCGTCGCCCATGGCGAGGGCAACTACTTCGCCGATCCCGAGACGGTCGCCCGGCTCGAGGGCGAGGGCCGCATCGCTTTCCGCTACAGCGATGCCGCCGGCGAACTGACGGTGGACGCGAACCGCAACGGCTCGCTGAACGCCATCGCCGGCATCTACTCGGAAAAACTCAACGTGCTCGGGATGATGCCCCACCCCGAAAACTTCGTCGAAGACCTGATCGGCGGAACGGACGGACGCGGCCTGTTCGAGAGTCTCGCCGCCTAACCAGGGTGTCCAGAGGGCTCAGCCCTCCGGCAGGAGCGCGAGGGCAGAGCCCTCGCCGCTCAGTGCCCTTCGAACTCCATGAGGGTCCGCACCGGGACGCCGAGGTCGCGCAGCTTCTGCGCCCCGCCGATTTCCGGCAGGTCGATCACGAAGCAGGCTGCGACGACCTCCGCCCCGAGCTGGCGCAGCAGGTTCACCGCCGCCGTGGCGGTGCCGCCGGTGGCGATGAGGTCGTCGACCAGCAGCACCTTGTCGCCCGGCTTGATCGCGTCGACGTGGATCTCGATCTCGTCGGTGCCGTATTCCAGCGCGTAGGCGAGCGAGACCTTGGTGTGGGGCAGCTTGCCCTTCTTGCGGATCGGCACGAAGCCCGACGAGAGCTGGTGCGCCACCGCGCCGCCGAGGATGAAGCCGCGCGCCTCGATCCCCGCGACCTGATCGATCCGCCCGCCGGCATAGGGATGGACGAGGGAATCGACCGCCCGCCGGAACGAGCGCGGGTCGCTGAGCAGGGTGGTGATATCGCGAAAGACGATGCCCGGCTTCGGGTAATCCGGAATCGAACGGATCGAGTCCTTGAGTGCGCTGTGCTTGCGGGCGTCCATGCGGATCGGCTCTTCGTCTGGAATGTTCAGTGCCGTTTAAGGCAAACGGGATGACCGGCGCCAGACCGGCGTTAACGTCTCATCGATCGGAAGCGACAGTAACCGCCCATGCTCTCGTAGCCGGCAGGGCAGCGGCGAACGCAAGCGCCGGCCGCGTATTTCAGGGGTGGCCTGCAGGCGTTCCGAAAGCGCTTCTCGCCGAAGAGATAGGATTGCGCCGGACTTTGTGCGGATGCCGGGCCAGCCGCGCCGAACGGCAACGCGACGAGGAGGACGAGGACAGCGCTTCGAGTGACGCGGCTGGACATGATGGCTCCGGTGATCACTGATCCGTCGACACGATCCGCGCCGCTCAATTCGGTCGAGGCTACGCGTTCGCCTTGCGCAGGATCGCGATCAGCTCGCGATGCAGTACCTCGTTGCCGGCTGCGACCGACTTCGCCGCCGTCTTGGCGGCCAGGGGCTCGGCGCCGCCGTCGGCGTTGGTGGCGAAGCCGCCGGCCTCGCGCACCAGGATGATGCCGGCCGCGATGTCCCAGGAGTTGATGTCGCGCTCCCAGTAGAAGTCGCTGCGTCCGCAGGCGACGTAGGCGAGATCGAGCGCCGCCGAGCCGAACCGGCGCGCGCCGCCGGTGATCGCCATCACGGCGGCGACCTCCTTCAGCAGGCGGTGCGGGTCGCCGCGGCCGAGATAGGGCGAGCCGTAGGCGACGAGGGCGTCGGCCAGCTCGGAGCGGCCCGAGACGCGCAGGCGGCGGTTGTTCAGGTAAGCGCCCTTGCCGCGCTCGGCCATGAACAGCTCGTCCTTGATCGGATCGTAGATCACGCCCGCGACGACCATTCCGTCGCGCTCGAGCCCGACCGAGATCGCGAAATGCGGGATGCCGTGCAGGAAGTTGGTGGTGCCGTCGAGCGGGTCGACATGCCAGGTGTGACTCTTGTCGGAGCCCTCGATCACGCCGTCCTCTTCGAGCACCAGGCCATAGCCGGGCCGCGCCTTCATCAACGCGTCGCGCAGAATTTCCTCGGCCTTGCGGTCAGCGGCCGAGACGAAGTTGCCGGGGCCCTTGCGCGAGACCTGCAGGTTCTCGACCTCGCCGAAATCGCGCTTGAGGCCGCGGGCGGCCTTGCGCACGGCGTCGACCATGACGGTCATCAGGGGTGAGTTGATCATGCGGCGTCCGTGTCCGGCCCGATGCCGGCGCGCTGGAAAGGATCTGGATTTGAAGGGGTTCTATACGCGTCGCGCCGCAGCGCCATAGGGCCGGGCGATTTTCTGCGCTCGCCGCGCATTGCCCGCGTCATACATGCATCCCGTGCAAGAGACCGGAAGGTCTTGGCCCGAGGAAACACCATGCGTCCGATCGACTTCGCCGTGGCGACACTCGTCCTCGCGATCGGCACGGGGTCCGTCTGCGCCCACCAGCCGGCGCCCGCCGCACCCAATCTTCCCGAAAAGATCCCGTTCGGCGTCCCCTACGGCGCGCCGGTCGGCCTTGAACAGGCCCGTGCGATCGTGTCGGCCACGCAGGCCGAGGCGGAGAAGCGCGGCTGGCCGATGAGCATCGCCGTCGTTTACACGCATGGCGACCTCGTCCATTTCGCCCGGATGGATGGCGCGCAACTCGCCTCGGTCGGCGTCTCCCAGCGCAAGGCCCGGACGGCGGCGCGCTGGCGGCGCGAGACGCGGGTGTTCTTCGAGGCCTACGCCAAGGGGCCGCCGATCTACGGCACGCTCGATCCCGAGCTTGCCGCCTCGCCCGGCGGCATTCCGCTAATCGTCGACGGCAAGCTGATCGGCGCGGTCGGCTGCTCCGGCGGGACGAGCGACCAGGACGTCGGTCGTGTGTCAGGCGGGGATCGACGCCCTCAAGTGAGCGGGTGCAGGGCCTGAAGGTAGCGCCGCGTTGCGGCAGCCGGATCGGCCGCGCGCATGATCCCACCCATCACCGCAATACCGGCGGCGCCCGCTTCGCGGCAGGCCACCGCATGCTCGGGTGCGATGCCGCCGAGCGCGACCACGGGCAGGCCGATGGCGGCGGCTTCGTGCAACCCGTCGAGCCCGAGTGCCGGGCCGTAGCCCGGCTTGCTCGCGGTCGTGAAGATCGGGCTCAGCGTGGCGTAGTCGGCGCCGGCCTCTCTAGCGCGGCGAACGTCGCCGAGGCTGTGAGCGGAAACGCCGACGACGAACGCTTCTCGCCCCCTGCCTTTCCGCCGAGGAGCCTCATCCGTCATTGCGAGCGTAGCGAAGCAATCCAGGGCCGACACGCCGACGCCAGTGCGTTGGCCCTGGATTGCTTCGACTTCGCCTCGCAATGACGGCTCGAGGTCTACTGCTCGATCGCCGAACGCGTCGGCGGATTTCGGTACGAGCTCCAAGTACGCAGCGCCGAGTTGAACCCCATCCGCATCGATCTCGGCAGCCAAAACCGCGTCGCCGCCGATCGTCAGCCGGCCGCCGGCGGTGCGCACGAGGGCGAGCAGTTCTAACGCCAGATCACGCCGTGTCGCCGGCTCCAGGTCCTTGTCGCGAAACCAGATCCAGCGCGCGCCCCCGTCGAGCACCGCCCGGACCGTCTCGACGAGCGGCCGCGCCGACCCGTGGCGGTCGGTGACGACAAGCAGCGGCGATGGGATCAAGATCCGACGAGGCCGAGCTGCGGGCTCGAAGGCTCGGCGCGGCCCCGGCGCGGGATGCGTCCGGCGAGATGGGCCAGCCGTCCTGCCTCGACGGCGTGACGCATGGCGGCTGCCATCCGCACCGGATCGTCCGCCTTGGCGACCGCCGTGTTGATCAGGCAGGCCGCCGCACCGAGCTCCATGGCAATCACCGCGTCGGACGCCGTGCCGATGCCGGCATCGACGATGACCGGCACCGGGGAGCGGCGGCAGATCAGTTCGAGATTGGCCGGGTTCGCCACGCCCATGCCGGAGCCGATCAGCGAGCCCATCGGCATCACGGCGGCGCAGCCCATGTCGGCAAGCCGCTCGCAGATCACCGGATCGTCGTTGCAATAGGGCAGCACCGTGAAGCCGTCGTCCACGAGGTGGCGGCAGGCCTCCATCAGCTCGACGACGTCGGGATAGAGCGTCTCGCGGTTGCCGATGACCTCGACCTTGATCCAGGTCGTGTCGAGGGCTTCGCGGGCGAGCTCAGCGGTCATGATCGCGTCGCGGGCGGTCTCGCAACCCGCCGTGTTGGGCAGGAAGCGCTTGCCCTTGAGCTTCTGGAAGGTGTCCGAGCCGTGGCCCTGCAGCGAGACGCGGCGGATCGAGGCGGTGACGACCTCGGCGCCGGAAGCGCGCACGGAATCCGCCATGATGCCTTGGCTCGGGTAGCCGGCCGTGCCGATGAACAGCCGCGAGGCGAGTTTCTGGCCCGCGATCTCGAGGAGATCGTCGCCGGCTTGCGCTGCGAGATTCGTATCGTGATGGGCCATGGAAGAACCCTTCTTTCCTGCGTTCAGCCACCCTGCATGGCGCGGACGATCTCGATGCGGTCGCCCTCGCTCAGCGGGGTTTCGGCCCAATCCGTCCTGCGCACGACCCGGCCGTTGAGGGCGATGGCGATGCCTTCCGCCGGCAGAGCCCGTTCCTCGGCCTCGATCGCGAACAAGGCCGCGACGTTCCCGGCCTCGTGCTCGCGCGGCTCGCCGTTGACGATCAACTTCATGCGCCGGCCCTCTGGCGGCGCTCGTCTTCCGCCTGCACGAACCGCGCGAGGCCGAAGCCGCGGCAGACATCCGGCAGCGTCCCTGTCTCCACCAAATCGACCACTGCGTCGGCGGTCGCCGGGGCCAGGAGATAGCCGTTGCGGTGGTGGCCGGTGGCGATGACGAGGCCGTTCGGCAGGGCATCGACGATGGGGGCGTCGTCGTCGGAGGTTGGGCGGAATCCGCTCCAGACAGCCTCGACCTCCATCTCCTCGACACCCGGCAGAACCTGGCGCGCACCCTCCAACAGGGCGAAGAGTCCGCCCGCGGTGACGCCGTCGCGAAAGCCGCAATCCTCCACCGTGGCGCCGACGATGAGGGAGCCATCTCCTTTCGGGGCCATGTGAATCTGCTCTGTCCAGACCATGTGCGCCAGGGTGCCGGTGCGCTTCGTCGTCTTCAGCGCGAGGGACTGTCCCTTGATCGGCCGCACCGGCAGAATGAGCCCATTCGGCAGCAGACCGCCCTGCCCGCTCCAGGCACCGGTAGCGAGGATCACGGTGTCGGCTGCGATGCTGCCTTGGCTCGTCACGATGCCTGACGTGCGTTCGCCGCGATAGGCGACGTGATCGACGGCGAGACCCTCGACGATGCCGACCCCGGCCGCGTCGCAGGCCCGCACCAGCGCCTGCATGACGAGCCGCGGATCGACCTGGGCATCGCGCGGGCAGAAGATCCCAGCGGTCACGTTCGGCCGCAGCAGCGGTTCGCGGGTGCGGACCTGCGGGCCGGAGAGCCATTCGGCGGCGACGCCCGAGCGGCGCTGGAGATCGTGGCGGAAGCGGAGCCGTTCGACCTCGTCGCGGCCGATGGCGAGCACCAGGGTGCCCTCCTCCCGGTAATCGATGCCGACGCCCGACGCCTGCTGCAACGCATCGCGAAACGCGGGCCAGCGGCGGAGGCTGTCGAGCGCCAGCGGCAGGAGCAGGTCGGAGCCGGGCTCGTGCTCGGCGGCCGGCGCCAGCATGCCGGTGGCGGCGAGGCTCGCCCCGGCGCCGACGGTGTCGCGCTCGATCACCGTGACGGAGCGGCCGGTGCCCGCGAGCCGCCAGGCGATCGACAGGCCGATCAACCCGCCGCCGACCACGACGACATCGGCGTGCTCCGGCAGCGCGGCCGGGCGCGGACGCAGGCCGGAATCGCGTCGAAGACCGATCGGGGATGTCAGGACAGCCGACACGAGGCCTCCACGGTTGCCCGCAAGGAATGGTGCCGCGCGCTTCGGTGAAGCTGGGGCATCTGTCGAAAAAGACACCCGCGGTCCAATCCCTACGCCGGTATGAGCCGGATCAGGTTCGAAGGATTTCCGCGCTGCCGTGAGGCGACTAGCGGTGTCTCAGCCCCTTGTCGGGGATCTCCCTGGAATGCTGCTGATGTGGGCCGGGATGCAGGAGAGGTCAATCCCCGCGCCGATCGTCGCGATTCTTAAAATCCGTGCGGTTCCGGCGAGATCTACGTGGAGGCCGTGGCGATCCCGGGCGGCCGTCTCGGCACGGGCCTGCTCGGGATGTCGTTCCTGTCGCGGTTGCGGAATTTCAGCGTGGCCGGCGCGCGGATCACGCTACGGGGGTAGCGAGCCGACAGCGCGGATCAGACCAGGGTGGGCAGCAGACTGACCCACGACGTAGCATTCAATGTCGAAGAGGTCAGAACAAGCAGCCTTTATAGGCGTGTTCGCTCTCACCGAATGTAGCGCCTCCCAATACAGCTTTTGGCTGACGGGCGCGGTTACGCTTTAATCCACACTGCGGACCCCTCGTTCGGGTAGCCGAACCACATCATCATCCGCACCAGATGCGACCCTGTCGTACTGTGTGCAGACTGACGCTCCGAAGAGAATCAATCCGCGTCCTGCGCCAGCGCCGCCGCGATCACCATGCCCGGCGGTGAGCCGCGATCGGCGCCCTGGCCGAGCGAGGCCTTGGCCGCCCTCTTCCGGCCCGGCCGGTAGACCTCCATCGGCTCCGAAAATCCGTCGAGGCCGTGCTCGCCAAGGGATTCCGGGTCGCCCCAGAGGAAATCGACGAACGGCTTCGACATCAGAAGTGGCTCGCCCAGCGTCCGGTTCAACCGCGAGAGGCGGCTGGCGAGGTTCACGTCGCGGCCGATCACGGTGAAGTCGAGCCGGGTGCCCGACCCGACATTGCCGTAAGCGGCCTCGCCGTGGTGGAGCGCGATGCCCGCCGCCACCGGCTTGCCGCCGAAGCGGTCGAGGGCGTTGGCCTCGGCCAGCGCCTCGAGCGCACCCTGCGCCGCCGTCAGCGCGCCCTTGGCCGCGCCGCCGAGGTCGTCGCCGGGTTCGCGGAAGATCGCGAGCAGGCCGTCGCCGAGATATTTCAGGACCTCGCCGCCCTCGCGCTCGATCGCCGGCACGAGGCAATCGAAGAAATGGTTGAGGAGCTCGACCGCTTCCTCGGGTGTCAGGTCGGCCGAGAGGCGGGTGTAGTCGCGCATGTCGGCGAACAGGATCGCCGAGCGGATGCGCTTCACCTGTCCGCGCCGAATGTCGCCCGAGAGAATCGCCCGGTGTGGCTCGTCGCCGACATAGATCCGAAGCACCTGGTCGAGTTGCTTGTTGACGATCCGCATCTCCATCACCGCGGCCAGCGCCGGCATGATGAAGCGCAGGATCGCGATGTCCTCGTCGGCGAATCCGTCCTTCGCCCGGGTTGCGAGGGTGAGGCCGTTATGGGTGCCGTTGGTAAAGAACACCGGCACGACGACGTAGGCCGTGTAGCCCTCGGCCTTCAGCTCCGGGATGATCGAGAACAATCCGTCATCGGTCTCGGCCAGATCGAGGATCAGCCACTCGCCGCTCTGGTGGACGGCGTGGAACGGGCTCTCGCGATAGGCCGCGTCCGAAGCCTCGCCGTGCGGAAACAGCCGCACCGTGGTGCCCGCCTCGCGGGACCAGACCCGGCCGACGCCCGAATATTCCGAATGCAGGGTGTCGATCGCGGTGGAGGCACGGTCGACGGGCACGCCGACATCGATCAGGCGTTGCGCCAATCCCGACAGCAGGTCGCTGGCATTTTGCAGCCGCGCGCCCTCGCCCAGCAGCCAGTCGCGGATGCCCACGCTCTGCTGGATCGCGCCGAACGGAACGTCCTGCGCCTCGGAGCCGTCGGCGAAGGCGGTGGGAGCGAGCGCTTTCGGTGGCTGCTGCGTGGCGTCCTCGTCGAGCATATGGCCAAGGTGGGTGCGGCGCAGGGCAAAGCAAGGTTTGCAGGATGGATCGTGTCGCGATGCGAACGCAAGCGGGTGACAACCTCGGGTAGACCTGCCGGCTGCCTGATCGCGTGCCTCGACATAGCCCGAAATCGTCCGGCCGCCGACAGCCAATTTTCATGGACGCGTCGTGCCGGACTCCCAAGGTGCCGCCAGGGCTCTACCGCGGCCTTCAAGCCTGTGGACTGAGATGCCGGATCAAGACTTTGGGACGCTGGGACAATGCAACCCCGGGGCCGCCGCCCTAACGAGCTTTTGCGAGGTTCAACAGATCGGGTTTGCCCGAGGGTCCTTCGCCTTCGAACTCCCGGGACTATTCCTAATGCCGAATTCCGTACTTCGTCTCACCGCTCTAGCCGTGATTTTCGCTCCGAGCCTCGCCATGGCCCAGGCCCAGCAGGACTTCACGCTCGTCAACCGCACCGGCTACCAGATCGACGAAGTCTATGTCGGGCCGGTCAGCAGCTCCGAGTGGGGCAAGGACGTGATGGGCAAGGAAGCGATCGACGACGGCGAGAGCGCCGACATCAGCTTCCAGGGCGGCGGCGGCTGCAAGTGGGACATCCGGGTCGTCTACAACGATGGCGACGCCGCGGAATTCCACAACGTGAACCTCTGCAACATCAGCAAGGTCAGCCTATTCTGGAACCGCAAGGCCGGCACCACGCGCGCGGTCGCCGAGTAATACCGAAAGGCGATGAGCCCGGCTCATCGCCTTTCGGCCGCGCGACGGCGGCCGTCCGCCGGACGCGCCGATCGGCCGGTCTCGACGCACAGCGCTAGGGTTGCCTGCCCCTGAGGGTCCGATGCCGTGGGGGCGGCATCGGACCCTCAGGGGCTTCAAAGCTCCTTGAACCAGTCCTCGATGACGGCCCCGGATGCGGGGAGCACGACGCGGACGCCAGCGCGCGCCTTGTCGCGCAGGGCGGCAGGCGAATAGCCGAACGCGTCCTGGAAGGCCCGCCGAAAACTGCGCTCCTGCCGGAAGCCGAAGCGCGCCGCGATCTGCACGACCGGCACGTCGACCATGCGCCGCGAGGCGATCTCGCGGTGCGCCCGCGCGAGACGCAGCCGGCGGATGGTGGCGGCGACGTCGCCCGTCGCGCTCATGAGGCGATACAGCCGGGAGCGCGACAGGGCGAAGGCCCGACAGATCATGTCGGGTCCGAGATCCGGATCGGAGAGATGTTCTTCGACATAGCGCCGGATGTCCTTCGCTGTCTCGACGTTCTCGTCGGCGCCGGCCGGCTGCAGGGGCGGCGCTCGGTTGAGACAGGTCGCGAGGAGTTGCAGGCAACTGCGGCCGGCCATCGCCGCCTTGGCCGGCGCCAGCGATTCGGGCAGGTCGATCAGCGCACGCGTATGCGCGCCAACGATCAGAGCCTCGGGCGAGTCCGGCTTGAACACCCGCCCGTCGAAAGGATCGACCGGCCCCAGCGCCGTTTCGAGCAGCGTGCGGGGAAGCACGATCGCGTTGAAGGTGACGCCCTCCAGTGTGTAGTCGGCCGGGCTCGACAGCTTCGTGATCATGAGCGACCCGATCCCGAAATCCATCCTTCGCCGTCCGCAGGTGCCGTAGCCACGGCCCGCTTCCATGACGTTGATGAAGACATGGTCGAGACCGACGCGCTCGGCCGCCGCCTTCGTCCGAACGAGACGGAAATCGCTCGCCGTGATGCGCCCGACCATCACCGGCCCCAGGCGCCGCCACAGGCTTTCGCTCGTGAAACGCTCGGCCTCCTCGGGCGTCATCTGGATCTCTCCCGACGTCCCCATGGCCTCCTGCCAGGCGGCCCTGCGATAGGCGGCGTCGCCGTCCGAGAGCCGGATGGAATGCCTGACGATGGTCGCCGTCATCAACGCTGTTCTTCCGGATGCGGGCCGTCGCCGCGGTGGCGATCGTCACGGTCAATTCGTCTCGATTTTTTGCACAGTCAAGACGGATCGTCCGGTGCCCGCAAAACGGCGTTGACGGCGCCACGCGGCTGAAACACCCTTTCAATATAAGGGACTAAGCGCTCTTCCGCACTTGCGGACAAGACCGGCAGGCCGTCAGGATCTCACGCGTGGCCACCCCCTCCTTCACATTCGCGTCCGAGACCGAAACGACGGGCTTCGAGGCCTATCGCGACCTCTACGCGGCCGGCTCCGACGTCGCGGCGACCGGTGCTCCGTTCCATGCGCGGGTCGACGGTCACCGCTTCGAGCAATTGCTGCTGTTCGAGCGCCGTCTGGCCGGTGTCGCGCATAGCCGGAACCCCGCTCGGGTGCGGCGGGACGACTTCGACCACTTCACGCTCCAACTCCTCTGCGACGGAACCTTCCAGGGCGGGCCGATCGGCAGCGAGTTGGCGTTGGCACAGGGTGACATCATCCTGTTCGACATGACCCGGCCGCAGCGGACCCTGGCCGAGGGCGCGCATTTCCTGACGGTCGCGCTGCCGCGCGACGTCGTCGAAACGGTCGCGCCGCATGCCGGGAAGTTCCACGGCACCATCCTGCCGCGGGCCAATACGGGACTTCTCGGCGATCTGCTCCGATCGCTGGCACGCCGCCGCGATACGGTTCCGGCGCATTCCGCCGTGCATGTCTCGCGGGCCGTCGCCGAGTTTCTGGCGATCGCGATCGGTACCGATGCGCCCGGCGCGGCGGTTCCGCCGGCGCGGCTGACGGCGATGCGGTTGGAGCGCGCGCAAGCCTTCATCGACGCCCGCCTGGGCGATTCTCGGCTCGACGCGGCCACGATCGCCTCGGGCATCGCGGTCTCCCGCAGCGTGCTCTATCGGCTGTTCGCGCCGGCCGGCGGCGTCGCCCAGTACATCCTGAACAAGCGGCTCGAGCAGATGCGGGCGGCCCTGCGCCATTCCACCGAGAGCCGAAGCGTCTCGACGCTGGCCTACGATTTCGGCTTCTCCAGCGAGAGCCATTGCAGCCGCGCCTTCCGCACGGCCTACGGCCTGCCGCCGGGCCGTTATCGCGCCGAGACGGGCGGTGGGCGCACCACCAGCCCGGAAGATCCGGGCGTCGGCGCCAAGGCCCTGATGGTTGACTGGGTGAGCAAGCTGTATTGAGCCGGTCTTCATCGGACCGGGGAGGCTGGCCTCTGGTCGCCCTCCTGGCCGCCACCCAGCTCGCGGCCTCCAGCGACCGCTTCCTGCTGACATTGGTGGCGACGCCGGTGAAGGCAGCCCTGTCCCTGAGCGATACGCAGCTCGGGCTACTGCAGGGCTCGGCCTACGCCCTGCCCTTCGCCCTCGTCTCACCGCTCCTCGGCCTGCTCGTCGACCGCGGCCATCGCCGCCGCCTGCTGCTCGCCGGCATCCTGCTGTGGAACGTGTCGCTCCTCGCCTTCGGACTCGCGACCGGGTTTCCGGCTCTGCTGGCGAGCCGGTTCGTCCTCGGCCTCGGTCAGGCCTGCATCCTGCCGGCCGCCCTCTCGCTGATGGCGATCCGGCTCGGCCGGAACCGGCTCGGCCGTGGTGTCTCGCTGCTCACCACGGGCTCCAGCCTCGGCCGCAGCGTCGCGCTGCTGGCGGGGGGCGCATTGCTCGGATGGCTGACGGCGCGTGGGTCCGCCGATCTGCCGGTCCTCGGCCGGCTGGCACCGTGGCAGACGCTGTTCGTCCTCGCCGTCCTGCCGAACCTCGTCCTCGCGGCGATGCTGCTGCGCATCCGCGAGGTGCCCGCCTTGTCCGCGCCGGTGCCCCGGATGAAATCCCTCGGTTGGATCCGGCGGCGCTGGCGGGCCTACCTGCCCCATGCCGCCGCGGCGACGGCCTCGGTGCTGATGATCCAGACGCTGGCCGCCTGGGCGCCGACCTTCTACGTACGCGCCTTCGGCTTCACCCCGGCCGAGAGCGGCATGGCCCTGGGGCTGATCGCCCTCCTGGCGGCCCCGTGCGGGCATCTGACGGGTGGCGCCCTCCTCGACCGCATGCGCCGTGCCGGCGATGCCGCGGCCGCCTCGCGGCTGCTCGCCCTGGCCCTGGTCCTGACGGTGCCCGCGACCGTGGTGATGAGCCTTTCGCCGGGCCTCGTTAGCTCGCTCTCGGGATTCGCAGCCCTCGTCGCCGTGTTCGGCTTCGCCAGCCCACCGGGCCTCGGCGGCATCCAGCTCCTGACGCCGCGTTCCCTGCGGGGCGGGGTGAGTGCGTTCTTCCTTGCCACCGTGACCCTCGTGGCCACCGGCACGGGACCGCTCATCGTCGGCATGCTGAACGATGCCGTCTTCGGACTGGCCGGGGTCGGCCACGCGCTGCTCGCGGTGTTTTCGGTCACGGCCGTCCTCGGCACCGGGGCCGCCGTCGCGGCCACGCGCGCCTGGACGCTGCCGGCGCGCCGCCCCTGAACGAAAAAACCCTCCTTGCCGGGCAAGGAGGGTTTTGGTCGGATCGGCCATCCGGCTCAGTTGTCGAGGAAGCTCCGCAGCTTCCGCGACCGGCTTGGATGCTTGAGCTTGCGCAAAGCCTTCGCCTCGATCTGACGGATGCGCTCGCGTGTCACCGAGAACTGCTGGCCGACCTCTTCGAGAGTGTGGTCGGTGTTCATGCCGATGCCGAAGCGCATGCGCAGCACGCGCTCTTCGCGCGGCGTCAAAGAGGCCAAGACCCGCGTCGTCGTCTCGCGAAGGTTCGACTGGATCGCCGCATCGATCGGCAGGACGACGTTCTTGTCCTCGATGAAGTCGCCGAGGTGGCTGTCCTCCTCGTCGCCGATGGGCGTTTCGAGGGAGATCGGCTCCTTGGCGATCTTCAAGACCTTTCGGACTTTCTCCAGCGGCATGGCCAGCTTCTCGGCCAGCTCCTCCGGGGTCGGCTCGCGGCCGATCTCGTGCAGCATCTGGCGCGAGGTCCGCACGATCTTGTTGATCGTCTCGATCATGTGGACCGGGATGCGGATGGTCCGCGCCTGGTCGGCGATCGAGCGGGTGATCGCCTGACGGATCCACCACGTGGCGTAGGTGGAGAACTTGTAGCCGCGGCGGTACTCGAACTTGTCCACCGCCTTCATCAGGCCGATGTTGCCCTCCTGGATCAGGTCCAGGAACTGCAGGCCGCGGTTGGTGTACTTCTTGGCGATCGAGATCACGAGGCGGAGGTTCGCCTCGATCATCTCCTTCTTGGCCTGACGGGCTTCGCGTTCGCCCTTCTGGACCATGTTGACGATCTTGCGGTACTCGCCGATCTGCAGGCCCGTCTCGGAGGCGAGCGTCAGGATCTGCTCGCGTAGATCCGCGACCTGCCGGCCGCCCTTCTCGACGAAGTTCTTCCAGCCCTTGCCGCCGAGCGCGCCGACACGCTCCATCCAGTTCGGATCGAGCTCCCAGCCCTGGTAATGGCGCAGGAACTCGTCGCGGGCGACGCCGTGATTCTCGGCGGCGCGCATCAGGCGGCCCTCGTGCGAGATCAGGCGCTTATTGATGTCGTAGAGCTGCTCGACCAGCGCCTCGATGCGATTGGCATTGAGCGAGAGCGACTTCACGTCGGTGACCACGACGTCCTTCAGTTCGGACTGCTTCTTCTCCTGGGCCGGCGTCGAGTTCTCGCCGGAGACCTGGCGCTCGTTCGACTCGTTCTGGAGCTTGCGCAGCTTGCGGTAATTGCCGGCGATCGCATCGAAGATCTCGAGGACGCGCGGCTTGATCTCCAATTCCATCGCGGCGAGCGAGACGTTGTTTTCGAGATCGTCCTCGTCGTCGCCCTCGGGCGGCTGCGGCCCTTCGGGCTCGGCCTCCTCGGTCTCCTCCGCGCCCTCGGCTGCGACCTGCGGCGCGGTCTTGGCATCCGGGCCGGCATAGGTGGCTTCGAGGTCGATGATGTCGCGCAGCAGGACCTTGCCGTCGACGAGCTCGTCGCGCCAGATGATGATGGCCTGGAAGGTCAGCGGGCTCTCGCAGAGGCCCGCGATCATGGCCTCGCGGCCGGCCTCGATGCGCTTGGCGATCGCGATCTCGCCCTCGCGGGAGAGAAGCTCCACCGAGCCCATCTCGCGCAGGTACATGCGCACGGGATCGTCCGTGCGGTCGGTCGGCTCCTTGGTGGTGGTGGCCGCCACGGTCACGGCACGTGCCGTCGGCGCGACTTCCGCGACCTCGCCGCCCTCGGAGGCTTCCTCGTCCTCGGCCGCCTCGCCGTTCGGCTTCTTCTCGGCCGTGGTCTCCTCGGTCTCCTCGCTCTCGATGACACGGATGCCCATGTCGTCGAGCTGCGCCAGCACGTCCTCGATCTGATCGCCGTCGACCTGCCCGTCGGGCAGGACTTCGTTGATCTCATCGTGCGTGACATAGCCGCGCTTCTTCGCGAGCTTGACCATACGCTTGACGGCGGCATCGGTCAGATCGAGGAGAGGGCCGTCCGTCTGTTGCTCCTGAGCGACGTCGGTCTCGTCCCGCTCGGTTGCCTTCGTTGCCATGCTCAGCCTATGTTTTCGTGGCAGCCGCACCGGACGCGATCGGACGCGTTTCCCCGGTACTGGCCGCAATACGGATGCCGATCGTCACCGGCAGATTTCAGTCGGTCTACGCATCGCTGCTTGACCGACCGTTAACCATGCGCAGCGATGTTCCGCGCGTCACAGTGTCGAACTTTCATCCGTTTCCGGATCCTCCGCCTCGGCATCGGCCCCTGCGATCACCGCCAGACGTTCTTTGACGTCGCAGAGCCAAGCAAAATTGGCCTCGGTTTCATCGTCGACAAGGGCACGTTCAGCTTGGCGAAGTTCGCTATTTAGCGTTCCGGCCTTGCGGTGCAAGATCACAGCCTGCCGGAGAGTCGTTTCGAGCCGTGCAGGATCCACATGCGGATCGAGCGCCCAGCGGTCTCCGGGCCTCACCAGAGCCGCCAGACGCGCCGCCGCGTCGGTCAATCCGGCCCGGTCCAGACGGGAGGCCATGATCTCGGAATCCGACGTCGTGTCGTCGGCGGCACGGTCGAGCAGGACTCCGCGCAGGAGCTGTGCGTCCGGGTTGTCCAGCTCCAGTTCCGAGAGCGCCTCTTCCTCGATGCCCAGGAGTTCGGGGTGAACGAGGAGGCTCGACACGATCATCGCCTCGCGTTCGCGGAAGGCGCTGCCCCGCGGCGGGGGCGTGGCGCTCGACAACAGCGGGCTGAACTTGAAGTCGATGCGCGGCGACGGCGGCGGGTCGCCGGGGCGCGGACGCCGGCGGAACGTCTCGCCGCCCTGCCGGTTCGAGGATCCGCCCTGTCGGTAGTTTCCGCGCTCGCCGCGGCCCCCTGCCCCGCCGCCGGAGAGCCCGCGCAGGCGGTCCTCGATGTCGTCCCGGTAGAACCGGCGCACGGTCTCGTCGCGGATTCCCGAGACGGCCTCGCGCAGGGTCCGGGCCATGCCGGCCCGGCGCTCCGGGGTGTCGAGCGGGCCGGCCTCGCTCTCGCGCGCCCACAGCATCTCGACCAACGGGCGCGCGCCCTCCAGCACGGCATCGATCGCGGAAGCGCCACCCGAGCGCAGCAGGTCGTCCGGGTCCTGCCCCTGGGGCAGCATGGCGAAGCGCAGCGACTTGCCCGGCTCCAGCATCGGCAACGCCACGTCGAGCGCCCGGAACGCCGCCTTCTGGCCGGCCTTGTCGCCGTCGAAGCAGAGGATCGGCTCGTCGCCATGGCGCCAGAGCAGCGCAAGCTGGTCCTCGGTGAGCGCCGTGCCGAGCGGCGCGACCGTCTCGGCATGACCCGCGAGCGTCATCGCGATGACGTCGACATAGCCCTCGACTGCGATGATGGTGCCGCGGTCATGCGCGGCCTTCCGCGCGGCGTTCAGGTTGTAGAGCATCCGCCCCTTGTGGAAGAGCGGCGTCTCCGGCGAGTTCAGGTACTTGGCCTTGGCGTCCGCCTGCATGGCGCGCCCGCCGAAGGCGACGACGCGGCCGCGGATGTCGGTGATCGGGAAGATCACGCGGTCGCGGAACTTGTCGAACGGCACGGCCACGCTCTCGCTCGTGGCGAGCAGGCCGAGTTCGAGCATGAGCTCCTTCTCGACACCCTTGCCGGCGAGATGGTCGCGAAGCGCGTAGCGCTCGCTCGTCGCGTAACCGAGGCGGAACTGCCGGCGTACCCCCTCCCCCAGCGCCCGCCGGTCGAGATAGTCGCGCGCCTGGCCGCCCCGTTGGCTCTTCAGCTGCTCCTCGAAATAGACGGCGGCGAGTTCCATCACCTCGAGCGCGCCCTTGCGCTGCTCTTCCGCCCGCTCGGTCTCGGGCGAGGGTTTCGGCAGGACGACGCCGGCTTCGCTGGCCAGCCGTTCCACGGCCTCGGGGAAGCTGAGCCCCTCCGTCTCCATCAGGAACTTGAAGACGTCGCCGTGCTTGCCGGAGGAGAAGCAGTGGTAGAACTGCTTCTGGTCGTTCACGTAGAAGGACGGCGTCTTCTCCGCGTTGAACGGCGAGAGCCCGCGCCATTCGCGGCCGGCTTTCTTCAGCCGTACCCGCCGGCCGACGATGTCCGACGCGGGCAGCCGCTGGCGGATCTCTTCGAGGATGTGAGGCGGGTATCGCAACGGAGTCCGGTCGCGGATCTTTTCGGGAGTGTCGGGACCAGGCATGATACCGCATCGACCCGGCCCGAGTCTCAACCGTCTCGCAGGACCGGAGCGAAGCCGTTCCGAAGGCGCTGGCCGGGCCATGGCCGACCCGATCCATCCACAATCTCTCCACAGGCGTGCACTGCTCGGCGCAGGCCTGCTTACGCTGCTGCCCCGGCCCTTGCGCGCGGAAGCCCCGGCCGCGAGCGACGGGCTCGCGGAGGTGCTGGCGCCGGGCGCGCGGGTCGAGACGCTCTACGAGGGCGGGCGCTGGTGCGAGGGGCCGGTCTGGGTGAAGCGGCTCGGCGGCCTCGTCGTCAGCGACGTGCGCAGCAATCGGATGCTGCTGGTCACGGAAAGCGGCACCCGGACCTTCCGCGAGCCCTCCGCCAATGCCAACGGCAACGCGCTCGACGGTGAAGGCCGGCTGATCACCTGTGAACACCGCAACCGTCGCGTCGTGCGCGAGGAGCCTGACGGGCGCCTCACCGTGCTGGCTGAGAGTTTCGAAGGCCAGCCGTTGAACTCGCCGAACGACGTGGTGGTCGCCCGCGACGGGGCGGTCTGGTTCACCGATCCGACCTACGGCATCGACAATCCGGAGGAAGGCATCACGCGCTCCTCCGAGCAGCGGGCCCGCTTCGTGTTCCGGCTCGATCCAGGCGGCCGCCTCGATGCGGTCGCCGACGGATTCGTGCAACCGAACGGCCTCGCCTTCTCGCCGGACGGGCGGGTGCTCTACGTCGGCGAGTCGAGTGGGAGCCAGAACCCCGGCGGCAGGAGCGAGATCCGCGCCTTCGACGTCGGCGATGGTGGCCGTCTGACCCGCGAGCGGGTGTTTTCGACGGTCGTCGACGGCGTGCCGGACGGGCTCAGGATCGACGCGCAGGGCCGGGTGTTCGCAGGAACCGGCAGCGGCGCGCGGGTCTGGCGGCCAGACGGCACGCCGCTCGGCACGATCCCGACGCCCGGCCCGTGCGCCAACATCGCCTTCGGCGGCCCCGACGGCCGGCGGTTGTTTCTGTGCGCAGGCCCCAGCGTCCTTGCCGTGAACCTGAAGGTTCGTGGCGCAGGCTTCAGTTGATGCGACCTCCGGACGGCCGAGCCTCGGCTTTGCCTCAGCCGGGCCCCGAAAAACGTTGGCGGATCTGTACGCGACGACCGTCTCGCAGGATTGCGGTGTACCCGCCGCACGTTTTGTTAAGCTGAGACTGCAACCGTACCGGCCTTCTCTCGGACGCCCGCCATGACCGACAATCGCCGGTTGGAGACTCGCAAGAACGCCTTCCGCTTCGGATCGCTGCAGTTCCACGGACTGTCGTCCGAACTCGACTGCCTCGTCTGGGACGAATCCGAAGGCGGCGCCATGATCGAGGTCTCCACGCCGGAGCCGATCCCGGATCGACTCACCCTGACGACCGGCCCGCACCGGCGTCCACGCACCTGCATCGTCGTGCGCCGCGAGGGGCGCCGGCTCGGGGTGTTGTTCGAGTAGGCCCGTCCGCAGCCGGACACCGATAGGAACCACCGCCGCGACCACGGGCGGGGACCGGCAGCAGCCGCTCAGGGACCGTCACTTCCCGGCAAGCGCCTCCTTCACCAGTCCGCTGGCCTTCGAGAAATCCATCTGGCCGGCATACTTGCCCTTCAGCACGGCGATGACCTTGCCCATGTCCTTCGGGCCGGCGGCGGCGGTCTCGGCCACGGCGGCCGCGATGGCGGCGCGGGTCTCGGCCTCGTCCATCTGCTGCGGCAGGAACGTCGCGATGATCGCGACCTCGGCGCGTTCGCCCTCGGCGAGTTCGGGCCGGCCGCCCTGCTCGTAGACGCTCGCAGCTTCCGTGCGCTGCTTGATCATCTTCTGCAGAAGCGAAAGGATCTCGGCCTCGTCGATCTGGCCGGTGCCGTTGCCCGACACGCGCGCCTCGATGTCCTTGTCCTTCAGCGCGGCCTGGATCATCCGGACGGTCGAGAGCTTCTGCTTCTCGCCGGCCTTCATGGCCGCTTTCATCTCGGCGGTGAGGCGCTCGCGCAGCATGGTCGGTTCCTGTCGGCTCGTTGGGCGAAACGGCGGTGCCTATACGCTTCGCGAAGCAGCCGCCAGCGTTTCAGGCCGTGGGCAGGTTTGGCGCGGCTAGCCGCAGCGCTTCGTTCATCCGCGACTGCCAGCCCGGCCCACTCGCCTTGAAGCGCTCCAGCACGTCCCGGTCGATGCGCAAGGATACGAGCTGCTTGGTCGGCGCCTTCTGGGCACCGCGCGACTTTCGCAGTTTTTCCGCGAGTTCGGGGAAGACTTCGGCGAACGGGCGCGCGGCCTTGAAGTCGTCCTCGGTCCATTCGGGATTCTCCGACACTTCGTCCCAGTCCTCTTGCGTGTAGGCTGGGTTCGGAACGTAGCCGGGCGCGTGCTTAGGAGCGTTCATGCAGACGGACCTCCGAGGGGTTGGCGCGGCGGAAACTGACGATCGACAGGGCCTCCGAACCGAGCGGCGAGACGATCGCCGCCGTGACAATGCGGCCTTCGAAGAGACCGATCAGTTTGAAGCGGCTGGGCCCCGTGCGCCTCGGGCGTGTTTCGTGAACGGTGCAGCCGTCGAGGTCGAACCCGTCCTCGAACTCCGCGAGATCCAGCCCGTGCTTGGCGAGGTTCGCGAGGCGCTTCGGCTCGTCCCAGACGATCAACATGCGGATCGATACGATCTCGTGGCTCTCGGAGCAAGCAAATCGTAGCTACGCAATGCAGTGTGCACCACCCCCTCGTCCCACCACGTTGCCCGCATGCGCCCGGATCGTTATGTGCAGCGCAATCGCTCGCCGCATGAATCCGCCCCGTGGGCGCCGGAATGCGGCCGACAGCCATCCGGATCCGATCGATGCTGCACGACGCCGCCGCTCCCGCGCGCCCCGCACCCGAGCCCTGGAGCGAGCCCCTCGCCACCGCCCTGCTCGTGCTCGCCGACGGCACCGTGCTGGAAGGATTCGGGATCGGACGTGAGGGCGTCGCCGACGGCGAGGTCTGCTTCAACACGTCGATGACCGGCTATCAGGAGATCCTGACCGACCCGTCCTATGCCGGCCAGATCGTGACCTTCACCTTCCCGCATATCGGCAATGTCGGCACCAACGACGAGGACCTGGAAAGCCTGGAGGCGGCCCCGGCCTCCGGCGTGCGCGGCGCGGTCATCGCCGCAGCCGTCACGCGGCCGTCGAGCTGGCGCTCCTCGTCGCATCTCGACGCTTGGCTGAAGGCACGCGGCATCACCGGGATCACCGGCATCGATACCCGCGCCCTCACCGCGCTGATCCGCGACCACGGCATGCCGAACGCGGTGATCGCCAACGACCCCTCCGGCAACTTCGACCGCGACGCCTTGAAGGCGCGGGCCGCCGCGCTCGCTCCGATGGAAGGCCTCGACCTCGTGCCGCCGGTGACGAGCCGCGAGCGCTCGACCTGGGGTGAGACCACATGGACGGTGAAGGGCGGCTACGGCACCCGCGCCGCCGGCGGAGATTCCTATCGGGTCGTCGCGATCGATTACGGCGTGAAGCGCAACATCCTGCGCCTGCTGGCCCAGGCCGGCTGCGACGTCACCGTGGTGCCCGCCACGACGAGCGCAGAGGACATCATCGCGCTGAAGCCCGACGGCGTGTTTCTCTCGAACGGCCCCGGTGATCCGGCCGCGACCGGTGCTTACGCGGTGCCGGTGATCCGGGAGTTGCTGGCGCAGCGGGTGCCGACCTTCGGCATCTGTCTCGGCCACCAGTTGATGGGCCTGGCGCTCGGCGGCCGCACCGTGAAGATGGGCCAGGGCCATCACGGCGCGAACCATCCGGTGAAGGACCACACCACCGGCAAGGTCGAGATCGTCTCGATGAACCACGGCTTCGCGGTCGATCCGAAAAGCCTGCCGGATACGGCCGTCGAGACCCATGTCTCGCTCTTCGACGGTTCGAATTGCGGCCTCTCGCTCACCGACCGTCCCGCCTTCTCGGTGCAACACCACCCCGAGGCCTCGCCCGGCCCACGCGACAGCCATTACCTGTTCGAGCGCTTCGTGAGCCTGATGCGTGAGAACAGGCCGGAGACTGTCCAGAAGGGATAGTGACGGATCGGTCACACGGGTCTTTCGTAGCCGGCGAGACCCGCCGAAAGCACGGTCTCGGCACCGTCCCGTCACAAAAAACCCCAGCTTCCCCGGCACCCAGAGCCCATCACGAGCCGGACGCGACACGTCGCAGAATCGCCGACCGGCAGGCTTCGGATCGATGGGGATTCCCGGATGACGTTCGACGACGCGCGCGACGACTTTTCGCGCCTGCATCGCCAGTTCACCCTGCATCTCGGCGTCGGTGTCGGCTTGGCATGGCTCACCGCGCTCTATGCGGCGGTGCATGCGCCTTGGGTGCGCAACATCCGCGCCCTGATCGAGCCTGCGGCCGGCACGGCGCGGGTCGAGAGCACGCTCTCCTATCTGTTCGTGATGCCCGCCGTGCTGACGCTCGCGTGGCTATCGGTCTATTTCGGCCGCGAGATGATGCGCCGCTTCCAGACCCTGCCGAACCAGACGCACGAATTCGCTGCTGCGGCGCTGGTCGCCTTCGGCGTGTTCTACCTCTCGATCGACAGGGCCATGGCCGCGCTCCACGCCGCATTCTGAATTCGTCGATCGCACGATGGCCGGGCCGAGGAATCGGCCCGGCTTTTTGCTGTCCGGACGCGCGTTACTTCGCTTCCGCCTTGGCCCAGAGCGGCTCGAAGCGCTGCTTGGCCATCTTGTTCTGGTCGAGGCCCTTGGCCTTCTCGAGATTCTCGAGGTTCGCGCCGACGGCGACCAGCGCCACCATGCCCATGATGTAGTGCGGCGAGCACTTGAAGCCGTAGACGCCTTCCTTCTCGAAGGTGACGGTCTCGTCCTTGCCGAGCGCGCCCTTCACGGGAGCGGTACCCTCCGGCGCCATGTTCTTGATGGTCTCGACGTTGTGGCCCTTGTCGGTCGCCACGAACTTCACCGAGTCGCCGGGCGCAATCTTCACGAAAGGCGGGTCGAAGACCATCATCCCGGCCGGGCCATTGTTCAGCATCTTGATCGTGACCTCGGCCGCCTGGGCCGATGCACAGGTCGCAGCGATCAGCGACGCTGCGAGAAACGTTCTGAAGGGCGTCATCCTTTTCCTCATAATAATTCTGAAATGATCCGGCGTCCATCGCCGAACTTTCATCTATTTGCTTTCGATGACTCGATCAAATCGGTCTCATTACTTAATAAATCGAATAATTATACTCTGAGCACCAGCCATGCGGCAGGCGCCTGACCGGGCCGTCCGCCACCCTTCCAAACCCTTGCGGCTGCGTGTAAACGCGGGGCCTGACGATCATCCCTGCGCCATCCCGCCTCGCACCTCGCCGACTCGTCGGCGGCGCGCGAGGGCGGATGCACGCGGCTGCAGCCCAGATTGCGACCCAAGGCGCCCGATGCCGAAACGCACCGACATCTCCTCGATCCTCATCATCGGTGCGGGCCCCATCATCATCGGGCAGGCCTGCGAGTTCGACTATTCCGGTACCCAGGCCTGCAAGGCGCTCCGCGAGGAGGGCTACCGGATCGTGCTGGTGAATTCGAACCCGGCGACGATCATGACCGACCCGGACATGGCCGACGCCACCTATGTCGAACCGATCACCCCGGAGATCGTTGCCAAGATCATCGAGAAGGAGCGCCCCGACGCCCTGCTCCCGACCATGGGCGGGCAGACGGCGCTGAACTGTGCGCTCTCGCTCAAGAAGATGGGCGTGCTCGAAAAGTTCGGCGTGCAAATGATCGGCGCCACGGCGGAAGCCATCGACAAGGCCGAGGACCGCAACCTGTTTCGCGAGGCCATGGCCAAGATCGGGCTGGAGACCCCGAGATCCGCGCTCGCCAACGCCTCGGCCGCCAAGAAGGCCGACCGCGACCGCTACCTCGCCGAGGTGGCCCGCATCGAGGCCGCGAACGGCGAAGGCCCCGCCCGCACGACGGCCCTGTCGGAATTCGAGCGGCAGTGGAACGGCGGCGAGAGCGACCGGCGCCGGCGCTACATCGAGCACGCGCTCGGCCAGGGCCTGATCGCGCTGGCCGAGATCGGCCTGCCGGCGATCATCCGGCCGTCCTTCACCATGGGCGGCACCGGCGGCGGCATCGCCTACAACCGCGAAGAGTTCCTCGACATCGTCGAGCGCGGTGTCGACGCCTCGCCGACCAACGAGGTGCTGATCGAGGAGAGCGTGCTCGGCTGGAAGGAGTACGAGATGGAGGTCGTCCGGGACAAAGCGGACAACTGCATCATCATCTGCTCCATCGAGAACATCGATCCGATGGGCGTCCACACCGGCGATTCCATCACCGTTGCCCCGGCCCTGACGCTCACCGACAAGGAGTATCAGGTGATGCGCGACGCATCGCTCGCGGTGCTGCGCGAGATCGGCGTCGAGACCGGCGGCTCGAACGTGCAGTTCGCCATCGACCCGGCCACCGGCCGGATGATCGTCATCGAGATGAACCCGCGCGTCTCGCGCTCGTCGGCGTTGGCGTCCAAGGCCACCGGCTTCCCGATCGCCAAGGTCGCGGCCAAGCTCGCCGTCGGCTACACCCTCGACGAGATCGCCAACGACATCACCGGCGGCGCCACCCCGGCCTCGTTCGAGCCGACGATCGACTACGTCGTCACCAAGATCCCGCGCTTCGCCTTCGAGAAATTCCCGGGCGCCGAACCGACGCTGACCACCGCCATGAAGTCGGTCGGCGAGGCCATGGCTATCGGCCGCTGCTTCGCGGAATCACTGCAGAAGGCGCTGCGCTCGCTGGAGACCGGCCTGACCGGCCTCGACGAGATCGAGATCGAGGGTCTCGGCAAGGGCGACGACCACAACGCGATCAAGGCCGCGATCGGCACGCCGACGCCGGACCGCCTGCTGAAGGTCGCGCAGGCGCTCCGCCTCGGCGTCAGCCACGAGGAGGTCCACGCGTCCTGCAAGATCGACCCGTGGTTCCTCGAGCAGCTGCAGGCGATCCTCGATCTCGAATACCGCGTGAAGGCCCACGGCCTGCCGACGACCCCGGCGGCGTTCCGACAGCTCAAGGCCGCTGGCTTCTCGGATGCGCGGCTCGCCGTGCTCACGAACGCGGAAGAGGGTGACGTGCGCGCCAAGCGCCGTGCGCTCGGCGTCCGCCCGGTCTTCAAGCGCATCGATACCTGCGCCGCCGAGTTCAAGGCGCCGACCGCCTACATGTACTCGACCTACGTCGCCCCCTTCGCCGGCACCGTCGTCGACGAGGCCCGGCCGACCGACGCCAAGAAGATCATCATCCTCGGCGGCGGTCCGAACCGGATCGGCCAGGGCATCGAGTTCGACTATTGCTGCTGCCACGCCTGCTACGCGCTGTCGGAGGCCGGCTACGAGACCATCATGGTTAACTGCAACCCGGAGACGGTCTCGACCGACTACGACACCTCGGACCGGCTCTATTTCGAGCCGCTGACCGAAGAGGACGTACTCGAGATCATCGAGACCGAGCGGCAGGCCGGGACGCTGCACGGCGTCATCGTCCAGTTTGGCGGCCAGACGCCGCTGAAGCTCGCCCGCGCCCTGGAGGCCGCCGGCGTGCCGATCCTCGGCACGTCGCCCGACGCCATCGACCTCGCCGAGGACCGCGACCAGTTCAAGCGGTTGCTCGACAAGCTCGGCATGAAGCAGCCGAAGAACGGCATCGCCTATTCGGTCGAGCAGAGCCGGCTGATCGCCTCCGAACTCGGCCTGCCCTTCGTGGTGCGTCCGAGCTACGTGCTGGGCGGCCGCGCCATGGCGATCATCCGCGACGAGGCGCAGTTCGCCGACTACCTCCTCGGCACCCTGCCGAGCCTGATCCCGTCCGACATCAAGCAGCGCTACCCGAACGACAAGACCGGCCAGATCAACACGGTGCTCGGCCGCAACCCGCTGCTGTTCGACCGCTACCTCTCCGACGCGGTCGAGGTCGACGTCGACGCGGTCTGCGACGGCGAGGACGTCTACGTTGCCGGCATCATGGAGCACATCGAGGAGGCCGGCATCCACTCGGGCGATTCCGCCTGCTCGTTGCCGCCACGCTCACTCTCGCCTGAGATCCTGGCCGAGTTGGAGCGCCAGACCAAGGCGATGGCACTGGCCCTCAAGGTCGGCGGCCTGATGAACGTTCAATACGCGATCAAGGACGGCGCGATCTACGTGCTCGAGGTGAACCCGCGGGCCTCGCGCACGGTGCCCTTCGTCGCCAAGGTCATCGGCGAGCCGATCGCCAAGATCGCGGCCCGGATCATGGCCGGCGAACGCCTGTCCTCCTTCGGCCTCAAGAAGAAGAAGCTCGATCACATCGCGGTCAAGGAAGCGGTGTTCCCGTTCGCACGCTTCCCCGGCGTCGACGTGCTGCTCGGCCCCGAGATGCGCTCGACCGGCGAAGTCATCGGGCTCGATGCCGGCTTCGGCGTCGCCTTCGCCAAGAGCCAGCTCGGCTCCGGCACCACCGTGCCGCGCTCGGGCAACGTCTTCGTCTCGGTGCGCGACGACGACAAGGCGCGGATCCTGGGGACGGTGCGGGCGCTGCACGAACTCGGCTTCGGCGTGATCGCCACGGGCGGCACACAGCGCTACCTCTTCGAGAACGGCATCCCGGCCGAGCGGACCAACAAGGTTCTGGAGGGCCGGCCGCACATCGTCGACGCCATCAAGAACGGCGACATTCAGCTCGTCTTCAACACCACGGAGGGTGCGGGAGCCCTCTCGGACTCCCGCTCGCTCCGCCGCACGGCCCTCTTGCATAAAGTGCCGTACTACACCACTCTCGCCGGAGCGATGGCGGCGGCCGAGGGAATTAAAGCCTACCTTGAGGGCGATCTCCAGGTCCGCGCCTTGCAGGATTACTTCGCGGCTTAGCCGTGTTGGCATCAGGTCCATTGAAATCCGGCCGCATGGGCGGTCCGGACGTTTTCTGTGTTTGGCCCGGAGGGAGCAGCCGCTCCCGGCCGGGCCTCTTCAATTGCGGCGTGAAACGATGGCGATAGACAAGGTTCCGATCACGGTGCGTGGCTTCGCGGCCATGGAAGAGGAGCTGAAGCATCGCCAGCAGGTGGAGCGCCCGCGCATCGTCGCGGCGATCTCCGAGGCGCGAGCGCATGGCGATCTCTCTGAGAACGCCGAGTATCATGCTGCCAAGGAGGCGCAGTCGCACAACGAGGGCCGCGTGCTCGAACTGGAGAGCATGATCGCCCGCGCGGAGATCATCGACGTCTCGAAGCTGTCGGGCGACAAGATCAAGTTCGGCGCCACGGTGAAGCTCATCGACGACGACACCGAGGAAGAGAAGACCTACCAGATCGTCGGCGAGCCGGAGGCGGACGTCCATGCCGGCCGCGTCTCGATCACGTCGCCCATCGCGCGCGCGCTGATCGGCAAAGGCGCGGGGGATACCGTCGAGGTCACCACACCGAGCGGCGGAAAATCCTACGAAGTCGTTGCGGTCAAGTACGGCGCCTGAAATGGGACGGGGCTCTGCCGTGATGCGGATGGCCGGCCGGATCGCCGGGGTGGCGATCCTCTGCCTGACGTTCGCTCAGGCGGCCGTCTTGCAGGCCGCGCCGGGCTTCGGCCGGATCGCATCCGTGCGGGTCGACGTCCGGCCGATGCTGGCCCTCGGCGGCGGAGCGCAGGCGGAGGCGCTGCGTGCGGACCTGACGGCCTCGCTCAGGCAGACCTTCGCCGACCGCATCGGCGGCCGCGGCCCGAGCCTCGTGGTCGTCGTGCGCAGCCTATCGCTGAACGCGTATGCGGGCGGCCAGGGGGACGGCGGCCGTGGCGGCCTCGGCGGCGGCGGATCGAACGATTATCTCGACGGCGAGGCGCTGCTCGTCGGCGCGGACGGTCAGGTCCTGGCCCGGCATCCGCAATTGTCCGTGCTGCCGTCGAGCTCCGGCGGGGCCTGGTACGATCCGGCCTCCGAGCGCCGCCGCATCGCCGCCATCGCCGAGCAATACGCCCAGTGGCTCGTACGCATGCTGCCGGTCGAGTGATACGGTCCTCGGATGCTACTTTCGGAAACCGCATCGTGCGGCCCGCGCGGCGCATGAGCGAAGCCGAAATCCGCATTGCGGAGCAATCGACCGGATTTCGCATGACCGGCCAAAGGGTTCGAGGGCGTATCCGGTGAGCCTGTGGACTGCCGAAGCCGACGGTGAGCCCCCGTTGCCCGATCTGTCGCGCGTGCCGACCTGGATCGTCACGGACGGCAAGGCCGGCGACGAGAACCAGTGCATCGGCATCGCCGAATGCCTGAGCCTGCCCTACGAGCTCAGGCGCATCACCTCCCGGCCGTTCGGCTGGACCGCCCCCTGGGGACCAATCGATCCGCGCGATGCGCCGGGTCGGCAGGGCGGCGCGCTGGCCGGGCCGCTGCCGGAGATCGTGATCTCATCCGGCCGCCGCGCCGTGCCCTACCTGCGCGCCCTGCGGCAGGCCTCGCGCAACCGCAGTTTCACGGCCTTCCTCAAGGACCCTCGAACCGGCCACGATTCGGCGGACTTCATCTGGGTGCCGGATTACGACGACCTGCGCGGACCGAACGTCTTCACCACCCTGACCGCCCCGCATCAGGTCTCGCAGGCCCGGCTACAGGCGGCCCGAGCGTCCCCCGATCCGCGCCTCTCGGTCCTGCCGTGGCCCCGGATCGCGGTCCTGATCGGCGGCGACAGCCGGCACCTGAGCTATCGCCCCGCCGACATGAAGCGGCTGGTAGGCCATCTCGCCACCATCGCCGATGGCGGCTCCTCGCTCATGCTCACCGTCTCGCGGCGTACACCGGAAGCGCTCCGCAAAGCCCTCGAGAGGCTGGTCGCCGACAAGGGCGGCTTCTTCTGGGACGGCGGCGGCGACAACCCCTATGTCGGCATGCTGGCCATCGCCGATCAGGTCGTCGTCACGTCGGATTCCGCGAACATGGTCGGCGAGGCGGCGAGCACCGGCGTCCCACTTCTTCTGTTCGACCTGCCGAAGACCTACATCAGGCACAGACGGATGTTCGCCGGGCTCGCCATGGCGGGCGCGCTCAAGCCCTTCGTCGGCCGCCTGGAGGGCCTGCAATACGCGCCCATCGACGCGACGCCCGAGATCGCTCAGGCGATGGCCAGGGCTTTCGTCGAACACGGCAAGCGAATCGCGGCCGCGCCGAACCCGAACTAGAGACGACACCCCGCGTCTGACCGGCCTGAAGGCCCGGGCGAGCGGACAAGGAGACGGATGAGATGGCCCATACGCACGCGAAGCTCGTGATCATCGGCTCAGGTCCGGCCGGCTACACGGCTGCGATCTATGCGGCGCGCGCGCTGGTCGAGCCGCTGCTGATCTCGGGCTTCCAGCCCGGCGGGCAGCTCATGATCACGACGGATGTCGAAAACTATCCGGGCTTCGCCGACGTGATCCAGGGCCCCTGGCTGATGGAGCAGATGCGCCTCCAGGCCGAGCATGTCGGAACCAAGGTCGTCTCGGAATACATCACCGAGGTCGACCTGAAGACGCGGCCGTTCCGCCTGGTGGCCGATTCCGGCGAGACCTATTCCTGCGACGCGCTAATCATCTCAACCGGCGCCCAGGCGAAATGGCTCGGCATCCCGTCGGAGGCGAAGTTCCAGGGCTTCGGCGTCTCCGCTTGCGCGACCTGCGACGGCTTCTTCTTCCGGGGCAAGGAGGTCACGGTGGTCGGCGGCGGCAACACCGCAGTCGAGGAGGCGCTGTATCTCGCCAACGTCGCAAGCAAGGTCACCGTCGTGCACCGCCGCGGCGAGTTCCGGGCCGAGCGCATCCTGCAGGAGCGCCTGTTCAAGCATCCGAACGTCGAGGTGATCTGGCATCACGCCGTCGAAGAGATCTGCGGCAAGACCGAGCCTGCGCCCTCCGTCACGCATCTGCGCCTGAAGGACGCCCGCACGGGTGCGATCCGCGAGCATGTCACCGAGGGCATCTTCGTCGCCATCGGCCATCAGCCGGCGACCAGGATTTTCGAGGGACAGCTGCCGATGCGCCACGGCGGCTACCTCAACGTGAAGTCCGGATCGACCGCGACCGAGATCCCCGGCGTCTTCGCGGCGGGCGACGTGACGGACGACGTCTATCGTCAGGCGGTCACCGCGGCGGGCATGGGCTGCATGGCCGCGCTGGAGGCCGAAAAGTATCTCGCGGCCCTCGAAGTCGGGGAGAATCCAACCCAGGCCGCAGCCGAATAATCCCTGGTTGCAGGTCATCGATTGTTAAGATGTTGACACGCGGCCTTTCGCAACCAATTCGCAAGCCTGTCAGCTTAACCTGTGCGATGTCGGTAGAAACCGGTAGCGCGGGATTCCGTCTGGCGACGGTGCGATCGATCCATTCGGTTGTGCTCCGGTCGCGAGGGATCGAGGGCTAGGCGGAAGACGCCTGGGGTGAAAATTCGCCCGGCCAACGAGCCGGGTGGGCACACCCCGGTATGCGTACGGGAGGCACGGCCGTGGACTGGGACAAGATCCGGATATTCCTCAACGTCGCGGAGGCCGGGAGCTTCACGCGGGCCGGCGACGACATCGGTCTGAGCCAGTCGGCGGTGAGCCGCCAGATCAGTGCGCTGGAGCGGGAGCTGAAAGCTCCGCTGTTCCATCGCCACGCCCGCGGCCTGATCCTCACCGAGCAGGGCGACCTGCTGTTCCGCGCCGCGCGCGACATGAAGCTGCGCCTGGAAAACACCCAGGCCCGCCTCGTCGAGACCAGCGAACGTCCATCGGGCGATCTCCGCGTCACCACGACGGTCGGGCTCGGCACCTCGTGGCTGGCCCAGCGGGTCTCGGAATTTCTCGACCTCTATCCGGAAGTCCGCATCGAGCTGATCCTGACCAACGAGGAGCTCGATCTCGCCATGCGCGAGGCCGATATCGCGATCCGGATGCGGCGGCCCGCCCAACCGGACCTGATCCAGCGCCGCCTGTTCACGGTGCATTACCACGCCTTCGCCAGCGAGGATTACATCAAGCGCTTCGGCGAGCCGAAATCCCTCGACGACCTCGATGAGCACCGGCTGATCTCGTTCGGCGGCAACGAACCGTCCTACCTGCTCGCGACGCACTACCTCGCGAGCATCGGGCGCGACGGCCGCGAGCGGCGGCCGATCAGCTTCACCGTCAACAACGTCGCGGCTCTGCACGAGGCCATGCGAGCGGGTGCCGGCATCGGCATCCTGCCGGACTACGCCATCGACGGGAACCAGAGCCTGGTCCAGATCCTACGCGAGAGCGAGATGCCGAGCATGGAAAGCTATCTCGTCTATGCCGAGGAGATGCGCTCCGTCGCCCGCGTCCAAGCATTTCGCGATTTCCTCGTCACCAAGGCGCAGCGCTGGGCATATTGAGACGCCGGATCATCGACAGGCCGGCCTCCGCGTGATCGTTTGATCGCGCTTTTGGGAGACCTTCGATGCGATTCTCGTTCGTGCTTGCCGTTGGGTCCGCGGTTCTGATGTCGGGCTTGGCGGCCGCTTCGGCTCGGGCGGATGGCTGCGAGGAAGCCTGGTACCAGCGCAATCTGATCTACAAGCAGTCTGGCTACTGCTTCCGCACGCCCCGCGGCATCCGCGCCTTCGGCAATGCCGGCTGTTCCTACGACGCCGTGGAGGACGTGCCACTCTCGGCTCGCCAACGTCAGACGGTAGCGGAATTGAAGAGCTACGAACGGTCGAACGGCTGTCCGCAATAAGCCCTGCGACCTGCCGACGGGCCCCTTCCCCGGCTCACCCTCCCAATGCGCTCCAGGCGTCCCGGAAAGGGGGCGCTTCGACGGGCAGACTACCGCCGCGGCCCCTCAGGAATCCAGATCCCGCAGTGCCCGCCGTAGCACCTTGCCGACGTTCGTCTTCGGCAGGCTCTCGTGGAACACGATGCGGCGGGGCACCTTGTAGCCGGTGAGTTCCGAGCGGGCATGGGCCTTCAGCGCTTCCGGCGCGATGCCCTCACCTCTCGTCACCACATGGGCCACGACGACCTCGCCGTCATCGCAGCGTCCGCCGACCACCGCGCATTCGAGCACCGACGGGTGCTTGGCGAGCACGTCCTCGACCTCGTTCGGATAGACGTTGAAGCCCGAGACGAGGATCATGTCTTTCATCCGGTCGACGATGCGGATCGCTCCGCTCTCGGCCATCGTCGCGATGTCGCCGGTGCGGAAGAAGCCGTCCTCAGTCATGGCGGCCTGGGTTTCCTCGGGCCGGTTCCAGTAGCCCGCCATCACTTGCGGCCCGCGCACGCAGAGTTCGCCGGGCTCGCCATAAGGCACGTCCGCGCCGTCGACGTTCCGGATCGTGATGTCGGTGGATGAGACAGGGTAGCCGATCGTCCCCGACCATTCGTCGAGGTCGACCCGATTGATCGTGGCGACGGGCGAGGTCTCCGAAAGGCCGTAGCCCTCGATCAGGACGCGCCCGGTCGCGGCCTTCCACTTGGCGGCGACGGCCGCCTGCACCGCCATGCCGCCAGCGATGTGGTAGCCGCCGCCCGTCGAAAAATCGACCGTGTTCAGTTTCGGGTGGTTCACGAGCAGGTTGTAGAGCGTGTTCACCCCTGAGAGATGGGTGAACCGGCTGGAGGCAAGCGTCTTCACGAAGCCATCGACGTCGCGCGGGTTCGCGATCAGCAGACAGCACCCGCCGATGTCGAGGAAGAAGAAGAAACAGGCCGTCAGCGCGAAGATATGGTAAAGTGGCAGTGCAGTGACCATCACGCGCTCCTGCCCGTCCTCGCCCGAGATCTCAAACCAAGTCCGGCACTGCGCGACGTTGGCGACGATGTTGCGATGGGTCAGCATCGCCGCCTTGGCGATCCCCGTCGTGCCACCCGTATATTGCAGGAAAGCGAGATCGCCGGGCTCCACCGGCACCCGGTGGCGCGGCAGCTTGCGGCCGGCGCGCAGGACGGTGTCGAAGCGCATCACGATCTGCGGCGGAAGCTGGAAGGGCGGCACGGCGCGCTTGATGTAGCGCGAGGCGATGTCGATGACCTTGCCCTTGAGGCCGAGGCAATCGCCCGGCCCGACCAGTACCACCCGCTCCAGCTTCGGCAGTTTCGGCAGTGCCTCGGCGACGGTGTGGGCGAAATTCTCGAGCACGAACAGGATACGCGCGCCAGAATCCTCGAGTTGCCCGATCAGTTCGCGCGGCGTGTAGAGCGGGTTGACGTTGACGGCCGTGCATCCTGCCGTGAGCACGCCGAGGAGGGCCGCCGGATAGGCGGCGACGTTCGGCATCATCAGCGCCACGCGGTCGCCCTTCGCCATGCCCTGCGCGCCGAGCCAGGCGGAGACGCAGTCCGAGGCCGCACCGAGTTCGCGATAGCTGACGCTCTTGCCGAAGCTGATTAGGGCCGGACGGTCCGCATAGGCGACGATGCCGTGCTCGATCAGATCGACGAGGGTGCCGAGGCGGTCGACGTCGATCTCGGCTGGTACGCCGGGCGGATAGGCGGCCAGCCATGGGCGCGCACCGCTGCGATCGCCGGCCACTGGATCGGCCATGGTGTTCTCCCTGCGTCGAGCCTTCTGCTGCGGCTCGTACGGCTACTTGGCTTAGCGGGATCGACCGGGGCCGATCAACCCGCGGCCGTTGCGGACCGGTCCGCTCGCAGGGCGGAGATCAGCACATGGGGCAGGAAGGCGACGACGAGGCAGGCCGCGACGAGCACCGTGTCGGCAGTGTCGAGCGGTCGGCGCGGCCAGGGGCCGAGCCCGATGGTGCGCGCGAAGCCGAGCACGGCGAGCGCGTACCAGAGCGCGAGAAACCGAAAAAACAGGCTACCGAGGCTTCGCCCGAAACGGCGCATCCGGGATGACCGTTCGCGCGCGGGCTGCCCGGCGATGACCACGCCGAGACCCATGGCGGACCCGAGCGCGGAGGCTGCAACCGCCGCGCCGAGCCCGTAGGCCGCCGTCATCGGCACCTGATTCAGGAAGGCCATGCCTCCGGTCATGAAGCCGCCGCGCAGGACAAGCCCGCCGAAGGTCGGGTGCAGGCTCAAGGCCAGCACGAGGCCGAGGCCGACCAGGGCGCCGACGGCACGGCGCAGGGTTGCCGACGGACCCGGTGCGATCGCAACGGCGACCACCCGCACCAGCGCGTAGACGATGGCGAAGGCGAAGAGCGGGTAGTGGTCGAGGAAGAACCCGTAGAAGCGGGTCCCGACCTCGGCCGGAACATGGGTGCTCTGATCGAATCCGGTGATGAAGGCGGCGATCAGCGCGGCGAGTGCGGCGGCGAGGGGCGCCGCCGCGACGAGGATCGCCGAGGTGCTCACGCCTCGTATTTGTCGCGCACGAGCCGGTCGAGCAAACGCACGCCCCAGCCGGCACCCCAGCTGCGGTTGATCTCGCTGGCGGTCGAACTCATGCCGACGCCGGCGATGTCGAGATGCGCCCACGGCGTCTCGCCGACATAGCGCTTGATGAAGGCCGCCGCGGTGGCTGCGCCGCCATGGCGTCCGCCGGTGTTCTTCATGTCGGCGAACTTCGAGTCGATCGCCTTATCGAAGGCCGGGATCAGCGGCATCCGCCACACCTTCTCGCCGGCTGTCTCGCCGGCTGCCGTGATTGCGGTGGCGAGGTCGTCGTCGTTCGAGAACAGCCCGGCGATCTCCTGGCCGAGCGCCACGATGATCGCGCCGGTGAGCGTGGCGAGGTCAATGATCGCCTTCGGCTTGTAGGCCTGGTTCACGTGATAGATCACGTCGGCCAGCACGAGGCGGCCTTCGGCGTCGGTGTTGATGATCTCGATGGTCTGGCCCGACATCGAGGTGACGATGTCGGAAGGGCGGTAGGAATTGCCGTCGGGCATGTTCTCGACGATGCCGATGGCGCCGATGACGTTGGCCTTGGCGCCGCGCGAGGCGAGCGCGTGCATGGTGCCGACGACGGCGGCCGAGCCGCCCATGTCGCCCTTCATGTCCTCCATGCCGCCGGCCGACTTGATCGACACGCCGCCGGAATCGAACACCACGCCCTTGCCGACCAGCGCCAGCGGCGGCTCCGACTTATCGTCGGCGCCGTTCCAGCGCATCACGGCGATGCGCGGCTCGCGGCCCGAACCTTGCGCCACGGCCAGCAGCGCGCCCATGCCGAGCTCGCGCATCTTCGCCACGTCGAGGATCTCGACCTCGACGCCGAGCTTGGTCAGCTCGGAGGCCCGGCGGGCGTACTCCTCCGGGAAGAGGACGTTCGGCGGCTCGTTGATGAGGTTGCGGGCGAGGATCACGCCCTCGGCGACCGAACGCGCGCCCTCGGCGGCTTTCTCGGCGGCGGCCGGATCGGCGCTGAGCACGGTGAGCTGCGTGGTGCGGTCGTCCTCTGCCTCGGGCTTCTTCTTAGTCTTGTAGCGGTCGAAGCTGTAGCTGCGCAGGCGTGCGCCGAGGGTGAAGTCGGCGATGTCCTGGGCCGAGGCCTCGCTGCCCGGCCAGTCGATGGCGACGCGGGCGGTGCGGCCTGAAACCTTGCCGGCGGTGAAGCCGCCGAGCGTGACGTAGTCGATCTTGGCGCGGTCCTTCTCGGAGCCGAGCCCGATGACGACGAGGCGGTCGGCCTCGACGCCCGCGGGCGCCGGTAGCGTCAGGGCGCTCTGCGATTTGCCCTTGAAGCGTTCGCTGGCGGCGGCCCGCGCCACGAGGTCAGCGCCCGCCTTGCCGATGGCCTCGGATGCGGCCGACGAGAGCGCGAGGTCGTCCCCGACGAACACGACGAGATCGCCGGTGCCCGTCGAGGACAGCGGCTGAAAGGCGATTCCGATACCATCCGCCATGCTGAAGCTTTCCAACCCTCTTGCAACCGCGGCGTCATACGACCGCGACGTCCTGCGCCCGATCTCGGGGCGGCGCCCACGGCCCTGTGTACCCTCTGAGGCGCAGAACGCAACGCGATGGACAGGCGCCGTGAAACGGCCCAACTCGGGGTGTCTGAGCCGAGGGTTCCGGGTCGGCTCGGCACGCGGGATACCCATGACGGGAGCGGCTGGGCGCGACGGGCGATGACGCAGATCGAGCGTTACATATTCAGGATCGCGCTGGGGGCGTTCCTCGCCTGCCTGATCGGGCTGACCGGCACGATCTGGGTGACGCAGGCGTTGCGCGAGCTCGACCTCGTCACGGCCAAAGGCCAGACGCTCCTCGTCTTCCTGTTCATCACCGGATTGTCGCTGCCGACGCTGATCACGGTGATCGCCCCGGTAGCCCTGTTCATCGCCGTGATCTACGCCCTGAACAAGCTGAACGGCGATTCCGAGCTCATCGTGATGTCGGCCGCCGGCATGGCGCCGCGCCGCATCCTCAAGCCGTTCTTCACCCTGGCGCTGGCGATCAGCCTGATGGTGGCCTTCCTCACCATCCAGGTGATGCCGTCCTCCTTCCAGGAATTGCGCGACGTGCTCACCCGCGTGCGCGGCGATTTCGTCGCCAACGTCGTCAAGGAGGGCCAGTTCACCCAGCTTGACAGCGGCATCACCTTCCATTTCCGCGAGCGTGGGCGGGACGGCTCGCTCAACGGCCTGTTCATCCAGGACAAGCGCGAAGCCGGAAAGACGGTGGTGTATCTCGCCGAGAAGGGCGTGGTGACGGACTACGATGGCGCGACCTACCTCACCCTGGAGAAGGGCAGCGTCCACCGCCAGCAGAAGGATTCGCGCGATTCCTCGATCGTGACCTTCGAGCGCTATGCGGTCGACCTCGCCGCCTTCACGCCGCCGGACAGCGACACGATCTACAAGCCGCGCGAGCGCTCAACGACGCAGCTGCTCTTCCCCGACCGCAACGAGGGCTATTTCAAGCTCCAGAAGGGCCGCTTCCGGGCCGAGCTGCACGACCGGCTATCGGCCTGGCTCTACCCGATGGCGCTCGCCTTCATCGCCTTCGCCGCACTCGGTGATCCGCGCACCACGCGTCAGGGCCGTGGGCTTGCCGTGGCCGGTGCGGTGGTCGGCGTCGTCGCGCTGCGGATCGCGGGCTTCGCGGCGTCGAGCGCGGCGGTGCGCAGCCAGGGGGCCGTGGTGGCGATCTACGCCGTGCCGCTGATCGCCATCGGCCTGTCCAGCCTGCTGATCTTCTACGGTGCGCAGGTGCGGGGCTTCAATGCAGGCCTCGGCCGGTTCGTGAAGGCCCGGCTCGCCGGTCTCCTGCGCCGGCAGCGCCTCGGGACGGGCTGATGCGACCGTGCTGATCGGACCGACCCTCGGACGCTACTTCGCGATGCGCTTCCTGCGCACGATCCTCGGTGTGTTCGTCACCGTGTTCGCGCTGGTCTACACTCTCGACTTCGTCGAGCTGCTGCGACGCGCCGGCGATACCGAGGGCGCCTCCCCCGGGCTGATGGCGCAGCTCTCGCTCTACCGCACTCCGGCGGTGGCCGAGGGCGTGCTGCCCTTCGCCATCCTGTTCGGCTCGATGGCCTCGCTGCTGCAGCTCTCGCGCAAGCTCGAACTCGTGGTGGCGCGCGCCGCCGGGATCTCCGCCTGGCAGTTCCTGCAGCCGGGCCTGTTCGTGGCACTCGGCATCGGTGCCGTCTCGATCGGGATCTACAATCCGCTCTCAGCGATGATGAAGCAGCGCTCCACCGAGATCGAGGCGAAGATCTTCGCCAAGTCGACCAAGGCGGGATCGGGCAAGGACCTCTGGCTGCGCCAGCGCGGGCTGGACGGCGAGGCCATCATCCGGGCCGAGACGGCGATCGAGGGCACGACGACGCTGGCCGGCGTCACCGTCTTCACCTTCAGCCATTCCGGCGACTTCCAATCCCAGATCGTCGCGGCGCGAGCGATTCTGCACGATGGCTACTGGGAGCTGCAGGACACCCGGATTCACGTGAAGGACGAGCCGCCCGAGAGCTTCGACACCTACCTGATCGCCTCGAATCTCGACCCGGGGCAGGTCCGGCAGCGCTTCACCCCCCCGGAATCTGTGCCCTTCTGGCAACTGCAGGAAACCATCGCACGCACCGAACGGGCTGGTTTGGACGCCACGCGGTACCGTCTGCAATACGATGTGCTGACCGCCCGGCCGCTCCTGTTTCTGGCCATGGTGCTAGTTGCGGCAACGGTTTCCTTAAGGTTCTTCCGCTTTGGTGGGGTTGGAAAACTCGTCCTCGGCGGGGTGGCCGCGGGCTTCCTCCTGTACGTCGTGCGACAGGTGATGGAGGGGTTGGGAGCCTCGGGTTTGATCGCCGCGCCAGTGGCGGCGTGGTTCCCGGCCGTGGTAGGGAGTTTGCTCGGTACGCTCACGCTTCTCTACCAGGAAGACGGCTAAGACCCGTCCTCCGGAAAGAGGCGATGAGGCGACCCGGGAAAAGGTTTTGGAGACCCGTTGCGTAAGGTCACCGACATCACGGTCCAGGCCGGCCTGGCCCTGCTTCTGCTCTCGGTCGGGATCACCGCCGGGGCGCCGCAGGCGCGCGCCCAGAGTGGAATCGAGTCGAAGCTCTCTTCGGCAGCGAAGCCCAAGGGCAACGAACGTCTCCTCGTGGAGGCGGACGAGCTCATTTACGACAACGACAAGAACACCGTCGTCGCCCGCGGCAACGCGGAGCTGCACTATGGTGTCCGCACGCTCCAGGCCGACCGCGTGCGCTACGACCGCGGCACCAGCCGGGTCTTCGCCGAGGGCAACGTTCGCCTGACCGACGACACCGGCTCGGTCGTCACCGGCGAGCGCATGGAGCTCACGGACGACTTCAAGAGCGGCTTCATCGACAGCCTGCGCATCCAGACCACGATCGAGCAGAAGGGCCAGCCCATCCGGACCCGGATCGCGGCGCCGCGCGCCGAGCGGATCAGCGGTGAGCAGACGAGCTTCGACTACGCGACCTACACGGCTTGCGAGCCCTGTAAGGACCACCCGGAGAAGCCGCCGCTCTGGCAGATCAAAGCCGCCAAGATCATCCAGAACAGCGAGACGCACACGATCTACTACGAGGACTCGACGCTCGAGCTCGGCGGCATCCCGGTGGCCTACCTGCCGTATTTCGAGTCCGCCGACCCGACCGTGAAGCGCAAGACCGGCTTCCTGACGCCGCGCTTCATCACCTCGACGGCGCTCGGCACCGGCGTCGGCACGCCGTTCTTCATCAACCTCGACCCGAGCTACGACCTCACGCTGACGCCGACCTTCGTCAGCCGGCAGGGCGTGCTCGGCCAGGGCGAGTATCGCCAGCGCCTCGACAACGGCACCTTCAACGTCCGGCTGTCGGGCATCTTCCAGTCGACGCCGAGCGCCTTCCTGCCCGGCCCGCTCGGTGCGGCCGACCGTGACTTCCGCGGCTCCATCGAGTCGAAGGGCCGCTTCTACATCAACGACCGCTGGCGCACGGGCTGGGACCTCGTCGGCGTGACCGACAAGTGGTTCCTCGACAATTACCGAATCCGCAACCAGAGCGTCTCCACGGACTTCTTCCGCGAGGCGGTCTCGACGGCCTACCTGATCGGTCAGGGGGACCGCTCGTGGTTCGAGGCGCGGGGCTACTACTTCAAGTCCCTGTCGAGCTTCGACTGGCAGAAAGAGCAGCCGATCGTCGCGCCCGTCATCGACTACGACAAGCGCATCGACGGTCCCGGCGCCCTCGGCGGCGAAGTGCGCTTCGAGGCGAACGTCACCAGCCTGACCAGAGAGACCACCGACTTCCAGGGCATCCCGCGCACCGGCGCCTACCTGCTGTCGCCGAGCGTCAACGGGCTGAGCTACCCGCTCTACGAGACCTGCACGACCTTCACGCGCGACACCTGCCTGATCCGCGGGCTCGGCGGCACGAACACGCGCCTGTCCGCGCAGGCCTCCTGGCGCCGCACCTTCATCGACGACAACGGCATGGTGTGGACGCCGTTCGCGTATCTGCGCGCCGACACGTTCTTCAACAGCCCGAGCCTGTCCGGCTACCAGAACGCGCTGGCCAGCAACATCACGTCGATCAACGACGAGGTCGCCGGACGGGTGATGCCGGCGATCGGCATCGACTGGCGCTATCCCTTCATCTCCGAATTCGGAGCGCTCGGCGTCCACACGATCGAGCCGATCGTCCAGGTGATCGCGCGGCCGAGCGAGACGCGGATCGGGCGCCTGCCGAACGAGGATGCGCAGAGCCTCGTCTTCGACGACACCTCGCTGTTCGAATGGGACAAGTTCTCGGGCTACGACAGGGTCGAGGGCGGCGTGCGTGCCAACCTCGGCGGTCAGTATTCCGTGGTCACGCCGTCGGGCTGGTACGCCAACCTGATGGCCGGTGAATCCGTACAGATCGCAGGCGTGAACTCGTTCCGCCGCGGCGACATCGCCAATGTCGGCCTCGATTCGGGTCTCGAGAACCAGCGCTCCGACTTCGTCGGCCGCGCCCAGCTCTCGCCGAACCAGAACATCAGCTTCATCGCCCGCACCCGGCTCGGCCAGGGCGACCTCGGCCTGAACCGCTTCGAGGCCGGCGTCACGGCCCGCTTCGCACCGTTCCTGCCGCTCGATACCTCGGTCTTCTATTCCTACTACACGGCTCAGCCGGCACTCGGCTTCAGCCATCGCCGCGAGGGCCTGACCGCATCGGCGACCTATCACATCACGCCGAACTGGTTCGTGTCGGGATCCGCGCTGTTCGACATGACCCGCTATCTCGACAACCGCGACCTCTTCTCCGACGCCTTGACCTCCTACATCGCCAACCCCGTCGGCGCGGTGCCGGTCTACGAGAACCCCGGCCGCTTCTACCTGACCGGCATGACCCTCGGCGGCGGCTATCAGGACGAATGCACCACGGTCTCGCTGAACTACATCAACTCACCCATCGCCACGGCCATCGGCGTACGCGAGCGCAACCAGACCGTGCTTCTGCGCATCGAGCTGAAGACCCTCGGCGAAGCGGACCTGCGCCAGAACGTCAGCACCTCGACCACGTCGGACGGCATCGCCTCCGTGCGTTGAGCCGAGGATTGCTGTAGGCGTCGCCGGATCATGACCGACGACACACCGCTGGCGCTCACCCTCGGCGATCCGGCCGGGATCGGCCCCGAAATCGCCCTCGCCGCATGGCGCGCGCGCATCGCGCGGGGCGTGCCGCCCTTCCTGATGATCGGCGACCCGGAATTCCTGGAGGCCACGGCGAACCGGCTCGGACTGTTCGTGCCGGTCGCCGAGGTCGAACCGGAATCGGCCGTCGAGGTCTTTCCGAAAGCCTTGCCGGTCTGGCCGCTGCCGAGCGGCGCACGGGTCGCCGCGACGCCCGGCGCGCCAAGCCCGGCCAATGCGGGCGCGATCATCGAATCGATCACGGCGGCGGTCGATCTGGTGCGGTCCGGCCGCGCCTCGGCCGTCGTCACCAACCCGATCGCCAAGTTCGTCCTGACGCAGGTCGGCTTCGCCCATCCCGGCCACACCGAATTCCTGGCGGCGCTGGCCGCCGGCCCCGGAGGCGTGGCGCCGCTTCCGGTGATGATGCTCTGGAGCGAGAGCCTCGCCGTGGTGCCGATCACGATCCACGTGGCTTTGCGCCGCGTGCCGGACCTGCTCACCCAGGATCTCGTCGAGCGCACCGCGCGGATCGTCGCCGCCGGCCTGAGGGAGCGCTTCGGCCTCGCGAATCCGCGCCTCGTCCTGGCCGGCCTGAACCCGCATGCGGGTGAGGCCGGCACCATGGGCAGCGAGGATCGCGACGTGCTCGCTCCCGCGGTCGCGAGGCTGCGCTCCGAGGGCATCGATATCCGCGGGCCGTTGCCGGCCGACACGCTGTTCCACGAGCGCGCGCGAGCCACCTACGACGTCGCGCTGACGCCGACCCACGATCAAGCCCTGATCCCGATCAAGACGATCGCCTTCGACGACGGCGTCAACGTTACCCTCGGCCTGCCCTTCATCCGGACCTCGCCGGACCACGGCACCGCGTTCGACATCGCCGGCCAGGGCATCGCCCGGCCCGACAGCTTGATCGCGGCGCTCCGCCTCGCCCACCGCCTGGCGAACCGGTCATGAGCGAGCTTGCATCGGACGGCCTTCCGCCGCTTCGCGAGGTGGTGAAGCGACACGGGCTCGAGCCCAAGAAATCGCTCGGCCAGAACTTCCTGTTCGACCTCAACCTGACCGGCCGCATCGCGCGGGCCGCCGGACCGCTCGACGGCGTCACCGTTGTCGAGGTCGGGCCCGGCCCCGGCGGCCTGACCCGGGCGTTGCTGGCGGAGGGTGCCGGGAAGGTCGTCGCGATCGAGCGCGATCCGCGCGCCCTGCCGGCGCTCGCCGAGATCGCCGCCCATTATCCGGGGCGGTTGGAGGTGATCGACGCCGATGCCGTCGGCTTCGACCCGCGTCCGTGGATCGGGGACGGACCGGCGCGGATCGTCGCGAACCTGCCCTACAACGTCGGCACGACGCTCCTCACCGGCTGGCTCACGGACGCGGTATGGCCGCCCTGGTGGGACCGCGCCGTGCTAATGTTCCAGCGGGAGGTCGCCGAACGCATCGTCGCCGACACCGGCGACCGTGCCAATTACGGGCGCCTCGGCGTGCTCTGCGGCTGGCGCGCCGAGGCCGAGATCCTGTTCGACGTTGCGGCCTCGGCCTTCGTGCCGCCGCCGAAGGTGACGTCGAGCGTGGTCTCGATCGTGCCGCGGCCCGAGCCCCTGTCCTGTTCGATCAAGTCGCTGGAAACGATCACCCGCGCCGCCTTCGGCCAGCGCCGCAAGATGCTGCGCCAGAGCCTGAAGGCCGCCACGCCCGACTCGGGCCGGCTCCTCGCGTCGACGGGTCTGCCGGAGACGGCGCGTGCGGAGGAAATCTCCGTCGAGGGCTTCGTGGCCCTCGCCCGCGCGCTGGCAAGCCGAAGCCCGGATTAATATCGCGAGCCGAGCCGTTCACATCATGCGTCCTCCTCCGAGGAACGCGAGACCTTGTCTCACCCGCCCAACCTCGGTTGGCGCGGGTTTTTTTTGCCGATGGCCGAGTGGGTCCGAGAAGGCGCGCTCGAACGTGACGCCCGAGCGTTTGTAAATTTTGGAGTATTTGGCGGGATTGAAAACTTAGATCGTTCAAATACGAATGATTCGAATTTTTAAACGCAATTCAGAACAGAGACAGGAGCTTAGGGAAAACGTTTTTGGCTGTGAAGACGAGCGGATGAAACTTGGCCGTTATTGACCGCGATCCTATGGTAGAGCTTCTTCAGGTCACATTCTCGCCGCTTCACTGCGCATACTCGGCCCATCTCAATACTCCCCGGTTCGAAGCAGGCCGCTGCTTCGGGTCCCCCGACCTCTCGGATGGATGACGCATGTCGAAGCTCGCCCTCACGTTCGCCCTCGCTGCCGGCCTGACCTCGCACATGGCCATCCCGGCGGGAGCACGCGACGGGGCGAATTACGACGGCAACTGGTCGGTGGAGCTGGTGACGGAAAGCGGCGCGCTCTGCGATGCGCGCTACAGCTACTCGCTCTCCGTGCAGGACGGGCAGGTTCGCCCGATGGCGCGGGCCGCGAGCGGCAGCACCACGGTGACCGGGCGTGTCGGCCGGGACGGCGCCGTCGGCCTCAACGTCGCAACGAGCGCGGCGAACGGCTCAGCCTCGGGCCGGTTGCAGATCCAGAGCGGCTCCGGCACCTGGAAGGTGTCCTCGCTCTGCTCCGGCCGCTGGACGGCGCGCCGCCAGACCACGCGCACCGCGCTGGCCGATTGATCCTTCGGGTTGACGAGCCGGGACCCGGCTCGTCGAAGTGATGGATCAGGACGCCGAGAGCCAGGCGCGCGCCTCGTCGATCCTGGCGCGATCGAAGACCTTGATCTGCGTCGGCGAGACGAAGCTGAAGGTCTCGGCCACCACCTTCAACCACTGCGCGTCGGTGACGAGCGCGACATGGCTGACGCCCTTCATCATCGAGATGCCGAAGCGCGGATCCTTGAAGAATGCCGCCGGCTCCATGCCTTCGAAGGCGCGGATGTCTTCGAGAAGCTTGAGCTTGCCGCCCTTTTCCAGGTCGGCCTTCATCTTCTCGATGGCGGAGTTCATCTCCTCGTCACTGATCTTCCCGTCGACGACGATCTCGCCGTAGTCGGATTTGGGCTTTCTTTCGTAGGTCAGCACGGTCTTAGCGCTCCTTGCGATGTGAGGCGGCCTCTGCACGCAGAAACGCTGCCATCCGCTACAGGAAGCTCTGCGGATCCACGTCGATTGCAACCTTGACGTTGCCGCGGGGCTTCGGGCTCCGCCCAAGCCAATCGCGCAGATAGCTCTGGATGTCGATGGCCCGATCGGTTTTTACGAGCAGCCGGAATCGGTAGCGCCCGCGGATCAGGGCCAACGGCGCCTCGGCCGGACCGAGCACCATGATCCCGGCCGGCGGGTCGGCCACCCGCGCCATGGCCTGCCCGTGCGCCTCTGCGACCTCGCGCTCGGCAGCGGACACGATCAGCGCAGCGAGCCGGCCGAACGGCGGCAGCCCGGCATTCTCACGTTGCGCGATTTCCTCCTCGTAGAAGCGTTCGGCGTCACCCGAGAGCAGGGCCGCGATGACCGGATGGTCGGGCTGGAAGGTCTGGACCAGCGCCCGGCCCGGCCGCTCGCCGCGCCCGGCCCGACCCGTCACCTGCTGCAGGAGCTGAAACGTTCGCTCGGCCGCGCGCGGATCGCCCGAAGTCAGGCCGATATCGGCATCGAGCACGCCGACCAGCGTCAGGTGCGGGAAGTTGTGGCCCTTGGCGACGAGCTGCGTGCCGATGACGATGTCGCATTCGCCGGCAGCGACCGCCTCCAGCTCCTGCCTCAACCGCTCGGTGCCGCCCGGAAAGTCGCTCGACAGCACGATGATGCGCTTGTCAGGAAACAGTTCAGCCGCCTCCTCGGCGATGCGCTCCACGCCGGGGCCGCAGGGGGTCAGGTGGTCGAAGGCGCCGCATTCGACGCAGGCCTCGGGCTTGCGCTCGGTGTAGCCGCAATGGTGACAGACCAGCGCCTTGCGGAAGCGGTGCTCCACGAGCCAGGTCGAGCAGTTGCGGCACTGGTAGCGATGTCCGCAGGCGCTGCAGAGCGTCAGTGGCGCGTAGCCGCGACGGTTGAGGAACAGCAGCGCCTGCTCGCCGTCGGCCACGGCTTTCTTCACCGCCGCCACCATCGGCGGCGCGAGGAAGCGCCCCCGTTCCGGCTTGTCGAGGCGCATGTCGATGGCGGTGATGTCGGGCAGCCGCCGGCCGCCGAAGCGCTCGGGCAGCACGATGCGGCCGTAGCGCCCGCGCTGGGCGTTCACCCGGGTCTCGATCGAGGGGGTCGCCGAGGCCAGCACCACGGGGCAGCCTTCGAGCTTGCCCCGCACCACCGCCATGTCGCGGGCGTGATAGTGGACGCCGTCCTCCTGCTTGTAGGCGCTCTCATGCTCCTCATCGACGACGATGAGGCCGAGCTGCCGGAACGGCAGGAACAGCGCCGAGCGCGCGCCGACCACCACCGAAACGTCGCCCGCAGCAACGCCGGCCCGCAACCGCTCCCGGCGCCGGCCGCCGATGCCCGAATGCCAGGTCGCTGGCCGCACGCCGAACCGCGCGGCAAAGCGATCGAGGAACTGCGCCGTCAGCGCGATCTCCGGCATCAGCACCAGCGCCTGCCGGCCGCGGCGCACGCATTCGGCGACGGCCTCGAAATAGACTTCCGTCTTGCCGGAGCCGGTGACGCCTTCGAGGAGAATGGTGCGCGACGCATCGTGAGCATCCCCTCTCCCCGCACGCGGGGAGAGGGCCGAGCCCTCCTTGTCGAGGGCGAGGCGAGCGGAGCGATGGTGAGGAGGCGCGACCGGAAGAGTTTTCTCCGAGGAAGACCCCTCACCTTCGCCCTTCGGGCTTAGCGCGCCGACAACGATGTCGTCGCGGCTCTCTCCCTGCGTGCGGGGAGAGGGGGGACCAGCGTCGAACGCGGCGTTCAACTGCTTTGCCGCCTCGGCCTGCGCCTCCGACAAATGCGCCGTGCTCAAGAAATCCGGATCGGGCGGCAACGCCACCGGCTCCGGCACCAGCGCCACGGCTTCGAGCGCCCCGTCGTCGATCAGCCCGTCGACGACGCTCAGCGAGACTCCGGCTTCCTTCGCGAGCGTGCTCTTGCCGCGGACCACCCCATCTGCGGCCACGGCGAGCGCCTTCGCGCGCGCGGCCGTCGGCCGGGCTGGCGGCTTGCCGGAGGAGCGGACGCCGACCCGCATGGTCTCGGTGCGGGCGGATTCGTCGGGCAGGCGCAACGCCATGGCGAGCGCCGAGCCCTTCGGTGCCAGCGTGTAGCGCGCAAGCCAATCGACGAGCCGCCGGAGCGGTTCGGACAGCGGCGGAGCCTCGATCAAGCCGGTGACCGGCCGCAGGTTGCTGCCGCCCGACGCCCGCTCCTCGACACCCCAGACCACGCCAGCGATCTCGCGCGGCCCGAGGGGAATCTGCACGACGTCGCCTTCGGCCAGCACGAGGCCGGCCGGCACCGCGTAGCTGTAGGCGGTGTCGAGCGCCAAGGGGATCAGAACGTCGGCGGTCTGGGGCATGGGATCGGGGGCTGCGGGACCACAGGCTCGCAAGATCGTTCTATATTTGTACCGGACCTCCGTCGATCCAGAGCCGGCACCGCTCTCCCCCGCCAGTGCGGCGCCGTCAATTCTTCACGCGCAGCGATAAGGCCAGAGGCACGGCGGCGAGGCTGAGCGCGCTCATCACCCAGAAAGCCCGGATGCCGACCGTGACGAAGAGTTGGCCCGCGATGAGTGTCAACAACGCGGAGGCAAGTCCGAGACCGAAGGTGCCATAGACGGTGAGCGCCGTCGCACGCAGCCGTTCGGGCACGCTCTCCTCGATCAGGGCGAGGCTGGCGAGGTGAAGGGCCGCGAAGGTCAGGCCATGCAGGCACTGGATTCCGACGAGTGCCGGCAGCCATGACGTCGTGCCCTGGACGGCCCAGCGCAGGCCCCCCGCAAGCGCGGCAAGCGCAAGCGTCCCAGGCGGACCGAACCGGGCGAGCAGCCGCGGCCCGGCCCAGAGAAACACCAGAATCTCGGCGGCGACCGATTCCGACCAGAGCAGGCCTGCCGTCGCTGGGGATATTCCCGCTTCGCGCCAGACGATGACGCCGAAGGCGTCGTGCATGGCATGCGCACCGATCACCAGGGCGGCAACGATTACGACGCGCCGGAAACGGGGAGTTGCCGCCAGCGCCAGGAAGCCGCGCGGCCCGGGGTCCACCTGTAAAATCCCGTCCGCGCAAGTGTCCTGAGCCGAGAAACGCAGCCAAGTCTCGGAGGGCTCCTGGTGCCGCTGCGATCCCTGAAGCCCTCCTTCAACGCTTCCGCTCGTCTGCAACGCTTCAGGACGAGCGTGTGGGTGGGATGGTGCGCCGACCCGCGTTGCAGCGAATGCCGCGATCCCGAAAGCCGCGCCGCAGGCCCACAATCCCGCCCCGTTACCCCACGCCTCGACCAAAAATCCCGCGAGAATCGTGGCCGCGATGAAGGCGGCGGAGCCGGCGGCGCGGACCCAGCCGTATTCGAACGCCCTGCCCCCGCGTGCCGCCGCAAGCGCCAGCACGTCGGCGAGTGGTGCGACGGGCGCGGTGGCAACGGCCTGGGCAAGTCCGATGGCGATCAGCGGCCAAAATCCATGGCCGGCGAGCAGGGCGAGATTGCAGACGGCGGCGCAGCCGAGGGCGAGCGCAAGCAGGCCCCGCGTGCGGCCGCTCCGGTCGGCGAGCCGTCCGGCGAGCGGCCCGGTGATCAGCCGCGTGACCGTAGCGGCAGCCAAGAAACCCGCGATCTCCTGCGGGGCGAGCCCGCGCTCGGAAAGGAACGCCGGGAGGAAGGGCGAGAGCGCGCCGTAGGCACCGTAGAGCGCCGCGAAGAGCATCAGGAAGCCGGCGAGGCCCCTGCCCTTCTCGAACCCCTCGGCCTTCGTCATCGCGTGTCCATTCGCCTGCAACGATGGGCGGATGCGCGCCATCGCGGTATCCTGCCCCGAAACGAGGGGTGAATGATCGCCGAATCCGAAACGATTGCGCCGGAAGGCGTCGTCCTGCTGCACGGTACGGTACGGCGCGCCGCGTCGATGGGCCGGATCGAGCAGGCGTTTCGCGCGGCGGGCTATGCCACGCTCAACCTCGACTATCCGGCGCGGCAGGCCTCACTCGGCGTCATCGCCGGGATGCTGTCCCCCGAAATCGAGACTTTCACGACGCGGATCTCGCGGCTGCACGTGGTGACGCACTCGATGGGCGGCCTTGTGGCGCGCGCTCTGATCACCCGGCATCGGCCGCGCAATCTCGGCCGCGTGGTGATGCTGGCGCCGCCGAACGGCGGCAGCGAGGTTGCCGACGCCCTGCATCGCCTGCGCCCCTATCGCCGCTTCTTCGGACCGTCCGGCGCCCAACTCGTCACGCGGCGCAGCGAGGGCTTGGCGCGGCTGCTCGGCACGGTCGATTATCCCCTCGGAATCATCGCCGCGGACCGCAGCCTCTATCCGCTGGAGTCCCTGTTCCTGCTGCCGGGCCCGAATGACGGGCGCGTCACGGTGGCGCGAACGCGCGTGCCCGGCATGAGCGGCCACATCACTCTCCACACCACGCACCCGATGATGATGTGGAACCGCCGGGTCATCCGCGAGGCGCTGCACTTCGTCCGCGAAGGGCGCTTCGGCGATCCGGCTGCGATTTCGCGTGCGGAACCCGCTCCCCGCTGAACCGAAACTGTTCTAAGAAGCGACCTGCCGGGATGATGGCCCTCGGGTCACGTCACGCCGGCCGAAGCCGTACCCGATCGTCTTGCATCGGGCATGGCTACAGGTCTTTGTTCTGTCGCGCGCTCTCATGCCGAACCTTTATCCAACTCGGCGGAGCGCGCTTTCATGAGACAGGTTCGTTCGGCGATGAGCATCGATCCTCCGACCCGCCCGCAAGATCAGCTCGTGACCGTGTTCGGCGGTTCCGGCTTCGTCGGGCGCCACGTGGTGCGGGCGCTCGCCAAGCGCGGCTACCGCATCCGCGTCGCGGTGCGCCGGCCGGATCTCGCGCTCTTCCTGCAGCCGCTGGGCTGGGTCGGCCAGATCGTTGCCGTGCAGGCGAACCTTCGCTATCCGGCCTCGATCCGCCGGGCGGTCGAGAACGCGGACGTGGTGATCAACCTCGTCGGCATCCTGCAGGAAAGCGGCAGCCAGAGCTTTTCGAATTTGCAGACCGAGGGCGCGGGCGAGATCGCACGCGCCGCAGCCGAGGTCGGCGCCAGGGTCGTCCACATGTCCGCGCTCGGGGCCGACCCGGCCTCCGAGTCACTCTATGCCGCCTCGAAGGCGCTCGGCGAGGCCGAGGTGCTGAAGGCACGGCCCGACGCGGTGATCTTCCGGCCCTCGCTGCTCTTCGGCCCCGGCGACAGCTTCTTCAACCGCTTCGCGACGCTCGCCACGATGCTGCCGGTGCTGCCGCTCGCCGGCGGCCAGACCAAGTTCCAGCCGGTCTTCGTCGGCGATGTCGCCGAGGCGATCGCCCAGGCGGTCGACGGCAAGGTCGCGGGCGGCCGGGTCTACGAACTCGGCGGCCCCGAGGTCGGCACCCTGGAGCACTTCGTCCATTATATGCTCGAAGTGATCATGCGCCGTCGTATCGTCGCCGACATGCCCTGGCCGGTGGCGCGCCTGCAGGCGCGGGTGCTCGAGCTGGTCAACACGGCGACGTTCGGCCTGATGCCCGATTTCCTCAAGTTGACCCGCGACCAGGTCATCCTGCTGGCGACGGACAACGTGGTCTCGGATGCCGCCGAGGCCGAGGGCCGCAGCATCGCGGCGTTCGGCATCGTGCCGACTGCAGTCGAGGCTGTGGTGCCCGGCTATCTCTGGCGCTTCCGCAAGGCCGGCCAGTTCGCCGTCGGCCGCGGCAGCGAGAGCGAGGCGGCGATCCCGGACTCGATCGCACCGCAGCCCGCCGGAAAGGGTTCGGCGCATCATCCGCGCACGGCCAGCGGTCCCGCCATCGGGCAGGGTTCCGCGCCGGCGAGCGGCATGGGCAAGCGCTGGGGCACGCGCCGCTGAACGCGCGCTGCCGTCGCGCGTTCGATCGGAAACCGAGTTTTTGCGGAGCGAAACGATGTCGGGTGAAGCGTCGAGCGTGGACCACGCCGTCTTCGACGTGGCGGAATATGCCAGCCGGCTGCCCGAAACCTCGGACACCATGGTCGCCGACCACCGCTTCACCGACGACGCGGCCGCCAGCGCCCGGGTCTTCCGCGTCTACAAGCCGACGCCGCCGCACACTCACGCCACCTGCGACGAGTATCTCTACTCGCTTTCCGGCCGCTGCCTGATGAAGTTCGGCGACGATGAGCCGGTGGAAGTCGGGCCGGGCAAGCTCGTGGTGTTCAAGCGCGGCGTCGTGCACTCGGTGCCGAAGATTCTCGAGGAGCCGATGGTGTTCCTCTCCGTCGACACGCCCCGGCGGGCACCGCGCGACATCCGCTTCGTCGCAGACGGCACCGGCACGCCCGACAGCTTCATGCGGCAGACGGATTGAGCGGCACCCGCGCCGTCAAAGCACACCGGCCGTGACCGGCAGCGGTTTCACCGCCGAGTCCGCAGGCGGGTTTTCGGCGCGCTGGAACAGCCGCTCGCTGGTCAGCTTCAGGAAATAGAACCCGAATTCCGGGTTCTGATAGTAGAGCTGCTTAACCTCGGAATACGGCAGGCAGAGTGCACGGCCGGCCTCGACGCAGACGAGCGAGCCGGTGCGCCTGTTGCCGGGCGAGAGCATGCCGAGTTCGCCGACCACGTTGCCGGCCCCGAGCTCGATACCGTGTTCCGGGATGTGGAAGCGGCCGCTCTCGATGGTGAACATCTCGTCGGCCGCGTCGTCCTTGCGGAAAATCGTCTCGCCCGCCTTGAAGCGACGCGTGGTGCCGAAGGGCTTGAGCCAATCGAGGGAGAGATCGCCGGAGGCCGCCGTCTCCACGTCGCGCACGAGGCGGACCATCTGGTAGAGCCGCCAGGCGTTGAACGGGATCTGGATCGCCTCGGTGAGCACCACCGGCATGCTGCCGATCAGCACGCCGTAGGTGATCACGAAACAGCTCGCGACGAGCGCCACGATGCGCAACGGGATCATCGTGCTCATCGCCGAGGCGGCGACGGTGAGCACGGTGCCAGCATAGCCGATCGCCTCGACCCAGTTCATGCGCCCTCCCGTGCCACGATTCCGACCGGCCGGTTAGATCCGACATGCGACACTGGTGAGGCAATACGGCGCGGCTCAACCACGACTGAGCCCAAGCCGTTCGACGATCTCGCCGGCCGCACGAAGGCCCTCGGCATAGGCGCCCCCGACGGTGCCCCATTGCTCGCGCGACAGCGCCTCGCCCGCGAACCACAGCCTGTCGTCGACCGAAGCCTTGAGCGTGTTTCGCGCCTCGGCGTGGCCCGGTGGCACCACGGCCCAGGAGCCGCGCGACCAGGGATCGTGCCGCCATTCGGTGACGGCCGGTATGCGCAGGTCTCGCAGCGCACGGTGGCCGAAATGTTCGGCGAAGACCGTGCGCACGAAGCGCCGTGCGGCGTCTGCGGACTCCGCCTTGGCGTCGAGCACCTCCGCCGTGCCGGCATCCATCTCGAAGTAGTGGAACGGCGTCCCGTCGATCCGGGTGAGCAAGCCCGGTGGCTTATGCCGCCCGCCGACGATGCTGGCGAGCCGGTCGCGGCCCCGGAACGGCATCGAGGGCCAGTGCAGCACGGCGTGTTCGTAGGTGCCGGACCGGAAGCCGTCGATCGACGCGCGGATCTCGGCTGGGAGGGCCGGCGTGAAGCGCACGCTTTCCTGCAGCACCATGATCGGAAGGGTGACGACGACGGCCTTGGCGCGCAGCACCGCCCCGGCCTCGGTCTCGACGCTCACGCCGGTGCCCGACCGGTCGATGCGGCCGACAGGCGTGCCGAGCGCGATCGGCAATCCCTGAGCCAGCCGCGCGAGGTAGGCGCCGTAGCCGCCACCCACGAAAAAGTTGTCGCCGTATTCGAGGCTCGGCCAATCGTGCAGCGAGACCTCGTCGAGGGGGCGCCCGGAGACGAGGGCGTGGACCAGCGCGATCCGGTCCCGCCAAGGCCCGAGCCCCACCGGAACGAGCGAGCCGACCGGCCGGTCCTCGTTCGACCGCGACGCGCCGAGCGTCATCGCGCGGTCGGCGATGTCGAAGGCGCGGGAGAAGGCGGCCTTCTCGGCCGGCCGCGCCCGGCGCCTGCCGACCATGAGATGACTGTCCTGCGCCGCCTTACGAAGTGGCTCGCCGCGCGCATGGCCGAGGGCGACCAGCGGATTGACCGGGCCGGCATGCAGCCAATGCGCGCCGAGATCGATCGGATGGCCGCGCAGGCTTGTGGTCACGGCGCGACCTCCGACGCGGTCGCGCGCCTCTAGGACGGCGACGGACGACCCGGCCTCGACCAGGGATCGTGCGGCCGCGATGCCGGCGGCGCCCGCGCCGATCACGATGACATTGGGGACGCTCGGCAACGGCGCGAAGCGCGGCGGAATGGTCGACGCGAAATGGGCGTGGGCGGGCGTGACCATGGCGGCGCGAGCGGCGTTCATGGCTGCCTGCTGGCAGATCCGGGCGGTTTCGTCACCGGGAATGCCGCGCTGCACCGCTCATTCCCGGCCTTGAGCCAATCTCACGAGTCTCGGATGATCGAACGGGAGGCTCTCGCGTTGGCCCCGTGAACGGACCGTAGACGTCCGTCATCGAAAAGCATGGAGGATCCTCATGACGCCGATGAAACGCATCGCCGTGATCGCAGCGATGCTGCCGCTCTCCACAGCTGCGCAGGCCGAGCCCGAGAAGGTCGCAGTCTTCGATTTCCAGTTCGCCAGGGGCGCGCCGACGCCGCCCACCGAGGACGACAAAGTACGGCTGCAGAGGACCACGGAAGAATTCCGGACCCTCCTGAAGGATCCGGGGCGCTATACCCTCGTCTCCACCGACCCAGTCAAGCAGGACGTCGCCAAGACCGCGGATCTGCGGGCCTGCGGCGGCTGTGCCGACACTTTCGGCAAGACGCTCGGGGCCGAGGGGATCTTCGTCGGTGAAGTGCAGAAGGTCTCCAGCCTGATCCTGAACATGAACGTCTACTACAAGCCCCTGAAGGCGGGCGGACCGGAGAAGGCCTACAGCCTCGATCTGCGCGGCGACACCGACGAGTCCTTCGACCGTGGGATCAAATATCTCGTGAAGAACCAGCTCCTCGAACGCTGATGCCCTCATCGGCCTCGCTTCGTGGCTCATGATGTTTTTCACCGACGCTGCAGCGCGGTAAGTCTCTGTCGGTAAACGCAGGTGGCTTTTGAAAGCAGTGTTTCATCCGAATAGGCAAAAGCTTGGGTGCGTTTTCGGCTTGACGGACTTCGGTTACAGCCGCAGTCTCGTCAGGTGCTTCGCAATCGAGGCACAAGATCTCGGAGTGACGACGGTATGATGGTCGTCGTCGTTGCGAGATCTGGCTGAAGGAGACGGGCATGACTCCACCCCAGCGGAACGCCGCCTAGAAAATCTCGGGACCGGTTCGGCCTGAGATCGAGCGGCTCGTTACGACGGATCACCGGACGGAGGCGGCTCCAGGGGCGCAGAAGCGACCTGAATCAGGTACGACTTCGAACACGCATCAGCCCCAACTCAAGCCGTTTCCGCCGCGGTTCGTCCGCGGCGGGTATTTCGAAGCTTGTTAAGTCTGACGTCCCGGCAGCTTGGCTGCGCGGGCGTATTTTGCTGTGCGCTCGCCTACTCGATCCCCAGCTTCGCCTTTAGCAGCGCGTTCACCGAGGCCGGGTTGGCTTTGCCGCCGGTGGCCTTCATGGTCTGGCCGACGAACCAGCCGAGCAGGGTCGGCTTTTCCTTGGCCTGCTGAACCTTGTCGGGGTTCTTGGCGATGATGTCGTCGACCGCCGCCTCGATGGCGCCGGTATCCGTCACCTGCTTCATGCCGCGAGCTTCGACGACCTCGCGCGGGTTGCCGCCCTCGGTCCAGATCACCTCGAACAGGTCCTTGGCGATCTTGCCGGAGATCACGCCTTCGCCGATCAGGTCCACGATCTGCCCAAGCTGCTCGGCAGAGACCGGCGTCTGCTCGATACCGAGACCTTCCTTGTTGAGGCGGCCGAACAGCTCGTTGATCACCCAATTGGCAGCCGCTTTGCCGTCGCGAGCGCGGGCCACGGCCTCGAAGTAATCGGCCGAGGAGCGCTCGGCCACGAGCACGCCGGCATCGTAGGCGCTCAGGCCGAAATCGGCGATGAAGCGCGCCTTCTTCGCGTCCGGCAGTTCCGGCAAGCCCTCGGCCAGGGCGTCGACATAGGCCTGGTCGAATTCGAGCGGCAGCAGGTCGGGATCGGGGAAATAGCGGTAGTCGTGTGCCTCTTCCTTCGAGCGCATCGAGCGGGTCTCGCCCTTGCCCGGATCGTAGAGGCGGGTCTCCTGGTCGATGGTGCCGCCGTCCTCGATGATCGCGATCTGGCGGCGGGCCTCGACTTCGATGGCTTGGCCGATGAAACGGATTGAGTTGACGTTCTTGATCTCGCAGCGCGTGCCGAGCGGGTCGCCGGGCTTGCGCACCGAGACGTTCACGTCGGCGCGGAGCGAGCCTTTCTCCATGTCGCCGTCGCAGGTGCCGAGATAGCGCAGGATGGTCCGCAGCTTGGTCACGTAGGCGCGGGCCTCCTCCGACGAGCGCAGATCGGGACGCGAGACGATCTCCATCAGGGCGACGCCAGAGCGGTTGAGGTCAACGAAGCTCTGGGTCGGGTTCTGGTCGTGCAGCGACTTGCCGGCATCCTGCTCCAGGTGCAGCCGCTCGACGCCGACCGTGATCGTCGAGCCGTCGGCGAGGTCCACCAGCACCTCGCCCTCGCCGACGATCGGATCCTTGAACTGCGAGATCTGGTAGCCCTGCGGCAGATCCGGATAAAAATAGTTCTTCCGGTCGAAGACCGAGCGGTTGTTGATTTTGGCCTTGAGGCCGAGGCCGGTGCGTACGGCCTGTGCGACGCATTCCTCGTTGATGACCGGCAGCATGCCGGGCATGGCCGCGTCGACCAGCGAGACGTGGTCGTTGGGCTCGCCGCCGAATTCCGTCGAGGCGCCGGAGAAGAGCTTCGAGCGGCTGGTGACCTGGGCATGGATCTCCATGCCGATCACGACCTCCCAGTCGTGCAGGCCGCCCTTGATGAGTTTCTTCGGGTTTACCGGCGCGTTCATCGTGTCCGTCGTCGTTGTTGCCGGGACGGGGCCCGACCCTCTCCCTGTGTGTAGGGAGCCCGCGCCGGAGCGGTCAAGCCGAAGGCGGCGCCGCGCCCGGGCGGCTCGCAGCGAGGGTGACGGCGGGACCGTTCGGCCCGTTCGGGTCGTCGAGGATCACCGTGGTCTCGCTGAGCCCGAAATGGGCCAGCGCCGCGAGAATTTCGGGCAGCTCCATCCAGCGCGTTTTCGGCTGGTTGCCGCCGAGGAATTTCCCGAGCGCGCGATGCCGATAGGTCAGCTCGTGCAGCCGCACCGTCAGGCCGTCATGCGTGACGGTGCGAACCGTCATGGCGGGCAGTCTCGGCTGATCGAGAAAGTAATGCGTCCAGATGAACAGCCGGTCGGAGCGGGCGGCGGCCAGCCGTATCAGCTCCACCGGATCGAGCATGTGGTAGAGGATGCCGCAGCAGACGATCAGGTCGTAGCGGGGGCCGGGCGTATCGAGGTAGCGGCTGACGTCGCCGAGGAGGAAGGTCGAGCGGTTCAAGCCCGCCATGTTCTTCACGATCAGCGACTTGAGAAACGCATCCGAGTTCGATTCGACCGCCGTGATGCTGCGAGCCCCGAGCGCCTCCAACTGATAGGTGTGTGCACCTTCCAGGGGGCCGAGTTCGAGCACGTCGTAGCCATCGAGCCGCCCGTCCCGGCCGAGATGCTCGGCGGCCTGCCGCAGCCGGGAATCGTGCCGGAAGCCGGGGAAACCCGTCGCCGGAAGGCTCGGATCGATCTCGCTCAAGTCGCTCGCCCAGCGTCCTTCGAAGAGGTCGTAGGCGTTGCGATGGCTCGGTTCGTTGGTCAGGAAGCGCCGTTTCGTCGTCACGCTGCGCGGCAACCCTTGTTCTTCGCGATGGGTCCGGCCCCTTCAGGAGCCGCCGGCCCGTCCTCACACGAGGCCTGTCGCGTAGTACACCCCGATCACGAAGAACACCGCCAACGTCTTGATGACGGTGATGGCGAAGATGTCGCCGTAGGATTGCCGGTGGGTCAGGCCGGTCACGGCGAGCAGGGTGATCACCGCGCCGTTATGCGGCAGTGTGTCCATGCCGCCGCTCGCCATGGAGGCGACACGGTGCATTACCTCCAGCGGGATCCCCGAGGCCTGCGCCGCCTGCACGAACCTGTCGCCGAGCGCCCCCAGCGCGATCGAGAGACCACCGGATGCCGAACCGGTGACAGCGGCGAGGACGTTGACGGTCACGGCCTCGTTGACGAGCGGGTTCGGGATCGCGGAGAGCGCGTCCGAGATCACCTTGAAGCCCGGCAGGGCGGCGATGACCGCTCCGAAACCGTACTCGGTCGCCGTGTTCATGCCGGCGAGCAGCGAGCCGGCCACCGCCGCTTTCGAACCGGCCGCGAAGCGATCGGAGAGATTGCGGAAGCCGAGGAGCACGGTGGCCAGGATGCCGAGGATCAGCGCGCCTTCGACGGCCCAGATCGCCGCCACCGTCTTCACCTGCACCGTGACCGGATGCGTCGCCATCTCCGGATTGAGCGCGGCCGAGGCCTCGGCGCCGTAGGCGGCGGTGATCCATCCGAGCAGCAGCTTGTTGCCGACCCCGACGATCAGCAGCGGCAGCAGCGCCACCGCAGGGTGGATGGTGACTGTGTCCGCGCTCGCCGCCGGCTCCTCGGCATGGTCGGAGCCATAGCCTTCGCCAGCCGCCGCTGCCCGGCGTCGGCGAAACTCGAGCCAGCTCACCCCGAGGGCGAAAACGAAAATCGATCCGATGATCCCGAGCCAGGGCGCGGCGTACGAATCCGTCTTGAAGAAGCTCGTTGGGATGATGTTCTGGATCTGCGGCGTGCCCGGCAGCGTGTCCATCGTGAAGGTGAAGGCGCCGAGCGCGATGGTGCCGGGGATCAGGCGCTTCGGGATGTCGCTCCGGCGAAACAGCTCGGCCGCGAAGGGATAGACCGCGAACACCGCCACGAAGAGCGAGACGCCGCCATAGGTCAGGATCGCGCCGACGATCACGATGGCCGCGACCGCCCTGCCCTGCCCGAGCATGCCCGTCACCGCGCCGACGATGGAGCGGGCGAAGCCGGAAATCTCGATCAGCTTTCCGAAGACCGCGCCCAGCAGGAACAGCGGGAAATACAGCTTCAGGAAGCCGACCATCTTCTCCATGAACAGGCCGGTGAAGATCGTCGGCACCGCCGACGGGTCCGTGACCAGCACCGCGCCCATCGCCGCGACCGGCGCGAACAGGATGACGGAAAACCCGCGATAGGCGACGGCCATCAGGAAGAACAAAGCCGCGAGGCAGACCACGAAGCTCATCGGCACCCCTGCTGGCTATTCCGCCTGTGCTGTCATCGCGCGGCCCCGCGGAAGTCAAGCCTATCGAAACGTCTGCTGCTCACAGCCTGCGGTGCATCACCAGGGCATCGACGAGTCCAAGGCTCGGATGACGGAACGCCTCCGGCAGCCGGCCGACCTCGGCGAAGTCGAGGGAGCGCCACAGGACGACGGCGCGGGTGTTGCTCGCCACCACGAAGTTGAACTGCATCGCCGTGAAGCCGGCCTCCCGCGCCACGGCGAACGAGCGTTCCGCCAACGCACGGGCGATGCCCCGGCCGGCGGCATCCCGATGCGTCGCGTAGCCGGCATTGGCGACATGGCCGCCCCCGCCGAGCTGGTTCGGGCGGATGTAGCAGGTGCCGAGCGCATGGCCGTCCATCTCCGCCACCAGGACGCGATGGGCCGGTGCCATCCAGTAGGCGAGGATCGCCTCGCCGCTCCAGGTGCTCGGCAGCGCGTAGGTGTCGCCGGCGCGGACGATCGGATGGAGTATGGCGAGAATGGCATCGCGATCGGAGGACTTGGCCGGGCGGATGGTGATGGAACCGGTCTCTGTCATGGCACCCGAGCCTCCATTTTTGCCTTCAATGACCATCGATCTCGGATCCAACGGACCTGGCATAAACCACGATCCTCATGCTGAGGTGTACGCGCAGCGGGCCTCGAAACACGGCGGCCGCCTGTCCCGGTCGCCGCCTGAACTTCCGACGACGTCGCACGGGCCTGCAGGACCGTCAGCCGTGCTTCGAAGGCTCGCTCCGCGAGCGCCTCAGCATGAGGGGCGTGGGGGATGGCAGGGCCGTCGTACTCGGAACCGTCTCTCAACCCGCATCCGGCTCCTCTTCGTCCGCTGCGATCTCCATCACCTCGCCGCGTCGATAGCGCGCCTGGTTCTCGGCCACGCGCCGGGCGGCCTGGATATGGCGGCCTGGACCGATCGCGTCCGGGTCGCCCCCCTCGGTGACACGGCGCTTCACGGCGACGAGTTCCGGGTCGCCCCAGCGGTCGAGCAGGGCCTGGAACGCGTCGACGCGTTCCTGCAGGAACGGGATGCGCTGGCCCAGCGCGTCCTTGTAGGGATGGGCCGGGTGGATCGCGGCGAAGGGCACGAAGCCTTCCGGGATCGGCGTGGTGGCGGCGTGGGTTCGGCCGCCCTTGAGCAGCTTCGGCATCACGTGGGTATGCGGCCCCTCCGGACTCTTGCCGTCGGCGGGCGGGATCGGCTGAAATACCTCGACGCGGCCGGCACGGCCGACGAAGACGCGGTTGGGACTGAATTCGACGAGGCGCGGGCCGATCGGGTTAGCGTGGTCGAAGACCGGCTTGCCGGTGCCGGCGCGCAGGCAGGCAATCACCTCCGGGTCGGCCGAGCGCACGCAGGCGTCGACCGCGAGCAGGCCGAGGCCGAGATCGAACAGGATCGCGTCGCGGTCCTCGTCGCGCGCCGCGTCCTTGTCGGGGCCGAGTTCCGTGACCACCGTGCGGCGCGTCATGGCGCACGCCGCCTCCGGCAGGCAGAGGGCGATGGCGTGGTTCCAGCCCGAGTTGATCGCGGTCTCGTAGGCGACCGGACGCAGGCCCGGTATCGGTGTGAAGGCCACCGCGCCGCGGGAGGTATAGGCGCCAAGCCGGCCATCAGCGAGTTCGGTCGTCTGCTCGTCCGGGTCGCGCATGAACTCGGCGATGGCGCCGAAGCTGCCGACGCTCCAGGCGGTGTCGGGATCGGCAAGGCTCTGCCTTAGCAACGCCTCGACGGCGCGAACCTCGTCCATCTCCTTGGCGGTGGCGATCGTCATGGGCGTGTCTCTCCCGTTGATTGTTGCGAGCGGGCCCAGGGTAGGATGTATGCGCCACCGTCGGCATGGGTTCCGCGCTGGGCGGCGACGCCGAACACGCGATGCAGCAGACCGTCGTCGAGCGCTGCGGCGGGCGGAGCGTCGGCGACGATACGGCCTTCGCTCATGACGACGAGCCGGTCGCAGAACCGCGCGGCGAGGGTCAGGTCGTGCAACACGGCGATCACCCCAGCTCCGGCATGGCTGACCGTTCGTAGCATCGCCATCGCGTCGAGCTGGTGAGCCGGGTCGAGGGCGGTGATCGGCTCGTCGGCGAGCAGCATCTCCGCCTCGACCGCGAGCGCACGAGCGAGCAGCACCCGCATGCGCTCGCCGGACGAGAGCGTCGGCTCGACCCGGTCGGCGAGGTGGCCGATCTGCGTCAGCGCCATCGCTCGCGCGATCGCAGCCTGATCAGCGGCATCCTCGCCGGCGAAAGCGCGGCGATGCGGCAGGCGGCCGAGCGCCACGATCTCGCGCACCCGCATCGGCCAGCCGATGCCGGCCCCGTGGAAGAAGGCTGCGACCCGGCGAGCGCGCTCGTCACGGCTGACGGTGCCGAGCGGACGCCCGTCGAGGACGACCCGGCCGGCACTGGGCACAATCAGGCCGGCGAGCAGGCGCAGCAGCGTCGTCTTACCGGCCCCGTTCGGACCGACGAGGCCGACGAACTCGCCCGCGCCGACGCTCAACGTCACGTTGTCGAGAATCGTGCGCGCGCCGATGCGGACCACGCCCCCCTGCACGCCGAGGCGCATCAGCCCCTCCCCCGATGATGGAAGAGGAGGCCGATCAGGAACGGCGCGCCGACCAGTGCCGTGACGACGCCGAGCTTCAGTTCGGGCCGCGTCGGCAGCAGGCGCACGGCGATATCGGCGGCAAGCACCAGCGCCGCGCCAGCGAGCCCGCTCGGCCACAGGCTCGCCGAGGGCCGCGCGCCGACGAGCGGGCGCACGAGATGGGGCACCACGAGCCCGACGAAGCCGATGGCGCCGCTCACCGCGACGCCGCTGCCGACCGCCAGCGCGGCCCCGGTGACGATACGCAGCCGCACCGAGACGAGATCGAAGCCGAGGCTCGCGGCGGTGTCCTCGCCGAGCGAGAGCGCATCGAGCGCCTGGCCGGTGGTGAGCATCATCAGCCATCCGAGCGCCATCAGCGGCAGGCAGAGCCAGACATGGTCCATGCTGCGGTCGCTGAGCGAGCCCATCAGCCAGAAGACGATTTCCAGGGCGGCGTAGGGGTTCGGGGCGAGGTTCAGCGCCAGCGCGGTCATGGCCCCGGCGAGGCTCGACAGACCGACGCCGGCCAGGATCAGGCCGAGCGTGCCGGTACCGCGCATCGCCAGCAGATTGATCGCCAGCGCCGCGCCGGCAGCTCCGGCGATCCCGCCGATCGGCAGGGCGAGGCTGAGAGAACCGGCGAGACCGCCATAAAACACCACCACAGCGCCAAACGCCGCAGTGGAAGAGATACCGAGGATGCCGGGATCGGCGAGGGGATTGCGTAGATAGCCCTGCATCACCGCCCCGGTCAGGCCGAGGCTGAAGCCGACGAGCGCGCCGAGCAGGGCGCGCGGAATACGCAGTTCCCAGAGCACCAGCGCCGGCAGGGTGGTGCGCCCGGCAAACCAGTCACCGAACGCGGCCGGCACGTCGAAGGCGGCGTAGCCGATGGTGACGGAGGCGGCTGTGAGGGCGGCGACAAGGAGAGCGAGGACCGGAACGAGCCAGCGGCCGGGGCGAGTTTGCCGGGCGATAACAGGTGGGGGTAGCGGGGCGTTCATTGCGATGCTGTCCGCCTGCGAGCGGCTTGAGCCAACCGCTCGACCACCTCGGCCACCTGCGGCCCCGGACAACTCCACAGCCTGTTCGGGATCGAGACCGTACGTCCTTCACGGCGGAAGGCGCTCAGGACCGGGTGATGCAGCACCGTGTCGGCGAGCGAGGGTGTTCGGTTCTCGCCCTCGTCGAGCACGATGAGATCGAAATCGGCGAAGGCCGCCGCCTCGAGAGGAACCTGGCCCGAACGGTCGCGGCCGATCTCGGCGGCGACGTTGACGAGGCCGGCGGCGCGGATGATCGCATCGCCGAGGCTGCCGGGCGCGACCGTGAAAGCGTTGGGGCGCATCACCAGGGCACGCAGGCGAGGCCCGTCGCCGGCCGCGGCTACCGTTGCCAGCCTTGCGTCGAACACCGTGATCATCGCCTCCCCGCGTTGCGGATGCCCGACAGCCCTGGCGACGGCGCGGATCTGGGCGCGCACGCCCTCGAAATCAGACGGCACGCCGAGTTCGAGCAGCGGAAAGCCGATCCGCTTCAGGAGCCCGACGGCCGTGCGCGTGGTGAAGGCTCCCGCGATGACGAGGTCGGGCCTCAGCGCGACGATCTCCTCGGAGAGACCGCGGGTCGGCGGAACGCCAGCGGCCTCGGCGGCGACCGTCGAGCCGCGTGGATCGCGGGCGAGCCAAGTCACGGCCGCGATCTGATCGCGGTCGGCGAGGCGCAGGACCAGCTCGTCGGCACAGAGGTTCATCGAGACGATCCGCGCCGGACGCGCCGGCGCGGCCTCTTCCGCCACGACGCCGCCGGCAGCGAGGCACGCCGCCACGACGAGCGGGCGAAGGAGTTTTTGGGTCCGCATGGCGCTCAGAACGTACTCACACGCACGCCGCCATACACCGCGAGTCCCGGCCCGAGGAAACCGGTGGGGTTTTCGTAGCGGCGGTCGAACAGGTTATCGACGCGGCCGAACACGGTGACCGTCTCGTTGACGTCGTAGTTCACGGCGAGGTTCACGATGGTGAAGCCGGGATTCTTGAGCCGCGAGATCGAGAAGTCGCGGTTGCCGTCGACGAAGTGGCCGAGCACGATTACCGTGCCGCTGACGGCCAGGCCGGGCAGCGGAGTCCAGGAGGTGGTGAGGCTGCCTTTGTGGCGTGGCCGGCGCAGCAATTCCTGGTTGGCGATCTCGTCCTTGCTGACCGTGTTCGTATAGTCGATCCGGGCCGACCAGGTGTCGGTGAGCTTGAAGGCGGCGAAGGCTTCAGCCCCGTAGGATTCGGCCCTGCCGACGTTCACGAACTGGAACTGGCGCATCGGCAGGAAGGCGGTGTTGATCAGGTTCACGAAGTCGTTCTGATAGTAGGTCGCGCCGACGAGCACGTTCGGCCCGATCGGCTGCTCGAAGCCGGCATCGTAGCCCAGGCTCTCCTCCGGCCTCAGGTCGGGGTTGGCGATCTGTCCGAAGGCCGGAATGCTGACGAAGAGCTGATACAGGGTCGGCGTCTTGAAGCCGCTGCCGACGCTGCCTTTGATGCGGGTCTCCGTATAGGGCAGGATGTAGCTCGGCGCGACGCGGAACGTCGTGGCGGGACCGAACGCATCGTTCTCGTCGTGGCGGATGTTGGCCACGATGCTGGCGCGCTCGAACGGCGTCAGCTGCGCCTCGACATAGCCGGCGGTGTTGCCGTTCTGCGCCTTCAGATCGCCGGTGCCGAACGGATTGAGGTCGAGATTGCGCAGGCGCTCCTCGTCGCGCTGCGCGCCGAACAGCAGAAGGTTACCGGGTGCGAACAGGTAGTCGCCACGGTATTCGTAGCGCGTGCGCTCGCCGGTATTCGTCGTCGCGAGGGGGTTGAGCGGATCGTAGATCTGCGTCTCGTTGTCCCGGAATTGGTTCGAGTAGTTGATCGCGAAGATGTTGTGAAAACCGGCGGACGGCGTCCACTCGGCCTCGTTGCGGGTGAAGAGCTGCTGATACGTCTGCTCGTTGCGGATCGTGCCGAAGAGCACGGTCGGGAAGAACTCGTAGTTGTCGGTGTTGAACCGAAGCGTCGCGTCGGTGAAGCGCGTGATGGAGTTGATGCGGAAGTCGTCGGTGAACTGGTATCCGAGCTTCGCCGAGACGGTCGTGTTGTCGTAGTAGTTCGGATAGCGCTTGAAGCCCGGCGCTGCGAGGTCGCGGGGCGTGACCGGCGTCTCCGCCGCACGCAGGTGCTGGATCGACACCGAATAGTCGAAACCGTCCTCCGCGCCGCTGATGCGGCCGAACTGATTGAAGGTGCCGAACGAGCCACCCTCGACGCGGGTCGTGATCCGGGTCGGCCCCTCGCCGCGCGTGGTGACGAAGGAGATCACGCCGCCGATGGCGTCCGCGCCGTAGAGGCCGCTCTGCGGTCCGCGCAAGACCTCGATCCGCGAGAGATCGTCGGTCAGGAGCTGGCCGAAATCGAAGGCGCCGTTGGGCGTCGACGGATCGGTGGCGTCGATGCCGTCGATCAGGACTTTGGTCTGGTTCGCGTTCGCGCCGCGAATGAACACCGAGGTCTGGCCCCCGGGTCCGCCGGTCTGCACGACATTGAGGCCCGGCACCTGCTGAAGCGCGTCCGGGACGGTGCGCCGCTGTTGCTGCTGCAGGGTCTCGGCCGTGAGCACGGTCACGCTCGAACCGATCTGCGAGGTCGGCGTCGGTACGCCGGTGGCGCTGACCGAGATCTCTTCGAGGCTCGTCGCCGTATCCGGCGCGGTGCGGGTGAAAGGCGCGGCGGTCTGCTGAGCCAGGGCCGGCGAAGCCGCGAGCAGCGAGAGGCCGACGCACGACCGGAGAGCGCGCCGAAGCGCGGTGGGAGAGCGATGGGACACGGAAAACGAGCCTCGGGCGACGTCTGTGGCACGTCACCGCGAACGAGGCCTCACCACACGGAACGCAGCCGCGTGCTTCGACACCCGCCGGAGCACCCCGCCCGACGCGTTTCGCGTGTGACCACGACTGACGGCAGGTCTCCTGGCTCGCGGGTCACTGCCTTCCATCCGTCTTCCCGGGTCGAGGAACCCAGTGACATCGGTGGCGGAAGGCTCGCCGCTTACAGTTGCGGGGGCAGCCGCGGCATTGGGACAAGTCCCTCACCGCGTTCCCTTTTGATCCCTTTCGGGAACCGTCGGGACCCAGCTAGGCTGTACAACGACAAGTCGTCAATGCCGGCGCAGGGCGCTGCATTGTGGAAGACATGCGGTGTCGCATGCGTGTGACAGCACCGGGTCGCCCCCATTGCGCGCAATCCATGGTAGATGGTTTGAGGAACAGGGACGATCCGGCAGCCGCCGCAGGGTCCCTGAGGAACCGGTGCGGATCGTCATGTCGGGCGCCCGACGCCTCAATCTCGACACGCTGGGCTTCGACACGATGAGGGACGCCTTGCGCCCGTTCCGATGGCCCTGCCTCCGCAGGGGATGGGCTTCGTCGCATGACAGGCCGGCCCGGAGTCCGAGACCTTTGCCCATGGTACGCCGGTGACCCGCGAGCGGCTCAAGATCGGTGAAGCGCGCGGATCGTCGCCAGGGCGCCCCTCGCGCCTGTTCGAGCGCGGCATCGAGCCGCCGCTCGACATGGCCGGGGCCGAGGCGACGCAGGTCGACCGCCGCGACGTGAACCTGCGCTGGCTTTGCGCCAGCGCGCTGACCGGCATCACCGGCGCCTGCCTGATCGGAGGGGCGATCCAGGTTTCGCTCCGCAGCGACATCTCCCACGCGGCGATCCCCGAGCGAGTCACCGTGTCGTCGAAGCGTGAGGTCGGCGAGGACGGCGTCAACGTGGCGCGCAAGGGCGACCGGCTCGTACGCAACCTGATGATCGCTTCGGCCAAGCAGAGCTTTCGGACGCCTGTGACGGTCCGGCTCGGCGACCGCGAGATCATCAAGGTGAAGCCGTTCGTGCGCGTCTCGACCGCGCTGTCGATGCAGACGGGGGTGTTCGCCACCGACATCCCGCGCTTCGACCCGCTGAAGATCACCTCGGACGACTCGCAGGAGCGCTACGCCGACACCAGTGCGGCCGGCGGCGACGGCCCCGGCGGCGAAGTCAGCGTGGTCAAGCGCGACCTGACCGACCTGCCGATGGATGCGAGTGCGCCCGCGCTCACCGACGACGACGTGACGGCGCAGGTCGAGGAAGAGCGCCGCCTGACGGCGGAGGCCGGCCGGCGCACGGCGCTTCCGCTCGCGCCGCAGATCATGCTCTCGCGCACGCTGCAGCCGGGTTCGGCCAAGTTCGGCACCGAGGTTGAGGCCAAGGATGCGAGCCCGTTCAAGTCGATCGAGGTGCTCGTGGTGCCCGAGAACGTCACCAACCTCGGCAAGGTCGAGCTGAAGGGTGGCGAGTCGGCCCTCGTCGAGGAGCGAGACCTCGCGCTCAAGCGCGGAGACACACTCGAGACCGTGCTCAAGGCCACCGGGCTCACCACCGACGACGCCATCCGCGCGGTCGTCGCGGCGCTCGGCGGCAAGACGAAGACGGCGGCCCTGATCGAAGGCCAGCAGTTCCGCGTGCAGATCGCCCCCGGCCCGAAGCCCGGCGACGCCCGCCGCGTCACCCGCGTGGTGCTCTACGGAGAGAAGGGCGTCGAGGCGATCGCCGCGATGAACGACCGGGGCAGCTTCGTCTCGGTTGCGCCCCCGACGGACGAGACTCTGGGCGGCAAGCCGCAGCCTCAGGCCAATTCCTCCGAGGACGATGACGACGAGGAAGAGAGCGGCTCCGGCCCGCGCCTCTACCAGAGCCTCTACGAGACGGCCGCCCGGCACGAGCTGCCGCGCTCGGCCGTCGACGACATCGTGCGGGTGTTCAGCTACGACGTCGACTTCCAGCGCCGGATCTCGTCCGGCGACGGCCTCGACGTCTTCTACAGCTACGACGAGGATGCCGGCCCGAGCGCCGGCGAGAAACCGGAACTGCTCTACGCCGCGCTCAACCTCGGCGGCGAGACCCGCAAGATCTACCGCTTCCAGTCACCCGACGACGGCGCCGTCGACTTCCTCGACGACCAGGGCCGCTCGCTGAAGAAATTCCTGATCCGCAAGCCCATCGCCGACGGCATCATGCGCTCCGGCTTCGGTTACCGCCGCCACCCGGTGCTCGGCTACGCCAAGCTTCACACCGGCATCGACTGGGCGAACCCGATCGGCACACCGATCGTCGCCGCGGGCAACGGCACGGTTATCAAGGCGCAGTGGGATTCGGGCTACGGCCAGCGCGTCGAAATCCAGCACATCAACGGCTACGTCACCACCTACAACCACATGTCCCGCTTCGCCCGAGGCGTGACGCAGGGCGCCCGGGTGAAGCAGGGCCAGGTGATCGGCTATGTCGGCTCCACCGGGCTCTCCACCGGCCCGCACCTGCACTACGAGGTGATCATCAACGGCCACTTCGTCGACCCGCTGAAGATCCGCGTCCCCCGCGGCCGCGAGCTCGACGGCCGCCTGCTCGCCGAGTTCAAGCGCCAGCGCGACCAGATCGAGGCGACGATGCAGAAGTCGAAGAGCGCGACCGCGATGGCGCAGCGGGATGCGATGCGCTGAGGCGCCTGCGCCGGTGGCCGAACGGCATCAGAACCCGAGCCGCTGTCGGATCTCTGCCGCCGTCGCGCCCCGCGCGCGCAGATCGCCGAGGGACTCCGACCCGCGCGACTTGGCCAGCTTCTCGCCGTTCTCGGCCAGCAGCAGCCGGTGGTGGTGATAGGCCGGCGTCGATAGCCCGAGCAGCCGCTGCAGCAGGACATGCAGATCGGTCGCCGCCCTCAGATCCTCGCCGCGGACCACGTGGGTGATGCCCTGGGCGTCGTCGTCGAGCACGACCGCGAGATGATAGCTCGTCGGCACGTCGCGCCGCGCGACGACGGCATCGCCCCAGCGGGCGGGATCGGCAGCCGTTTCCTCCATCTCTCCGACACGGGCGCGCATCCCC
>NZ_BPRA01000003.1 GCF_022179645.1 Methylobacterium thuringiense
TTTGACACGGCCTGGACCCTTTGCAGAAGCCGGGAACGTCCGCTTACACGCTGGTCGGGTTGGTAGGTGTCATACGGCCAATACGATTTGCTTTTTGCTCCAAAGCCCGGCCCCAGCTGATCTTTCGGGCCGGGGCTGGGCAAGTCAACGAAGCAGTATTAGGCGACGAGGCTCAGACGCGGCGCCTCGTGCTCGGCCGGTTCGACGACAGCGGCCTGAGGCGCGACCCAGCGCGGCAGGGCCGGCCGCACCAAGTCGAGGCGCAGGAATACCGTGCCGCGGCAGCCGGCGAACAGCTTGGCCGGCAGCCGCGAACGGCCCGCCGTCCAGCGACGCACGCCATCCTCGCAGTCATGGAAGCCAACACACAGCAGGGGATCGTCGAGCGCGACAGAGCGCTTCTCGCCGACGCCGTCGTCGATCGTGATGCCCTGGATGCAGAGACCGAGTTGGCGCGGATCCCGGTTGTTCGAGATCTGGCTAGGCGCGCTGGTCTCAGAGATCAGCCAGACGTCCTTGGCTTCGGCCGGCAGCACGAAGCGGGCGGTGAGGCCGTGCGTGTCGGCCTCGACCCGCACGCCGTCGACCATCAGGTGCATGTCCGCCCAGGGCGCGTCGTCGAGCCGCCAGCCGCGCTGCTCGGCGCGGGCCTGGACCTGCGCGCGGACCGCATCGAGCACGACGCCGTCGGCGACGTAAGGCCGGCAGAAATCGGCATGGGTGCGCGCGGCGGCGTTGACATCCGGCGTCGCGCCGAGGTCGACTACGCTGCTCTCGGCGAAGAAACCGCGGTTGCCCATGTCGAGATAGCTTTCGGCCAGCTGGCCCTCGGCGATCAGGATGTCGTGGCTTTCGAGTTCGATATGCCAGTAGGTCACCGTCTCGACGTCCTGCTGCGTGATCGTTGTGCCGTTCACCAGCGCGGAGGCCGGAATCAGCACCTCACCGAGCACGTCGAGGCAGATGGAATGGCCGGGCGAGACGACGAGATCGCGCGCAGGGCGGTTCTCCCCGAAGGCGCCGGCACTGATGCGCACGGGCAGGATGTCCTGCGGCGCCGGATGGCTGCGGCAATCGCTCGTGCGGTGACCGATCCAGCGGATCGGGCGATAGGCGCCGGAGGCCGTCGCGGCGAGGTCGCCAACGGTGAGGTTCTCGACGGCAACTTCGCCGGCAGCCGTCAGAATTCGCGTGCCGGAGGCGTAGCAGACCGCGGCATCTCGAACGGTCTGACTGTTCGAATCCTGATCGCCCGTACCAGCCAGGCCCGCCTCCGGGGAGGCTAGGCTAGCGGCGCCACCTGATCCGGCGAAACCGCTGTTGTTGCTAAACACAAGGTTGCTCGCGGCCACCGTGACGCGGGATTCGACGTAGACGGCACCCGCCGCGTTGCCGCCATTCCCAGCCGCCTTGTCCGGATCGCCGGAACTCGTATCTTGGGCGTCATTGCCGCGGCCGCCGACGGCGGTGTTGTTCGAGAACGTAATATTCTCAAGAACGAGGCTGCCGGACGCGGCACGAATGGCACCACCAGCGCTCCCGCCGGTTGTACCACCGATACTCGGCACACCCTCGGCCTTACCGTTGGTAAGATTGAGGCCTCGTAGAGTAACCGTGTCTTCTTGATTCGCACGAACGTTGAAAATTCCGGCCGTGGGCTGACTGGAATTGGGATTCGTGGCAGCGGTGCCGCTGATCGTGATGCTGCTGTTGCCGATCGCACCATTGATGGTGACGCCTTCGGTGATGCTCAGATTTCCCTCGAGCTGGATCGTCTGCCCTGCGAGAGATGGGTCGAAATTAATGACGAGGCCGTCCACCTGATTCTGCAGCGCCTCGCGCAGCGTGCCCTGCCCCGTATCTGCGGTCGAGATGACCGTCCTAGTGGGAGCAAGCGTGCCGACGAAGGCCTGTTTAGCGCGCGGCACGCCATCGCCTGCCCATTCCGAGGTATCGAAGCCCAGGAGTGGGCCAGACGCGAGAGCGGTGCGCATCGCCAACATGGCGGTCGCATCCTGAGCCGTCGAAGCCTTGGTCATCGTGTCCTCGATCGCGCGTGATGGCGTTCAATGATTGTAGAGGGGCGCATCCTGCGTAGCTGCGCTCAAGGCAGCCTCGACATTGCGCTCTAAGTGGCCGGTGACGAATTCGTTGACTGCGATGCGGACGACCCGTCGGCGCCCATCATCGTAAACACGGCGGAAGTAGATCGTTTTCTTATCGCGGGCGCCCGCGCGGACGGCATCGACCAGGAAGCGATGGACCGCGGGCGTATCGGCAATCCAGGTATTCATGATGAGGCAGTCGCCTTCGCGGCATTCGGCATCGGAGAGTTCGACACCCTGATCTGCCCAGGCTTCAGCCTTGGCTTCCGGCGTCATCGCCCAGCCTGCGTATCCCACGACCTTGTCGGTGTTGTCCGTGACGAAGGCATAGTGCCCACGGCCCACCTGGTTGCAGATTGCGGAGCTCCAGGAACCAAACGGCAATTCGGCGTAAGCCGTGCGACCCGACATAAATCGCACGGCAAGCCCAACCGCCGTGTTGGCGTCCGGGAGCTGGACCAGCTTGAGGTCAGATGAGATCGCAGCGTCAGCCATGGTCTCGATCAAAGGCCAGGACTCGAGCGGGCGTCAATCCCGACTACACACATGGCATCCACGGAATATTGTAGTTTTATACTATGTGCCGTAAATGCAACATTATAGAACAATCGGCTTGGCCTAGAAGTGGTGGGGCCGTCTTTGAGTCTATCATTGGCTGACGAATGAGTCATTGACCGAGCGTCCCAGAGTCACGCCGTACGAAATTTTTCCGATTTCTGGGGCATTCGCCTTTCGGCAAGGAGGGACATTCGAGGCTGGTCTCCGAGCCCGGGCGCGTTCAAGCTCGTCGGATCCGTTGAACGAGTCAGACCGTGGATCCCTTCGCTTTCCGACCCGATGTCACGCGCACGGCTGCCATGGACGGTGCGATCCGGCGCGCGCTGGACGACAGCGTCGCCCGCGTGCTGGATGAGGCGGCACGACACGACCTCCTGGGCGACGGGGCGGACCGGGCGGCGTGGCACGAGGCTCTGCTCGCCACACGCGGGGCACCGCCGCAGCTCTGGGCCTGCTACCATGACCTCGTCCAGGCGATCCTGCGCGGAGATGCGGACGCGGTGCCCGCACTAGCGGCCGACCTCCTCGCGCGCCGGCCCGACCGCGCGGGACAACCCGGCACGATCGTGACCATCTCGGACGCAGATCTCGGGCGCGATGACGCGTTCCGCTATCGAGCTGTCATCGATAGCGACCCGGGGCGGCCGCTCAATCTGCAGCCGGTCGAGGTGGATGAAGTCCGCCGCATTCAGGCGCTGGTCGATGCCGGGCGCGCCTTGCTTGATCGCACTGACCCTGCGCTGCTCGACGAAATCGATACGCTCGGCCATCAGATCGTGCTCGCCACCAACGCCAGCGGTGGCTTCGGCGGTGCGGCCACCGTGTTTCTTTGGGGGGCGGTGATCCTCAACCCCGACCGCGTGCCCGACCGGGTGACACTGGTCGAAAGCCTTGCCCATGAGACTGCGCATGCCCTGTTGTTCGGAATGACGCTCGGTGCCGACCTGACTACAAACGATCCGAGCGAGCGCTACGGGTCGCCCCTGCGGCCTGATCCGCGCCCGATCGAAGGCATCGTCCACGCAACCTACGTGCTGGCGCGGATGAACTATTGCCTGGAGCGATTGCGCGAACACCCGGAGCTATCTCCAGCAGAGAGAGCGTCGGTCGCTACGAAGATCGCGCGCAATACGGCGAGCTACGCGGCGGGACTGGAGACGGTCGTGGCGCATGCCCGCTTCACGCCGGACGGCGCAGCTATCTTCGCAGCTTGCCGGGAGGCAATGGCCGGCAACCATTGACGAATGTTGGCCGCATCACGCGGCGTTGGTAGCGGCGCAACAGCCGAGTTGAGTCGGAGGCGGAACGTCCGCTTCGGGGCGAAAACCCAGTTTCCGCACCCCACCCCAAGCCGAGATTACCAGAGAGCCGACGAATGGCCGCTTTCGAGAGGTCAGGGTGGTCTTCTGTATCCTCGATGGGATCGAAAGCAGCCTGTCGAGCGAGCCCATTTCGAACTGAAACATGACGCATGGCGCAGCGAACCATAGCGGTACGACTAAATTCTTAGTGCATAGGAATAATAGCAGACAAGCGTCACGCCGTCAACCCTTTCGCGACGGCCTTGGCGCGCGCGAGCCGAAGCGGAACCGTTCGATGGCGTTCCGGTCCGTGGGACGGCCCGGGACAGGCGGGACGTCCGTCCCGAATGTCCGGTTTGCCGAACGGACGTGTCGGTCCACGGCGGCCGGTCGCGTCGACCGGCAAAAGGCCGTGTCACGCCGGTTCGGCGTCCGCGTACAACGCCGCGTGGCTATCCCGCAAAACGTTCTTCTGCACCTTGCCCATGGCGTTGCGCGGCAGGTCGTCGGCGAAGAGGACGCGCTTGGGCTGCTTGAAGCGGGCGAGACGGCCTTCGAGGGCCTGAAGGATCGCGCGCTCGTCGCGCGCCTCCGGGCCGGCGACGACGATGGCGGTGACGCCCTCGCCGAAATCGGCATGGGGCAGGCCGATCACCGCGGACTCGACCACGCCCGGCAGCGCATCGATCTCGGACTCGATCTCCTTCGGGTAGACGTTGTAGCCGCCGGTGATGATCAGGTCCTTGCCGCGCCCGACGATGTGGACGTAGCCGCGGGCGTCGACCTTGCCGAGATCGCCGGTGATGAAGAAACCGTCGGCCCTGAACTCGGCCATCGTCTTCTCGGGCATGCGCCAGTAGCCCTTGAAGACGTTCGGGCCCTTCACCTCGATCATGCCGACCTCGCCGCACGGTAGCGGTGTGCCGGTTTCGGGATCGACCACGCGCAAGGCCACGTCCGGCAGCGGGAAGCCCACGGTGCCGGCGATGCGCTCGCCATCGTAGGGGTTCGAGGTGTTCATATTCGTCTCGGTCATGCCGTAGCGCTCGAGGATCGCGTGGCCCGTGCGCGTGGCCCAGTCGCGATGCGTCTCGGCGAGTAGCGGTGCCGAGCCCGAGACGAACAGGCGCATGTGCCGGGTCGCCTCCCGCGTCAGGCCGGGCTCCTTGAGGAGGCGCGTGTAGAAGGTCGGCACGCCCATCATCGCGGTCGCCCGCGGCATCACCGACAGGATCTGCTTCGCATCGAGTTTCGGCAGCCAGAGCATCGTCGCACCGGCGACGAGCGCGACGTTGGTCGCCACGAAGAGGCCGTGGGTGTGAAACACCGGCAGCGCGTGGATCAGCACGTCGTCGGCGGTGAAGTGCCAGACCTCGGCCAGTGTCAGGGCGTTCGAGGCCAGGTTGGCGTGGCTCAGCATCGCGCCCTTGGAGCGCCCCGTGGTGCCGGAGGTGTAGAGGATCGCGGCGAGGTCGTCGGCCTTGCGCGCCACGTCGGCGAAGTCGGTTGCGGCCGCATCGGCCGCCTCGCTCAGGCTGCCGCGGCCGTCGGCGCCGAGGGTGAGCAGCTTCGCGACGCCTGCCTCGCGCGCGACCAGGCCGAGGGTGTCGGCGCGGCCGGGATCGCAGATGAAGACCGTGGGCTCGGCGTCGCCGAGGAAGTAGGCGATCTCGCGCTCGGTATAGGCGGTGTTCAGCGGCAGGAAGACTGCCCCCGCCCGCACGGCACCGAGAAACAGAAAAACGACCTCCGGGCTCTTCTCGACCTGCGCCGCCACCCGGTCGCCGGGACGCACGCCCCGCGCGACGAGTGCCGAGGCATAGGCGGCCGAGCGCGCGATCAGGTCGGCATAGCTGTGGCGGGTGCCGTCGGGCGTCGCGATGACGGTCTTTTGGGCCGGCTCCGGCGGCAAATGCGCCCGCACGAGGTCGAAGAGGTGATTGGCCATGGGCGTGTCGCCGGCGTTTCAGGTCCCGCCGACCGGCTTGGCGCGGTTCTCCGCCGCGTTCAAGTCTCGCGAAAGGTCAGCCCGGCGGGATGCGGCCGACGGAGCAGAGCGTGCGCAGCGACGACGAGCCCGGATCGGCGTAGCAACTCGCCGACCAGCCGCTCTGCTGGATGAAGGATTTGCGCCGCTCGCGGAGCGCCGTCTCGTAGGCGCGCACCAGGGCGGCCTCGACGGTGGCCGGCGGCACGCCGATCGCGAGACCACCGGCGATCGACAGATCGCGATAATAGGCGGCAGACGGGCTCGGCTCGGAGGAGGCGACCTGGACGATCGGCTCGGCCCGGCAGGTTATGTCGATCTTGAGCCCGCTGGCGGCCTTCACGTCGACGCTCGGTCCGACCCGCCGCCCGACCTTCTTGGCGCCGGTCGCCTGGGCGATCTGCCCGACGAGGGCGTCGCATTCGTCGGCCCGGGCGACGGTCGACAGGAGAAGGAGGCAGGCGAGGGCAGTGCGGATCATGCCCGCACTCTTTACGCAGGCCCAGCCCGAAGTCGAGGCCGTTTCGTCGGGCTCCCGACCCCGCGCTGCAGGCTTGACCCGGGCGCGAGCCGAGCCGCAGGTGCGGTCCCATTGGGGTGAGGGATTCGATGCCATGATCGACCGCGTGGTTGCAGCCCTGGCGCTGGTGCTCCTGGCGGGATCTCCCGCCCTCGCTCAGCAGCCGTCGGCACAGGCGCTCCAGGCCCAGCCGGCCGCGTCGCCTCCGAAATCTCGCGCTCGCCGGCCGCAGCAGCCGGCGCAGCCGATCATGGTCTATGACGCCCGCATCGAGGCGGGGGACCTGCGCATCTCCGGAAGCGTTCGCAAGGGCGGCCTCGTCGTCGTGCTCGACGACGAGATCTCTGCGGCCGCCGACAGCCGCGGCCGCTTCGTCTTCAAGCTGCCCTATCGCCCGCGGACATGCGTCGCGGCGCTGAAGGTCGAAGAGGACGAGCGCGAGGCGGTCATCGCCAATTGCGCCCCTGAGGGCGAGGCGGGCTCGAAGGGCGAGCCGGGGCCGACCGGGCCGCAAGGCATGGCCGGGATTCAGGGGCCGCCCGGCCCACAGGGCGCCGAAGGAGCGCCGGGGCTAGCCGGTGCGTCGGGTGTGAAAGGCGATCCCGGTCCCAAGGGGGATCCCGGTTCCAAAGGTGACGCCGGTCCCAAAGGTGAGACAGGCGCGCAGGGTACGGCCGACCCCCCGGCCGCGTCCCTTCGTGCACTGCGGTCCGGCGCCTGCCCCGAGACGGGCTGCGAGCTCGCTTGCGACAGCGGCGAGGTGCTGGTCTCGGCCTATTGTCTCGGCAGGGGCAGCCCGACCTACCGAGCGGGCACTGGCGGTTCTGCCACTGCCGCCTGCCCGGCGGGCGGCGAGGGCATGGCGGCGTTTTGCACCAAGCCCTGATGCCGGTTCAGCCGCCGGTCTCGCGCAGCCAGCCGATCATCCCGGTCGCGGCGGCGCGCCCGCCGGCGAAGGCCGCCTGGAGGAGATAGCCGCCGGTCGGCGCCTCCCAGTCGAGCATCTCGCCGGCCACGAAGGTTCCGGGATGCGCCTGCAGCATGAAGCGCCCGTCGAGCCCGTCGAAGGAGACGCCGCCGGCCGTCGAGATGGCGCGCGCGATCGGTCTCGGCGCCAGGAACCGAAGGGGCGCAGCCTTGATCATCGCCGCGAGTGCTTCGGGAGCGTCCGGCAGCTGCAGACCGTGCGCCTCGCGCAGAAGCCCGGCGGCGACTGGGCTCAGTCCGGCGGCCTTCCGCAGCCGCGTCGCCAGAGACGCGCCGGGCTTCGGATCGCCGAGACGGCGGGCGAGGGTTGCGGCGTCGAGGTCGGGGCGCAGGTCGAGAACGAGCTTCGCCCCGTCGCCCGCGCTGATCGCCTCGCGGATGTGTCGCGAGAGCGCGTAGACCGCGCCACCCTCGATGCCCTCGGCGGTGATCACCGCTTCGCCGCGCACCTCCTGGTCGCCGAGCCTCAGGCCGATGCGCTTGACCGGCTCCCCGGCGAAGCGCCCCGAAAAGTGCTCCGACCAAGCCACCGAGAATCCGACATTGGCGGCCTTCAGGGGTGCGACCGCTACGCCGCGGCCTTCGAGCAGCCCGACCCAGGCCCCGTCCGAACCGAGCCGTGGCCAACTCGCGCCGCCGAGGGCGAGGAGGCAGGCGCGCGGTCGAATCGTGACCGCGCCTTCGGGCGCCTCGAAGGTCAACGCTGTTCCGTCCCAAGCCGTCAGACGATGGCGTGTGCGGATCGCGACGCCGAGCGTGGCGAGCCGCACGAGCCAGGCCCGCAGCAGCGGTGAGGCCTTGAAGCTCTTCGGAAACACCCGGCCGCTCGATCCGACGAAGGTCGGCTGACCGAGGTTTTCGCACCAGGCGCGCAAGGCCTCGGGCGGAAAAGACTCGACGGCGGAGCGCAGGGAAGCGTGCTGCGGATGGTAGCGGTCGAGAAAGGCCGGCAGCGGCTCGGAATGCGTGAGGTTCAGCCCGCCCCGCCCGGCGATCAGCAGCTTACGCCCGACCGACGGCATCCGCTCGTAGACCGTCACGCGGTGTCCCGCTTCGGCCAGCACTTCGGCCGCCGCTAGCCCAGTCGGACCGCCGCCGACCACTGCGATGCTCTCGTCTCGTTCCATCGCAGCGGCAGGCCGCGGCAAGGGGGTGGCTGTCAAGCCATGGCTCGGCGTTCCCTCCCGCGGGGCGCTGCCCTTGATTCGCCGAACTTCGCTCGCTACGTCGCGGCCATCGGCTGCGGGCCCCTCTGGCGGGACGCCTTCTCAGGCTTCCGTGATGTCGGAGCCGATGCTCTCTTCAGTGAAGCAGTGGGCTCCGCGCAACGATGGATTTTCTGTACGCTCAATGGCTCGGCCAGCCGGTCTGGATGTGGCTCGGCTTCCACGTCCTTGTCCTGAGCCTGATGGCCTTCGATCTCGGCCTGCTCCACCGCGACAAGGGTCGCGTGATCGGGGTGAAGGAGAGCCTGACCCTCACCGCCTGCTATCTCGTCCTCGGCCTCGCCTTCGGCGGATGGGTCTGGTGGTACATGGGCCGGACGGCGGGCGAGGAGTTCGTGACCGGATTGGTCATCGAATACTCGCTGTCGATGGACAACGTCTTCGTGATCGCGGTGATCCTGACGGCGCTCGGCGTGCCGCGCTCGGCCCAGCACCGCGTGCTCGTCTGGGGCATCCTCGCCGCCGTGCTGCTGCGCGGTCTGATGATCGGGCTCGGCGCGGCGCTGGTCGAGCAGGCGCATTGGGTGCTGTCGCTGTTCGCCGCCTTCCTGATCTATGCTGGGCTCAAGATGCTCTTCTCCAAGGAGGAGAGCGAGACAGACATCGAGAACAGCGCCTCGCTGCGCTTCCTGCGCAAGCACCTGCGCATCACCAAGGAGCCGGACGGCCAGCGCTTCGTCACGCGCAAGCCTCATCCCAAGACCGGCAAGCTCGTCCTGTGGCTGACGCCGCTCGCACTGGCGTTGACGGCCGTCAACATCGCCGACGTCATCTTCGCCGTCGACAGCGTGCCGGCGATCTTCGCGATCACCACCAACCCGTTCATCGTCTACACGTCGAACATCTTCGCCATCCTCGGCCTGCGCTCGCTCTATTTCGCGCTCGCGGCGATGGTCGACCGCTTCGCCTATCTCAAGACGGCGCTCGCCTTCATCCTGATCTTCATCGGCGCGAAGATCGTGATCGCGGACACGCTGGGCCTCGTCGACCTGCCGCCCTGGGTATCGCTCGCGGTGACGCTGGCGCTGCTGACGGTGGGCGTCGTCTACAGCCTGTGGCGGACGCGGGGTGTCGCGAGCGAGCCGAAAGAAGCGACGCACCGGGCCTGAGGAGGCTCAGCCCGCCGGCTGCGCTGCGATCAGGTCCCGCAGGGTGGTGATCGTCGAGGCATCGGCGACGCCGTCGACCCGCGCTTGCCGGAAATGCCGCTGGAAGGCCGTCACCACCGCCAGCGTGCGGGCATCGAATACGCCCGTCACCGGCTGATCGTAGCCGTAGAGCGCGAACATCGCCTGCAGGGCTTCGATGGGCTCGCCGCTGTCGCCCGGTGCGAAGAAGCGGCCGTCGCGGATCGGGGCCGGCGGGACGCGATGGCCGATGCCGGCCGCCGCGAGGCGATCCCACGGAAAATTCTCGCCGGGGTCTTCCTTGCGTTCCGGCGCCACGTCGGAATGGGCGAGGACGCGCACGGCGGGAATCGCATGGCGGTCGAGGATGTCGCGCGAGAGCGCAACGACCGCGTCGATCTGCGCGTCGGGATAGGGCGGCAGGCCGCCGACATGGCCGGGATGGGCGATCTCGATGCCGATCGAGCGCGAGTTGATGTCGCGCTCAGGCCCCCAGCAGCCGAGGCCTGCATGCCAGGCGCGGCGGCGCTCCGGCACCAGCTGCACGATGCGGCCGTCCTCGAACACGAAGTAATGCGCCGAGACCTGCGCCGCGGCGTCGCAAAGCCGCTCCAGGGCGACCTCGGCGGTCGCCATGCCGGTGTAGTGCAGGATCAGCATGTCCGGCGGGCCGCCGGCCCGTTCGCCGTGGTTCGGCGAGGGCGCGACGCGCGCGACGAGCGGGCTGTCGGCCGAAAAACTCACTTCAGGCCCCGCTCCGCCGCGATCCGGTCCCAGGCGGCGTTGATCGCGGCGAGCCGGCGCGTGGCGATCGCGACCGCTTCCGGTGGCAGGCCGCGGGCGATGGCGCGGTCGGGGTGGTTTTCGATGACGAGCGCCCGCTGCCGCGCCTTCAACGCCGCGTCGTCGGTCTCGCGGTCGAGGCCGAGCACCAGGTACGGGTCGTCGGCGAGCCGGACGTGGCGGGCGGCGAGGCGCGCGAAGGCGGCGTCGTCGAGGCCGAAGATGCGGGCCACGGAGCGCAGGTAGCGCTCCTCGTTCTCGTGGATCGCCCCGTCCGCCTTGGCGATGTGGAACAGCCCGTCGAGCACGTCCTCCAGCAGCGCCGGCTCGTCGTGAAACGTGCTGGCGAGCTGTCCGGCGTAGCCCTCGAACCCGTCGGTCGTCGCTTTAGCGAGGTCGAACAGGCGCTCGACGCCGGCCCGCGCCCCCGGCTCGACCTCGACCACCTGCCCGAAGGCCTCGACCTCCGCCGGCGTCACCACGCCGTCGGATTTCGCCATCTTGGCGGCCAGCGCCACGAGGCCGGTGGTGAAGACCACGTCGCGCGGCGTCGCGCCGAAGGGCGCGCCCTCGCGGTCGACCAGGAAATGCCCGGCGACCGAGCCGGCGAGTGCCCCGATCGGGCCGCCGACGAGGGCGCCGAGGCCCGCGCCGCCGATCTTGCCCCAGATGCCGAGGCTCATCGGGCGGGGCTTCTGTGCGGCACGGCGGCGGGCCGGGGGCGGGGAGAATGGAGCACGGGCATTCGCTGGACGGCACGGTTCGGGGCCGGTTGCTAAAGCCGAATGCCGGGCCGGGCGCAAGCCGAATGCCCGGCTGGCCGCTCCTCCCCCTACGAAGAAGGCCGGAGCGTATGCCCCGGCCTTCTCCAGTTCCGACAACGGTTTAGCGTCGGTGGTGTCAGCGGCAGTACACGTCGCCGTAGGCGTCGCGATAGGTGCCGTAGGGGCAGCGCGGGGCGGTGGCCGCACCGCCGATGGCGCCGGCAGCGCCGCCGATGGCCGCACCCGCGAGCGCGCCGCCGGCGCGGCCCGTGGCCAAGCCGCCGACCGCAGCACCCAGGCCGGCGCCGAGGGCGCCGCCGCCCAGCGCGCGTTCGCCGGGGGTGTTGCAGGCGCCGACGGAGAGCGCCAGGGTGCAGGCCAGGATGGCCGCTGTGATCTTCTTCATGGTCGTACGACTCCCTTGTGCATCGGCCCGCCCGGCCGTTTTCGCCGTGGCGTACCTCGAGGCCGTCACCGGCCTTCTCACGCAGGCAGGTCACGCGATACGGTCAAGATTGGGGCAGCGGGCGCGCGGGGCATGACATTTCCCGCGCGACGCGCCATCTGACGCCCAAGCTGTTGCGCAAACACACCGAAATCGTCGAGGATCCGATGTCGAAAGCCACCCTGATCGTCCGCAAGGCCGCCGTCCGGCCGGAGCAGGTCGTCGACGCCGTGGTGCTCGACCATGCCGCGCGGAAAGCTGCGACGGGCCGGCTAAGTGCCTCGGGCGGAACGGTTTTCGACCTCGCCCTGGAGAAGACCGTGCAGGTCGAGGACGGCGACGCCTTCCGCCTCGACGACGGCCGGCTCGTCGCGGTGAAGGCGGCGGAGGAGGCGCTGCTCGAAGTGCGCGCCGGCAATCCGGCGCGGCTGGTCCGCCTCGCCTGGCAGCTCGGCGGCAGCCACGTGCCGGCGGAGGTCGGCCCCGATGTCCTCTATGTGCCTGAGAGCGCGGCGGAATTGGTGCGCGGTTCGGGCTGCTCTGCGAGCCCTGTCACCCGCGCCTTCAAGCCCGAGAAGGAGGCCCACGACCACAGCACCTGCGGGCACGACCACAGCCACGATCACGCGCATCACCACCACGACCACGGGCAAGCCCACGATGCTGCCCTGGATAGTCACGGCCATCGCCATGATGCACACGGGCATGCGCATCACGGCCACCATGAGCCGCACGATCACGATCACGCCGGGCACGACCACCACGACCACTGAAGCGCGAAAAGGGGCGTCTCAGGCCGCGTTCGGGTCCTCGATCCGCGTCGCGATCCACAGGACGTGCCGCCGCCCGTCTGTGATGTTGGAGCGGATGCGGATCTCCTCCACCGCGAAACCCGTGCGGCGCAGCCGGGCCTTGAACTTGCGGTCGGGGTGCCCCGACCAGACGGCGAGGATGCCGCCGGGCCGCAGCGCCCAGCGGGCGCGCTTGAGGCCCCATGCGTCGTAGAGGCGGTCGTTCTGCCGCCGGGTCGCGCCCTCCGGGCCGTTGTCGACGTCGAGCAGGATCGCATCGTAGGCGGCGGGCGCGGCCTGGATCACGCGGTTGACGTCCTCGACCCGGATCTCGACGCGCGAATCGTCCAGGCTGCCGCCGAAGAGATGCGCCAGCGGGCCGCGCGCCCAGGCCGCGACGGAGGGCACCAGCTCGGCGACGACGACGCTCGCCTGCGGCCCGAGCCCTTCGAGGGCGGCGCCGAGGGTGAAGCCCATGCCGAGCCCGCCGATGAGCATGCGGGCCTCCGGCCTGTCGCGCAGATGGTCGCAGGCGATCGTCGCCAGCGCCCGCTCGGAGGCGCAGAACAGGTCGCTCATCAGCTCGCACTTGCCCACCATGATGGTGAAGCCGTCGCTGCGCCGCATCAGCCGCATGGTGTCGGGCGTGCCCGGCACCGCGCCGACGTCGATTTCGGTCCAGGCGGTCGTGTCGGGCATGGGCAATTCGGAGCGAGTTTGAAGCGTGGCCGGGCGTGACTAGCAGACCCGGTGTCCTCCGGGGTAGGCGGCGGCGGCGGGCGGCGCTATGCAGGCGCCCGAAGCGAGGCCCGGATCCGGTCCGGTCCCTCGCGCTCTCAGGTCCTTCAGGACGTCCCAGTGTCGCCGGCCCCTTTTCGTGGCCGCGACCGATCGTACGAGTCACACCCCCACCATGGCCAAGCGCGTGAAGTCGAAGCCGCAGGAGCGCGGGTTCGTTCTGTTCGATGTCGTCTTCGAGGATGGCAGCCTCGCCTCCAACCGCCGCATCCCGATGGAAATCCTCGGCGGCCTCGACGGCGACGAGCCGGCGCGCACCATGATCGAGGAGCAGGAAGCCGAGATCGCCGAGAAGGCCGGGCGTCCGCCGCGCGTGATCCAGAACCTCAGCCGCACCCCGGCCCGCGAGCGCGAGCCGAAGCTGGTCTGATCCGGTTCACGATCCCGAGAGGCGTCGCGGTCCACGCGACCGCCTCTCGCCCGTGCCGCGTCGCCAGAATCTCTCACGGATCCCGGCGAGAACGGCGCAGACAGTCGGCTTCAAGCCGCCCGCACGTTGGCCAGAAACTGCTCGACCTCCGATCGAAGCTGGCCGGACTGGAGCGCGAGCTGGTCCGATGCCTGGGCGACGGACGCGGCGGCGGATCCGGCCTCGTCCGCAACCCGAGCGACCTCGGCGATGTCGGTCGTCATCTCACTCGTGCCGTTCGAGGCCTGGACCATGCTTCGGACGATTTCCTGCGTGGTGGCACCCTGCTCCTCGACCGCGGCGGCGATGCTGGTCGTGACGCGGTTCATGGCTTCGATCTGCGCGGTGATGTCCCGGATGGCATCGGAGGTCCCATGCGTCGCGGTCTGGATGGCGGCGACCTGTCGGGCGATCTCGTCCGTCGCGCGGGTCGTCTGACCGGCGAGTTCCTTGACCTCGGCGGCGACGACGGCGAAGCCCCGGCCCGCATCGCCGGCACGCGCGGCCTCGATCGTCGCGTTCAGGGCCAGCAGGTTGGTCTGGCCGGCGATGGTCGAGACCAGGCCGACGACGTCGCCGATGCGGGTCGCAGCCGTCGCCAGGGCGGCCATCGTCTGCTCGGTGCTCAGGGCGCCCTGGACGGCGCTCGCCGACAGACCGGCGGCCTGCTCGACCTGCCGTCCGATCTCCTGGACCGTCGTCCCGAGTTCCTCGGCCGCGGATGCGACCGCGTTCACGTTGCCGGCGGTCTGATGCGCTGCGCTGGCGACGTTCGTCGAGCGCTGCGACGTCTCCTCGACCGCCGAGCCCATGATGCCGGAGGAGGATTGCAGCCCCTCGACCGCGCCGGTGAGCTCTCCGACGATGCCGCCCACGGTCTCTTCGAACCGATCCGCGAGGTCGCGCAGCATGGTGCGACGGGCCTGCTCCTCGCGAAGGCGGACGGCCTCCGTCGTCTGCAATTGCTGCGCGGCGTCCTCCAGCGAGACGTCGCGGATGGTCACGACCGCCCGGGCGATGTCGCCGATCTCGTCCCGGCGGCGGCTTCCCGGCACCTCCGCCACGGTTTCGCGGGCGGCGAGGGATGCGAGCGCCCGCGTCAACGCCCCGAGGGGACGGACGATCGAGCGGGCCAGCAGCAGCCCGAGCACGGCCGTACCGAACAGGATGCACAGGCCGATCATGGTCAGGGTCCGCGACAGCGTCTCCACCGCGCTGACGGCCTCGCCCTGGCTCTGCTCGGCCACGATGGTCCAGGACGCGCCCAGCACGCTGACCGGCGACGTGGCGGCCAGGTGCGGGCCGTCGGGTGCGGCGTAGGCGAAGCTGGCGCCGCCCGTGATCTGCGAGGCGCGCATGCCGAGCGTGGTCAGGGGTGCGCCGGCCTTCGTGCCCTCGTCCAAGGGCGGGTTGCTGCGCAGGAGCCCATCGGCCCCGGTAGCGAGGACCTGGCCCGTCTCGCCGAGGCCGGCACGCTTCGACAGGGTCTGGTCGAAGAGGGCCGGCGTGACGCGCAACACGATGAACCCGATGCGCTCGGCCGCCTGGGCCGTCCCCATGGCGACGTTCGCGCGCTTGGTCATCGGCATGCCGATGAAGGCGGACGGCCCGGTCCCCACCGGATAGGCCGCGAAATCCTCGAACAGGTCCGAATCCGTGGCTGCGGCCTTCAGGCGCGCGACGAGACGGGCGAGGCCGGTCCCCTGCAGGGCGGGGTCGGCCACGGATTTCCCGAAATCCTCGTCCTTGGTCGTCGTGTAGACGATGCGGCCGTTCTCATCGAGGAACATCAGGTCGGCATATCCGACCTGCCCGATCATCTTGCGCGCCATGTCCTGCACCTTGGCATGCCGGCGCCCGTACATGGTCCCGGTCGTGCCCAGGTCGAACGCGATCCTGGCCTCCGGGGTCGTCAGGGCCCGCAACGCGTCGACGATCTTGGCGGAGTCGGGCTTGGCCGGATCGAGATTTTCGATGAGATCCGGAAAATTCGATGCAATCTGCGGATGGATGGCCGTCGCCAGGAAATCGGCGCGCAGACGGTCCGCGACGAGCTCGATCCCGTCCTTGCGCAAGGTCGCCGCCAGTTGAAGCCGCTCGTCGGCGGCCGCGACGAGCCCGCTCTTGGCCGAATACCAGCTGAACCCGCCCATGGCCGTGGCACTCAACAGGGCCAGCCCGATCGTGGCCGCAGGAAGACGCACACTCAGCTTGGAAAGAAAAGTCATGTCTGTTCTCAGATGTTATCTATTTTCATCTGATACGAAGACGTGAAATTTCGGTGAATCATGCACCTTCTGCTTGTGTGGATGTGTCTGTGAGACGCAAATCCTCACCGCCTCTCGGAAAAATACTGCCTGGACAGGGAAATCGTTCTACTCGCTTTCAGCGAAGGCATCCGGGCCTCCACCCGCATCGTCGGCGCTCGACTGCGAATCGCAACGTCTTGGACGCGCGATGACGGAGGCGGCTACCCCAGCGCCTCGCGGAACGCCCGCAGGTTGGCGCGCATCATCGCGATGTAGTCCGGGGCAGGTCCGTCGGCTCCGCTCAGCGCATCCGAAAACACCTTGCCGCCGAGCTTTGCCCCGCTTTCGCGGGCGATCTGCTGCATCAGGCGCGGATCGGCGATGGATTCGAGGAAAACCGCCGGAATCTTCTGCTGGCGGATCTGCCGGATGATGCGGGCGACGTCCTTCGGGCCGGCCTCGCTCTCCGTCGAGACGCCCTGGGGCGCGATGAAGCGCAGGCCGTAGGCGTCGGTGTAGTAGCCGAAGGAATCGTGGTTGGTGATGATGCGCCGGCGTGCCTCGGGAATGCTGCGGATGGTCTCGCGGATCTCGGCATCGAGGGCGTCGAGCCTTTCGCAATAGGCCCTGGCGTTCTCCGCGTAGAGCGCGGCATGCGGCGCATCGATCCGCGAGAACCCGTCGCGGATCGCGGCGACGTAGAGCTTGACGTTGGCGACGCTCTGCCAGGCATGCGGGTCGGCGTGATCGTCCGCCGCGCCGTGGTCGTGCCCGTGGTCATGGCCTTGGTCGTGGGGGTCGCGCGAGCCGGCGATGGTCCTGGCGCCCTGCGAGGCGACGACCACCGGAGCCTTGGTGCCGGACGCCCGGATCAGCCGTTCGATCCAGCCCTCGAAGCCGAGGCCGTTGACGAACACGATGTCGGCGGCGGCGAGCCGCCGGGCATCCTCGGGGGCGGGGCTGAAGCTGTGCGCGTCCGCGTCCGGCCCGACGAGGCTCGTCACCTCCGCGCGCACGCCGCCGACCTGCCGCACGAGGTCGCCGAGGATCGAGAACGTCGCCACCGCCCTGATCCGGTCATCGGCCGAGGCGGCGGCCGGCACCAGCACGGCCAGCATCAGGAGCAGCCACGCCGCAGCCGGCCCGATCCGCGTTCGTCCGTTCGCCGTCATCGGTCCCTCTGCTCCCGTGGCATCGTGACCCTGTAATGTAACATTATCACACTGCCAATCCCGGTGCCGCGGTATCCCGGTTTGATTGTGAACCCTCGGCAATCCGCCGGACACATGCCGGATACACGGCCCTGCGTAGGATCCGGGCCTGGGTGGGGTCCCTTCTCGTGAGACGAGGTTCGGCCATGTCGAGACGTGTGATCGTTGCGGTTCTGCTGGCGGGGCTCGCCGGCGCGGGGGCGGTGGCCTCGGCGCGGGCTGGGGAGCTGCACGGCTGGGGCGGCCCGGGCCACGGGCACGGCCGCTGGAGCGCGCTCTCGCCGGAGGATCGCGAGGCCTTCGCCGACGCGCGCATCGCCGCGCTGCATGCCGGCATGAAACTCAACCCCGACCAGGACAAGCTCTGGCCGCCGGTGGAGACCGCCATCCGCGACCTCGCCCGCCAGCGCGAGACCCGGATGCAGGCCCGCCGCGCAGGCGGCCCGGCGACCGAGGACGCCCCGGCGCGCCTGCGCGGCATGGCCGACGCGGCCACCGCCCGCGGCGAGGCGCTCCGGAAGCTCGCCGACGCCACCGCGCCGCTCTACGCCACCCTCGACGACGGCCAGAAGCGCCGCGCCGCGATCCTGGCCCGCCCGATGCGCCCGCATGGCGGCGGCTGGCACCATCGCAAGGGCGAGCGCGACGGGCCGGGGGGCCGGGACGACGACTGATCTCTTCGGGTTTCGCTTGATCCTGCGGGACGGCGGCTGCACACACCGCTGGCCCTTCTCCCGTTGGGGCGGATCGACGGAAGATTTTGGACCGGCATGGCGCGGCGCCCGCTCCTGAGGGGCGACACCCTCCCTCTCCTGCGACGGCTCTGGCGCGAGTGGCTCTCGCCGCACCGGGCGACGCTCGCCGTCGTGCTGGTGCTGATCGCTATCGTCGGCGCGGCGACGGGCCTCTACCCGGCGCTGATCAAGGCCGCCTTCGACGCCTTCGACGCCAAGGACCAGCGGGCGCTGGCCTACGGGCCGCTCGTCGTCATCGTGGTCACCTCCGTGCGCGGTTTCGCCCTGTTCGGCCAGACCATCCTGACGAACCGCGTGGTGACGCGGGTCGAGGCGGATATGCAGGGGGCGCTCTACGCCCACCTGATCGAGGCCGACATGGCCCAGCTCGGGCGCGAGAGCGCCGCCTCGTTCACGCAGCGCTTCACTACGGATTTCGCCTTCATCAAGGAGGCGCTGACCCGCATCTCCACCGTGCTCCTGCGCGACATCGCCATGCTGATCGCGCTGGTGATCGCCCTGGTCTGGATGGACCCGGTCCTGACGCTGGTGGCCGGCATCACCGTGCCGTTCGTCGCCGGGCCGATCGGCCGCGTCGGCAAGAAGCTGCGCCACGTCTCTACCAACACGCAGGAGCAGATGGGGCTGATGGCGAGCCTCATCAGCGAGAGCCTGCAGGGCGCGCGCATCGCCAAGACCTATTCGCTGGAGGGCTACCTCAAGGGCCGCGCCTCGGACGCCCTCGACGAGGTCCGCCGGCTCAAGATGAAGGCGGCCAACGCCCGCGGCCGGCTCGACCCGCTGCTCGAGATCGGCGGCGGCTTCGCCGTCGCGGCCGTGCTGGTGATCGTCGGCCAGCGGGTCATGTCGGGCGAGAAGACCGTCGGCGATTTCACCGGCTACGTCGCCGCGCTACTGCTTGCCGCGCAGCCCGCCCGCGCGCTGGGCACCCTCAACGCCATCCTGCAGGAGGCCGCCGCCGCGCTCACCCGCTACTTCGCCCTGCTCGACGAACACCCGACCATCCGGGAGGCGCCGGACGCCGTGCCGCTGCGGGTGACGCAGGGCGAGATCACATTCGAAAACCTGCGCTTCCGCTACCGCGAGGACGCGCCGGCCCTGGAAGGCATTGACCTCACGGTGCGGGCCGGATCCACGACAGCGCTCGTCGGCCGCTCGGGCTCGGGAAAATCCTCGCTGCTCAACCTGGTGCCGCGTCTCTACGACGTCACCGACGGCCGCGTGCTCATCGACGGCCAGGACATCCGCGGCGTGACGATCGGTTCGCTGCGTGCCGCCGTCTCGGTGGTCTCGCAGGAGGTCGTGCTGTTCGACGACACCATCGCCGCCAATATCGGCTTCGGCCGGCCGGGGGCGAGCCGGACCGAGATCGAGGCCGCCGCCGAGGCCGCCGCCGCCCACGGCTTCGTCTCGCGCCTAAGCGAGGGCTACGACTTTCGCGTCGGCCCGGCGGGCGGGCGGCTCTCGGGGGGCGAGCGCCAGCGCATCTCCCTCGCCCGCGCCTTCCTCAAGGACGCGCCGATCCTGCTGCTCGACGAGGCGACCAGCGCCCTCGATTCCGAATCCGAGCAGCTCGTGCAGGAGGCCCTCGTCCGGCTGATGCGCGGCCGCACCACGCTGGTCATCGCCCACCGCCTCTCCACCGTGCGCGATGCCGGGCAGATCGCGGTGATGGAGGCCGGCCGGGTGATCGAGACGGGCACGCACGAGGCGCTGGTCGCAGCTGGCGGGACCTATGCCCGGCTGCACCGGCTGCAATTGTCGGATGAGCCGGTTCCGGCTGCGGTCTGAGCTTCGGGGACCGTCCACTCAGCGCCAGGAGAGACCGATGGCAGGCGAGATCTTCGGCAAGACCAAGGGCGGCGAGATCGTCACCCGCCTGACGCTGGAGCGCGGAAACTTTCGCGTCCAGATCCTCGATCTCGGCGGCATCGTCACCACGATCGAGACGCCGGACCGCGCGGGCCGGCTCGCCAACGTCGTGCTCGGGCTTGAGACGGTCGAGGGCTACGAAACGCTCAGCCCGCATTTCGGCGCGCTCGCCGGCCGCTACGCCAACCGCATCGCCAAGGGGCGCTTCAGCCTCGACGGGCAGGCCTACGAACTGCCGATCAACGACCCGCCGAACACCCTGCACGGCGGCGTGACCGGCTTCGCCAAGCGCCTGTTCCGGGTCCTGTCGGCGGATGCGGGGCGCGTCGTGCTGATGCGGCGCAGCCCCGACGGGGAGGAGGGCTTTCCCGGCAACCTCGACCTCGAAGTCGTCTACAGCCTGCCCGAGGACGGGGTGCTGCGCATCGACTATCGGGCCTGGACCGACAAGCCGACGCCGCTCAACCTGACCAACCACAGCTACTTCAACCTTGCCGGCGAAGGCTCCGGCGACGTGTTGGGCCACGTGGTCGAACTCGCCTCCGACGCCTACACGCCGACCGACGCGCACCAGATCCCCACCGGCGAGATCCGCTCCGTGCAGGGCACGCCCTTCGATTTTCGCACGGCCACGGCGCTCGGCGCGCGCATCCGCGACGATGACCCGCAGATCGTCTGGGCCAAGGGCTACGACCACAATTTCGTCGTCCGGGGACAGGCGGGCGTCCTGCGCCCCGCCGCCTCCTGCCTCGACCCGGTGAGCGGCCGCCGCCTCGACGTCGCCACCACGCAGCCGGCGCTGCAACTCTACACCGGCAACACCCTCGACGGCACACTCGCCGGCCCTTCGCGCCGCATCTACCGCTCCGGCGATGGCGTCTGCTTCGAGACCCAAGGTTTCCCCGACGCCCCGAACCACCCGGAATTTCCTTCCGCCGTACTGAGGCCGGGCGCCCCCTTTATGTCGACCTCGACCTATCGGTTCTCGGTGGCGTAGGCGTGGATGGGCTGCCGAGCTCCGTCACCGACACGGTCCGCGCCTATCTCGCGCGGGTCGACGGGGTGGCGCCCGGATTCGTCACGGGGCTGTACCTCGTCGGCTCCGTAGCCCTCGGCGATTATCGCGAGGGCATCAGCGACATCGATGTTGTCGCGCTGGTCCCGGCGGGGCCGAGCCTGGAGCAGCTGGATGGCCTCGCGCGCGTCCATGCCGAGATGGCGGCGCTGGCGCCGCCGTTCTTCGACGGGATCTATCTGACGCCGGACCGGCTCACCCGGATCCCGGGCGACATCGAATATGCGACCTTCGTCGTCGAGGGAGATCTTCAGGCGCAGGCGCGCTGCTTCGAGATCAATCCGTTGCTCTGGACGTGTCTCGCCCGGCACGGGATCACCGTCCGGGGACCCGAGCCGATACAGCTCGGCATCGCCAGCGATGCCGAGTCGACGCGGCGCTTCCAGATCGCCAACCTCAACAGCTACTGGATGGGCTGGATCGCGCAGGCCGAAGCAGCCCTGGCGCGCAAGCGCCCGGACGAGGACATGGCCGCATCCTCGTTCGGCTGGGGCGTGCTCGGCGTCACCCGGATCGCGCGCACCGTCGCCACCGGCGACATCGTCTCGAAGACCGAGGCCGGCCGCTGGGCCCTGCGGACCTATCCGCCGGACTGGCGGCCCGTGATCGAGGACGCCCTGCTGGCACGTGAGGGACGTCTCGACCGCATGGCGCCCGACCGGTTCGCGCGATCCGTCGATTACATCCGCTTCGTAATCGCGGGCGTCGGCGAGACGCGCTGACGGCCGGATCTACCGGTAGGGTGGTCGGCGCACGACCGCTTGACATGGCACTCGATCCGGTCTGTTATTTCTGTCATGACAGAAATAACAGACGTCCCATCCAAGCTGCCGGCCGCGATCGAAGGCTTCGTGATGCACTGGGGCAATCTCGGTGGGCAATGGGGCGTGAACCGCTCCGTCGCGCAGATCCATGCGCTGCTCTACCTCTCCGAGAAGCCGCTGACGGCCGAGGAGATCGCCGACGCGCTCGGCATCGCGCGCTCCAACGTCTCGAACTCGCTGAAGGAACTCACCGGCTGGAACCTGATCCGGCGGGTCCCGGTGGCCGGCGACCGGCGCGATCATTTCGTCGCCGAGACCGACCTGTGGGAGATGGCGACGCGCATCGCCGCCGGCCGCAAGGAGCGCGAGATCGATCCGGCCATCGCGGCGCTCCGCGTCTGCGCGGTCCAGGCCGAGGACGATCCCGCTGTCGGCGCCGTGGCGCGGCGGCGGCTGAATGCGATGCTCGATTTCACGCAGACCATGGAGGGCTGGTACGCGCAGATGCTGCATGTGCCGCACGGGACGCTGGCCAAGCTGATCCGGCTCGGCAGCCGCATCGTGAAGTTCCTGCCCTCTAAGCCGGAGGGCTGACCCGATGACAGCCCTCGCAAGATCCCGGCCGCTCCCGTCCGCCGCCGCGCCCGCGCCGACCGACCTCCTCGACCTGCGCTTCCGGGCCCTGATCTCCGACGCGCAGTGGAACACGCTGCCGCCGGCCGTGCGCCGCCGCTTCTCGAAGCGCCTGCCGCAGAGCGCCAGCGCCGTTTATGCCGGGCATGTCGTCGCCACGCGGATGAGCGTCGCCGGATGGCTGCTGGCGCAGGCGGCGCGCGGCGTCGGCGCGCCGCTGCCAGTCTCGCGCGCGGCCGGCATGGCGAGCGTCGTCTCGGTCACCGAAGACCCGCGCCGCGGCGGGTAGATCTGGACGCGGCTCTACGCCCGGCCCCGCGGCTTTCCGCAGATGATCCACTCGGCCAAGCGCTTCGCCGGTCCGACTGGCCTCGAAGAGCATGTCGGCGCGGGGCTCGGCATGTCGCTGACGGTCGCGGTAGAAGACGGCGCCCTGGTGTTTCGCAGCCGCCGCTATTTCTGGGATGGTCTGGGTGTGCGGCTCCACCTGCCGCGCTGGCTGTCGCCGGGCGCGTTGTGCGTCAGCCATGCCGAGACGGAGGGGGGCACGTTCCGCTTCGTCCTCGACCTGCGCCACCCGCTGCTCGGCCTGCTGATCCGTCAGGAGGCGGAGTTCCGGGACAGCGTGGCTTCGGGTGGAGCCGGATGCTGAACGACCTTCGTCGTACTTCCGGGGCCGCGAAGCGGAACCCCGGCGCGATGGCCGGCGGTCGCATCGCGCATGGATTCCGGGTTCTCGCCTCTGGCGACCCCGGACTGACGGTGAGGTGAACGTATGCAGCCGCCGATCCCTGCGCCGCGCGAACCTGCGAAAAATCAGCCGCCGAGATGCGCCGAGGGACGGTCCTCGCCCCAGATCTTCTCGAGGTTGTAGAAGCCGCGCACTTCCGGCCGGAAGATGTGGACCAGGAGGTCGCCGGCATCGATCAGCACCCAGTCGCAGGCGGGCATGCCCTCGACGCGGGCGGTGCCGTAGCCCTTGGCCTTGAGATCCTGGAGGATCTTGTCGGCGATGGCGCCGACATGGCGCTGGGAGCGGCCCGAGGCGATGATCATCGTGTCGGCGAGCGAGGTCTTGCCCGCGAGATCGATGGCGATGGTCTCTTCGGCCTGCATGTCGTCGAGGCACCCGAGCGCGAGGGCCTTCAGAGCGTCGGAGCCGTCGGCTCCCTGGGTGTCGTGATCGCTCAGCGGATCGGTTCCTGATTCTGGCGCGGCCTCGTCCGAGGCGGCTCTCGTCTTACACGAAAACGTGAGGGTTCGTCCGCCGATGTCAATGGTGCGGACTGATGGACCCCTCTCATACACGCTTCCGCAGCGCCGTCGATGACAGGGACGAGCGTGGGCCATGCAGGAAGACCCAGGCCGGCGGCGCATGCTCCGCCAGCAGCGGCGCATCGGTCTCGTCGATGCGCCAGCGCGCCAGCGCCCGCGCGCCCGGGGCGTTGGGTGCCGCGAGGGTGTGGCCGGGGCGGTCGATCACCGCGATCGGCATCAGCGACGCGATCTCGCGGAACCGCTCCCAGCGATGGAAGCTCGTCAGCGAGTCGGCGCCCATGATCCAGACGAAGCGCAGGGCCGGACGGCGCAGGCGCAGCCAGCGCAGGGTCTCGACGGTGTAGCGCGCGCCGATCGCCGCCTCGAAGCCCGTCACCGCGATGCGCGGATTATCGGCCACGGTTCCGGCGATTGCGAGCCGCTCAGACAACGGCGCGAGTTCACGACGATCCTTCAGCGGATTGCCGGGCGTCGCCAGCCACCAGACCCGGTCGAGCCGCAGCCGTTTCAGGGCCATGCGGCTGACATGCAGGTGGCCGGCATGGGCCGGGTTGAACGAGCCTCCGTACAGGCCGATCCGCATGCCGGGGGCGGCCGGCGGCAGCTTTGGCGGGTCCATCCTCGGCCGGTCCGGCGCGGCTCAGACCGGGCGCGTCTGTCCGCTGCCGTGGACGCGGTACTTGAACGTCGTCAGCTGCTCGACGCCGACCGGGCCGCGCGCATGCATCCGCCCGGTGGCGATGCCGATCTCGGCGCCGAAGCCGAACTCGCCGCCGTCAGCGAACTGCGTCGAGGCGTTGTGCGTGACGATGGCGGAATCGACCTCGGCGAGGAAGCGGGCCGCCGCCTCCTTGTCCTCGGTGACGATCGCGTCGGTGTGGTGCGAGCCGTGGTTCTCGATGTGCTCGATCGCGGCGTCGAGCCCGTCGATCACCCGCGCCGAAATGATCGCATCGAGATATTCGGTGCGCCAGTCGGCCTCGTCCGCGGCGGTCACGCGGGGGTCGGCCGCCATCGTCGCCGCATCGCCGCGCACCGCGCAGCCGGCATCGAGCAGCGCCGCGATCAGGGGCGCCAGGTGCGTTTCGGCGACCGCACGATCGACCAGCAGCGTCTCGGCCGCGCCGCAGACGCCGGTGCGGCGCATCTTGCTGTTGAGGAGGAGATTGCGGGCCATGTCGAGATCGGCGCTCGCTCCGACATAGACGTGGTTGATGCCGTCGAGATGGGCGAAGACCGGGAGGCGCGCCTCGGCCTGGACCCGCTCGACGAGGCTGCGCCCGCCGCGGGGCACGATCACGTCGAGGCAGCCGTCGAGACCGGTGAGCATCAGGCCGACTGCGGCGCGGTCGCGGGTCGGCACAAGCTGGATCGCATCGGGCGGCAGGCCGGTTTGCGCCAAGCCCTCGCTCATGGCGCGGGCGATGACGGTGGCGGTGCGGTGCGAATCCGAGCCTGCCCGCAGGATCGCGGCGTTGCCGGCCTTGAGGCAGAGTGCGCCGGCGTCGGCCGTGACGTTCGGGCGGCTCTCGAAGATCACGCCGACGACGCCGAGCGGCACCGAGATGCGCTCGATCAGGAGGCCGTTCGGCCGCTCGAAGGCCGCGAGTTGGCGCCCGACCGGATCGGCCAGCGCGCCGACCTGCGCCACCGCCTCGGCGATGCCGGCGACGCGCCGCTCGTCGAGGGTGAGCCGGTCGATCAGCGCCTTGCTCTGCCCGGCGGCCTTGGCGGCGCCGACGTCCCGCGCGTTCTCGCGCAGAATCTCGGCGGCGTTGGCGCGGATGCGCTCCGAGATGGCGCGCAGCGCGATGTCCTTGGTGTGCGCCGAGGCGAGCGCCATGCCGCGCGCGGCGGCCCGCGCCCGGCGGCCGATCGCGGCCATCAGAGTCGGCAGGTCGTCGGAATCCGAGAACTCCGACCGGAGGTTCAAGACAGGCACGATTCCGTTTCCGTCATCGGGAATGCGCGCGGGGCGCAGGATACTCTCGACGACTCATCGCATGCCGGGCGATTCCGAAACAAGCGCCGGCGTGCCCGGTTCGGATAAGGCGGCCGCCGCGATCAGATCGGATCGAACGATCCGGCGGTGGCGAGGTCGTCGCGGTGGACGATCTCGGCTCTGCCGGAATAGCCGAGCAGTCCTTCGATCTCGCGGCTCGGCCGGCCGATGATGCGCCGGGCCTCGCCGCTGTCGAAGCCGACGAGCCCGCGGCCGAGCAGGCGGCCGGAACGGTCGCGGATCAGCACCGCGTCGCCCTTGCCGAAGGCGCCCTCGACCGCCGTCACGCCCACCGGCAGCAGGCTCGCGCCGCTTTGGAGCGCGCGGGCCGCGCCGTCGTCGATGACCAGCGTGCCGCTCGGTTCCAGCGCGCCCGCGATCCAGGTTTTTCGCGCAGCCGTCGGGGTGGAGCCGGACAGGAACCAGGAGCAGCGCCCGCCCTCGCGGATCGCACGCAGCGGATTTTTTCCGCGCCCGTCGGCGATGACCATGTGGGTGCCGCCCGAGACCGCGATCTTGGCCGCCTCGACCTTGGTGCGCATGCCGCCGCGCGACAGCTCCGAGGCCGGGCCGCCGGCCATGGCCTCGATCTCCGGGGTGATCCGGTCGATCACGGCGAGGTGCCGGGCGGCCGGATCGGTGTGCGGCGGCGCGGTGTAGAGCCCGTCGATGTCGGAAAACAGCACCAGCACGTCGGCGCCGATCATGGTGGCGACGCGGGCGGCGAGGCGGTCGTTGTCGCCGTAGCGGATCTCGACGGTGGCGACCGTGTCGTTCTCGTTGACGACGGGCACCGCGCGGACTTCCAAGAGTTTTTGCACGGTGGCGCGGGCGTTGAGGTAGCGGCGGCGCTCCTCGGTGTCCTTCGGCGTGACCAGGATCTGGCCGGCGACGATGTCGTGGTGCCCGAGCGCCTCGGTCCAGTGTCGCGCCAGCGCGATCTGCCCGACGGCGGCCGAGGCCTGGCTCTCCTCCAGCCGCAGCACGCCGGGCGGCAGGCCGAGCACGGTGCGCCCGAGTGCGATCGCGCCGGAGGAGACCACGACGACGTCGACGCCGCCCGCATGAAGCTCGGCGATGTCCTCAGCGAGCGCCGCGAGCCAGGCATGGCGCAGGCGGCCGCGCGCCCGGTCGACGAGCAGGGCCGAACCGACCTTCAGGACGACGCGGCGGAAATCTTCGATGGCGGGTGTCGACACGGGCAGGGCGCGGCAGGAGCGGACGATGCGACCCGTTTGCACCAACGGCACAAGCTTGAACAGGCGGGAGACTTCGGTCGTGTCCCGAGGTGCGGTGTCGGGCTCCGGCTTCATGACCGGAAGCCACGGTTGAGGAGTCGGGAGATCAGCGACGAGATCCGCTGTTTCGAACGGCTCCAAACGCGATCCCGTGCGTTGCACGCGGACGATCGTGTCGTGCGCAACCCGCGCCGCCACCGGTCGAATACGTATGAGCACGGAGAGGAACGCGATGGCAGACCAAAGCCCGCGACTGACGACGGCCTTCGGAAACCCGGTTTCCGACAACCAGAATTCCATCACGGCGGGCTCGCGCGGGCCGGTCCTGATGCAGGACTACCACCTCATCGAGAAGATGGCGCATTTCAACCGGGAGCGGATTCCGGAGCGCGTCGTCCACGCCAAGGGCTACGGCGCCTACGGCACCTTCCGGCTGACCAAGAGCCTGGAGCAGTATACCCGCGCCAAGGTGCTGACCGAGGTCGGCAAGGAGGTGCCGATGGTCGCCCGTTTCTCGACGGTGGGCGGCGAATCCGGCTCTGCCGACACGGCCCGCGACCCACGCGGCTTCGCCCTCAAGTTCTACACGGAGGAGGGCAACTGGGATCTCGTCGGCAACAACACGCCGATCTTCTTCGTGCGCGACGCGATCAAGTTCTCGGACTTCATCCGCACCCAGAAGCGCGACCCGCGCACCCACCTGAAGCCGCATTGGCGCCGCTGGGACTTTTGGGGCCTGAGCCCCGAGGCGATCCACCAGGTGATGTTCCTGTACTCGGACCGCGGCACCCCGAAATCCGCCCGTTTCATGAACGGCTACGGCTCGCACACCTATTCGCTCTGGAACGACAAGGGCGAGCGCTACTGGGTGAAGTTCCACTTCCACACCAAGCAGGGCATCCAGAACTTTTCGTCCGCCGAGGCCGACAAGATCGCCGGCGAGGACCCGGACTACTCTGCCGCCGATCTCTCGACCGCGATCGAGAAGAGCGAATTCCCGAAATGGCGGGTCGACGTGCAGATCATGCCCGAGGCCGATGCCGACACGTATCAGATCAACCCGTTCGACCTCACCAAGGTCTGGCCGCATAGCGACTACCCGCTGATCGAGATCGGCGAGATGGAGCTGAACCGGAACCCCGAAAACTACTTCGCGGAGATCGAACAGTCGGCCTTCGAGCCGTCGAACATCGTGCCCGGCATCGGCTTCTCGCCGGACAAGATGCTGCAGAACCGGGTGCTCTCCTACGCCGACGCCCACCGCTACCGGCTTGGCGTGAATTATCAGCAGATCCCGGTGAACCAGGCCAAGAAAGCCGCCGTGCAGACCTATCATCGCGACGGCACCATGCGGACGGACGGCAACCACGGCGCACAGGTCGATTACGAGCCGAATTCCTTCGGGGGGCCGAAGCAGGATCCGTCCTTCGCCGAACCGCCGCTGCGTCTGAAGGGCGATGCCGGCCGCTACGGCTGGCCGGGGGACGACGAGGATCTCTACGGGCAGCCCAAGATCTTCTGGACCAAGGTGCTCGACGACGGCGGCCGCCAGCGGCTCGTCGACAACATCGTCGATTCGATGGGCGACAGCCCGCGCCACATCCAGGATCGCATGATCGCGCACTGGTACAAGGTGCATCCCGACTTCGGTCAGGGCGTCGCCAAGGGCCTCGGGATCGACGCGGGCCGGGTCGCCGCCGAGTAGGGTTTCGACCATAATTTTGAATGCAGAAGGGCGCCGGTCTCCATCGGCGCCTTTTTACGTGGATTACCGCATGATCTTGGCCTTTCGGCCCACTTGGAGGCCCCAGGGAACGTCGCTATAGCGTCGCAAAACCCACACCAAGGAGTGCCACGATGGCATCGAGCGCAGCGGTTACCCCGGCCGGAAAAGGCGGGACCGTGGAAATCAAGGACCTCTACGACCTCGGCGAGGTTCCGCCGCTCGGCCACGTGCCGGCCAACATGTATGCCTGGGTGGTCCGCAAGGAGCGCCACGGGCCGCCGGAGAGCGCCAACAAGGTCGAGGTCGTTCCGACCTGGGACATCGGCGACGACGACGTGCTGGTCTACGTCATGGCCGCCGGCATCAACTACAACCACGTCTGGGGCTCGCTCGGAGAGCCGGTCTCGCCGATGGATTCGCACAAGTGCGATATCCACATCGGCGGCTCGGACGCGTCGGGCATCGTCTGGGCGGTCGGCCGCAAGGTGAAGTTGTGGAAGGTCGGTGACGAGGTCGTCATCCACTGCAACCAGGACGACGGCGACGACGAAGAGTGCAACGGCGGCGACCCGATGTTCTCGAACTCCCAGCGCATCTGGGGCTACGAGACGCCGGACGGCTCCTTCGCGCAGTTCTGCCGGGTGCAGTCGCGCCAGCTGATGCCGCGCCCCAAGCACCTGACCTGGGAAGAGGCCGCCTGCTACACGCTGACCCTCGCCACCGCCTACCGCATGCTGTTCGGCCACCCGCCGCACCAGCTGAAGCCCTCCGACAACGTGCTGGTCTGGGGCGCTTCCGGCGGTCTTGGCGTGTTCGCCGTCCAGCTCATCGCGGCCTCCGGCGGCAACGCCATCGGCGTGATCTCGGACGAGTCGAAGCGCGACTACGTCATGAGCCTCGGCGCCAAGGGCGTGATCAACCGCAAGGACTTCGACTGCTGGGGCCAGATGCCCAAGGTCGGCACGCCCGAGTACAACACCTGGCTCAAGGAAGCCCGCAAGTTCGGCAAGGCGATCTGGGAGATCACCGGCAAGGGCAAGGACGTCGACATGGTGTTCGAGCACCCGGGCGAGTCGACCTTCCCGGTCTCCTGCCTCGTGGTGAAGCGCGGCGGCATGGTCGTGTTCTGCGCCGGCACCACCGGCTACAACATCACCTTCGACGCCCGCTACGTCTGGATGCGCCAGAAGCGCATTCAGGGCTCGCACTTCGCCCACCTCAAGCAGGCCTCGGCCGCCAACCGCTTCGTGATCGACCAGCGCGTCGACCCCTGCATGAGCGAGGTCTACCCCTGGGAGAAGATCCCGGCGGCGCATACCCTGATGTGGGAGAACAAGCATCCGCCCGGCAACATGGCGGTGCTCGTCAACGCGACGAAGGCGGGCCTGCGCACCGTCGACGACGTGATCGAGGCCGGGCCGAAGAAGGCCGAGGTCTGATCGACTCCGCTCACCTGCCCTTGGCATCCGAGGGCAGGTGACGCTTGTAGGTCTCTTCCTGGTCCTGGCGATGCTGGATCAGGTCCGCATAGGCCTGCTTGGCTTCCGGCGACATCGTGACCCTCCGGCCCTTGTCGCCCTTGCGCTTGGGCGCCTTCTTGAAGGTGTTGGTCGTGTCGTTCATGGCCGCCCTGTCCGTTCCGGTGGCGCGACCATAGTCGGGCAATGCGACGAGCGCGAGGCGCGCCTTCCGAGCGAGCGCTGCTGCTGATAGAACCACGTCAATTCTGGCTCATCGGCAAGCTTGCAAAACAATGGACAAATTCACGACCCTGGAGGGCGTCGCGGCGCCCATGCGGATCATCAACGTCGACACCGACCGCATCATTCCGAAGCAGTACCTGAAGACGATCAAGCGCACCGGCCTCGGCAAGGGCCTGTTCTCCGAGATGCGCTATCGCGACGACGGCTCGGAGAACCCGGACTTCGTCCTCAACAAGCCGGCCTATCGGCAGTCGAAGATTCTGGTCTGCGGCGACAATTTCGGCTGCGGCTCGTCGCGCGAGCATGCGCCCTGGGCGCTGGCCGATTTCGGCATCCGCTGCGTGATCTCGACGAGCTTCGCCGACATCTTCTTCAACAATTGCGCCAAGAACGGCATCCTGGCGATCGTGGTCTCGCCCGAAGACCTCGAGAAACTGTTCGAGGATGCCGAGCGCGGTTCCAACGCGACGCTGACCGTCGACCTCGCCGCCCAGACCATCAAGGGGCCGGATGGCGGCACGCTGCATTTCGACATCGACGCAGGCCGCAAGCACAGCCTGCTCAACGGCCTCGACGAGATCGGCCTGACGATGCAGCGCGGTGCGGCGATCGACGGCTACGAGGCACGGCAGGCCGAGCGGGGTTGGGCATAAGGCGAAGGCCTCGTTACGAAGTCTTTACCATCCGGGCGCCTTAAATCTGCGAAATCGCCAGCGCATCATCCGACGAACTGGGTTCCGGTTCGTCGTCGAATGCCGCGGCGAAAGCAGAGCCGGCAGGAGACGCTCCGATGACCTCGCGCGCCACGTTCACCGCCCTCGTCTGTCTCGCAGGCGTCGCCACCACCGGTGCGGCCCGCGCCGACTTCGACAGCTGCCTCGCCGGCATCCAGAGCCAGGCTGCGGCGGCCGGCGTCTCGGCACAGGCGTTTCGTGCCGCAACCAATGGCATCGTCTACGACGACAAGGTCATCGAGCTCTCGCAGAAGCAGCCCGAGTTCAAGACGCCGATCTGGGACTACATGGCGGCGCTCGTCGACGACGAGCGCGTCGAGGACGGCAAGGCCGCCATGCGTCGCAACGCGCAGGCGCTGGCGACGGCCGAGCAGCGCTACGGCGTCGACCGCCACGTCATCGCCGCCGTCTGGGGCGTCGAGTCGAATTTCGGCAAGAACCTCGGCACGATGCCGCTGGTGCAGTCGCTTGCGACGCTCGCCTGCTCGGGCAACCGCCGCCGCGACTTCTTTCGCGGCGAGCTGTTGGCGACGCTGAAGATCATCGAGCGCGGCGACATCGAACCCTCGCGCCTCACCGGCTCCTGGGCCGGCGCCTTCGGCCAGACCCAGTTCATGCCCTCGACCTATCAGCGCCTCGCGGTCGACCTCGACGGCGACGGCCGCCGCGACGTGGTGGATTCCACCGCCGACGCCGTCGGCTCCACCGCCAATTTTTTACGCGCCGCGAAATGGTCCAATGGCATGGGCTGGGGCTACGAGGTGAAGCTGCCGCGCGGCTTCAACACCTCCGCCGCCGGCCGCACCCGCAAGCATCCGGTCGGGCACTGGAGCTCGCTCGGCGTGACCAAGATCGACGGCAGCGCGCTCAGCGCTTCCGGCCCGGTCGGCATCCTGGCGCCGGCCGGCGCCAACGGGCCGGCCTTCCTGGTGACGAAGAACTTCGACTCGATCTATTCCTACAATGCCGCCGAGTCCTATGGGCTGGCCATTGCCGTCCTCTCCGACCGCCTGCGTGGCCGGGCCGGCGTCCAGGCCGCGTGGCCGACCGACGACCCGCCGCTGTCGCGCGCCGAGCGCCGCGACCTGCAGGTCCGGCTCACCCAGAAGGGCTTCGACGTCGGCGAGCCGGACGGCAAGGTCGGCGAGAAGACGCGGCAGGCGATCAAGGAAGTCGAGCGCAGCCTCGGCATGCCGTTGACGGGACGGCCGGGCGGCAAGGTGCTGCAGGCCTTGGGGGGCTGAGGCCCAGCCAGGCTACTGTTCGGATGTCAGCTCCGATCACGCAAAAGCCCGCTCCGAAGTATCGGAGCGGGCTTTTGAATTTTCGATAGGAAGCCCGCCAAGGCGAGCTCCAAAAATTACTCGGCGGCGGTGGGGGCTGCAGCCTTCTGAGCGCCCTTGGCCCGCGTCCGGTCGACCCGCTCGACGATGCGGGCGGACTTACCGCGGCGGTCGCGCAGGTAGTAGAGCTTGGCGCGGCGGACCTTGCCGCGACGGACCACCTTGATCGAGTCGATCATCGGGGAATGCACCGGGAAGACGCGCTCGACGCCCTCGCCGTAGGAGATCTTGCGGACGGTGAAGCTCTCGTTGAGCCCGCCGCCGGAGCGCGCGATGCAGACGCCCTCGTAGGCCTGGACGCGAGTGCGCTCGCCTTCCTTGACCTTCACGTTCACGCTGAGCGTGTCGCCTGCCTGGAAGTCGGGAATGGTCTTGGCGAGACGAGCAACTTCTTCCTGCTCGAGCTGCTGGATGATGTTCATAGACATAGCTCCGGCCGTTGAGCCGCATCGTCCCGGATGGACGACGGGCGTCAGGATTTCGGCATCCTGTTGTGAGTTGGGCTGGCCCATACAGGAGGCGGGGGCCGTTGTCACGCCGGGCTACCGCGCCTCACCGGGTCGCCGTAGCGCTTCCCGACCGCCCGTATGCCACCGCGGAGCACGGGACGCGCACCTCCCGCTGTTGAGAAACGCGCGATTCGAGTCCACATGGAGTACGGTGCCGGATCGCTCCGGTGCCGTTCCCGGCCGGCCTTGAACCGGCGCCAGCGGACGAGGATTTCGCAGAGCCATGTTCATCCAGACCGAAGCCACCCCCAATCCGGCCACCCTCAAGTTCCTGCCCGGCCGCGTCGTGCTGTCCGAATCGACCTTCGAAGCGAAGGATGCCGGGAGCGCCGCGCGCTCGCCGCTTGCGACCACGCTGTTTGCCGTGCCCGGCGTCTCCGGCGTCTATTTCGGGCATGATTTCATCTCGGTGACCAAGGCCGAGGGCGAGAGCGAGTGGCCGCAGGTGAAGCCCGCCGTGCTCGGCGCGATCATGGAGCATTTCCAGTCCGGCGCGCCGGTCATGGCCGAGGGCACGGTGCTCAGCGAGACCTCCGAGGAGGAGTTCTACGACGAGGCCGACCACGACACCGTCGTCACCATCAAGGACCTGCTCGAGACCCGCGTGCGCCCGGCCGTGGCCAGCGACGGCGGCGACATCACCTTCCGCGGCTACAAGGAAGGCGTGGTCTACCTCGAGATGAAGGGCGCCTGTTCCGGCTGCCCGTCCTCCACCGCGACCCTGCGCCAGGGCGTGCAGAACCTGTTCCGCCACTTCCTGCCGAGTGTGCGCGAAGTCCAGGCGATCTGATTTTTTTCGGGCAGTCGGGCAACACTGCCCCGACAAATCACGCTTCATCGGCCGCCCCGCACTGACGGGGCGGCCGTTTGTGTCTTAAACGTGATCGCTACGGGCGGTGAACGCGAGCACCGCCGGTCCGGAACGGAGACACGGTGCGCATCCTGGCCATCGATACGGCGCTCGACGCCTGCAGCGCCTGCGTTGCCAACGACGAGAGCGAGGAGCTTCTCGGCGTGGAGACGATGACGCTCGCCCGCGGGCATGCCGAGGCGCTGCTGCCGCTGATCGAGCGGGTGATGGCGCAGATCGACGGCGGCTTCGAGAGCCTCGACCGCGTGGCCGTCACCGTTGGCCCCGGCAGCTATACCGGCCTGCGCGTCGGCCTTTCCGCCGCCCGCGCCATCGGTCTCGCCGCCAAGATCCCCGTCGTCGGAGTCACGACCCTGTCGGCGCTGCTCGCGCCGCAACTCGCGCTCAATGCCGACGGGCTCGTGATCGCCGCGATCGATGCGCGCCACGGCGCCGTCTATCTTCAGGCGATCAGCGGCGCGGGCGTCGCGGTGGCGCCGTCCCGCCTCGCGATCGAGCAGGCGGTGGATCGCATCTCGGCGGAGGACCTCTCGGAGGGCGTCACCCTCGTCGGATCCGGCGCACCGGCGCTCGCGGCCGTAGCCAAGGCCCGCGGCATCGCCGTCCGTGTCGCCGAGACCGGCCCGCCGCAGATCGGCTGGGTCGCCCAACTCGGGCTGGTGGCCGATCCCGAACAGGCATTGCCGCGCCCGCTCTACCTGCGTGGCGTCGACGCCCAGCCCCAGGATCATGCGAGGATCGCCCTGCGATGACGCGCGCCCTGTCGCCCTTCTGGGCCCTCGACTGGTGGTCCGCCTGGTGGGACGCCTGGGGCCCGACGCCCTACGTCGCGCCCCTGCGCGATCCCGCCCAGGCGGCCACGCTCTCGCGCCTCCACGCCACCGCCTTCGCCCGGCCCTGGGACGCACACGAATTCGAGCGCATGCTCTGCGAACGCTCCACCGAGGCGCATGCGCTCTGGCGCGGCAACGGCGTCCACGGCTTCGCGCTCTCGCGCAAGGTCGAGGACGAGGCCGAAATCCTGACCATCGTGCTGTCGCCCGCGATCCGCGGCGGCGGCCACAGTCATCGCCTGCTGCGCGAGCATCTGACGGCGCTGAGCTTCGCCGGCGTGCGCAACGTCCATCTCGAGGTCGACGAGGGCAACGCCCCGGCGCTGAAGCTCTACACCCGCCACGGCTTCGCCAAGACCGGCGAGCGCACCGGCTACTACGCCCGCCCCGACGGTAGCCGCGCCACGGCGCTCACCATGCGCGCGACGCTGGCGTGAGCGGGCGCACCGCGATCTGAGCGCCATGACGCGCATCGTGTTCATCGCGCGGCTCGTCGTCTACGCGCTGTTCTTCGCGGCGATCGTCGGGCCGCACGTGCTGAGCCTGCGCTACGGCCGCGGCCGTCTCGCCGGCCGCCTGCCGATGCTGCTGCACCGTCTTTTCCTGTGGCTGTTCTCGGTCCGCGTCACGCAGAGCGGCACCCCGCCGGAGGTCGGCGAGCCGGCGCTGGTGCTCTCCAACCACGTATCCTGGCTCGATATCGTCGTGCTTGGCTCCCTGCGTCCGCTCTCCTTCGTGGCGAAATCCGAGATCGCCGGCTGGCCGGTGATCGGAACCTTCGCGCGGCTCCAGCGCACGGTCTTCATCGACCGCGCCCGCCGCGGCGCCACGGCCACCGTCAACTCCATGATCGGCGAACGCCTCTCCGCCGGCGAGCTCGTCGTGCTGTTCGCGGAGGGCACCACCGGCGACGGCCTGCGCCTGCTGCCGTTCCGCTCCTCCCTCGTCGGCGCCGCCCGCGAGGCGCTCGCGGAGGGAACCGGAGGCCTTGCCCGCATCCGCCTGCAGCCCCTGGCCCTGGCCTATACCGGCCGCGCCGGCCTGCCGCTGACGCGCATCGAGCGCCCGGAGGTCGCCTGGTACGGCGACATGGAGCTCGCGCCCCATCTCGACCTGTTCGCGCGGCGCGGCCCGATCGACCTGCAGGTGGTGTGGGGCGCGCCGATCGCCTTCGAGCCCGGCACCGATCGCAAGGCCGCCACCGCCCAGGCCGAAGCCGCCGTGCGGCAATCGCTGCGGCATGCGATTGCCGGGAGGCCGACGGCGGGGAACGGTGCACGCATGGCGGAGGCCGCCGAGCGCGAGAGCGGCCGCGAGGGCGCCGACGTGTCGGCCCCGGGGGTCGCGGCTGTCTGAACGCTTCAACCGCCCGGCGGCAGCCGGTACGTCGCCGCCTGTCCGTGCGTTACGCCGTCCGCGTCGATCAACTGCCAGACCACGACATCTACGATCGGGAAGCGCCGGCCCGACTTCGCGATGCGGATTCCGGAATAGCCGGCGACGCAGCCATTGCGGGCGACGGCCGCGAGCAGCCGGTCGCGCTCGGCCCGGTCGGGCGCTTCCGCCGAGAGCCGCGAGGGCATGCCGATCAGTTCGTCGCGGGAATAGCCGAAGTTCTCCTGTGCCATGCGGTTGGCATAGACGAAGCACGGGTCGGGGGCGGTGTCGTGCGCGAGGAGCGCGAAGGGCGCCAGCCGGTAAGCCCAGTCCGCATCCGCCCCGTCCGGAAGTAGCGGCCGGCCGACGAGACGGCGATGGCTGCCGGTCAGGAGCTCGAAAAAGCCCGGGTCCGTGGTCAGGTCGGGAATGCCGGTCTCCTCCGTTTCCCCTCGGCGACGCGCGCGTGAAAGCATGCTAAGGCGGCTGCCTGATCGAGCGACCGTCGGCGCGGGCCGAACGGTTGAAACAATGCCACACGGCCAAGACGCGCTGAAGCAGGACACGTTGAAGAAAGCCTTCGTCAAATCCTACGGCTGCCAGATGAACGCCTACGATGCGGGCCGCATGGCGGACCTGCTCGCGGCCGAGGGCTATGCCGCGACGGAGGTGGTCGAGGAGGCGGACGTCGTCGTCCTCAACACCTGCCACATCCGCGAGAAGGCCGCCGACAAGGTGTTTTCCGAGGTCGGGCGGCTCCGCGTGCTCAAGGCCGAGCGGGCCGAGCGGGGCCAAGATACCCGGATCGTCGTGGCGGGCTGCGTTGCGCAGGCGGAAGGGCGCGAGATCCTGGCGCGCACCCCGGCCGTCGACGTGGTGGTCGGGCCGCAGAGCTACCACCGCCTGCCGGAACTCCTCGCCGAGTCGCATCGCCGCCGCGTCGTCGACACCGAATTCCCGATCGAGGACAAGTTTTCGCGGTTGCCGGCCCGCCGTACCCGCGGCGTCACCGGCTTTCTCACCATCCAGGAAGGCTGCGACAAGTTCTGCGCCTTCTGCGTGGTGCCCTACACCCGCGGCGCCGAGGTCTCGCGCTCGGTCGCGGCGATCCGGGCCGAGGCCGAGGCGCTGGTCGCCGGGGGCGTGCGCGAAATCACCCTGATCGGCCAGAACGTGAACGCCTATCACGGCGAGGGGGTCGGCGGTGCCACCGCGACGCTCGCCGGGCTGATGCGCGCGCTCGCCGACCTGCCGGGCCTCAAGCGCCTGCGCTACATGACGAGCCACCCCAACGACATGGGCGACGACCTCATCGCCGCCCATGGCGACAACCCGCTGGTGATGCCCTACCTGCACCTGCCCGTGCAGTCGGGCTCGACTCGTGTGCTGCAGGCGATGAACCGCAAGCACACCGCCGACGACTACCGCCGCATCATCGAACGCGTGCGCACCGTGCGGCCCGACATCGCCCTGTCCTCGGACTTCATTGTCGGCTTCCCCGGCGAGACCGATGCCGAGTTCGAGGAGACGATGCGGCTCGTCGCCGACCTCACCTTCGCCAGCGCCTTCTCCTTCAAGTACAGCCCCCGCCCCGGCACGCCGGCCGCCGATCGTACGGACGCCGTGCCCGAGAGCGTGATGAGCGAGCGCCTGTCACGGCTTCAGGCCCTCCTCGACGCGCAGCGCCACGCCTTCAACGCCGCGACCGTCGGCAGCACCGTCGAGGTGCTGGTGGAGAAGGCCGGCCGGCATCCGGGTCAGGTCGCCGGCAAGACGCCGCACCTGCTGATGGTGCAGTTCGACGCTCCCACCTCTACCATCGGCACGCTGCAGAGCGTGCGGATCGTGCGTTGCGGCTCCAACAGCCTGTTCGGCGCGTTGGAAACCGATGCGGCGGCCGCCGCGTGACCACTGCATGAGGACGAGCGCTTGAAGGATCGATCGCGTGCCGACTGACGCCGGGCGTGGGCTGAAGGCCCGGGGATCGGCCGCCCGCAGCGGCCTCGCCGAAACGGTGGAGGTTTCGCTGACCTTCGAGGACAACCGGCTCGCGAGCCTGGTCTTCGGCCAATACGACCAGAACGTCGCCCACATCGAGCGCCGGCTCGAGGTCACGGCGACCGCGCTCGGCAACCACCTCGTCCTGAAGGGGCCGCCGGATGCCGCCGAGAAGGCCCGTCGGGTGTTCGAACGGCTCTACGGCCGCGTCGCCAAGGGCGGTACGGCCCTGACGCTCGGCGACGTCGACGGGGTGATCCAGGAGGTTACGGTCCAGGGCAACCTGTTTCCCTCGGCCGAGGTCGCCGCCGAGCCGGAACGCGAGCATTTCGAACAGATCGCCACCCGCCGCCGTGGGGCCGTGCGCGCCCGCAACGCGGCGCAGAGCGAGTATATCAAGCTGCTGCGCTCGAACGAACTCGTCTTCGCCGAGGGCCCGGCCGGCACCGGAAAGACCTGGCTCGCCGTGGGCCATGCGGTCTCGCTATTGGAGCAGGGCCACGCCGAGCGGCTGATTCTGTCGCGCCCGGCGGTGGAAGCCGGCGAGCGCCTCGGCTTCCTACCGGGCGACATGCGCGAAAAGGTCGATCCGTATCTGCGCCCGATCTACGACGCGCTCTACGACTTCATGGAGGCCCGCCACGTCGATCGCGGCCTGCAGACCGGCGTGATCGAGATCGCGCCGCTCGCCTTCATGCGCGGGCGCACGCTCACCAACGCCGTCGTGCTGCTCGACGAAGCTCAAAACACCACCTCCATGCAGATGAAGATGTTTCTCACCCGGTTGGGCGAGAACTCGCGCATGATCATCACCGGCGATCCGAGCCAGATCGACCTGCCGCCGGGCCAAAAATCCGGCCTCGTCGAGGCGGTGAGTATCCTGGACGGCGTCGAGGGCATCGGCCGCGTCCGCTTCCGCGACGTCGACGTGGTGCGGCACGACCTCGTCCGCCGCATCGTCACCGCCTACGAGGCGGCGAGCCACGGCGAGGCCGAGGCCGACCGCAACCCGATGTCGCGGCGGCGCCCGCTGGCGTGAGCGGCTGCGGCACGATGCGTCTCTCATCGACCGACACGCTGACCGCACTCCGCCGCGGCGATCTCGCCGGAGTGCGGGAACTGCGCTTGCCCGGCTGCCTCGATGAATTCCCTCAGGAGATCTTCGGGCTGGCGGACAGCCTGGAGGTGCTTGACCTCAGCGGCGGCACCCTCACCAGGTTGCCCGACGACATCGGCCGGCTGCGGAACCTCCGCGTACTGTTCTGTTCCGGCAACCGCTTCGATCGGATGCCGCCGGCCCTCGGCGACTGCGCGGCGCTCAGCCAGATCGGCATGCGCGGCACCGGGACGCGCGAGGTGCCGGGCGAGGCGCTGCCGCCGCGCCTGCGCTGGCTGACGCTCACGGATAACCGCATCGAGCGGCTGCCGAACGCACTCGGCGAGCGTCCGCATCTCCAGAAACTGCTGCTGGCCGGCAACCGGCTGCGGGACCTGCCGGGGAGCCTCGCAAACGCCGAGAATCTCGAACTGATCCGCCTGTCCGCCAACCGCTTCGCGGGGCTGCCGCCCTGGCTGACGGCGCTGCCTAGCCTCGCCTGGCTGTCCTTCGCCGGAAATCCGCTCGAAGGAGAGGTTCCGCCCCAGGACATTGCGCTGGTGCCGTGGGCCGATCTCGACCTCGGCGAGCGCTTGGGGGAGGGCGCGTCGGGCGTCATCCATCGCGCGCTCTGGCGGGGCGGGGGCGAGGCGCGGCCGGTGGCGCTCAAGCTGTTCAAGGGTGCGATGACCAGCGACGGCCTGCCCGAGCGCGAGATGGCGGCCTGCCTCGCGGCCGGCGACCATCCGAACCTGACTGGCGGCCTCGGCCGGCTCGTCGGCCATCCCGATGGGATGGAGGGGCTGGCGCTGCGCCTGCTGCCGTCGCACTGGCGCGTCCTCGCCGGCCCGCCGAGCCTTTCGTCGTGCAGCCGCGATGTCTACGATCCGGCGTTGCGGCTCGATCCGGGCGTGGCACTTCGGATCGCCCATGCCACGGCGTCGGCCGCGGCGCATCTCCATGAACGCGGCCTGCTTCACGGCGACCTCTACGCCCACAACCTGCTATGGGACGGCACGGCCGGGGCGGCGGTGCTGAGCGATTTCGGCGCCGCCTCGATGCTGCCGCCGGGCCCTGCCGGCGAAGCGCTGCAGCGGATCGAGGTGAAGGCCTGGGGCCTGCTGCTCGGCGAGCTTCTGGCGCGCTGCGAGGCCGGGCGTGATGACATCGGCACGCTGGCGCGGGCCTGTACCCAACCCGACCCGAAGGACCGGCCGCTGATGGCGGAGGTGGTCGCCGCGCTCGGCGCACCGTGACGGTCCGGTTGCGTTTTTTGGTCTCCGACGTCACGACGCGCGAGGATTGCGTCTTTCCGTCCCCCGATGGTCCCGCATCAACCGACCCGTGCGCCCGCATCGGGGCAGCGGGCGCGACAAACGCCGAAAACGCGTGCACAGGACGCGTATGATCGCCGGCTCCGAGCCTTGCCGCCCTTGATGTCCGCCGAGTTCCTTCTCGCTGCCGCTGCGCTCCTGCCCTTCTTCGGCAGCGCCGTCGCGGCCGTCCTGCCGCGGAACGCGCGCACCACCGCCGCCCTCCTGGCCGGTGTCGTCACCCTGGCGAGCCTCGGCTGCATCGCGGCGCTCTATCCGCAGGTCGCCGGGGGCGGCACCGTGGTGCAGCGCATCGACTGGCTGCCCACGCTCGGCGTGGCCTTCGTCTTCCGGCTCGACGGGCTGTCCTGGCTGTTCGCGGTGCTGGTGCTCGCGATCGGCGCACTCGTGGTGCTCTACGCCCGCTACTACATGGCGCCCGACGATCCGGTGCCACGGCTGTTCGCGTTCTTCCTCAGCTTCGTCGGCGCGATGCTCGGCATCGTCCTGTCCGGCAACCTGATCCAGCTCGTGGTGTTCTGGGAGCTCACGAGCGTCTTCTCGTTCCTCCTGATCGGCTACTGGTACGACAACCCTTCGGCCCGCGACGGCGCGCGCATGGCGCTGACCATCACGGCGCTCGGCGGGCTGTGCCTGCTCGCCGGCACGGTGATCCTCGGCCGCATCGTCGGCAGCTACGATCTCGCCGTGGTTCTCGCCTCCGGCGACGCGATCCGGTCGAGCCCGCTCTACCTGCCGGCCGTGCTGCTGATCCTGATGGCCGCGCTGACCAAGTCGGCGCAGTTCCCGTTCCACGTCTGGCTGCCCCGCGCCATGGCCGCGCCGACGCCGATCAGCGCCTACCTGCACTCGGCCACCATGGTGAAGGCCGGCATCTTCCTGATGATCCGCCTCTGGCCGGTGCTGTCGGGCACCGACGCCTGGTACTGGATCGTCGGCAGCGCCGGCATGGCGACGATGCTGGTCGGCGCCTGGAGCGCGATCTTCCAGCACGACCTGAAAGGCCTGCTGGCCTATTCCACCATCAGCCATCTCGGGCTGATCACGCTGCTGCTCGGGCTCGATTCGCCGCTCGCCGTGGTGGCCGCGATCTTCCACACCGTGAACCACGCGACCTTCAAGGCGTCGCTGTTCATGGCCGCCGGCATCATCGACCACGAGACCGGCACCCGCGACATGCGCCGCCTCAGCGGGTTGTGGCGGGCGATGCCGTATACCGCGACGCTCGCCATGGTCGCGGCGGCCGCGATGGCCGGCGTGCCCCTGCTGAACGGCTTCCTTTCCAAGGAGATGTTCCTGTCGGAGGCCGTCGACAACCTGGGCGAACACCCGCTGCACCTCGCCCTGCCGGTGCTGGCGACGCTGGCCTCGGCTTTCACCGTGCTCTACTCGCTGCGCTTCATCCGGCAGGCCTTCTTCGGGCCCCCGCCGCACGACCTGCCGAAGGCGCCGCACGAGCCGCCGCGCTACATGCGCCTGCCGATCGAGCTGCTGGTCTTCGCCTGCGTCGCCATCGGGCTCGTCCCGAACCTCACCATCGGCCCGGCCCTGGAGAGCGCCGTGCGCGCCGTGTTCGGCGATGCCGCGCCCGCCTACGACCTCGCGATCTGGCACGGCGTCAACGCGCCCCTGGCGATGAGCGTCGGGGCGCTGGCCGGAGGCGTAGCGCTCTACGTCTCATTCGGCAGGCGCATCAATTCGAATCCGCGCGGCGGCCCCTGGCTGATGGACCGGCTCGACGGCGGCTGGCTGTTCGAGCGCGGCATGAGCGGCCTCGTGCACGGCGCGCGCCGTATCGAAGTCGTCCTCGGCGCGACGCGCCTGCAGGGGCAGCTGCGCGCCCTGTTCCTCGTCGCGCTGGCGGCGTCCGTCGCGGCCGCGTTCGGCGCCGGGTTTTTCGCGATGCCCGGCGCGACGCTCTCGCCGGCGCCTCTCGCCGGCATCGATCCGGTCTTCGCGCTGCTCTGGTTCGTCGGCGCGGCCTGTGCCGTGGGGGCGGCGCGGCGCGCCAAGTATCATCGCCTCTCGGCGGTCATGCTCACGAGCGGGGCAGGCCTCGTCGGCAGCCTCACCTTCGTCTGGCTGTCGGCACCCGACCTCGCGATGACGCAGCTTCTCGTCGAGGTCGTCACCGGCGTTCTACTGCTGCTCGGCTTGCGCTGGCTGCCCAAGCGCAAGCAGGAAATTCCGGCCCCCGCCGCCGAGAAGGCGCGGGCGCGTCGCCGCCGGATCACCGATTTCGGCATCGCGACGGCCTTCGGCGCGGGGCTCGCGGGCCTCGCCTACGCCGTGATGACCCGCCCGGCGCCCGAGGGCATCGCCCGCTGGTTCGTCGACGAGGCCTATCCCCAGGCCGGCGGGCGCAACGTCGTCAACGTCCTGCTGGTCGATTTCCGCGCCTTCGACACGCTCGGCGAGATCTCGGTCCTCGGCGTGGTCGGCCTGACGGTATTCGCATTGCTGCGCCGGTTCCGTCCGGCCGCCGACAGCCTGGAACGGCCGAAGCAGCAGCTCCGTCAGGAGGCCGCCGACCACGCCCACGAACACCGCGAGGTCGGAGACACCGCCGCCGATACCATGCTGATTCCCGGCGTGGTGATGACCTGGCTGTTTCCCTTCGTCGTCGTGCTCGCGCTGCACCTGTTCCTGCGCGGGCACGACCTTCCGGGCGGCGGCTTCGCGGCGGGCATCGCGCTCTCGATCGCCTTCGTCCTGCAATACATGGCCTGCGGGGCCGAATGGGTCGAGGAGCGCCTGCGCATCCGGCCGATCGCGTGGATTGGGGTCGGGCTGCTCGTCGCGGTGCTGTCCGGCGCCGTGCCGTGGCTGTTCGGCAACCCGTTCCTCACCGCGTCCTTCCAGTATGCCGAGCTGCCGATCCTCGGAAAGATCCCGCTCGCCAGCGCGGTGGCGTTCGATCTCGGCGTCGTGGTGCTGGTGGTCGGGGCGACTGTGCTGATGCTCGTCGCCCTGGCGCGGCAATCCCTGCGCCGCCAGCGCGAAGCGTCCACCGAGGCCGCGGCGGAGACGCAAGCCTGATGGAGATCGTGCTGTCCCTCGGCATCGGCGTGTTCGCCGCCTCGGGCGTGTGGCTGATGCTGCGGCCGCGGACCTTCCAGGTGGTGCTCGGGCTGTCGCTGCTGACCTACGCGGTCAACCTGTTCATCTTCGCGATGGGGCGGTTGCGGGTCGATGCGCCGCCGGTGCTGGATGCCGGCGCCGTCGGCGCACAGGTCTCCGACCCGGTGCCGCAGGCGCTGGTCCTCACCGCCCTGGTGATCAGCTTCGCGCTGACCGCCCTGTTCCTCGTCGTCCTGCTCGCCGCCCGCGGCATCACCGGCAGCGACCATGTCGACGGAGGCGAGCCCGGCCCATGACCCATTGGACCGACCACCTCGTCGTCCTGCCGGTGGTCCTGCCCATTGCCTCGGCCGGGGCGATGCTGCTGCTGGACGAGCGCCGCAGCGGCCTCAAGGCGGCGATCAGCCTCGCCACCGTCACGGTGCTTCTGGCGGCGGCCTTCGCCCTGCTGCAGGCCGCGGCCGTGCAGCCGCAGGTCTACCGGCTCGGGAACTGGGCCGCGCCCTACGGTATCGTCCTCGTCGTCGACCGGCTCTCGGCCATGATGCTGGCGCTGACGGGCGTGCTGGGTCTCTGCGCCCTGGTGTTCTCCCTGGCCCGCTGGGACCGGGCCGGGCCGCGCTTCCATGCCCTGTTCCTGCTGCTGCTGATGGGCGTGAACGGCGCTTTCCTCACCGGGGACCTGTTCAACCTGTTCGTATTCTTCGAGGTGATGCTTGCGGCGTCCTACGGCCTCGTGCTGCACGGCTCGGGCGCGGCGCGGATCAAGGCGGGCCTCGCCTACATCGCCGTGAACCTGATCGCGTCGCTGTTCTTCCTCATCGGCGTCAGCCTGATCTACGGCACCATGGGCACGCTCAACATGGCCGATCTCGCCCGGCGGCTTTCGGGTCCGCCCAGTCCCGAAGCCGGGCTCTTCGCGGTCGGATGCGCGGTGCTCGGCATCGCCTTCCTGATCAAGTGCAGCGCCTGGCCCCTCGGTTTCTGGCTGCCGCCGACCTATTCGGCCGCGAGCGCGCCGGCGGCAGCCATCCTCGCCATCCTCAGCAAGGTCGGAATCTACGTCGTGGTGCGGCTGGAGTCGCTCCTGTTCGGCGCGGGCGCGTCCGCCGGATTCGGCCTGTCCTGGCTGCTCGCCGCCGGGCTGGCGACCGTCGCCTACGGCACCATCGGCATCCTCGGTGCCCGGGATCTGTCGCGGGCGGCCGCCTACGCCGTGATGATCTCGTCAGGCACTGTGCTCGCGGCACTGGGCACCGGGAGCGGGCCTGCGCTTGCGGGTGCGCTGTACTATCTCGTCGGCTCCACGCTGGCGGCCGGTGCGCTGTTCCTGCTGGCCGAGATCCTGCGCCGCGGCCGCGACCCGGCCGCCGCGGCGCAGGCGGTATTCGAGGACGAGTACACCGATCCGTTCGACGATGCGGGCGAGAGCGAGGTCGGCCGCGTGGTCCCGGCCGCCGTGGCGATCCTCGGCGGCGGCTTCCTGCTCTGCACGCTGATGCTGGCAGGGCTGCCGCCGCTCGCCGGTTTCGTCGGCAAGCTCGCGATATTCTCGGGGCTCGCCGCCGGTGCGATGTCCGCTTCCGCCTGGGCGCTCGTCGGCGTGCTCACCGCCTCCAGCCTCGGTACGCTGATGCCGTTGGTGCGGCTCGGCATCCTCGGCTTCTGGGTCCCGAGCGACGATCCAGATCCGGTGGTCGGCACCCCGGAATTCGCGGCGCTCGCCGGGCTGCTCGCCGCCTGCCTCGCCCTGACGTTCTGGGCCGGCACGGGCCTCGCCTATGCCGACAGGACGGTGGAATGGCTGGCAGCCCCCGCCGACTATATCCACGCGGTGCTCGGCGGAGGCGCGTCATGAGCCGGGCATCATGAGACGGATCTTGCCCCATCCGCTGCTCTCGCTCGGCCTCGCCGTGACGTGGCTGCTCCTGAACGCGCCGGTGACCCCCGCGACCGCCCTGTCGGCAGTGCTCGTCGGGCTCGTCGTACCCTCCGTCATGCGGACCCTGGAGCCGGAGGCTGTCCATGTCCGCGCGCCCGGCACGATCCTGAAGCTCGCCGTGCTCGTGCTCTACGACGTGCTGCGTTCCAACCGCGACGTCGCGAAAGTCATCCTCGGCCTGCGCCGGGGCGACCGGCGCGCCGGCTTCGTCTCGATTCCCCTCGACCTGCGCAGCCGCTACGGCCTCGCGGTCCTCTCGATCATCGTGACGGCCACACCCGGCACGCTCTGGATCCAGTACGATTCCCATACCGGGCACCTGCTCCTGCACGTGCTCGACCTCGTCGACGGCGACGAATGGGTCCGCCGGATCAAGGACCGTTACGAGCGCCCGCTGATGGAGGTCTTTTCGTGAGCGCTGCCCTCGTCCTCGCCTACGGCCTCGGCCTCGCCCAGGCGATGCTGGTGCTGGCGATGGCGATCGCGGCATGGCGCATCCTGCGCGGCCCCCGCGCCCAGGACCGCGTGCTCGGCCTCGACACGCTCTACCTCAACGGCATGCTGGCGATCGTCGTGCACGGCATGCGCACCGGCAGCGGCCTGTATTTCGAGGCCGCGCTCGTGATCGGCATGCTCGGCTTCGCGGCGACCGTGGCCCTGGCCAAGTTCCTGGTCCACGGCGAGGTGATCCGGTGAGCCCCGGCGACCTGCCCGATTGGGCCGCGTGGCTGGTGTCGGCGCTGGCCCTCGCCGGTGCCGGCATCTCGCTCGTCGGCGCCGTCGGCCTGATCCGGCTGAAGACCTTCTACGAGCGCGTCCACGCCCCGACCCTGGGGGCGACGCTCGGCATGGCCATGATCCTGGCGGCCTCGATCGTCTACTTCTCGGCTGCCGACGGCCGCCCGGTCCTGCGCGACCTGCTGATCGGCCTGTTTCTCACCGTGACGACGCCGATCACCCTGATCCTGCTCGGCCGCGCCGCCGCCTACCGCGACCGGAGCGACGGCAACGCGAACGCGCCGCCGGACCCGTGACCCCGAAGCCGCGACGGGCGTCCGCGTCGGATAGGGGCTGCGCACCATCGCGGGCTTGATCCGGCCGGATCCGCGCGGCACAGGTTGCTCTCGATCCCGTCGGCCTTACGGATCCTCCGTGGCGGGATGGGATCGCGCCGCGCGGGGCAGGGGCGTTTCGTCGTGAGTCAGACTGTGAGCCCGATGGCGTCTCCCTCGGAGCAGGCCCGAGCCGGCGCCGTCTCCCCGGGTCCGGTCTTCGACCGCTACGAGGCCCTGACACGATCCGGCGCGATCGAGAGCGATCCGGCCCAGATCAAGCTGGTGAAAGCCCTCGACCGGCTGGCGGTCGATCTCGGGCGGCGCAAGCGCGCCAGCAAGGGCAGCGCGCTCGGCTGGCTGTTCGGCCGCAAGGACGACGATGCCGGGCCGGTGAAGGGGCTCTACATCTCGGGCTCGGTCGGCCGCGGCAAGACCATGCTGATGGACCTGTTCCACGAGGCCGCCCCGGCACCGAAGCGGCGTATCCATTTCCACGGCTTCATGGCCGACGCGCACGAGCGCATCCATGCCCACCGGCAGGCGGTCAAGGCGGGTCAGGCCAAGGGCGACGACCCGATCCCGCCGGTGGCCGACGCGCTGGCGGCGGAAGCCACGCTGCTCTGCTTCGACGAATTCACCGTCACCGACATCGCCGACGCGATGCTGCTCGGCCGGCTGTTCGCGGCCCTGTTCAAGCGCGGCGTCACGGTGGTCGCCACCTCCAACGTGGAGCCCGACCGGCTCTACGAGGGCGGTCTCAACCGCGCGCTGTTCCTGCCCTTCATCGCCGAATTGCAGGAGCGCGTCGCCGTGCTGCGCCTCGATTCCCGCACGGATTTCCGGCTGGAGAAACTCGGCGGCAGCTCGGTCTACCACCTGACCGGGGAGGGGAGCGCGAACGCGGCGCTCGACGAGGCCTTCAAGGCGCTCACCGGCAAGGCCAAGGGCAAGCCCGGCTCCGTACGCGTGAAGGGGCGCGAGGTCCCGGTGCCGGAAGAGGCGGGCGGCGTGGCACGGTTCTCGTTCGAGGATCTCTGCGCGCGGCCGCTCGGGGCCTCCGACTACATGGCGCTGGCCAACACGTTCCACACGCTGGTCGTCTCGGACATTCCGGTGATGAGTCCCGAGACCCGGAATGAGGCCAAGCGCTTCATCACGCTGGTCGACACGCTCTACGACGCCCACGTGAAGCTGATCGCCTCGGCCGCGGCGGAGGCGCCGGACCTCTACACCGGCACGGAAGGCCGCGAGGCCTTCGAGTTCGAGCGTACCGTTTCGCGGCTGATCGAGATGCGGTCGAACGAATACCTCGGACTTCCGCATGGCGGCGGACATTCCGAGGCCTCCGGATCGAGCAGCGGTCTCGTCGAGACCTGAAACTGTCATTGCGAGGCGAAGCCGAAGCAATCCAGGGCCACTTCCCGACGGCGTAGGTATAGCCTTGATCGCTTCGCTGCGCTCGCGATGACGGCGGTGCGTTTGTTGACCCGCGCTCAGATATGAATCGCGCGCTTGCCCACCGCGAGCGCCGCTTCCTTCACCGCCTCGGTCAGCGTCGGATGGGCGTGGCAGGTGCGGGCGATGTCCTCGGCCGAGGCCGAGAATTCCATGGCCACCGCGACCTCGGCGATGAGGTTGCCCGCATCCGCGCCGACGATGTGGACGCCGAGCACCTTGTCGGTCTCGGCATCGGCCAGGATCTTCACGAAACCGTCCGTGGTGCCGTTGGCCTTGGCGCGGCCGTTGGCGGTGAACGGGAATTTGCCGGTGTTGTAGGCGACCCCGTCCTTCTTCAACTCCTCCTCGGTGCGGCCGACCGAGGCGACCTCGGGGAAGGTGTAGACCACGTTCGGGATCACGCCGTAATTTACGTGGCCGGACTGGCCGGCCAGGATCTCGGCCAGCGCCACGCCCTCGTCCTCGGCCTTGTGGGCGAGCATCGGCCCAGCGATCACGTCGCCGATGGCGTAGATGCCGGTGACGTTGGTGGCGTAGTGGCTGTCGGTCTGGACGCGGCCCTTGTCGTCCATCTGGACGCCGGCCTCTTCGAGGCCGAGGCCCTGGGTGTAGGGCACACGCCCGATCGCCACGAGCACCACGTCGGCCTTGATCTTCTCGGGTTCGCCGCCGGCCGCTGGCTCGACGGTGACGGTCGCGCCGCCCTTGGCCGCCTCCACGCCCGTCACCTTCGAGGACAGCTTGAATGCGATGCCCTGCTTGGCCAGGATCTTCTGGAACTGCTTGCCGACCTCGCCGTCCATGCCTGGCAGCACGCGGTCGAGATACTCGATCACTACGACCTCGGCGCCGAGACGCCGCCAGACCGAGCCGAGTTCGAGGCCGATCACGCCGGCGCCGATCACCACGAGCTTCTTCGGCACCTTGGCCAGCTCGAGCGCGCCGGTGGATGAGACGACGACCTTTTCGTCGATCTCGACGCCGGGGAGTCGGGTCACGTCCGAGCCCGTTGCGATGACGATGTTGCGGGCCTCCAGCATCTGGTTGCCCCCGTCCTCGGAGATCACCTCGACGCGGCCGGCGCCGGCGATGCGCCCGATGCCGTGATAGGCGTCGACCTTGTTCTTCTTCAGCAGGAATTCGACGCCCTTGGTGTTGCCGTCGACGCCGCTCTGCTTGAACGCCTGCATCTTCGCGAGATCGAGCTTTGGCGTCCCGACCTGGATGCCGAGATCCGGAAAGTGCTTGGTCGCCTCCTCGAAGGCCTCGGAGGCGTGCAGCAGCGCCTTCGACGGGATGCAGCCGACGTTGAGGCATGTGCCGCCATGCGTCGCCCGCTTCTCGACGACGGCCGTCTTGAGACCGAGCTGCGCCGCGCGGATCGCACAGACGTAGCCGCCGGGGCCGGTGCCGATGACGACGAGATCGTAGGACATTCAGTTCTCGGCTCAAGAGTGCGATGGCAGGTGCCGCCACCATCGAAAGACGTGTTCGATTGGGAAGAATGCGGGCTGCAATCCAGTCCGATTACAAATCCAGCACGAGCCGCGCCGGGTCCTCCAGCGCCTCCTTCACCCGCACCAGGAAGGTTACGGCCTCCTTCCCGTCCACGATGCGGTGGTCGTAGGACAGCGCCAGATACATCATCGGCCGCGCCTCGATCTTTCCGGCCCGGACCACCGGCCGTTCTTCGATCCGGTGCATGCCGAGGATGCCGGACTGGGGTGCGTTGAGGATCGGAGTGGACATCAGCGAGCCGTAGATGCCGCCGTTGGTGATGGTGAAGGTGCCGCCCTGCATCTCGTCGATCGAGAGCTTGCCGTCGCGGGCCTTCTTGCCGAAACCCGAGATCGTCTTCTCGATGCCGGCGATGGAGAGGTCGTCGGCGTTGCGCACCACCGGAACGACGAGGCCCTTATCGGTCCCGACGGCGATTCCGATATGGTAGTAGTTCTTGTAGACGAGGTCCTGCCCGTCGATCTCGGCGTTGACCGCCGGCACGTCCTTGAGGGCGCCGATCACCGCCTTGGTGAAGAAGCCCATGAAGCCGAGCTTGGTGCCGTGCTTCTTCTCGAACATGTCCTTGTACTGGGTGCGCATCGCCATCACGGCGCCCATGTCCACGTCGTTGAACGTGGTGAGCATCGCGGCATTGTCCTGCGCGCTCTTGAGGCGCCGGGCGATGGTCTGCCGGAGCTTCGTCATCTTCACGCGCTCTTCGCGTGCGGCATCGTCCGGTGCGGAGGCCGGGCGCGGCGGGGCCGGGGGCTTGGCCTCCTGAGCCGGCGCCTCGGACTTCGCGGCCGGCGCGCCCTTTCCGTCCTTGGCGGCGAGCATATCGCCCTTGGTGACGCGGCCGTCCTTGCCGCTGCCGTTCAGCGTCGCGGGGTCGATGCCCGTCTCGCGAGCGATCTTGCCGACGGCCGGGCCGTTCTCGTCGTTCGGACGCGATTGCGGCGCGGCGTCGCCGTGGCTGCCGTAGGAGGCGGAGGATTCCTGGGGCGGCGACGCCTCGGTCCCTTCCTTGTCCGCCCCTGACTTCGCCGGCGCCTCGCTGCGGCTCTCGGCCTTCTGCTCGGACTTCTCGGCGCCCTTGGCAGCCGCCGGCTTCTTCGCGCCGCCGCCCTTGCCGGCCTCGACGATCGAGCCGAGCAGCGCGCCGGGCTCCACGGTCTCGCCGTCCTTGACCAGGATCTCGCCGAGTTCGCCGGCGGCCGGAGCGTTGATCTCGAGCGTGACCTTGTCGGTCTCGAGCTCCACCAGAGGCTCGTCGGCGGCGACGGTGTCGCCGGGCTGCTTGAACCAGCGGCCGATCGTGGCCTCGGTCACGGATTCGCCGAGGGTCGGGACGAGAATGTCGGTGGCCATGGATCAATCGCCCCCTAGGCGGGGACCTCCTCTGGAATTCAGGGTGCGGGCAGGCATCAGGGCTGCCGCAGGATCAGGGATGGGATCGACGCGAGCGTATAGGCGAAGCCGGCATTCGCCCGGATGACGGGATCCGCATCGCCGAGTTGTTTGGCTTCGGTTTCGTCTTCGGCCTCGACGAGGGCGAGGCCCCAGGTACCCGCGGCATCGAAGACCGGGCCGACCGCGACGGCCTCGCCCGTCTTCGCCTTGTCGAGCCAGTAGCCGGAATGCTCCGCGAACAGCGTTTTCTCCGCCTCCGTCGCGTCGAACGGGAAGCTCGGACGCGGCGGCGAGAGCCTGAGCAGGAAGTAGGCCATGCTCAGACCGTCAGGGCCTCGTTGAGGAAGGCCTGGAGCTGGGCGACGTGCTTCGACATCAGGCCGACGGCGGTGGAGGCCGAGGCCGGCCGGCCGACATAGCGGGCGCGCTTCACCGACGAGCCGGCCTGGCCGAGCACCCATTCGAGATAGTCGTCGACGAAGGCCCAGGCGCCCATGTTCTTGGGCTCCTCCTGGCACCAGATCACCTCCGCGTTGCGGAAGCGGCTCATCTCGTTGGCGAGCGCCTTGAGCGGGAACGGATAGAGCTGCTCGACGCGCATCAAGTAGACGTCGTTGACGCCGCGCTTCTCGCGCTCATCGAACAGGTCGTAATAGACCTTGCCCGAGCACAGCACGACGCGGCGGATCTTGTCGTCCTTGACGAGCTTGATCCCATTATCCTCGTGCTCGGCATCGTCCCAGAGCACGCGGTGGAAGGTCGAGTCGTCGGCGATGTCGGCAAGGCGCGAGACGGCGCGCTTGTGGCGCAGCAGCGACTTCGGCGTCATCAGGATCAGCGGCTTGCGGAAGTCGCGCTTCAGCTGGCGGCGCAGGATGTGGAAGTAGTTCGAGGGCGTCGTGCAGTTGGCGACCTGCATGTTGTCCTCGGCGCACATCTGCAGGTAGCGCTCCAGCCGGGCGGAGGAATGCTCCGGTCCCTGGCCCTCGTAGCCGTGCGGCAGCAGCATCACGAGGCCGGACATGCGCAGCCACTTGCGCTCGCCGCTCGAGATGAACTGGTCGATGACGACCTGCGCGCCGTTGGCGAAGTCGCCGAACTGCGCCTCCCACAGCACCAGCGCGTTCGGCTCGGCAGCCGAGTAGCCGTATTCGAAGCCGAGCACCGCCTCCTCGGACAACATCGAGTTGATCACCTCGATGCGGGCCTGGCCCTCCTTCACGGAGTTCAGCGGCGTATAGCGCTGCTCGTTCTCCTGGTCGATCACCACGGCGTGGCGCTGCGAGAAGGTGCCGCGCTCGACATCCTGTCCCGAGAACCGGATGCGGTTTCCCTCGATGAGGATCGAGCCGAGGGCGAGGGCCTCGGCGGTGGCCCAATCGATGCCCTGGCCAGTGTCGACCGCCTTGGCGCGGTTGTCGAAGAAGCGCTGGATCGTGCGGTGGAGGTGGAAGCCCGGCGGTGGCGTGGTGATCTTCTGCGCGATCTCGCGCAACGTCGCCTCCGGCACGCCGGTCTGGCCGCGGCGCGGGTCGTCGACGTCTTCGCGGACCGACTTGAAGCCGGACCACCGTCCGTCGAGCCAGTCCGCCTTGTTGGCCTTGTAGCTGCCGGCGACGTCGAGCTCGTTGTCGAGGATGGCCCGGAACTCGGCCTTGCGGGCGTCGAGTTGCTCCTGCGTGAGGTCGCTCCGCTCCACGAGCTTCCTGCCGTAGGTTTCCAGCACCGTCGGGTGCTTGCGGATGAGCTGGTACATCTTCGGCTGCGTGAAGGCCGGCTCGTCGCCCTCGTTGTGGCCGAAGCGCCGGTAGCACTGCATGTCGATGACGACGGGCTTGCCGAACTTCTGGCGGTACTCGGTCGCGACCTTGGCGGCGAAGGTCACGGCTTCCGGGTCGTCGCCGTTGCAGTGGAAGATCGGGGCCTCCACCATCTTCGCCACGTCGGATGGATAGGGCGAGGAGCGCGAGTAGCGCGGATCGGTGGTGAAGCCGATCTGGTTGTTGATGATGAAGTGGATCGAGCCGCCGGTGCGGTGACCCTTCAGGCCCGACAGGCCGAGGCACTCGGCGACCACGCCCTGGCCGGCGAAGGCCGCATCGCCGTGGATCAGCAGCGGCAGCACCTTGCGGCGCTCGACATTCGGCTTGGCAAGCTGGTCCTGCTTGGCGCGCACCTTACCAAGCACCACCGGATCGACGATCTCGAGGTGGGACGGGTTGGCGGTCAGCGACAGGTGGACGTGATTGTCGTCGAAGGCGCGATCGGACGAGGCGCCGAGATGGTACTTCACGTCGCCCGAGCCCTCGACCTCGGCCGGGTTGGCCGAGCCGCCCTTGAACTCGTTGAACACCGCCCGGAAGGGCTTCGCCATCACGTTGGTGAGGATGTTCAGCCGGCCGCGATGGGCCATGCCGAGCACGATCTCCTCGACCCCGAGCGCGCCGCCGCGCTTGATGATCTGCTCCAATGCCGGAACGATGGACTCGCCGCCGTCGAGTCCGAAGCGCTTGGTGCCGGTGTACTTCGTATCGAGGAACTTCTCGAAGCCCTCGGCCTCGATCAGCTTGTTGAGGATCGCGCGCCGGCCCTCGGGGGTGAAGGAGATCTCCTTGTCCTTGCCCTCGATGCGCTCCTGGATCCAGGCTTTCTCCTCCGGATCGGAGATGTGCATGAACTCGACGCCGAGCGTCTGGCAGTAGGTGCGCTCCAGGATCTTCACGATCTCGCGGATCGTCGAAAATTCCATGCCGAGCACGTTGTCGAGGAAGATCGGCCGGTCCTGGTCGGCTTCCTGGAACCCGTAATGCTGCGGATGCAGCTCCTCGTGGTCGCCGCGCTTCGAGAGACCCAGCGGGTCGAGCTTGGCGTGGAGGTGTCCGCGCATGCGGTAGGCGCGGATCAGCATGATCGCGCGCACGGAATCCTTGGTGGCCTGCTCCACCGAGACGCCGGTCTTGGCGACGATCTCGGCGCCCTTGGCAGGGGCGTCCGCGGGCTTGCCGGCGCGGGCCTGGATCTTGTCGCCGACGGCCTTTTCGAGGCTGCTCCAGTCGCCGTCCAGCGCCGAGACGATCTCGCCGTTCTGGGCGATCGGCCAGTGCGGCTTCTCCCATGAGGCGCCGGCCGCGTTCTTCTGGACGAGGCCGTCGTCTTCGCCGAGGTCCTTGAAGAAGCGCTGCCACTCGGGATCGACCGAGTTCGGATCGCGGGCGTAGGCCGCCTGGAGTTCCTCGATGTAGGCGGCGTTGCCGCCGTACAGAAACGAGGTTTCGAGGAAGGCGTCGTTCGCGTCCTGGCGTGCCATCGCTTGGTGTCCTCAAACTCGGCCGCCGGTGCGACCGCCTCTCTCTCGAACCGGGGATGCCCTCATCCCCGGTCTCCTACATGGGCCTTGCGGTACTGCGTGCGCTGCAACACAGGCGCGCAGGCCAGGCTTCAGCCCTTAAGGACCTCGACGAGGGTCGATCCGAGTCGCGCCGGGGAGGGCGAGACCCGGATGCCGGCCCGCTCCATCGCCGCGATCTTGTCCTCGGCGCCGCCTTTGCCCCCGGAGATGATCGCTCCGGCATGGCCCATGCGGCGGCCCGGAGGCGCGGTACGGCCGGCGATGAAGCCGACCATCGGCTTCTTGCGGCCGCGCTTGGCCTCGTCGGCCAGGAACTGCGCGGCTTCTTCCTCGGCCGATCCGCCGATCTCGCCGATCATCACGATCGACTCGGTCCTGTCGTCGGCGAGGAACAGTTCGAGCATGGAGATGAACTCGGTGCCCTTTACCGGATCGCCGCCGATGCCGACGGCCGTCGTCTGGCCGAGACCGGCGGTGGTGGTCTGGAACACCGCCTCGTAGGTCAGCGTGCCGGAGCGCGAGACGATGCCGACCGAGCCCGGCTTGAAGATGTTGGCCGGCATGATGCCGATCTTGCACTCGCCGGCCGTGACGACGCCCGGGCAGTTCGGCCCGATGAGGCGCGACTTCGAGCCTTCGAGAGCGCGCTTCACCCGCACCATGTCGAGCACCGGGATGCCCTCCGTGATGCAGACGATCAGCGGGATCTCGGCCGAAATCGCCTCGCAGATCGCGTCGGCAGCGCCGGGCGGCGGCACGTAGACGACGGAGGCTTCCGCGCCGGTGGCCTCGCGGGCCTCGGCGACCGTGTCGAAGACCGGCAGCCCGAGATGGGTCGCCCCGCCCTTACCCGGCGAGGTGCCGCCGACCATCTTCGTCCCGTAGGCAATGGCCTGCTCGGAATGGAAGGTGCCGTTCTTGCCGGTGAAGCCCTGGCAGATGACTTTGGTGTTCGCATCGATGAGGATGGACATTGGTCTCGCTCAGCCCTTCTTCACGGCGGCAACAATTTTCTGGGCGGCGTCGTCGAGGTCGTCCGCCGGGATCACGTTAAGTCCCGAATTGCGGATGATGTCCTTGCCCTGCTCGACGTTGGTGCCCTCGAGGCGCACCACCAGCGGCACTTCGAGGCCCACCGCCTTCACCGCCGCGATCACGCCGCGGGCGATGACGTCGCATTTCATGATCCCGCCGAAGATGTTGACGAGGATGCCCTTCACCTGCGGGTCGGCGGTGATGATCTTGAAGGCCGCGGTGACCTTTTCTTCCGAGGCACCGCCGCCGACGTCGAGGAAATTCGCGGGCTCCTCGCCGTAGAGCTTGATGATGTCCAGCGTCGCCATGGCGAGGCCGGCGCCGTTGACCATGCAGCCGATGGTGCCGTCGAGCGCGATGTAGGCGAGGTCGTATTTGGAGGCTTCGATCTCCTTGGCGTCCTCCTCGGTCTCGTCGCGCAGCGCGACGACGTCGGGATGACGGTAGAGGGCGTTCGAATCGAAGGAGATCTTGGCGTCGAGGCACTTGAGATGGCCGTCGCCGGTGAGCACCAGCGGGTTGATCTCCAGCATGCTCATGTCCTTGGCCGTGAAGGCCGCGTAGAGCTTGCTGGTGAGTTCGGCGGCTTCCTTGGCCTGCGGGCCGGTGAGGCCCAGCGCCTTGGCGACCGCGCGGCCGTGATGGGGCATGATGCCGGTGGCCGGATCGACCGAGAAGGTCACGATTTTTTCCGGCGTGTCGTGGGCCACCGTCTCGATGTCCATACCGCCTTCCGTCGAGACGACGAAGGCGACCTGTCCGGTCTCGCGATCGACCAGCATCGACAGGTAGAACTCGGCGGCGATCTGCGCGCCTTCCTCGATGTAGAGCCGGTTGACCTGCTTGCCGGCCGGGCCGGTCTGGATCGTGACCAGCGTCTGTCCGAGCATCTCGCCGGCATATTGCTTCACTTCGTCGATCGACTTGGTAACGCGCACGCCGCCCTTGGCACCCTCGGGCGCGCCCTTGAAGGTGCCCTTGCCGCGTCCGCCCGCATGGATCTGCGACTTCACGACCCAGACCGGGCCGCCGAGTTCCTTGGCGGCCGCTTCTGCTTCCTCAGGCTTGAAGATCGGGACGCCCCGGGAAACCGGCAGGCCGAACTCCTTGAGGACGGCCTTGGCCTGATATTCGTGGATGTTCATGTGCGCTCCGCGGGCGAATGGCGAATAGGGAAAGGCAAGTGGGGTGCGTCGAGGCTGCGGCGAAGAAGGGAATCACCTTCCATTCGCCATTCCCCACTCGCTTGGCCGCTCAGGCGAGAGCCGGGTTCACGTCCTTGCAAGCCGCGATCAGCGTCTTCACGGCACCGACCGACTTCTCGAACATCGCCTTCTCGGCATCATCGAACGTCACTTCGAGCACGCGCTCGACGCCGTTCTCGCCGATCACCACCGGCACGCCGACATACATGCCGTCGATGCCGTACTCGCCCTTGAGGTAGGCGGCGCAGGGCAGGACGCGCTTCTTGTCGCGCAGGTAGCTCTCGGCCATGGCGATGGCGGAGGCGGCGGGCGCGTAGAAGGCCGAGCCGGTCTTGAGCAGGTTGACGATCTCGCCGCCGCCTTTGCGGGTGCGCTCGACCATGGCGTCGAGTTTTTCCTGGGTGGTCCAGCCGAGCTTGACCAGATCGGTCAGCGGCACGCCGGCCACCGTCGAGTAGCGGGTCAGCGGCACCATGTCGTCGCCGTGGCCACCGAGCACGAAGGCGGTGACGTCCTCCACCGAGACCTTGAATTCCTCCGCCAGGAAGTGGCGGAAGCGGGCGGAATCGAGCACGCCGGCCATGCCGACGACCTTGTTGGTCGGGAGGCCGGAGAACTTCTGCAGCGCCCAGACCATCGCATCGAGCGGGTTGGTGATGCAGATCACGAAGGCGTCGGGAGCATGCTGCTTGATGCCGGTGCCGACCGCTTCCATCACCTTCAGGTTGATGCCGATCAGGTCGTCGCGGCTCATGCCGGGCTTGCGCGGCACGCCGGCGGTGACGATCACCACGTCGGCGCCGGCAATCGCGGAATAGTCGCTCGCGCCGGAATACTTGGCATCGAAGCCGTCGACCGGGGCCGACTCGGCGATGTCGAGGGCCTTGCCCTGGGGGACGCCGTCGACGATGTCGAACAGCACCACGTCGCCGAGTTCCTTGAGGCCGGCGAGATGCGCGAGCGTTCCGCCGATCTGTCCGGCGCCGATGAGCGCGATCTTGCTGCGTGCCATGAACGAAGAGCCTCCGAATGCCTGCGACGGCTCGTCAGGCTGCCGCGGGGGATCGAAATCCTCCCGGATCGTCGCGACTGACAGGCCGGTCCTGTTGCGGGCGTTGGTTTGGAGGAAAAGCCATGCTGCTTCAACCCGAAGGCGTGGGATGCAGGCGGTGTTCGCGAGCATCGGGATCCTGATCCACCGCCGGCAAATCCTCCTGAAAATTCAATGATATGAGCGTTTTAGGTGCGGTGCAGAGACGGCGCCGCAGCGGAATGGCCTCGGTGACAGAACGTGCAATCTGTCACTTAACCTTTTGGCGGCCTCAGAACATGCCCGAGCGCAGCATGCGCTGGATCGCCTGGATCACCGCACCGAGTCGCGCCTCCAGCAGGTCGCGGGGGACCTCGGCATCCTGCTGGATCGCCAGCGGGTGGGTGAAGCGATAACTCGCATCGAAGATGCAGGCGATGGCGCGTTCGCGGTCCCGGGCGACGAAGGTCCCGGTGCCGATACCCTCCTCGACCACCCGCTCCACCAGGGCACGCAGGCGGCCGCGATGGCGGCGGGCGATGGGACGCGAGGCCACGCTGGCGTCGAGATGGACCGCGAAGACGTTGGGCTCGTCGGCGAGCGCCGCGCGCTGGGCGAGGCTGAGCGCGGTGAGCAGGCGTTCGATCTTGTCGTCGGCCGGATCGGGCGCGTCGGCGATGCCGGCGAGCCGGGTCTCGACATCGCGCAGCCAGCGCCCGGCGACGGCATCGAGCAGAGCGTCCTTCGAGGGGAAGTAGCGGTAGACGTTGGCGTGGGTCATCCCGGCTTCCGCCGCGACGGCCACGACGGTGACGCCCTTGGGCCCGAGCCGGGCGAGATGGTCGGAGGCGATGGCCAGCAGCCGCGCATCGGTCGAGACGGGTGTCGGCCGTGCCCTCGCCGCCGGTCCGCTGAGACGCGGCGACCGCGGTGGCAGGCGCAATGTCGGCGGGACCCCGACGTGGTCGAGGTCGTCGCGCGGATCGGCGCTGGTCTCGATGCTCGCGGCCGGCTGCATGTCACTCCGCTGGAGGCTCCGCTCCTGCTGCGGTGAACCTCCCTGCTGAGTGGGCCCTTGGCAAGCGAAAGCGTGTCGCGACAGCCAAACCAGCGGCCCTCTCGGTCGACGCCTCCGCCGCGTGCAGTCGCGATTGCACGAGGCCGCCTGCCAGAGAAGGCGCCGCTTACGGCCGCCGGTATCAGACCAGCAGCAGGATCGAGGAAATCAGCAGCACGATGAGCGTGGTGAGGATACCGCCGCCGCGGCAAGCGAATTGCTGCGGGGAGTTCTTGGGCGCGAACAAGCCGAACGGATGCAGGATCCGGCCGATCAGCAAAACCACAAGCAGGGCCTGGACGATCCAGTGCTTCGTGCCGCCGGCTTCGAGGAAGGCGACCAGCAGAAGCGCGAGCGGGACGAACTCCGAAAAATTGCCGTGTGCACGAATGCGTCTCTGCAGCGAGTCGCCGCCGCCGCCGAAAAGGACGTCGTTCGAGACGCGCCCGCCGACGACCCAGCTGCTGAGGCCGACATAGAGGAGGCCGAACAGGCCGGCGAAGAAGGCCGTGGTTACAGGAAAGATCACGCGTCACTCTTGGGGTTCGTGGTGGATGGGGAGGGCATGCGCTCCGGTCGAGACGGCTTCACGCATCCCGCCGCTTGTCACGCGAGCACGCGTGAAGCGATGGGCTGGGCCATACGCCTCGAACGGTATTTCTCAGAAGGAATTCTTCCAGGCGCGGAGCGCGGTGAACACTGTGGCCGGGTCCGTTCCCGGTTCGAGCTTCACCGAGCGGGCGAGCGGCGGCTCGGCGGCGCGCAGGAACGGATTCGTCGCCTTCTCCGCGCCGATCGTCGAGGGGATCATGAACCGCCCCTGTGCCTTGAGCCGTTCGGCTTCCGCCATACGCTCTCGAAGCGCGGCGTTGTCGGGGTCCGCGGCCAGGGCGAAGCGAGCGTTGGCGAGCACGTAATCGTGACCGCTATAGACCTCGGTCGCGTCCGGCAGAGCGAGGAAGCGTTCGAGCGAGCGCCACAGCGTCTCGGGCTGGGCCTCCATCACCCGGCCGCAGCCGAGGGTGAACAGCGTGTCGCCGGAAAACGCTACTCCGGCATCGTGGAAGATGTAGCTGACGTGGTCGGCGCAATGGCCCGGCGTCTCCCAGACCTCCGCTTCCAAACGTCCGACCTGGACCTGGTCGCCCTCCGCCACCGTGCGGTCGACGTCCGGCACGGCATCGCTGGCCTTGGCGGGCGCCGTGACCTTCGCGCCGGTGCGCGCCTTGACCTCGGGAATGCCGGCGACGTGGTCGCCGTGACGGTGCGTCACGAGGATGTCCGTGAGCGTCCATCCCGCCTCGTCGAGGGCCGCAAGCACCGGCTCGGCATCCGGCACGTCGATCGCGGCGCACGCGCCCGTTGCGGGATCGCGGATCAGGACGCCGATGTTGTCGCTGCGGCAGAGAAAGGTGCGGATCTCGGATCCGTCAGCGCTCATGAAGCCTCGCGTCCTTGCGGCGAATGCGGATTGCGCGGGAGAACGGGCGATTGCCCACCGCAGTTCCGAGCCATGGGCCCCGCCGCGCTTGCCCACGTAGCGGGCAACCCCCATTCATGCCTGAAGCTGTCCGGCAGAGGAAACCGGCCGTGCCGGAACCCGTCCCGATGCGTCTCGACGTCAACGACCTGCGTGCCTTCTACGCGAGCCCGCTCGGCCTCGTCACGCATCGCTTCGTAGCGCGGGCGATCGAGGGCTTCCTGGGCTCGGTCTCCGGCCTGCGCATCCTCGGCCTCGGCTACGTGACGCCCTATCTCGGGTCGGTCCATTACATCGCCGAGCGTACGCTGGCCTTCATGCCGGCGACGCAGGGTGTCGTGAACTGGCCGGCCACCGGCCGCTCGATCACGGCGCTTGCCGACCCGACCATGATGCCGCTGCCCGAAGCCGCGGTCGATCGCGTCATCCTCGTCCACGCGCTGGAAGGCGTCGAGAGCCCGAGCGAACTCCTGGCCGATGTCTGGCGGGTGCTGACGCCGGGCGGCCGGATGATCCTTGTCGTCCCCAACCGCACCGGTGTCTGGGCGCGGCGCGACGCCACCCCCTTCGGTCATGGCCAGCCCTATAGCCGCTCGCAGCTCGGCCGGCTGATGCGCGACACGCTCTTTTCGCCGGAGGGTTGGGCCGAGACGCTCTACATGCCGCCGGTGCGCTCGCGGCTGATGCTGCAGACGGCGGGCACCTGGGAATGGCTCGGCACCAGCCTGTCGCTGCCCTTCGCCGGCCTGCACGTCATCGACGCGACGAAACAGCTCTACCGCCCGGTGACGGTGCGGCAGGTGCGCAAGGTGCGGGCGCGGATCCCATCGCCGATCCTGGTACCGGCCGGGCAGCCGGGGTGATCACGGTGCCCGGGGCCTGAGGCCCCGGCGGGTTCGGGCCGAGCCCGAAATGGCCAATGCGGCCCTCAGGCCTCGGTCTCGAACCGCCCGTGGCAATGCTTGAACTTCTTGCCCGAGCCGCAGGGGCAGGGCTCGTTGCGGCCGACCTTGCCCCAAGTGGTGCTGTCGTCGGGGTTGCGTTCCAGCACGGCCGTGTCGGCCGAGACTTCGCGCGCGGCGTAGCCGTAGGCCGGCCCGCCGCCGCCATCGCTGCCCGAACCGCCGCGGCCGAATTCGTTCTCGCCGGTGACGGGGTCGAGATGCTGGGCAAACATCTGCGGCAGCTGCGGCTGGCCGAGGCCGGCCTGCTCGAAGCTCGCCGAGGTGCCGTCCGCGCCCTCCGGGTCCTGATACATGATCTCGATGCGCGAGAGCTGGCCGGTGACCTGCTCGCGCAGCGCGACGACGAGGCTGTTGAAGAGGTCGAAGGCCTCGGACTTGTACTCGTTGAGCGGGTCGCGCTGGGCGAAGCCGCGCCAGCCAATCACCTGGCGCAGGTGGTCGAGGGTGACGAGGTGCTCGCGCCAGAGGTGGTCGAGGGTCTGCAGGACGACCTGCTTCTCGACATAGGTCATCACCTCCTGCGTGTTCTGCTCGGAGCGCGCGGCATAGGCCTCCTCGGCCGCCTTCTTCAGGCGCTCGCGCATCTCCTCGTCGGCGATGCCCTCCTCGGCCGCCCAGTCCTGCACCGGCAGGTCGAGGTTGAGCACCTCCTGGGTGCGCTCCTTCAGGCCGGCAATGTCCCACTGCTCGGCATAGGCGTTCTCGGGCACGTGGACCGCGACGAGGTCGTCGATCACGCCCTCGCGCATGTCGTCGACGGTCTCGCGCACCGTGTCCTGGCCCATCAGGTCGCGACGCTGCTCGAACACCACCTTGCGCTGGTCGTTCATGACGTTGTCGTACTTGAGCACGTTCTTGCGCATGTCGAAGTTGCGCGCCTCGACCTTCTGCTGCGCTTTCTCGATGGCCTTGTTGATCCAGGGGTGGATGATCGCCTCGCCCTGCTCCAGGCCCAGCCGCGTCAGCATGCCGTCCATGCGGTCGGAGCCGAAGATCCGCATCAGGTCGTCCTGCAGCGACAGGAAGAACTTCGAGCGGCCGGGATCGCCCTGGCGGCCGGAGCGGCCGCGGAGCTGGTTGTCGATGCGCCGGCTCTCGTGGCGCTCGGTGCCGACGATGTAGAGGCCGCCCGGCAGGTCCTTCTTCAGGCCGGCCTCGGGGTTGGCCTTCTCGCCCGAGTTCAGCACCTTCTCGCGGTTTTCTGCGATCTCGGCCTTGAGCGCCTCGACGGCGGCGTCGCGCTCGGGGCCGTCGGCCAGATCGGCGAGCTCCTTCTCGATGCGCATGTCGAGGTTGCCGCCAAGTTTGATGTCGGTGCCGCGGCCGGCCATGTTGGTGGCGATGGTGATGGCGCCGGGCACGCCGGCCTCGGCGACGATGTAGGCCTCCTGCTCGTGGAAGCGGGCGTTCAGCACGGCGAAGCGCTTGGTGACGCGGTTCTCGCGGGCGGCCTTGTAGACGTCGGTGAGGGCGTTCGGGTCGGAGTAGTCGAGCAGGGTGTAGCCGTGCTTCGTCAGGAGTTCGCCGATCAGCTCCGACTTCTCGATCGAGCCGGTGCCGACGAGGACCGGCTGGTGGCGCTCATGCGCCTTGTCGATCTCCTGGATGATCGCGTCGTACTTCTCCTGGACGGTCCGATAGACCTGATCGTCCTCGTCGACGCGCTCGACCGGCTTGTTCGTCGGGATCTCGACCACGTCGAGCTTGTAGATCTCGGCGAACTCGTCGGCCTCGGTCGCCGCCGTGCCGGTCATGCCGGCGAGCTTGTCGTAGAGGCGGAAGTAGTTCTGGAAGGTGATCGAGGCGAGGGTCTGGTTCTCGGGCTGGATCGTCACCCGCTCCTTGGCCTCGAGCGCCTGGTGCAGGCCTTCCGAGTAGCGCCGGCCCTGCATCATGCGGCCGGTGAACTCGTCGATGATCACCACCTCGTCGTTCTTGACGATGTAGTCCTTGTCCAGGGTGAACAGGGTGTGGGCGCGCAGGGCCTGCGTGACGTGGTGGACGATCGTGACGTTGTGCGCGTCGTAGAGGTCGCCCTCCCTGAGGATGCCCGCCTCGCGCAGGACCTCCTCCATGAACTCGTTGCCGGATTCGGTGAGTGAGACGGTGCGCTGCTTCTCGTCGAGGTCGTAATGCTCGCGCAGCAACTGCGGCATCACCGCGTCGACGGCGACGTAGAGCTCGGAGCGGTCGTCGACCGGGCCGGAGATGATCAGCGGCGTGCGCGCCTCGTCGACCAGGATCGAGTCGACCTCGTCGACGATCGCGAAGTTATGCCCCCGCTGCGCCATCTGCGAGAGTTCGTACTTCATGTTGTCGCGCAGGTAGTCGAAGCCGAACTCGTTGTTGGTGCCGTAGGTGATGTCGCAGGCGTAGCTTTCCTTGCGCTGATCGTCGTCGAGCCCGTGCACGATGGTGCCGACGGTCAGCCCCAGGAAGTTGTAGATCCGGCCCATCCACTCGGCGTCGCGCGAGGCGAGGTAGTCGTTCACGGTGACGACGTGGACGCCCTTGCCCGACAGCGCGTTGAGCACGACCGCGAGCGTTGCCACCTGGGTCTTGCCCTCGCCGGTCTTCATCTCGGCGATGCCGCTCTCGTGCAGCACCATGCCGCCCATGAGCTGCACGTCGAAGTGGCGCTGGCCGAGCACGCGCTTGGCCGCCTCGCGCACCAGGGCGAAGGTCGGCACCAGCACGTCGTCGAGGCTCTTGCCGGCGGCGACTTCGGCCTTCAGGGCGAGCGTGCGTTCGCGCAGCTGCTCGTCCGTAAGCGCCGAGATTTCGGGCTCCAGCGCGTTGATCTGCGCCACGCGGGGGCGGAAGCCCTTGACCCGACGGTCGTTGGCCGAGCCGAAAATCTTCTTGGCGAATGCACCGAGCATCGTGAACCTGCGGACTTCGAAAGCGTCGCCTGCGAGATGCCGAAACGGCACCGTCAGCCGGCGTTGGGCGGGCTTATAGAGGTAAATATCGGGGGACGCATCCGAAAGAGCGGCGCTGAGCAGTGTCTGTTCACCGGGGCCGCTGCTGCACTCGCCCGTCATTGCGGGCGCAGCGAAGCAATCCAGGGCCGCACCCGCGACGTCGGCCCATTGGCCCTGGATTGCTTCGCCTTCGGCTCGCAATGACGGGGATGGAAAGCCCCTTACTCCACCACGGCCAGCCGCGGGTTCGGCGTCAGCACCACCGCGAAATAATCGCCCCAGTCGGACCCTAGCTTCCAGTGATGGGCCGGGAAGGCGTCGACGAGGTCCTGGCCGTAGAGGTCGATGGCGTCGGCCCGGCAGATCATCACCTTGGCCGCCGCGACGATGTCTTCGCGGTCGATCACGGCGAGCATGCGCATCTCGGGATGGCGCGCGAGCCACTCGTGCACCGCCACGATCAGCAGGGGGTAGCCCGGGTGCAGCATGTCGTCGAGGCAGAGAATGCCTTTCGGATGCAGGCTCTGCACGGCGAGGTCGAGGTCGGCGGTCAGGCTTTTGGGGGTGTGATCGCCGTCGACGTGCCAGAACCGCACCGGGCCACCGAGCGCGCCGTGGATGTCCGCGCGGGTGAGATCGCGGGCGGCGGCCTTGATCGCGACGACGCGGTCCTCGGCGAGCCCGAGCCGGGCGCAGTGGCCGTGAAACCGGTCGATGATGCCGGCATCCGGCCAGTCGAAGGTGTCGATGCCGAGCGCCTTCTCGCCGGGCGCCAGTCCGAGGGCCATGGCGATGAAGAACCGGCCCTCGAAGGTGCCGATCTCGGCGAAATGACCCGCGATCCCGAGGTCACCCTGTCGGCGGATCACATGCGCGCAGATCGTCGCCGCGAAGCGCGAAGACATGCCGCGCACGCTCTCGTAGTCCTCGGCGATGTAACGGTCGACGGCCGGGTTGCCGGAGCGGAAGGTCATGGAGCCTCGTGGCGTTCGAGGGGAGTGATTTATGCTGTCCGCTTAGGTCTGTTCGGCTCAGCAGCGTTTCCCTCCCCACAAGGAGGAAGAGGGCCTGCACAGGGCGACCCCAACCACTTGGATAGCGTCTTCCGGCTACACCGGACGTGCCGGGCTACACAATGCTCAGTGCTTCACCTTCAGCAGGTGATCGAACAACCCCCGCACCGCCTTGCGCCGGGTATCCAACTCCGTCTCCAGCGCCCGCGTATCCGGCAGGCTCACGGCGCGGGCGAGGCGGGCAAGGGCCACGGGTGTCGCCTTCGCGGGATCGCCCTCGACCATCAGGCGCTGCCAGTGGTGGACGTCGTCGAGGAGGCGGTAGGCCGCGACGAGGGTTTCGGCGTCGCCGGCCGGCAGCAGGTCGTGCTCCGCCGCGATCCGAAACACGGACGGCGCGTCGAGCCCGATCAGGTCGCGCATCCTGGCGGCGTGGCCGAGCACCAGAGCCTGGGCCAGGAAGTCGAGGTCGAGCAGGCCGCCTGGTGCGAGCTTGAGGTCGAGGGGGCCGTCGTCGCCCTTCTCCTTGGCGACGAGGGCGCGCATGGCCCGCACCTCACGGTTCACGGTTTTTGGGTCGCGCGTCCGCATCAGGGCGTCGCGGATCACCGCTTTGGCCTCCTCGGCGAGGCTGGTATCGCCGGCGACGACGCGGGCGCGGCTCAACGCCATGTGTTCCCAGAGCTCGGCCTCCTCGCGCTGATAGTCGCGAAAACTGCGGAACTGCGTGGCGACCGAGCCCTGTCCGCCGCCGGGGCGCAGGCGCAGGTCGACCTCGTAGAAATGGCCGCGCCGGGTCGGGACGGTGAGCGCCGCGACGAGGCGCTGCGTCAGCCGGTTGAAGTAGACCGCCGCGTCGAGCGGGCGCTTGCCGGTGCTCGCACGGCTTTCCGCGTCGAAGTCGTAGAGGACCACGAGATCGAGGTCGGACTCCGCCGTGAGCTGATGCGAGCCGAGCCGGCCGAACCCGAGCACCGCCATGCGCCCGCCCGGAACCGTGCCGTGCTCGGTAACGAAGTGCCCGGTGACCTCGTCGAGCGAACTCGCAACGGCCGCGTCGGCGATCGCCGAAAACGCCCGGCCGCCGCCCTCGGGCGTCAGGATGCCCGAGAGCAGGCGCGCGCCGGTGACGAAGCGAAGCTGGCGGGCCGCGTCGCGCGAGCGGTCGAGAAAGATCTCATGGCTGTCGGGCGTGCCGACGAGCCCACGGTAATGCGCGGCGATCTCGGCCGCGTCCGTCGTCGGCTCGACGAAGCCGGGGTCGATCACCGCGTCGAGCACATGCGGGCTGAAGGCGACGATGTCGGCCAGCCGCGGCGCGCTGCCGACGAGGTCGGCGAAGAGCGTGCGCAGGCGTTCGCGTTCGCGCAGGATGGTCAGGAGCTCGACGGCGGCCGGCATCCGGGCGAAGGCGCGGTCGAGGTTGTCGAGGGCCGCATCCGGGTCCGGCGTGCCGGCGAGCGCCTTGAGCAGCGCCGGAACCAGTTCGGTCAGCACCTCGCGGGCGCGGGCGCTGCGCACGGCCGAGCGCCGCCCGAAATGCCAGCCACGCACCGTCTCGGCCACGCGCTCCGGCTCGCGGAAGCCGAGTTTTCGCAGGGTTTCCAGCGTAGCGGGATCGTCCTCGGAACCCGAAAACACGAGGTCGCCGATCTCGGAAGACAGGTCCGGCCCCGCCTCGAACAGCAGGGCGTAATGCGCTTGCACCTGGCCGGCATGGCCCAGCAACGCCTGCTCGAATTCCTTTCGGGTCTCGTATCCGGCGAAGCGCGAAAACCGTCCCAGCTCGGCTTCGTCGGTGGGAAGGCGCTGGGTCTGCTCGTCGCGGACCATTTGGAGGCGGTGCTCGATGGTGCGCAGGAAGCCGTAGGCCGCGCCGAGTTCGTCGCGGGCTTGCCCCGAGATCCAGCCGTCCGCCTGCAGGGCCGACAGCATCGGGATCGTGCCGCGCCCGCGCAGGTCCGGCCGCCGGCCGCCGAAGACGAGCTGCTGCGTCTGCACGAAAAACTCGATCTCGCGGATGCCGCCGCGCCCGAGCTTGATGTCGTGGCCGGCGACGGCCAGCGCCTCGTGTCCGCGCACGGCGTGGATCTGCCGCTTCATGGCGTGGACGTCGGCGATGGCCGCGAAATCGAAGTACTTGCGCCAGACGAAGGGCGTCAGGTCCTTGAGGAAGCGCTCGCCTGCCGGGACGTCGCCGGCGATCGGCCGCGCCTTGATGAAGGCGGCACGCTCCCAGTTCTGCCCGGTGCTCTCGTAATAGTGATAGGCGGAATCGAGGCTCAGCGCCGTCGGAGTCGAGCCGGGGTCGGGCCGCAGGCGATAGTCGACGCGGTGGACGTAGCCCTCGGCGGTGCGCTCCTGCAGCAGCTTCGCCATGCCCTGCGCCAACTTCGAAAAGAACGGCGTCGGCTCCAGGCCCTCCCTGAGCGGCGCGGCTGCGCCGTCGAAGAGCACGATCAGGTCGACGTCGCTCGAATAGTTCAGCTCCCGGCCGCCGAGCTTTCCGAGGCCCAGTACGACGAGGCCGGACTCAACCTGCGGGTTCTTCCGGTCTTTTGGAACGAACCGGCCGGCCGCTGCCGCCTGCAGCAGCATCGCGTCGGCCGCGGCCGAGACCGAGGCGTCGGCGAAGTCCGACAGCGCCTCCGTCACCGTCTTCACCGGCCAGACGCCGCCGATATCGGCGAGCGCAACCAGCAGCGCATGTTCGGCCCGGTTGATGCGGAGCCGGGCGCCGATCGCGTCGAGGTCGTCGGTCTCGCGCCCGGCCGCGCACTGGTCGGCGACGATGCGGGCATCGGTCGCTTCCGGCGCCTCGTCGAACAGCCGCGCGAGGCCTTCGGGATCGCGGGCGGCGAGGCCCCAGAGGAAGGTCGAGTGGTCGGCCAGCGTCAGCAGCAGGTCGCGCGCCGGCCCGGTCCGGAGCGATGCCGGCAACGCGCCTGCGATCGTCGCAAAGCGCGCCTCCGCCTCGTCCGGGTTCGACGGGGGAGGAATGGCGCCGAGGCGCGCGATCAGCTTCGGCCGGCTTCTCATGGCGCCTCCACGCTTGCTATTCCACCCTCGGCCGCCGCCACCGCGCGCTGACCCGTCGCAGAACCCGCGACAGCTGTTCGGCCGAGTAGGGCTTGTGCAGAAGCTCGAAGCCGTGCGCGCCCTCCTGGGCGAGGACGTGACTGTAGCCGGAGGCGAGCACCACCGGCAGGTCGGGCAGGCGGCGGCGGAGTTCTTCCGCCAGCGCCACGCCGCCCATGCCCGGCATCACCACGTCGGAGAACACCACGTCGAAACCGGCGCCGTCGCTGCCGAGCGTGTCGAGCGCCTCCTCGGCATTGGCCGACCAAGCGGTGGCGTAGCCGAGATCCTGCAGGATCTGCGTGGCGAAGCGGCCGACCTCGATGTTGTCCTCGACGACGAGCACGCGCCGCCCGGTCCCGTCGGAGGAGAGGTCGGATTCGAGGGCCTGGACGATCTCGCCGCCTTCCGGCGCCTCGATCTCGGGCAGGTAGAGCGTGAAGGTGGTCCCGGTGCCGGGCTCGCTCTCCACCGAGACGTCGCCGCCCGATTGCTTGGCGAAGCCGAAGACCTGGCTGAGGCCGAGGCCGGTGCCGCGCCCGACTTCCTTCGTCGTGAAGAATGGCTCGAAGATATGTGCCAGCGCCTCGGAGCCGATGCCCGAGCCGGTATCGTGAAGCGAGACGGCGGCGAAGGGCCCGCGCGCGCCGGCATGGCCGCGCAAGGCCGGCATCGGTGTCGAGCAGACGAGACGGAGCGTCAGCGTACCCTCGCCATCCATGGCGTCGCGGGCGTTGACGGCCATGTTCACCAGTGCCGTCTCGAACTGGCTGATATCGGCCCGGATGAAGCAGGGATGGTCCGGCACGTGCGCCACGACGCTGATACGCGCGCCGGTGACGGTGTCGAGCATGTCGGCGACGCTTCCGAGCCGGCTGCCGACGTCGAATACCTCGGGCTTCAGCGCCTGCCGGCGGGCGAAGGCGAGGAGCTGGCCGGTGAGCTTGGCCGCCCGCTCCACCGTGTCCGACACGGCGTCCATGTAGCGCTTGCGCCGGTCATCCGGCAGGTCGGGCCTGCGCAGGAAGTCGACCGAGGAGCGGATGATCGTCAGGAGGTTGTTGAAGTCGTGCGCGACGCCGCCGGTGAGCTGGCCGACCGCCTCCATCTTCTGCGACTGGCGCAGGGCTTCCTGGGCGTGGGTCAGCTCCTCGTGCCGCTCGCGCTCGACGGTGACGTCGCGGCCGTAGGCGTAGACGAGCTCGCCCTCCACCGAGGTCTGCCAGGCGATGGTGCGATAGCTGCCGTCGAAATGCCGGTAGCGGTTCTCGAAGTTGGACAGGCTTTCGTGCGTGGCGACCTCGTGCGCGCGCCGGCTGCGCTCAATGTCCTCGGGCGCGAGGAAATCGAGGAAGTTGCGTCCCAGGATCTCGTCCGAGCGAAAGCCGAGCGTGGTCTCCCAGGCCGGGTTCACGGCGCGGAAGACCCCCGTCCGATCGATGATCGCGAGCAGGTCGCGGGCGTTGCGCCAGACGCGGTCGCGTTCGGCCGTACGCTCGGCCACCTGCGCTTCGAGCGTCTCGTTGAGCCGCCGCAACTGCAGTTCCAGGTGGCGGCGCGGTGAGACGTCGTTGAACAGGACTGCGACCCGGCAGACCGACGGCTCGCCGCTGCGGAAGGCGTAGACATCGTACCAGCGGCCGTCGAGCGCCTCCGCCGCGTTCTCGAAGCGCTTCGATTCACCCGTGAGCGCGACCTGCCCGTAGGTGTCGAACCAGTGCTGCTCCATGTCCGGCGCGAAATCGCGCATCGTCCGTCCGACGGCAGCCGTCAGGCCGGTCTGGCGTTCGAAGGCCGGGTTGACCTCGACGAAGCGGTAATCGACCGGTCGGCCGTCCGCGTCGAAGATCATGTCGATGATGCAGAAGCCGGCATCGATGGAGTCGAACAGGGAGCGGTAGCGCTCCTCGCTCTCGTGCAGGCGCGATTGCGTCGTCTTCTGGTGGGTGACGTCGATCACGGTGCCGGCGTAGCGCAGCGGCCGCCCGTCCGCGCTCGCGTAGCAGCGGCCGCGCGCGACGAGCCAGCGCTCGCTGGCGGCCGGCTTCACCCGGAACTCGACGGCGTAGTCGCTCAGGGATTCCAGCGCTGCCGTGATGTGATCCGAGACGGCCTGCCTGTCCTCCGCTTGAACCTTGCCGAGCAGCGTATCGAGGGGCACGCCGTCGGCGAGCGTCTTCGCCGGCATCTCGAAGAAGCCCGCGTAGCGCTCGTCCCCCTGGACGACGTTCCTGTCGACGTCCCAATCGAAGAAGCCGACCCGGCCGGTATCGAGGGCGATCTCCTGGCGCTGCACGACCTCGTCGAGTGCCTCGCGGGCGAGCTGGTCACTGGTCCGGTCGCGCAGCACCTTCACGAAGCCGATCGGTGCACCGGCCTCGTCGCGCAACGGCGTCATCTCGCCACTCGCCCAGAAGCGCTCGCCGCCCTTGCGCAAGTGCCAGCGCTCGTCGTTGCCGATGCCGGTCTCCGCCGCCAGGCGCATCTCGGCCTCGATCTGCCCCTTGGCGCGGTCCTCCGGCGTGAAGAAGCGTTCGGCGGTCTGGTCGAGCATCTCGGCCTCGTCCCAGCCGAGGATGCGCCGGGCGCCCTCGTTCCACTCGGTGACCCGGCCGTCGCGGTCCGTGGCGATGATGGCGTAGTCGATGGCGCTATCGAGGATCTGGCGGTGGCGCGTCGCGCCCTCGCGCTTCGAGGCCTCGGCGCCGGCCCGCTCGACCGCGTCCCAGGTGCGCGCGGCGACGTCTTCGACCAGCGTGACGTCGTCCCAGGTCCAGCCACGCGGCTCGTTCTCGGTCGCGTAGAGCGTCGCGATCAGGCGCCCGTCGCGCACCAGCGGCACCCCGACGAAGGCGCGGACGCCGACGGCTTGCCAGACCGAAGGGTCGGCCGTCGTACCGGACGCGACGTCGGTCACGACGATGGTCTTGCCGGCGCGCAGCTTGCCCAGCAACTCGCCGCCGAAGGCTTCGATGTCCTGGGGACCAGTCGTCGGCTGGACACCGTCGGTGAAGCCGACCTCGCGCACGATGGTGTGCCCGTCAGGCTGTATGCGCCCATAGCCGGTGCGGGGGACCTTGAGGTGGCGGCCCAACGCCTCGACCGACGCCGACATGATCGCATGCGGATCGGTCAGCGCCCGGATCGTGTCGGTGAGCTTGAGCAGGAAGGCCTGGCGCGCCTCGCTGGCGGCGAGACGGGCCTCGCTGGCACGCAGGGCCGCCTCGGTCTCGCGCCGTGCCGTGACGTCGGTCGAAATGCCGACCATGACGCGCGGGCTGCCGTCCTCCGCGTAGCTCGGCCGGCCATGCATGTGCAGCCAGCACTCGCCGCCATCCGGCCGGATGCAGCGGTACTCGATGTCGTAGTCGGTCCGCCCAGCGATCGCCTCCGCCACCGCGGCCTGCATCCGCTCGCGATCGTCCGGGTGAACGCCCGCCTTCAAATCCTCGTAGGTGAAGCGCTCGTCATGCGTGCGTCCGAAATGCGCCCGGCAGGTCTCCGAAGCCTGCAGATCGAGCGTCCACAGGTCGAGTTCCCAGTCGCCCTGGCCGGCGGCGGCGAGGGCGAGCCGCAGGCGGGTTTCGCTGCGGCGCAGGGCCTGGTCGGTGCGGCGCATCTCGAGTTGGGTCATCACTGTGCGGGCCAGCGCCCGCAGGATGAAGATCTGCTGCTCGCTGAGTTCGTGCGGCACCCGGTCGAGCACGCAGAGCGTGCCGATGACCCAGCCTTCGGAACTCTTCAGGGGAACGCCGGCATAGAAGCGCAGATGCGGCGGGCCGCTGACGAGCGGATTGTCCGCCAGTTCGGGATTCTCCGAGAGATCCGGGACGATCAGGAGATCGGCCTTCTCCAGCGTGTCCGTGCAGAAGCCGAGATGCAGCGTCATCTCGCGGGCCTCGTGGCCGACGGCGGCCTTGATCCACTGGCGGTCGGCGTCGATGAAGTTGATATGCGCCATCGCCGTGCCGCAGGCCTGAGCGGCCATCTGCGCGATGTCGTCGAACTCGGGCTCGGGCGGCGTGTCGAGAATGTCGTAGCTGTGCAGAGCCGCGAGACGCCCCGCCTCGTCCCCGTTCGCTGGGGGTTCGACCGTCATCGGCGGACGCCGTAGCGCGGCAGGGGCGCATCGCGAAAACGGTCTCGATGGAGAGGGTCGCGCGGCGGCACATGAAGCATGCCGGTCTCCTAGCATGTGACCAAGCGGGTGTCGCTTTCGCGCCGGGCCTTCAGGCGACCGGCAGCGACAGCCTAACCGCGAGACCCGGCGCGTTGTTTCGCAAGGCCAGTGTCCCGCCATGCAGCCGCACCACCGCGTTCACGAGGCTTAAGCCGAGCCCGAAGCCGGGGCGCGACCGGGCGTCGTCCAACCGCACGAAACGGTCGAGCACGCGGCCGTGCTCGCTCTCTGGAATGCCGGGTCCATGGTCGGCGACGACGAGTTCGATCCCGTCCGGCCCGCGCCGCGCCGTCATCGCGATGCGCCGTTCGCCGCTGCCGGACGCGCCGTACTTGATGGCGTTGTCGGCGAGGTTGGCGAGCGCCTGGCCGACGAGTTCGCGGTTGCCGTGGAGCATCAGGCCGGGCTCCGCGTCCACGGTGAGCGTCAGCCCGTTCTCCTCGGCCAGCGCTTCGTAGAGTTCGCCGACCTCGCGCAAGGCTTGGCCGGCATCGATCTCCGAGAAAGATTCGCGGGCGCTCCCGGCTTCGAGGCGCGCGATGGTGAGAAGCGCCTCGAACACCCGGATCAGCCCGTCGCTCTCCTCGATCACCGCCCCGATCGCCGTCCGAAGCTCCTCCGGCGAGCGCTCGCCGCGGAGCGCTTCGTCGGCGTGGTTGCGCAAGCGGGTGAGGGGCGTCTTGAGGTCGTGGGCGATGTTGTCGGAGACCTCGCGCATGCCGCGCATCAGCTCGCCGATGCGCTCCAGCATGAGGTTCAGGTTCTGGGCGAGCCGGTCGAGCTCGTCGCCGGTGCCGGCCACGCGCAGGCGCCCGTCGAGATTGCCGGCCATGATGCTGCGTGTGGTCTCGGTCATGTCGTCGACGCGCTTGAGCACGCGGCTCGCCACGAACCAGCCGCCGACGACCCCGAGCAGCAGGATCAGCGCCAGCGCGGTGCCGAAGGTGTTGCCGATGGCGGCGCGTAGCCTGTCGCGCTCCTCGATGTCGCGGCCGACGAGCAGGCGGAAGCCGCCGGCCAAGGTGTAGATACGCACGATGGCGCGGTGCTGCACGTCCTTCGAATCTGCGTCGCGGCCGTAGGAAATCTCGAACTGGCCGGAGCTCGACAGCAGCCCCGAGGGCAGCGAGCCGACATTGCCGACGATATGCTCGCCGGCCGGCGTGGTGACGAGGTAGAGCGAGGCACCGGGCTCCTTGGCGCGGCGCTCGATCACCGTGATGAGCTTGCGCAGGCCGCCGGTGGTGTATTGCTCCTGCAGCCCGTTGATCTCGGCCTCGATGGTCTGGACGATCTGGTCGTCGAGGACGCTGCGCGCGTTCCAGGCGACGTAGCCGAGCGCCAACACCGCGAAGACCGCGAAGACGGCGAGATAGACCAGCGACAGCTTGAACGCCGTGGTGCGAAAAAGCTTGCCGACCCGCGCCAGCAGGTTTTCGCGATGCGGCGCCGGGCCACTCACGACGCGCGCGGCTCCTCGGCGCGGACGACGTAGCCGGCGCCGCGCACGGTCTGGATCAGCGCATGCTCGTGGCCGCGGTCGATCTTTCCGCGCAGCCGCGAGACGTGGACGTCGATGACGTTGGTCTGCGGGTCGAAATGGTAGTCCCAGACGTTCTCCAGCAGCATCGTCCGGGTCACCACTTGGCCTGCATGACGCATGAGGTATTCGAGCAGCCGGAACTCGCGCGGCTGCAGCACGATCTCGCGGCCGGCCCGCACGACTCGGTGCGAGAGCCGGTCGAGTTCGAGGTCGCCGACGCGGTACGCCGTCGCCTCGGTCGCGCCGGCCGTGCTCGACCGCCGGCGGGCCAGCACCTCGGCCCGGGCCAGCAGCTCCGAGAAGGCGTAGGGCTTCGGCAGGTAGTCGTCGCCCCCGGCGCGCAGGCCCTTGACCCGGTCGTCGACCTGGCCAAGCGCCGAGAGGATCAGCACTGGCGTCGCCACCTCCTGCTCGCGCAAGCTTCGGATCAGCGAGAGCCCATCGAGCTTCGGCAGCATGCGGTCGACGATGAGTAGATCGTAGCCGCCCTCGCGGGCCATGGCGTAGCCGTCGAGCCCGTCCGAGGCCTGGTCGGCGACGTGGCCGGCCTCGCGGAAGGCCTTGACGAGGTAGGCGACGGCCTCGCGGTCGTCTTCGATGATGAGGAGGCGCATTGCGCTTGTCAGATAGGCCTTCGCCGCCCGGCCGGAAATGGCTCTGCCGCGCGAGCGGAGCGGCAACCGTCACAATTAAACCATACCGTCTACACACCCTCGAACGGCAGGTTCAACGCCCTGCGCGCACGCGATTTTCCGAGATCTTTCGCAGTCGTTCGGCACGTCGTGTCCCGATGACGGGGACTGCCTGGAGTCGATACCGGCACATGAAGACCGCGACCGAGACGGTTCCCTTCCGCAATCTCAGCCTCGTCCCGGCGCAGGACGCGACGGACGACATCCGCCTGTCGGCGACGCGCAGCCTGCAATCCGGCATGGCGGCAATGCGGGAGCTGACGGCGGCGTTCGAGGGCGATCTCGGCGAGGCCTTCGAACGGGCGGTACTGACCATCGTGCAGGCCAAGGGCCGAGTCATCGTCTGCGGCGTCGGCAAGAGCGGCCATATCGGCCGCAAGCTCTCCGCGACCCTCGCCTCCACCGGCACCCACGCCTTCTTCGTCCACCCGACCGAGGCGAGCCACGGCGATCTCGGCATGATCGCGCCCGACGACGTGATCATCGCCCTGTCCTGGTCCGGCGAAACCGCCGAACTCGGCGACGTCGTCAGCTTTTCGCGCCGGTTCTCGATTCCGCTGATCGCGATCACGAGCAAGCCCGACAGCACGCTCGGCCGCGCCGCCGACGTCCTGCTGGCGCTACCCCGGGTGCGCGAATCCTGCCCGTACGACCTCGCGCCGACCTCCTCGACCCTGATCCAGCTGGCGCTGGGCGATGCGCTGGCCGTGGCGCTGATCGAGAAGCGCGGCTTCACCTCCGCCGGCTTCAAGGTGCTGCATCCGGGCGGCAAGCTCGCGGCGCGCCTGAAGAACGTGCAGCAGCTCATGCATGATGGCAGCGAGGTCCCGCTGGTGCGGGACGATACCGTGATGTCCGAGGCCTTGATCGTGATCGCCAGCCGACGCTACGGCTGTTGCGGCGTCACCGACGCCGACGGCCGCCTCGTCGGCATCGTCACCGACGGCGACCTGCGCCGCCACATGGGCCCGGCCCTGCTCAACACGCCGGTGCGCGACGTGATGACCGCCGACCCGATCATCGTCGAGCCGGACCTGCTGGCGAGTTCGGCGCTCGGTCTGATGAACCGCAAGCGGATCACGGCTTTGTTCGTGACGAGCGAGCGGCGGCCGGTGGGGATTTTGCACATCCACGATCTGCTGCGGGCCGGGGTGGCCTGAGGCCGTCGGCGTCTGGACTGCAATCCGCCACTGCGGTTCCTGCGCTGATCGGCGCCGTCATTTGCGGCTTGCATGAAATCGCGCAAATCTGCTAACGCCACCGCCCATCCCACACGCGGAGGCGGCCTCATGCCTGAATGAGGCCTTCCGGTGGTCGGCATCTCAGCCGGCGACATCCTCCGCGGCGGAATCAAACCGGAGAAAAAACGGATATGGCCGTCGATTTCACTATGCGTCAGCTCCTCGAAGCGGGCGCCCATTTCGGTCACCAGTCGCACCGCTGGAACCCGAAGATGCAGCCCTACATCTTCGGCACCCGCAACAACATCCACATCATCGATCTCGCCCAGACCGTGCCGGCGCTCCACACTGCGCTGCAGGCTGTGAGCGACACGGTCGCCAAGGGCGGCCGCGTGCTGTTCGTCGGCACCAAGCGCCAAGCGGCCGAGGCGATCGCCGAGAGCGCCAAGCGCTCCGCCCAGTATTACGTCAACTCCCGCTGGCTCGGCGGCATGCTGACCAACTGGAAGACCATCTCCGGCTCGATCGCGCGCCTGCGCAAGGTCGACGAGACGCTCGAAGGCGGGGCCACGGGCCTCACCAAGAAGGAGCGCCTCATGCTCACGCGTGAGAAGGACAAGCTTGAGAAGGCGCTCGGCGGCATCAAGGATATGGGCGGCGTGCCCGACCTGATCTTCGTCATCGACACCAACAAGGAGCAGCTCGCGATCAAGGAGGCGAACCGCCTCGGCATCCCGGTGGCCGCCATCGTCGACACGAACTGCAATCCCGAGGGCATCACGCACATCGTGCCCGCCAACGACGACGCCGGCCGCGCCATTGCGCTCTACTGCGATCTTATCGCCCGCGCGGCGATCGAGGGCATCGGCCGCGGCCAGGGCCAGTCGGGTGTCGACACCGGCGCCTCCGTCGAGCCGACCGCTGAGGAGCTGCCGCCCGAGGAGACCTCCGCCCCGGCCTCGATCGAGTCCGACGCGATCACGCAGGCCGACGTCGCCGCACTCGCCGATTCGACCGAGCATTACGAGTTGCTCCCCGCTCCGCGCGGCGCACCGGACGACCTGAGCAAGCTGCACGGCGCCGGTCCGCAGATCGTGCAGAAGCTGAACGACGCCGGCGTCTGGCACTACTGGCAGCTCGTCGCCATGACCCCGGACGACGTCACCAAGCTCGACGCCGACCTCAAGCTCAACGGCCGCATCGAGCGCGACGGCTGGATCGCCCAGGCCCGCGGCCTGCTCGACGCCCCCGCTGCCTAGAGGCCGGTTCGGGCCGGGCGTCGGCCCGGTCCGATCGCGCGTCACTTCACTGCAAAGCCCGGCGCTTATCCAAGCGCCGGGCTCACTCACTTCAAAGACCATTCACGACCCCACCGCCGCCCCCCATTCGCTGAGAGAGAATCCCATGGCCGAGATCACCGCAGCCCTCGTGAAGGAGCTTCGCGAGAAGACCGGCGCCGGCATGATGGACTGCAAGCGCGCCCTGACCGAGGTCGCCGGCGACCTAGAGGCCGGCGTCGACTGGCTGCGCCAGAAGGGCCTCGCCAAGGCTGCCAAGAAGGCCGGCCGCGTCGCCGCCGAAGGTCTCGTCGCCGTCGAGTCCGCCGGCCACCATGCCGCGCTGGTCGAGGTGAATTCCGAGACCGACTTCGTCGCCCGCAACGACAGCTTCCAGGCCTTCGCCCGCGAAGCCGCCAAGCTCGCGCTCGATTCCGACGGCACCCTCGAAGGCCTGCAGGCCAAGACCTTCCCGGGCTCGCAGGAGACCGTGACCGACAAGCTGCAGAGCCTCATCGCCACCATCGGCGAGAACATGACCCTGCGCCGCGTCGCCAAGCTCGACGTGTCGAAGGGCGTCGTCGCCAACTACGTGCACGGCCCGGTCAGCCCCGGCCTCGGCAAGATCGGCGTGCTGGTCGCGCTTGAATCCGAGGGCGACGTCGATTTCCTGTCGACCCTCGGCCGCCAGATCGCCATGCACGTCGCCGCGACGAACCCAGTGGCGCTCGACGCCTCGGGCGTCGATCCGGCCGTGCTCGAGCGCGAGTCGAACATCCTGCGCGAGAAGAACGCCGGCAAGCCGGACCACGTCATGGCCAAGATCGTCGAGAGTGGCCTGAAGAGCTACTACAAGGAGGTCACCCTCCTCGAGCAGCCCTTCGTCCACGACGGCTCCAAGACCGTCTCCCAGGTCCTCAAGGAGGCCGAGGGCAAGGCCGGCGCCCCGGTCAAGCTCACCGCCTTCGTGCGCTACGCACTCGGCGAGGGCATCGAGAAGGAAGAGGGCCCGGACTTCGCGGCCGAAGTCGCCGCGATGTCGCGCTAGTTTTTGTCAGAGTGCAGGGACTGAAGAGGGCGGCCGAGAGGCCGCCCTTTCTCGTTTCAAACCCTCCACGTCATTGCGAGCCGCAGGCGAAGCAATCCAGGGCCGACGCACGACGTCGTGGGTGCGGCCCTGGATCGCTTCGCTCCGCTCGCGATGACGGCGGAGTGACCGCCCGAAACCGAATTCCCATGGCCCGCCCCATGCTCTAGAAGCCGCCGACATCATCAATCGGATGGCGGCTCGGGCCGGCCATGGAGAGCCTTCGATGCCGGAGACGACGCCGTTTCGCCGCGTCCTCGTAAAGCTCTCCGGGGAGGCGCTGGCCGCCCCAGACGGCTACTGGCTGCATCCGCAGACGTTGGCCGGCCTCGCCGAGGATATCGGCCGGGTGACCGAGCAGGGCATCGAGATCGCCATCGTCGTCGGCGGCGGCAACCTGATCCGCGGCGCCCGCATCTCAGCCGCCGGGTGGATCGACCGGGCCACCGGCGACTCCCTCGGCATGATGGCCACCGTCATGAACTCGCTGGCCATCGAGACGGCGCTGAACGCGGCCGGCGTCTCGGCCCGCACCATGTCGGCGGTCTCGATGCCGACGATCTGCGAGACCTATGCCCGCCAGCCCGCCCTGCATCACCTCGACAAGGGGCAGGTCGTGGTGCTCGCCGGCGGCACCGGCAATCCGTTCTTCACCACCGACACCGCCGCCGTCCTGCGCGCGGCGGAGCTGCGCTGCGACGCCGTGCTCAAGGCGACGCAGGTCGACGGCGTCTATTCGGCCGATCCAAAGCAGGACCCGACCGCCACCCGCTACGACCGCCTCACCCACGACGAGGCCATCGCGCGCGACCTCAAGGTGATGGACACCGCCGCCTTCGCGCTAGCGCGAGAGAGCCGGCTCTCGATCGTCGTCGGCTCGGTCCACGCCCCGTCGTCGATCAAGGCGATCCTGATGGGCGAGGCCCCCTCGACACACGTGGTGCCGTAAGAGACGTCCGAGGCGGCAGCGGCCGGAGCCGCCGCCGCTTCCGTCAGGCGGCGTCGGGCATCCGCTCCAGGAGCTTGTCGAGGGTGATCGGATAGTCGCGCACGCGGATGCCGGTGGCGTTGTAGACCGCGTTGGCGATGGCAGCTCCCACTCCGCAGATGCCGAGTTCGCCGACGCCTTTGGCCTTCATCGGCGAGGAGATCGGATCGACCTCGTCGAGGAAGACGACCTCCTGGTGCGGGATGTCGGCATGCACCGGCACCTCGTACCCGGCGAGGTCGTGGTTGACGAAGAAGCCTCGGGTCTTGTCGACCGCGAGTTCCTCCATCAGTGCTGCGCCGACGCCCATGGTCATCGCGCCGATGACCTGGCTGCGGGCCGATTTCGGGTTGAGGATGCGCCCGGCCGCGCAGACCGCCAGCATCCGCCGCACCCGGATCTCGGCGGTGGCGGCATCGACTCCGACCTCGACGAAATGCGCGCCGAAGGTCGATTGCTGGTACTTCTTGGCGAGCCCCTCGAACTCGATCGCGTCCTCGACGACGATCTCGCCGGCCGACGCAGCCTGCGCCAGCTTCACGCTCTTGCCGCCCGAACGGACCTCGCCGTCCGCGAACACCGCGTCCGCAGCCGGCAAACCGAGCTTCTGCACCACCGCTTCACGCAGCTTCATGCAAGCCGCGTAGACTCCGGAGGTCGAGCTGTTCGCACCCCACTGGCCGCCGGAGCCGGACGAGACCGGGAAGCTTGAGTCGCCCAACCGCACCGTCACCTTGTCGAGCGGCACGCCCATCATCTCGGCCGCGGTCTGGCCGATGATGGTGTAGGTGCCGGTGCCGATATCGGTCATGTCGGTCTCGACCGTGACCGTGCCGTCGGGTCCAAGCCGGATGCGCGCGCCCGACGTCATCAACTGGTTGTTCCGGAACGCGGCGGCGACGCCCATCCCGACCCGCCAGCGCCCGTCGCGGACCTGACCCGGCGTCGCGACGCGCTTGCTCCAGCTGAAGCGCTCGCCGCCCTCGCGGAGGCAGGCGATCAACTCGCGCTTCGAGAAGGGCCTGTCGGGCTTTTCCGGGTCGACCTGAGTGTCGTTGAGCATGCGCAGCTGGACCGGGTCCATGCCGAGCCGTTCCGCGACCTCGTCCATGGCGATCTCGAGGGCCATCAGGCCCGGTGCCTCGCCCGGGGCGCGCATGGCGTTGCCCTCGGGCAGGTCGAGCGTGGCCAATCGCGTCGCCGTCATCCGGTTCGCGCCGGCATAGAGCAGGCGCGTCTGCGAGACTGCGGCTTCCGGCCGGCCGCCGGGGAGGTTGCCGGACCAACTCTCGTGGCCGATGGCGGTGATCGTGCCGTCCTTGTTCGCGCCGATGCGGATCCGCTGGATCGTCGCCGGCCGGTGGACGGTGTTGTTGAACATCAGCGGCCGCGTCAGCGCGACCTTGACCGGGCGTCCGGCCGCCTTGGCACCGAGGGCCGCGAGGATCACGTCTGAGCGGATGAACAGCTTGCCGCCGAATCCGCCGCCGATGAAGGGCGAGATCAGGCGCACCTTGTCCTTCGGCATCCCGAGCGTCTTGGCGACGTCGCCGACGCTCCAGTCGATCATCTGGTTGGAGGTCCAGAGCGTGACCTTGTCGCCCTCCCAGGAGGCGATGGAGGCGTGCGGCTCCATCATCGCATGCGCCTCGTCGGGGGTGGTGTAGGTCTCCTCCACCCGAACCGGCGCCTTGGCGTAGGCGGCCTCGAAATCGCCGACCGCCGTATCGCCCGGGTCCTTCATGATCTTGGCGGGCTTGGCCGAATCCTTGGCCGCAGCGAGATCGAACGTGCCCTTGGCCGCGTCGTAATCGACCTTGATCAGGGCCGCCGCGGCGCGGGCCTGCTCGAAGCCCTCGGCGACGACGAGTGCCACGGCCTGATGGTAGTGCGCGATCTCCGGGCCGCCGAGCAGCGGCGCGGTGTTGTACTGGCCTTTGCCGAGCTGGCCGGCACTCTCGGCGGTGACGACCGCGATCACGCCGGGCGCCGCCTTGGCCGCCGACAGGTCCATCGACCGGATGCGGCCTTTGGCGATGCCGGCGCCGAGGACGAAGCCGTAGGCCGGCTTCAGGGCCGGATCGTGCCAGTCGTAGGCGTAGGGCGCCGTGCCGGTGGTCTTGTAGGGACCGTCGATCCGGTCGGTCGCCTTGCCGATCACCGTGAGCCGGTCGATCGGGTTCTGGGCTGCGGGTGTGTCGAACTTCATGGATCAGCCCCTCGCTTCGGTGAGCACGGCATCGAGCGTGCGCTCGGCGAGCTTCAGCTTGAACGCGTTGTCGTGGGTCGGCTTGGCGCCGGCAAAGATCCGCTCGGCTGCCGGCTTGGCGCCCTTGGCCAGTTCGGCCTCGGCCGCCTCGACCCGCCAGGGCCGGGGCGCCATTCCGCCGAAGGCGACACGCGCAGAACCGTCGCGCTGGACGATCGCCGCCACGGAGACGAGGGCAAACGCGTAGGAGGCCCGGTCGCGGACCTTGCGATAGACCTGCGTGCCGCCTACGGGCTTCGGCAGGGTCACGGCGGTGATCAGCTCGCCGGGCTTCAGAGCGGTCTCGATCTGCGGCGTGTCGCCGGGCAGGCGATGGAACTCGGCCACCGGAATTTTTCGCGCGGCCCCCTCAGCATCGACCGTCTCCACGGTGGCATCGAGTACCCGCATCGCCACCGCCATGTCGCCGGGATAGGTCGCGATGCAGGCCTCGCTCGTGCCGATCACGCCGAGCTGCCGGCTGACGCCGCCGATCGCCGCGCAGCCCGAGCCCGGCTGCCGTTTGTTGCAGGGCTGGGCCGTGTCGTAGAAATACGGGCAGCGGGTGCGCTGCAGCAGGTTGCCGGCCGTCGTCGCCTTGTTGCGCAGCTGCCCCGACGCGCCCGAGACGAGCGCCCGGCTCAGCACGCCGTAATCCGTACGAACCCTTGCGTCGGCCGCGAGATCGGTGTTGCGCACCAGGGCGCCGATGCGCAGGCCGCCCTCTTGCGTCGCCGCGATCGTGTCGAGCCCCAGCCCGTTGACGTCGACGAGATGCGCCGGTGTCTCGATCTGCAGCTTCATCAGGTCGAGGAGGTTGGTGCCTCCGGCGATGAACTTGGCGTCCGGCATGCGGGCGGCGGCGGAAGCGGCCTCGGCAGGCGAGGCGGGCTTCTCGTAAGTGAACGCTTTCATGCGCGCCTCCCGGCTACTTCGGTCATCGCGTCGACGATGTTGGAATAGGCGCCGCATCGACAGATGTTGCCGCTCATGCGCTCGCGAATCTCGGAGGCCGTGACCTCGCTCGCCGCCGTTAGGTCGGCGGTGACGTGGCTCGGAATGCCGGCCTTGATCTCGTCGAGCACAGCCACGCCCGAACAGATCTGGCCCGGCGTGCAGAAGCCGCACTGGTAGCCGTCGTGTTTGATGAAGGCCGCCTGCATCGGGTGCAGGGCGTCCGGCTTGCCCAGACCCTCTATGGTCGTGATCTCATCGCCTTGGTGCATGATCGCGAGGGTCAGGCACGAATTGATGCGCCGGCCCCCCACGATCATGGTGCAGGCGCCGCACTGGCCGTGGTCGCAGCCCTTCTTCGAGCCGGTGAGGTGCGCGTGCTCCCGCACCGCGTCGAGGAGCGATGTGCGCGTGTCGAGTTCGAGGTCGTGCCGCCGACCGTTGATCGTGAGGGAGACGGGCGTTTTGACCGCCCTGTCGGCGATGGGGGCTTCCGCCCGCGCCGTCAGGGGCATCACGGTCAGGGCGGTGCAGGCGGACGCGCCCGCGACCAGGTCCCTCCGGTTGAGTGCGAACTCTCCGGGATGTTTCATGCCGCTTTCTCCGAACCGCAGCCTGGACGGGGGGCGCCCGCCAGCCGGTGTCACGCCGCAGCCGCGGCGCTGTATTATGGATTTGCTCTAAACTAGCTCCCCTTTGGCCCGCGACCACACTCATGGGGCGCGGCCGGAGGTCGCCGGAACCGATCGGCTCGGCCGAGCTGGCGCCGTTGTGGTCGGCCCGAACGTGCGGACACACGGCGCCCGGCATTTCTCGCGAGAGATCGGTTGCGATCTCAGGCTTTTCCAGCCTTGGGACGTCGCGAACGGCGCTTGCGGATTTGCGAGGCTGCCCGATTTCGTTCATGGAAGCCGCAAGTGAGCCCGGCCCCTCGCCGGCGTCCGGGCTTCGCATCGAAAACCTGCCCAGCGGCGCTTTTTCTCGACGGATCGGCCTCCGCATCCGTGACAAGAGCGCCCCGGACTGCGACGGGACGACTGTAAAAACATGGCTGCACTCCCCGAATTCGACCTCGACGACATCAAGCGCCGCATGCAGGGCGCCATCGCATCGCTGAGCAAGGATCTCGGCTCGCTGCGTACGGGCCGAGCCACGCCGAGCATCCTCGACCCGATCCAGGTCGACGCCTACGGATCGGCGATGCCGATGGCGCAGGTCGCCACCGTGAGCGTCCCGGAGCCGCGCCTGCTCTCGATCTCGGTCTGGGACCGCTCCATGGTCACCGCCGTCGAGAAGGCCATCCGCGAATCCGACCTCGGGCTGAACCCGCAGACCGAAGGCCAGACCATCCGGCTGCGCATCCCCGAGATGAACGAGCAGCGCCGCAAGGAGATGGTCAAGGTCGCGCACAAATACGCGGAAGAATCCCGCGTCGCCGTGCGCCACGTGCGCCGCGACGGCCTCGACCATCTCAAGAAGCTCGAGAAGGACGGCGCGATCTCCGAAGACGACGAGAAGCGTCAGGCCGGCGACGTCCAGAAGGCGACCGACTCGTTCATCGCCGAGGTCGATCAGGTACTCGCCACCAAGGAGAAGGAAATCATGCAGGTTTGAGACCCGCATGAATCCGTTTAGGCGCGGGCCGCTAGGATCGTGCCGGCTCGAAGATCGGGGGAGAGGCGCGGTGAACCGCTCGCACGGTGCGTGCCGGACCGTCACGGTGGCCTCCCGGAACGGTTGCGGCGGATGACGCATCCAGACGAAGCCGGCGTTTCGCCGGCGCCACGCACGGCCTTCGCCTCTCGCGAGTTCTTTCTGCGCGTTATCTCCGCGATCGTGCTCGGGGCCGTCGTGCTCGGCGCGCTCGTCGTGGGAGGCTGGCCGTTCGCACTGGTCTGGCTGGCCGCGGGTATCGTCGGGGCCGCCGAGTGGTTCACCATCAGCCGCACCGAACCGACCCTGGTGCTGACCCTGGCGAACGGCGCGGTGCTTGCCGTGGCTATCCTCGTCATCTTAGCGGGCGCGCCGCCCTGGCTGGTTCTCGGGGTCTTCGCACTGGGCCTCGCCGCGATGCTGGGGCTCGCCAGGGGCGACGGCTCCGCGCGCCGCAATGCCGTCGCCGGACTCCTCGGGGGCGCCGTCATCGCTGTGGTGCCGACGGTGCTCCGCGAGATGCCCGGCATCGGCCTGGTCGGGCCGGCCTGGATGTTCGCGGTGGTCTGGAGCACGGATATCATTGCGTATTTTACCGGCCGCAGCCTAGGTGGACCGAAGCTTCTGCCGCGCGTCAGCCCGAAGAAGACCTGGTCCGGCGCCCTTGGCGGCCTCGCCGCCGGCACCCTCGCGGGCCTCGCCGTCGTGCTCATCGCGCGCGACCACGGCTGGAGCACGCTCGCCGCCCTGCCGCTCCCGGCCGTCGCGCTGGCCAGCGCCGCCGCCTCCATCGTCAGCCAAGCCGGCGACCTCCTCGAATCCGCCCTGAAACGCCGCTACGGCGTGAAGGATTCGGGACGCTCGATCCCGGGCCACGGCGGCGTGATGGATCGCCTCGACGGCTTCTTCGCCGTCGCGCTGCTGGTCGGCATCTATCTAATCTTACACGTTGTTCTGGCCCGCGAGACGCTGCCGGCCTGAGGGGAAGAATCGTGCTCACCGTCTCCATCCTCGGCGCCACCGGCTCGATCGGCGCCTCCACCACCGACCTGCTCGCGCAGCATACGGACCGCTTCCGCGTCGGCTCCCTGGTCGGCGGCCGCGATGCCGCGTCCCTGGCCAAGCTCGCGCGAGAGACGAACGCCTCCTTCGCCGCCCTGGCCGACGACAGCGCCGGGCCTGCCCTGGCCGAGGCGCTCTCGGGCTCCGGCATCCCCAACGGTGCCGGCGAGAGCGCGGTGCTGGAGGCGGTCTCGCGCGACGCCGACATCGTCGTGGCGGCGGTGAGCGGTGCGGCCGGCCTGAAGCCGACGCACGCCGCGCTTCGCCTCGGGCGCACCATCGCCCTCGCCAACAAGGAGAGCCTGGTCTGTGCCGGCGACGCCTTCATGCGCGACGCCAAGCGCTACAACTCTTTGTTGTTGCCCGTGGATTCCGAGCACAATGCCCTGGCTCAGGCGCTGGGCGGCGGCCCGGTCTCGGATGTGGCCAAGATGACGATCACGGCGTCCGGCGGCCCGTTCCGGACCTGGACGCGGGAGCGCATCCAGGCGGCGAGTGCCGCCGAGGCCGCCAAGCATCCGACCTGGTCGATGGGGATGAAGATCAACATCGATTCGGCCTCGCTGATGAACAAGGGCCTCGAACTGATCGAGGCGCATCACCTGTTCGCCATCGGGCACGACCGCCTCGACGTCATCGTCCACCCGCAATCGATTGTGCACGGCCTCATCACCTGGCGCGACGGCGCGGTGACGGCCGGCCTCGCCATGCCGGACATGCGCGTCCCGATCGCGCATTGCCTCGGCCTCGGCGACCGCCTGTCGATCGCCCGCGGCCGGGGTCTCGATCTCGCCGCCACCGGCAGCCTGACCTTCGAACCGGCCGACGAGGAGCGCTTTCCCTGCCTCCGGATCGCCCGCGCGGCCCTGGCCGAGGGCGGCGCCGCGCCGACGGTCATGAATGCTGCCAATGAGATCGCAGTCGCAGCCTTCATCCGCGGCGAGATTTCCTTCTACGGAATTGCCGCACTGGTCGAGCGGGCCTGCGAGCATTTCGCGCCTGCCTTCCGCACCGCCCCGGGCGACATCGACGAGGCACTGGCGATCGATGCCGAGGTACGGACCTGGTCGACGGAGAGTCTGGCCGAGACCCGCGCCGCCGGCTGACGGATATCGGGGACAGCGGGGAAAGCGAGCAACTGCCGGGATGGGGGCTCGCGAACGGGTGCGGGCCGTGCGACGATCCGGGATTGCCGCCGCACTTGCATCCGTGTGCCGACCGGATCACGAAAGCCGCGGCGAGGGGATGGAACGATGGAATTTCTGACCGCCATGAGCGGCACGGCGGCGGGCTTCTTCAGCGCGCTCCTCACCTTTCTCGTCGTGCTCACGATCGTGGTCTTCGTCCACGAGATGGGCCACTTCCTGGTCGGACGCTGGTGCGGCGTCGGCGTCCATGCCTTCTCGATCGGTTTCGGGCCGGAAATCGTCGGCTTCAACGACCGGCACGGCACCCGCTGGAAGCTCTGCGCCATCCCACTCGGTGGCTACGTCAAGTTCGTCGGCGACGCCAACGGCGCCAGCGTGCCGGACCCGGAAGCCATCGCGAAGATGGATCCGCACGAGCGGGCCATCAGCTTCCCGACCCAGTCCGTCGCCAAGCGTGCCGCCATCGTCGCGGCCGGGCCGATCGCCAACTTCATCCTGGCAATCGCCGTCTACAGCAGCGCGATCTGGATTGCCGGCCGCTACGAAATCCCGCCACGCGTCGACGCGGTGATGCCGAACAGCGCCGCCGCGCGCGCCGGCTTCGAGCCCGGCGACGTCATCAAGGCGATCGACGGTAAGTTGGTCGGCACATTCAACGGGATGCAGCGGATCGTCTCGACCAACGCCGATTCGAATCTCGTCTTCACCGTCGAGCGCGCCGGCGCCGAGACTCGGCTCACCGCCAAGCCGGAAGTCTACGAGGAGACGACGCCGTTCGGCCGCCATCGCCTCGGCCGCCTCGGCATCCAGGGTCCGAAGGGCAACGAGGGCAAGGTGGTCCGTTACGGGCCGCTCGATTCGCTCGCGTTCGGCTCGCAGGAAACCTATTTCATCGTCGAGCGCACCATCAACTTCCTCGGCAAGCTCGTCACGGGACGGGAATCGGTCGACCAGCTCTCCGGTCCCATCGGCATCGCGCGGGTCTCCGGCGAGGTCGCCCGGGTCGGCGGTGTCGGCGGCATCATCAACTGGATCGCATTCCTGTCGGTCTCGATCGGCCTGCTCAACCTCTTTCCGATCCCGCTCCTCGATGGCGGTCACCTGCTGTTCTATGCCTGCGAGGCGATCCGCGGCCGTCCGCTGAGCGAGCGCGTGCAGGAAATCGGCTTCCGCATCGGCCTCGCGCTGGTTCTGATGCTGATGCTGTTCGCGACCAAGAACGACATTTTCAATGCGGTCGCATCCTGGAGTCCCCGCGGGACCTGAGCCGGGAGTGCAGGACCGGCGGGCTTGGCGTTATCGGCTTGCCCGCCACGAAAAAGTCCAAAAACCAACCGTTCACGAACCCTGAAGAAGCGCCGAGGCTTTTCGAAAAAGCCTCGGCGCTTCCGATGTTTACGGGGCGTTCACCCTGTCGTGAAATCGTGCGGAACTCCCCTGCATCGTTAAGTTGCCCGAAGGCCACGACCCGCCAAAATCCCTTTGGGTCGTCCCTGTAGCCGTTGCTTCGCTTCGGAATCCCGATAGAAGCGTGGCTGGGACCAGAAGGCGTTACGCTGCAAAAGCGGACGTCTGCGGGTGCGAACCCGTACTGATAATAAAGAGACGGGCGAATACATGATCTCGATGACGGGGAAGCGCCGGCGCAAGTCGGCGGAGCGGACCATCGGACTGATCGCCACCGCAGCTGTCGGCGTCGTTCTGAGCGGCGCGGCATTCGCGCAGCAGATCGTCGTCGAAGGCAACCGCCGGGTCGAATCGGATACCATCCGCTCCTACGTGACCGGGACGGCCTCCGGGTCGCCCGAGGAGGCGCGGCGAAACCTGCTCTCCACCGGCCTGTTTTCCGATGTCCAGGTTTCTGCGCGCGGTGGGACCACCGTTGTTCGTGTGCGTGAGAACAACATCATCGGCCGCGTGGTCTTCGAGGGTAACAAGAAGCTCGAGAAGGCGACGCTCCAGGGCGTCGTCGAGTCGAAGGACCGCGGTGCGCTCAGCAACGCCGTGATCGCCGCCGACGTCGAGCGCATCCGCGAGACCTACCGCCGCTCGGGCCGCGGCGGCGCGAAGGTGACCTACCGTCTGGTCGATCTTCCGAACGGCCGCACCGACGTGGTGTTCCAGGTCGACGAGGGCGACAAGACCGGCGTGCGCCAGATCGCGTTCGTGAACAACAACGTCTACTCGGAATCGACCCTCAAGGGTCTGATGACCACCTCCGAGATGAACTTCCTGAGCTTCATCAAGACCTCCGACGTCTACGATCCCGATCGCATCGCCTCCGATCTCGAGATCGTCCGCCGCTACTACCTCCGCAACGGCTACGCCGACTTCCGCGTCGTCTCGGCCGATGCCCGCTACGTCGACGGTGACGGCGAGGCCGGCTGGGTCGTCACGGTGACGGTCGAAGAGGGCGAGCAGTACACCGTCGGCGCCGTCTCGGTGGACAGCCGCGTGCCCGGCGTCGACCAGGGCGCCCTCGACGGCGAGATCCGCGCCCAGGTCGGCGACGTCTACAATGCCGAGAACGTCGAGAAGACGCTCTCGGGCGTTACCACTGAGGTCAACCGCCAGGGCTATCCCTTCGCCCAGGTCCGCCCCACCGGCCAACGCGATCGCAACACCCATCAGGTGGCGCTCGGCTTCGTCGTCGAGGACGGCCCGCGCGTCTACATCGAGCGCATCAACGTGCGTGGCAACACCCGCACGCGGGACTACGTCATCCGCCGCGAGCTCGATCTCGGCGAGGGCGACGCCTACAACCGGGTGCTGGTCGACCGTGCCGAGCGCCGGCTGAACGGGCTCGGCTTCTTCAAGAAGGTGCGCTTCTCCAACGAGCCCGGTTCGGCCCCCGACCGTGTCGTCGTGAACATCGACGTCGAGGATCAGCCCACGGGGTCGTTCTCGGTCTCGGGCGGTTACTCGACCCAGGACGGCATCATCGGCGAAGTCTCGGTCTCGGAGTCGAACTTCCTCGGCCGCGGCCAGTACGTGCGCATCGCCGGCACCGGCGGCCAGTACGCCAAGGGCGTCGACTTCTCGTTCACCGAGCCGTACTTCCTCGGCTACCGCCTCGCGGCCGGCTTCGATGCCTTCTACAAGTATTCGGACCTGACCCGGTTCTCGCGCTACGAGACCACGGTCTATGGCGGCCAGCTCCGCATCGGCCTGCCGATCACGCAGGAACTCGGCGTGACGTTCCGTTACTCGCTGTACAACACCGAGCTGACGGTCCCGAACACGATCAAGCGGCCCTACAACGACTGCTCGATCCCGATTCCGGGCTACACGCTGGGGCAGGATGGGCAACCTATCACTGCCGGTTCCGCTAACGGACCGCCGCTATATCCGAACTGCGCCTATGACGGCGAGGCTTCGATCGCTCTAAAGGGCTCTCAGGGTAACACGCTGACCTCGCTCGTCGGTGCGACGCTCGCCTATTCGACGCTGGACAACATCGCCCGGCCCACCAACGGCTTCTACGGCGAGATCAAGCCCGACATCGCCGGTCTCGGCGGCGACTCGAAGTTCTTCCGCGTCACGGGTGATGCCCGTTACTACAAGGAACTCTACGAGGACGTCGTCGGCTTCGTCCGTATCCAGGGCGGTCACATCTCGGCCCTCAACGACGAGCCGCTCCGCATCACCGACCAGTTCTTCCTCGGCCCGTCGCTCGTTCGCGGCTTCGCCCCGAACGGTATCGGCCCGCGTGACGTCGGAACGACCGACGCCCGCTCGAACGCCATCGGCGGCACCACCTATTTCGGCGGCACCCTCGAAGTTCAGTTCCCGATCCCCTTCATCCCGAAGGATCTCGGCCTGAAGGGCGCCGTGTTCGCCGATGCCGGTACCCTGTTCGGCTACAGCGGTCAGACGCAGTTCAACGTCAACGGCGACGCCCTCATCAACGGCATCGGCCCCGGCGGCCGCTGCAACTTCACCAGCATCGGTACCGGCGCGATCAGGGTCGAGCCGGAATGCGTGAACGTGCGCGACAAGCCCACGATCCGCTCTTCGGTCGGCGCCTCGATTCTCTGGAACTCGCCGCTCGGACCGATCCGCTTCGACTACGCCTACGCGCTCAGCAAGGACGAGGGCGTTCAGACGGCCTTCGGCCGCGTCGGCAAAGACCAGATCCAGGCCTTCCGCTTTTCGGGTGGTTCGCGCTTCTGATCTCAACGACGCACCGCCCGGTCTCCGGGCGGCGGCAATCTCTGCAGAAGCCCGGAAACGCCAGTCGTTTCCGGGCTTCGTCGTTTCTGGCGGACCCGCATTCCCTCACGGTAGAGCGGAAGCGACGTCGCTCGAAAATGCTCCTGGTTGTTGGAATTCCTGCCGTTCCATGGTCTTGGACCGGATGACCGCAGCAACCACCGTGATCGCCTGATGTCGGACCGCGCCTTCTTCACGACCAACGGCACGCTGAGCCTCGCCGACATCGCCGAGGCCGCCGGGATCCCGTTACCCGAAGGCGCCGACCCTGCCGCAATCGTCACCGGAGCGGCCCCGCTCGAAAGCGCTGGGCCGGACGATCTCGCCTATATGGACAATGCCAAATACGGCGATGCGCTGGCGCAGACCCGGGCCAGGGTCTGTCTGGTCTCGAAGCGTTTCTCGGCACGCGTCCCTGCCGGAACCGTCGCGCTCGTCGTGCGCGACCCTTACCGCGTCTATGCGGCGCTCCTCGGACGACTCCATCCCGACGCGCTGCGGCCGGGGTCGCTGTTCGGATCGGCTGGCGTCTCTCTGGGTGCGCATGTCCATCCCGAGGCACGCCTCGAAGACGGCGTACGCGTCGATCCGGGCGCCGTGATCGGACCGGGTGCCGAGATCGGATCGGGCAGCGTGATCGGACCTGGGGCAGCCGTCGGTCCGAACGTCTGCATCGGGCGGGACTCGTCCGTCGGCGCGGGCGCGACCTTGACGAATGCGCTCGTCGGAAACCGCGTCATCATCCATCCCGGCGTTCGGATCGGCCAGGACGGCTTCGGCTTCGCCATGGGCGCGGCCGGCCATCTCAAGGTGCCGCAGATCGGCCGGGTCATCATCCAGGACGACGTCGAGATCGGTGCCAACACCACGATCGACCGCGGTGCGAGCCGCGACACCGTGATCGGCGAGGGCACCAAGATCGATAATCTCGTCCAGATCGCCCACAACGTGGTGATCGGGCGGCATTGTGTGATCGTCTCCGGTGTCGGCATTTCCGGATCGACGACGCTGGAAGATTACGTGGTGCTCGGCGGGCAGGTCGGCGTGGTCGGCCACGTGCGCATCGGTATGGGCTCGCAGATCGCCGGGTCGTCCAACGTCAACCGCGACGTTCCGCCGGGATCGCGCTGGGGCGGAACGCCGGCGAAGCCCGTGCGCACTTGGTTCCGGGAACTCACCACGCTGGCGCGCCTCGCCGAGCGGGCTGGAGACAAGGGCGCTGAACCCGAGGCATGATCGATTCAAAAGTTTAGAGCAGGCTTCGCGCGAAAAACCGTCGCCACTTTTTCGCAGCCTGCTCTAGCGTCAGGCGGCGTCGAATAGGGCTCGAATCTCAGGCGCACCGGACCAGTGCTCGGTCCGGTGGCAGGTCAGCCGCGTCTTCGGCATCGTGTCGTAGAGCGCGAGGCTCCCTGCGATGAAGGTCTGCAGATCCAGCATCGACGGGGCCGCACCGGGCGCCGTACGCTGCTTGAACGTGTAGGAGCCGGCCAGTCCATACACGTCGGCGATCGGCGGATAGATCGGCCAGATCACGTCGTCGAGCAGGTCGTCGACCAGATAGGCGTCGACGGACAGATCGGCGGGGGCGAGATCGGCGTCGCGCGCGAGTCGCGCTGCGAGATCCGCCAGCACGAACAGCTTCGGATGGTTGATCGCATGCATGAACGCGCCCCTGCGCGACCAGCGCAGGATCTCCGGCGTAAGGTCGACGCCGACGGCTCGGCTCGATCGTGCCAGGTCCTCGGCAGACAGTTGCCAGCCATCGAGATAGCCGAGGGCGGCGAAGGTCTGTTCGCGAAACAGCCGGACGATGCGCGCGGCGGATACGCCGCGCAGGTATCCGAACAGGGTGATGGCCGAGTGGTAAGTGTGGAGCGGGGAGGGGACGAGGGCCGCCTCCGCCCCCGAGCCGAGATCGCCGACATAGACCATGTCGGGATGAAAGGCCGGAAACACGATTGCCGGAAACAGCCGTGCCTGCGGCAGCAGTTCGACGAGTTCTGCGGAGCCGCCGTCGCGAAAGCGTCCCGTCAGGAAGGGCTGTGAAAAGACGTGGTCGTAGGCCCTCAAACTCTCGGCGAAGGCACTCAGGCTGCGCCGACCCTTGCCGAGCGTACCGATCGGCATCAGGTCGACGCGGGCATTCGGCAGCAGCACGGTCAGCGAGCGTGCGACGCCGCGGGCCTGGCAATTGCCGATCACTGCGATCCGCGGCCCGGTCCGCCCGGCCGAAGCGTTTCGCGCGACGACGGTGGTCCAGGGCAGGAGGGCGCGGCCACGACGCAGCGCCCGCCTGCCGGTCTCCAAGAGAGCCACGCCGCGCCTATTCGCGCTTGATGACGCGGTCGACCACGAGATCCGACCAGAAGCCCGGCCGGAAATCGCGCTTGAGCGCCTCGGGATCATAGTCGTGCTCGACCCAGTCGAGGAAACTTCGGCCGCGCGCCTCGCCCTCGCGCAGGTAGGTAGCGAAGAAGGCGTCGAGGATGCCGGTCTTGGCGAAGCGGAAATGGCCGTAGCGCGGCGAGAGCTGCGCCGCCGCTTCCCGCACGGAGACGCCCTCATGCAGGATCAGGAACAATGCGGCGCCAAGTCCGGCCCGGTCCGCGCCGGACTTGCAGTGCATCACGGCGGGATACTCGACGCCCGCGAAAAAGTCCTTGGCCGCGAGGATGGTCTCCTTGGCCGGAGCCTCCCGCGAGCGCAGCACGAACTCGACGAGCTTGAGGCCCTGGCGCTCGCAGGCCTCGCGTTGAAGAGGCCAGGAGCCATGCTCGCGCCCACCGCGCAGCGAGATCACGCTGCGCACGCCCTGCCGCTTGAACCAGGCGAGTTGGTGCGGGCTGGGCTGGGCCGATCGCCAGATGATCCCGCTGCCGACGCGGTGCCGGTTGAGATAGGCGAGCCGGAACACACCGTGGTCGACGAGCAGCATGTTCGCCCAGGCCCCGGCCCGCGAGAGCGTTCCGACGATCGGCCGCTCGAACTTCGCGATGCGCGCCATGCGCCGCGCGTAGCGCGTTTCGGGAGGGAGGAAGCGGTTGAACACCAGGACCGGTCGCGGGCGTCTCGGCAGGGTTTGCCGGCGCCGCTCTAACAGGCAGCCGGTCACCCGACAACGCGCATGTCCGTTCGTCGCAGGACCGTTGGCGGCCCGAACGATGCCCGGTCTGCATCCGTCCTCACCAAGTGGCGATGCTCTCGTGCCGATCCGGACGCGAACCGCCCCGCTTCGGCCCAGATTCACCATGCTGTCGCCCCATAAAAGCCGGGCGGGCCCGGCTGTCTGATGCACGGCGAATGCTATCGGCCCGACGCGATCAAGGCGGGGCAAGCATCCGCAAGGCGACGAGGGGCCGACTGACCGCATGGAACACGCTGCAGCCCCGCCGGACGGCCACGCCCCCCGCCTTCTCCAACTCCGCCGCCGTGGTCCGGCCCTGTTGAGAGGAGTTCTGGTCGCGGTCACGGGCCTGGGCATCGTCGGCGGACTCTCGTACTCGGCCCGAATCGCAGCTGTCGGCGGTCACCGCGATTCGGTCTCCGAGGCCGTTGCCGAGGCAGCACAGCCCGGACCGGCCCTCGACTACGACGCCATCAACACCTTGCGCGGCGCCCTCCTCGCGTCGCTGTCGCCGTCCCCTGCGACGCCCGTGGAGGCCGTCCCAGCTTCGCCGGCCGCTCCCTCCGATATCGTGGCGGCCATCGAGACAACCACTCCGTTCGCCCGGCAGGAGCAGGCGACGTCGGCCGAACCGGAAGCCGAGTCGGGTGATCGGCTCGCTCAGACCGTGCCGCTGCCGGTCCCGCGGCCGCCCGAACTGCGTGGCCCGAATCCGCTGCAATTCTCTCGGAGCAACCGGGCCTCGCGCCGCGTCGCCGCCGCCGTGCCGCAGGCACCGGTGGAGGATACGCGCTCCTTCTTCGACAAGCTGTTCGGCGTCGCACCGGCGCCGACGAGCCCCGTGCTCGCCTATGCCGCGCTGGAACAGCCGCCGGCCGCCTCGGCGATTCCGCGGCAGGTCGCTCCGGCGCCGGTCCCACCCTCGGGCGGCGGCGTCGCCGTCTACGACATCAGCGCCCGCACCGTGACGCTGCCCAATGGCGAGAAACTCGAGGCCCATTCCGGCCTTGGCGAGAGCATGGACGATCCGCGCTCCGTTGCGACCAAGATGCGCGGTGCGACGCCGCCAGGCGTCTACGACCTCACCGAGCGCGAGGCGCTCTTTCACGGCGTGCGTGCCATCCGCCTCAACCCCGTCGGCGGCGCGGCCTCGATCTACGGCCGGGCGGGCCTCCTGGCCCACACCTACATGCTGGGCCCGAACGGCGCCTCGAACGGCTGCATCTCGTTTCGCGACTACAACAGGTTCCTGCAGGCTTATCTCAACGGCCAGATCGCCCGCGTCGTCGTCGTGCCGGGCAATGGCCAGGACGCATTGCCGAGCGTCGCCAGCCGGGGAACGGTGCGCACGGCGCGTGCAGGCAATGACGGCTGAACATCTTGGATGTTCGCATCGACATGAAACGCCGGTGGCCGATCAGCTGCCGTGCTGCCGTGTGATCTTCCGCAACACCCTGGAAAGATCCTCGACCGCGTAAGGCTTGCGCAGCAGTTCGAAGCCCTGCGGTCCTTCCTCTACGAGGATATGGCTGTAGCCGCTGGTGAGGACGACCGGCAGGGTCGGGTAGAGCCGGCGGATCTCGCGGGCCATCTCCACGCCGTTCATGCCGGGCATTACGACGTCGGAGAACACGACGTCGAACTGCGAGGCGTCCTCGACGAGAAGCAGCAGCGCATCCGAGGCGCGGGCGGCCCAGGTCGTGGCGTAGCCGAGATCCTGCAGCAATTGCGTCGAGAACGCGCCGACATCGGCGTTGTCCTCGACCACCAAAACCCGTCGGCCGCCGCCGCTGTCGCGCTGGATGCCGCGAGTCGAGGGCGCCGCTTGTTCCGGGCCGGTGCCCGGCTCGACCTGCGGCAGGTAGAGCGTAAAGGTCGAACCCTTGCCGAGCGCGCTCTCGACACCGACGGTGCCGCCGGACTGCTTGGCGAATCCGAAAACCTGAGAGAGACCGAGCCCCGTGCCCTTGCCGACCTCCTTGGTGGTGAAGAACGGCTCGAAGATCCGTCCAATCCTATCCGGCGGGATGCCGCAGCCGGTATCGGTCACGGCTACTGCGACGAACGGTTTCGCCTCGGCCTGCTGTCCGGCCTGCGCCGGCATCTTCGCCCCGCAGAAGACCCGGAGCCTTAGTACGCCTTCGCCCTCCATGGCGTCGCGTGCGTTGACGGCGAGATTGACCAGGGCCGTCTCGAACTGGCTGACATCGGCCTCGATGCAGCAGGGCACCGCGTGCAGGGCCCGCTCAATCCGAATGCGAGCACCGACGATCGTCCCGAGCATCTCGATGATGCGGTGGACACGATCGTTGACGTCGAAGGTTTCGGGCTTGAGCGATTGCCGCCGGGCAAAGGCGAGAAGCTGCCCGGTGAGCCGGGCGGCGCGTTCCACGGTATCGGCGATGGCGTCGACGTAGCGGCGGTGTCGCTCGGGCGCGAGGTCGGGACGGCGCAACAGGTCCGTCGACGACTTGATGATGGTCAGAAGGTTGTTGAAGTCGTGGGCGATGCCGCCGGTGAGCTGGCCCACCGCCTCCATCTTCTGTGCTTGCCGCAGGGCGTCCTCGATCTGCTCGCGCTCCTCACTCTGGGCACGAAGGCGGGCATTCGCCTCCGCGAGCTCGTGGAGATGCAGCTTCTGCTGGGTCAGGTCCGTGACGACGCCGCAAAGCAGCGGCGCGGTGTCGTCACGCTCGAGCTGGCTGAGCGAGACGTTGGCCGGCAGGTTGGTGCCGCCGATGGCCTGCAGGCAGAGTTCTGCCCGCGCGCTGCCGTCGGCAGCCTCACGCAGGAGCCGCTTCAGGGTCGGACCGTCATCCGCGGCAACGAAGCTGTGGAAGGGCTGCCCGATCAGGCGCTCCTGGCGCAGCCCCAACATCTCCGTCATCCGGCGGTTGCAGTACAGGATCAGGCCGTCGGCCGAGAGCGTAAGCGCGCCCTCCTGGATCTGTTCGATCAGGACGCGGTAGGGCCGGTCGGCGCTCTCCAGGGTATAGACGCGCTGCTGGTCGTCCGGCCCCTGCACCACGACGGCATCGAAGTCGCCACGCCGGATCGCGGCCAGCGTCTCCTCGCTCTCCTCGAGCCGGGCCTCCAGTTCGCGGATGCGGGCGCGATCGGCCTCGGCCGCCGTCTTATCCGCCACGGAATCAGGAGCCGAGCTCATCTTAGAGTTCGCCTGCGGAGGGAAGGCCGAGGCCGCGCAGCACGCGGGCCTCGTCGGAAAGATCGCCGATGATCTGGCGCGTCGGCAGCGGCGCAAGCTTCAGGAGGGTCGGCGCGGCGACGATACGGTCGGCCCTGGCGATCTCCGGTTGCTGGTAGATGTCGACGACTTCGAGATCGAAGCGGTCGGCGAGATGCGCCGTACAGATCCGGCGCAGGTTCTCCACCGTGCGGCGCGAGCGCGGCGCCGATCCGGCGATGAACAGCCGGAGGCGGTAGCGGGCCGGATCGGGCCCGTCGCCGCTCAAGACGTCGCCTTGGGGCGGATATCGAGGCCAACGAGCACCTTGTCGGTGTTTGAGAGGTCGCCGATGATCCGCTTGAGCGGTTCGGGCAAGCGCCGCACCAGGGTCGGGATCGCCAGGATCTGGTCGCCGGCGGCGAGCTGCGGGCTCTTCAGCAGGTCGATCACCTCGATCTCGTAGCGGCCCGAAAGATGCTCCTCGCAGACGCGCTTGAGGTTCGCCAGCGCGGTGACGGATTTGATGGTCTGTCCGGCGACGTAGAGGCGCAAATGGTAATGGCCGGGCTCGAGATCGGCGTCCGCGTCGGGATCGGTCTTGGTCGCGATGGTCTCGGTCATTCCGCGGCCCCCCGTCGTCCGGCGATCGTGGTGCGTTCCTGATTCAGCAGGGACTCGCGCAGCTCGTCCTCGGAGAGGATCACCTGCTCCTCCTCGTCGGCAAGGTCGAGGCTCGCGCGCAGTTCCGCAATCTGGCGCTCGAGACTTTGGCGCCGGCGCAGGACTTCGCGGCGGCGGCGTTCCGAATCCTGGCGGCGACGCAGCAGGGCGGCCTGCTCCTCGGCCTCCTGCACGACGCGGGCGGTGCCGGTGAGGACGCCGGCCGGTCCGACATAGGCGTCGACGAGCCGTACGCCGGAGGCCGACATCTGGAACTCGCGGACTTGGTTGGAATGGCTCATGCCGCGCGCCTTGATGACGTAGAGCGTGCGGGTGCGCTCGCCGTTGGCGTCGACGTCCTGCAGCTTGATCCAGGCATCCATCATCGAGGACAGGCCGAGATCGCCGGCTTGGTCGAAGGTGCCGTCCGTGCGCAGGCTGGTGAACACTGCTGTGATGCCGCGGCTCTTGAGCATGTCGACCATGCGCAGCAGCGTCGCCTGCAGCTCGGTGACCGGGCCGCGCAACGCCGAGACCGGATCGATCGCCACGATCGTAGGCTCGAACGTCTGGATATCCCGGTTCATCCGGGCGAGGTGCATTTCCAGCCCGTAGAGCGACGGCCGCGCCGCCTCGAAGCGCAACAGTCCCGAATCGATGTGTGGCTGCAGGTCCAGGCCGACCGAGCGGGCGTTGCGGCAGATCTGGGCGCCGCTCTCCTCGAAGACGAAGGCCATGCAGCGCTCGCCGCGCCGGCAGGCCGCGTCGAGCAGGTGCGAGGAGATCGTCGTCTTCCCGGTGCCGGCGACCCCGGAGATCAGGATGCTCGATCCACGGAAGAATCCGCCCGGGGCGAGCATCGCGTCGAGCCCGTCGATACCCGACGAAAGGACGTCGCTCGAAGCGCCGTAATCGAGGTCGGCGGAGGTGACCGGCAGGACGCTGATGCCCTGCTCGTCGATCAGGAACGGGTATTCGTTGGTGCCGTGCGCCGAGCCGCGATACTTTACGACCCGCAGGCGCCGCGTGGTGATCTGGTCCTCGACGCGGTTGTCGAGCAGGATCACGCAGTCGGAGACGTATTCCTCCAGCCCCTGCCGGGTGAGGTGGCCGTCGCCGCGCTCGCCGGTGATGACGGCCGTCAGCTCGCGTTCCTTGAGCCAGCCGAACAGGCGGCGCAGTTCCGAGCGCAGCACGGCGGCGTCGGTGAGGCCCGCGAACAGTGTCTCGATGGTGTCGAGCACCACGCGCTTGGCGCCGATCGACTCCACCGCGTAGGCCAGCCGGATGAACAGGCCGTCGAGGTCGTATTCGCCGGATTCCTCGATCTCGCCGCGCTCGACCCGGACATGGTCGATGGCGATCTTCCTGTCCGAAACCAGCTTGTCGAGATCGTAGCCGAGGGACGCGACGTTGGCGGCAAGGTCCTCGGCGCGCTCCTCGAAACTCATGAAGACGCCGGGCTCGTCGAACAGCGTCGCACCGTTGACGAGGAAGGTGATCGCGAAGAGCGTCTTGCCGCAGCCGGCAGCGCCGCAGACGAGGGAGGGCCGGCCCTCGGGCAGGCCTCCGTAGGTGACGTCGTCGAAGCCGGAAATGCCGGTCCGCGCCTTGGGTAGCGCCGGGGCGGTCGAAGGTTCAGGCGCCACGTATGATCATCCCCAGGCATCGCGGTGCACGATCGGCAGGATGATGTGCCCGAAAGGGCTGCCCGCGTCCCGGGCGTGGGATGGACCGCGATGCGGGCCTTGGCAAGGGCGGCGCCTCAGTGCCCGTGGTGCGCGCCCTTGCCCGATGCGGGCTTGCGGGCAGCGCCCTCGATCGCGAATTCGAGCACGACCGGGCCGGCCTTCTCGAAGCGCAGGATGCTTTGCGCCGAGTTGCCCTGTTCGAGAGGGCCGATCAGTCCGGTGAACATCAGGTGCGGGCCGGTCGGCGAGAGCGTGATCGTCTCGCCCGGAGCGATGACGAGCCCGCCAGCGATCGCCTGGGTCGCCTTGCCGCCGCCGCTGACGATCTCGACGTGACCGGCATCGACGAACGAGCCGCTGATCAGGCGATCGGCCTCGCGGCCGGCATTGGTCACCGTGAAGTAGCCGGGCGCGGCCTTGGCGCCCTCGGGCGTCGCCGGCGCCCAGGGATGGGCGATCGTGAGCGGGCCAACCGCATAATCCGCAGCATGCGACGCGCCCGCTCCGCACGCGAGCAGAGCGAGCGTCAGTGCGAGCAGCTTGGTCTTGGTCTGTCTCATCATGTCCTCGGGATCGAAGGGCGCGAGGACGCTCCGTCTCGCGCCAAGCCTGTTGCAACCGGCATTCCAAATCAGCGCCGGCCACTACCGGGGGAGGTGGCGCGATTGTCGGTCGAGAATGGGGCGGAGCCGATCAGTCGTCCGCGACACGCCGTCAGGCCGTCGTGTCGCGCTTTGCGGTCCGTGAGGGTCCTGCGACTGCTCGATGGGCAAGTCGCCCCCTTTGCAATCCAGGCTTGTACGAGCGCCAGGGCAATCGGGTGAACGTGTGCGTGACATCGGGGTGAGATACTGAACCTGTCGTGATCCTCTGATCGGGATGAGGACACGGGCGTGAGTTGCGACGAGGCGGCCTTCGAGAAGCTGGGCGAAGCGGTTGTCTTCCTGACGTTCTTCGCGGCCCTGCCGAACCGGGCCGCCGGCCGGGATCGTCGCGCGTGACCTGATCGCCATCGAGGGCGCCGTCGTGACGCTCGTCCTTCGACGGGCTCAAGATGAGGGCCATGGGATGCCAACGCGGCATCGCCCGAAAGATTCTCGACGGATGCGCCGACTACGTCCTCGCCCTGAAGGGCAACCAGAGGACGCTGCACGCCGATCTCGACCTCTTCGTCGCCGAGCAGAGGGAGGCCGCTTCAAGAGCACCACGGTCAGCTGCCGCGAGATCGGAGCCGCGGTCGAGTGCGAGACCCGGCTCTACATCACCTCCCTGACCCTGCCGGCCGAGCGCCTCCGCACCATCGTGCGCAGCCATTGAGCCATCGAGAACAGCCTGCCTTGAGTGATGGACCTGGTCTGCCGCGACGACGAGTGCGGACGGCGCGCCGACTACGCGCCCGCCAACTTCAGCGCCCTCAGAAACCTAAGCCCGGCCGGCCACTTCCATCTCGGCGAGCGTCTCCACTGGCTGCTGCATGACGGCGGCGGCGAGCATCGCTTCCAATACGATCAGGTCGGCTTCCGGGTCCGGCTGCCACCCGCAGCCACAACTGCCGCCGGGGCCGTGTGCGGCGGCGGTCTGGCGGTAGAGGTGGCCGAGCGCGCGGGCCGCGGCTTCGAGGGCCGCCATCACCGGCATCGGCTCGTTCTGGACGGTCCGCCAGAAGGCGCAGGTCAGGGCGCGCTCCAGCGACGACTGGCGGCCGCGCTCCTCGGCGATGCGCATGGCCGTGGAGACGCCGGCGGTCACAGCAGGTCTCCCCGATCCGAACCGGGCCGGATGTCGAGGAGGTCGAACAGGTCGAAGACGCCGTGCAGGTGCAGGCCGATGGCCGAACCGTCCCACCATGCGATCCTCGCGCATTCCCGGATCGCCCCGAACGCCCGCGCCATCTCGCTCTCCACTCTGCTCCAATCGAACCGCCAGGGCCGTGCTCTCGGCACTGCGAACACCGCGAAACTGCGGGGTGGATGAAGAGCGATCTGGCTGAAGGCTTTCGACATGGATGCTTAAGTGAACGAGGCGATCTCCGTAATCAAGTCATTGTGAAAACATTGGAAATACTCAAAAGCGCAAAAACACCAGTGGCATCGGCAGTGCTGAATTAGAAGAATTCAATGTGGTTTCGAAAGGCGAGGCAGGGCATCGGCTTGGCGACTTCGCCAATCCGACCTCAGCGCACCGGCAGGTCGAAAGCCGTGGCGGGATGGGGCTCGCCGCGAAGCGTGAAATGCCACCATTCCTGTGCGTAGGGCTGGAAACCGGCCCGAATCATCGCCGCCCGCAGCACGCCGCGTGCCGTCGATTGCGCCGGGGCGAGCTTGTGCCAACCCGGCGCGGATTCCGGGCCGAACCAGTCGAAGGGTGTGCCCATGTCGACCTCGTTGCCGCCGAGACGGACCAGCGTCAGATCGACGGTGGAGCCCCGGGAATGGGCGGAGCGCTCGGCGATGTAGCCGAGGCGAAACAGGTCGCGCTTGTCGATCGCCGGATAGAACGCGGCCTTCATGCGGGTGTCGGCAGGGTCGGACGCCCAGGCGACGAAATCGGCCACCGCCCGGGTCGGCCGGTAGCAGTCGAACACCTTGAGGCCGTAGCCCCGGCTGGCCAAATCGGCCTGCGCTGCGGCCAGCGCCCGGGCGGCCTTCGGCGTCAGCAAGCAGCGCGGCGCCTCGTAGCCGGCGATCCGGCGGCCGACGAAATTGTGCGCGCCGGCATAGCGCATCTCCACCGTGAGGCCGGGTACGACCGAGGCCGCATCGACGAACGGACTCTCCGCGTAGACCCGAAGGCAGCTGGCGAGAAGTGCGGCGACGATGGCCGGCCGTCTCATCAGCGGAACGCCACCAGCACGGCGCCGGCCGCGATCAGCACGACGCCGAGCCAGTTCACGCCGGAGAGCTTTTCGCCGAGGATCACCACGCCGAAGATTGCCACGAGGACGACGCTGAGCTTGTCGATGGGCGCGACGCGCGAGGCATCCCCGAGCGAAAGTGCGCGGAAGTAACAGAGCCAGGACGCGCCGGTCGCAAGGCCGGAGAGCACGAGAAACAGCGCACTGCGGCCGGGGATCTGCGTCAGCGCCTGGCTCTGGCCGGCGGCGAGCACGATCGCGCCGGTGAGGCAGAGGATCACCACCGTGCGCACGAAGGTCGCGACGTCGGATTCCACGCCCGTGACGCCGACCTTGGCCAGGATCGCGGTCAGCGCCGCGAACCCTGCCGAAAGCAGCGCCCAGAACCGCCAGGATTGCGCGAGCTCGGCCATGCCGCTTCCGTCAGAGAATCTGGCGCATCAGCAGCAGGCCGAACGCCAGCCCGCCGATGCCGGCGATCACGGATGTGAGAATGTAGGCGATCGCTCCGCCGGTCTCGCCGCGCTCGAACAGCATGAAGGCTTCGAGCGAGAAGGTCGAGAAGGTGGTGAAGCCGCCGAGTATGCCCGTCGCGATGAACAGCCGCGCCTGCATGCTGCCGCCGCGCAGGGCGAACCAGCCGGTAACGACGCCCATCAGGATCGAGCCGGCGACGTTGATCGTCATCGTGCCCCAGGGAAAGCCCGAGCCGAGCCGGATGGCGGCGAGGTTCACGCCATGGCGCAGCACGCCACCGATCCCGGCACCGAAAAAGACGAGGAGGGGGTTCATCCGGTCAGCCGATTGAGAGACTCAACATTGCCCGGCGATACCGCGCGTCGATCGGCGACCGCAACGCGGGAGCGGTCGCTGCGCAAAAAAGAACCGGCAGCCGCGAGGGCTGCCGGTTCGGGTCGCACCGTTCAGGTCGGCTCAAGCTGCCAGGATCTTGTCCACCGTGATCGGCAGGTCGCGAATGCGCTTGCCGGTGGCGTGGAACACCGCGTTCGAAATCGCGGCGGCCGTGCCGACGATGCCGATCTCGCCGACGCCCTTCACACCCAATGGGTTCGCCTTGTCCTCTTCCTCGACGAAGATCACGTCGATGTCGTGAATGTCGGCGTTGGAAGGCACGTGATACTCGCCGAGGTTGCGGTTCATGAACCGGCCGAGGCGGTGGTCGAGCATCGATTCCTCATGCAGCGCCGAGCCGATGCCCATCACCACTGCACCCATGATCTGGCTGCGCGCCGTCTTAGTGTTGAGGATCTTGCCGGCCGCGATCGCCGAAACGATGCGGGTGACACGAACGATGCCGAGGTCCTCGTCGATCTTCACCTCGGCGAAGACGGCAGAGTGGGTGTAGGCCTCGTACTTCTTGGCGAAGTCCTTGTCGGGGTTTGCGGTTTCCGTCGCCTCGATCCTGTCTTGGCCCGAGGCCTTCAGAACATCGGTCAGCGCCACGCCACGTGAGGGATCGCCGGCCGCTTCGATGCGGCCCTTCGAAAACACGATACGGTCGAAATCAACGTTCGCCAGCGGCGAGCCCTCCAGGCCGCGGGCGAGTTTGAAAGCCTGCTCGGCGACATTTCGGCAGGCCTTCATCACGGCCGTGCCGGACGACGCGGCCGTCCAGGAGCCGCCGGCGACGGGGGCCTTGGCGAGGTCGGTGTCGCCGAGTTTCGTCGTGACGTGGTCCATCGGCAGGCCGAGGGCGTCGGCCGCGATCTGGGTCAGGATCGTGTAGGTGCCCGTGCCGATGTCTCCCGTCGAGTTTCCGACTTCGAGCCGGCCGTCGGCGGTCAGCGTGACCTTGGCGCTCGACTCCATCATCAGCGCCTCCCAGATCCCGCAGGCCATGCCCCAGCCGACGAGCTCCTTTCCGTCGCGCATCGAGCGCGGCTCGGGGGTGCGCTTGGCCCAGCCGAAGCGCTCGGCGCCCTGCACGAAGCAGTCCTTCAAGGCCTTCGAGCCGTACGGCTTCTCCTCGACCGGGTCGGTGTCGGTATAATTGGTGATGCGCAACTGGATCGGATCGATCCGTGTCGCGTAGGCCAGTTCGTCCATCGCCGTCTCGAGGGCGAACATTCCGGTGACGGCGCCGGGGGCGCGCATGTCGCCGGGCGTCGCCGTGTCGAGCTTCGACAACCGATAGGTCAACTCGACATTGTCGCAGCGGTAAAGGATGCCCGACCAGTTGACGACGTTCTCCTGGTAGTCCTCGAACTGCGAGGTGCCGTGCAGGGCATCGTGCTTCAGCGACTGAAGTACGCCGTTCTTTTCAGCGCCGAGCGATACGGTCTGGATCGCACCCGGCCGGTAGGTGAAGCTCCACATCTGGTCGCGGGTCAGCACGACGCGCACCGAGCGGCCGAGGTCCTGTGCGGCCAGCATCGCCAGGAAGAGCTGGTATTGCGGGCGCAGACCGCAGCCGAAGCCGCCCCCGAGATAGGGGTTGAGGCAGCGCACCTGCTCCGGCTTCAGGCCGAAGGCGTTGGTCAAGTACATCTGAGTGTTCGCGACACCCTGGATCTTGTCGTAGACCGTATAGGTGCCGTCATCCTCGACGACGACGGTCGAGGCGTGGGGCTCCATTGGATTGTGATGCTCGTGGGCGATCCGGTATTGCTCGCTCACTTTGATCGGGGCGCCGTCGAACGCGGCGGAGGCATCGCCCCAAGGCTTCGGCGGCGTCTTGATGCCCCCGCGCTTTTCCGGCGGGTCGTAGGACTGATCCTGAAGCGCTGCGATGTCGGTGTGCGGCGTCTGGGCCTCGTAGGACACCTTCACGAGCGAGGCCGCATGGCGTGCCGTGTCGAAATCCTCCGCCACGACCAGCGCCACAGGCTGGCCGGAAAACGCGATGGTCTCGTCGTAGAGCGCGCGGAAGGGCGCGCCGGGCGGCGCTACCATGTCCTGGTAGGCCTCAGCCTCGCCAGCGACGCTCGGCCTGTTCTCGTGGGTGATCACCTTGAGCACGCCGGGCACGGCTTCGGCTGCCGCGCTGTCGATTGCGGTGATCCGGCCCTTGGTGATGGCGCTCGACACGACGTAGCCGTGCGCGAGGTTCTCGGAGGTGAACTCGCCGGCGTATTTGGCGAGACCGGTGACCTTGGCGGGACCGTCGACGCGGTTTTGCGCGCTGCCGACGAATTTGTCGCGCCCGGATGCCGGGCTGATCTGCGTAGCCATGGGCAAAAGATCCTTACTGAATGCGCTTGTCGGACTGGTTCTGCGGCGTGCCCGCGGCGGCCTGTTCGAGGCCGCGCACGATGGCGCGCCGCGCCAGCTCGATCTTGAAACCGTTCTCGGATTGCGGCTTGGCCTCGGCCACGATGAGGTCGGCGGCGGCCTGAAAGCTTTCGCGCGTCGCCGGCTTGCCTTGCAGCAGGGCCTCGGCCTCCACGTTGCGCCACGGCTTGTGCGCGACGCCGCCCAATGCGAGGCGAGCGGTCTTGATGGTCCGGCCGTCGAGTTCGAGGGCGGCCGCCACAGAGACCAGCGCGAAGGCGTAGGAGAGCCGGTCGCGCAGCTTCAGGTAAGTGTGATGCTGGCCGTAATCTCGCGCGGGCAGGTCGACGGAGAGGACGATCTCGCCGGGCTTGAGGCTGTTGTCCTTCGACGGGTCGTCACCCGGCAGGCGGTGGTAATCGGCGAATGCGATGGCACGGTCGCCGTCGGGACCGGTCACCTGCACCGTCGCTTCCAGGGCGGCCAAGGCTACGCACATGTCGGAAGGGTTGGTGGCGATGCAGGCCTCGCTCGCCCCGAAGATCGCATGGATGCGGTTCACGCCGCCGATCGCCGGGCAGCCGGAGCCCGGCTCACGTTTGTTGCAGGGCGTGCCCTCGTCGTAGAAATAGTAGCAGCGCGTACGCTGGTTGAGGTTGCCCCCGGTCGAAGCCGCGTTGCGCAACTGTGCCGACGCCCCGGCGAGCAGCGCGCTCGACAACAGCGGGTAGCGGGTCTGGATGCGCGCGTCGTAGGCGAGGTCGGCATTGGATACGAGCGTGCCGATGCGCAGGCCGCCTTCATGCTCCGCAATGCCGCCGAGCGGCAGCCGGGTGATGTCGATGAGCCGGCCCGGCTTCTCGACATTGTACTTCATCAGGTCGACGAGGTTGGTGCCCCCGGCGATGAAGCGCGCACTCGCATCCGAGCCGAGAGCCTGAATGGCCTCGGCAACAGTGGTCGGGCGAACGTAATCGAAGCGGTTCATCGGGCGGCTCCCTGCATGACGTCTTCGATCGCATCGATGATGTTGGTGTAGGCGCCGCAGCGGCAGATGTTGCCGCTCATGGCCTCGCGGATTTCCTCGCGGGTCTTGGCGTGGCCCTCGTTCATCAGGCCGACCGAGGAGCAGAGCTGCCCCGGCGTGCAGTAGCCGCACTGGAAGGCGTCATGCTCGACGAAGGCTTCCTGGATCGGGTGCAGGGTGTTGGTGCCCTGGCGCTGGGCCATGCCGGCCAGCCCCTCGACCGTGGTGATCTCGGCACCGTCCTTCATCACGGCGAGCGCGAGGCAGGAATTGATGCGGGTGCCGTTCACCAGAACGGTGCAGGCACCGCATTGACCATGGTCGCAGCCCTTCTTGGTGCCGGTGAGGTCGAGGCGCTCGCGCAGGAGGTCGAGCAGCGTCGTCCAGGGCGCGACCTCGATCTCGCGCTTCTCGCCATTGATGGTTAGGGTGATGCCGATCTTGGCATGGGCTCCGGATGAGCCGCTGTCGATAAGCATGGCGTTTTCCATGATGCTGCTCCGGTCCATGGAACCGGAGCGTCTGCGATTGGTGGGTCCGCCGCCTGCCGTGCGAACGTGACTTGTAGCGGCTAGAGGCAGGGCGATTGAACGGATGCAGCGCGGACGGACGCCGCGCCGGATTGTTTCGATAACCGTTCCAATCTGGCGCCGTTCCCTGCCGCGTCAGCGGATTGCAGCGGGGTTACGCCGCGGCTGCCGCTCGGCTAACGCTGGCCCAACCCGCACAATCTTCTCGAAGGACAGGCCATGGCCGCGCTGGATCCGATCCTGAACGACATCGACAAGGACCTCGACAACGCCCTGGAGCGGCTGTTCGATTTCCTGCGCATCGAGTCGATCTCGACCGATTCCGCCTACAAGGGCGAGTGCCGCAGGGCCGCGCACTGGCTGGAGGGTACGCTGACGGCGCTCGGCTTCGAGACCAGCGTCGAGGAGACCTCGCTCCACCCGGTGGTCTACGCGCACAAGCCCAAGCCCGGTGCGCCGCACGTTCTGTTCTACGGCCATTACGACGTGCAGCCGGTCGACCCGCTGAACCTGTGGACGCACCCGCCCTTCGAGCCGCGCCTGACCGGAGAAGGCGATCACCGCCAGATCGTCGCCCGCGGGGCTTCGGACGACAAGGGTCAGGTCATGACCTTCATCGAGGCCTGCCGGGCGCATCTCGCCATGACCGGCGAACTGCCCTGTGCCGTCACCATCGTCATCGAGGGGGCGGAGGAGAGTGGGTCGCAGGGGCTGCCGGAATGGGTCGAGACGAACCGCGACCGGCTCAAGGCCGACGTGGCCCTCGTCTGCGACACGGCGATGTGGGACCGCGACACTCCGCAGATCACCACGTCCCTGCGCGGTCTCGCCTATTTCGAGGTGACGGTGACCTGCGCCGATCGCGACCTGCATTCGGGCTTCTTCGGTGGGGCGGCGGCGAACCCTATCCATGTGCTGTCGAAGATCCTCGCTGCGCTCCACGACGACGACGGCCGGGTGACGTTGCCGGGCTTCTACGAGGGGGTGCGCGAGCCGCCGCCCGAGGTGCTGGAGCAATGGAAGGGCCTCGACTTCACCGCCGAGAAGTTCCTGGGGCCGATCGGCCTCAAGGAGCCGGCCGGCGAGCGTGGGCGCATGCTGATCGAACTGATCCAGTCGCGCCCGGCCTGCGACGTCAACGGCATCATCGGCGGCTATACGGCGGAGGGTACGAAGACGGTCATCGCCGGCCAGGCGAGCGCCAAGGTGTCGTTCCGACTGGTCGACGACCAGGACCCGCAGGTGTTGGCGAAGACTTTCGAGGCGTTCGTGCGCGAGCGCGTTCCGGCCGACTGCAAGGTGGACGTGATTTGCTACAAGGGTTCGCGCGCCTTGGCGCTGCCTTTCGACATGCCGCAGCTCGCCGTCGCGCAGGCTGCGCTCACCGAGGAATGGGGCCGCGACGCCATCGCGGTCGGGGCCGGCGGCTCGATCCCGATCGTCGGCGACTTCAAGCGCATCCTCGGCCTCAATACCCTGCTGATCGGCTTCGGCCTCGACGACGACCGGATCCACTCGCCGAACGAGAAGTACGAGCTGCAGAGCTTCCACAAGGGTACGCGCAGCTGGGCGCGTATCCTGTCGGCGCTGGGGGCGGTGGCCCGCTCCTGACCGTGGGCGAACCCGACCTCACTCCGCTGCCGTCGTGTCGAGGCTGCGTGAGGCGTCGGCGCCTGCGGCGCCATCTCCGAGGAAGCCCCCCGACTGGCGTTGCCAGAGCCTTGCATAGAGGCAGCCCGAGCGGATCAGCTCGGCATGGCTGCCCTCCTCGACGATGCGGCCCTTGTCGATGACGATGAGCCGGTCCAGCGCCGCGATGGTCGAGAGGCGATGAGCGATGGCGAGCACGGTCTTGCCCTGCATCAGCATGTCGAGGCTGTCCTGGATCGCCGCCTCGACCTGCGAGTCGAGGGCCGAGGTCGCCTCGTCGAGGATCAGGATCGGCGCGTCCTTGAGGATGACGCGGGCGATGGCGATGCGCTGGCGCTGACCGCCCGATAGCTTCACGCCGCGCTCGCCGACCTGGGCGTCGTAGCCGCGCCGGCCCTTGTGGTCGATCAGGTCACCGATGAAGGTGTCGGCCTGCGCGAGCCGGGCAGCCCGCTCGATCTCGGCCTGAGACGCCTCCGGATTGCCGTATGCGATGTTGTCTCGGATCGAGCGGTGCAGCAGCGAGGTGTCCTGCGTCACCATCGCGATCGAGCCGCGCAACGAATCCTGCGTGACTTCGGCGATGTCTTGGCCGTCGATCAGGATGCGGCCGCCCTCCAGGTCGTGTAGGCGCAGCAGCAGTGCGGTGATGGTGGTCTTGCCCGCGCCGCTGACGCCCACGAGTCCGACCTTTTCGCCGGGCCGGATGCGGAACGACAGGTTCTCGATGATCGAGGCATCGCCCCGGCCGTAGTGGAAGTCGACGTCCTCGAAGCGGATGTCGCCTCCGGAGACCCGCAGCGTGCCGGCATTCGGCACATCGACCAGGGCGTGCGGGCGTGAGACGGTGGCCATGCTCTCCTGGATCACACCGACATTTTCGAAGACGCCGCGCACGGTCTGCATCACCCAGCCCGACATGGCGAGGAGGCGCATGACCAGTGCCAGGCCGGCGGCGGCTTCGCCGGTGGTCATGGCGTTGTCGCGCCAGAGCAGGAAGCAGGCGGAGGCCGTCGCGACGAGGAGGACGCTGTTGAGGATCCCGAGCAGCGTCGTCGTCAGCGTGGTCAGCCGGAACTGGTGGAGATAGGCCGCCGTGTTGGCGTCGACCGCCTCGCGCACGGCCGCGCGCTCCTCACGGTCGCGGGCAAAGAGCTTGACCGTCAGGATGTTGGTGTAGCTGTCGACGACGCGGCCGACGAGGGTCGAGCGGGTCTCGGCGCTCTTGTGCGAGCGCTCCCGGGCGCGCGGCACGAACCACGTCGTCAGCGCTGCATAGGCCGCGACCCAGGCCACGACCGGCAGCGCGAGCCACAGGGAAATCGAGCTGAACAGCCCGATCGCGGTGACGGCGTAGATCGCCACGTAGAGCAACGTGTCGATGAACACGACAGCGAGCTCGCGCACTGCCGGCCCGACCTGGACGATCCGGTTGGCCAGCCGCCCGGCGAAGTCGGACTGGAAGTACGAGAGCGAGTGCCCGAGCGTGTAGAGATGCGTGCGCCAACGGATCTGGCTCGCGGTCTGCGGCACGATGAGCTGGTTCGAGCAGATCTCGTGCAGCCAGATCGAGACCGGGCGCACCACGAGGAGCAGCGCCAGCGCCAGCCCGATCCCCGTTCCGTGCTCGGCGAGCACGGTGGAGCGGTCGGCGCCGTTCATCAGGTCGATGAACCAGCGCATCAGCAGGTAGAGCGAGGCCTCGATCGTGCCGGCCAAGACGGCGGCGACGAACAGGATCGCCAGGGCGAAGCGGATCGGCCTCAGGTAGAAGCCGACGAAGCCCATCACGGTTTTGGGCGGCATCTGCCGGTCGTCGAACGCCGCGAACGGGTCGATGCGGCGCTCGAGCCAGTCGAGAAACATGCGTGGGGTACCGATTGAGGTTGGAGAGCCAGACTTAAGCCGCCTCGACGATCAGCCAAGTCCGCTGCGATGCCGCGGGCATGACCGGACACGTCGCGTGGCCCTGCCGGCCGACGCCGCCGGGACCGTCCACAGCATGGGCTGCGACGTGCATTCGCGCTTGCCAACGGCCACATGGCCGTCCGATCGATGAGTCCATGCTTCGCCTCGCCCTCTACCAGCCCGACATCCCACAGAACACCGGCACCATGCTGCGCATGGCCGCCTGCCTCGGCGTGGCCGTCGAGATCATCGAGCCGGCAGGCTTCGACGTCTCGGACCGGCACCTGCGCCGCTCGGGGCTCGACTATCTCGAACACGTCGCGATCACCCGCCACCGCTCCTGGGCCGCCTTCGAGGACTGGCGGCGCGAGGCCGGCATTCGGCTGGTGCTGGCGACGACGGCGGGCGCGGTGCCCTACACGGAGCATGCATTCCGGGACGGCGACTGCATCCTGGTCGGCCGGGAATCTGCCGGCGTACCGGAGGCGGTCCACATGGCGGCCGACACGCGGGTGGTGGTGCCGATCCGCGAGGGGCTGCGCTCGCTCAACGTCGCGGTGGCGGCGGCGATGATCCTCGGCGAAGCGATCCGGCAGGCCGGCTGATCGAGCCTCCCTCGCTGGACCGCCCCTCGGCCCCGTTGTACCAAGCGCTCGCTTCCGGACGGGCCAAGAGCGGGTCGCGGCCCGTGAGGACCCGTCGGCGCGGGCGCGATCCCGCATCATGCTCTCGGCACCCGGATCGTCCCATCGCATGCGACTGCGTCGTATCGTTCGCCGCCTCACCTGGCATCGCAAGCTTGACCCGGTCCTGATCGCGGCGGTACGCCAGTCGGGCCTGTTCGCCCCGCGCTGGTATCTGCGGCGCTATCCCGACGTGCGCACCTACCCGGCCGGCCCGCTCGCGCATTTCTGCCAGCACGGAATCTACGAGGGCAAGGATCCCGGCCCGCTCTTCAGCACGGACGCCTACCGCGCGCGGGCGACCGGCGTCGCGGCCTCGGGCGAACCGCCCTTCCTGCACGCCATGCGCCGCCGCGAGCCGGACTCGGCCTATCTCTGGACGCCCTCGACGGAGGAAGCCCTGCGGCCGGTGATCCTGGCGAGCGGGCTGTTCGACCCGGATTTCTACTTCGCGCAGAACCCGGACGTCGCCCGCACCACGTCGAAACCGTTCGACCACTACATCCGCTACGGGCGCCTCGAGAACCGCGCGCCGGGTCCGGCCTTCGATCCGGAATATTACACCGAACTCTACCCGGATTACCGGACGCTGTTCCCGACCCCGATCGAGCATTTCGTGCTGTATGGCCGCGCGCGCGGCCATGCCGGCAGCGGAGCGCCGCTCTACCAGCGCTGGATCCAGCTTCACGACGCCCTCACGCCCGAGGACGAGGCCGCGATCCGCGCCGAGGCCGAGCGGGATCCGCTGCCGCCGGTTCAGGTGCTCTGCGTGCTCGACGCCGCGGCCGTGGACGGCCTGCCGCGGATCCTCGAAGCCTTGCGCGGCCAGATCGGCGCGGACTGGCAGGCCACGCTCGCCCCCGCCGCCGACCTTCCCGCCGAGCTCTGGCGGCGTTGCGAAACCGGCGTCTCCGGACACTCGCAGATCCGATGTGCGATCTCGCTCGATCTCGCGCTCGGCGAGATCGCAGACGGCAGCACCGTTCTGCTCTGCGCGGGCGACGCGATCCTGCGGGCCCATGCCGCCGACGCCTTCGCGCGCTGGCTTCGCGCGCATGGCGCCACGGCCGCCTATGCAGATCACGACCGCCTGACCGGGACAGAGCGGACGGCGCCGGATTTCACTCCCGAGATGTCGCCGGACTACCTGCGCCGCGTCGCCTATGCCGGGCCGGCCGCCGCCTTCCGCTCCGACGCGGGCACCCGCGCGGCACTCTCGGATGCCTATGCCCGGGCGCAGCCGAGCGCGACCCTGCCGAGCGCCTTCCTGCAACGACTCGATCCCGCCGCCGTCACGCGGGTGCCGTTCGTGCTCTCGCACCGGATCGGCGCGGCGCCGACGCCGCGTTTCGTGACGGCTGAGCCGGTGATCGCCGAGCCGGGCGAGGCCTTCGCCAGTGTCGGCATCGTGATCCCGACCCGCGACCGCATCGAATTGTTGCGGCCCTGCATCGAGAGCATCCTGGCGCAGACCGACTATCCAGCCGACCGCCGCGAGATCATCGTCGTCGACAACGGCTCCGAGAAGCCCGAGACGGCGGAATACTTCCGGGACATCGCGGCGCGCGGCGTCGTCATCGTGCCGGCGCCCGGCCCGTTCAATTTCTCGGCGATCAACAATGCGGGCGTGGCCCGCTCGAACGCCGACATCCTCGTCTTCCTCAACAACGACACCACGGTGAACCGGGCCGATTGGCTGAAGAAGCTCGTGGCCCAGGCCCGCCGGCCGGAGGTCGGCGCCGTCGGCGCGACGCTGCTCTATCCGGACGACACCGTGCAGCATGCGGGCGTCATCCTCGGCGTCCACGGCGTCGGCATCCACCGCCATGCCGGCGTTCCGTACACGGCGATCGCGACGGCGGACGTCACCCGCGAATTCTCGGCCGTCACCGGCGCCTGCCTCGCCATGCGGCGCGAGCTCTTCCTCGAACTCGGCGGCTTCGATCCGAGTTTGGAGGTGAACTTCAACGACACCAAGCTCTGCGTGGCGGCCGTCCAGGCCGGATACCGCACCGTCAACATCGCCGAACCGCTGCTCTACCACCACGAGTCGAAGTCGCGCGGCTACAGCGACTCGAGCGCCAAGCTCAACCGCCTCTATCGGGAGGCAGCGACCCTGATTGCCCAGGTCCCCGCGATGTTTCGCGACGATCCGGCCTACAGCCCGAACCTGTCGCTGACCCGCCTCTACGACCCGGCTTTCCCGCCGCGCATCGTGCGGCCGTGGCGGCGAAGCCGGGGGGCGAAGCGCGTGCTGATGCTGAGCCTCGTCCACGGACAGGGGTTCGGCGTGCCGGTGGTCCTGGCGCAGCAGGCGGCGGCGCTCCGCGCCCGCGGCTTCGAGGTGACCGTCGGCGGCCCCGTCTCCGAGCGCGACACCGAGTATCCGGGCTGCCGCCGCGTCGCGCTCGCAGACGCGCGTGCGGCAGCAAACTTCGCGGTGAGCGAGGGCATCGATTGCGTCGTGGCGCATACGCAGCCGTTCTTCAGCGTCGCCCGCCTGCTCGGCGCCCATCCGGCGACGTATTTCGTCGACCATGGAGAGCCGAGCCCGGAGCTGTTTCCCGATCGCGTCGGCCGCGAGGCCGTGGACCGCGAGAAGCGGCTCTCGGCGGCTTTCGCCAAGCGCATCTTCACGATCTCGCGCACGATCTACGGGCAGCAGTTCCGACAGGACGCCATGGTCCTGCGCAACGGCGGCACGCACCTGACGGCGTGGAACGCCGAATGGGCCGCCCGCCGGGATGCGCTTCGCGCGCGCTGGAACCTGACGAACCGGTTCGTGATCCTGAACGTCTGCCGCTTCACGGCCTCCGAACGGAACTACAAGGGTGTCGACCGCTACGTCGATATCGCCCAGGAGTTCGGATTGCTGCATCCGGAGGCGAAGGATGCCTGCGTCTTCGCGCTCGTCGGGCGGGGCGAGCCCGCGGACGTGGCCCTGCTGGAAGGCGAGGGGCTTCGGGTCTTCCCGAACGTCTCGGACGCGGAGATGGGCGAGCTTTATGCGGTCGCCGACGCCTATGCGAGTTTTTCGCGGTGGGAGGGCTACAACCTCGGGATCGGGCAGGCCCTCGCCATGGGTCTGCCGGTGGTCGCCTCGGGCATCGAGGCGCATCGGGAATTCCCGATCGTCACCTCGAACGCCACGATCGAGGTCTGCGCCGAACTCGCCCGGCAGCACGCCGCCTGGGCCGGAGGACCTGTCGAGCGCAAAGCCGTGCTGGAACCATGGCAGCCTGCGCTCGACCTGTTCTGCGATACGCTCGCGGCAGATTGCGCGGCGGCGCCGGGGCCGTGGGGTTAGGCAGAACGGCGTCGCGCTCGACCCGACCGTCCATCGACCCGCGCGTCGGCACGAGAATCGCCAAGGCGATGCGATCGGTAACGGCTTCCGGCACCCGATCGCCGGCCTGTCATGCCGGAGAGTTGTGCAGGGGCCGATGGCGTACAGATCTCTTCACATCGGGCGGACGCGAGGTCCGCGGAGAAATGACATGACGAGATCGGGCATTCCGGCGTTTCACCGATGGATGGCGGCTGCGGCCGTGGGTGTTCTGATGGCGGCGGCCGTCATGCCGTCGCGCGCGGTCGCGCAGGACCTGCCGGATCTGATCGCCCCGAACCCGCTGCCGCTTCCGCCCGAGATCACGGCCTTCGTGAAGCGTCTGGCCGGGTGCAACCACTGGGCCGGCGAGGAGGCGACCGATGCGGACCGGGGGGCTGCGATCGCGCAGGCGCGGTTCCGCCTGAGGTGCAACACCATCGAGCAGGACGAGGCCCGATTGCGGGCGCGCTTTGCCAGATCGCCCGGCGCCCTGGAAGCGCTCGATCAGGCCGGCAGCAGCGAGGAGTGATCCGGCGGCTGCTCCGGGAGCCGGGAAGCGCGCCTCAGCCCGCCCCGTGCATCACCATCAGCGGTTCGGCCTCCGCCGTCTCGCCTGCGAGGCGCACCAGCACCCGGCGCAGCCAGCGGTGGGCGGGATCGTTGTCGTAGGAGGCGTGCCAGAGCATGGCGACGGCGACGTCGTCGAGGGCCACCGGCACCGGGCTCACCGTAAGTCCGAGTGCGTCGGCGAAAGTGGTGGCGAGGCGCGCATGCATGGTGGCGATCACCGGGGCGCTGCGGACCAGGAACGGCACCACGAGGAAGCGCGGAGTGGTGACGGCGAGGGTCCGCGTTCGGCCGATCTTGGCGAGGGCGTCGTCGACGACGCCGTGGGCGGTCTCGCGCAGGCTCGTCAGGACGTGCGGAAACCGCAGGTAGTCGTCGAGCGAGATCGGCGGCGTCAGGCCGACGAGCCCGGCCTCGAACAGGCAGACGTAGCTGTCGCGATAGAGCAGCCGCCGCTTGTGATGGCTCTGGCCCTCGAACGAGAAGCCGACGGCGAGGTCGACCCGGTCGGTATCGAGCTCTTCGAGGGAGCGGTCGCGGTCGACCGAGCGCAGCAGCAGCCGGATGCCGGGCGCCTCGGCCCGCAGATAGGCGAGCAGGCGCGGGCCGAGCAGCATCTCCGTGCTGTCGGGCAGGCTGATGGTGAAGCTCCGCTCCACCCTGCGCGGGTCGAAATCGTCCTCGTGGCGCACGAGGAACTGGATTTGCCGCAGCACGGCGCGCACCGGCTCGGCCAGCGTGAGCCCCCGCGGCGTCGGCCGCATGCCCTCGGGCGCGCGCGTCAGCAGCTCGTCGTCGAACAGCCGGCGCAGGCGCGCGAGCGCGGAGCTCATCGCCGACTGGCCGATGCCGATGCGCGCTGCCGCCCGCGTGACGCTGCGCTCGGAGAGCAGCGCGTCGAGCGCCGTCAGCAGGTTCAGGTCGATGCGGGCCAGATCGATATGATCAATAGCCACTAGCGATCCAATCGGTTTGATACATGCTGCACTGCAGAGCATATCCCGGTCACAGGCAAGGGCATCTCGCCCTGCAGACCGCGAAAGACCCGATCATGACCCTTCGTCCCCTCCTCGTCGCCCTCGCCCTCTCGACCGGCATTGCCTCGGCGAACGCAGCCGAGATCAAGTCGGCCTCCGGCGGCAGCGTCGACCTCGGCACGCTCTCCGGCGTCGCCTACTACACCGCCGAGCCCAAGGGGTTTCGCGTGGTCGTCACCCTGGCGCCGCGCGCCGCCGCCCCGGCGGTCCGCTTCGAGACGGTGCTCGCCGCCGACCAGAGCGTGACCCTCTCGACCCCGCGCGGCCTCGGCGCCGAGACCCGCTCCGTCGAGATCAGCCGGATCGGCGACCGCATCGTCGTCTCGCCGCTGCGCGCGGCGGGCATCACCCAGGAAGCGGCCGCCCTCAACTGATGGCCGGCGTCGCAACCGACAGCCCCCTCCCGGCGCGACACCGTGCCGGGAGGGGTCGTGCGTCCGACCCCGCCGATTGCGTGGCTATAGAATTCACTTTTCAGCCAATGGAACAGTCGAAAACTATACAAAGACAGCATAAGTATCAAATTTTAGCCTAAAACGAGATTTTAATCGAAAATTTACTCTGAAATTCAAGTAGAGAAACAACATCGAGCTTCCAGAGTTGGTCCATGACTCTTGGAGGATCAGATGTCGACATCACCCCTATCCGTGCTCGGCCAGCCTGCGCGCTCGCTCGAATGGCTGATCGGCCCCGATGCCCTGCTGTCTTCGACGGCGCTCGCGACCGGGCAGCTCGGCACGCTCGGCCCTATCGCCTCGCTCATCGAGGGCGGCCTCGACGTTCCCCTGACCGAAGGCGCGACGGCGGGGCTCGCCGGCACGGCGACCGGCATCGCCAACCAGGCGGTGATCGATGCGCATGCCGCGCTGGAGAACCTCGGCCATGAGGTCGCGCCGCTGAACGGCCCGCTTCACGCCCTGACCAACCTCGGCGAGACCGTCGGCCTCGGCCATATCGGCGAACCGGGCAACATCCTCACCGACCTGACGGCGGTTCCGGCCGCGGTGGCCGCCGGCGGCGGGCTGGTCTCCGCGGCGCCCCTACTGAACGATCTCGGCGGGGCGCTCGGCGCGACCGATGGGCTGGTCGCCTCGGCCGTTGGGAGCGGTACGGGGAGCAACCTGCTCGCGCCGAATGGCCTGCTCGCACCGGTCTCGAGCCTCGCCAACGCCGTGGTGCTCGATCTCCACGCGAACATCGAGGGGCTCGGCCACGACCTGCCGATCCTGAACGACGCGCTGCACGGGCTCACCGCCCTCGGCGAGACCGTGGGGCTGGGTCATCTCGGCACCGGCGGCAACCTGCTCACCGACATCGTCGGGCTGCCCGGCGGCCTCCTGAACGGCCAGGGCCTCGACGCGCTCTCGCCGATCCTCGGCGATCTCGGCCATGTCACCGGCGCGGCGACCGGCCTGCTCGGCGACGTCCTCCACATTCCGGGCAGCCTGCTCGGCGGCCAGTCCGGCCTTCCGCTCGACGGACTTCTCGGCGGGCTGACCGGTGAGGGCGGCGGCCTTCTCGCGCCCGTGACGTCCCTGCTCGACGGCGTGACCGGCGGCCATTCCGGAACGCCTCTGGATGGCCTGCTCGGCGGGCTCGCCGGTGACGGTGGCGGCGTACTCGCGCCCGTCACCGCACTTCTCGGCGGTGGTCCCCTCGGCGGCGACCTGCTCGGTCCCGACGGTACCCTGCAGCCGGTGGGGGACATCGCCAACGGGCTGATCGACGGCATCCACGCCAACATCGAGAACCTCGGCCACGACATCCCGATCCTGAACGTGCCGCTGCACGAGGTGATCAACCTCGGCACGACGGTCGGTCTCGGCGCGCTCGGCGAAGGCAGCAACCTCGTCACGGACGTGGTGAACCTCCCCGGCGACATCCTCAGCGGGAACGGTCCGGCCGGCATCGGCCAAGTCGTGGCCGACGTCGGCCATGTGGCGGATGCGGCCGGCGCGGTCGTCGGCAGCGTTCCCGGCGTGATCGACGGCCTCCTGTCCGGCGGCGTCGGCTCGGGGACGCCCCTCGACGGCGTGCTCGGCGGCCTCACGGGCGGTGGCGACGGCGTGCTCGCACCGGTGACCGGGGTGCTCGATGGGGTGACCGGCGGTAACGGCGGGTCGCCGCTCGATGGCGTGCTCGCGCCCGTACTCTCTACCGTCGGCGGAGTAACGGGTGGGGGAAATCCGCTGACGGGGATCCTCGGTGGCCTGACCGGCGGCGGGGAGGGGACGCATCCGCTGATCGACGTGGCAGCCGGCCCGACCACTGCGGCGCCGGTCGCGAATGTCGGAATCTTCACGCCCCCGGCCGATCCGGCGCACACGGTTCAGGTCGGCGCGATCGGCGTCGGCGCCGACCAGCCGGGCCTGCTTGGCGCCGGGCTTCTGTCCGGCGACGGCATCGCCTTCCCCGCGACGGGCGGCGGCGGCGGGGACGCCCTGGTCGGCCATGTCCTCGACATCGTCCACACGACGACCGCCGGATCGGCCGATGCGGACGCCTCGCACGGTGCCGGCATCGATCTCGGGGTGCTCGCGATCGATCTCGGCGGGCATGCGGAAGCGCATCACGCCGATCCGACGCCGCATGGCGCGACGAGCGGCCTCCACCTCCTCGGGCTGTGACGACCGGTCCCCGCCGCCCTGGCGCGGCGGGGACTTTTTCGCACCCCCAGACCTGACCCTCCGCACCCCGTCCCCCAAAAACCCGGAACCGTGACGTGAGCGAAGACCGCGTGGTGCGTCTGGCCAAGCGCCGGGAATTCTGGGCTGCCGTGGGTGCGGGGAGGGGGGCGCTGCTCGCCGTGATCGGCGTCAGCGGGCTCATCAACCTGCTGATGCTGACGGCGCCGGTCTTCATGCTCCAAGTCTACGACCGGGTGCTGCCGAGCCGAAGCCTTGCGACGCTCGTCGGGCTCGCCGGCATCGCCCTGATACTGTTCCTGGTTCAGAGTGTGCTCGAAGTGTTTCGAGCGCGCATCCTCTCGCGCTTCGGCCGCCTCGTCGACGAGCGCCTCGGCTCGCGGATCTTTCGGGGGCTGTTGGTGCGGGGCTCCGAGATGCCGCGCAGCGACGAAGGCCCCCAGGCGCTCCGCGACCTCGACACGGTGCGCGGCTTCCTGTCGAGCATGGCCTTCACGGCCTTCTTCGATTTGCCCTGGGTGCCGCTCTACGTCGCCGTCTGCTTCCTGTTCCACCCCTGGATCGGTCTGACGGTGTTGGGCGGCGCGATCTTTCTGTGCATTCTGACGATATTGACCGACTGGGCCTCGTCCGGCCCGACCCGTGAGGCGGTCAAGGCGGCGAGCGAGCGCCGCGCCTTCGTCGACATGGCGCACCGCACCGCGCCGCTGCTGTCGGCCCTCGGAATGCGCTCCCGCATCGCCGCTCTGTGGCAGCTTCGCGCGGAAAAAAACCTCGACGTCGCGACCTACGGCAACGACCTCGCCATCGGCTTCGGCGCTTCAGCGCGGCTGATGCGCACCGTGCTGCAATCCGGCATCCTCGCCCTCGGTGCCTATCTCGTGGTGCGGGAAGAGGCGACGGCCGGGGTGATGCTCGCCGCGACCATCCTGTCGGCCCGCGCGCTGGCGCCGGTGGATCTGGCCATCGCCAACTGGAAGTCGTTCGCAGCCGCGCGCCAGGCCTGGACCCGCCTCGCCACGTTCCTGCCGCGCAAGGAACCCGCCGCGCTGACGCCCTTGCCCGCCCCGCGCGAGAGCCTGCGGGTGACGGCGCTTTCGGTGGCGATCCCCGGCACCGACACGCTAGCGCTTCACGACGTCAACCTCGCCCTTGCCCCCGGCAGCGCACTCGGCGTGATCGGCCCGAGCGGCTCTGGGAAGTCCACCTTCGCCCGCGCGCTCGTCGGGCTCGCCCGCGCCAGCCGCGGGGTCATCCGCCTCGACGGGGCGGCCATCGCGCAATGGGATCCCGACGCGCTCGGCCGCTCCACCGGCTACCTGCCGCAGGACATCGAGATGTTCGAGGGCACCATCGCCCAGAACATCACCCGCTTCGATCCCGAGCCCGATCCGGAGGCGCTGCTCTCTGCCGCGCGGGCGGCGGGCGTCCACGAGGTCGTGCTGCGGCTGCCCGGCGGCTACGACGCGCTGCTCGGCGCGGGAGGCCTCGGCTTGTCCGGCGGCCAGCGCCAGCGCATCGCCCTGGCGCGGGCACTCTACGGCGATCCGTTCCTCGTCGTGCTCGACGAGCCGAACTCCAACCTCGACGTCGAGGGCGACCGGGCGCTGTCGGCGGCGGTGCAGGCGGTGCGGGCGCGTGGCGGCATCGCCATCGTCATCGCGCATCGGCCGAGCGCGCTAACCGCGGTCGACCGCATCCTCGTGCTCGCCGACGGCCGCGTGCAGATGCACGGCCCGCGCGACGAGGTCCTGGCGCAGCTTAGCGCGCTCACCCGCCAGACACCCACGAGAGTCGCATGAGCAACGCAGTGGACGTCACCCGGAACACCCGCCGTTCGCTGCGGCGGCATATCGGCGGCGTCGCCGCGGTGATCGTCGTGGCGACGGGCGTCGGCGCCTGGACGGCGGCGACCGAACTCTCCGGCGCCATCATCGCCACCGGCTCCCTGGTGGTCGAGACCAACATCAAGAAGGTGCAGCATCCGACCGGCGGCGTGGTCGACGACTTGCGGGTGCAGGAAGGCGCGCGCGTCCAGGCCGGCGATCTGCTGATCCGCCTCGACGCCACCACGGCGCGGGCCACCTACGACAGCGTCAGCAAGAGCCTTTTCGAGCTGGCCGCCCGGGGCGCGCGGTTGGAGGCCGAGCGCGACGGGCTCGACGCGGTGGCCTTCCCGGCCGAGCTGACCGCCGCCGGCGCCGAGGTCTCGCGGATCGTCGACGGCGAGCAAAAGCTCTTCCGTTTCCGGCGCGATGCGCTGCAGGGCCAGAAATCGCAGCTGAAGGAGCGCGTCGGGCAGCTCGGCGAGGAGATCAAGGGGCTCGTCGAGCAATCCGCCGCGAAAGAGCAGGAATCCACGGTCATCGGCCGCGAATACGAGGGCGTGCAGGATCTCTGGAAGAAGAACCTCATCCAGATGACCCGCCTCACCGCGCTGGAACGCGACATCTCGCGGCTCAAGGGCGAGCGCGGCCTACTCGTCGCCAACATCGCGCAGACCAAGGGAAAGATCTCGGAGACCGAATTGCAGGTGATCCAGCTGGAGCAGAACCTGCGCAGCGACGTGGCCAAGGAACTCGCAGAGATCCGCGCCAAGGCCGCGACGCTCACCGAGCAGAAGATCACCGCCCTCGATCAGTTGCAGCGCATCGACATCCGTTCGCCGCAGACCGGCTATGTCCACGAACTCGCGGTGCACACCCGCGGTGGCGTGATCTCGCCGGGTGAGCCGATCATGCTCGTGGTGCCGACCGCGGATTCTCTCGTCGTCGAGGTGCGCGTCGCGCCCCAGGACATCGACCGCTTGCGCACCGGACAGGAGGCCGGCCTGCGCTTTCCGAGCTTCGACCAGCGCACCACGCCGGAGCTGAACGGCCGCGTCACCCGCATCGCCGCCGACGTCAGCGAGGACAAGCGGACGGGCAGCTTCTACTACCTCGTGCGGCTGGGCGTCACGAAGGACGAGCTCGGCCGCCTCGACGGCGCCAAGCTGATGCCCGGCATGCCGGTGGAGGCCTTCATCCGCACCGCCGATCGCACGGTGTTCTCCTACCTGACCAAGCCGCTGACGGATCAGGCCCGGCGGGCCTTCCGCGAGAAGTAAGGGAGGCGCGCCCGCATTCCGCCGTCCGACCGGGTCGCGTCGGGCGGCTTTGCGAATGCCGTGTATCGAGCACGATGCCCGACTTGGCGGTGCGCCTGGACGGTCGCCCGAGGCAATCATCGCCGCCGATATGCGCCGCGAGCGGCATCTGCGGTTCTCGCTTGCCACCGAACCGATGTTTTCGCGGTGAGAAAGGATGAAGCGAGTGCTGCGATTGGCCATTGCGCATCGCGGCGTGCTACATCGGGCAGCGTAATCGGTGCCGGCTTCCTCCGCTCGGCGCCATGTCTTCCCGACGCAGCCCCGTCCTCGCCGGAGAGCGGATTTTCGGCATGCGCCATGCGCTGCGCCGATGGATGGGCACCGGACGAGTACCGAAAGACCGCGATGACGACGACCGAGGACCCGACTGCGAAGAACCGCGCCGAGGACCGCGCCGAGCGCGCCGAGCGCATGGCGCGTGACGGCGCGCAGGCCATGGCCGACCACAAGGCGCAGATCAGGGCGGTCGACGACCGGACTCAGCGCCTGCGCGCGATGCGTCTGGCCAAGGAGGCGGAGGTCGCGGCCCAGGCCCCCGAGCCGGCCGCTCCCAAGCCGAAGCGCAAGCGTACCGTGAAGGCCTGAGGGCTTCTCGGCTGCTGAATCCTGGGCCGCGCGGTGGCGCCCGGATGCGATGCCGACGCGCCGGAGGTCCGGCCGTCGCGGGTCCAGCTTGAGACCGTCCTGGCGCTTTCCGCAGGTTTCCCCGGCAAAGCGAAGTCGAGTTGCGAAGCGAGCTTGGTAATCTTAGCGGGAGCTTGCCGTATAGCCCTTCGCGTTCGTAAATATCGCGGATTTCATTGCGCATTGACCACTCCGGGTAAATCACAAATTCATCTTGTCGCTTAAATCGCCTTTCATTCGTCTGGGCCAGATTGGCTGCATAAGCGGCGCCGACCAAAACGGCGCACCGGCAGAACAGACCAAGTGAGGCGTCAGATGAAGTCCCAGGCTGCGAGGATCGTCGAGTCCGACACCGCTCCCGACACCGCTCCGGTGGCCGGCAACTATCTCGAGGCTCTGCACCTCGTGGAGCGCCTGCACCGCCGCCTGCTCGACGTCATCAAGGACGAGTTCGAGCGCCGTGGTCGCGAGGACGTCAACAGCGTCCAGGCCCTGCTGCTCTACAACATCGGCGACAAGGAGCTCACCGCGAGCGAGCTGCGCTCGAAGGGCTACTATCTCGGCTCGAACGTCTCCTACAACGTCAAGAAGCTGGTCGAGGCGGGCTTCCTCCACCACGCCCGCTCCAAGCTGGACCGCCGCTCGGTGCGGATCAGCCTGACCAACAAGGGCCACGAGGTCCACGAGATCATCCGCGGCCTCTACGAGAAGCACGCTCGCACCATCCAGCCGATCGGCGGCATCTCGACCGACGATTTCGGCCGCCTCAACCAGGCACTGGGCCGGCTCGAACGCTTCTGGACCGACCAGATCCGCTACAAGCTCTGAGCCTTCGGCTCACCGACCAGTCCTGTTAACACGTGAAACGGCCGGATGAGCGATCATCCGGCCGTTTCACGTCGTTCGTCACGGCACGAAAAAAAGACGCCACCCTTCCGGGTGACGCCCTCGAACCGCTGGAGTTCGACGAGACGACCTTAGTTGAAGGTGTCGATCTCGGCGGACTCATAGCTGGTGACTTCCATGCCGACGCAGATTTCCTGGACGACGGGAGCGGACCACTTCATGATGAATCTCCTGATTGACTGATTAAAAAGAGGAAGGATCGGCTGAATCTAGCCGGAGACGACCTTAGTTGAAGGTGTCGATCTCAGCGGAATCGTAGGAAGTGACTTCCATGCCGACGCAGACTTCCTGAACGATGGGGGCAGACCACTTCATGACGTTTCTCCTGTTTGGATTTTGGATGAGACGCAAGAGACAGGCTCGATCGAGCCGCCGTCACTTCATCAGTTGAAGGTGTCGATCTCTGCCGACTCGTAGCTGGTGACTTCCATGCCGACGCAGACTTCCTGGACGACCGGGGCGGACCACTTCATGACCATCTCCTGCGTTCTTCGATAGACCCAACATAGGCGATCTATTGGGCGCAATTCAAGCGGGCACTACACTTATATTTCTCATAGAACATTCCGGCAGGCCTGTGCGCCGAGCGAGACGCCAGCCGGAATTGATAGCGCCGATATGACAGCGGCTTAGCGTCCGGGATATCGTTCCAATCGCCGATGCGCACGGGAAGACAAGCGTCGCGCAAGGGCCGGATTGCCGCTTCTGCATCTGAGAAACGCCTCAGCCCGGTACCGGTTGCCGGCCGGTCGGAACACGATTCGATGACCGCCGGTGGCCCGGACGAAGCCGCTCCCGCATCTGCGGCCCGATTGCCGAACTTGCCCATATTGCAATGCCGCATTGCAAGATATCGCGGCCATCCGCTTGCGCCGTCATGGTAGTCATCGATCGTTGCTAATCATCCACAGTCAGGAGAGACCGACGATGACCGTTCCGTTCCGTGCGACCGCACTTCTCGCTGCCGCAGCGTTGCTGCTGCCGGTTGCCACCCTGAGCCCTGCCTTCGCCAAGAAGGCCGCCGGCAGCGCGATCCTGAAGTCGGTCGACACCGACAACGACGGCACCATCGACCTCAAGGAAGTCGAGGCTGCTGCCTCCGCGAAGTTCGATGTGCTCGACCCCGACAAGGACGGCACGCTCGACGTCAAGGAGCTCAAGGGCCGCCTTAGCCCGTCCGCCCTCAAGAAGGCCGATCCCGACAGCGATGGCACCCTGGACAAGAAGGAGTTCGTCGCGCTCGCCGGTTCGCTGTTCAAGGAAGCCGATCCGGACAACGACGGCACCGTCGACGCCAAGGAGCTGAAGAGCCCGGCCGGCAAGGCATTGTCCAAGCTGCTGAAGTAAGGGTTTCCGTCGCGTGGCTGTCCGAAACCGGGCGGCCACGCCCCTATGCGCAATATAAGGATGCTTGAGCGTCATTCGATTGCGCGCAAGCTTGTCTGCCCGGTCGGCCGCCCCATAATTGCGGGGCACAGACAGGGAGATACGACCATGAAACGCACCACGCTCGCAGCCTTCGCCGGTCTTCTGGCCCTCACGAGCGCCAGCGTCGCCGCCCCCGAGCTTCAGCGGGTTCGCGGCACCATCGAGAGCGCCGACGGCAGCTCGGTCGTGATCAAGACGGCGGACGGCAAGTCCGAGACCGTCGCGACTTCGGGCGCCAAGTTCGCCTGGGTGGTCAAGTCGAGCCTCGACGAGATCAAGGACGGCGTCTTCATCGGCACCGCCACCAAGGGCGACAACCCGCCCACCGCCCTTGAAGTCGTGCTCTTCCCCGAGTCGATGCGCGGCACGGCGGAAGGCCACTACGGCTGGGACGAGATCACCGACACCACCGAGGGCGGCACCAAGGTGAAGAGCTCGATGACCAACGGTACGGTCAAGGCAAGCTCCGCAGCCGCGCCGAAGGTGAAGAGCTCGATGACCAACGGCACCGTCAAGTCGGCCGCGGGCGCCGGCGGCGACAAGACCCTCACCGTGACCTACGACAAGGACGGTTCGAAGACGATCGCCGTGCCGGCCAAGGCGCCGATCGTGGCGTTCGAGCCCGCCGACGCCGCGATCCTCAAGCCCGGCAGCCACATCTTCGTGGTCGCGGCCAAGGACGGCAGCAAGCTCGAAGGCAAGCTCGTCGCCGTCGGCAAGGACGGCCTGACCCCTCCGATGTGATCGGCCGGGCGTCAGACTACCGAGATCGGGCGGCGCCGGGAGGATTTCCGGCGCCGTTTCGCCGAAAAGACCGACGATGCAGGGCCTTATGCCCCGTCGGTGAAGGCGGACTGCTCGCCACACCTGCCGGAACCGCCTACGGTTCGGCACGTAGTCCGTCAGGTTCGACCGTCGTCGCCGCGAGGCCGTTTCATGCGTCCGTTCTCTGCAATCCTACTGTCGGGCGTTCTGCTCGCGGTTCTCACGAATTCGGCCTCGGCCGAACTCCGCATCGACGTCGACAAGGCGTCCCAGCGGATGTCGGTGACCGTCGATGGCCAGCCTCGCTACACTTGGCCCGTCTCCACGGGCGTCGCCGGCTACGACACGCCGAGCGGCAGCTTCAAGCCGTTCCGGATGGAGGCCAGCCACTTCTCGCGCGAGTTCGACAACGCGCCGATGCCGCATGCGGTGTTCTTCACGCAGATCGGCCACGCCATCCATGGCACCAACCAGGTGCGCAACCTCGGCCGCGCCGCCTCGCATGGCTGCGTCCGGCTCTCGCCCGGCAACGCCGCGACGCTCTACAGTCTGATCAAGGCGCAGGGCATGGCGAACACGCGGATCACCCTGCAGGGCGAGGTCGAGGAGCGCGTTGCCGGCGGCGGTCGCGAGCCCGGCTACCGCGCGGCCCGTTCGCGCCGCGACTACGACGACGGCGATGTCATGCCGGCCGGTATGGAGGCCAGCCGCGCCCCGACCGGCTACCAATACGCCCCGCGGCAGCGTTCCTACGATCCTTTCGGCGAAGGCTATTACGGCCGGCAGGACGCCTACGGGGAGTATTGAGACAGCTTTTAGGTAAGCGGATATCTTTTCGTCATTGCGAACGCAGCGCAGCAATCCGGGGCCAACTCGCTTACGGTCGAGCATTTGGCCCTGGATTGCCTCGCTGCGCCCGCAATGACGGCTCGACATCATCGGAGAGGCGGCCGTACCTTCGTCTCGAGCAACCGCACCAACGCCGGGTCCATAAACGCACAGTCGTCCGGAATATCGAGGCAGATCAGCCGGGCATGCTTGAGCGCCGACCGGAACCGCCGCTGAAGCTTCCGGCGATGCCCACGCTCCATCACGAAGACGATATCGGCCCATGCGAGATGCTCGGCCGTGACCGGCTCGTCGGCATCCGCCGAAACCCCGGCCGAGGCCGTCTCCAGACCGTCGTACCGACAAAAGATCTGCTCTGCGGTCGGGCTCCGGAGGCGGGCCCGACCGCAGACGAACAGCAGCCTCACGCGCTCTCCGCCAGCACGGTCTGCTTCTCGAACAGCGCCCGGTAGGCTCCGTTCGGACGGCGTATCAGGGCGGCGTGCGGCCCGTCCTCGACGATGCGGCCGCGGTCGAACACGAGGATGCGGTCGAGGGCCTGCACCGTCGAGAGACGGTGCGCGATCACGATCGCCGTGCGCCCGCGCATCAGCCGCTCCATCGCTTCCTGGATCAGTGCTTCCGATTCCGAATCGAGACTGGACGTCGCCTCGTCGAGAATCAGGATCGGCGCGTCCGCCAGGAAGGCGCGGGCGAGCGCCACGCGCTGGCGCTCGCCGCCCGAGAGCTTGATGCCGCGCTCGCCCACCAGCGTGGCGTAGCCCTTCGGCAGCCGCGCGATGAAGTCGTGCGCGTTGGCGAGCCCTGCCGCCCGCTCGATCTCGGCCAGGGAGGCGTCCGGCCGGGCATAGGCGATGTTCTCCGCAATCGAGCGGTGGAACAGCACCGGCTCCTGCGGCACGATTGCGATCTGCGAGCGCAAGGACCCCTGCGTCGCCCCCGCCACGTCCTGCCCGTCGATCAGGATGCGGCCGCCGGTGACGTCGTAGAGCCGCTGGATCAGCTTGACGAAGGTCGTCTTGCCGGAGCCCGAGCGCCCGACGAGGCCGACCCGCTGCCCGGCCGGGATCGTCACCGAGACGTGCTGGTAGAGCGGCGTGTCGTGGCCGGCATAGTGGAAGGTCACGTCGTCGAAGCGCACGGCCCCGCCGCCGACGGCGAGCGGACGCGCCTCAGCGAGATCCGCGACGCCGTAGGGCTCGGCTTCGAGGTCGACCAGCTCCTCCATCTCGTTCACCGCGCGCTGCAGGTGGTTGATGTGGCCGCCGATGTCGCGGAGGTAGCCGTGCAGCACGAAGTAGCTCGTGAGCACGGTCGCGACCTCGCCGGCGCTCGCCGCCTCGTGCCACCACAGCCATAGCGCGAGCCCGACCAGCGCCGTGCGGAAGACGAGCAGCAGCACGAACTGCACCGTGCCGCTCCAGGTCACCCGCATCCAGGTGCGCCAGGTCCGCCGCTTCCACTTGCCGAAGGTGCGGGCGAGCCGCGCGTCCTCCCGCGCCTCCGCGCCGAAGGCCTTCACCACCGCATTGTTGCCGATGGCGTCGCTGAGCACGCCGCCGAGCCGGGTATCGAGGGTGTTCGAGAGCTGTGCCGCCGGGGCGATCACCCGCGTCGCGAGGTACCCGGCCGTGAAGACGTAGAGGAGCGTCGCGACGCCCACGAGGGCGCCCATGGCCGGCCAGTGCAGGCCGAGCATCACCATCGTGCCGAGCAGCACGATCAGCGTCGGCACCAGTGAGAGCAGCACGACGTCGTTGAGACCGTCGAGCGCCCACATCCCGCGCGAGATCTTGCGGACGGTCGAGCCGGAGAAGCTGTTGGCGTGCCAATCGGTCGACAGGCGCTGCACTCGGCGGAAACTCGCTTGCGCCACGTCGGACATCATGCCGAGCGTCAGCGGCACCACCAGGCTCCAGGCGAGGTGGCGGAAGCCGATCGTGAACAGGCCGAGCACGGCCATCGCCGCGAAGGCCCACAAGGCCGTGTCGAGCGCGGCATTGCGATCGCATTGGGTCAGCGCGTCGACGAGGCGGCCGGCATAGAGCGGCAGCAGCACGTCGGCGAGCGTCGCCAGGATCGTCGCCGCCAGGAGCGCAGAGACGAGGCCGGAGCGCAGCCGCCATTGGCGGGAGACGAAGACGAGGACGCGGCCGAGCGCGCCGCCGCGCCGGGGAGAACGAAGAGTCATGAAATTGTCCCGACGCGCGAAAACACGCCGGCTCCATCAACGGACGCGCGTCGCCACGGCATGACGCCGTCGGTCGCGGTCGGATCGGGAAGAAGGGTTGCGATGTCCGCGGCGGCCGTCAGGCCGGTGCGGATGGCAGGCTCAGCGAGCTAACGCTGGCCGGCGGGAGAGGCGAGACGAATTTTAAACATGCGGCCTCCCTCGTTTGAATTGCAGCCGAGTCGGTGGATAGCAGCCGCGACTGGACTTCGCAAATTCGTAGATTGAACAGTATTTTTTCAAATTCGATCTATTGATAGAGTATATTTCATAGTACGTAATGTATTGAAAAATAAAAATCGCGGCTATTCGGGTCGATCGATAGATGCACTGCCGTTCAGAACGTGCAAAGTATCCGAACGCCGATGTGCGCCAGCGCACCGGTCCCCGTGCGATCGGCCGGGACGGTGCTCACTTCGATCGTGCCATTCAGTCCAGCAAATCGGTTGCCGATCAGGCCAGCGCGCCTTCGAGAAGCCCGAGCGCATCCTCGACGGCGCGGCGCCGGATGTCGCCGCGATCGAGTGAGCCGTAGCGCCGCTCCAGATGCCGTGTCTGCGTGCCTGTCCGGCCAAGGCCGAAATGCACGAGCCCGACAGGCTTGTCAGGAGAGCCGCCATCGGGGCCGGCGATTCCGGTGATCGAGACCGCGACGTCGGCCTGTGAATGCGCGAGCGCGCCCTCGGCCATGGCGCGGGCGGTCTGCTCGCTGACGGCGCCATGCGCGGCGAGAATCGCCGTCGAGACGCCCAGCATCTCGGCCTTCGCCTCGTTCGAATAGGTGACGAAGCCGCGCTCCACGACCTTCGACGATCCTGAAATCGCCGTGAGCAGCGCGGCAACGAGGCCGCCGGTGCAGGATTCCGCCGTCGCGATCTTTTTGCCCGCCGCCGTGTAGGCCTTCACCAGCGCCTCGGCACGGGCGAGGAGCGCGGCGTCTTCGATCACGACTGGCGGGCGGCCTGCTCCGCCTCGGCGTCGAGTTCGGCGCAGATTTCCGGCAGGCGCACGCTGGCGGCGGCCTGTGCGGCGAGGCCCTCGGCGCGGCCGACGAAGCCGAGCGTTTCCGTGGTGGTCGCCTTGATCGAGACGCAGCCGACCGGGATGCCGGCGATCTCGGCGACGCGGGCGCGGATCGCCTCACGGTGCGCGCCGATGCGCGGGGCCTCGGCCAGTACAGTGATGTCGAGATGGTCGATCCGGCCGCCTCGGGCGCGCACCAGTTCGACGGCGTGCGCCAGGAACTGGTCGGAGGCCGCGCCCCGCCACTTCTCGTCGCTCGGCGGGAAATGCGTGCCGATGTCGCCGTCGGCGATGGTGCCGAGCAGCGCGTCGGTGAGCGCATGCAGCACCACGTCACCGTCGGAATGCGCGATCACGCCGCGATCCGCCGGGATCTTGATCCCGCCGAGCCAGACATGGTCGCCCGGTCCGAACTTGTGGACGTCGAAGCCGGTGGCGAGGTGGGAGACGAGGGTTGTCATGGCTGATGCAGATACCGCGTCGGCGCGTTCCGAGAAAGTGCGGTCGGCGTCGATCAGGTCGCTCGGTTGCGTGATCTTGCGGTTGGCGGCGTCGCCCTCGAACACCACCACCGCAAGCCCGGCCCATTCGGCGAGCGCGCCGTCGTCGGTGAAGCCGTCGCGGTTTTCCGCCACGGCACGGCGATGCGCGTCGACCAGCGTCGCATAGACGAAGGCCTGCGGCGTCTGCACGGCGCGCAGCGATTCGCGGGCCGGCGTCTCGTGGACGCGGCCGATGCCGGGGGCGATCGGCTGGACCAGCTTGATCGTGTCGGAGACCGCCACGCCCGGCACCGCCGCGCCATGGGCGCGGCCGGCCGCGATGGCGCGGTCGATCAGGTCCGTCGCCACGTAGGGGCGGGCGGCGTCGTGGACGAGCACGAGGTCCGGCGCCTCTCCGCAGGCCAGGGCTTCGAGGCCGGCACGGACGGATTGCTGGCGGGTCGCCCCGCCATCGACGGGCGCCAATAGCTTTCGGCCGAGGTCCGGTTCGAGATCGGCAAGGCACTCGCGAAAGAAGTCGGCGGCGTCGGGCGCGATCACAGGCTGGATGCGGTCGATGCCGGGATGGCTTGCCAGGGCGGCCAGAGTCCGCGTCAGGACGGCCCGTCCACCAACTCGGCGATACTGCTTCGGCAGGTCGCCGCCGATGCGCAGGCCCTTGCCGGCCGCGACGACCACCGCTGCGGTCAGGGGCCTTGCGGCGGACTCGGACATCGGGGGCCTCTGCGACATCATGGCGAAGTCGGCTGCGCTCATAATCGGTGCCCAAGGTGAAGGCAAACCGAGGTAGCGCTTGCATCCGAGCGCATTTGTCTATTTGTTGTGCAGAATGACGGCTGACCATTATTTGAGCGTTCTCGGCGGAATGAAGGCGGGGCCGGGCATGGCACCGCCGGTCCTGCTGGCGCCGCTGTCGGGCGTGACCGATCTGCACATGCGCCGGATTGCCCGCCGCGCCGGCGCGAGCGCCGTGGTCTCCGAGATGGTCGCCGCCGCCGAACTCGCCCGCGGCGACGCCGAATCGCAGGTCCGCGCGGAGGGCGCGGGCGTGTCGCCGCACATCGTCCAGCTCGCGGGCTGCGCACCGGAGCCGATGGCGCGGGCGGCCGAGATCGCCGTCGCGAACGGCGCCGACGTGATCGACGTGAACATGGGCTGCCCGGCCAAGACGGTTACCGGCGGCGCGGCGGGCTCGGCCCTGATGCGCGACCTCGACAACGCCGCCCGCCTCCTCGGCGCCGTGCGCGACGCGGTCGCCGTACCCGTCACCGTCAAGATGCGCCTCGGCTGGGATCATGCGACCGTTAACGCCGCCCTACTGGCGCAACGGGCCGAGGGCCTCGGCCTGAACGGCGTCACCGTCCATGGCCGCACCCGGCAGCAATTCTACAAGGGCAGCGCGGACTGGTCGGCGATCCGCGCCGTGGTCCAGGCGGTGCGCATCCCCGTCATCGCCAACGGCGACGTCGCGAGCCTCGACGACGCCCGCGCCTGTCTCGCCGCCTCGGGGGCGGCCGGCGTGATGATCGGCCGGGCGGCGCTCGGCCGGCCCTGGCTGGTGGGTGCCATCGCAGCGGGCCTCGGGGGGCAACCGGTGGCCGATCTCTCGCGGGAGCAGCGCGCGGAGACGGCCTGCGAGCACTACCGAGGGCTGATCGCGCTCTATGGCGCAGCGATGGGCGTGCGGCACGCCCGCAAGCATCTCGCGGCCTATGTCGACCATGCCGGGCCGGGCGCACTCGGCCAGCCCGACCGCACGCGCCTGCTCACGACGAGCGACCCGGCGGAAGCCCTCGCGCTGCTGCGCCGGGCGTTTCTCGACCCCGCCGACGGCGTCCTCGAATCCCTCGGCGAGGCTGCGTAGTCGCGATGACTAGCGAGAGCAGCGCCTTTCCCATCGGAAGCCTCACGCCGGAGGCGATCATCAACGCTCTGCCTCTGCCGGTCCTCACCATCGGCACCGACGAGCGCATCCTCCACGCCAATCACGCCGCCGAGAACTTCTTCGACGCGTCGGTCCGGCTGATGAAGCGCGGCCGGCTGCGCGACATCTTCCCGTTCGCCTCGCCGATCGTGGCGATCGTCGCCGAGGTGCGGAACCGACGCTCCAGCGTCAGCGAGTACCGGGTCGAGCTGATCCAGCCGCGCACGGGCTTGGAGCGCAGTGTCGACGTGTTCGCGACGCATCTCGGCGACGGCGGCGACAACGTGGTGCTGATGCTCCAGGAGCGCACCATCGCCGACAAGATGAACCGCCAGCTCACCCATCGCGGCGCCGCCCGCTCGATGGTGGCCCTCGGCGCCATGCTCGCCCACGAGATCAAGAACCCGCTCGCCGGCATCCGCGGCGCCGCGCAGCTGCTCGAACAGTCCGGCGTGGAGGAGGACCGCGTCCTCACCCAGCTGATCTGCGACGAATCCGACCGGATCGTGCGCATCGTCGAGCGCATGGAGCTCTTTGGCGAGGAGCGTCCCGTCGAGCGCGGGCCGGTCAACGTGCATGGCGTGCTCGACCAGGTGAAGCGCTCGGCCCAGTCCGGCTTCGGCCGTCACATCCGCTTCGTCGAAAACTACGATCCCTCGCTGCCGCCGGTCCTCGGCAGCCGCGACCAGCTCGTCCAGGTGATCCTGAACCTCGTGAAGAACGCCGCGGAGGCGATCGGTGCCGATTCTGTCGAGGGCGAGATCACCCTGTCGACCGCCTTCCGCACCGGTCTGCGCCTGCAGGTGCCGGGCTCGCGCGAGCGCGTCAGCCTACCGATCGAGGTGGCCGTGCGCGACAACGGGCCGGGCATCTCCGCGGAACTGCTTCCCGACCTGTTCGACCCCTTCGTGACGACGAAGGCGCAGGGATCGGGCCTGGGTCTTGCATTGGTGGCGAAAATCGTCGGCGACCATGGCGGTATCGTCGAATGCGATCCCGTTCCCCGCCGCACTGCCTTCCGCATCCTTCTGCCCATGTCCAGCGCCCGGGACGGGCGTGCCTCGGCGGTGGAGCCGTGAGTTCGGAGCCCGAGTAAACCGATATGCCGAACGGCAACATCATCGTCGCGGACGACGACGCAGCGATCCGGACCGTGCTCAACCAGGCATTGTCCCGGGCCGGCTACGAGGTCCGCTCCACGGGCAATTGCGCGACGCTGTGGCGTTGGGTGGCCCAGGGCGAGGGCGATCTCGTCATCACCGACGTGGTGATGCCGGACGAGAACGTGTTCGACCTGCTGCCCCGCATCAAGCGGGTGCGGCCCGATCTGCCGATCATCGTGATGAGCGCGCAGAACACCTTCATGACCGCCATCCGCGCCTCGGAGCGCGGAGCTTACGAGTATCTGCCCAAACCCTTCGATCTGAAGGAGCTGACGGCGATCGTCGGCCGCGCGCTTTCCCGGCCGCGCGGCACGCCGGCGCCGGGTGCCGGGCCGGAGAACGACGACATCCCCCTCGTCGGGCGCTCGCCCGCGATGCAGGAGATCTACCGGGCCCTCGCCCGGCTGATGCCCACCGACCTCACGGTGATGATCACCGGCGAATCGGGGACCGGCAAGGAACTCGTCGCCCGGGCGCTGCACGATTACGGCCGCCGCCGGGCCGGCCCCTTCGTGCCGGTCAACATGGCGGCGATCCCGCGCGACCTGATCGAATCGGAACTGTTCGGCCACGAGAAGGGCGCCTTCACCGGCGCGCTGACCCGCTCGGCCGGCCGCTTCGAGCAGGCTGAGGGCGGTACGCTCTTCCTCGACGAGATCGGCGACATGCCGATGGAGGCGCAGACCCGGCTGCTCCGCGTGCTGCAGCAGGGCGAGTACACCACCGTCGGCGGGCGGGTACCGATCAAGACCAACGTCCGCATCATCGCCGCGACCAACAAGGACCTGCGCGTCTCGATCCAGCAGGGCATCTTCCGCGAGGACCTGTTCTTCCGCATCAACGTCGTGCCGTTGCGGCTGCCGGCACTCCGCGAGCGCTCGGAAGACGTGCCCGATCTGATCCGGCACTTCTTCGTCCTCGTCGAGCGCGAGGGCCTGAGCCGCAAGCAGCTCGACGGCGAGGCCATGGAGCGCCTGAAGCGCTACCGCTGGCCCGGCAACGTGCGCGAGCTCGAAAACCTCGTCCGGCGCCTCGCCGCCCTCTATCCGCAGGAGACCATCACCGGCCCGGTGATCGAGGCCGAACTCGACACCCTGCCGCTGGCCCAGCCGCAATCGCTGAACGGGAGCGCCCGCAAGGTCGGCGACAACGAGACGCTTTCGGGCGCGGTCGAGCGGCACATGTCCGAGTACTTCTCCGGCTACAAGGACAGCCTGCCGCCGCCCGGCCTGTATCACCGCATCCTGCGCGAGATCGAAGGCCCGCTGATCGGCGCTGCGCTCGCCGCCACGCGCGGCAACCAGATCCGCGCGGCCGAACTGCTCGGCGTGAACCGCAACACGCTGCGGAAGAAGGTGCGCGATCTCGACCTGCAGGTGTTCCGCACCTCGCGCTAACCCGCAGGGCGGGTAGGGCCACCGTGGCCGTTTGATCGATCGGGCGGCAATTCGGCCCGATTCGTATTAATTTCGCCACACTGTTGTGGCCCTGCATCAGCCATGCCGCTGACGCAATGGATCAGGAAAACCTCCGCCTCCGATGCGGATACCGGCCGGGCCGCGGCGCCGTCCTCGGCGCCCCGCGGACCGGGCTGGATCGGCGCGGCCGTGGTCGCCACGGCCCTCGTCTCGGCCAGCGTCACCTTCATGATGCTCGCAGGGCTGATCAAGGTGACGCCGAAGCCCGCCACCGGCGTGGCATTGCTCGCCATCAACGCCGCCCTCGTCCTCGGCCTCGTCGTCGTCATCGCCTGGGAGGCGCGAGTCTTCCTGCATGCCCGCAAGGCCCATGCGGCGGTGGCGCGCCTGCATTCGCGCATCGTAGGCCTGTTCAGCCTGATCGCGATCCTGCCGACCATCCTGCTCGCCGTCGTCGCCTCGATCACCATCGATCGCGGGCTGTCCCTCGGCTTCACCGACCGGGTCCGGGACGTGGTGCTGAAATCCGTCGAGGTCGCCGACGCCTACCAGGAGAACCAGTGCCAGTCGCTGGCGCGCGAGATCCGCATCCTCACCGACGATCTGACCCGCGCCCGCCCGCAATTCGACGTGAACCGCGAGTGGTTCGAGAGCTTCATGACGACGCGCGCCCAGGCGCTCGGCCTGCCGATCGCCAAGATCATGCGCGGGCCGAACGACGTGGTCGCCCGCGCCCAGATCGACATCCTCAAGCAGACGCGCCTGCCCTCGGCAGCGGCCTTCGAGGACGCGGCGAAATCGAGCGATCCGATCTGCCTGCTGCCGAACGAGGGCCGGGTCTTCGCCGCCCTGCTGCGGATGCCGGCCTACGACAACGCGGTGCTCCTCGTGCAGCGCGAGGTCAGTCAGCTCGCCATCGACTTCCCCGGCGTCTCGCGCGCGGCGGCGGCCGAATACCTCACCTACGATTCGCTCAAGCGCTCGATCCAGATCGCCTTCGCCTCGGTCTTCCTGCTGATCGCGCTGATCACCCTGCTCTCGGCGGTCTGGTTCGGGCTCAGCTTCGCCAACCGCTTCGTCGAGCCGATCCGCCGCCTGATCAACGCCGCCGACCAAGTCGCCTCGGGCAACTTCTACGCGCAGGTGCCTGCCCGCAGGGACGACGGCGATCTCGGCCATCTCGGCGATAGCTTCAACAAGATGACACAGGAACTCCGCCGCCAGCATGACGGGCTGACCGCCGCGAGCGAGCTGATCGACCGCCGCCGGCGCTTCACCGAGGCCGTGCTGTCGGGCGTCTCGCCGGGGGTGATCGGCGTCGACGCGGGCGGGGTCATCACCATCGCCAACCCCTCCGTCGAGCGTACCCTCGGCCTGACCTCCGGCGAACTTGTCGGCGTGCCGCTGACCCAGGCCGTGCCGGAACTGGCGGCGCTCTTGCCGGAGGAGGGCGGCGCCCGCGAGGGCCGCCAGCGCGCGCTCCAGAAGCAGATCCAGCTCCAGCGCAACGGCCGCGAGCGCACCATCGCGGTGCGGGTCACGAGCGAGCAGGCTCAGGGCGGGGCACGCGGCTACGTCGTGACCCTCGACGACATCACCGATCTGGTCTCGGCCCAGCGAACCTCCGCCTGGGCCGACGTGGCGCGCCGCATCGCCCACGAGATCAAGAACCCGCTGACCCCGATCCAGCTCTCGGCCGAGCGCATCCGGCGCAAGTACGGAAAGGTGATCGTCGAGGACAAAGAGATCTTCGACCAGTGCACGGCGACGATCGTGCGCCAGGTCGACGAGATCAAGCGCATGGTCGACGAGTTCTCGTCCTTCGCCCGGATGCCGAAGCCGGCTATCGCCCGGCAGGATCTCACCGAGATCGCCAAGCAGAACCTCTTCATGATGCGCGTCGCGCATCCCGACTTCGATTTCCCGTTCTCGGTGGACGGCGTCGGCGAGGAGGAACGGATCGAGGCGGCCTTCGATATCCGGCTCCTGTCCCAGGCGCTGACCAACATCCTCAAGAACGCCGTCGAGGCGGTCCAGGCCGTCCCCGAGGACGTGCTGACGGCGGATGGCGGCCAGGGCCGGGTGCGCCTGAGGCTGCTCGTCGAACAGGACTTCGCGGTGATCGAAGTCACCGACAACGGAAAAGGCTTTCCCGCCGAGGGACGCCAGCGCCTGCTCGAGCCCTATATGACGACCCGCGAAGGGGGGACGGGCCTCGGCTTGGCCATCGTCAGCAAGGTTCTGGAAGAGCATGGCGGCGGGATCGAGTTGAACGACAATCCCGACGGACGGGGCGGTCAGGTCCGCATGAAGGTGCCGCGCGATGTCTCGCGTGATGCCGTCACCGATGCGGCGGCCGCGTCCGTGCGGGCTCCTCACAACAACACTGGCAGGGAGGGCGCCGTCTCAAGTGCGCCCCGCGTCGCGGAGATGCAGTCATGAGCGCCGATATCCTGATCGTCGACGACGAGGCCGACATTCGCGACCTCGTCTCCGGCATCCTCGACGACGAGGGCCACCGCACCCGGACCGCCTCCGGTTCGGACGAGGCGCTCGCCTCGATCGAGAGCCGTAGGCCGCACCTCGTCTTCCTCGACATCTGGCTGCAGGGCTCGCGCCTCGACGGCCTGCAGGTGCTCGACCTGATCAAGGCCGGCCATCCCGACCTGCCGGTGGTGATGATCTCGGGCCATGGCAACATCGAGACCGCGGTCGCGGCGATCAAGTCGGGCGCCTACGACTTCATCGAGAAGCCGTTCAAGGCCGACCGGCTGATTCTCGTTGCCGAGCGCGCGTTGGAGACCTCGCGGCTGCGGCGCGAGGTGCGCGACCTCAAGACTCGTGGCGGCCAGACGAACCGCATCGTCGGGGCCTCGGTCGCCGTGAACCAGCTGCGCCAGACCGTCGACCGTGTCGCGCCGACCAATGCCCGCGTGATGATCTCCGGCGCGCCGGGCTCTGGCAAGGAACTCGCCGCCCGGACCCTGCACACCACGTCGGCCCGCGCCAGCGGCCCCTTCGTGGTGATCAACGCGGCCACCATCACACCCGATACGATGGAGGCGGAGCTATTCGGCGTGGAGGCCGGCGAGGGCCGCACCCGCAGGGTCGGCGCGCTGGAGGAAGCGCATGGCGGCTCGCTCTACATCGACGAAGTCGCCGACATGCCCAAGGAGACGCAGAGCCGGATCCTGCGCGTTCTCGTCGACCAGAACTTCCAGCGGGTCGGCGGCACGACGCGCGTGCATGTCGACGTGCGCATCATCTCGTCCTCGTCGCGCGATCTGGCCGAAGAGATCGCCGGCGGACGGTTTCGCGAGGACCTGTTCCACCGGCTCTCCGTGGTGCCGATCCGCGTGCCGTCCCTCGCCGAGCGCCGCGAGGACGTGCCGGAACTGATCACCTTCTTCATGGAGCAGATCTCGGGCGCCACCGGCCTGCCGCGCCGCCGGATCGCCGAGGATGCGATGGCGGTTCTTCAATCGCACGACTGGCCCGGCAACGTTCGGCAGCTGCGCAACAACGTCGAACGGCTGATGATCCTGACCAAGACGGATCCGGAGCAGGAGGTCACCTCGGAGATGCTTCCCACCGAGGTCGGCGCGTTGGTGCCGACCACGCCGACGGGGGCGGGCGGCGAGAAGCTGATGAGCCTGGCCCTGCGTGAGGCGCGCGAGATCTTCGAACGCGAGTATCTGATCGCTCAGATCGCCCGATTCTCCGGAAACATCTCCCGGACCGCAGAGTTCATCGGTATGGAGCGCTCGGCGCTGCACCGGAAGCTGAAATCCCTCGGAATCGGCCCCTGAACGTCTGATCGTTCCGGATCCGTATCCGATCCGATTGCATCGGGCCTGCGGCTCCAAGGTTCTGTCTCGACGCGCTTTTTGCCGGCCGATTGCGACTGCCTGGTCGGAAGGTGCACTGGACCGGACCACCTTGCTGTGGACCGGTCCAAGAAGAAGCCTTCCGCTGCGCAAGCCTCTTGCGTCGCCGAAGGCTTCGCCGTGTAATGGAGAGGGCTTGCGGAGTCAGACCCGAATGTCGGCTGTGGACGGTCCGACGCGCGTCGCCAACCAAGAGAACCCACCCGAGTGGCGGGCACGAATCAAAAAAGGATAAGAAAAATGGCGGGCGAGCGTGCACAGAACCTTCAGGACACGTTTCTCAACCATGTTCGCAAGAACAAGATCCCGCTCACGATCTTCCTCGTCAACGGCGTCAAGCTTCAGGGCGTGGTAACCTGGTTCGACAATTTTTGTGTGCTTCTGCGCCGTGATGGACATTCGCAGCTCGTCTACAAGCACGCGATCTCGACCATCATGCCCGGCCATCCCGTACAGTTGTTCGAGCCGGACGAGGCTGCGCCCGCCGAGAAGGTTTGACGCCTTTTCTCGCGCAGCTTGAGGTTGCGCCGAGCGAACCCCGTGCGAAACGGCAGCGGCATCACGATATGTCGTCGTGATGCCAAGAGGATTTCATGACTGAGACGCTGACCCCCGCCGAAGATCGGCTGCGGCGTCACGCCGCGCCCGAAGGCGACATCGCGGCCGCGACCCGCACATTGGTCGTCGGACCCTATCTGACCCGCGCCGCCGAGCGATCGGCGAGTAGCGGCGAGACCCCGCGCTCGATCGAGGCGCGCCTCGACGAAGCCACCGGCCTCGCGGCGGCGATCGAGCTCGACGTGACGCAGGCGATCAGCGTCCAGATCCAGCGCATCCGGCCCTCGACGTATCTCGGCAAGGGCCGGGTCGAGGAGATCGCCGGGCTGATCGCGGCGGAAGAGATCGGCCTCGTCGTCGCCGATTGCGCGCTCTCGCCGGTGCAGCAGCGCAACCTCGAGAAGGCCTGGGGCGCCAAGGTCATCGACCGTACCGGCCTGATCCTCGAGATTTTCGGCCGCCGCGCCTCGACCCGCGAGGGCACGCTGCAGGTCGAGCACGCCCACCTGTCCTACCAGAAGAGCCGGCTCGTGCGGTCTTGGACCCACCTGGAGCGGCAGCGCGGCGGCTTCGGCTTCCTCGGCGGCCCCGGCGAGACCCAGATCGAGGCCGACCGCCGCCAGATCCAGGAGCGCATGACCAAGATCGAGCGCGATCTCGATTCGGTGACCCGGACCCGCGGCCTGCACCGCACCAGCCGGGCGCGGGTGCCGTACCCGATCGTGGCACTGGTCGGCTACACCAATGCCGGCAAGTCGACGCTGTTCAACGCGCTGACCAAAGCGGACGTGAAGGCGCAGGACATGCTGTTCGCGACCCTCGACCCGACGGCCCGCGCCACCAAGCTCCCGCACGGCGAGACGGTGATCCTGTCCGACACCGTCGGATTCATCTCCGACCTGCCGACCTCGCTGATCGCCGCCTTTCGCGCCACACTGGAGGACGTGATCGAGGCCGACATCCTGCTGCATGTCCGCGACGTCTCGCACGGCGACACGGAAGCGCAGCGCGAGGACGTCGACACGGTGCTGCGCGAACTCGGCATCGAGGCGAATGCCGACCGCATCATCGAGGTCTGGAACAAGGCCGACCTGCTGCACGAGGGCGAGCGCACCCGGCTCGCCAATCTTGGCAATCAGAGCGGCAGCGCAGCCCCCGTGCTGGTCTCGGCGCTGACCGGGGAGGGGCTCGACGCACTCTCCTCCCGCATCGAGAAGCGCATCGCTACCGCCCGCTCGACCTTCGCGGTGAAGCTCGGGCCGGAGGAGGGGGCGGCGCTAAACTGGCTCTACGAAAATGCCGAGGTGCTCGATCGCAAGTCGGAGGAGGGCGGCGCGATGCATCTCGCCATCCGCATCGCGCCGGAGAAGGAGCCGCGCTTCCTCAACCGCTTCGAAGGCGCGCGTCGCATCCGCAGCGCCACTCGGTAGAACGAGCTTCGACATCGAAAAAGGCCGGCGCGGTGATCCCACGCCGGCCTTTTGCGTGTCTGCGTCCGGTCAGAGCAGGCTGCGAAAAAGTGGTAACGTTTTTTTCGCGCGAAGCCTGCTGTCAACTTTTGGATCGATCACGTTTTCTGCGTTCTGATCGATTCGATCAAAACGCAGCGCGATCTAGTGCGCTGCAGCGGGATGAAGTGCTGCCGTCAGCTTCTCGCGCAGGCTGGCCGAGCCGCCGACGACCTCGAAGGTCGTTCCGGCCTTGGCCCGGCGCGAGGCCCAGTCCTGGATCATCTCCAGGCAGGTATGGTCGACATGGCCCAGCTTGTCCGCGGAGACGCGGACGGTGCCGCCCACCGGCGTCAGCTCCAGCGCCTCGTTCAGGTGCGGCAGCTGCAGGAAGGTCGCAGACCCCGAGAGTCGGACCTCCGGGACGGCCGCGAGGCCGCCCTCGGGCTGGAAGGCCGTCGCGGCGCCGCCCTCGATCTTGAGCAGGCCCTTCTGGAGCAGGTGCGGAACCACCTGGATCAGGCTGAGGCCGAGGCCGACGAGCACGCCGGTGAGGAGGTCGGTGCCGACCACGGTCAGCATGGTAACCAGCCAGATCGCCGCGGTCGCGATGCCGTGGCGCCGGTGAAGGTGGAAGGCGTGCTCGATGCTGATGAGGCGCACGCCGGTGACGACGAGGATGCCGGCGAGCGCCGCCGTCGGCACCAGCTCCAGCGCCCAGGGCAGCGCCATCAGGAAGGCCAGGATCCAGGCGCCGTGCATCACGGCGGAGGCGCGGCTCACGGCGCCGGCCTGGACGTTGGCCGAGGAGCGCACGATCACGCCGGTCATCGGCAGGCCGCCGGCGAGGCCGCACAGCATGTTGCCGATGCCCTGCGCGCCGAGCTCCCGGTTGTACTGGGTGCGCGGGCCGTCATGCATCCGGTCGACCGCCGCCGCCGAGAGCAGGCTCTCGGCGCTGGCGATGATGGCGAGGGTGAGCGCCATGACGATCATGGTCGGCTCCGAGAGCCGGCCCCAATCGCCGGTGGCCGGCAGCGCCAGCGTCGAGAGGATCGCATCCGGCACGTCGACATGCTTGACGGCAAGGCCGGCGACGGCGCTGACGACGGTGCCTGCGACCACGCCGACGAGCGCGCCCGGCAGCATCTTCAGCCGGGCCGGCCGGATCTTCTCCCAGCCGAGCATGCCGACGATGGTCGAGAGGCCGACGATCACCGCGCCGGTCTTGTTGCCCTCGCCCTGCACGAAGTCGAAGAAGGCGGCCGGGATGGCGACGAGGTTGTCGAGGCCGCTCGCCTGCGGCAGCGCGTCGGTGAGCACGTGGATCTGCCCGAGCACGATCAGCACGCCGATGCCGGCGAGCATGCCGTGCACGACGGCCGGCGAGATCGCCCGGAACCAGCCGCCGACGCGGAGCGCCCCGGCGAGGATCTGGATCGCGCCGGCCACCACCAGCACGGGGCCGAGCATGCCGATGCCGTGCTCGCGCACGAACTCGAAGACGATGACCGCGAGGCCGGCGGCGGGGCCGCTGACCTGGAGCGGCGAACCCGCGAGCATGCCGACGATGAGGCCGCCGATGATGCCCGTGATCAGTCCGCGCTCGGGCGGGACGCCCGAGGCGATGGCGATACCCATGCACAGTGGCAGCGCCACCAGGAACACGACGAAGGAGGCGGGCAGGTCCCGCGACAGGGAGGCGGGCAGGAACCGCGAGAGGGACTGTGGCATGGGGTTGGTTGGACCTTATTCGGCCGCGACCGACATCGCTCGCGCGAATTCGGGGGCGGCGACCCTCACGGAAGGAGCCTGCGCGACCTTGATCTGGATGTTCTCCTCGATCGAAACGAAGCCTCCCTCCTCGCCGTCATAGGCAAGGACGGTGCCCTTCTCGATCTCGAAGAACCAGCCGTGGAGGCGCAACTGACCTCTGGCGAGGCCCGAGGCGACGCTCGGATGCGTGCGCAGGTTGCTGAGCTGGACGACGACGTTCTCCAGCGCCAGGGCGCGGTGACGGTCCTTCGGGTCCATGTCGGCGGGATAGGCCTCGCAGACGATCCGGCTGGCCGCCTGGCTGTGCTTCAGCCACGCCGCGACGTTCGGCATCTTCTCGAGGGCCTCGGGCATCATCAGCCCCTTCATCGCGCCGCAATCGGAATGGCCGCAGATGACGATGTCGCGCACGCCGAGCGCCACGACGGCGTACTCGATCGCCGAGGAGACACCGCCGTTATGCTGCGAGTACGGGGGCACGATGTTGCCGGCGTTGCGGCAGACGAAGAGGTCGCCGGGGCCGGATTGGGTGATGTGCTCGGGGGAGACGCGGGAATCGGCGCAGGCGATGATCAGGGCGCTCGGGTTCTGGCCGTCGCGGACGAGTTGCTCATAGACCTTCTGCTGTCCGGGAAATATATTTCCGCGGAAATTCGAGATGCCCTGAATGATATTGTCCACGAATGACCTCGTCGTCTCGAATGGGAGGCTCGGTACGCTGCAGAGGCAATACTCGTGTGAGATGACGGATTGATTGCAGTCAGAAAGATGCTTCGGAACTCACATGATCGGCATGCCGACCAAGAATCTGACTGGAACGATCGGGCGGCGGCCCCATTCCATACTGCGGCTATTCTTGGACGCGCGCATCTCGCGCTACATTCATCCCGGGGCAGCGATTGTGTCGCACGCTCCGGTCTGCGTTGCCGCCGGGGCGAGGACCGTCGGCGGGCGCTGCCCGTCCGATTGCGCTCGTCTCGAGAGTGGTGACGTTTCGATCAGGCGTCCATGACTGTCGCTATCCCGGCACGAAGTCTTTCAGCGCGCTCCATCCTATAGCGATGTAAACACCAAACTTAAGTGCGTTTTCGCACTTGTATATACTTGAGGTTTAATCCCGGGGAACTTTCAGCAATGTGCGTGATCGCACATCTCTGCAGTGTGGTGCAGATTTTCAGGGATGATTTTCGGAGAGCGGCCACGGAATGCGGAGAGGCGCGTATCGCTCAAGTTGCGTCGGCCGCCGTCACCTCCACAGGCCGTCATGGATGGTCGCGACTGCTCGCACCCTGTCCGACCCAACGGACCGGTCGAAGCGAGCGCTCTGCTCAGCTCTGCAGGGAGAAACCGGAGACAGTGCCGGAACGCCCGATCCCGCGTGACGCCGACCTCGACGTGGACGGCAGGATGGCGCCTGCGATCACCGTGGTGTTCGGATACGACTAAGCTGCACGCTCACGCGGCGTCGTCTTATCAGTCGTTTCGGTCTCTCTCCGATCTTGAGCTTCCAGCCATCGAACCGCGAGCTGGGCGGCCTTGGCATCGACCAGCAGATCCCAGTGCCCTCCGGGGCCGACTTCGGGAAGCTCCGCGTGAGGCGCGACGACCGCGAACGCTCCGGCGTAGTGGCGCTGCGAGAAGCATTCGTCGTCCGAGCAGGCCAGGACCAGCACCGGCTTGTCGGCGGGGAGCGGCCGGGCGTTCGCCGACCAACGGTCCGGTCCGAAAGCCAGGAGCGTGCTGAACGACCAGCTCGGCACGTAGCGCGGATCGCCCGCCGCCTCGATGTTGAAGTCGACGACGGTGCTGCCGTTGAAGCGGGTGATGCCGAGGACGTTCGCCAGCGTCAGGAGCCGCAGGACGCCGATGCGCAGACGGACCCAGCCGCCGAAATGCGGACGATCCACCTCGGAGCCGAAACCCAGGAACGGCGCCAGGAACAGGTACGACGACACGAGGTCCGCGGCCGGGCTGCGCGCGAAGGCCAGGACGATTCCGCCGCCGGCGGAATGGCCGCCCAAGGTGACCTGGGGCCGATCGTGGGTGGCATGAAGGTGACGGACGAAGGCGACGACATCGCCGATCATCTGGCCCTGGTCGTCGATGGCGTGCCCGCGCGGGCCGCTCGACCGGCCGTGCCCACGCATGTCGAGGGTATAGACATGGGCGGCGTTGCGGCGGACGATTCGCACGGCCATCTCGTGGGCCAGGTCACAGAAGCAGCCCGAGCCGTGAATCAGAACGAGCACGCGTTTGCTGTCGGCCGCCGCGTAATGACGGAAGCCGAGGCTGGCCGAGGGAACCGGGAAGGTCTGCGCCGGCGGAAGGTCCGACCAGTCGGAGGCGGCGATCCGCGCGAAGCTCGATCGTTCGAGGATTGGCGCCGCCGTCCGCGTGAATGCGCCGATCGCCCGGATGTAGCTGCCCAGCGACCTCCAATGGATCCCCGGTCTGTCGCAGGCCGGTACTGCGGCTTTGATCATCCGAAGGCCCAGCTGAAGTCGCTTTAGGGTCGCCGGCCCGATTCCATCCGGCCGACGAGCCTAAAGTCTGTTCTGGCGCGCCTTCTTTCGACCAACCGGCATCCACTCGATCGGAAAGCGCTCGAGCCTGGGCTATCTGACGGAGATTAAACCTTCGTTCCCGCAACCGTCATAATTGACATCCCGCCGACGAAACGGCCGGTGCGACCGCGCTCCTCGAGTTCCGCGACCCATTCCGTCGCCTTTTCCTTCGTCACGGCTCCGCTCTCCACCAGGCGGCGCACGATGCCGGCAAAGTCCAGGATCTTGCCGACGATTCCGGGTTCGAAGGCCGTGACGGGGCTGACCGTCAGGGTGACGTCGACGAGGCCCGCATCCTTGAACAGCGCAACGAGATCCCGCGCCAGGAACGGCGAGGTGCAGGTCTGCGCGATTTCGTGGACGACGCGTTGCGCGAGTTCCGGATCGGAGCTCGACATCCAGCAGCCCGGCATGTCGGGCTCGCTGACGACGACACGGCCGCCCGGCTTGGTGGCCCGAACCATCTCGGCCAAGGTTTGCGTTGCATCGGGAACATGGATAAGGACGCGGTCGGCCCGCACGGCATCGAAGCGTCCTTCCGCCGCCGTCATGCCGTCCGCGCTGCCGAAGGCGAAACTCAAGCCCGGAATATTGCCGTACCGCGCCCGCGCCTGCGCCAGCATCGTCTCGCTCAAGTCGAAACCCGTCACGCTGCCGGAGGGTTGGACCAGCGCGATCAGACGGCCTGCATCGTCGCCCGCTCCGCAGCCGATGTCGGCGACGGACGCGCCGGGAACGAGCCTCAGCAGCGCGAAGGCAATCTGCTTGTAGTCCTGGAAAGCCGGCAACGCCTGCATCTCGTCGAGTTTGGCGACGAAATGTTCGGAATCCGCAGAATCGACGTCGGCAAAATCACCCAGGCTTCGGGATTGCTGCGAAAGCACATCATGCATGGCGGCGCCCTTATGGTATCGAGATAGCTACTACTATGCCGTGTATTGTGCGTCTTCGTTTTTACGGCGCCATTTAAGATTGCTCATTCCAAATACGTAGTCGAGGTTAAACCGACGATTAACCATGATTAAATTTTACTGTGTATTTGGGGATGCGATGCCAAGGTCTCCGTCGACTGCTCCATCCTGAAGAGGTGCGCGACGGCATCGGCATGACGACGCGTCGTGCGAGTCCCTTCCGAACGTGGACGTTCGGGATCAGTGCCGGGCGTCGGATTTCGAGCGATGTCGTGGATCGGGCGCGTCGTGGACGGCCGCAGCAGCGCGGGCGAAACGGTGACGACGTCGAGCGAAGCAGGCCGGCATCCGAGGCCGGCCCGCCCGCCGTCGCTTCCCAATCAGCTGCCGAGGCAGCCCTTCTCGGCTTCCGCGATGGCGCCGGGCTTGTCCTCGTGGCCCCCCGGACGCGTGCGGCCCCAGGCGTCGTCGGCGCGGGCCTTCAGGTAGACGTAGAGATCGTCGACGTAGCAGGCCACGTTCTTGTTGCCGCCGAACGCCGGCATGACCTTGTTCTCGGAGGCGTTCACGTCCTGCTTGCCGCCCATCACCGTCTCCTGGAACTTGTCGTAGGTGAGGGTCTTCAGGGAGTCGGCGAGGGCCGGCGCGTAGGTCGAGCCGGCGCCGTCCGGACCGTGACAGGTGTGGCACTCGGCGTGATAGCGGCGGTAGCCGGAATAGGTCAGCCAATCGACCTTCTTGCCCTCTTCCGAGATGTTGTAGGTCGGGTGGCCGTCGGCATCGAGATACTTGCCGTCCTCGCTCTTGGCCGGCTTCTTCGGCTCCGCATTCGCCGCGCCCGTCGCCAGTCCCGACGCCGCCGCGAAGGCTGCGAGGAAAGCGAGTTTCCGCAATTGTCCGGGATGTCCGTGTCTCAAGGCGTTCTCCCTGTTCTGGCGACACGTCTTCGCAGAGACGGCATCGATTCCGATCACCGTGGCTGGGACTGTCGCTCCAAGGCCGTGGCGTTCGGCCGCACAGGGAAACTCATGAGATCCGCATAAGGATGCAGCGTAAAGTCGAATTTGAGAAATTCTAGTCTATCTGTCAGGTATGATACACCTGTTTTGCGCTGCGTTCATTGCAGCGCAACTTCAGAGTTTTCGATCGGAACAGGTTCGCGTCAGTCCCAGGATTTTGCAGTGCAGCTATAGGCTCGCGGGGTCGCCTGACCATCCAATGTCGCGGCAGTTCGGGTCGGGCTCCCGGCCCCGGTGCCGACTTCGACCGGGGTGCGCGAGCAACCGATGACGGCGGCTCGCACTCCGGGCGATCACTGAGCGGCGGAGGACTGCCGGCGCTTTAGAAAAGCCTGCATCTGCGCGATCTCGACGTTCTGCGCCTTGATGATCTCTTCGGCGAGCTTGCGGATCTCCGGATCCTTCGAATGCGCCAACGCGACCTTCGCCATGGCGACGGCGCCCCTGTGATGCGGAATCATCCCGCGCACAAAGTCGAGATCGACGTCGCCAGAATAGCTGATGGTCATGTCCCGGTGCATCTGTGCGTCGGCCGCGCGGAATTCCCTGGTGGCCGCCGTATCGGTGGCCTTAGCCTCGGGCATGGCGTGGTCGTGATGATGCGCCCCCTCTGCGAGGGCCGTCGCGGCGGCGAAGCCCGAGGCGAGGAGGAGGGCGGCGGCGAGGGCGGCTTTGCGCATGCGGGTTCTCGTCGGGTGAGGGGGGATCAATAGGCTTCGCGGAGCGCGCCGGCCGTCGGCGTCTCGGCCTTCAGCCGGGCGAAGGCGCGGCGGCCGAAGCGCAGGACCAGGACCGGCGTCAGCACCGCATCGAGCAGCGTCGCGCTCATCAGGCCGCCGAAGATCGTGACCGCGACGGGGTGGAGGATCTCCTTGCCCGGCGCGGTGCCGTCGATCAGCAGCGGCACCAGCGCGATGCCGGCCGAGAGGGCCGTCATCAGCACCGGAGTCATCCGTTCCAGACTCGCCCGCATCACGAGGGCGGGGCCGAGGTCGAGTCCCTCGCCGGCCGCGAGGTTCAGCATGTGGCTGATCTTGAGGATGCCGTTGCGGGCGACGATCCCGGTGAGCGTGACGAATCCGATCATCGACGCGACGGAGACCGGTAGTCCGGCGATCCACAAGGCCGCCACGCTGCCGATCATGGCCGCCGGCACGTTCGCGATGATCACCAGGGTGAGCGTCACGGAGCGATACCGGCCGTGCAGCAGGGCGAACACCATGACGATCGAGGTCAGCATGAGCAGGCCGATGGTCCGGGCGGCCTCGCCTTGCGCCCGATACGTCCCCTCCAGGCTCGCGCCGACCCCCTTGGGAAGCCGGGCGCCGTCCACCACGCCCTGGATTCCGGCGACGAGAGCGGTCATGTCGGTGCGGCCGTCGGAATTCGCCTGGATGACGATCCGCCGACGGCCGTTCTCGCGAAGAATCTGGTTCGGCCCGTCGGTCTCGCGGATGTCGGCGATCTCGCGGGCCGGCACCCAGCCCGACGGCGTCTCGACCAGGAGATCCCCCAACGCCTGCGGCGTGCGGCGCGCCTCGGGCAGGCGCACCACGACGTCGTAGCGGCGCGGCCCGTCGGCGATGGTCGAGACCGTGCGGCCGTTGGCGAGCCTGCTGATCGCCTCGACGACGCCCGAGGGCGAGACCCCGTAGAGCGCGGCGCGGTTGTGATCGACGCGGATGTCGAGCTGCGGGATCAGCACCTGCCGCTCGATCTGCAGGTCGGCCAAGCCACTCACCTCCTTGGCGATCTTTTCGCGCAGGGCCTCGGCGCTGCTCCGCAGGGTGTCGAGATCCTCGCCGAACAGCTTCAGGGCGATCTCGGCGCGCACGCCCGAGAGCATGTGATCGAGCCGGTGCGAGATCGGCTGGCCGACATTCACCGCGACCGGCAGTACCGCCAGCCGCGCCCGCAAATCCGCAACCACGGCCTCGCGCGCGCGGCCGCCGGGCTTCATCCGCACTTCCAAGTCCGAAGAGTGGACGCCCTCGGCATGCTCGTCGAGCTCGGCCCGTCCGGTGCGGCGGCCCACCGCCTGCACCTCGGGGACGTCCAGCAGCAGGCGCTCGGCGATGGTGCCGACGCGGGCGCTCTCGGTGAGGGAGATCCCCGGCCGGAAAGTGAGGTTGATCGTGAACGAGCCCTCGTTGAAGGCCGGCAGGAAGGCCCGCGGCAGCCGGCTCGCCCCGATCCCCGAAGCGACCACCGCGATCACCGTCGCCACGATCAGCAGGCGCTGGTGCACGAGTGCGCCGCGCAGGAGCACCGCATAGCCGGCCTTGAGGCTGCGCACGAGCAGCGGCTCGTGGTCGGCGAGGCTCTTCATTCCGGGCAGCAGGTAGGAGGCCAGCACCGGCGTCAGCGTCACCGAGACGAGCAGGCTCGCCAGGATGGCGACGATGTAGGCCTGCCCCAGCGGCGCGAACAGCCGGCCCTCGATGCCCGACAGCGCGAAGAGCGGTACCAAGACCAGCACGATGATCGCCGTCGCATAGACGATGCCCGAGCGGACTTCGCTCGAGGCCGCCACCACGACATCGAAGACCGGGCGCGGCGAACCCGCCGCCCGGTTCTCGCGCAGCCGGCGATGGATGTTCTCGACGTCGACCACGGCGTCGTCGACCAACTCGCCGATGGCGATGGCGAGGCCGCCGAGCGTCATCGTGTTGATCGACAATCCGAAGAGCTTGAAGACCAGGGCGGTCGTCAGGATCGAGACGGGAATCGCGGTCAGCGAGATCAGCGTCGTGCGCGCATTCATCAGGAAGGCGAACAGCACCAGCGCGACCACCGCGACGGCCTCCAGCAGGACCCGCTCGACGTTGCCGAGGGATGTCTCGATGAAGTCCGCCTGCCGGAACAGGATTTTTTCGGCGTCGATGCCGGCGGGCAGGCTCGGGCTGATGTCCTTGAGGGCGGCTTCCACGCTCTGGGTAAGGCGCACCGTGTCCACGCCCGGCTGCTTTTCCACCGAGAGGATCACCGACGGTTTGCCCATGTAGCCGGCGTCGCCGCGCCGGGGCTTGGCCGCGTAGGCCACCTCGGCGACCTGGCGCAGATGCACCCGGCCCTCGACCGCCGGATTGCCGGTGCCCGGCAGGTCCGCCGCCGCGGTGGCGCCCTGCGCGCCGGTTGGGATCACGACGTTGCGCAGGTCGTCGAGGCTCAACGTGCGGCCGACGTTGCGGATCAGGATCTCGCGGGCGCTGCTATCCGCGAAACCGCCGCCGGCATTGGTGCCGAAGCCGGCGAGCGCGTTGGCGAGGCCTTGGTTGGTCACGCCGAGCATGCGCATCGCGGCCGGGTTCGGGCTGACCCGGAACTGGCGGACCTCGCCGCCGATCGGGATCACCTGCGCCACGCCGGGAATGGCGAGCAGCCGCGGCCGCAGGGTGAAATCGGCGGTCTCGCGGAGCTCCATCGGCGTCGCCGTCTCGCCGGTCACCGCGACGAGCAGGATGCCGCCCATGATCGAGGCCACCGGCCCCATGGTCGGCTCGACGCCCGCCGGCAGCTCGGCCCGCACCAGGGCGAGCTTTTCGGCGACGAACTGGCGATCGCGATAGAGGTCGGTGTCCCAGTCGAATTCCACCGTGACGATGGAGAGGCCGACGCCTGAGACCGAGCGGACGCGGCTGACGCCGGGTAGGCCGTTCATTCGGGTCTCGATCGGGTAGGTGACGAGCTGCTCGACCTCGCGCGGCGCATAGCCGTCCGCCTCCGTCATCACCGTGACGGTGGGCCGGTTCAGATCGGGCAGCACGTCGACCGGCAATCGCGTAAGCGCCAGCCCGCCGCCGAGTACGAGGGCGGCGCAGAGGGCGAGGACGAGGACGCGGTTCAGCAGGGCGGCGCGGACGAGGAAGGCGAACATCGCGCTAAATCCTCTCGCAGGACGCACGCGCCGGTCGTGAGCAGCCTCCCTCTCCCCGCACGCGGGTAGAGGGGGGCGCCCGCCTTGAAGCGGTGGCGTCTGGCCGATGCAAAGCCATGATCACCGCACCTGATCCAGCAACTCGGCACCTTGCGTCACGATCCGCCGACCGGCTGCAACGCCGCCCGCCACGAGCACCCGCTCCGCATCCAGCGGCTCGACCTTCACGGCCAGCGGCGCGAAGCGCTCGGCCGAGACGTGCTCGTAGACGACCGCACCGCCCTCGGAGCGGATCACGCTGGCCCGGGGCAGGGCGAGGCCGGTGGCCGTGCCGCCGGTTGGGGCCAGCACGGTCACGAACTGGCCGAGCCGCACGCCGTCGGCTCCGCCTGTGATCGCGAACTGCACCGGGACCGCCTGGGCACGGTCGGCGAGGCCGGCGCCGCGATAGGCGAGGGTAAGGGTGCGGCCGTCTGGCAGGCGTCCGGTGGCCGTGGCGCCGGGCTCCAGAGCCTCGAAGCTCAAGGCCTCCACGTAGAGCTTCCCAGGGTCGACGATCCGAAAAACCATGGTGCCGGGGGCGGCCATCTGGCCGGCGGTCGCGGCGCGCTCCGCGACAACGCCGTCGACGGGGGCGATCAGGTCCTCCGGCACGCGGCGAAGGGTGTCGAGGGCGCTGCGGCGATCCTTGAGGCCGGTGAGTTCGGCTTGGGCATCGTCCAGCGCCGTCTTCGCGATGGCGCCGCTCGGCGCGAGCTTTTCGTAGCGGGCGACGCGGCGGGCGACGATGGCGATCTGCTGGTCGAGATCGCCCTGGGTCTGGCGCATGTCGGAGGCGTCCACCGCCTGCACCGGCGGCGTGACGGTGGCGAGCACGTCGCCCCGGCGCACCTGCGCGCCGAGATTCGGAAAACCGCCGGGCGGCGGCGACAGACGTCCGCCGACGGAGGATTGCACGACGCCGCTGGCATTCGGATCGGCGATCACCCGGCCGGGCAGCTCGATGGTCCGGCGATAGGCGGCCTCGGCCGTCACGCCGGTGCGGACGGCCAGAAGATGCTGCGTCGCCTTCGGCACGAAGACGGTGCCGTCGGGCAGCCGGCGTGCCTGCTCGAAGACGGTGGCGGTGGGCTCGATCAGGGCCGCACCGTTCACAGGCGGCGGCGGTTCGTCGTGGCCTTCATGCGCGATGGCCGCGCCGCCGACCAGCAGGGTCAGCGTCAGGGCGAGGACCGCCAGGGCCGGGAGCGCGCGCCGCGAGCGCATCAACGCGATGGTCGCGAGCCCGAGCAGGAACCCACCCGCCACCGCGCCGACGAGGCCCTGGTGGCCGAGATGGTTTCGGAGTTCGGTGAGAAGGGCGGAGGGTTCTGCGGCTCCCGCTGCCGGCATGGCTTGCCCGGCTTCGGGCAGGTCGAGATCGAGCGTCAGCGTCTCCTCGATGCCGTCCGCCTTCACCGTGACGGCGAGGTCGTGGTGGCCGCCGGCCGCGAGCCAGGGCGCGGCAAGCCGGTAGCTGCCGTCCTCCTGCGCCTTCGCCTCGACGAAGCCGTCGGGCGTCTCGACGTCGATGTCGGCGCCGGCCACCGGTGCGTTGCTGGCGAAGGCGTCGAGATAGAGCACGAGATCGTGCCCGCGCGGGATCGCGACGAGTTCGAAGGTTGGGGAAGCGGCCTCGGCCCGCGGCCCGACATGGGCCGGTACGGGGGCTTCAGTGCCGTGGTCGTGACCCTCGTGGGCCAGCCCCGGATGCGCTCCAAAAACGGCCAGCGCCCAGAGCGCTGCCGCAAACAATCGAGACATGACGAAAAACCTTCACCGGAGGGAGGCCGCCGGCGGCGCGCGAGCGCGGCCCGGGCAGCGAGCTCAGGCGAAGGGTCTGGGGGGCTCGGGGAGCGCCTCGGGTACGATTCCGTCCGGGCTCGCATGCTCGCGCGACAGGGAGCGGGCCGACGCCATCGGCGGCAGCGTTGCGTTTGTGCCTTCCGGGGCGAGCCCGGTGGCACAGCAGCACGAACCGTGATGACCGTCGGCGGCACAGCACGGACCGGTGCAGTCGATGCGGGCCTCGGCCTGGACCGTCATGACCGTGTTCGCGGCCGATGCGTGACGGGCTGCATCAACGGATATGGAGACGGAGGCGTGGGCATGGCCGTCATGGGCCTGCGCCGAGGACGGCGTCAGGGAGACGACGATCGTTGCGATCGCCAGCGCCAGAAGGAGCGCGATGTGTCGGACCAGAGCCATGACCCGCGCACGCTTAGCACGAACCTCGTTGCCGAGACAGGCCACCATTGTAGCGGGGACAGTCAGGGTAAAGGATTCGAAGGACGGGTTAAAACGGTAGTAAGATTCGGGATAAAACGGTAATCCGAGTACGGGATCAGAACGGCTTACGCCAAGTGGCCGAATATCGGGGAGCGCGCGTGGTTCGGTTTCGCATTGATCGAATCGGGTGGCCCCGTACGTCCTTTCCCGTCCCCTGGGGAGATGGCGGCGTCGCGCTCGCATTGAAAAAACCGGTGCGCCCGTGAGAGGCCGCAGCAACACCGCCGCCTGGTGGATGGCCGGCCTGCTGCTGGCCGCCGCCCTCGTTGTGCTGCCCTGGCCGTTTCTACAGGAGCAGTTCGCGCCGAAACCCCTGGTTCCGATCGCGCAGAAGACGCCCGAACCCGCCAAGGCCGAACCGGAGCGCCCCCATCTCCCGGCGATGCGCACCGCCGTCGAGGGCGGCCGCATCGTGGTGAAGCTCTCCGACGCCGAGCGCGGGCGCATGGGCGTCGAGACGGCGCGGCTGGTGCCGAAGGCGCATCGCACCGAGATCCAGGCCTATGGCAGCGTGCTCGACATCGCCCGCATCACCGACCTGACCAATTCCTACGCCAGCGCCAAGGCGGCTTTGCAGACGGCGCAGGCCCGGGCGGAGGTGTCGCGCAGCGCCTATGCGCGGGCCAAGAGTCTCGGCCAGTACGCGACGCAGGTGCAGGTCGAGACCTCCGAGGGCACGTTTCGCACCGACGAGGCGGCGCTCGCCGCGGCACAGTCGCAACTGCGCACCCTCGCGGCGACGGCCCAGCAGGAATGGGGGCCGGTGCTCGGCAAGGCGATCGTCGAGCGGGCGCCGGCGGTGACGCGGCTGATCGAGCGGGCCGACTTTCTGGTGCAGGTGACGCTGCCACCAGGCGAGACGCTCAAGGGCCAGCCTGGCGCGGCCTTTGCCGAGGTGCCGCCGCAGAGCGAGCGCGTGGCGCTCCGTCTCGTCTCGGCCGCGACCCGCACCGACCAGCGCATCCAGGGCTTGAGTTTCTTCTATACGGTGTCCGGCGAGAGCGGGCTCCTGCCCGGCATGAGCACGCTCGCCTTCCTCACCTCGGACAAGGTCGCCAACGGCATCGCCGTGCCCGAGAGCGCAGTGGTGCATTGGCAGGGCGGCGCCTGGATCTATCGGAGCGTCGGCGACGACACCTTCGCGCGCCATGCCCTGCGGTCGGACGCACCCATGGCCGACGATTCCTACGTCGTGGCCGACCTCACCACCGAGACCGAGATCGTCGTGACCGGGCCGCAGGCCGTGCTCTCCGAGGAGGTGCGGACGCAGGGCCAGGGCTCCACCGCCGACGACGACGATTGAGAGAGACCGGTGATCCGTGATCCCTCCGGCCCGCAGGCCGCCCTCGTCGCCTTCGCCGTGCGTCGGCCCGGCATCGTCCTGGCGCTGGCGATGGCGCTTGCCGTCTACGGCATCCTCGGTCTGGGTCAGGCGAAGTACGACGTCTTTCCCGAGTTCGCGCCGCCGACGGTGACGGTGCAGACCGAGGCGCCGGGCTTCAACCCCGAGCAGGTCGAGGTGCTGGTGACGCAGGCCGTCGAGGTCGCGCTGAGCGGCCTGCCGGGGCTCGCCACCATGCGCTCGAACTCGATCCAGGGCGTCTCGGTGATCACCGTGACCTTCGGCACCGGCAGCGACATCTACCGGGTGCGCCAGCTCGTCACCGAGCGCCTCGCGACGCTCTCCGGTCGGCTGCCGCAGGGCGTCCTCCAGCCCTCCATGACGGCGCTGACCTCGTCGACGAGTTCGGTGCTCCTCGTCGGCCTGACCTCCGACTCGCGCTCGCCGATCGACCTGCGCACCATCGCCGATTGGCGCGTGCGCCTGCGGCTGCTCGCTGCGCCCGGCGTCGGCGAAGTGCTGGTCTATGGCGGCGAGGTGCGCTCGTTCCAGGTCCAGGTCCGGCCGAAGGACCTGATCCGCTTCCGCATCGGCCTCAACGACGTGCTCGTCGCCGCCCGCAAGGCCACCGGCGTGCGCGGCGCCGGCTTCGTCGACACGGTGAACCAGCGCATCGCGCTGCAGACGGAGGGACAGTCGCTGACGCCTGAGGAGGTGGCGCGCACGGTCCTCGTCAACGAGGGCGGGGCGAGCGTCGTCCTCGGGGACGTCGCCGACGTGGTCACCGCGCCCGAACCCGCGATCAGCGGGGCGTCGGTCGATGGCAAGGCCGGCGTGCTGCTGATGGTCGGCGCCCAATACGGGGCCAACACCCTCGACGTCACCGAGAAGGTCGAGACGGCCTTGGCCGAACTCCGTCCGGCGCTGGAGCGCGACGGCATCACGCTGCGCGCCGACCTCTTCCGACCCGCGAACTTCGTCTCGGTCGCCAACGCGAACGTCCTGCAGGCGCTGGCGCTCGGTGGCGTGCTCGTGGTGATCGTGCTGTTCGTCTTCCTGCTCGATTGGCGCACGGCGTTGATCAGCGCGGTAGCGATCCCGCTCTCTCTGATCAGCGCCGTGCTGGTGCTGCGCCTGCTGGGCGAGAGCCTGAACACGATGACGTTGGGCGGCCTCGCCATCGCCATCGGCGAGGTGGTGGACGACGCGGTGATCGGCGTCGAGAACGTGGTGCGCCGACTGCGGGAACATCGCAGGACCGGCTCTTCGTCGAGCGAGTCCCGCATCATCCTCGATGCGATCCTCGAGGTGCGCATTTCGGTCGCCTACGCCACCTTCGCGGTGCTGCTCGTCTTCCTGCCCGTGCTGGCGCTGACCGGCGTGCCCGGCCGGCTCTTCGGTCCGCTCGCCATCGCCTACATCCTCGCGGTTCTGGCCTCACTGGTCACGGCGCTGACGGTGACGCCCGCCCTCTCGCGATTGCTGCTCGCGGGCCGCAAGAACCTGCCGACCCGCGATCCGCCGGTGATGCGCGGGGCGCGGGCCGTCTACATGCGGTGCCTGTCGCGGATCGACCGGCACCCGCGCCTCATGATCACCGTAGCGCTTCTGGCGACGCTGGCCGGCGCGGCGGCCGCCCCGTTCTACGGCAGCGCCTTCCTGCCCGACCTGAAAGAGGGCCACCTCATCCTGCACATGGCCTCGGCGCCCGGAACCTCGCTGCAGGAGTCGCTGCGGCTCGGGGGGCATATCGCGACGGGGCTGAAGGCGATCCCCGGCGTGCGCGCCGTCGCCCAGCAGGTCGGGCGGGCCGAGGCCGGCTACGATGTCGGCGGTCCGCAGGACAGCGAGATCCATATCGACCTGGAGCGCGGCCTCGACGGCACGGCCCAGGACCGCGCCCAGGCCGGCATCCGCGCGCTGATGGCGGCGACCCCCGGCGCGAGTTTTTCTCTGAAGACGTTTTTGACGGAGCGCATCGAGGAGACGGTGTCGGGCTTCACCGCGCCGGTCGTCGTCCAGGTCTACGGCTCGGACCTCGATCGGATCGAGGCGGCCTCCCGCGACGTCGCCCGCGAACTCGCCGAGGTCCGCGGCGCGGCCGACGTCCAGCAGAAGTCGCCGGCCGGGCTGCCGCAGATCAATGTGGGGCTACGCCCGAACGACCTGCGCCACTGGGGCCTCGACGCGATCGAAGTGCTGGAGATCGTGCGCACCGCCTACCAGGGGGACACGGTCGGTCAGGCCTACGAAGGCAACGCCGTCTTCAACGTCATCGTGATCCTCGAACGCGCGGCGCGCGCGAAGCTCTCGACAGTCGGCGACCTTCCGCTGCGCACGCCGAGCGGCAGCTACATTCGCCTCGCCCAGGTCGCGGACGTCTACGAGACCTCCGGCCGCTACGCGGTGCAGCATTCGGGAGCCCAGCGCGTGCGCACGGTGACGGCCAACGTCGAGGGCCGCGACGTCGCCTCCTTCGTCGCCGCCGCCAAGCGCAAGATCGGCCGTTCGGTGAAGCTGCCGCCCGGCGTCTATGTCGGGTTCGAGGGGGCGGCCGAAGCGCAGGCGCAGGCCCGGCAGGATCTGATCCTGTATTCCGGCCTCGCCGGACTCGGCATCCTGCTGTTGCTCGCGATCGTCACGGGATCTTTGCGCAACCTCGCGATCGTACTCGTCAACATGCCCTTCGCCTTCGTCGGCGGCGTGCTGGCCGTTGGACTGACCGGAACTGTCGTCTCGCTCGGATCGATCGTCGGATTCGTGACGCTATTCGGAATCAGTCTACGCAACACGATCATGATGGTCGCGCATTACGAGCATCTGGTTCGTGCCGAGGGTCGGGACTGGACACTTGCGACGGCGATCGAAGGTGCGGCGGATCGTCTCGTGCCGATCCTGATGACCTCCCTGGTGACCGGACTCGGCCTCCTTCCACTCGCCCTCGGAGCGGGCGAGCCCGGCCGCGAGATCGAGGGGCCGATGGCGATCGTCATCCTCGGCGGGCTGGCGACCTCGACGATCCTGAATCTGTCGATCGTACCGACGCTCGCGCTCCACTACGGTCGTTTCACCACCGCGAAAGACGCCTGATCGCCCGACGGCTGGCGAAACGAGCTTTGATCGGCTAACGCCGATCACGGTGATTTGATCGAGGGCTCCGGAACTTTTTGTATGCTTGTCAACGTATTGGAGCGTTGGAAGTGCTCGGTTGATACAAATTCGCGTCGTCTGCCCCGTGGTTAGGCTCTGTTTGTATGCTTGTTGACGTATTGGGGCGTTGGAAGTGCTCGGTTGATACAAATTCGCGTCGTCTGCACCTTGGCTAGGCTCTGTTCGAATTCGTCTATCGTACAGACCGTGAACTGTGCATGATCTCTTCGGATCGTCTCTTGATTTTCAGGATCATTTGTATGATCTTACGTCTGAGGGGCACACAACCGGACCGTGAAAATGGCAGAAGAACAACAGACAATGAACACAGACTTCGTCACCCTCGCAGGTGATATCGTTTCCGCATACGTATCGAAGAATTCCCTGCCAGCCGCCGACCTTCCGGCCCTGATCGGCAGCGTCCACACGGCCCTCGTCGGCCTGTCGGGCAGCGTCGAGGCCGCCCCGGTCGCCGAGAGCGTCGAGAAGCCGACCCCGGCTCAGGTGCGCAAGTCGATCACGCCCGACGCGATCATCAGCTTCATCGACGGCAAGTCGTACAAGACCATGAAGCGCCATCTCGGCACGCATGGCCTCGACCCGCATTCCTATCGCCAGCGCTACGGCCTTCCGAGCGACTATCCGATGGTCGCACCCAACTACGCCGCGCAGCGCTCCGCACTTGCCAAGTCGATCGGCCTCGGCCGTCCGGGCGGCCGTATTCCGGAGGAAGCCGTCGAAGAGCCTAAGACCCGCGGTCGCCGCAAGGTCGCCTGAGATCTTGGACGCGTTCGTCGTCCGCGAGGGTGGCACGAGACTATCGAGAGCCGTATCCGATCATACCGGGTGCGGCTCTCTCTTTGTTTCGGTGAGTCGATCCGCCTGTCGCGATTGCATCGTGGCGATCGCGATCACCGGTCGTTCTCTCATACGGTTTCCGGTTGATTCCTTCGGCCTACCACGCTCCCTTCCCCGGACGGGTGGAGCGTCAGCGGAACCCGATCCGGGGCCGAGCATAAAGACGTCGCGAAGCGTCGAAACGTCTGCGCCGTTCGAATCGAGCCGCTGGCGCGGCCTTTGTTACGCTGGGTCCCGGATCACTTTCCGCTCCGCTGCAGGCGTCCGGGAAAGGGCCGTGGGACCGAACGGATCAACCGGATACGATATCAGAAGTCCGCGTGCAGCCGGGTCCCGAAGAAGTCGGCCGGGCCGCGGTCGCGGTTGTAGGCCGGGTTCTCGACGTGCTGGTAGTCGAACGACATCGTGACCGACTTGGTCAGGCTCATCGCATAGTAGGCCTCGATCGCCCGCTCGGGTGAGTAGTTGAGCTGGCCGTCGCCGATCAGCAGGCCGAATCCGCCGGCCGCGAAGAAGTCCCGGTGGGCGGGCGAGAGCTGGTTCATCGAGGTGCCGAGGCCGATCGTGTCGGCGGGGCGGCCCCAGGCCGTGCCCTTCAGCGAGACGCCGCCGGAATAGGAGCGGTCGACGTCGGTGAAGGACAGGTTTTCGGTTCGGCCGTCGCCGGCGCTGGCGCGGGCGAAGACGCCGAGATCGCTGGTCACCGCCTGTTCGAGGTTCAGGTAGAAACCGCTCTTGCGGCGCGCCGTCCGGGTCGCAGCCGCCGCATCGTTGACGTCGCCGAAGACGCCGAGCTGCGTCAGCGTCACCGCCTCGCGGTAGCTCGCGGTGTTGCCGACGTTGGAAAACAGTCCGAGCCGGACCTTGCCCGGCTGTTCGAGCCACGGCAGCACGTGGCGTTCCTCGATTTCGGCCGTGAGGCCCTGCCGCTCGAGCACCCGCGTATCGAAGATGTCGCTGGAGGGTTGCTTCGGCACCTGCGTGTAGGCGGCGCGCAGGGCGAATTCCGCGCGGTTGTACTCGACCATCAGGCCTTGCGTGAACCCGGGAAGGTTGGCCGGAAAATCGTAGGCGGCCGCGCCCCACAGGCCCCAGTTCATGAAGTCGACCCGCGGGTCGTGCGCGTAGGCGTTGTTGTCGAAATAGTCGCCGAGCGCGAACTTGCCGACGACCAGCGTGATGCGCTCGACGTCGCGCGTGCCGGCGATGGAATTCGGGCCGTCCGGCACCGCCTCGGTCTCGCCGCCGAAGCCGAAGGTCTGCTTGAGGAAGTAGCGGTTCGAGCGAAGTTTCGGGAACGGCGCGCCGGCCTTCTGCGCCTCGCCGTTGACGAAGCCGGCGACGCCGAGCGTCCGCGACAGGCCGAAACCCTGGCTGAACTCGGGATTGTAGTAGAGTTCGGTGCCCTCCCAGAGCTTGAAGCCGAGGAAGGCCGTGGCCGTGGTGGTCGCCTGCGCCTGGTGCGGCACCAGGCTCTGGTCGCCACGATAGGGCGAGCGGAAGCCGGTCACGCCCTGGTTGATGAAGGTGGTCTGGCCGTGCAGCGAGAATCGGCTCGGCTCGCTCGGCGTGTCGTCCTCGCTCTCCGGCGGAAGGCGCAGGCCCTCGGGATGCCAGTACAGGCGCAGCATCATCTCGTTCGAGACGAAGGCGCTGCGCGTCGCGACCGGGCCGCCGTTCACGCCCGGCAGCACACCGAGATCGAAGCGGCCGCTCTCTCCGAAATCGATGTAGCGGTAGTCGAGCCCGAGCGAGAAGTCCGGCGTGATCGCGTACTGGACGCCGGCACCCAGCGTGAAGCCGAGATACGACACGTCGCGGCGGGCGCCGCCGACGCCTCCGGTCGCGAGATCCGGATAGGTCGCGATCACCCGCCCGTTCGCCCCGGCTAGGCCGAAGCTCGCATAGACGAGGTTCCGGTCGAAGGCGTAGCCGAGCCGGACCCGGCCGCTGCCGATCACGTCCGTCTTCTCGCGGATCAGGGCGAAGGGCGGGTCGACCGCCTCGTAGCCGAAGCCCGGTGCGGTGGAGGATCCCGGCCGCTTCAGGTTCGCGCCGACGAGGTCGGCCTCGATGCCGTAGACGAAGGCGCCGCTCTGCCAGTTCCAGCCGCCGAACGCGCCGCCGACGGCCGCCGTCGCATCGCGGTTCAGGTTGGCGCGGCCGGTCGCGTCGCCGGTCTCGAAGGCCCGCACGCGACGCCCGCCGATCGTCGACGGGCCGAACTCGAAGTTGGCGAACGACGCTCCGGCGCTTCCCTGCAGGCCGAGATAGCTGCCGGACCAGTCGACGAAGCCGGGTGCAGGGGAGGGGGCCGCGAGATCGGCAGCCTGCGCCCCGTCGGCGATCAGGCCGGCGGCGGCGAGCATCCAAGCCGCACGGGGCCATGCCCGGCAGGTGCCACGCGCCTCGTCTCGTCCCCTGACCCACCCCACCGAAACGCACTCCCCACCGCGACCGTCAGCGAGGTATAGCCAATGCTATAATCGCGGCAATCGGCCTGGAGCGACTCTCCGGAACCGTTGCGCCAGCGCCACATGGCGATCAAGCAGGACTGGCCGACAGGATGATGACAGCCACCCGAACGTTCGTACGGGCCGGCGCGTGCGCCGCAGCATCGAAAGTCGGAAGATATCACAGCTTGGCGGGCGCCGATCACTTGTCGCAGTCTGCGGGTGCTGTAATCAGGCGAAGCCTAAACCCCCATCAGGATAGGCAAAAACTTAGGGCGCACCGTGACCGGTGCGCCCTTTTTCGTTCAAGGATGGGTCGCCGACAGTAATCCGGCGGTCAATCTTCCGGTTCGGCCTCCGGAGCGGCCTTTGCGGCCGGCTTCGTGGCGGTCTTCGGCTCTGTCGTGCTGACCGCTGCCTGCTGGTTCACGTCCGGTACGCGGTTCCAGGTCTGCGAGCCGCACAGCACCTTGAGCAGGCAGCCCGAGATGTTCAGCTCGGACGCGCTCTCGCGCTCCAGGCTCACCGAGTACATCTTGCCTTCCTCGGCGTTGTAGATCTCGCCCGAGAACTTCGCCTCTTCCGGCTTGAGATTGTCGAGCAGCGTCAGGCCGATCACCGGACGGGTGCGCTTCTTCGGGTCGGGGTTCTTGAGGTCGGTGCGCGGGCCGCCACCGGGAGCGGTCGGCGTCTTGAGCCAGACCACCTTGCCGCAGATGTTCGAGGCGCTCGGGCCGCAGCGGTCGATGCGGACCTTGGCGCGCCCGTCCTCCGTCAGCCAGGTGCCGGTCGGGTCCTTCGGTGCCGCGGAGGCCGCGGAGGCGGCGCCGAGCGCTGCGAGGACGAGGGCGGATCGAAGGGCGATGCGCATGGGCGGTCTCCGTGTGCCTGCCGTGGGACGCTTGCTGCAGGGCCGGGCCCCGCGTCGTTCACGGATCAAAGCGTCGCAATGGGGCGAATTTCCGGCAGTGTTGCGCCAATGCCATGTCCGTCCACGGCCGGCCCTCGGTTGAGGACGCCGGGTCCCCCCGCTATAAGCCCGGCGCGACGGCCGTTTTCGGCCTCACCGACCTCTCATAAAAAGTCCGTACCGATCATGGCCACCGAGCGCACCTTCTCCATCCTCAAGCCCGACGCGACGAAGCGGAACCTCACCGGCGCGGTCAACGCCGTGATCGAGAAGGCGGGCCTGCGCATCGTCGGCCAGCGCCGCATCCAGATGAGCAAGGCCCAGGCCGAGAAGTTCTACGAAGTCCACGCCGCGCGTCCGTTCTTCGGCGAGCTCGTGGAATTCATGATCTCCGGCCCCGTGGTCGTGCAGGTGCTCGAAGGCGAGAACGCCATCGCCAAGTACCGCGAAGTCATGGGCGCCACGAACCCGGCCCAGGCCGACGAGGGCACCATCCGCAAGACCTTCTCGGAGTCGGTCGGCGAGAACACCGTGCACGGCTCCGACAGCGCCGAGAACGCGAAGCTCGAGATCGCGCAGTTCTTCCAGGATTCCGACATCGCCGGCTGATTTTTGCAAGATCCGGTCTTCGAGGCGGACGTCTCGAAGACCATCCCGCTTGCGGGCGGCGACACGGTGAAGTCGCATTCCCGCCACGGTGTGGCCTCGCTGCCCTAGCGGCGCAGAGGCCGGCGAGACGAGAAGGATTCCATCGACGAATCTCTCTCGCGGACAAGATCCATGCGCCTCGTTTCCTCGCGCGCCAGCAAGCTTCTCGCGGCGGCCGCCCTCGCTTCCCTGCTCGCCGCTTGCCAGTCCGGCCGCACGCAGGTCGCCTCGCTCGAAGGCTACACGCCCGATCCGGCGCTGAAGACTGCCTCCAAGAGCAACCTCAAGGGCCGCGTCAGCCACGCCTGCGTCATTACCCAGGCCCGTTCGCAGAAGGTGCCCGAGGCCTCCGTCGAGCAGCCCTGCGGCTGCTATGCCGACCGCACGCTCAGCACCCTCGACAGCGGCGAGATCCAGTCCTACCGCGCAACCGGCTACTTCAACGAAAGCGCCAAGGCGAAGGCCCTCAACGCCCTCGACAGCTGCAAGCTGCCGCGCCCGGCCTGAACCGTTGCGGGGCGCTGCCCCGCGCCCCGCCGAAGGGCCGAGCCCTTCGGAATCTCCGGGTTAGAGCGAGTGCAGGGCGCCTTCGGTGCCTTGCCCGGTGGCGAAGGCGACGCGGCCTCCCTCAAGCGGCGCGCGGCCAGACGCGACCAGCGCCAGCGCCTTCGGATAGAGCCGGTGCTCTTGCACGATGACGCGGGCGGCGAGGCTGTCCGCATCGTCGCCGGCTAGGACCGGCACGGCCGCCTGGGCGATGATCGGCCCGGCATCGAGCTCCGGCACCACGTAATGCACCGTGCAGCCATGGAGGCGAACACCCGCCGCGAGCGCCTGCTCGTGCGTCTGCGCGCCGCGAAACAGCGGCAGCAGGGAGGGATGGATGTTGATCATCCGCCCGGCCCAGGCCTCGACGAAGCCGGCGGAAAAGATCCGCATGAAGCCGGCGAGGCAGACGAGTTCGGTCCCGGCCTCGCGTAGCGCCGTGTCCAGCGCGGCATCGAAGCTCTCTCGACTCTCGAACGTTTTGTGGTCGATCGCCTGCGTCGGGATGCCGGCCTCGGCCGCGCGTGCCAGACCGGCCGCATCTGGCCGGTTGGAAAGCACCAGCACGATCTCGGCCGGGTAATCCGCTGCCTTCGCCGCCTCGATCACCGACACCATGTTCGAGCCGCGCCCCGAGATCAGGATTGCGACCCGTTTTTTTCGGTGTTCGCTCATGCGGAGGCCGCACGGGAGAAGCAATCACCAACGGGCTCTCCTCCCCCTTGTGGGAAGGAGTTGGAGGTGGGGTTGGATCCGCTGGACTCCGCCTGAGGCAGGCGAAACCGCCCCCACCCTCGATCCCTCCCCACAAGGGGGAGGGAAGGCGAGTCTCCCACCATCACAGCGCCAGCGATCCAGTAAACGTCACGGGCTCCGGTCCACGCTCGGTGATAAGGCCGAGCCGCACCGGCGTCTCGCCGGCCTGGGCGAGGGCGCCGGCCACCGCGTCCACGGCGTCTGCGGCAACCACCACCACCATGCCGATGCCGCAGTTGAAGGTGCGCAGCATTTCGGCCTGCGAGACGCCGCCCTCCTTGGAGAGCCAGCCGAAGACCGGCGGTACCGCGATCGCGGAGAGGTCGATCTCGATGCCGACGCCGTCGGGCAGGACGCGGGGCAGGTTGTCGGGAAATCCGCCGCCGGTGATGTGGGCCAGCGCCCGCACGCCGCCGGCGCGCTTCATCGCGGCGAGCAGGGCCTTCACGTAGATCCGCGTCGGCTCCAGCAGCGCCTCGCCGAGCGTCCGGCCGGGGGCGAACGGCGCGGGGGCGTCCCATGCGAGGCCGCTGCGCTCGACGATGCGGCGCACCAGCGAGAACCCGTTCGAGTGGACGCCGGAGGAGCCGAGCCCGAGCACCGCGTCGCCGGGCTGGATGCCGGGGCGCGGCAGCAGCGTGCCGCGCTCGGCCGCGCCGACCGCGAAGCCGGCGAGGTCGTAATCCTCGTTGGCGTAGAGGCCGGGCATCTCGGCGGTCTCGCCGCCGATCAGCGCGCAGCCCGCCCGACGGCAGCCCTCGGCGATGCCGCGCACGATGTCCGCGCCGACGCCCGGCACCAGCTTGCCGGTGGCGTAGTAGTCGAGGAAGAACAGCGGCTCGGCGCCCTGCACGATGATGTCGTTTACGCACATGGCGACGAGGTCGATGCCGATGGTGTCGTGGCGCCCGGTCTCGATGGCGATCTTCACCTTGGTGCCGACGCCGTCATTCGCCGCCACCAGGATCGGGTCCTTGAAGCCGGCGGCCTTGAGGTCGAACAGGCCGCCGAAGCCGCCGATCTCGGCATCCGCCCCGGGCCGGCGCGTGGCCCGCACCAGCGGCTTGATCGTCTCGACCAACGCGTTGCCGGCGTCGATATCGACGCCGGCCTGCGCGTAGGTCAGCCCGTCTTGATCTGCGGCCGTCATCGGCTCTCCGTCCTCGTGTTGGAGCCTCTTTAGCCGATTTTGCCCGGCATCCACCCCATCCTGCGCACAATCGCCGAGATCGCTGTCGACAACGCTCGGTGGGTTCGGCCGCCGATCCGCGGCACCGACACTACCTGCTTTGTTGAGCGGCGCCGCGAACGGCTTCGCCGATCTCGCCAGCCCCTTTTGTGGGAGCACGACCGACATCTGGTTGCCGACCGGATCGCAGATCATGGCCTTCGCATGAATCCGAAGAAATCGGCCGGGTATCGGTTCCCCGAACGGCCGCCGTCATCCTGGGCTTGCCTTGACCGGCAAAACCGGCTTCCCACTCTCCGTCTCGTTAACGGTCGAGCTGCGGGGGAGCCGGGATGCGCACCAGGGCAATCATCGGTCTCCTGATCCTCGGGGTCCTGGTCTTCCTGCTCTATTCGCTGCGGGAGGTGATGCTGCCCTTCGTGGCGGGTCTGGCGCTCGCCTACCTGCTCGATCCCCTGGCAGACCGGCTGGAGCGGCTCGGCGTCGGGCGGCTTGCCGCGACGCTGATCATCCTGGCCGGCTTCGTCGTCGGACTGATCATGCTGCTGATCATCGTCGTGCCGCTGGCCGCCGGGCAGATCGCCTCGCTGGTCAACGCACTGCCGGGCATGGTCTCGAAGCTCCAGGGCATCATCGTCGAGCGGGTCGGGCCGGTGCTGCAAAAGATCGGCGGCACCGACGTCGTCAGCGAGCTGCAGAGCTCGGTCGGTTCGCTGGTGGGGCAGGGCGGAACCTGGTTCCTCGCCTTCCTCGGCTCGATCTGGTCGGGCAGCCAGGCGCTGGTCTCGATCGCCTCACTTCTCGTGATCACCCCCGTCGTGGCGTTCTACCTGCTGCACGACTGGGACCGGATGATCGCCGGCCTCGACGGCTGGGTGCCGCCGCGCCATCGCGACACCACGCGCCGGCTCGCCGCCGAGATCGACAACGCCGTCACCGGATTCGTGCGCGGGCAATCCCTGGTCTGCCTGATCCTCGGCACCTTCTACGCCGTCGGGCTGTTTGCGGTCGGGCTGAACTTCGGCGTGCTGATCGGGCTGATCTCGGGCTTCCTGACCTTCATCCCCTTCGTCGGCAGCCTCACCGGCTTCCTGCTCTCGCTCGGCGTCGCGCTGGTGCAGTGGTGGCCGACCGGCGACTGGCTGCATATCGGCCTCACCGTCGGCGTGTTCCTGGTCGGCCAGTTCCTCGAAGGCAACGTCATCTCGCCGAAGCTCGTCGGCGATTCCGTCGGGCTGCATCCGGTCTGGCTGATGTTCGCGTTGCTCGCCTTCGGCACGCTGTTCGGCTTCGTCGGCCTGCTGCTGGCCGTGCCGGTGGCGGCCTCGATCGGCGTGGTCGTTCGATTCGGCGTCGAGCAGTATCTGCAGAGCCGGCTCTACACCTCGGAAGAGCCGGTGCTGCTGGCAGAGCCGGAGGAGTAGCCTCTGCGAGACGTTTACGGGCTCGGCAGCGGACCGCCATCCGGACCCGGCGTCCCGAAGGTCGAGACGGCGTCGATCGACTTGCGTTGCAGCACCTGCCAGCGGGCGAGCTGCGTGCAGAGCGAGGGTGTCTCCTGCGGCGCGCCGGCGCCCGGAGGCCGGGCCGCGCAACGCAGGGAGACGTAGTTCTGTAGGCTCATCGAGAGCTGCAGGGACGAATCCGACGAGTAGAGCTGGGTGTCGCTGAACACCACGCCCGAGACGACGTTCGCCTGGTACATCATCCGCAGGCTCTGCTCGGTCTGCGGCCGGCGCTCGGCGTCGAGGCCGAGCAGCGTGCCGTTGGCGGAAAACTCCGGCAGGATCGCCACGTTCGGGAAGCCCGCCGTCTGGTGGCATCCCATGCAGGAGGCCTTGGCGTTGTCGACGGGGCCGGCGAGTCGCCCGCCATAGCCGAGATGGTTGAAGTTGAGCGGCGCGTTCGTCAGCTCCTTCAGGGCCTGCGGGTTGATCCATTGCTCGGTGAGCTTGGACTGATCGCAGGGTCCGTTCGGCCCCGTGCAAGTCTCGGCGAAGGTGGCCTTGGGCGAGTTGCCCCATTGGAGGCCCAGCGGCACCATCCGCTTCCAGGGCGTGTCGCCCCGGGCGTTGCCGTCATAGCCGAAGGTGCCGAGCAGCCAGCCCGTGGTGCTGCGCGCGTCGCGGACCGACACGTCGATCTGGATCATGCGGATCGTACTGATCTCGCGCTTGAACCGCTCGATCGGCCCGGCATTGCGCCAGCGCGGATCGTCGTTGACGAAGACGTCGGCCTTCCATTCGAGGGCGTTCTTCACGGTGGGAAGCTGATCCTCCGTGACGGTGGAGAACAGCAGCTTGATGATGAAGGCGCCGTCAGGGAACGTGTTGAGCGCGGTCGGGTCGGGGTTCAGCGCGCCGGGTTTCGGGTCGTCCGGATTGCAATAGACCTGCCCGATGCCGAAGGCGGCGCGGTCGTTGAAATAGGCGCCCGACCAGGTGTCGACGAAATCGCGCTGCAGGGTGCTCAGCGTGTTGCCCGACGAGTCGAACTCGTGGGTGAAACCGTGGACGAATTCACGTCCGTCGGTGCCGGGCCAGTCCGAGGCGACCTCGGTGTTCCAGTCCATCCACGGCATGCCGTACCATTTGCGGACTTTATTGTCCTCGACGTAGAAGTCGACGTCGACATTGCCCTCCAGGCCGTAATCGAGAAGCGCCTGCAGGTAGGCCCTCGGATCGACCGGCCCGCCATCCTTGAAATCGATCTTTTGCCACGGAAGCTTTTCCGCGGGCGGCAGCTGATTGGGATAGTCCTGGCTGAGCTTGTACACCCGGCCGCGATAGTTAGGCGCGGGGTCGCCGCCCTGGCCCTCGCGATAGTAGTTCGCGAATTTTCCCCGGACGCAGTCCTTGCGGGCGAGATGATTGCGGACCTCGTCGGTCGTGGCGGAGGCTTGCATGGTGCCGAGACAGACGCTGGTGGCGAGTATCACGATCGCCTGTGCGGCCAGCAGGAAACCGTGCCGTGGTCGTGCCATGTCGCCTCTCCCGAAAATCAGTCCCCGATTTGGAAGTGGAGTCGTTAAGACTTGGCTTTGCGCTGTTTCGGCCCTCTGGAGCATTTTGAAATTCTAATTTTATGCAATTTCCGCCGTATCGCGTACAGGCTCGGCCCGACGATTGCTCCGAACGGCTGCTGATGACGCGCAGGCAACGCGCGCGAATTTCGCAACGGATCGGGTGTATAAGCCCGTCCCATGCGCGACAAAGCTCCGCCGAAGCAGCTCACCTTCGACCTGCCCCTCGACCCGCGCTACGGCCGCGAGGATTTTCTCGTCGGCCCGGCCAACGAGACGGCCTACGGCCTGGTCGAGGCCTGGCCCGACTGGCCGGACACGGTGCTTCTGCTGCAGGGACCGGCCGGCAGCGGCAAGAGCCACCTCGCCTCGATCTGGGCGACGCGCGCCCATGCCTGGACCGTGTCCGCCGGCACGCTGCAGGCCGATCAGGTCAGGCATCTCGTCTCGAACGGCGCCCTGGTGATCGAGGATGTCGACCGCCCGGCGGATCGTGACGAGTCCTCACTGTTCCACCTGCTCAATCTCGCCCGCGAGCGGAAATGCCCGGTGATGATCACCGGAGCGGGCCCGGTCGACGGCTTCGGCCTCAAGGTGGCGGACCTGCGCTCGCGGCTGCGCCTCGCGCCGCGCGTCGAGATCCTGCCGCCGGACGACGCCCTGCTGCGCGCGGTCATCGTCAAGCTCTTCGTCGACCGGCAGATCGTGGTGGACCTCGCCGTTGTCGAAGCGGTCGCCCTACGCATCGACCGCTCGCTGGCCCGTGCCCGCGACGTGGTCGCCGAACTCGACCGCGACGCCCTCGGCCGCGGCCGGCGGATCACCAAGCCGTTGGCTCTGGCGGTGCTCGACCGGCTCGGCATGGCCGAGACCGGGGACGACGCCGACGGGGCGGATGACGAGGCCTGATGACCGCGGCTCTCCGACAGGGGTGATGCCGATCGGCCTTTTGTGTAACGCCTTTTAATCGTCGATCGCCGCGTTAAATGGCGTTGCGAATAATCGATGGCGATCGTCTCGGATCCTGCGAAGCGCCAGAGACGCGCTCACCGAGGGGCGCCTCGGTTTCGACGATGCCGAGGTCGTTTTCGCCGGACCGACCTACACGTTCGAAGACACGCGCAAAGACTACGGCGAGGTCGGCAACATCACGATGGGGCTGTTTTTCGGCCGAATGGTCGTCGTTGGATGGATTCCACGGGGGTTGGATCGCCGTATTTTCCATGAGGAAAGCCAATGTCCGCGAGCAAACGCGCTTCACCCCGCTTCTCCGCCGATCGACCGATCGGAACGGACCTCGTTGCCTTGGATGCCCACGAGATCACGCCCGAGGAATACGAAGAACTTCCCGAGATTACCGACGAGATGATCGAACGCGCCGATTTCCACATCGGCGGCAAACTCATCAGGCGCGGCCGCGGGCGGCCCAAGATCGAACGGCCGAAGCGGCAGGTCACGCTGCGTCTCGATGCCGACGTCCTGGATGGCATCCGTGCGACCGGTGCCGGCTGGCATGGCCGGGTCAATCAGGCGCTTCGGGATTGGCTGGCGGCTTCGCCTCGCGAGCGGGACTGACCGTTACCGATCACTCTGGGCTCGTGCCCGCGACACGAAACGAGGATCGGACCTCATGACCTCTGATCTGCCGAGCCGTCTGTATCGCCGCGTCTGCTCCGTCGGCTTCGTCCTGCTCCTGGCCGCCCTCCCTGCCCGCGCCGAGGATCCAGCGCCACTCCTCGACAATTGGAAGGACCTGCGCGCCGCCTTCGTGCGCTGCTGGACGGTGCCCAAGGGGACCGAGGGCTCGGTGGTCGCGTTCCGCTTCCTGTTCGCGCCGAATGGCGGCCTGCGCGGCCCGCCGATGGTCATGGCCAAGATCCTGAAAGGCGACGACGACGCGAAGAAGCGCTACGAAGCAGCGGCCTACCTCACGCTCGACCGCTGCCTGCCGATCCGGGTGACGCCGGGCTTCAAGGCGGTGATGGGCGAGTCGCTGCTGCTGCTGCGTCTGGTGAACACGCGCCGCGAGCCCGCCCCGAATCTCGGCCCTGCCATGACGATCTTCGCCGAGGAGGCGAAGGCGGAAGGGGAGTAGCCTTCCGGCCGTCGCGGCGCAGCGGCATTGGCCGCTCTGTCGCAAAAACGTCATATGGCATAGCTCGGCCCGTGCTACGGCACCGCCCCGCGCGCAACTGAGGAGGCTGACCTTTGCCGGAGATGGAGTCGGACGTCACGGTGCAGGACGGCGAGGCGGTCGAGGCCGAGGAGACGACGCTCGCCACAGAGCGCGGCGTCCGCAGCGAGAGCGCCCGCGCCCGCACGGCCCGTGCCGCCCGCATCCTCGCCGCCGAGAAGGCCGCCGAGCCCGAGGCCGGCCCGACCGGCCAGAAGACGGGGGCTAAGGTCGACGAGGCCGCCCGCGAGCCGATCCTGGAGGCCGGCCGCCATCTGCGCCACTCGCCCGAGCGTTTCGTGAACCGCGAGCTATCCTGGCTGCAGTTCAACCGGCGTGTGCTGGAGGAGGCCTCCAACAAGAACCACCCGCTGCTGGAGCAGCTGCGCTTCCTCTCGATCTCGGCGGCCAACCTCGACGAGTTCTTCATGGTCCGCGTGGCGGGCCTGTACGATCAGGTCCGCGCCGGCATCACCACGCCCTCGCAGGACGGCCTCTCGCCCTCCGAACAGCTCGTGCGCGTCGGCGCCGAGGTCTCGCGGCTGGCCCTCGACCAGCAGGAGCGCTGGCGGGCGCTGCGTGGCGAATTGCTCGAAGTCGGCATCGAGCTCGTCGAGCCGGCGGGCTTGTCGGACGAGCATGGCGCCTGGCTCGACGACTACTTCCTGCAGCACATCCTGCCGGTGCTGACGCCGCTCGCGATCGACCCGGCCCATCCGTTTCCGTTCATTCCCAATCTCGGTTCGACCATCGCCCTGATGCTGGTGCGCCCGCGCGACGGCCGCACGCTCCGCGCGCTGATCCGCCTGCCCTCCATGCTCGACCGGTTCGTGCGCCTGCCCGACGCGACGGGGGACACGACGGCGCGCTTCATCGCCATCGAGCAGGTCATCGTGAAGTTCACGAACCGGCTGTTTCCCGGCTATTCCGTGAAGGGCCAGGGTGCCTTCCGGGTGGTGCGCGACTCCGATCTCGAAATCGAGGAGGAGGCCGAGGACCTCGTCCTGCATTTCGAGAGCGCGCTGAAGCAGCGCCGCCGCGGCGTCGTGATCCGCCTCGAAATCGAGGAGGGCATGACCGAGGACCTGCGCAGCTTCGTCATGGACGAGCTGGAGATCGCGCAGGACGGCGTGTTCCTCGTCGAAGGCACGCTGGCGCTCAACGAGCTCTCGCAGATCGTCGGGATCGACCGGCCGGACCTCAAGTTCAAGCCCTACAACGCCCGCTTCCCCGAGCGCATCCGCGAGAGCGGCGGCGATGTCTTCGCGGCGATCCGGCAGAAGGACTTCATCGTCCACCACCCCTACGAGACCTTCGACTCGGTGGTGCAGTTCCTGGCCCAGGCCGCCCGCGACCCGAACGTCGTCGCGATCAAGCAGACGCTCTACCGCACCTCCTCGAACTCGCCGATCGTCGCCGCCTTGGCCGAGGCGGCCGAGGCCGGCAAGTCGGTGACCGCACTGGTGGAATTGAAGGCCCGCTTCGACGAGGAGGCGAACATTCGCTGGGCGAAGGACCTCGAAAAGGCCGGCGCGCAGGTCGTGTTCGGCTTCATCGAGTTGAAGACGCACGCCAAGCTGTCGATGGTGGTGCGCCGCGAGGGTGAGAAGCTCGTCACCTACTGCCATATCGGCACCGGCAACTATCATCCGATCACCGCGCGCATCTACACCGACCTGTCCTTCTTCACGGCGGACCCGGCCATCGCCCGCGATGTCTCTCGCATCTTCAACTACATCACCGGCTATGCCGAGCCGGCGGAGCTCGAGCGCATGGCGGTCTCGCCGATGACGCTGAAGCCGCGCCTCCTCGAGCACATCGCGCAGGAGATCGCCCACGCCAAGGCCGGGCGCCCGGCGGCGATCTGGATCAAGTGCAACTCGCTGGTCGACCAGCAGATCATCGACGCGCTCTACGACGCCTCGACTGAAGGCGTGCAGATCGATTGCGTGGTGCGCGGCATCTGTTGCCTGCGTCCCGGCGTGCCCGGCCTGTCCGAGACCATCCGGGTCAAGTCGATCGTCGGGCGTTTCCTGGAGCACGGACGCATCTACGCCTTCGGCAACGGCGCCGGGCTGCCCCACCCCAAGGCGATCGTCTACATCTCGTCCGCCGACCTGATGCAGCGCAACCTCGACCGGCGCGTCGAGGCCCTGCTGCCGATCACCAATCCGACTGTGCACCAGCAGGTGCTCGACCAGATCATGCTGGCGAACCTCCTCGACAACCGGCAGAGCTGGCGTGTACTGGCATCGGGCGCAAGCGAGCGGATCCAGCCCGCCGAGGGCGAAGAGCCGTTCAACGCGCACAAGTATTTCATGACGAATCCGAGCCTGTCCGGGCGCGGCAAGTCGTCGAAGAAATCCAGCCCCCGCTCGTTGAGCCGTCGGGCTCAGCGTGCCTGAAAGGGTGACGCATGGGTCCGATTCGTTCTCACCTGACGCTCGCCCATTCCGCCGACATGCCCTTGCCCGACCGGCTCAAACCCGTTGCGATCATCGACATCGGGTCGAACTCGGTGCGGCTCGTCGCCTATGACGGGCTGACCCGTGCGCCGACGCCGCTCTACAACGAGAAGGTCCTTTGCGGTCTCGGCCGGGGCGTCTTCTCGACGCGGCGGCTGAGCGACGAGGCCGTGCGCCGCGCGCTCCATGCGCTCGGCCGGTTCCGGGTGCTCTGCGACACCATGAAGATCGGACGGATCTTCGTGCTCGCCACGGCCGCCGCGCGCGACGCCGAGAACGGCCCCGCCTTCATCAAGGCGGCCGAGGATATTCTCGGCCAGGGCATCGAGCTTCTGTCGGGCCGGCGCGAGGCCGAATTGTCGGCGCTCGGCATCGTCTCGGGCTTCAACGGGCCGGACGGCGTCGTCGGCGATCTCGGTGGCGGCTCCCTCGAACTCGTCGACGTGCGCGGCTCGACGGTGGGCCAGGGCGTGACCATGCCGCTCGGCGGCCTCGCCCTGCAGGATCTCTCCGGCGATTCCGCCAAGAAGGCCCGCAAGATCGCCCGCGAACATCTCAAGAAGGCCGAGCCTCAGCTCGAGATCATGCGCGGGCGCACCTTCTACGCGGTCGGCGGCACTTGGCGCGCCCTGGCCAAGCTGCACATGGCCGCCCGCGGCTATGACCTCCACGTCATGCACGGCTACAGCGTCGAGCCGCAGGACACGCTCGACTTCCTCGACATGGTCGAGAAGAACGAATCGAGCGCGTTGCAGGATGTGGAACTCGTGTCGGAGGCACGGCGGCCGCTGCTCGCCTACGGCGCGGTGGTGCTCGAAGAGATCATCAATGTCGGCCGGCCGCGCGAGGTCGCGATCTCGGCGCTCGGCGTCCGCGAGGGTTTGCTGTTCGAGCAGCTCGACCGCGAGACCCGGATGCTCGACCCGTTGATCGCCGGGGCGCAAGTGCTCAACGACCAGCGCGCGCGCTCTCCCGGCCACGGCGAGGAGCTGCGCGGCTGGACCGACCGCTTCATCGCGACCCTCGACGGGCCGGAGACCACCGAGGAGCGCCGGCTGCGCCACGCCGCCTGCCTCCTGTCGGACATCAACTGGCGGGCGCATCCGGATTACCGGGGCGAGCAGGGCCTGAACGTGATCGCCAACGCGGCCTTCACCGGGATCGACCACCCCGGCCGCGCCTATCTCGCGCTGACCGGATATTTTCGCCACGAGGGCATCGCGCCGGAGAAGGCGAGCCAGATGCTGCGCGATCTCGCCGGTCCCCGCCTGCTGGAGCGCGCCCGCCTGATCGCCGCCCTGCAGCGCGTCGCCTTCCCGGTCACAGCCGGCATGGCGGGCGTGCTCCAGCGGACACCGCTCGCCGTCGAGGACGGCAAGATCGTGCTCAGGCTTCCGGCCGAATGGCGCCCCCTCGACGGCGAACGCCTGCTCAACCGCGTGCGCGGCCTCGGCCGCGTGATCGGCCTCGACGGCCGGGTCGAAGTCGGCTGAGGCCGCCGGCGACTTCCCCTTGCCGGATGCCCGGGGCGCCGGCGGAAGGCGATCCGGCACCGGGGGCGATCGCGCCTCTCGAAAACCCCTCGATCACCGTCCGCGTCGGCGTCTCCCTGATTCGCACGATCACAGGATTGGGCGATCCCCGCAGGCCGGATGAAATCGCCTTAACGATTGTATCGCGCCGATCACGATCATCAAGCCACTGACGGTGAAGGATAATTTCCGAAACACGGCAATCCGGTGCCCGGACGTCACCCGGCAAAACTTGCCGACCGCCCGGAAAAATTAACCGCACGGTAACCATGGCGGCCGTGAATGGGGGGGTCGGTAAGGAAACGTTCACCCCCGTGACAAGCCCTGCTCCCACACTCCCCATCTTCGCCTGCCGCGGCCGCGTGTTTCGCGCGCTCGCCCTGGCGCCCCAAGCTCCGGTCGGCGACTGGCTCGCCCTCCTCGACGCCGCGCTGAAGCGCTCGCCCACCCTGTTCGCGGACAAGGGCGTGATCCTCGACGTGGCGGCGCTGGCCCCCGAGGCCTCCGCGCTCGAAGGCCTCGTCGCCGAGCTGTCGAGCCGCAGCATCCGCATCCTCGGCATCGAGGGCGCGGCCTGCGCGTCAGTCGGACTTCCTCCCTTCCTCGCCGGCGGCCGTCCGACGCTCGAGGGTGTGACGGTCACGATCGAGGCGGAAAAGCCTCCGGTCACCTCGCTCACCATTGAGGGCTCGGTGCGCTCCGGCCAGAGCATCTGTCATCCCGAGGGCGACGTGACCGTGATGGGCTCCGTCTCCTCCGGCGCCGAAATTCTCGCGGGCGGCTCCGTCCACGTCTACGGCGCGCTGCGCGGCCGGGTCATCGCGGGAGCCGCCAAGAACCCGCGCGCAAGAATCTACTGCCGGAAGTTCGAGCCCGAACTCCTCGGCATCGACCGCCTCGTCCGCACGGCCGAGGACATGGGCAGCCACCTGCGCGGCCAGGCTGTCCAGATCTGGCTCGACGGCGGCGCGATCAAGTTTGCGGCCCTCGCCTGAGCGGCACGCTTCGACGAACACGATTTGGCTTCAAGGGAAACGATGAGATGGCCAAGGTTCTCTGTGTGACATCCGGCAAGGGCGGCGTCGGCAAGACGACGACCACGGCCGCCCTCGGTGCAGCGCTGGCCCAGGCCGGCGAGAAGGTCTGCGTCGTCGATTTCGACGTCGGCCTGCGCAACCTCGACCTGATCATGGGCGCCGAGCGCCGGGTGGTCTACGACCTCATCAACGTCACCAACGGCGACGCCAAGCTCAACCAGGCGCTGATCCGCGACAAGCGGCTCGAGAACCTCTCGCTGCTGCCCGCTTCGCAGACCCGCGACAAGGATGCCCTGACCGACGAAGGCGTCGAGCGCGTCATCGCCGAGCTGCGCGAAAAGTTCGACTGGGTCGTCTGCGACAGCCCGGCCGGCATTGAGCGCGGCGCCCAGCTCGCCATGCGCCACGCCGACGTCGCGGTGGTCGTCACCAACCCGGAAGTCTCCTCGGTGCGCGATTCGGACCGGATCATCGGTCTCCTCGATTCCAAGACCGTGCGCGCCGAAAAGGGCGAGCAGATCGAGAAGCACCTGATCCTCACCCGCTTCGACCCGGCCCGGGCCGACCGCGGCGACATGCTCAAAGTCGACGACGTGCTCGAGATCCTCTCGATCCCGCTGCTGGCCATCATCCCCGAGAGCCTCGAAGTGCTCCGCGCCTCGAATGTCGGCTGCCCGGTGACGCTGAACAACCCGCTCTGCGCCCCGTCCCGCGCCTATATCGACGCCGTGCGCCGCCTGAAGGGTGAAACCGTTGCGATGGCGATCCCGTCCGACCGCAAGTCCCTGATCAACAAGCTGTTCACACGGAGGGCAGCATGAGCGTTCTCACCTTCCTCAAGCCCCGCGGCTCGGCCAACACCGCCCGCGAACGCCTACAGCTCATCATCGCGCACGAGCGGTCCGAGAACGGCCGTCCCGATCTGGTGATCACGCTGCGCGAAGAGATCCTGGCCGTCATCGCCAAGTACGTGAAGGTCGATGCCGACAAGGTCCAGATCAAGCTGGAGCGCGGCAAGGGCGTCTCGACGCTGGGCGTGGATATCGAGATCCCCGTCGACGCCACCCCGATGCGCGCCAGCGCCTGAGTGGTCTGCCAACTCCAGTCCGATGCCAGACGGCGATGGGGCCACCCATCGCCGTCGTTCGTTCAATGGTCCGGTGAGAGCCGCCGGACCGAAGCGCCATGACGCCCGACACGCCAGCCCCCTTCGCGATCGATGCCGACGGGCTGCGGCTTGCCGTGCGCCTGACGCCGAAGGCCGACCGCACGGCGCTCGGCCGCGTCGTCGTCGGCGCGGATGGCCGGGCCGCGCTGGGGCTCCGCGTCGCGGCGCCACCGGTGGAGGGTGCGGCCAATGCGGTCCTCGTCGCCTTCCTGGCCAAGAGCTTCGGCCTGCGAAAGGCCGACGTGACGATCCTTTCCGGCGCGACCTCCCGGCTCAAGCTGCTGCATCTCGCCGGTGACGGCGCCGGGCTCGCGGCGCGTCTCACGGCGCTCCTCGACCCCTGAGACCGAGGCGCCGCTCAAGATTTCCTGCGATATTCTGTCGCGATGCCGGAAGTATTTTCCAGCATAGACGTGTTCACGGCGGCCGCGCGACAGAATTGTCGCAGCCACCCTGTTCGGGCGGAACATCCGCATGGGGCTGCTGCTTTCTCCCGCGAACAACAACGCGGAGAAAAACGTGAAGAAATTTGTGATCGGTGCCAATCTCGCTGCCGCCGTACTGCTGTCCGCCTCTGCCGCCATCGCTGCGCCGTGCACCGCCGAGAAGGGAAAGAGCCCGGATCAGGCGACCAACGCGACGAGCTCGGACGTAGACAAGGGCAGCAAAAACATTGCCGGCGGTGCCCAGCCGGCCTCGCCGGGTACGGTCGGCGCCATGAACAATACCGGCGCGAACCAGGCGGCCCAGACCGCCGACAAGGGCGGCGAGAAGAGCGACAAGGCCGAAGCCGGTTCGAAGAACCTGGCCGGCGGCGAACAGCCTGCCTCGCCGGGCACCGTCGGCGCGATGAACGACACACCCGCCACCCAACATGCCGGCCACAAGGGCGACGATTGCTGATCCGCATCCGGCCCGTTTGACGATTCCGCCCGTCCGGCCGTGCCGGACGGGTTTTTCATGGGCTGGTTTTTCATGGGACGTTCGCGTCTGCCGCTGCTTGCCCCAGCGGAGGCAAAATCGTACGTCCGTCTCAGCGCGCGAGCGTGTCGGGGTGTAGCGCAGCCTGGTAGCGCATCTGGTTTGGGACCAGAGGGTCGTAGGTTCGAATCCTATCGCCCCGACCATTTTTTCCGGAGAGCCTCCGTCCGATGTCGAGCGCCCGCATCTTCCGCCCTTCGAAGGATGCCTCGCAGTCGGGGATGGCCCGCACCAAGCAGTGGCTGCTCGAATTCGACCGGACCAGCGCCCGCGAGGCCGACCCGCTGATGGGCTGGACCTCGTCGTCGGACATGCTGCAGCAGGTGCGTCTGGAATTCGACACGGCTGAGGAGGCCATCGCCTACGCCAAGCGCGAGGGCATCGCCTATCGGGTCGAGACCCCGCGGCCCCAGACCGTGCGCAAGGGCTTGTCCTACTCCGACAATTTCAAGTTCAACCGCACGGCGCCCTGGACGCACTGAGCGCGGTCTTCAGCTCCGATCCCGGCGCGCGGCCCAGTCCGCATAGGGCGCCGTCTCGCCCACGGGCGGCAGATGGCGCACCTGCATCGGTTGCTCGGCCGGCGGCAGGCACAGCTCCGCGTAGATCGTCGCGCTGCCCGCGCCGTGGGCTTCGGCTTCCTCCGCCGTGAAGGCGAAATAGGCCTCGCGGATGCCGGCGAGCCGCATCGCGGCGTGGCACATCGGGCAGGGCCGGCCGCTGGCGTAGACGATGCAGTCGTCGAGCACCGGCCGCCCGAGCACGCGGCCGGCCTCGCGCAGCGCCAGGGCTTCGGCATGGGCCGTCGGATCGTTGGTCGCGTGGACCTGGTTCGCCGCCCGCGCGATCACTCGGCCGTTTCGCACGATCACGGAGCCGTAGGCGGTACCACCCGCCGGTATGTTGTCGCGGGCGAGCGCGATGGCTTCGCGCAGGAACGTCTCGTGATCGCTCATCGAAAACTCCGGAAAAGAATCAGAAGGCGTAGCGCACCGTGCAATACGGCATCCGTTCCGCCAGCAGCGCCTTGAAGCGGGCGAGCCATTTCCCCTTCCAGCCGGTACGGTAGCGCAGGTTCTCGCCGCCGCCCTCGGAGCGCTTGGCCTCCTGGATGTCGGGCCGCCAGAGCAGGTCTTCCGCCCGCGGATGCCAGCCGAGGTTGACCGCGTGCAGGCCCGCATTGTGGGTCAGCAGGATGATCTCGCATTTGAGTTGCGCCTTGGCCGCGTCGGAGATGGTGCCGTCGATCTCGTCGAACAGCGCGCGCCAATCCGCCTCCCAGCCCTCGTAGAGGATCACCGGCGAGAAGTTCACGTGGACCTCGTAGCCCGCACGCAGAAAGTCATCGATCGCGGCGATGCGCTCGGCGATCGGGCTGGTGCGCACGTCCACGACCTTGGCGATCCGCGCCGGCATCAGCGAGAACCGGATCCGCGTCTTGCCCTGCGGCTCGTAGGCGAGCAGGTCGCGGTTCACCGCCTTCGTCGCGAACGAACCTTTTGCGTTCGGGATGGTGCGAAACAGCGCGACGAGGTCGCGGACATTGTCGCAGAGCATGGCGTCCACCGAGAGATCGCCGTTCTCGCCGAGATCGTAGACCCATAGCGCCGAATCGACCTGATCGGGCTCGGTCAGCGGCCCCTGTTTCTCGGCGTGGCGGCGGATGGCTTCACCGATGGCCTCGGTGTTGACGAACAGCGAGATCGGGTTCGCGAAACCCTTGCGGCGCGGCACGTAGCAATAGGCGCAGGCCATGGCGCAGCCGTTCGAGGTCGAGGGCGCGATGAAATGGGCGCTGCGCCCGTTGGGCCGCAGGGCGAGCCCCTTCTTCACGCCGACGACGAGCGTGGTGCGCTTGATGCGCAGCCAATCCTCGATCGCGCCCGCGTTGCCGTGGAGGGAAGGGATGTTCCAGTGCGAGGGCACGGCAATGCGCTCCACATCCGGAAAGCGCGCGAAGATCTCCCGCCCCCGGGCAAACTCCGCGACGGCGGGCTCGTGGTAGATCCTTTGAATGTCGACGAGGTCGCGCTGCGGGGTCATGCGGCGAACCGTCAGAGCCGCGCCAGCAACTCCGCCTTCTTCCCCGAGAACTCCTCGTCGGTGAGGATGCCTTTGCGGTGCAGCTCGGCCAGCCGCTCCAGGGTCGAGATCACGTCGGTCTGCGGGCTGGCCGATGTCGGTGCGGAAGCGGGCCGGGGACGTTCGGGCGGGCTGGCCTGGCTCGGCGCGTCGTCACGGCTCGGAGCGTAGGCCGGGCGTGGTTCGGGAGCCGGGGGAGGGGAGTATGACGGCGCCGTGCGCGCAGGCTCGTTCGGCTTCGGCTCGCTCTGTGCCTGCGTCTGGCCGACCGGCGTCAGGTCGTCGAGCGAGATCACCCCGTGCGGGCCGCTGAAGCGGACACGCGACGTGCCCGATTGCTGCTGCGAGGCGCCGGTGATGACGTGGTCGCCGGTGTCGTAGAGCGCGACCCGTCCGTCGGTCTCGACGGCGAGCCGGCGGCTGTCGGGAAACCAGGCGTAACGGGTCGAATTCTGCGACCCGACGCTCGAGGCCCGCCCGAGGCCCTCGGGCCACCAGTTGCCCGAAGACCCGCTCGACGACTGGCTCGTGGAGAAGCTCTGCGACCGGCGCGGCGCCAGCTCCGGCAGGGCGGCCGAGAGGTCGTCGCAGAGCGCGGTCACGCGGGCCTTCAGGCCGTGGTCGTTCATGCGGCCGACCATGACCATGCCGCCGGAGAACCACTGGCCCATGCCGCCGAATTCGGGATGATCGAACTGCGCCATGCGGCCGCCGCCGGACTCGAGCGCCTGCAGCATGTGCCGTACCGCCTCCGGGCTGACCCCATGCTTCTCCGCCAGAGCGCGCAGGCTCGCGGCGGTGTCGGAGGGGTCATCGGTCATGGCGCGATCCTGCTGGAAGTTGCCCCCTTATCGCGCCGATACGGCTCCGGTGGAACCGGGCTTGGTGTCTCTCGCGAAGCTCCGGGCCATCGGGAATGCTCGCCCTGGCCACGACCGTGCAGGGCAAGTTTCGTAGGAGGCGCTCAAGCGTGGCCCTGCGCCAAATCGATCAACCGCCGCGCCAGGGCGATCTGTCCGGCGGGTGCGGCCGGCGCGTCGCGGGTCACCGGATGCCAGGCGCCGTCGCGCCAGCTCATGGTGAGCGCCTCGACCACGGGCACGAGGGGCACCGGACGCTTGGCGAAATGCGCCCGCCGGATCGTCTCCGGCATCGAGCGCCAGGCCGCATCGGCCTGCGCCAGCCGGTCCTGCTCGCGGAGGGTCGCGAGCGACTGGCCGTTCTCGTCCCAGGCCTCGATCCCGCGCATGGCGGGACCGATCTTGTCCGTCCAGCGGAAGGCGCTGCCGACGCTCTGGGCGTAGCCGGCGCGGACCAGCGCGCGCATCGCAGCTTCGTAGGCGGCCGGCGGCGTGAAGGGGGTGCGCTCGGACGACAGGCGGTCATGGCCGCAGCCCAGGGTGAGGAACGAGCCCAGCACGGCCTGCAGCGCCGCGTCGCCGTCGATCCCGGCGGAAGCCAGCGCGCCCGGCATGGCTTCGGCATCCATGGTCAGGGCGTGGCGGCAGTACCAGTCCTCATCCGGCTTGTCGGCGCGGGGGACGGGGGCTGCGAGACCGAAGCCTTTCAGGACCCGCGTCGCCTCCTCGAAGGCTGGCATGGATTCATGGTAGTAAGTCGCGCCTTCGGCGCCCGGTCCGACCTCGTGGTCCGATCGCGTCAGATGGCAGGCGATGGCCGCCGCCAGCTCTCCGCACAGACGCCCCAGCGCGCTCCCCAACGCAACAACCGCCACCACGACCAACTCCGGCTCGCCGAACGCAACTCGGCGGGACCATAGCGGCGCGAAATGAATGAACGCTTAGGCATGGCGGCCACATGGCTGAGCGGAAAAGACGTGCGGGCGCGGTGGCTTGCTGCGCTGCAGCGGAATTCTGCCCGTCAACCCTGTCGGCCGCAGCATATTTTCGCGTTGCGGCGGAGCTTCACCGCAACGTGAGCGTTCCCACCTCGAATTCGGCCGCCCGCGTGTTGCGGCCGCCAGCGGAGACACCATGGCCGACGCCAAGAGCACCCAGACCGATGGACCCGCGAAGCCGCGCGTCACGCGCTCGCGCATCCGGGAGGGCTCGCCCCACCCGCGCGGCGCGACCTGGGACGGCCTCGGCGTCAACTTCGCCGTCTTCTCGGCCCATGCCACCAAGGTCGAACTCTGCCTGTTCGACGATGCCGGCGAGAAGGAGATCGAGCGGATCGACCTGCCCGAGTACACGGACGAGGTCTGGCACGGATACCTGCCCGACGCCCGCCCCGGCACGATCTACGGCTACCGCGTGCACGGCCCCTACGAGCCGAAGGCCGGCCACCGCTTCAACCACAACAAGCTGCTGATCGATCCCTACGCCAAGGGGCTCGTCGGCTCGATCACCTGGAATCCGGCCCTGTTCGGCTACCAGATGGAGACCGGCGACGACCTGACCTTCGACGATCGCGACAGCGGACCCTACACCCGCCGTTGTCAGGTGATCGATCCGGCCTTCACCTGGGGCCGCGACGTGAAGCCGAACGTGCCGTGGGAGAAGACGATCTTCTACGAGACCCACGTCAAGGGTTTCACCAAGCAGCACCCGGCCGTGCCGGAAAAACTTCGCGGCACCTATGCCGGCCTCGGCACCCCCGCCGTGCTCGACTACATCAAGAGCCTCGGCGTCACCTCGGTCGAGCTGCTGCCCGTCCATGCCTTCGTGCAGGACGACTACCTGCAGGAGAAGGGCCTCACGAACTATTGGGGCTACAACACGATCTCGTTCTTCACCCCCGCCCGGCGCTACGCGGCGGTGCCGGACTTCGCCTTCTCCGAGTTCAAGGAGATGGTCGCGCGCATGCACGGCGCCGGCCTCGAGGTGATCCTCGACGTGGTCTACAACCACACCGCGGAAGGTAACGAGAAGGGTCCGACGCTCTCCTTCAAGGGCATCGACAATTCCTCGTACTATCGGCTGATGCCGAAGGAGCCGCGCTACTACATCAACGACACCGGCACCGGTAACACCTTCAACCTGTCGCATCCGCGCGTGCTGCAGCTCGTCACGGATAGCTTGCGCTACTGGGCGACGGAAATGCGGGTCGACGGCTTCCGCTTCGACCTCGCCACCATTCTCGGCCGGGAACCGTACGGCTTCGACGAAGGCGGCGGCTTCTTGGACACCTGCCGTCAGGACCCGGTGCTGAACTCCGTGAAGCTCATCGCCGAACCTTGGGATTGCGGCCCCGGCGGCTATCAGGTCGGCGGCTTCCCGCCCGGCTGGGCCGAGTGGAACGACCGTTTTCGCGATGATGTCCGTGGCTACTGGAAGGGCGATGCGGGCCTGCTGCCGTCGCTCGCGTCCCGCATCACCGGCTCGGCCGACAAGTTCAACAAGCGCGGCCGCCGTCCCTGGGCCTCGGTCAACTTCATTTCGGCCCATGACGGCTTCACGCTGGCCGACACGGTTTCATACAACGAGAAGCACAACGAGGCGAACGGCGAGGGCAACCGCGACGGGCACGGCCACAACCTGTCCTACAATTTCGGCGTCGAAGGCCCGACCGACGATCCCGAGATCAAGGCCGTGCGGCTTCGCCAGATGCGCAACATGCTGGCGACGCTGTTTCTCTCCAAGGGCACGCCGATGCTGCTCGCCGGCGACGAGTTCGCCCGCTCGCAGAAGGGCAACAACAACGCCTATTGCCAGGACAACGAGGTTTCCTGGATGGACTGGGAGGCGATCGGTGCCGACGAGCGCGATCTCGCCGAGTTCACGCAGCGCCTGATCCTGCTGCGCAACGCCCTGCCGATGCTCTCGCGCGGCCGCTTCGTCACGGGCGCCTTCGACGAGGAATTCGGGGTCAAGGACGTCACCTGGCTGACGCCCGCCGGCACCGAAATGGCGCCGGAGAACTGGAACGACGGCAATTCGCGCTCTCTCGCGGTGCTCCTCGACGGCCGGGCCCAGGCCTCGGGCATCCATCGCCGCGGCGGGGACGCCACGCTGCTGCTGTTCTACAATTCCTATCACGACGTGGTCGACTTCACGCTGCCCGAGCTGAAGGGCGGCGTCGCCTGGACGCGTATCCTCGACACCAACCTGCCCGACAGCCAGGAGCTGGCGAGCTTCGGCATCGGCGACAGCTACACCGTCACCGGCCGCTCGATGCTGATGTTCGTGCTCAAACCCGAGGAGACGTCGGGTCCCGACAACTCCGAGATGGAGCGCTCCTACCAGCACGTCATGCAGGCCTTCGAGCGGGCGCATGTCGAGAGCGTGAGCTTCGGGCTCGACGGGGAAGCGTAGTCGCCGGCATTGCGCGCAGCGAAGTAATCCCGGGGCGGCTCGCGACGTCGCGTGTATGCCTCGGGATTGCCTTGCTTGGAGCACCGGCCGCAAAAGTGGTCGTTGGTGTTTTGGAAAAGCCGATGCTTCGACCTGGGTAACTGTGCCGGACGACAAAGCCGTGCCCGGTCCGTTCATCGCATCGAACCATCGATCGACACGACTTCATGTTCCGACTACTTATTTGTCGGTTGCGCCGGCGGGGCTGAGGAACGGCGCGCTCTCTCCGGAGGGGATGGAAGAGCCTATGGACGCGTCTCCCGAGAAGCCGGCGAGTTTCGCGCGCCCCGTGATCGTGGAGCGCGCCGGCCTGGATATCCAGCGGCCCGAGGGCAACGTCTTCTTCGCCGCCGTCGAGATGACGCGGATGCCCATGGTCATCGCCGACCCGCGGTTGCCCGATACGCCGATCGTCTACGCCAACAGCGCCTTCCTGACGATGACCGGCTACGTCCATGACGAGGTCGTCGGCCGCAATTGCCGCTTCCTGCAGGGGCCGGCGACCGATCCCGAGGCCGCCGCCAAGATCGCCCGCGCGATCGAGGCGCGCCGGGAGGTCGCCGTCGAGATCCTGAACTACCGCAAGGACGGCTCGGCCTTCTGGAACGCGCTGTTCATCTCGCCGGTCTTCGATGCCTCCGGCGAGGCGGTGTACTTCTTCGCCTCGCAACTCAACGTCTCCCGGCGCCGCGATGCCGAGGATGCGCTCGGTCAGGCGCAGAAGATGGAGGCGCTCGGCCAGCTCACCGGCGGTATCGCGCACGACTTCAACAACCTGCTGCAGGTCATCCTCGGCTATGTCGACATCGTTGCCGCCGGGCTCGACGACCCCGGGGCGGACCGGGCGCGCCTCGGCCGCGCCACCGACAGCATCCGCACTGCCGCCGAGCGGGCGGCGACGCTGACGCAGCAGCTGTTGTCCTTCGCCCGCAAGCAGCGGCTGGAGGGGCGGCCGGTCGACCTGAACCAGCTCGTCGAGAGCATGGGGGAACTCGCGGGGCGGACGCTGGGCGAGCAGGTCGCCATCGAGACCCGGCTCGCTCCCGATCTCTGGACCTGCCGGATCGATCCGGCCCAGGCCGAGGTCGCGCTGCTCAACGTCCTGATCAACGCCCGCGACGCCATGCCGAAGGGCGGCCGGCTCGTCATCGCCACAGAGAATCTGACGCCGCAGGAGGCGACCGCCACGAGCGGCCTCCCCGGCGGCCGCTTCGTCAGCGTCGCCGTCACCGACACCGGCAGCGGCATCCCGCCGGAGCTGCTGGCGCGGGTGATGGACCCGTTCTTCACCACCAAGGAGGAGGGCAAGGGCACCGGGCTCGGCCTCTCCATGGTCTACGGCTTCGCCAAGCAGTCGGGGGGCACCGCTCAGGTCTCGTCGGTGGTAGGCGAGGGGACGACGGTGCGGTTGTCCTTCCCGGCGAGCGCGGACGAGGTCCCGAAGGCTGTGCCCGTCCCGCCGGAGGCCGAGCCGGCCGGCACCGAGACGGTGCTGATCGTCGACGACCGCGAGGACGTGGCGAACCTCGCCAGGACGATCCTGCGCGATTACGGCTACACGACCCTCACCGCCGCCGACGGCCGCGAAGCCCTGCAGGTGCTGGAGACGTGCTCCGACGTCGCGCTGCTGTTCTCCGACCTGATCATGCCCGGTGGCATGAACGGCGTGATGCTCGCCCGCGAGGCGCGGCGGCGGCGGCCCGACCTCAAGGTCCTGCTCACCACCGGCTACGCCGAAGCCAGCTTGGAGCGAACTGACGTGGGGGGATCGGAGTTCGAGATCTTGAACAAGCCCTATCGCCGCGCCGATCTCGTGCGGCGGGTGAGGAACACGCTCGACGCCGCCACGGGCGGCTGAGCCGGAGATGGCCATGCCCCGCGGAGACAAGTCGAAATACACGGACAAGCAGGTCCGCAAGGCCGAGGCGATCACCGAATCCTACGAGAAGCGTGGGGTGCCGGAGGCCGAGGCCGAGGCCCGCGCCTGGGCGACCGTCAACAAGGACGACGGCGGCGGCAAGCATCCCGGCGGCTCGGGGCGCGGCAAGTCGACCGGCCACCCGGCCGCGCACAAGGGCGGCCGCAAGGGTGGCGCGGCCTCGTCCTCGCGCACGGCGGAGGAGCGCTCGGCCTCGGCCAGGAAGGCGGCGGCCACGCGGAAGAGAAACGCGGAATCGAAGGCAGGCTGAGGGTCGGGTAGTCCGCGCCCCTCAGGCCTCGTCGGATCGCACGAGGCTGAGGCCGGAACCGAGGCGGACGAGGTCGATCTGCCCCTTCATGCCGGTCTTGGCGTAGATCGACTTGAGCTGGGTGCGCACCGTGCTCTCGCTGATGCGCTGGCGCACGGCCAGCGTCTCGACGGTCTCCCCGGCGACGATGGCGCGGGCGACCCGCGCCTCCGCGGCGGTCAGGTCGAACAGGCCCTGGAGCAGGTCCGCATCCGGCCCCTGCGCCTGCTTCTCCACCGGCGTCAGCACCAGGATGAAGGCGCTGCCGGTGAACAGGTCGCGGGCGATGCCGCGGACCGGCACGAGATGGGCGACCAAGGCGGGGTCGGAATCGCGCTTCGGGATCGGGATCGAGCGCGGCACCTGGCGGCGGGTGGCGTTGAGCGCGGTGGCCAGCAGGTCGTCGGCATCGCCGTCGGCGAAGGCCACCCGCGCGCTGCCGTCGCGCACCACGCGCGGCATCAGCCCTTCGAGGAGGGCGTTGGCGGCCTGGAGCCGGAAATCCCGAGAGACGATGCCGGCCGGCAGGCCGAGCAGCGCCAAGGTCTCGACGGCGGCGCGGGCGCGTTCGAGGCGGAGCCGGCCCGAGATCAGCGCGGCCCGGCCGAGATGCGGGCGCACGCTGTCGAGCAGCTCCACCGATGCCTCCGGCACCGGGCCGTTGCGGTAGGCGCGCTCCACGCTGAACACCAGGGTGTCGCCCGTGCTCATCGGGAAGGCGGTGGCCGTGGCCCAACCCAGTCCCTGCGGGCGCAGGAACTGGTTGATGAGGGGGTCGTTTTCGATCTCCTTGGGCGAGTAGACGTCCTTCTCGACGATGAAACCGGCATGGCGCGCCTTGAGCACGGCCGGTGTGCGGGTGTTCCGCTCCGGCCAGCCCTGCTCGACGAAGCTCTCGACGAAGCCGCTCAGCCCCTGCGTGCTGATGAAGCGGAAATCGGTGGTGTCGGCGGCGAGCAGGATCGTGCCGACGCCGCCGGCGATGTCGGTCATCGAATCGAGCACGGAGGTCCACGATTCGGGGACGACCGAGGCCTCGTAGATCTTGTCGGTGATCGCTTCGATGTCGAAGCGCCGTGTCGCGCTCGCCATGCGCCGGAGCCTGGGTTTTGCCCCCGCGAAACGCGATGGGATCGCCTCAGGTTAACCGTTGTCGCCGCCTGCCGCCACCGTTGCGGGCAAGATTGACACAAAAATCGCTACGGTTGTTCAAGGCCATCTGAAGTCGAGCCGGGCCGACGCAAAGGAACGGCCCGGTCGAGCCGGACAGGCTCTGCGGTCACCGGCCGGGACCAGTGTGGGCGCCATCGATTGAATACATGATAACGCCCGCCTGGATCTTCAGACGCCCATGGCGGTCTTGAGGTTGGCGTCGACCTTGTCGAGGAAGCCGGTGGTGGAGAGCCATTTCTGGTCCGGGCCGACGAGGAGGGCGAGGTCCTTGGTCATGAAGCCGGACTCGACCGTGTCGACGCAGACAGTCTCGAGCTTCGTCGCGAAGCTCGCCAGCTCGGCATTGCCGTCGAGCTTGGCCCGGTGGGCGAGGCCGCGGGTCCAGGCGAAGATCGAGGCGATGGAGTTCGTCGAGGTTTCCTTGCCCTTCTGATGCTCGCGGTAGTGGCGCGTCACCGTGCCGTGCGCGGCCTCGGCCTCGACGGTCTGGCCGTCCGGCGTCAGCAGCACCGAGGTCATTAGGCCGAGGGAGCCGAAGCCCTGCGCCACCGTGTCGGACTGCACGTCGCCGTCGTAGTTCTTGCAGGCCCAGACGTAGCCGCCCGACCATTTCAGCGCCGAGGCGACCATGTCGTCGATCAGGCGGTGCTCGTAGGTGATGCCGAGCGAGACGAAGCGCGACTTGAACTCCTCCTGGTAGACCTGCTCGAACAGGTCCTTGAAGCGCCCGTCATAGGCCTTGAGGATCGTGTTCTTCGTGGAGAGGTAGACCGGGTACTTGCGGGCGAGGCCGTAGTTCAGCGAGGCGCGGGCGAAGTCGCGGATCGAGTCGTCGAGGTTGTACATCGCGAGCGCGACGCCCGGCGCCGGGAACTTGAACACCTCCTGCTCGATCACCGTGCCGTCGTCGCCCTCGAACTTGATGGTCAGGCGGCCCTTGCCCGGAACCTTGAAGTTCGTGCAGCGGTACTGGTCGCCATAGGCGTGGCGGCCGATCACGATCGGCTGGGTCCAGCCGGGCACGAGGCGCGGCACGTTCTTGCAGATGATCGGCTCGCGGAAGATCACGCCGCCGAGGATGTTGCGGACCGTGCCGTTCGGCGACTTCCACATCTCCTTGAGCTTGAACTCTTCGACGCGCTGCTCGTCGGGGGTGATGGTGGCGCATTTCACGCCGACGCCGTGGCGCTTGATCGCCTCGGCCGCATCGACCGTGACCTGGTCGTCGGTGGCGTCGCGGTGCTCGATGCCGAGGTCGTAATAGTCGAGGTCGAGATCGAGGTAGGGGTGGATGAGCTTGTTCTTGATCTCCGCCCAGATGATCCGGGTCATCTCGTCGCCGTCGAGTTCGACGACCGGATTCGCCACCTTGATCTTCGCCATATCGCTTCCCCGCTGGAGCGCTTCCCGCCGAAATCGATGCCGGGCCGGCCCGGGGAAGCGCGAAAGAACAATGACCGGATCCCCTCCGGCGCGCGCCGCGGGTCAGGTCGGAACCCGCTATAACGCGGTGCACCAAAGGCACAAAGCGATCGTGGCACCGGATGCGCGCACGGACCGGCGATCCGGGCCGCGCGCTGGCGCTCCATGCCCTCCCACGCCGCTCGCTCGACAGGCGGCCCGCGGTAATTGCCGGGCGGCGGGCGTCATGCCAGAAGCGCCCGATGCTGATGATGGACGTTCTGTCCGATGTCCGGCGCAGCCTCCTGTCGCGCGGCTCGGAGCGGCGGGCGCGCCGAGCCGGCCTCGGCCGGACACCCCGAATCCTGGTGATCGGCACCTGCCAGGGGTCGGCGGTGGCCCAGGCGATGTCGCTGCTGCTGCCGGACGCCGCCGTGACCGGCCTGTCCGCCTTCACGCTGAACCGGCGGTTTCCGCGCTTGGCGGACCTCCTCGCCGAAGCGCGCCGCCACGACTTCGTGTTCACGAACCACTATCTGCCGCCGTTCCGGGATGGCGGCGACCTGCTGGGGCTGCTGGCCGAGACGCGGGCCGTGCTGATCCCGAGCGTGGTGTTCGCCGCCTTTCACCCCGATCAGGTTCGCGTCGGCATGGACGAGCGGCGGCCGGCCTATGGCGGGCTCCTGAGCCCGATGGGGCACGCCCATTCCGCCCTCGCCCTGTTCGGTCATCTCGAAGGCGTCGGCCTCGACGGAACCCTCGGGCTCTACGACGGGCGCATCTACGGCGAGCTCGGCTACTACGATCAGTGGAACGCCTCGGCCGAAGGCCTGCGCGTCCTCGGGGCGCAGGCCGGATACGATTTCGATGCCGACCTGATCCGCTGGAGCCGCCGCGGCTGCTTCATGCATTCGGACAACCATCCGAAGATGTACGTCGCCGCCGACCTCGCCCGCGGCCTGCTCGACAAGGCCGGAATTCCCTACGTGCCCTGCGATCTCGACAGCTATCTCGCGGACACCCTGATCGCCGGCGGGACCTGGCCGGTCTATCCGGACATTGCCCGCCATTACGGCGTGCCGGGCAACACCCTGTTCTTCAAGGTCGAGACGCCGCGAAGCGGCCCGGCGCGGACCATGACCCTGCGCGCCTTCGTCGAAGCGAGCTTCGCCCGCTACCGGACGGTTCCGGACGAAGCGCTCACCTGCGCGCGCGTCGCGGCCTGGCGGGCCGATCCTGCGATCCGCGGGATGCTCCGCGCCGCCGCCGGCCGCTAGAGCGCTTTCCGACCAAGTGGTTGCCGGTTGGTCGAAAGAAAGCGCGTTACGACAATCGCTGAGAGACGCCGGCCCGATGCAGTCGGGTCGGGTACGGCTCTCAGCCTCAGCCACGCTGCAGTCCCGGCGGCCGGGTGCGCAGGCGCAGGCCCAGCCAGACCAGGATCGCCAGCGCCACGCAGTTGAGTGCGACGGTGATCTCCTCCCGCGGCGCCAGCGAGAGCGCATAGCCGCCGCTATGCACCGGATCGAGCTGCCAGCCGAAGACGAGGCTGCCGTCGGCCCGGCTGCGGACGAACAGGTCGGCCAGTATCCAGCCGCTGGAGGCGATGCGGAAGGTGAGCGACGCGCCCGTGAACCAGACCAGTTGCGCCAGCTGCACCGGCAGCGACAGCGCGTAGCCCCAACGCCGGTCGAACCAGAGGGCGACGCCCGCGACGACGCTCGCCGCGAGAACGAGCCCGATGATCAGCACGCCGGGCAGCAGCGTCAGGGGCACGGCGAATCCGGTCTGGCCGAGATCCCGGAGGAACCCCCAGAGACCGTTGATCCCGCCCCAGATCTCGACCAGCGCCACCGTGTAGCGCAGGCCGTCATGCTCGTGTCGCGACTGTCGGGTCATGGCCGCGAGGCCTTACCGGACGGACCCCGTCCGCGCCACCCGCATGGCCCTGGCCCTGGATTTCGTGCATCAGCGCAACAGGTTCAGGCCATTCCCATTTCCAAGGAGACATCATGAGCGACCGTATCATCCTGCGCGCCGGCGAGGCCCTCGTCGCGGGCGGCGCGCCGAACACGGCGGCCGAGCCCGAGGTCATCATCGGCGAGCTCGACGGGCCGGTCGGCACCGCGCTCGCCACCCTGACCGGCGATCAGGTCGTCGGCCATTCGCGCGTGTTCGCGCTGCTGAACACCGACATCATGGTCCGCCCGGTGACGCTCTGCGTCTCCAAGGTCAGCGTGACAGAGAGCAAGTACACCTCGATCCTGATGGGCACGGTGCAGTTCGCCATCGCCAACGGCGTCCTCGACGCGGTCCGCGCCGGCTACATCCCCAAGCACAAGGCCAACGACCTCGGCATCATCTGCTCGGTCTGGCTCAGCCCCGGCGTGATCGAGGCCGAGACCGTCGACCACAAGTCGCTGTTCGAGATCCAGCGCAAGGGCATGTGCGAGGCGATCCGCAAGGCCATGACCAACGAGCCCTCGATCGATTGGCTGCTGGAGAACCAGGACAAGATCACCCACAAATATTATCAGATGGGTCTCGACGGTAAGATCTGATTTTTCTTTCGAGAGTTGCGCCGCCGGCTTTGCTGGCGGCGTTTTCTAGGAACCGATGGCGAATCCGGCCGCGCGTAGTCCTACCAACGCCAGCAGGTGCCCCGGATAGAACGCGTGCAGCGCGTAGCGCGGCAGGAACCGCGGCCGCCCCTGCAGCCCCATCGCGAACAAAACAATCGCGGCAACGCCAACAAGAATCGTCGCCGCATCGAACATCGCCGACGGCAACGGTGCTTCGCCGCGCGGATGCCAGCCATGGACGTTCAGCGCGAGGATGACGGCGACGAGCCAGGCCACGCCGCCCGCTCGCCCGGTCAGCGCCAGGAGGAATGCCCCCGGCACCAGCACGCCCGCGAGGCCGAAATCCACGCCGGTCTTGGCGAGGCTCGGCAGCAGCAGCACGCAGGCGAGCCCCGCCGCCAGCACCGCATGCCGCCACGCGCCGGCCTTCGCGAGCCACACCGCGAAAGCCGTGCCGGCGGCGAGGGTGACCAGAATGCTCGCCTCCGTCGTCCCGTAGGGAAAGGCCGTGGCGTAGATCGGTTGGGTCGGCACGGCGATGAGGAGCAGCGTCAGCACGTAGCGGCCGGGATCATGGCCGCGGGCGAGATGCAGCGCGGCGGCGAGGCAGAACAGCGGGAACGCGATCCGTCCGAGCCGCCAGAGCGGCACCGCGTGGCCGTCGAGCAGGATCGTGTCGACATGGTCGCCGATCATCAACACGGCCGCGACGAGCTTGATCGCGTCGAGCGGTGCGCCCTCCAGGCGCGAGCCCAAGGTTTTCCAGAAGCCCGTTTCGGTCGAGCCCGCGTCGGGCATGGCGCATTCCCCCGGTCCGTGCGAGAGGCCCGGCATGTCCGGTGCCGCCCCCGTCATCATCCTGGTCGAGCCGCAACTCGCCGAGAACATCGGCATGACCGCCCGCGCCATGGCGAATTTCGGGCTGGCCGAGCTGCGTCTCGTCGCGCCCAAGGGCGGTTGGCCGAAGAAGGGCGTGCGCGAGGCGGCGTCGGGCGCCGTCCATGTCCTCGACGGCGTCACGATCCACGCGACGCTCGGCGAGGCCATCGCCGACCTGCAATACGTGGTGGCGACTACCGCCCGCGAGCGCGGCCAGATGAAGCGCGCCTACGCCCCCGACGCGGCCATGGCCGACGTCGCCGCGCGGCAGGACACCGGACAGCGGGTCGGGATCCTGTTCGGGCGCGAGCGCACGGGGCTGTCGAACGACGAGGTTTCGCTGGCGGATGCCATCGTCACCTTTCCGGTCTCGGACGAGTTCTCCTCGCTCAACCTCGCCCAGGCAGTGCTGCTCGTCGCCTACGAGTGGCGCCGCGCCGCCGGCCTCGCCCGCCAGCCCTTCGACGGTGCGATGACGGCCCCGCCCGCGAGCCGCGAGGCCGTGCTCTCGCTGTTCGAGAGCCTGGAGACGGCGCTCGGCCGGGCCGGGTTCTACCCTCCCGAAAAGCGTCTCGGCATCATCCGCAACATGCGCGACCGGCTCCACCGCATGGCGCTGACCGAGCAGGACGTGCGCACGTTTCGCGGGGCCTTGCGGGCGCTGACGCGGCGGGCGAGGCGCGATCCGATCGATCCGGCGTGAGCGACCGGCCGAGTCCGCCGCATCGTCAGGGTGCGGCCGACGCGATAAGACGTGAGCGCTCTGTACCATGCGAGGAAGCGGCACGTGACGCTGGCTGAACGGGTTCGCGCTGCGGCGGCCAAGGGACGTCGGCTGGCGGAAGCCTTTCCCGGCGCGACGAAAGCCGACGACTTACCCTGGAAGGTGATCGAGGCCTTCGATTCGGACGTACGCCCCAATGTCGAACGGGATCGGCGGATCGAGGACGAACGCGATCGGGTCCTCATCGCGTCCGTAATCCTTGCGGAAAGCGACGGGGACGACGTCGCGACGGCACGGCAGCATCTCGTCGGTGCGATCGACTACCTGGAAGAATCGGTGCTGCGCTTCGGGCGGGTGAACCAGGCGGCCACCCGGCTCGGCTACGGACAGGTCGGTGATCGACTGTCGAAGGGGCAATGACGCCGGCCGCGAGATGCGCCTCTACGGATCGAGGACGAGCCCGTCGTATCGGGCGACCAGCCCCGGCGGCGCGGTGGTGCTCCAGGCGCTGAGGAGCGCCCGGCGCAAGACATCCTCCTCGGCCGCGTACAGGGCGAGGCTCGTCCAGCCGCGACTGCCCCAATTGCCCGGGACCGTCTCGAAAGAATCGGGCTCGGTCTCGACCAATGTGGCTTGGGTCTCGCGTGTCAGCCGCACGACGAGGCGCTCCTCCTCCGTCCAGAGCGTCGCGTAGACCCGGCCCCCGACCCGGAAATCGGGATGCCCCTGGTGGGCCCCCTCGACCGTCTCGGGAAGCAACAGCGCGAGTGCGCGCACGTCCTCCGGCAGGCACGGCACGGCTGTCAGCCCGAACTGCCCGTCGGGGCCTGCCACGACACGCCGGGATGCTCACGCACGTCGCCGGCTTTCGTGCCGGTATCCGCGTCGCTGACCCAGTCTCCCGGCTCGACGACGTCCTCGATCGTGTCCTCGGGATAAGCCGCCTCGAGAAACAGCCGCGCTTCGCCCTCGGCCGCAGCCCTCACCGTGATCAGCGGCTTCTCGCCGTTCGGCCCGCGGACCTTCGCGATGAACAGGGTCGTCATTGACAGGAATCCTCCGGCGGCTGGGTCTGCCGCGCCGGGTCGTCAACGCGTTGCCCTTCCGGGCGGTCCCATGGCGTGAACGCGCTTGCGCTTCGTGGGTCGCCAACCGAACTGGGCGGGCTGCCCCGCGAGTCGGCGTTATGCTGGCTCATCGGCTGACTCGCGCGCTACGCGATCGCCACCACGATCTTCCCCACATGCGCGCCCTCGCCGAGGGCCGCCAGCGCCTGCTTCGCCGCGTCGAACCCGAACGTCCGGTCGATCACCGGCTTGATGGCGTGGAGCGCGATCACGCGGTTCATGTCCTCGAACATCTCGCGCGAGCCCACGGCGACGCCACGCACGAGGCAGCTTCCGCCGAGGATGGCCAACGGGTCGATCGGCTCGCCCTGGGCGAGGAGACCGATCAGGCCGACATGGCCGCCCGGCCGGGTGGAGGCGATCGACCGGGGCAACGTGCCGGTGCCGCCGATCTCGACGACGTGGTCGACGCCGACGCCGCCGGTGAGGCGGCGGACCTCCTTCTCCCAGTCGGGATGCTCACGGTAGTTGATGGTCTCGTCCGCGCCGAGGCCCTTGGCCTTCTCCAACTTCGCGTCGCTTGACGAGGTGGCGATCACCCGTGCGCCGGCCGCGTGGGCCAATTGAATCGCGAAAATCGAGACGCCGCCGGTGCCGAGCGTCAGAACGGTCTCGCCGGCCTTCAACGGCTTCGCGCCGTAGAGCGCGTTCCAGGCGGTGACGGCGGCGCAGGGGAGGGTCGCGCCTTCCTCGAACGAGAGGTGGTCCGGCAGCGCGACCAGGCCCTCCTCCGAAAACACCTGGAACTCGGCGAGCACGCCGTCGACGGCGCCGCCGAGCGCCGTCTGCCACATGTCCGCGACCTGCGCCCCGCCGAGCCAGGACTGCGAGAAGATGCAGGCGACGCGCTCGCCGCCCGCGAAGCGCCGCACACCCGGACCGACGGCGACGACCTCGCCGGCCCCGTCCGAGACGGGGATCAGCCGGTCGAGGTTCACCGCGAACGGGTACTGGCCGTTGGCGATGAGCAGGTCGCGGTAGTTGAGCGAGGCGGCGTGCATCCGCACCAGCACCTGACCGTGACCCGGCTCCGGCTGCGTACGCTCGGCCAGCCGCCAGCTGTCGAGGCCGTCGGCGGAGGACATTTCGTAGGCGCGCATGGGGGGGCTCCTGGTCTTCGGGCTGTCGTGCGTGCCCTGAAGGTAGGCGCCGATCCCGTCAGGTCACGGCCTGATCTCGATCGGCGTGTCGACGTCGACGCGGGCGTAGATCGCCTCCATCTCGGCGTTGCTCACGCCGACGCAGCCGCTGGTCCAGTCCATCAGGCGGTGCAGGCTCCCGGTCCAGCCGAGCCCGTTCATGATGCCGTGGATCATGATGTCGCCGCCGGGCTCCTCGCCCCGTGCCGCCGCCGCGTCCCGGTCAGCCTGCTCCGGGTAGGAGACCTTGAGCGACAGGTGGGCGACGCTCGCCGGGTTCCTGTATTCCACGCGGTAGCGCCCCTCGGGCGTGCGCCCGTCGCCCTCGCGCTGCTTGTGGCCCACCGGCGTGAAGCCGAGGGCGACCGGATAGCTCGCGAGCACCCGGCCGTCGCGCAGGAGGGTGAGGCGGCGTGCGCCCTTCTCGACACGGACGAGGTCTGCGCGCTCGGCCTCGGGGGCGAGGGGCGGCTCGGTGCGGAAGAGCTGGAGGTAGTCGGAGGCGACGACGGCGGAGCCTGCGAGGATCAGGAGGCCCAGTACAACGCCGACCGTACGCCGCTTCCGCATGTGTCCCTTACCCCATCGCTGCGCGCCGACCCTCCCCTGCAGAGCGGGGAGAGGTCGGCGGCCTACGAAACCCGCGCCAGCGCCTGCTCCAGATCCGCGATCAGATCCTCGACGTTCTCCAGCCCGACAGACAACCGCACGGCCTCCGGACCGACCATGGCGGCAGCCTTCTCGTGGCTCTGCAGCTGGCGGTGCGTCGTGCTCGACGGGTGGATCGCGAGGGATTTGATCTCGCCGATATTGGTGAGGTGCGAGATGAGCTCGAGGCTCTCGATCACCGTGCGGGCCGCCGCCTCGCCGCCCTTGAGGGCGAAGGTGAAGATCGAGCCCGGGCCCTGCGGCACGTAGCGCGCGGCCATGGCCTCGCCCTCCTGGCCGGGCAGGGCCGGATAGCTCACCCAGGCGACCGCCGGGTGGTCCTTCAGGAAGGCCGCGACGATTTTCGCGTTCGAGCAGTGGCGCTCCATGCGCAGCGGCAGGGTCTCGATGCCGGTCAGCGTGAGGAAGGCGTTCATCGGCGAGAGGCCGGGGCCGAGGTCGCGCAGGCCGAACAGCTTGCAGGCCGAGGCGAAGCAGGTCTCGGGAAACTTTTCGGAGAGCACGATGCCCTCGTAATCGGGCCAGGGATCGTTGATCAGGTTGTAGCGCGAGCCCTGCGCCGCCCAGTCGAACTTGCCGGCATCGACGATCATGCCGCCGATGGTCAGCCCCGAGCCGCCCAGGAACTTCGAGGTCGAGTGGATGACGATGTCGGCGCCGTACTCGATCGGGCGGATGAGGGCGGGCGAGGCCAGGGTGTTGTCGACGACGAGGGGCAGCTTGTGGCGGCGGGCGACGTCGGCGATGCCGGCGAGGTCGACCACGCTCGCGCACGGATTGACGATCGACTCGCAGAAGATCGCCTTGGTCTCCTGCGTGATCTGCGCCTCGAAGGCCTCCGGCGTGAAGTCCTCGGTGAATTGCGGCTTGAGGTCGTAGCGGCCCTCCAGCCGGCGCATCAGGCCCAGCGAGCCGCCGAAGAGGCGCTTGGAGGAGACGTAGGCATCGCCCGAGCGCATCAGGGTCATCATGACCATCAGCACGGCCGACTGGCCGGACGCGACCGCGACGCCGGCCTTGCCGCCTTCGAGCCCGGTCACCCGCCGTTCGAGGGCCGCCACCGTCGGGTTGGAGCCGCGCGAATAGGAGAAGCCGGTCCGACGCATCGCGAAGATGTCGGCGGCCTGCTCGGTAGATTCGAAGACGAAGCCGTTGGTGAAATAGATCGGCTGCACCCGCGCTCCCGTGGCGGGATCGGGCGAGGCGCCGGCATGAACGGCCTGCGTGGCGAAGCGGTGTTTTTCGGTGGACATCTTTTGGACAGTGTCGCGAAACGGCGCGCGCCTCAAGGAGGTGCGTCGCACAATGCTACTCAAACAACGCCCGCAGCCTGTTGCGCGCCGGCCGAAGACCGGTCGCGAACGGGCGTTGTGTGAGGATCACTCAGGCTGCCCCGACGACCGCGCGCAGGGTGCGCACCAGTGCCGAGGGCTGGTAGGGTTTCGAGATGAAGCGGGCCCCGTCGGGCATGTCGTTCGGGCCGGGGAATCCCATGCCCGACACGACGAGGACCGGGATCCCGGGCCAGCGCCGGGAGACCAGCCGGGCGAGGGCGAAGCCGTCCATCGACCCCTGCGGCATGTCCACGTCGGTCATCAGGACGCCGACGTCGGTGCGGCCTTCGAGAACCGTCAGCGCCTTGTCGGCATGGGCCGCTTCGAGAACGGTGAAGCCGGCCTCCGCCAGCGTATCGGAGGCCTCCATCAGGAGGAGTCCGTCGTCTTCGACGAGGAGGACGACGGGGTGCTCGGACGGGTCGTCTGTCATCAGCGACGGTGACGCTCTCATACTGCTTCTGTCTGCGCCCTAAAGGCGGCCCGCTTCGAGGTCAAGGACGCCAAAGCGCCGGTTTGTGCACTGCAGCGCCCAGCGCAGCGCTATCGCATTGATTTTGCGAGAGCCCCGAGCGGGACTGTGTGGAGCAACAAAACGTGATGACTCCGATCGCGGTTTTCGCCGGGCCGGACGGGCTTCGATCGCTCATCGCGGCGGCCAGAACACGCGATCGGCCAGCAGGGCGAACACCACGACGGCCAGGATCAGCGAGAGCCCCTGCCAGAAGATCAGCGGGTTGCGCTCCAGCAGCGGCAGGCTTCGCGTGTCGGCGAGGACCGGGTTCGGGTGACGCAGGTCGTGCAGGAATTCGGAGAGGACGGCGTAGCGCCTCTCCGGGTTGGGATGCACGGCCCGGCGCAGCGCGCCGTCGACCCAGACCGGGAGCGTCGGCCGGCTCTCGCGGGCGGAGACGTAGCGCAGCTTGCGCTGGCTCGCCCGGGTCCAGGCGCGGGCGGCGCTGGCGCCGTAGGGCAGCCGGCCGGTCAACAGCTGGTAGGCGACGACCCCCACCGAGAAGATGTCGGAGCCCGGCGTCGCGGGGTCGCCCAGGAAGCATTCCGGCGCGGTGTATTGCAGTGTGCCGAGCATCGCCTCGTCCGCGACCGGCGGCTCGGCCTCGATGACGCCGGCGACCTTGGTGGAGCCGAAATCGATGATGCGCAGGGTGCCGCCGGCATCGACCAGGATGTTCTCGGGCCGCAGGTCCCGGTGGACCATCTCGCGCCGGTGGAAGGCCTGCACGCCCCGGGCGATCTGCCCGACGAGGTTGCGCACGGTCTCGAGACCGGGCTCGCGATGGTCGGCCATCCACTGCGTCAGGGTCTGGCCGTCGACGTAGTCCATGGCGACGTAGAGGTGGCTGCGCCGCCGCGTCTGCGGGTGGGCCTTCAGGACATGCAGGTTGTCGATGCGCCGGGCGATCCACTCCTCCATCATGAAGCGCCGCAGGTAGTCGGCGTCGCCGCGCAGGTCGACCGAGGGCACCTTGAGCGCGACCATGGCGCCGGTCGCGGCATCCCGGGCGAGATAGACGTGGCTGCGGGCGCTGGCATGCAACGGGCGCAGGATGTCGTAGCCGTCGAAGCTGGTCGGCGGTTCGAGCACCGGCGCCGGAGCGAGCTGATCGAGGCTGCCCACGATATCGAACGGCTCGGCGGGCGGCAGCGCGTCGATGCCCACGATCTGGACAGTCAGATTGTCCGAACTGCCTGCTTCGTAGGCAGCATCGACGATGGCTCGGGCGGCATTCTCGAAATTGCCTGCGCAAGCGGCAATTGCCGCAACGATCGCCTTCGCCGAGACATGCTCGTGCACGCCGTCCGTCGTGAGCACGAACACGTCGCCGCATTCGATCGGGACGGCGAGATGATCGATCTCGACATGCGCGTTCACGCCGAGGGCGCGGCCGAGATAGGATTCCTCGGAGGACACCACGACCCGGTGATCCTCGGTCAGCCGTTCGAGCGACGCGCCCGAAACCCGGCAGATCCGGGCATCGCCGACATGAAAGAGGTGGGCGGTGCGGGCCTTCAGCACGAGCGCGCTGAACGTCGTGACGTAGCCCTTGTCGCGGTTGTCGGCATGGCGGCCGCGGCGGGTTTCGGCGTGGAGCCAGGAATTGGTGGCGGTGATCACCCGCTGCGCCGAGGTCTTGACCGTCCAGGTCTCGGGCGTCCCGTAATAGTCGTCGAGGAAGGTCTTGACCGCGGTCTCGGCGGCGGCCCCGCCGACCGCGCTGCTACTGATGCCGTCGGCCAGCGCTACGGCGATGCCCTTGAGGCCGAGATCGGGCTGGCGCGGCACCAGGGCGCCGTGAAAATCCTGGTTCGCCGCCTTGCGGCCGCGCGCGCTGTGCTGGCCGATGGAGACGGTGAGTTCGGGCGGCATGAGCAATCGCCGAGAGTGGCCCCGGCCCGTGCGGGCCGAGGCATCGAGAACCGGCGTCCCGATTAGGCCGCGAGGCGGCGCGGGCTGGCGGCGACGGCAGCCGGGCCGCGCTTGGCGCCGGTGCGGACATGGGTCGAGTACAGGGTCAGGCCGGTGAAGGCGAGGCCGCCGACGAGGTTGCCGAGCACGGTCGGGATCTCGTTCCAGACGAAGTAGTCGTAGATCGAGAAGTTGGCGCCGAGCATCAGGCCCGCCGGGAACAGGAACATGTTCACGACCGAGTGCTCGAAGGTCATGAAGAAGAACAGCATGATCGGCATCCACATGGCGATCACCTTGCCGCTGACGTGGGTCGAGATCATCGCGCCGACGACGCCGGTGGAGACCATCCAGTTGCAGAGCATGCCGCGCACGAAGATCGTCAGCCAGCCCTGCGCGCCATGCTCGGCATAGCCGAGGGTGCGCTTCTCGCCGATGCCGGCGATGAACTGTGCGACCTTGTCCGGCGGGCTCGAGAATCCGTAGGTGAAGACGATCGACATCATCACGGCGACGGTGAGCGCGCCGAGGAAGTTGCCGAGGAACACGAGGCCCCAGTTGCGCAGGACGCCGCCGAGGGTGACGCCGGGGCGCTTGTCGAGGAGCGCCAGCGGCGCCAGCACGAACACGCCGGTCAGCAGGTCGAAGCCGAGCAGGTAGAGCATGCAGAAGCCGACCGGAAACAGGGCCGCGCCGACGATCGGGATGCCGGTCTGCTGGTTGATGGTCGTGGCGAACACCGCGGCGAGTGCCAGGATCGCACCGGCCATGTAGGCGCGGATCAAGGTGTCACGGGTCGACATGAAGACTTTGGATTCTCCGGCGTCGACCATTTTGATGACGAATTCGGAGGGCGCGAGATAAGCCATTGTTGTTCCCTGGCGGCGTCGGTCGAGCCGAAAGACATGCGAAAGATGAGCGGGGCACCCGCGAGCGCCTACTCTGCGGGCATCACGCCCACAGCGTGCCGCAGAATGCATCATCCATGCCGAGCCTTGCCGCGCGGGCTGCGGGTGTTCAGCGCTTGCGGACGAATTCCGTGCGCAGCACGAGGCCCTTGATCGCGTCGTGACGGCAGTCGATCTCTTCGGGGTCGTCGGTGAGGCGGATCGTCTTGATGACGGTGCCCTGTTTCAGGGTCTGGTTTGCGCCCTTCACCTTCAGGTCCTTGATCAGGGTGACGGAATCGCCATCGGCCAGCAGGGTGCCCGACGCGTCGCGCACCTCCCTCCGCGCGGCGGCGGCCGGGGCCGTCGCGGCTGGGGCCGGACCCCACTCGCCGCTGGCCTCGTCGTATACCCAGTCGTCGTCCGCGCCGGCCACGTGCAATCTCCGCCTCGAAGAGTGGACCTTGTCGCGGTAGCGCGGGTGAACGGCAAGCCGTCATCGCGACAAGCCGTCATCGCAAAACGCGCTCGCGATGACGGCGAACCGGTTCGCCCGGTTCGCCCCTTGCCGGTCAGGCGGTCGCGGCCGGCACCACGACGACGTTGGCGGCGGGGGCCTGCATGGTCAGCACGACCCCGTCCTCGGGGAATTGCAGCTTGGCGCTGCCGCCGAAGCTGTGGACGAGGCTGCGCTCGATCAGCCGGGTGCCGAAGCCGACGCGGGTCGGCGGCGCCACCTGCGGCCCGCCGACCTCTTCCCAGCGGAAGGACAGGCGTTCCTCGCCCTCGACCATCGCGACGTTCCAGCCGATGACGACGCGGCCCTCGGGCTTCGACAGCGCGCCGTACTTGGTCGCGTTGGTGCCGAGCTCGTGGAGAATCAGCGCGAGCGTCAGGCCGGGGCGCGGCCCGAGCGTCACGTCGGGACCGTCGATGACGAAGCGGCCGGGCTCGCCGTCGCTGTGCAGGGCCACGGCGGTGTCGACGAGGCCGCGCAGATCGGCGCTCGACCAGGCGCCCTGCATCAGCACGTCGTGGGCATGGGCCAGCGCCTGCAGCCGGGCGCCGAGCGCATCGCCGGCCTCCTCCAGCGAATGCGCGTTGCGCAGGGTCTGCGTCGCCACGGCCTGCACCATGGCGAGGGTGTTCTTCACCCGGTGCGCCATCTCGTGCATCAGTACGGTCTGCCGGGCTTCGGTCTGCTTGAGATCGGTGATGTCCCGCGAGACCGCGAGGATGCGCTCGGGGCGGCCGTCGTCGCCGTTCATCGGAGCGAGCACGATGTCCCACCACAGGGTTTCGGCCGGGGCGCCGGTCTCCAGCGCCGCCTGGAAGCGGCAGCTGCGGCCGGCGCGGGCCTGTTCGAGGGCGGCGAGCACCGCGTCGCGGCTCTCCGGCAGCTGCCAGACGTCGATCCAGGGCCGGCCCACGACATGGGCGAAGCTCGTGCCGCCGAAGACCGGGACGGCGACCTCGTTCATCGAGATCAGGCGGCCCTCGACGTCGAGGACGGTGATGCAATCCGTAGTTGATGCCAGGACCCGCCGGTTGAACTCTTCGCTGGCGCGGAGCTGGGCGTTGACCTCCTCGGCCTCGGCGGAGCGGGCGACCTCGGCCTCAGCGCCGGTCCGGCCGGCGGTGGAGCGGGACGCGCCGGCCTCGTCCGCGCGGCGGCGCTCACCGGTCACGTAGATGCCGTCGGGGCCGGGCGGCCGCTCGGCGAGCAACTTGCGCAGGTAGGCGTTCTCGGCCTCGAGAATGGCCTTTCGGCTGGCGCGGAACGGCCCCGCGGAAAACGTCATGGTCTCAAGCACCGGAGCCCCCTGAGGCGACGGGCCGACCCTCCCACGGAGTCGCGCAGCCGCCGCGCTTCATGCGCCGACGGGCGGGTGGGGATCTGCTCTCCTAGCTTCGGCGGGGCGACGGCTTCTTGTCCGTTTCTGTCCCCGTCGCGCTACCTAAAGGCATCCCGCGATTCGGTGCATGACAGATCATATCACGATACCGCAGCCTCGCAAGTGAGGGTTGCAGGTTTCGTAAATGTTAAACAGCTGACTATGCAATGAATCGGGTCGCGACGATTTTATCCATCGCGGGCTCGACTCATGATCGCAGTGTGCGCTGCAACCTCGGCGAGTCGAGCCGCCGCGAAGACTCAGCGGTTACGCCCAAGCAGCACCAGCCAGCCGATGCCGACGACGGAGACGGCCAGCGCGATCAGCACGAAGACCGGGGTGCCGAGATCGATCAGCCGCGGCGCGAGCTGCATCGCGAAGGCGGCGACGACGAGGCCCACGGCGACCCGCGCCGCGCCGCGCTCGATGCCGCGCACGAGCTTGTCCATGCCCTTCAGCTCGATCTCGACGGTGACGCGGCCCTGCTTGAGCCGCACCAGCAGCAGGTGGATCAGCGTCGGCAGCTCGGAGGCCGCACCGTAGAGGCCGGAGCCCAGCGCCTCGGCCTTCTTCATCAGCGCCTTGGCCGAGAACACGCTGCGCATCGAGGCGCGCACGGTCGGGCCGGCGGCGGAGAACAGGTCGAAATTCGGGTCGAGCTGGCGCATCACGCCGTCCGCCGTGACGAGACCTTTAAAAAGAATTGCTAAATCGGTCGGCATCGCGAGATCGTTCTCGCGGGCCATGGTCATGAAGTCGGTGAGCACGAGCCCGAGATTGAGCGGGATCGAGGAATGCGCCTGCACGAAGTTCTGCGCGCTCTGCTCCAACTTCGTTAGATCGGGCGTGGTCGCGCCGGTCCAGTCGAGCAGCGTCGCCATCAGGCCGTCGACGTCCTGCTTCAGCATGGCGCCGATCAGCACCAGCAGCTGCTGCCGCCGCTTCTGCGAGAGCCGGCCGACGATGCCGAAATCGATGAAGCCGATGCGGTTGCCCGGCAGGATCAGCAGGTTGCCGGGATGCGGGTCGGCGTGAAACACGCCCTCGATCAGCGCCATGCGCAGGAAGGCGTCGCAGCCCTTCTGGGCCAGCGCCTTCTTGTCGGCACCCATCTCGCGCAGGCCCGCGGCGTCGTTCGGCGAGACGCCGTTCACGAATTCCTGCACCAGCACCCGCTCGGAGCACCACTCCCAGTGGATCTTCGGGATCAGGATGTCATCGCGGCCCTCGAAGATCCCGGCGATCATCTCGCAGTTGCGGGCCTCGTTGAGCAGGTCGAGCTCGCCGTTGATGCCGGCGGCGAGGTGCTTCATCTGCTCCTGCGGCTGGTAGCGGGCCATCTCCGGCCACTCGGTCTCGACGATGCGCGCGCCGTGACCCATCAGGCGCAGGTCCGCCTCGATGATCTTCTTCAGCCCCGGCCTCAGAACCTTGACGACGACGTCCTCGCCACTCTTCAGCCGCGCCCGGTAGACCTGGGCGATCGAGGCCGAGGCGATCGGGTTCATGTCGAACTCGGCAAAGATCTCCTGCGGCGGCGCGCCGAGATCGGTCTCGAGCTGCGGCCCGATCATCTCCCACGGGATCGGCTTGACCTGGCTGTGCAGCTTCTCGAGCTCGTCGGTCCAGACCGGCGAGAGCAGGTCCGGCCGGCTGGCCAGGATCTGCCCGAACTTGATGAAGGTCGGCCCAAGCGCCTCGATCGCCCGGCGCAACCGCTCCGGCTGCGACAGCCGGGTCACGTCGACCCGCGGCGTGCGCCGGGGGATCAGCGGGATGTTGCGGAGCCCCAGGCGGTCCACGGCCTTGTTCAGGCCGAAGCCGATCAGGACCGAAGCGATTTCCGACAGGCGCTGACGGTCGCGCGCGGCAACGAAGGCGGTCTTCAGCATGAGGTTGGGATGGACCCGGCCGCCCGGATTGGCAAGCACGGGTGAAGGGTCACGAGGGTGGGGCTTTTTTGGGGTGGGTTAGGTTTTGGGAAGGTGGAACGGTCAGCGTCCGCCTGTCGCTCGTGCCGCTCTATCAAGGTCGCCCCTCGGACCCTCGAAAGCTGAGGTCGCAGCCTCGCTAGTCAAAGACCGAGATGCGCGGAAAGCGGTCGCGCTACGACGTCTCGAAAACGGTCGTTTCCCACGCAACCGGGCCGATCGGCATCCCAGCCCGCCCGCACCTGCCGCTTCGTCGAGCACCTCAGGAAGCCGGCGGCGCGGGACGTGTCCGGCGACATGGACGCCGAAGTGCACCTCACAAAACGCCCGATCACCGGGAGCTTTCTCACTGGCGCCAACGGTACAGCGGGAATTTTGTGAGAGACACCAAAGCCGCCGCATATCGTTCGTCGCGCTATCTCCGCGACCACAGGATCCGTGCGGTCCGTCCGGACCATCCGTGGGCGCTCATAACGACCAGGCCGTTTTCCTGGTAGACAACCATGGTGGACGGGAGGCTTGCACTGCCGCGCGCGGCTTGCCTGACGCCCGCCTCGTCGAGAAGCCGGCGGGCGTGTTCCTCGATCTCGCCGCGCCCCTCACACTCCAAGTCTTCGTCTTCCCAGTCGGAGGTGTCACCTTCGTTCAGGTCATACACGTAGGTGGGCATGGACGGCTCCGCTTCAGAAGGCGGGAGCACGCGTCGCTCTCAGTCGCTGATGCCGAGGGTTCTGACCAGCAATCGGTCTATATTAAACGAATGTCCGACACCCGACAATTTCATTAGCTAATTTAGCGCGCTATCCGACCTAGCGGGTGCCGGTTTGTCGAAAGAAAGCGCGTCGCAACAAAGACTTAGAGGCGCCGGCCCGATGCAGTCGGGTCGGGTACGGCTCTCGCGAACGAGATCGTGTATCACCACAACTGTAGCGCTTGTCCCAAGAAAAATACCATCAGAGCGAGCATAAGGAACAATGCGGAACCGATCGTGGTGATCAGCCCAAGCGGAACCGGAGGATCATCATTCATGGACTTGATCTAAGATCAGGTAGCACGGACGAGGGATGGATCTCGGCAGCCGACCCGCAATAAACAAGCCTGGAATTAACTTACGGTAGTCCTGGGTCGTCTAGGCTACCAAATTACTGGGCCACGTATCTCATGTCGGTCAGGGTTTGGGCTCTCGCGTCGCCTGCCATCTGTGCCGCATCTCGCGTGACGTAGGAGTTGGTGGCATGCTCCGAGTGCCCTCCGTCATTGGCGACAACCATCCAACGGAAACGTCCAATGTTGACCGAACACGGGCGAGCGAAGGCTTTAAAGATTCTAGTCGGCGACTTGCTCATGGGCGGGTCATGCCACGTGCGATTGAACATACCAAGACAGCTCCGCTTCGCTCTCTCTCGAGCGTCGGGGCTGGTGATGGAGATTTGACGTTTCCGACCGCCCTAGAGCGTTTTCCGACCAAGTGGATGCTGGTAACTCGAAAGATAGCGCATCAAAACAAGATTTTAGGGCCGCCGGCCCGATGCAATTGAGACGGACACGGCTCCAAGTGTCCGGGTTCGATCGAGGATAGTCGATATGTCTGCGACTGCTTATCCGTATCTGTTGTTCGAGCAGGCTGCTAAAAATCCGGCGCACACAGACATCGACGGCAACGTCTGCCTTGTCCGGGCCTCCAAGACAATTTGAAACGCAATATACGGTGTATGCTCAGGCTGCTGAGACTGTTTCAACAGCCTGCCAAAGCGGCCCAGCCGTTTCCGGCCACCGTTCGGCAGTCCGACCGACGACACGCAAACGCCGCTCGCATCGGCACACCGAGCCCGCTACGTCCTGCGCCCCACTCTCCCGCGGTCATAGATCCGCCTATAACAGCAACGATTTGAGCCGCATCGTCGGGCGCGACAAAGCCGCCCGTCCGCCTGCCAGGGGAGAGTTTCCAGTGATCGACGTCAAGCGGTGCATCACCATCACGGCCGCAGCGCTTGCGGTGCTCACGGCTGCGGCCGGGCAGGGACAGGCCGCGCAATGCGGCAACACCGCCGCCGGCTTCGAGAACTGGAAGCGGGAATTCTCGGCCGAGGCGCAGGGCCGGGCCAGCGCGGCCAGCCTGCAGGCGCTGGCGGGCACCTCGTATTCGACGCCGACCATCTCGGCGGATCGCGGCCAGCACAGCTTCAAGCTGTCCCTCGATCAGTTCATGGCCAAGCGCGGCGCTGCGACCATCGTCTCGCAGGGGCGCCGGATGAAGGCCTCCAACGCGGCCCTGTTCTCCTCGATCCAGCAGCGCTACGGCGTGCCCGCCGGCCCGCTGATCGCGATCTGGGGCATGGAAACCGCCTTCGGCAAGGTGCGCGGCAACGTCAACACGCTCTCGGCCGTGGCGACGCTGGCCTATGATTGCCGCCGCTCGGCCTACTTCACCGACCAGCTCTACGCGGCGCTGCAGCTCGTCGACCGCGGCGTCATCACCGCCGGCACCCGCGGCGCGGCGCATGGCGAGGTCGGCCACACCCAGTTCCTGCCCAAGAACATCCTGCTCTACGGCACCGGCGGCGACCTCAACAACGTCAACGCCGCCATGACCTCGACGGCCAACTTCCTGAAGGGCCACGGCTGGCAGCCGGGCGCCGGCTACGGCCCCGGCCAGCCCAACTACGCCGCCCTCCAGGGCTGGAACGCCGCCTCGGTCTACCAGCAGGCCCTCTCGATCATGGGCCGCCAGATCGACGGCGGCGCCGAGTGAGGCTTTCGGTGTCGTTCCTGCCCGTGTGGTACCGTTTCTGATTGATCCGATCGATGCCACGCTCCTTTCCCGGACGCCTGGAACGCAGTGGAAGGTGATCCGGGAGCCAGCGTGAAAAGGGCCGCGCCAGCGGCTCGATTTGAACGGCGCAGACGTTTCGACGCTTCGCGACGTCCTTATGCTGGACCCCGGATCGGGTTCCGCTGACGCTCCACCCGTCCGGGGAAGGGGGCGTGGTCAGCCGAAGCAATCGACCCGAAACGGTATGAGCGGGGCGATCGCTAGATGTGGATCGGGCCGGGGGATCGTTCCCCCGGCCCTTTTGCTTTTGGGCCTGTCGTCGCGAGTCCTCGGACGTCGTCCGAGAGACGGTTCTACGCGTCGTGCGCGCTCGTCCTTTCGAGAGAAGACGGCGGGCTGCTGCGCATCTGTTCCGTCGTACGGCTTCCGGATGAAACGATCGATCCGCTTCCGTCATTGCGAGCGCAGCGAAGCAATCCAGGGCCACGGACGCAACCGTTGGTGAGTTGGTCCTGGATTGCTTCGCTGCGCTCGCAATGACGGAGCGAAAATCGTCCCCCCGACCGGCGACGAATGATCCGGCCCCGATCCGATCGACCGGAGATGGGATCGGCGGGGCTGCGGCCCGTGCGGACCCGGTTCGAAAGCGGTTCTGCTGTCGTAGCCTCCCACCCGCACCCTCACCCTGAGGGTACCCCGCGCAGCGGGGCCTCGAAGGGTCCTCCAGGGGTCGCGGTGGGTTCTGGAGGACCCTTCGAGGCCTCCGCTGCGCTCCGGCACCTCAGGATGAAGGGGGGTGGGTCGGATGTCGGGTCGGATCGGTGAATGCCCTCCGGACGTGGGCGCATGGCTCGGACGGCGGGGACCCTCTACGCGCCGTACAAGTCGTGGCGTCAGTCGACCGTCTTGCTAGCAAACCCGGATGATTGTCCGCGTCGCTGCAAGTGCCAGCCTGTGCAATCCAGAATTGGGGTCGCTCGTCCAGAAAAGCTGCGGCCCCGGCATCGTCGGATGCCAGGGCCGTCAGGTCGTCGGCTTGTTGCCGGGCGGCATTCAGGCTGCCTCGACGGCCTTCTTGCGGCCGGCGGTCTTGCGCGGGGCCTTGGACTTCGGAGCCTCGGCGACGACGTCCGCGGTCTCGGCGGCCTTCTGGGCGGCGGGCTTGCGGCGCTGCTGGCCGAGGCCGAGGTCCTTGGCGAGGGCCGAGCGGGCGGCGGAGTAGTTGGCCGAAACCGTCGGGTAATCGGAGGGGAGGCCGTAGCGGGCGCGGTAGGTGTCGAAGTCGAGCCCGTGCGTCGACAGGTGACGCTTGAGCGTCTTGTAACTCTTTCCGTCGATGAAGGAGATCAGCGCGTCCGGCGTGACCGACTTCTTGATCTGGCTCGTGGTGGCCTTCTCGACGGAATCTTCCGGCGCGGCTGCGGGAGCCGACAGGTTGGCGAGCGCGGCGTGGACCTGCGTGATCAGCCCCGGAAGATCAGCGGCGGGCAGCGAATTGTTCGAGACATAGGCCGACACCAGATCGGCGGCGAGTTCGACCCGGTCGAGTAGCGGAGCTGCAGTACTGTCGGACATTCGTGTGTTCCTATGTTTGCTTACGCCATAACGGACCTATGCGGATCAGAAAAAGATTCAAGTGTTTTTTTCAGTGATCGCACAGGTCCGCTGCAGTTTCCGGTACAAAAGCCCGTCACAGGTTATGATCAGCGGCGGATTGCGCCGTGACGGGGTTTGTACTGCCCCAAAAGAGGCTCAGTGCAGACCGTGTTGAACCGCCGCCGCGACAGCCTCAGGTCGCATCGTCATCTGGCGTCGGCGACTGATTCGGCGCTGTCTTGGCAATCCGCCGCCGACGGCGTCTCGGGCGCGGCTGGGGCGCCGGGGAGTCGAGCCGTTCGGCGAGCGTCAGGAACCGCGCGGCGCGGGCGAGTTGCGCGACCGTCGCGGCCGGATCCATCTCGACGATACTGACGAGTTCTTCGGCGCGCCGCAGTATACGCCCGGCCAGGGCGCCGCGCCGCTCGCGCCGCCGGCCCTCCGGCGTCAGCCGCTCCTCGCGGAACGGACCTTCCGGCCGGCACCAGCCGCGCGCCCCGGCATGCCGCGAGATCGCGGCGGCCGAGACGCCGGTGCGGCGGGCGATCTCGCGATAGGGCAGGGTGGTGGTTTCGATCAGCCCGCGGACGACCTCCAGCAAAGCCGGGTCCGGCGGCCGCCCGCTCCGCCGGACGGTTCCCGATTCGGACGGCGCAAAGGGCGACAAGCGAACGATGCCGATATCCATGTTAGGATTATCAGCACAAAATGGGCGAAAAAGCCAGGGGTGGAACAGGCGTTCCAGCGCGCCCGCTTTCGCGGAGCGGGATGCGGGGCCTCCCGGACGCGGATCCAACCTGGAACAGGGGTGGAACGGCTGGAACGGGCGTTCCACCTCGGCCGACTTCAGCCGGATTCAGGGCTTCGCGCGGTCCGAAAGGACGCGAAGCCGGGCGATTCGACGGTGGGGGCGGCGATGGGGTGTTAGTCCGGCGCACATCCTGGCATGCGCCGGGTCTATCCCCGGCTGATCAGGCGCCGAGGGCGGCGTCGAGATCGTCGATGAGGTCGAGGGGGTCCTCGATGCCCACCGAGAGGCGGACCACCTCCGGGCCGGCGCCGGCCGCGCGCTTCTGCGTGTCGGTGAGCTGGCGGTGGGTGGTCGAGGCCGGGTGGATCACCAGCGAGCGGGTGTCGCCGATATTGGCCAAGTGACTGAAAAGCTGGAGGTTCGAGACCAGTTTCACCCCCGCCTCGTAGCCGCCCTTCAGCCCGAAGGTGAAGACCGCGCCGGCGCCCTTCGGCGTGTAGCGCTTGGCGAGCTGATGGTAGCGGTCGGTCTCGAGGCCGGGATAGCTGACCCAGTCAACCGCCTGATGCTGCTGCAGGAATTGCGCGACCTGGAGCGCGTTGTCGGAGTGGCGCTGCATCCGCAGCGGCAGGGTCTCGATGCCGGTCAGGATCATGAAGGCGTTGAAGGGCGAGAGCGCCGGGCCGAGGTCGCGCAGGCTCAACACCCTGACGGCAATGGCGAATCCGAAATTGCCGAAGGTCTCGGAGAGCACCATGCCGGCATATTCCGGCCGGGGCTTCGACAGCATCGGGTAGCGCTCGTCGCCCTCCCAGCGGAAACTGCCGCCGTCGACGATGAGCCCGCCGATGGAATTCCCGTGTCCGCCCAGGAACTTGGTCGCCGAGTGGACGACGATGTCGGCCCCGTGCTCGAAGGGCTTGATCAGGTACGGCGTCGCCATGGTGTTGTCGACGATGAGCGGGATATTGTGCCGCTTGGCGATCGCTGAGAGGGCCGCGATATCGGTGATCACGCCGCCCGGATTGGCGATCGACTCGCAAAAGATCGCCTTGGTGCAGGGCGTGATGGCGGCCTCGAAGGTGGCCGGATCGTCGGTGTCGGCCCAGACCACGTTCCAGCCGAAGTTCTTGAAACTGTGGTTGAATTGGTTGATCGAGCCGCCGTAGAGCTTGTTCGCCGCCACGAACTCGTCACCCGGCTGCATCAGCGCATGCAGGGTCAGGAACTGGGCGGCATGCCCCGAGGCCACGGCGAGCGCCGCGGTGCCGCCTTCGAGCGCGGCGATGCGCTCCTCCAGCACCGCGTTGGTCGGGTTGGTGATCCGCGAATAGATGTTGCCGAAGGCCTGCAGCCCGAACAGCGAGGCGGCATGGTCCACGTCGTCGAAGACGAAGGACGTGGTCTGATAGATCGGCGTCGCCCGGGCGCCCGTGGTCGGGTCCGGGGTGGCTCCGGCATGGATCGCCAGGGTGTTGAAGCCGGGCTCGCGGTCGGTCATCGGGATACTCCTCGCGGAGCCGTGTACGCCCGCGGTTCCAGGCGAGGCAAGCGGCGGATCCGCCTTCGCGAGGCCCCATTCCACTACCGCTGCGAAAACGCTCGACTATAGGAGGATCATGCCGCCCTCCGCCACCCGCATCCTCGTCGCCAGCTTCGTCGGCACCGCGATCGAGTTCTACGATTTCTACATCTATGCCACCGCCGCGGCCCTGGTGATCGGGCCGATCTTCTTCCCGCCCGGAGAGCCCGCGGCACAGACGCTTCAGGCCTTCGCCACCTTCGCCATCGCGTTCGTGGCGCGGCCGGTGGGCGCGGCGCTGTTCGGGCATTTCGGCGACCGGGTCGGGAGGAAGGCGACGCTCGTCGCCTCGCTGATGATCATGGGCGCCTCGACCGTCGGCATCGGCTGCCTGCCCTCCTATGCGAGCATCGGCTGGCTCGCGCCGGCGCTGCTCTGCCTGCTGCGGGTCGGGCAGGGCATCGGCTTCGGCGGCGAGTGGGGCGGTGCGGCGTTGCTCGCCGTCGAGAACGCGCCGCCGGGGTGTCGCGCCCTCTACGGCATCGCGCCGCAGCTCGGTGCCCCGGTGGGCTTTCTGGCGGCGAACCTGCTGTTTCTCGCCCTAAATTTCGGCCTGACGTCTGAGGACTTCGCGGCCTGGGGATGGCGGCTGCCCTTCCTCGCCTCCTCCGTGCTGGTCGGGGTCGGGCTCTATGTCCGGCTGAAGCTCACCGAGACGCCGGCCTTCGCCGAAGCGCTCGCCAGGGCCGCGCCGGAGCGGGTGCCCCTGTTCGCGATGGCGACGCAGCACTGGCGGGCAACACTGCTCGGCACCCTGGCGATGGTGGCGCCCTACGCGGTGTTCTACCTCTGCACGGTGTTCGCGCTGAGCTGGGGTACCAGCCGGCTCGGCTACCCGAAGACGACGTTCCTGCTGTTCGAATGCGCCGCGATCCTGTTCATGGCGCTGGCGATCCCGCTTTCGGGCGCGGCGGCCGACCGCTTCGGGCGGAAGCCGGTGCTGCTCTCCGGCCTCGCCGTCACCGCCGGCCTCGGCGCCCTGTTCGGGCCGATGCTCGGAAGCGGGGAGGGCGCACAGGTGCTCGCCGTGCTCTGCCTCGGCCTCTTCGCCATGGGCTGGATCTTCGGGCCGATGGGCGCGGCCCTGCCGGAGCTGTTCCCGGTGCGGGTGCGCTACACCGGCGCCTCCGTGACCTACAATCTCGCCGGCATCCTCGGTGCCTCGGGCGCGCCTTTCGCCGCGCAATGGCTCGCAGGCTGGGGCGGCACCGGCGCGGTCGGGCTTTATCTGGCGGGCGCAGCCGCGATCAGTTTTATCGCGGTGGCATTCATGAGGGAATCAGGCCGCTCGAGCATCTGAAACAACCCGGTCCACCGTTGCTTCGCTCCGCTCGCAAAGACGGTGGAGGAACAGACGTCCGGCCTGGTCTCATGGAAACCGCCCGCAGGAGCGCCGGCTCACGACGACGTGGTCTCCGCTTCGTCGGGCGGGCTGGAAGCTGCCTGCCGCATCAACCGCGGCCGCCAGATCCCGAGTACGACGTTGATCGCCGCGATCGCGAGAAGCACCCAGAGCGTGTTGCGTTCCGGCCCGAGCGATTGCGCGAGCGTCGCAGGATTGACCTTGCCGACGAGCGCCGCGGCGCTGCGCTCGGCCTCCTGCTGCATCGGGCCGAGCACGCCGACGAAGCCGCTCTCGAACACTAGGATGCCGGTGGCGGCCTTCAGCCAGGCCCAGCCGGCATTGTGGAAGCCGCGCGTCATGGCGATGGCGAGCAGGCCGGCGACCAGCGTCAGTCCCAGCGAAGGGAAGAAGATCCAGGTGGCGATGGCGCCCATCGCGCCGCGCATGGCGGCATAGGCGGCAAGCGAACTCGTCGGCGGCATGACGCTCAGCATGACGAGCAGCGACGCCATCGCCCCCATCAGCCCGATCGCCCCCATCGTGTGGAGGAATTTGAGGAAGCGTCTCAAGGCGTCTCAACAACCGTGTCGGCTGGCTTTTTGGAGAGGTTAGCGCAATTGCTGGGGGCAAGGTAACCCAGTCGTCTCGACGCGCCCGACCCATGGCCGGAGCGACTATCGATCGTCGATCGTCAGCCGCTGTACGCCGCGCTTGTCGAGCACCGGCTTCTTGGAGCTGATGATCCGCGAGTTCACGCCGGTCCAGCCGATCTCCCCCGACAGGCGACCGTACTCGATCTTCGGGCAGCGGTTCATGATCACCGTGACGCCGCGCGCCTCGGCTCGCGCGGCGGCTGCGTCGTTGCGCACGCCGAGCTGCATCCAGATGAGTTTCGGGACTTCTGGCAGCGCCAGGGCCTCGTCGACGAGGCCGTCCGCCGCGATGGAATTCCGAAAGATCTCGACCATGTCGACCGGGCCGGGCAACTCCGCGAGCCGTGAGATCACCCTCATCCCGAGCAGGGTCTGGCCGGCGAGACCGGGATTGACCGGGGTGACCGCGTAGCCGCGTTCGGACAGGTACTTGAGCACGATGTAGCTCGGACGGGCCGGATTCGCCGAGGCACCGACCAGCGCGATCGTGCGCGTCGCCTTCATCAGCGCGCGGATCTGCGCGTCGGGGTAACGGTCGTGGTGGGCCAAGGGCGCGTCCATGACCGCCTTGTCGGCCAGCCGCTCTCATGCTGCAAGACTGCGATGACCGCGATGAGCCTGGACGAAACCCGCGACTTTCTCGACCGCGAGTTTCCGCAGTTGAACGACGGCGTGCGCGCCTACCACCTGGAGGCGGTCGGCCCGCTGACGGCGCGGATGCGGCTCGACCATCACGAACGGTTCCTGCGGCCCGGCGGCACGGTCTCGGGGCCGGCCATGATGGCGCTCGCCGATTTCGCGCTCTACGCTGCGATCCTCGCCAATCTCGGCCCTGTGGCCCTCGCGGTGACGACCTCGCTGAGCTTCAATTTCCTGCGCAAGCCCGGCACCGATGGGCTGATCGCCGTTTGCACCCTGCTGAAGGTCGGGCGGCGGCTCGCGGTGGGGGAGGTGCGGATCACCACGAAGGGCGGCGGCGATCTCGTCTGCCATGCGACCGGGACGTATTCGATACCGCCCCGGTAGGATTCGTCATTCGCTTACAGCCTGTCTCGGCGGAGGGCGGCAGCGGCGGGGATCCGCCACCTCGCCGGAGGTCGGCCGAAGCCGAAATCGAGAGTTCGGCGGTGTCGGGGGTGATCGATCATCGAACGGAATTGGCAGCTTTGGGGGGCGCTCGACCGATCCGGTGGCTATTTTCGCAAGTATTTTTCCAGTCATGACGTTAAACGTACGGTATATTATATAATAATACTATTATTAATACAATTTTCAGAGAACATATTTTGGCTTGCGCGCGTTGTGTTCGACCCCGAAAACTGCATTATAATTTGCTCTACCAAGGAGGATCGAATTATGTCGCGACCCGTCACGCTGCTGCTCGCTCTTACGGTCGGCCTCGCCGCCGTACCCACACTTTCTCACGCCGAGAGCTCGAAGACGAAATCGACGAACTCGGCGGCGGCGAGCGGCGCCACACAGAAGCAGGCGAGTGGCGACGATTTCGAAGAGAACCGTCGGGCTCACATGGAAAAAAGCAAGGAAAACAATGACAAGAAAGGTGCGAACTAGTTCGATAGACCTGCTCGTGTGAGGTCGCGTCCGGATACTTACATCTGTGATTTGCGACTATGCTTGCGCGATCTGAGCGGGCGAACTTTCGAGCTTCAGGATGCGTTCGGCCATTCGGCCGAACGCATCCTGAAGCATCTTCGCCGCAGGCCGGATGTCTGGCTCGGCCGCACCATCGAAGACCGCTCGGCCTAGCGCAAGACTGCGGACTCAGCGTCGGGCGACCGAGCCTTTCCGGCTCCATGCCTTCCACGGTACGACGCGCGGCGTTGCGTCCGCATAGGCGCGCCATTCGTTGCCGAAGCGCTCCTGCATCATCCGCTCCTCGCGCGGTACGCGGAAGGCATAGAGGCAGCCGAATCCGACGAGGCCGGAGAAGCCGGCGATCCAGTTCGGCAACAGGATCGCCTGGGCGAGCGCCCAGAGCCAGAACGCGCTGTACATCGGGTGGCGGACCCACCGGTAGACGCCGTCGGTTTTGAGGCGGTGGCCGTCGCGCAGTTCGAGGCTGAAGGACCATTCGCGGCCGAGGCCGCGGTGGCTCTTGTCGAACATCCAGAGGGCGAGCGCCGCGACGACGATGCCAAGAACCAGGAGCGCCGGGTTCGTCGCCCGCTCGCCGAGCTTGGCGAAACCGAACAGGCTGTAGGCGATCGGGATCACGCCAAGCCCGGTACCGGAGATCGAGAGCAGGACATTCTCGCGAACGTCCCAGTGCGAGGCGGTCACGGGGATGCGCTTGGCCCGCCGCCTGTGCGGGATCCGGATCGCGTACCAGCCCACGACGAGGGCAAGGAAGGCGAGCTTGCAGAGAAGCGGGGTCGTCATCGGGCGGCGATACGGGCGTTCGGGCCGGGGCGCAATCAGGCGGCGCAGGTCGGCGCGTTGCCGGTGATCGCGCCGGCGTCGTCGAGCCAGTCCATCGCCCCGTGCGGCGAACCGGCGAGGTCTGCGCAGAAGAACGGGCCGCAGGTGAACATGAAGTAGTCGTAACCGCTGCGCCGCGTCGCCGCGTGGAAGAACTGGTTGTGCTTGCGGAAGAAATCGAAGCGCAGCGCCCGCAGGGCCTCGGCCGAGATCATCTGCCGGAAGATCGCCTTGCGGCTGATCGGCGGATGCCGCGGCGTGAGGCCCATAGCGACGGCGGGATCGACATAGGGAAAGTTCATGACGTCGTGCTGCGACCAGTAATCGGCCCAGACGATGCGCGGGAAGGATGTCACTGCGGCGGTGGCCCGACGCAGCGGCGCGGCGGCGCTGTGCAGGCCGATCTTGAGGACCGACGAACCGATCGTGAGGAGGGCGATGCGGGTGGGGAAGGCGGTCGTGGCGTTCTCGGGCGGCAGCCCGCCCAGCAGCATCTCCGCGAAATGCAGGATCATCACGGCGCCGAGGCTGTGGCCGATGAGCAGGACCTCGTCATAGGTGCCGGCCTCGATCGCGGCCTGGACCTCGCTGCGGCTCTCGTCGAGCCGCGCGGCGAGTTCTGGCTCCAGCCGGCGCGCCAGGATGCTGGCGAAGGCCCAGTCCTCCAGCAGGATGAACAGGTAGAATTTCCTGGAGAAGAACGCGAAGCCGGCCGCGAACGCGGCGATCCCGACGAGCGACCCGAACCACGGCCCGATCGAGCCGGACGACCATCGTGCCGCGAAATAGCCGGCGAGCACGGAGGCGAGCATCATCGCCAGCGGCGCGATGGTGAAGATCGCATAGCGCCAGCCGTGGCGAAAGTAACCGAAGATCGCGCGATCGAGCACGAAGTCGAGCAGGCCGCGTATGCCGAGCACGATGCGACCGAGCAGGGGCCTATGGTGGCCCTGTGCGATCAGGTCGTCGAGGCGGATGATGCGATAGTCGGTCCGCGTCCGCCAGTCGGGGCCGGACGCCTCCGCCTGCCAGCGCGCCTGCCGCGGCAGAACCTCGGGCACACCGGTCCCGGTCCGGGCTGACCAAGTCTCGCCGAATGTCGTGAGATCGCGGGCGAAACGCCGGTGAAAGCGCTCCGGCGCGGTCAGCTGGTAGCCGTGGATGTGGACGACCAGCCGATTGCGAACGGTCGGTGCGGCGGTGACTGTCATACCACCGCCGGGATTACCGGGCGGCAGCGAGAGACAGCGCGGTGCGGCGGTCGTTACCTTCGTTCATCTTGCGCATGCCGTTGATGAAGTCGGCCGGCATCAGCAGCGAACCGGGAGCCTTGAGGCCCATGAAGTTGCCGACATCGGCGACCCAGCTGCTGCAATTGTTGAAGATCGCGTGCCAGGTGCCCGACGTCGCCTGCTTGTTCTTGATGTAGGCGACGATGCGCCGGAACTCGGGTTCGTCCACCACGACGCGGTAGCGGGCCGAGACGTACTCATCCTCGAGGTCGCCATCGCTCGGTCCGGTCTCGGACTTCACGGGGATGAGGTGGCCGAGCATCCAGGGCTGAGCGCTGTCGCCCGCCGGGTGCAGGCCGGCCACGACGCGGTCGACGAGCTGACCCTTGGCGTTCACCCGGCCGTACATGATGAAGGTGTGGCCGTAGCTCATCGCGTAGCGCGAGCGGAATTCGATCGCGTACTGTGTCTTGCCACGGGGGCTGTATTGCCGTCCTTCTGCGCCGTTGCCGCTACGGGCGGCGTCGGCGGGCTGCGAGGCGAGGCCGAGGGCGAGAACGGTGGCCGTCAGGGAGAGAAGGGAGAGCCGGCTTAGGATCCGCGTCGCCCGGACGCGTCCAGTCAATTCGCGAAGGGTGCCCATAGGCCAGCGCTCCAAAAGCGTTTGCATCTAACTCTTGCCGATTCCGGCGGCTGACAAAGTTGGGGGTTCGCTCATGGCGAACCCCCGAGGCCGTCTAGTTCGGATACCGGTCGATAAATACTGAGTCTTCTAAGAGATCAGTACTTGGAGATGACCGGAGCGGCGACGGGCGGCGGGGCCTTGCCCTTGCCCTTGCCGATGCAGGCCGAAGCGTTGAGGGCAACGACGGCGGCGAAAGCGATCAGAACGACACGCTTGGTGGTGGAGGAGGTGATCATCGTGGTCTCCGACTCAGTTCCGAATGAACAACCTCAGCTTACGTTATGGCCAAGCTGGCAATAGTGCAGAAAAACCACAGTGCCTTCGCATTGCCCCATTCCGGGCCAGGCCGGTCGATCCGGTAGGTCCGCAGGTAGTAACCACGCCGGTGTGGAACGCTCTCTGACAGAGAGAGATTCAACCCTCGGATGCGACATCCCGCCACGGAATTGCGTTGTCCGCGAACCGTACGACGCTGGCTAACTCTGGCGTGTGTGTTGCAGAAATGTCAGCCCCTTGGTGCGATGCACGAACGGCCGGCCCGACGTTTGCGGCGGCATTGTCTTGCCGTCCATCAAGGCCATGCCCAGCCTGCAGCGGCGCCGACAGCGTTCGGGCTATCCATTAATTCCGTGCTCGGCGAAACGATCATTGCGGTATCTTGATACCTTTATCGTGAACCCATTCCATTTGTTGAGGTTTTCGGACAGGTCGCGGTTCGATATTCCTTGACGGCCGGCCGTTCGGCCCGTATGCACCGCTCGAACGCCGCTGCGTCCCCGACGCGGCGGCGCCTTGTTTCAGAACACCGGCACGGAATCAGCCATGAAAACCACCTCGCTGAAGGCCGCCGACGTCGACAAGAAGTGGCTCGTGATCGATGCGGAGGGCCTCGTCGTCGGTCGTCTCGCCTCGATCGTGGCGATGCGTCTGCGCGGCAAGCACAAGCCCGCCTACACGCCCCACGTCGATTGCGGCGATAATGTCATCGTCATCAATGCCGACAAGGTGAAGTTCACCGGTCGGAAGTACGAGCAGAAGAACTACTACCACCACACCGGCTATCCGGGTGGCATCAAGGAGCGCTCGGCCAAGTACATCCTCGAGGGTCGCTTCCCCGAGCGCATCGTCGAGAAGGCCGTGGAGCGCATGCTGCCGCGCGGCCCGCTCTTCCGCCAGATCATGGGCAACCTGCGCGTCTACAAGGGCGCCAGCCATCCGCACGAAGCCCAGCAGCCGCAGACGTTCGACGTCGGCGCCCTCAACCGCAAGAACGTGAGCGCTTGATCATGGCGACGCTTCAGTCCCTCTCCGACCTCAACCGGTCGAACACCGACACGACCAATCCCGAGCAGCAGGCTCCGGTCCGCGTCCAGAAGATCGACAAGCAGGGCCGCGCCTACGCCACCGGTAAGCGCAAGGACGCGGTCGCCCGCGTCTGGATCAAGCCCGGCAACGGCACCGTCGTCGTCAACGGCCGCACCATCGAGGTCTACTTCGCCCGTCCGGTGCTCCGCATGATCCTGCGCCAGCCGCTTGAGATCGTCAGCCGCGTCGACCAGTACGACATCACGGTCACGGTGAAGGGCGGCGGCCTCTCGGGTCAGGCCGGCGCCGTGCGCCACGGCCTCTCGAAGGCGCTGACCTACTACGAGCCGGAACTGCGCGCTCCTCTCAAGCGTGAAGGCTTCCTGACCCGCGATCCGCGCGTCGTCGAGCGCAAGAAGTACGGCCGCAAGAAGGCTCGCCGCAGCTTCCAGTTCTCGAAGCGCTGATTTTTTCGAGGTTGTACTGCGAAGGGCGGATCCGAAAGGATCCGCCCTTTTCGTTTGTCGAAATGCTTCGAGCGCCGTTCACTCCGGAAGCGCGAACACCACCAGGGCGTCGCCGGTACCAAACCCCGAGCCTTTCGTGAACGAAGCCCCGCCTGCGGCCACCGCCACGTACTGCTTCCCGTCGATCGAATAGGTCACCGGCGGCCCACCGATGCCGGCGCCGCACTGGAAGCGCCAGAGCAGCTTGCCGGTGGCCGTGTCGTGCGCATCGAGATGCCCGTCTTCCTCGCCGGAGAAGACGATTCCGCCGGCGGTGGCGAGCGTGCCACCAGAGAGTCGGCTGCCGGCCTTGGCGCTCCAGGCCACCGCACCGCCCTTCGACAAGTCGACCGCCGTCAGCGTGCTGAAGGCCGGCTCGCCTTTGGCCTCACCGGTCTCGGTGTAGCGGATCTCCGGCCGACCGTTCGCCGCAGGTACGGTCTTCACCGTGTAGGTCGCAGCGCCGTGCCGAACCTGGACGAAGGCCAGCCCGGTCTTCGCGTCGTAGGAAACCGGGTGCCACGATACGGCGCCGAGCGGCCCCGGGCTGACCACCGTGCCCTCCTGGCTCGGCGGAACGAACAGGTTCCTCTGGGTGATCAGCGGCGCGGATTTGGCAAGCAGCCGCCCGTCCTTACGGTCGTGGACGTAGATCCAGCCGAGCTTGCTCGCCTCGGCCACGGCCTTCACCGGCCCCTTGTCGGTCGGGTAATCGAGCAGGAAGGGCGGGCTGGCGACGTCGTAGCCCCAGGTCTCGTGCGGCACCTGCTGGAAGTACCAGCGCAGCCCTCCCGTCTTCACGTCGAGGGCGACGAGACTCATCGTGTAAAGGTTGTCGCCCGGCCGGGTCAGGCCGAAATTCTGCGGGGCCGGATTGCCGGTGCCGAAATAGATCAGGCCGAGATCGCGGTCATAGGCCGGGGTCATCCAGAGCGAGCCGCCGCCGACCTTCCAGGCCTCGCGGTTCTTGTCCGCCGCAGCCTTCTCGGCGGGGATATCGCGGTGGAGCGGCAGGCCGTCGGTGGTCTTATCGACGTAGCCGCCCTCCCAGCCGTCCTGCTTGGTCACGTACCAGCGCCAGCGCTCCTCGCCGGTCGTGGCGTCATAGGCCGCGAGCCAGCCGCGGCGGCCGTAGCCGCCCTCGATGCCCACCACCGAGCCGCCGTCGAGGCCACCCTTGTCGTCCTCGACATGCAGGCCGTAGCCCGCGCCGGTAACGCCGACGATGACGAGGCCCTCTGCGACCAGCGGTGGCATCTTGAAGCCGAGGCGGCTCGATCCCTGCACCGCCTTGTCGCCGAGCTGCGCCGCGAGCCCCGAGGCCGTCTCGGTCTCGCCCTCCTCGGGCCGCACGGCCTCGATGTCCCAGACGAGCTTGCCGGTCTTGGCGTCGAGCGCGATGACGCGCCCGTCCATCGTCGCCTCGTAGACGAGACCGCCGGACACTGCGACGCCGCGATTCGAGGGTGGCCCGAAGATCTTTTCAGTGCGGGCCTTGTGCGTATAGGTCCACAGCACCCGGCCGGACTTCGCCTCGAGCGCGGCGACGTGGTTGCCGGTTGCCGAGACGTACATCGTGCCGTCAACGATCACCGGTTCGGCCTGGAAGTAGCCCGTGGTGCCGGTCTGGAAGATCCAGGCGGGTCGAAGCCTGCCAACGGTATCGCGGTTGATCGCGTCCAATGCCGAGGCGTGGCGATTGGAGTGATCGCCTCCGAACACCGGCCAGTCTTCTGCCCGAGTAGGGAGGGAGACCAAGGCGAGGGCCAGCGCGAGTGCGAACGATCTTGCATGGTGAGACATGCGGCCGGATCCTCCGTGAAGTCTCTTTGCGCCGCTGTTAAGGGATGCTGCTGCCGCTGTCGAAGGGCCGGCCTTCCGCCTTTTTCGCGATATGCGTGCGAATCCAAGCATCCGTTCGGTCGCGTTGGACGTCGGCGAGCGCTTGAAGAGCACTCTGACGATCGCCGCCGTGATGAAGACCGCCAAGGATGCCGATGCGGTTTTCGGCGGAAGTCGCCTTCGCCAAGCCTTCTCACGTCAGGCTGCGGACGATCATAACCGTTCTGACGATGATGGCTCAGCGCTGCGCAGCCGACGATTGGATGACTTCGATTCAAGTCCGTGTCGCGAGCGTAGTGAGTCGACCACGGGGGCGACATTCGCCAATAAGCTGAAACGGCTTCGGGTTCCTTCGCTACCTTCGCGAGGATCGTCTTGCGGCCTGGGGTCGTATGATCCGACGCCCAATCCCATCATCGACGCCGCTGGTCAGAGCTTCCCGAGCAGTGGGAAATCCTGGCTCAGCGTCGATTCCATCGGCATCGGGGTCTCGCGGCGGCGCGGACGGCGATTGAGAACCTGCTTCAGCTTCGTCTTCAGCAGCGGGATATCGAACGGCTTCAACAGGAAGGCGTCGGCGCCGGCGAGATGCGCGAGGTTGACGTCTTCGAAGTCGAAGGTCGCCTCGGTCAGGATGAAGGGCGTGTTCATCAGCGCGTTGTCGGCGCGAATCTCGCGCAGCAGCGTCAACCCGTCCGTCGGCTCCAAGTCGAGATCGCAGATGACCAGAGCGTATTTCCGCGCGCGCATGCGCTCCAGCGCCTCGACGGTGTCCGAGACACCATCGACCTCGGGAAAACCCAGACGCGTCATCAACTCGACGACGAGCCGCAGCAGCTTCGGCTGATCGTCGACGATCAGGATCGCGGGGGTGTCGCTCATGGCGTTGTCTGTGGATTCCATCCTGGAGGTCAGACGAAAAGATGGTCGATGCCCTGCTTCGACATCGTGTCTTGCTGGAGCGTCGTTGCGAGATTGTGAATCGTGCTGGCCTTCGGCGTCCCGCGCTGGAGCATCGGCAGCAGGCCGGCCTTGGTGAAGTGGGTCTCGCTCGCGCCGCCGCGTACGCCGGTGGTGAACGAGGTCACGAAGGCGCGTTTGTTGATTTCACGCCATTCCACGATCTTCACGTCGCGATGGCGTGCATCCGCCGAGATGCGCTGAAAGGTTTCGTTCACCGACATGCGTTCGCCCTCGATGATCTGGACGGCGAAGTTGCCCTCGACGATCAGGAAGCTCGTGATCACCGCGAATTCGTTCTTTTTCTGCGCGTGCTTGGTGATCTCGCTGATCTGGCGGGCGCGGGTCGGCGCATCGGCGGCGAGATTGAGCCGCGAGAAGTAGATCAGGTTGACGAGGCTCGTCCGCTTGGGCCGCATGGGATCGTCAGGCTTCCGTCGTCTTGCCCATCGTTTCGGGCACGCTCCCGATATCCTAGGAGATCTGTCGATAACGCCGCGTAAACGCCGGGGCCGCTCGGCAAGACTTGCCGGGCAAGGCGTCGCACCGGGCCGGACTCTGCAGGGTCTTTCTAGGCTGGGCTCAACGATTTCAAAGACTTGACGCTGGCACGGGGGTTGCGCCGGTCCATCCCGAGGATTGGGCCGCATCGGCGGCGCACGGGGTATCGGTCATGGACGTTTTCACCGCGTTGCAGACGGCAGTCTCGGGACTCAAGGCGCAGTCCTATGCCCTCGACAACATCTCGGGCAACATCGCGAACTCCCAGACCACGGGCTACAAGCGCATCGACACGAGCTTCGTCGACCTGATCGCCGAGCAGACGCCGCGGCGCGAGGTCGCCGGCAGCGTCGGAGCCTATTCGCAGCTCACCAACACCATCCAGGGCAACGTCTCCTCCACCGGCGTCGCCACCAACATGGCGCTGAACGGCCAGGGCTTCTTCGTCGTCCAGAAGAAGAGCACCGATGCCGCTGGCACGACATCCTTCTCCGGCAACAATCTCTATACGCGGCGTGGCGACTTCGCCCCGGACAAGGACGGCTTCCTCGCCAACGGCGCCGGTTCCTACCTCACCGGTCAGACGCTCGATCCGATCACGGGCACGACGACGTCGACCGGCCCGATCAAGATCTCCAACTCGATCCTGCCGGCCAAGGCCACCACGTCGATCAGCTATTCGGCGAACCTTCCGAAGACCCCGACCACCACCAACACCACCACGACGGCGGGCTCGGAACTCCTCGGCGCCTTCGCCGACGGCTCGGATGCGCGCATCACCAGCGGCACCGGAACCGGAACGGTGTCCTCCACGAACTCGCAGAGCTTCATCGACAGCAGCATCGCCGGCCCCTCGCTCACCGCCTACACCGCGGCTGGATCGCCAGTCAGTCTGCAAACGCGCTGGGCCAAGGTGCAGAACGCCGATTCCACGACGACACCCGCGACGAGCGACACCTGGAACCTGTTCTACGCGGACAAGAGCAGCGTCACCGGCAGCAACACCAGTTGGACCAATGTCGGGCAGGCCTTCGCCTTCAATGCGAGCGGGCAGCTCACTTCGCCGACGACGACGGCGGTCACCATTTCCAACCTCACGGTGGATGGTGCTTCGGTCGGCAATGTCAGCCTGAACTACGGCACCGGCGGCCTGACGGAATACGCCTCGACCACGGGCCGCGTCACGACCAATACGCTCCAGCAGAACGGCTACGCCTCGGGCACGCTGAACACGGTCGAGGTGACCGAGGACGGCAAGATCATGGGCACCTACTCGAACGGGACGACGGTCGCGCTCGCCAGCGTCGACGTGGTGAATTTCACCAACGACGACGGGCTGCGGCCCGATTCCCTCGGCAACTACCAGCAGACGTCCTCTTCCGGCGAACCCATTGCCGGGCTCAAGGGGACGACGGTGGTCGGCGGCAACATCGAGCAGTCGAATACCGACATTGCCAGCGAATTCTCGAAGATGATCGTAACCCAGCAGGCCTACTCTGCGAACACGCGCGTCATGTCGACGGCGCAGACGATGATGTCCGATCTCATGAACATCATCCGCTGAGCAGGGCGAAGATCCAGACTTTACGCTGATGCGGCTCTCGACCGGGCAACCGGCGAGACGCGGCATCGGGCAATGTTTCGAAGGAGCCTCAGGTGTCGATCAATGCCCTGAACACCGCGACTGCGGGCCTGCGCCTGACACAGGCTCAGATCGGGATCGTCTCGCAGAACGTCGCGAATGCGGGCACGGTCGGTTACATCAAGCGCACGCTCGATTCCGTCACGACCGGGCCCGGCAACTCCGGCGTCGCCACCGGAACCGTCGGTCGAACTCTCGATGCGGCGGCGCTGAAGCAACTCCGGCTCGAAACTTCCGGTGCCGCCTATACGGCGCTGAACGCGGCCGTGCTCACCCAGGTCGATAAACTCTACGGAACGCCGGGCTCCTCGAACGCCCTCGACGGGCTGGTGAACGGGTTCGCCTCCTCGCTCCAGACGCTCGCCGCGAATCCGAGCGCCTCGGCGGCGCGCAGCGGTGCCGTCACCGCCGCGTCCAGCCTCGCCGCCAAGATCGGCAGCGTCGCGAACAGCGTGCAGGACCTGCGCACCGCGATGGAATCGCAACTCTCGCAGGATACCGCCCAGGCGGGCACCCTGCTGACCTCCATCGCCGATCTCAACACGCGGGTGCAGTCGGCCGGAGACGGTGCCAGCAAAGCAGACCTCCTCGACCGGCGCGACCAAGCCATCAACGCGTTGTCCGCGCTGATGGATGTGCAGACGGTGGGGCAAAGCGACGGTTCGGTCTCCGTCTTCACCACGACCGGGGTCACCCTCGTGGATCGCAGCAACGCCACGAAGCTGTCCTTCGATAGCCGGGGCACGCTCTCGCCGAATGCGACCTACTCAACGGATTCCTCCAAGCGCGGCGTCGGTACCATCACGGCTGTCATCCCGGGCGGCGCGTCCATCGACCTCGTCGCCTCCGGGGCGATCCGCTCGGGCTCCATCGCCGCAGCCTTGGAGCAGCGCGACACGGTACTGCCCCAGGCTCAGCGCCAGCTCGACGATCTCGCCGCCGGCCTGTCGCGTTCGATGTCGGACAACCTCGCCTCCGGAACCGCGGCGACCGATGGCACCCGATCCGGTTTCGACATCGACCTTAACGGTCTCAGCGCCGGCAACGGCATCACGCTGACCGTCAAGGATGCTTCGGGCATCCAGCGCAACCTGATCTTGATGCCGTCCTACCTGACGCCGCCGGCCACCGCCGCCGCGTCCGCCACGGACGATTCCGGCGCCACCGTCGTGCCGTTCACGATCCCGGCCTCGTCTGCGTCGCGGGATCCCGCCACGATCGTGGCCGCGATCTCTACCGCGCTCGGTTCGAGCTTCAGCGTCTCAGGCGCCGGAGGCAGCACATCAGGCACCGTCCGCATCCTCTCGAACGGCGGCGGCTCGCCGACCCTGCTCGCGGCAAGCGCCAGCGTGACCCAGGCCACGTCGCCGACCGACACGCAGAGTGGTAGCGCCCAATTGGCGCTCTTCGTGGATTCCGGCCGCAACAACGGGCTCTTTACCGGCTCCTTCGATGGCGGATCCCAGCTGACCGGGTTCGCGCAGCGCATCGCCGTCAACCCGAACGTTGCGACCACGACTGCCACCCTCGTCGCCACATCGGGAACGGCCGCATCGAGCGATTCGACGCGGCCGCAGGCGCTGTACACTGCGCTGACCGGCACCCAGCGGACCTTTTCGTCGTCGAGCGGCATAGGCGGCGTCAACGCGCCGACGACTTCCACAGTGAGCGGTTTCGCGCAGTCGATCATCGCCTCTCAAGGGGCTGCGGCCGCCTCGGCGCAAAATCTCGATGAGGGCCAGAGCGTAGCCTTGGCCACGGCGCAGGGTCGGTTCTCGACTCAGTCCGGCGTCAACATCGACGAAGAGATGTCGAAGCTCATCGAACTCCAGACTGCCTACACCGCCAATGCCCGGGTGCTCACCGCCGCCCGCGACATGATCGACACGCTTCTCAGGATTTGAGGCGCAGCTCCATGACCTCGATCAATACCTTCGCTGCCGGCAGCTACGCCGCCGACCGTACCGCCGCGAGCCTTGCCGGTCTCAAGAGCCGTCTCGACGGGCTGACGACGCAGCTCGCCAGCGGCCGCGCCGCCGAAACCTATGGTGGCCTCGGCTCGGCGCGCACGTCGAGCCTCAGCGCCCATGCCACGATCAGCGCCCTCGACGGCTATACCGCGGCCATCGCCAGCTCGACTACGCGGGTGACCTTAGCCGCCACGAGCCTGACGCAGGTCAAGACGCTCGGCGACAAGTTGCGGACCAGCCTGGCCTCGGCCTCCCTCTCGACCACTGGCACCGGCGTTACCACGAGCACCACGCTGGCACGCTCGAACCTCGATGCCGCTCTCGACGCCCTGAACCAGTCGGTGGCGGACAAGTATATCTTTGGTGGCCGCAGCACTGACACCGCGCCGGTGATCTCGTCCGACATCATGCTGAAAGGTGACCCCTCCACCGGCCTCGCCGGTCTCGAGACCTTGATCGCCGAGCAGAAGAACGCCGATCTCGGAGCGGACGGCAATGGCCGGCTTACGCAGACCCAGACCGGATCGACGGTCCTGCTCACGGAAGATGCCAGTGCCAAGGCGCGCGCAAATCTCGGCTTTTCGCTCGTCTCGGCCGTCAGTTCCAATTCTGCCGGCGTATCGGCGACCCTGACGGCCGGAACCGCTGCGAACGTCGATCTCGCCTTCGCGAGCCAGCCGAGCGACGGCGATCGTGTCCGTGTCGCAGTGCTGCAAGCCGACGGCAGCCAGAAGATCCTCGACCTCTCGGCCCGTACCACGGCGCTGCCGGGCTCGAGCGACAGTTTCGCTATCGGCGCGACGCCGGCCGACACGGCCGCCAACCTCAAGGCCCTGCTCGGCACCGCGTCCATCGCAAGCGTTCAGAGCGCCAGCCCGCCCGGGATTTCGGCCGCCTTCGGCGGAGGCAGTCCGGCCGCTCTGTCGCTCTCCGCCGGCACGCCCGTCGCCGGAGACACATTGACCCTCAAGGTCGGGATGCGCGATGGGACGACCCAGAGCATCACTCTGACTGCAGCAGCGACCGCGGATTCCACCTCCGCGACGAATTTCGCCATCGGCGCTACGCCGGCAGACACGGCTGCCAACCTCTCGGTGGCGGTATCGAATGCCCTGAAGCAAGCAGGCGGCACAGCACTCGCCGCGAGTTCGGCGATACGGGCCTCGGAGAACTTCTTCGACGGCTCGTCCTCGCCGGGTCTCGCGCCGCGACGGATGGCAGCGGATGGCAGTGGCTATGCCGAGACAGCGAGCAAGAGCACGGTCATCTGGTACACCGGCGACGATGCGGCAACTGATCCGCGCGCGACTGCCAGCGTCCAGGTCGGTGCAGACAGAAACGTCTCGATCGGTGCCCGGGCCAACGAGGCTCCGCTGCGCGAGACGCTCGCCGCTTTCGCAGCGCTTGCTGCCGGCGGTTTCACGGATTCGACCGGCACACAGAACGTAGCGCTCTTCCAGGCCACCGCAGATCGGGCGAAAACCCTGGTGACGCCCGCAGACGGCAAGACCGATGTCGCCGATCTCGTGGGTGAATTCGGTGTCGCGTCGAACAGCATGGCCGACGCCAAGGCCCAAGCGCAATCCACCAAGACGGCGCTTCAGGATTCCCTCGAGGGTGTCGAGACGGTCTCCACCGAGGAGGTCGCCGCGAAGCTGTTGACGCTGCAGACGCAGCTGCAGGCCAGCTATCAGGTCACCTCGATGCTCTCGAAGCTCTCGCTGGTGAACTACCTCTCGTAGACCTCAACAAAACCGGTCCGAAACGAAAAGAGCCGCCCTGAGGGGGCGGCTCTCGATCGTTCGGGCCCGACTTCGGCGACTACTCGCCGATATCGCTTGCCTCGGTCTTTTCGGGGGCGGCACCCTCTTCACCGGCCTTGTAGCGCGTGCGGCGCCGACGGGGCTTCGGCGCAGGTGCTGAATCGTCACCGGTCGCCTCGTGCTGCGGGGTTGCCGCCGGCTCGGGGGTGGATCGAGTCGGCTCGGCATTCGTCTCGGGTACCGGGGTCGGATTGCGCGTCGCCGTCATCAGGAAGGCGGGCAGGGCCGACGTTTCGTCGACGGCGTGGCGAGGAGCCTCCTCGCGGTTGCGGCGCTCGCGACGGGGCTGCGCGCTGCGGGGAGCGGGCGCCTCGTCGCGACTCGCCTCTTGCCGGGGAACGTCCTGGCGGGGGGCGTCTTCGCGAACCGGTTCCTGACGAACGGCGTCCTGACGTACAGGCTCCGAGCGGCTGAATTCCTGCCGGGTGCGGTCCGGGCGGCCACCGTCCTGGCGATTGAAGTTGCCGCGGCCGTTCTCGTAGCGCGGCTGGTCCTGTCGAGGCTGATCTTGCCGCGGCTGATCTTGGCGGGGCTGATCCTGATGTGACGGATCATGCCGGGCGGCGTCCTGGCGCGAATAGTCCTGACGCCCGTAATCCTGGCGGCTCTGTTCGGAGCGACCCTGATCCTGCCGCCCGTAATCCTGGCGAGGCTGGTCTTGCCTGGATTGATCCTGCCTTGGCTGGTCCTGACGGAACTCGCCGCGGTTGTAGTCCTGGCGATTGTTGTCGAAACGCTGCGGACGATCGTTCCGGTTCTGAAAGCGGTTGGGCCGGTCGTTGCGATCCTGGCCCTGGCTCCGGTCCTGACGGTTTTGATCCGGACGATCGTTGCCGCGATTCTGCTGCCGCGATTCATAATCCTGGCGCTCGAAAGGCTGCGGCTGCTGGGCCGCGTCGCCGTAATCATCGCCACCGTAGCCCTGGCGGCCCTGATCGGCGCCGTCCTCATCGCCCTCTTCCTCGTCGTCGAAGCCATTGCGGGCATAGCCCTGCGAGGCCTGCGGACGGTTCGGCTCCTGGGCGCCGGTGATGATGCGGAAGTAGTGCTCGCCGTGCTGGAAGTAGTTCTCCGCAGCCACGGGATCCCCGCTCGCGAGGGCGTCGCGGGCCAATTGCGCATATTTGTCTGCGATGTGCTGGGCGGTGCCGCGGACCTTGATGTCAGGTCCGTTGGACTCGTAGGACCGGGTCAGCGGATTGGGACCCTTGGGCCGGTTTCGGCCGCGCATCCGTCTGTTCTGGTTTGGTCTCATCGGCCTCGATTGACCCTTCACTCGCAGCGAAAATTATCTCTGACAGAGGTGGACCGGCGGCGCGTGCGGGCCGTCCGCAACCGAGCACAATGCTCGCTGCGGGATGCCTCGCAGGTCGATCCGTGATCTTTCACGTCGTGCGTGCCGTCGTCTTGTCCGATCGGAGCCCGTGCTCGCACCAAGGCGCGCTTGCGGGTTGACCTTCGACTGTCAGGTTCGATGCCATCGTGCTTGGCGGCCAGCTTGGCTGTGATGCCGAGTGCGCGTCCGCTCGATGGTGGGGCGATCGTCCGAACCGAAGGCGATGCTGACCGAACCCGATCCTACCGCAGCCCGTCTTAACGGGCCGTTCACGATCTACACCCTGAACGTAATGGCTGATCGTCTCCGCAACAAGCATTTTTTCATGCCGATGCAATCATCGCACGACTTTGTTGTTGGCTGACGTGGCGTCGAACGGTGGCCGAAGCGTGACGACGCGCGCATGACCGGCGAGATCGCAATCGATCCCCCCTACGTGGAAGCCCGCGTCGCGACCGAGCCCGGCGACGGCCTCGGCCTGATCGTGGCCGATCTCTAGTAGGAGGGCACCGTCCATCACGAGCAGCCCCGGCCGCGCGGCGATACCATCGATGATCGCCCGAAAGGCGTCGAGTCCGTCGGCGCCGCCGTCCAGCGCCTCCGCGGGATCGTATCGGCGCACCTCCTCGGCGAGCGTCGGGATCACGCCACTAGCGATGTAAGGCGGGTTCGACACGATGAGGTCGAAGGGCCCGCAAACGGCCGCGCACCAGTCTCCGCGTAGGAAGGCGGCGCGGTAGCCGACGCCGTTGCGCTCGGCATTTTTTCGCGCGGTGGCGAGGGCGTCCGCCGATCGGTCGATGCCGATGCCGCGCGCGCTCGGCCATGCGCAGAGCAATGCGATCAGGATGCAGCCCGAGCCGGTGCCGAGATCGAGGATGGTCGGGGAGGGCACGGTGCCCAGCCGCAGGGCGGTATCGACGAGCGTTTCCGTATCCGGTCGCGGCACCAGCGTCCCGGGTGACAAGGCGAAGGTCAGCCCGCGAAACTCCCATTCGCCGAGGATCCGGGCCACCGGTTCCCCTGCGAGCCTTCGCGCGAGCGCTTCCGTGAGGGCATTCGCTTCCTCCTGTCCGACCGGCACGTGGCCGCGTAGGGCCAAGTCGGTCGAGGTCAGACGGAGAATGTGGAGGAACAGGAAGCGAGCGTCGCCGCGCGCTTCGGCAATTCCCGCCTGCTCGAGCGCCTGGGCCATCCGGCGGAGTGCCTCGACGCGGGAGCGGCTCGGCTCGATGGGAATGCTCATGGTCGATGCCGCGGCGGCGCGTGCGTCACGCCATGCCTTCGGCCGCGAGCAATTCGGCCTGATGCTCCGTGACGAGCGCGTCGATGACTTCGTCCAGCGCCGTGCCGGCCATGATCTCTTCGAGCTTGTACAGCGTGAGGTTGATGCGGTGGTCGGTCACCCGCGCCTGCGGAAAGTTGTACGTGCGGATGCGCTCCGAACGGTCGCCGGAGCCGACCTGGGCCTTGCGATCGGCAGCGCGGACCGAATCCTTGGCGGTCCGCTCCGCGTCGTAGAGTTTTGCACGCAGCAACGACATGGCGCGCGCGCGGTTCTTGTGCTGCGAGCGCTCTTCCTGGACGAACACCACTATCCCCGTGGGCAGGTGGGTGATGCGGATCGCCGATTCCGTCTTGTTGACGTGCTGGCCGCCAGCGCCCTGTGCCCGCATGGTGTCGATCTTCAGGTCGGAATCGTTGATGACGATATCGACCTCCTCGGCCTCCGGCAGTACCGCGACGGTGGCCGCCGAGGTGTGGATGCGGCCTTGCGTCTCGGTCTCCGGCACGCGCTGAACGCGGTGCGCGCCGCTCTCGAACTTGAGGCGGGAGAACACGCCGCGTCCGTTCACCTCGGCGAAGATTTCGCGATAGCCGCCCATGGTGCCCTCGCTCTGCGAGATCACCTCGACGCGCCAGCCCTTGGCCTCGGCATACTTTGCGTACATCTCGAACAGGTCGCCGGCGAAGAGGGCCGCCTCGTCGCCGCCGGTGCCGGCGCGGATTTCGAGGATCGCGCTCTTCTCGTCGGCCGCGTCCTTCGGCAGCAGAATGAGTTGGAGGCCGCGATGCGCCTTCTCCAGCGCCTCTTCGGCCTCGGGCTTCTCGTCGGCGGCGAGCGCGCGCATCTCGGCATCGCCTCCGGCGATCAGCGTCTCGATGCCGGAGAGGTTGTCGATCGCGGCCCGATAGGCCTGGATCGAAGCGACGACGCCGTCGAGGCCCGACAATTCACGGGAGAGCGCGACGAAGCTCTCCGCATCGGCCGAGCCGGTGCTCAGCATCGCGGTGACGATGTCGTGCCGCGCCAGGATGGCGTCGAGGCGATCGGAGGGAATGGGGGTCATCGTCCTGCGGGACTAGGCGTGAAAAGGAACGGAAGATGGCGTTTGGCGGCGTCTGGACTGGCAGAGCCTAGATAGGCACGCCCTTCGCCTTCGCGAAGGCGGTGAGCGCGGGCCGGAGCGAAGCGCCGTCCGTCGCCTTGGCGAGTTCGGCCTCGATCAAGGCGCGGACTTCTTCGGCCTCGATCGAGAGAACCATCGCCTTCACCGGCCCGATCGAAGCCGGCGACATCGAGAAGTTGCGGAAGCCGAGGCCGATCAGGGCCATGGCTTCGAGCGGGCGTCCACCGATCTCGCCGCAGACCGTCACCGGGCAACCCATGGCCTCGGCGCGGTCCGCGATCAGCCGGAAAGCCCGCATCGCCGCGCCGCAGAGGGGATCGAACCGGTCAGCGACGCGCCGGTTCTCGCGGTCGACCGCGAACAGGAACTGCATCAGGTCGTTGGAGCCGACCGAGAGAAAATCCGCCTCGCGGGCGATCTCGTCGATCTGGAACAGCAGCGAGGGCACCTCGACCATTGCACCGAGCTTGCAATCGGTCGGCAGAGGATAGCCGTGGCGGCGCAGATGCGCCTTCTCGCGCTCGACGATGCCGCGGGCGCGGGTGAACTCCTCCACCGTCGCCACCATCGGGAACATGATCTTGATGGCCCGCCCGCCGGCCGCCTTGAGCAGCGCGCGCAGCTGCACCCGCAACAGGGCAGGGCGGTCGAGGCCGATGCGGATCGCGCGCCAGCCGAGAGCCGGATTCTCCTCTTCCAGGCTCGGCATGTACGGCAGGATCTTGTCGCCGCCGATGTCGAGGGTCCGAATGGTGACGGGCAGATCGCCGGTGGCGGCGAAGACCGCCTCGTAGAGCGTCTGCTGCTCGGCGGCCGACGGCATCCGCTGGGCAACCATGAACTGCAGCTCGGTGCGGAACAGGCCGATGCCTTCCGCGCCGGTCTCGGCGAGATGGCTGAGGTCGATCAGCAGGCCGGCATTGAGGTGCAGCCCGATGCGGACCTTGTCGCGGGTCGTCGCCGGCACGTCGCGGAGCGCCCGGTATTGCTCCTGGCGCCGGGCGCGCAGGCGGGCCTGCTCGGCATAGGCCGACTCGATTTCCGGCGAGGGCCGCACCTGGATCTCGCCAGCACCGCCATCGACGATGATCGCATCGCCCGAATCGCAGAGCGCCGTGGCGTTGGCGATCTCGCCAACCGCGGGAATGCCCAGCGCCCGCGCGACGATGGCGATGTGGCTGGTCGGGCCGCCTTCCTCCAGCACTACGCCGCGCAGGTTCGCCCGGTCGTAGTCGAGAAGTGCCGCCGGCCCCATGGAGCGCGCCACGAGGATCGCGTTCTCCGGCAGGGCGCCGGTGCCGCCGCCGGCCTCGTGGCCGATCAGGCGGCGTAGGAGGCGGTTGGCGAGGTCGTCGAGATCGTGCAGGCGGTCACGCAGATACGGATCGGACTGGCGCATCATCCGCGCGCGGTTGTCCGACTGCACCCGCTCGACGGCGGCCTCCGCCGTGAGACCCGACTGCACCGCCTCGCGCATCCGGCGCAGCCAGCCCTTGTCGTGGGCGAACATGCGTACGGTTTCGAGGACTTCGCGCGATTCGTTCGAACCGATGCCGTCGCCACGTTCGACCAACTCGTCGATCGCCGAACGGACGTCCTCGATCGCCTCTTCCAGGCGCACGACCTCGGGCTCGACGCTCTCGGCGATCAGCCGCTTCACGACGATGCGCGGCTCGTGCAGCACGACGTGGCCGAGGCCGATTCCGTCGGCAAGCGGCACGCCGCGCTGGCTCACAGGCCGTCGCGCCGCGCTGCCGGCGCCGGGGGCGAGCGCCTGGAGCTCGCCCGAGGCGATCATCTCCGCCAGCACCATGGCGGTGGTCTGGAGGGCCTCGATCTCCTCGTCGGAATAGACCCGGTAGGTCTTGTTCTGGACGACGAGGACGCCGAGCGTGTTGCCGGCCCGCAGCAGCGGTACGCCGAGGAAGGCGTGGTAGATCTCTTCCCCGGTTTCGGGCCGATACGAGAAATTCGGGTGCGATTGGGCGTCGGAGAGCGAGAGCGGCTCGGCCTGGTTCGCGATCAGACCAACAAGGCCCTCGTCGGCCCGCAGCCGCGTGATGTGGACCGCCTCGCGGTTCAGGCCCTCTGTTGCGAACAGCTCGAGCGTGTTGTCGTCGCGCAACACATAGACCGAGCAGACCTCGGCGATGACGTTCGCGGCGATGAGGACGACGATGCGGTCGAGGCGTGCCTGTGCGCTGACAGGCTCCGCCATGGCTTCGCGGAGCCGGCGCAGAAGCAGGCGCGGGCCTCCGGGCGCAGCGGGCATCTCGTCGTCAATCCGTGTTCAGCCGATGCAACCACCAAACGTGCCAACCGCCGAGGCGGTAGCACGTCACGCGTGCGGCGAGTACGGTCAGGCCTGATCGAGGCCGTATAGCGAGTGGAGCGTGCGAACGGCAAGCTCCGTGTAGGCGGCATCGATCAGGACGGAGAACTTGATCTCCGACGTGGTGATCGCCCGGATGTTGATGCCCTTCTCGGCAAGCGCCCGAAACGCCTTGGCGGCGACACCCGCATGGCTGCGCATGCCGACGCCGATTGCCGACACCTTGACCACGTCGGTGGCGCCTTCGATCTGGCCGTACTCGATGATGCCGCGCTGCGCGTCGAGGATCGCGCGGGAGCGTTGATAGTCGGCCGCCGGCACCGTGAAGGTCATGTCCGTGGTCGACTGGTCTCCCGACACGGTCTGGATGATCATGTCGACGTTGATGTTGGCGTCCGCCAGCGGGCCGAAGATCGCCGCGGCGATGCCGGGGCTGTCCTTGACCGAGCGGAGGGTGATCTGGGCCTCGTCCTTCGAGAAGGCGATCCCGGTGATGATCTGCTGTTCCACGATGTCGTCCTCGTCGCAGATGAGGGTGCCCGGGCGCGCTGCGTCGGGGGGATCGAAGGAGGAGCGCACCGTCGTCGGCACGCGATGGACCATGGCAAGCTCGACGGAGCGGACCTGAAGCACTTTGGCCCCGAGGGAGGCCATCTCCAGCATCTCCTCGAAGGTTACCCGCTCCATGCGCGTCGCCTTCGGTACGATGCGCGGGTCGGTGGTGTAGACGCCATCCACGTCCGTGTAGATGTCGCAGCGCTCCGCGCCGATCGCGGCGGCGATGGCGACCGCGCTCGTATCCGAACCGCCACGCCCGAGGGTCGCGAGACGGCCGGTGCCGGTGTGGATGCCCTGGAAGCCGGCGATGACGGCGACTTCGCCGCGTGCGAACCCAGCATCGAGGTTTTTAGGGTCGATCGCCTCGATCCTTGCGGATCCGTGTGCTTCCGACGTCTCGATGGGGATCTGCCAGCCCTGCCAGGAGCGGGCCTTGATGCCGGCCTTCTGCAGGGCGATGGCGAGGAGACCCGAGGTGACCTGCTCGCCCGAGGCGACGACGGCGTCGTACTCGGCCTCGTCGTAAAGGGCGTTGCAGTCCTTGACCCAGGCGACGAGCTCGTTCGTCTTGCCCGACATCGCCGAGACCACAACGGCCACCTCGTAGCCGGCCGCGACCTCGCGGGCGACGTGGGCGGCCACGTTGCGGATGCGGTCGACGTTCGCGACGGAGGTCCCGCCGAATTTCATCACCAAACGAGGCATGTCGCGTCCGGTCGTCTCAATCGTGTCGAGCCATGGATCGGGGAGCCCGAAGCGGTTCGCGTCGCCGCGGATCGTCGCGGCGGCTGTACCGGGAAGGCGCCCGGCGGGTACAAGGGCCTCTCGAAGGTGTCAATGCGATGGCCGCCGCCCTGGATTGCAGGCAGGCGCCAGGGAGTGTCGAGCGAATGGCGGCGTCGGTCGATCGGGAGGAGGTCGCGCGTTTCGATGCGCAGGCGGCGACGTGGTGGGATGCGGACGGACCGATGCGGGTGCTGCATCGCTTCAACCCCGTCCGCTTGGCCTACATCCGCGACGAGGCCTGCCGGCATTTCGGCCGCGAGCCAAACCGGCCCTTCGCGCTGGAAGGTCTCAGCCTCGTCGATGTCGGCTGCGGTGGCGGCGTGCTGTCCGAACCGCTCGCCCGCCTCGGTGCGAGCGTGACTGGGCTCGATCCGGCAGAGAAGAACATCGCCGTCGCCAAGGCGCATGCCGAGGCCGAGACCGTCACGGTCGATTATCGTGCCGAGACCATCGAAGCCGTGGTGGAGCGCGGCGAACGCTTCGACATCGTGCTGGCCATGGAGGTGGTGGAGCACGTGGTCGACCGGCCGGCCTTCCTGCGCACGGCCTGCCGGGCGATGAAACCCGGCGGCCTGCTCTTCGCCGCGACCCTCAACCGAACCTTGCGCTCCTACGCGCTCGCCATCGTCGGCGCGGAATACGTGCTCGGCTGGCTGCCCAAGGGCACGCACGATTGGGAGAAATTTGTGAAGCCCGACGAGCTCAGCGACGATCTCGTGGCCGGCGGGTTATCCGTGTTCGACGTGGCGGGCGTGGTGTTCGATCCGCTCAGCGGCGGCTGGCGGCGCAGCCGGGATACGGCGATCAACTACATGGTGGCCGCGCGCGGGGCCTGACGACGGACCCGTCGGGTCGCCCGGCCGTTCTCCTCAAAAGGACCGATCGCGATGCGATTGCCAACGTGGAGGAAGCGCAATGCTCGAAAAGATCCCTCACGCCGTCGGCGAGGCCCTGTCCCGCGTGAAGGCCGGCCTCGGCAAGACGGTCTACCACTCCGTATTCTCGGACGTGCCGGAGAGCATCACCGTCACGAGCGAGGCCTTCGCGGACGGCGGCACGATCCCCGCTCGTTACACCGACGACGGCGGCAAGCTATCGCCGCCGCTGGCCTGGAGCGGCCTGCCGCCGGGGACCGGCAGCGTGGTCCTGATGGTCGAGGATCCCGACGCGCCGATGCCGAGACCGCTCGTGCATCTCATCGCCTGGAAGGAGCGGGCCCACGACGCCGCGCTGCCCGAGGGCGACTTCGCCAGCCGGGGGACCGAGGGACAGCGGCACGAGCTTGGCCGCAACTCGTTCCAGCGCGACGCCTGGCTGCCGCCGGACCCACCGACAGGCCACGGGCCGCACCACTACCTGTTCCAGGTCTATGCCCTCGACGGCGTCCTGGACCTGCCGCACTCTCCCGGGCGCGGCGACATCCTCGACGCGATGCGGGGCCGGGTGCTGGCCAAGGGGCTTCTGACCGGCGTGTACGAACGGAAGTGACCGCGCGATTTGCTCTCGCGCCGACCGCCCCCTCCAGCTTATTCGGGCAGCGGAAGGGGAGTGCTGGATGAAGGCTCTGTTGTGCACCCGGCTCGGTGGGCCGGAGGATCTCTCGATCGCGGATCTGCCGGACCCACGGCCCGGCCCGGGCGAGGCCGTGGTGGGGATCACCGTGGCCGCGCTCAACTTCTTCGACACGCTGATCATCGCCGGCCGCTACCAGGTGAAGCCGGCCCTGCCGTTCTCGCCGGGCGGCGAGGCCTGCGGCGTGGTGACGGCCCTGGGCGAGGGCGTCACGGGATTTGCGGTCGGCGAGCGAGTCATCGTGCACGTCACCAGCGGCACTTGCCGGGAGGCCATTGCGGTCGACACCCGCCATCTTACGCGCGTGCCGGACGGCTTGAGCGACGAGACCGCGGCAGGGCTCACCATCACCTACGGCACCACGCTCCATGCCTTGCGTGATCGGGCACGCATCCAGCCGGGGGAGACATTGGCCGTCCTCGGCGCCTCGGGCGGCGTCGGCCTCGCGGCGGTGGAGATCGGCAAGATCCTGGGAGCGCGCGTGATCGCCTGCGCCTCCTCGCCCGATAAGCTGGACACGGCCCGCGAACACGGCGCCGACGATTGCGTGGATTATGTCGCCGACGACGTCAGGGCGGCCCTGAAGCGCCTCACCGAGGGACGCGGCGTCGACGTGGTCTACGACGCGGTCGGCGGCGACAATGCCGAGCCGGCCCTGCGTTCCCTCGGGTGGAAGGGCCGCTATCTTGTCATCGGCTTCGCGGCCGGCGAGATCCCGAAATTTCCGCTCAACGTCGTCATGCTGAAGGGCGTCGACGTCCAGGGCGTGCACTGGGGCGCCTTCGTCGAGCGGGAGCCCGAGGCGCATCGGGCGAACCAGGAGCAACTTCTCGCCTGGGCGGCCGAGGGCCGGCTCAAGGCCCGGATCCACGGCGTTCTGCCGCTTGCCGATTATGCCGAAGCGCTCGGCATCCTCAAGCGGCGCGAGGTTCGAGGGAAAGTGTTGGTGCGCATCGGCGCATAATCAGCCGTCGCACAAACGAAAACCGCCCCGCAGCACGGAGCTGCAGGGCGGTCGATCACGCAATGAACGTTGATCCTAGCGGGCGGGACGCTCGCCGCGCATCATCTTGCGGTCGCGGCGGTCTTCGCGATCCATCCGGTCCTCGCGGGCCTCACGCGCATCGGGGTCGATGCCGAGGACACCACCAACCGTGCCGGTCGCTGCGCCGACTGCGCCACCCACGACACCGCCAACCGGGCCAGCGGCGCGGTTGCCGTCTTCGACGCCGCGCTGTGCACCGCGAACAGTACCCTGCGCGTCAGCGGCGCCGGCGAGAACGAACGGCGACACGGCGAGAGTAGCGATGAGGAGAATGCGCTTCATTCAAGAGACTCCAGAGACGTTGAACCAGCCACGTTTCGGCCGAGTGCCGGCGGCTTTCTGATCGGTCAACGATCGAACTCCCAAAAGGTCCCAAACTTTATTCGGGAAATCGGGAGGCTGTTTTGCGACGACCGGTTTGGAGAGCCGGAATCTTTCCGGGCGATCGACCGGACCATGCCGAGCCGCTGCCAGATCTGTCGCTAACCCTGGCGGGCCAACGCCGCCGCGATCCGTGCGGCGCCGGGGCCCTGGACCTGGCCGGCGACATGCAGCTTTTTCAGCGAGTGAGCGCCGCGATGGCTAGCATGGGTGATGGCGATGGCGAGCGCGTCGGCGGCGTCCGCGACCTTGAACTCGGCTTTCGGCAACAGGAAGCGCACCATCGCCTGGATCTGCACCTTCTCGGCATGACCCGAGCCGCAGACAGTCTTCTTCACCAGGTTGGCGGCGTATTCCGAGACCGGCAGCCCGGCCAAAGCCGGCACCAGCAGGGCGATGGCGCGGGCATGGCCGAGCTTCAGAGTCGCCTGCGCATCCTTGTTGACGAAGGTCTCCTCCACGGCCACCTCGTCGGGTGCGTGGCCGCCGACGACGGCGGTGATGCCCTCGTGCAGTTCGCGCAGGCGCAGGGCCAGTGGCAGGTCGCCGTCGGAGGTGACGACGCCGCAGGCGAGGTAGGCGAGCTTGGTGCCCCTGGCGGTGATGAGCCCCCAGCCGGTGCGGCGGAGCCCCGGATCGATGCCGAGGATGCGGACGTCCGTCGTCATGGTGCCTCCGGCGTGGCTAAAGGACAGCGACGCATCCCGTCGTCAGCACATATCGTGAACGCTGCGCCGCCGCAAACGCGCGATCACGGCACCGCCTTGAACTCGCCCTCCAGCCGCAACTGCACCTCGTCGCCGAGAATCGGCAGGAAGGCGTTGACGCCGAAATCGGAGCGCCGGATCACCGCGCGCCCGTCGAAGCCCACCGAATAGGCCTTGTCCACCGGGTTCACGCCGGCCTGGTTGAAGGTGGCGTCGAAGGACACGACCCGGGTGATGCCCTTGATCGTCAGTTCGCCGTTGACCCGGGCCGTGGTCGGACTCGTCGGCTCGACGGAGGTGCTGACATAGGTCGCCTGCGGAAATTTTGGGACGTCGAAGAAGTCCGGCGCCTTGAGGTGCTCGTTGAGCTTGTCGTTCAGCCCGTTGACGCTCGCCGTGTCGATCGTGACCGACAGCCTGCTCTTGGCCGGATCGCGCGGGTCGAGCGTCGCCTCGCCGGCCACGCCGGTGATCTGGCCGTAATAGGTCGAGTAGCCGAGGTGGCTCAGCGACCAGGTGATCTTTCCATGCGCCGGATCGAGCCGATACCGCCCCGGCTTGACCTGCGTCGGATCGCTGGTCGGCCCCGTGGGCTCGGCCTGAGCCAACGCTGCTATGGGAGCGCCTGCGAGGAGCGCGACAAGGGCGAGGGCGGGTAGTGGCGTCATCGGCACGGGTCTGGGCTCACCTTGTCGGGTCGGGCAGCGTATCGGATATGGCAGGCCGGCGCGGGAACCAAGTCCCGGCGCATCCCCGCACGGAATCGTCATGATCGGCAAGCTCAAGGGCATCGTGGATTCCTTCGGCGAGGATTTCGTCATCCTCGACGTGCAGGGCGTCGGCTACGTCGTGCATTGCTCGGCGCGTACGCTGCAGCGGCTGCCGAAGCCCGGCGAGGCGGCCGACCTCGCCATCGAGACCCATGTAAGGGAGGATATGATCCGGCTGTACGGTTTCCGGTCGGATGCCGAACGCGAGTGGTTCCGCCTGCTTCAGACCGTGCAGGGCGTGGGCTCGAAGGTAGCGCTCGGCGTGCTCTCGGTTCTGGAACCCTCGCAACTCGCCACGGCGCTCGCCACCGGCGACAAGGGCTCGATCGCCCGCGCTCCCGGCGTCGGGCCTCGGCTCGCGGCCCGGCTGGCGGCCGAACTGAAGGACAAGGCGCCGGCTTTCGCGCCGATCGATCCGGCCCTGATCGCGCTCACCGGCGCCGTCGAGGAGCGCGCCGCCCCCCAGCCGGTGGCGGACGCCATCTCGGCGCTGGTCAATCTCGGCTACCCGCAGATCCAGGCCTCCGCCGCCATCGCCGCGGCGATGAGGGGAGCCGGCGAAGGGGCGGAGGCGAAGACGCTGATCCGGCTGGGATTGCGCGAACTGGCGCGGTAGGCCGGCTTGCCGATCTACAGATCGTGGTCGAACTCCGGCGGCTGAAGCCGCCGCCAGGCCGCGGCAATCCTTTCGGGTTTGACGTCGAGCGCTCGGGCGCAGGCGAGCAGCATCGGCTCGTCGCCCATCACATGGTCGAGAACCGCGCCGAGGAAGGCCGGATCCCGCGCGCTTTCGCGGACCGTATCGGGGTTGAGACCGCTCAACTGCAGGAACGGAAACAGCCGCTCCTCGTCACCGGCGAGCCATGCCAGGACTTCGAGGGCGAGGTTCTCCGCAGCCTCGTCTCCATGATCAAATTTGCGTTTCATCAACGAGTATCACTTAAACGGAACAAGAGCAGACGGCGACGAAGGCGAGGTCGCGGGAGCCCGGAGACTGGGGGCCATGAAGAAAACCGTTCTCATCGTTGAGGACAACGAGCTCAACATGAAGCTCTTCAACGATCTTCTCGAGGCCCATGGTTACGCGACCCTTAAGACCGGCAACGGCATCGAGGCCATCGAACTCGCCCGCACGCATCGTCCCGACCTGATCCTCATGGACATCCAGCTGCCCGAGGTCTCGGGTTTGGAGGTGACCAAGTGGCTCAAGGACGACGAGGATCTGCGCCACATTCCGGTGATCGCCATAACCGCCTTCGCGATGAAAGGTGACGAGGAGCGGATCCGCGAGGGTGGCTGCGAGGCGTACCTGTCGAAGCCGATCTCCGTCGCAAAATTCATCGCGACGGTGCGCACGTTTCTCGGCGAGACCGGCTGAATCCTTAGGGAAGCCGCCGGTAGAGGGAGGCAGGAGCAACGCATGTCCGCCCGTGTCTTGATCGTCGACGATCTGTTCCCGAACCTCAAGCTCCTCGAGGCGAAGCTCTCGATGGAGTATTTCGGCGTGGTCGCCGCTATGAGTGGCCCCGAGGCGCTCGCAATCTGCGAGAACGGCCTGTGCGACATCGTCCTGCTCGACGTGATGATGCCGGGCATGGACGGCTTCGAGGTCTGCCGCCGGCTGAAGACCAATCCGGCGACGGCCCACCTGCCCGTGGTCATCGTGACGGCCCTCGACGAACCCTCGGACCGCCTGCGCGGGCTCGATGCCGGCGCCGACGACTTTCTGACGAAGCCCATCGACGACACCGCCCTGTTCACGCGCGTACGCAGCCTGCTCCGGCTCAAGGCCGTCACCGACGAGCTGCGCAGCCGAGCGATGGCTTCGCGCGAACTCGGCATGGGCGACCCCTTCGCGCTGGCTGCAGCCGAGACAGGCCAAGGCGCCCGCATCCTGCTGGTCGAGGACCGGCCGAACGCCGCCGATCGCATGGCCACCGCGTTGGCGCAGCATCACACCGTCACGATCGAGGCGGATCCGCACCGCGCCCTGGTGGCGGCGACAGAAGGCGGCTTCGACCTGGCGCTGGTCAGCATCGATCTCGACGGTTCCGACGGCCTGCGTTTGTGCAGCCAACTCCGCTCCCTCGACCGCACCCGCGACATGGCTCTGATCATGGTCGGTGAGACCAACGGGATGGCACGTCTCACCCGCGGCCTCGATTTCGGCGTGCACGACTATCTTCTGCGGCCGGTCGATCGCAACGAACTGATCGCGCGGGTGCGCACGCAGATCCGTCGTCGCCGCTTCTCGGAAACGCTGCGCGGCGCTGTGCAGGCCTCCATCGAACTCGCGATGACCGACGAGCTGACCGGTCTGCACAACCGCCGCTACCTCGACCGGCAACTCGTCCCGCTCTTCGGCGAGGCCGCGGCCCAGTCGCTTGGGCTCGCCTGCCTGATCCTCGACATCGACCGTTTCAAGTCGATCAACGACAGCTACGGACACGAGGCCGGCGACGAGGTGCTCAAGGCCTTTGCCGACCGCGTCCGCCAGCATACCCGCGGTATCGATATCGTCGCCCGCTTCGGCGGCGAGGAAGTGGTTATCGTGATGCCGGGTGCGACGCTGGTCGATGCCCAGGCCGCCGGCGAGCGCATTCGCGAACGAATGGAATCCGTCCCGTTCCTGGTCCAGCGCGGGGCGGCGGCGATCACCGTGACGGTGTCGATCGGCGTCGCCATCCGGCATGCCGGCGACACGAGCGCCTCCGACATGCTGAAGCGATCGGACGACGCCCTCTACCGGGCCAAGGCCAGCGGCCGGAACCGCGTGGTCGCCGAGGCGGCCTAGCCGCCGCCGGGATCGGCGTCGTCGCCCTGGTCCGCACCCGACGGAAGCCCGGGCTTCCCCTCGGTCTTCTCGTTCGGGTCCATGACGGCATCGGGAGCGGAGTTGGCGGGTTTGCCCTTCGGCTTGTCGTCCGTGTTCGTCGTGTCGTCCTTCGTCTTGTGTCCGGCGCTGGTCATTCCTCATCCTTCTCGACGTCGTAATGGCCACCGGCGACCTTGCCGCTGCCGGAGGCCGAGTTTTGGTCGGAATGACCGCCGGAGGAGCCGCCGATCGGCGTGGGATTGCGTCCGGCCGCGCTGCCGGCGTCAGGGCGGTCGCGGCTGCGATCCGCATCGGAGAGGCCGCCTGGTCCCATTTCGGTGATCGCAGCTTGCACGGCCGTCTGATGACCGCCGCCGGCAGCCGGCGCGCCGGGTGTGCCGACATCGTCGGCCTTGCGGGTGAGGGTGGCGTGGGACGTGTTCTCGTCGCTCATGACGCATCGCCTTCGTCGTCGCCGACGACGGACGTCGCGCGTTCGATCGATTCCCGGGCCTCGCCGTCAGGACCGCCCTTCAATGCGTCCCGGAACTGAGAAGGGACGCCGCCGTCGCGTGGGGAAGGGATACCTGAGTCCTGGCCGCTTCGGACATGAGAGGCACCGCCGGTCTCGGGTGACGGCCGTTCGTGCTGCTGTTCGCTCATCGTCATCCTCGCCTGCTGCCGTGGACAACAGGGCGAGGCGAGAGACGTTGCGTATGGCTTCGCGATGCCGCAGCCGCTGCGAAAGCGCGGTGTCCCGATTTTGAAGCGTCGACGGCCGGTGCTAGCCGATTCCCTCGAAGAGCACCGAGGAGATGTAACGTTCGGCGAACGAGCAGGCCACGGTCACGATCCGCTTGCCCTTGAACTCGGGTCGCGAGGCGAGTTCTAGCGCAGCTGCGACGTTGCCGCCGGTGGAGATGCCGCCGGGAATGCCTTCGAGCTTGGCGAGCTGGCGCGCGGTATCGATCGCGGTCTGGTTCGAGACGGTCAGCACGCCGTCGATCACCGAGCGGTCGAGGTTGTCCGGGATGAACCCGGCGCCGATACCTTGGATCTTGTGCGGGCCGGGCTGGCCGCCGGAGATCACCGGCGAATCCGTCGGCTCTACCGCGAAGACCTTCAGGTTCGGCAGGCGTGGCTTCAGCACCTGACCGACGCCGGTCACGGTGCCACCGGTGCCCACGCCCGCGACGAAGGCGTCGAGCTGACCGTCGGTGTCGTTCCAGATCTCTTCCGCCGTGGTCTTGCGGTGGATCTCGGGATTGGCCGGGTTCGAGAATTGCTGCGGCATCACCGCGCCATCGATCTCCTTGAGGAGTTCTTCGGCCCGGCCGATCGCACCCTTCATACCCTGCGGACCGGGGGTAAGTTCGAGCTCGGCGCCGAGGAAGGCCAGCATCTTGCGGCGTTCCACGGACATCGTCTCGGGCATCACCAGGATCAGCCTGTAGCCGCGCGCCGCGGCGACGAAGGCCAGGGCGATGCCGGTGTTGCCGGAGGTCGGCTCGACCAGAGTGCCGCCGGGCTTGAGGCGGCCCGAAGCCTCCAGGGCGTCGATCATGTTGACGCCGATGCGGTCCTTGACGCTCGCGATCGGGTTGAAGAACTCGAGCTTGAGCAGGATCTCGGCGTCGACGCCGTGCTCTTTCGTGAGCCTGTTGAGGCGGACCAGGGGGGTGTTGCCGATCGTCTCGGTAATCGAGCCGTAGATACGGCCGTGGCCGGCCTTGCGCGCGGATGCGGTGGTGTCGTCGGCCATCTGCGGGTCTCCTGAATCGTCCGAGGCAATTGCGTGGAAGCGCCGGGTGCACGCCGGCCTGACAGGGGCCGACCGGAGTGGGCGTCCTCCGGACTTCTCGGAGCGATCGGATATCGCGTCATGGCAGCGGGGGCAATCGACCTAACCCCTGCCGCAGCAATTCTTTTCTTGATTTCCTGCCGTGTCCGGGAGCCTGGAGAAGGAATGATCTGCCGGAGGGTTATTGTAGAGAAACGAGTTCCCTGCGGATCGCCGATCGGCGCCACGTTCCGACGGTCATCCGGTGCCGGCCCGGCTCCTATGGGGCCTCAGCCGCGCAGGGCAATGGCGCAAAGAACGAGAACGAGGACGGCGAACAGGGTCGTGCCGAGAGCCAGGAAAGCGGCGTTCTCATCGTAGCTGCGCACAGGGACGTATCGCGCCGTCGCTGCGCGCGCTGAAGCACGAACCGGGGAGCGCCGACCTGCCAGCGTGAGCTTCATCCGTCCCGATCTCCCCGAAGACCGGCCGTATCAGGCCGGCGCGATGGATCGAGAATGGGGGCGCCGGTCCTGAGGGAAGATGAATCCGCGGCAGGAACCGCGGATCATCCACAAGGGAGTGTTAACGCTGCCGAGCGCTCAGAGCGATCGATCGAAGCGCAGTTCCCCGCCCTGGCTCTTGATCACGAGCTGCGAGCCGACGATGTCCCAGGCGCCTGCCGTGCGCAGGGCCACGAAGAAGGCTTGCTCGGTCGCCCCGAGCGCCTTGTCGCAGGACTTCTTGGTGATCGCGAGCGGGCCGACGGCGAGGTGCTGTTCACGCAGCGGGAAGGCGGTGGCGGCGAAGGTGTTGCAGCCGCCGTAGCCGCGGGCACGGTACTGGGCGTCGATGATGAAGCTCGGACGGTCGCCGCCGCTGAAGTTCTTGCCGTTCAGGCTCACCGCGGTCCAGGTCGTGCCGAGCGGGAACACTTTTTCCTGCGCCTTGGCGCCGGGGACGTATTGCGGCTTCTTCTCAGGCTGCTGCCCAGCACCGAGTTGGCGAACGCCGCCCCCCATCTGAGCCTGCGACGGCGTCGCGGCGATCATCGCTCCAGCGATGGTCGCGCAGGTCAGCGCGACGGTCAGCGTCTTGTTCATGGTGAAGCCCCCTGTAGCTCGCGCGTCCATCGCGTCGATGAAACTCGGTCTCCGCAGCCGCCGGGGCCGCGAAGCCCCACGCGAATCCGATAGGAATCGAGCGCAAATATGGTCGCGCGGGGTCGTTTTGCGCGCCGTACATCCTGTTCCACCGTCGTCTGCAACGATCCGAGGCGCCCCGGGTTGTCGGGGCAGCGAGCCCGGGTGAGTTGACCTGGGCCTGACGAGACCAATCTGCGGGAGTGCGTGAGTGTCCGGATCGGATGAAGGTGAAGCGAGCGGCCGTTCTGCCAACACGATGACGCCGGCACAGTGCCGAGCAGGCCGGGCTCTGATCGATTTGTCCGTGACCGATCTCGCATCCAAGGTCGGTTTGGACGTGGCATTGGTGCGCGACTTCGAGAACGGCTTGAACGATCCACCCTCGGGAACGATCGAAGCCCTGCGGAGTGCGCTCATGACGGGTGGTGTGATCTTCACCGACGGCGATTCGGCAGGCGTCCGCCTCGGCCACAAAAACGGCGACGAGGGAACACGGCTCGGTGAGCTGAACACCGAGAACGATCGCTGAGGGCGTTCAGCGCGCCGTCGCAAGCGCCTTCAGGTCGAAGGCCGGGTCGGCCGCCTCGGCTGGGGTCAGGTCGCGTCCAAGGGCGAGTATGCGGCGGGCCGCCATGTGGTCGGCCCCGCGGTTGACGGATTCCACAGCTCGCAGTCGGCCGTCGCGGAAGCGGAACACCGAGAAGGCGTCGCCACCGCCCCGCACGACGCTGCCGTCGCCGGTGCCGGAAAGGCCTGCGATCTGGAGCTTGTAACGGCCTTGGTCGCTCCAGAACCACGGCACCGCGTCATAGGCCACAGGACGTCCCGTGAGCCGGCCTGCGAGGCAGCGGGCCTGATCGATCGCGTTTTGCACGGATTCGATGCGAACCCGATCTCCTCGCGACATCCCCGCAGCGAAACGCGTCGGAAAGCGGGCGCAGTCGCCAACTGCCGAGATCGCGGGATCGACCGTCGCGAGAAACGTATTGATCTCGATGCCGTCGCGGACCGGCAGTTCGGCCCGTTCTGCCAGTTCCTGGTTCGGCACGACGCCGATGCCGACGAGGACGAGATCAGCCGGAATCCGTCCGCCATCCGCAGTCGCGACGGCCGCGGCGTGGCCGGCGTGGCCTTCGATGGCGGTGATGCCGGCCCGGAACTGGAAAACGACTCCCATGGCCTCGTGCGCAATCCGGAATGCGTCGGCTGTCTCCATCGACACCGCCCGCGCCATCGGCCGGTCGGCCGCTTCGATGACCGTGACGGCGAGCCCGCGGCCGGCGCAGACTGCGGCGAATTCGAGCCCGATGAAGCCCGCGCCCACCACGACGATGTTCTTGGCGGACGCGATGGCTGCGCGGAGCGCATTCGCATCGTCGAGCGACCGAAGCTGATGGACGCCCGGAAGATCGGCGCCGGGCACCGGCAGCGTCCTGTTGCGCGATCCCGTCGCGAGAACGAGTTGATCGTAGGGCAGGTCCGTGCCGTCATCGAGGATCAGGCGGCGAGCATCGCGGTCGATCGCGGAGCCCCGAGCGAGGCGATGCGCGATGCGATGCTCGGCCAGGTACGAAGCCGGCCGCAGCAGCAGGCCTTCGGCGTCGGTCTTGCCGGCGAGATAGGCCTTCGAGAGGGGAGGGCGCTGGTAGGGCAGCGTCTGCTCGTCGCCGACGAGTGTGATCGGGTCCGCAAACCCGGCCTCGCGCAGACTCGCGGCGGTCTGGAAGCCGGCCTGGCCCGCGCCGACGATGACGACGCTCACGGAGCCACCGGCTCGGGCGTCGCCGCCACAATCGCCGAATGGAGCTTCGGCAGGAAGCCCGCACCTTCCTGGACGAGGTAATTCCAGAACGAGTCGGAGGCCGGGCCGAGTACCTTGTCGGCACGGCGGACGACATACCAGTCGCGCCGGATGGGCAGGCCTTGCACGTCGAGGAGCACGAGCCGGCCGCTTTCCAGCTCCGCCGAGACCGTATGAGAGGACAGAAGCGCGATCCCGAGCCCGGCGATCACGGCCTGCTTCAGCGTCTCGTTGGAGCCGGCGTCGATCCCGAGCCGTGCCCGGCGGATCATCACGCCGTTCATAAACTCTTCGAAGACCGCACGCGTCCCCGACCCTTCCTCGCGCACGAGAAAGGATTGGTCCGCGATGTCGTCGCGCGTCAGCCCCGTCTTTCCGGCAAGCGGATGGTCCGGCGAAGCGATCAGCACGAGTGGGTGCGGGCCGAAGGTCTCGGCCTCGATGGCGAAATCACGCGGCGGGCGGCCCATGATCGCGAAGTCGATCTCGTAATTGCGGAGAGTTTCGACCGTGTCGGTGCGGTTGCCCACCGTCAGATTGATCTCGACCTGAGGGTGAGCCTGCATGAATCCGGCGATCACGGCGGGGGCGAAGTACTTCGCCGTCGAGACGACGCCCAACGCCACGCGGCCGCCACCGGCACCCTTCAGTGTGCGAAGGCGCTCGGTGCAGGTCTCCAGCACCGTGTTGATGCTGTTGATCGCCCACAGCATCTCGCGACCGGCATCGGTCGGCTTGAGGCCCGTCGGCGTACGATCGAACAGCAGGAGGCCCGCCTCGTCCTCCAGTTGGCGGATGCGGGCATAGAGGGCGGCGGAGGTGACGTTCAGCTCCTGCGCCGCCCGCGTCATGGTTCCGAGCCGGGCGACGGCCGCGACGGCCTGCAACTGCTTGAGCGAGAGGTTGCGCATGGGCCGCTTTTAGTTTTTTTGCGCGGCACCACAAGTTTCGTGAGAATCTTTGTCGCCCTCTTGCACCGCATCTGGTGCTCCGGAGCGGTCGCAGGATATCATGCGGCCTCAGAACACAGCGGCCGGGCAACGGCCGGCGGCATCAAGCGGACTCGGATCAGGACATGGCCATGGCGATCGGCTCCACGCTTTCCGAGCACCTCGACGCGGAAGTCGCCCGCGACGCCTCCCTCGCCGACACCGCCAAGACGATCCTGGCGCTCGCCGCCGCATCGATCGACGTGAGCGAGATCTGCGCCCGCGGTGCGCTCGCCGGCGATCTCGGCGCACAGGGCGAAACCAACAGCGACGGCGACGTGCAGAAGGCGCTCGACGTCATCGCCCACAAGCGCTTCACCGAGGCACTGCAATCCGCGCCCGTGGCCGAAGTCGCCTCCGAGGAGGCCGACGACGTGATGGTCCTCAATCCCGGCGCGCCGCTCGCCGTAGCGATCGACCCCCTCGACGGCTCCTCGAACATCGCCGTCGGCATGATCGTCGGCACCATCTTCGGCATCCGGCCTGTGGTGTCGGACCCGAGCGACCCGAACGCCTCGTTCAAGACGCCCGGCACGACCCAGACGGCCGCCGGCTTCACCGTCTACGGCCCAGCCACTACCTTCGTCGTCACCCTCGGCAACGGTACGCGCATCTTTACGCTGGACCGCACCGACAAGGTGTTTCGCCTGACTCACGACGCCCTGAAGGTCGTCGCCACGGCCAACGAATACGCGATCAATTCCTCGAACGGCCGCCACTGGGACGTTCCGGTCAAAGCCTTCATCGAGGACTGCCTGCGCGGCGAGGAAGGCCCACGCGACCGCAACTTCAACATGCGCTGGACGGCGGCGCTGGTGGCGGACGCGCAGCGCGTGCTGATCCGCGGCGGCATCTTTCTGTATCCGGGCGACGGTCGGAAGGGCTACGAGCAGGGCCGTCTGCGCCTCCTCTATGAGACCGCCCCGATCGCCTTCGTCATGGAGCAGGCCGGCGCCTCCGCCACCGACGGACAGACACGCATCCTGGACGTCGTCGCCACCAAGATCCACGAGCGCTCGCCGCTGGTCTTCGGCTCGACCGACGATGTGGCCTGCGTCGCCAAATATTATGAAGGCCGCCAGCCCGCAGCCGGCCGCTCGCCGCTTTTCGGCCAGCGCGGCCTGATGCGTAGCTGAGCGCGCCCACGGTCCCCCGCGAGTCTGCAAAGCCCAATGTCGGCGCGTCATCCCATCATCTCCGTCACCGGCTCCTCGGGCGCCGGCACGACCTCCGTGCGCAACACCTTCGAGCAGATCTTTCGGCGCGAGGACGTGAGCGCGGTCTACATCGAAGGCGACGGCTTCCACGCCTTCGACCGCGACACCATGCGCGCCAAGATGGCGGAGGAGCCGACCCTCAGCCACTTCGCGCCCCGCGCCAACCTGCTGCCGGAACTCGAAGAGGTGTTTCGCCGCTACAGCGAATCTGGTGAGGGCCGGACCCGCTCCTACGCCCACGACGAGGTCGACGCCGCGCGCTTCCGCGTTCCGATGGGTCAATTCACGGAGTGGGAGGACTTTCCGCCGGGCTCCGACCTGCTGTTCTACGAGGGCCTGCACGGCTGCGTCGTCGACAACACCATCGATCTCGCCCGCTATCCCGACCTCAAGATCGGGGTCGTGCCGGTCATCAACCTCGAATGGATCCAGAAGCTGCACCGGGACCGCTCGATCCGCGGCTACTCGACCGATGCTGTCACCGACGTGATCCTGCGGCGGATGCCGGACTACGTGCAGACGATCTGCCCGCAATTCTCCTGGACGGACATCAATTTCCAGCGCGTGCCGATGGTCGACACCTCGAACCCGTTCATCGCCCGCTGGATCCCGACCGCCGACGAATCGATGGTGGTCATCCGCTTCCGCGATCCGCACGGGATCGATTTTTCGTACCTCGTCTCGATGATCCACGACTCGTTCATGAGCCGGGCCAACTCGATCGTGATTCCAGGCTCGAAGCTCGATCTTGCGATGCAGCTCATCCTGACGCCGATGATCATGCAACTCGTCGAGCGCAAGCGCCGCCTGGGATGAGCCGGCACGACCTGCGACAAATGAACGTCGGCCCGGCGAGTGCGAGAGCAGGCGGCCCCGATTTCGCATTCCCGGTTGGACGAATTGGCACTACATCGCGGGTATCCCGCGCCTTAGTTTTGCATCGCACCCTTTGAGGGGCCGGGCCGCGCGCCAAGTGCGGACCTTCCTGAGGTATCCATGACGATCATCGCTCCCTCCATCCTCTCGGCCGACTTCTCCCGGCTCGGGGAAGAGGTCCGCGCTGTCGATGAGGCCGGCGGCGACTGGATTCATCTTGATGTGATGGACGGGCATTTCGTGCCCAACATCACTTTCGGTCCGGCGCTCATCAAGGCGCTGCGCCCGCACACCAAAAAGCATTTCGACGTGCACCTGATGATCGCCCCGGCCGATCCCTACCTCGCCGCCTTCGCCGAAGCCGGCGCCGACACGATCTCGGTGCATGTCGAGGCCAGCCCGCACATCCACCGCTCGCTCCAGACCATCAGGGCACTCGGCAAGCGCGCCGGCATCGCCCTCAATCCCGGCACCCCCGCCGCGATGGTTGAGCCGGTGCTCGACCTCGTCGACCTCGTCGTCTGCATGACGGTCAATCCCGGCTTCGGCGGCCAGAGTTTTCTGCCGGCGGCTTTGGAGACGGTCTCGCGAGTGCGCGCGATGGCGGGGGGGCGCGCTCTCGACATCGAGGTGGACGGCGGCATTACACCGGAGACCGTGGCGGCGGCGGCGCGCGCCGGTGCGAACGTGTTCGTGGCGGGCTCCGGCGTGTTCGGCGGGGGCGCGGGCGCCTATGCCGGCAACATCACCGCGATCCGCGAGGGTGCGAATTCCGCGACCGGTCGGGACGGCTTGCGATGCTGAAGGCGCTGATCTTCGACGTCGACGGCACTCTCGCCGAGACCGAGGACCTGCACCGGCAGGCCTTCAACCGCGCCTTCGGCCAGCTCGGCCTCGACTGGCACTGGACGCCCGAGCTCTATGCCGAACTGCTGAAGGTGATGGGCGGAAAGGAACGCCTCCTCCATTACATCGACCAGGAGCATCCCGCCGAGAAGCGCGCGCTCACCGCGCGGATGCCTGAGATCCATGACCTCAAGACGCGCATCTACGGAGAACTCATCGAGACCGGCCCGCTCGCGCTACGCCCCGGCGTTGCACGGTTGATCGGCGAGGCCCGCGCCGCCGGTCTCCGCCTCGGCGTAGCGACGACGACGACCCGGCCCAATCTCGACCGGCTCGTTGCGATCAATTTTCCGAAGGGCGACGAACCGTTCGACGTCATCGCCGCCGGTGACGAGGCCGCTCGAAAGAAGCCGGCACCGGACATCTTCGAATTGGCTGTGGGCAGGCTCGGTATCGATCCGCTCGAAGGCATCGCCTTCGAGGATTCAGCGGCCGGCATCCGCTCGGCGCTCGATGCCGGCCTACCCGTGCTCGCTACGCGCAGCCGTTACACGCAGAGCCATCGGCTCGACGGCGCCTTCTCCGCGGTTTCCGATCTCGGCGAGCCGGGCAGGCCGCATCGGCATCTCTCGGGTGCCGTCTGGCCCGACGGTGTCGTGACGCTGGATGCTCTCCGCGTCTGGCATACCCGCAACAGGGAAAGTGCGACCGCTTGAACGGCCGCGTAAAACAAACAGCGCGCCCCGCAGGAGCGCGCTGGATTTAGGTAGTCCGTGGTCTCTGAAACGGACGGACCGATACTACCGGTTCTGTATGCAAAATACAGTCGCTTTTGCGCCACGCTGAATTGTTGCATCTCGGTGTGCCGTTCGGCACCAACCGTTCGGTGCGCACAATACCGGACTCCGAGACCGCGCTTTGCAGATCGGCGCGTGGGCCGTATCAGGACGCGCCTTCGTTTCGGGGCGCCCGCACGCGCTTCCCTCGAAGCGTGCCGATCCAACCCTCGCCGGAGTCGGGAGACCGATGCGTGGACCGAACGCGATCGATTTCTGGCGCGGCTTCGCCCTCATTACGATCTTCGTCAATCATATCCCCGGCAACATCTTCGAGCGCTGGACCTTCTCCCAGTACGGGATTTCGGACGCCGCCGAGCTGTTCGTTTTTCTCGCCGGCTGGTCGATCGGGCTGGCGACCCGTGGGCGCGACGGCGTTCCCGAACCGGCGCTGACGGCGATCCTGCGGCTGCTGTCGCGTACGATCGAGGTCTATCGAGCACAGGTGGTGATCATGGCGCTGGCGCTCGCGATGATCGCGGGTACGGCGCTCCTGCTCGACAACCCTCTCATACTCGAATGGCACAATGCCGGCGGATTCTTCGCCGATCCGATTCAGACCATGGTCGGCATCGTTCTGATGACGCACCAACTCGGCTTCTTCAACATCCTGCCGCTCTACGTGGTGTTGCTCGCGGTGGCGCCGATCTACATCTTGATGGCGCGGGTGAACCAGACCGGCACGCTGATCCTGTCGTTCAGCCTCTATGCGGCGAGCCTCGTCTACGAGTGGAACCTCCCATCCTGGCCAGGGGAGGGCGATTGGTTCTTCAATCCGTTCTGCTGGCAGCTCCTCTTGGTGCTCGGCTTCACCATGCAGGACTGGAACCGGACGCAGCCGCGTTTCCGGGCTTGGTGCCGCCGGCTCATGCCGCTTGGCGTGGTTATCGTGATCGTCGGGATCGTGCTGTCGGTATTCGAGCTCCGGCCCGATCCGCTCACGGTGCCGGAGCCGCGCCTTATTTTCACCTTCGACAAAACTTACCTCTCGCCCGCCCGTCTGATCCATTTTTGCGGTGTCCTCCTGGCGTTCCAGACGGTGTACGGGCTGGTCGCGCATCGGATCGGTCCGATCACGCGCTATCTCGCGGGTCTCGGGCGCAATTCCCTCGCGGTCTTCTCGATGGGCTCGCTCCTGGGCCTAGCCGCACAGTTCGTGCGGTTCCGGTTCGGCGGTGGTATGATCGTCGACGTTTCGGTCGTAGGCTGCGGCCTGTTCGCACTGGGTTTTACCGCATGGTTCGTCGAATGGCGTTCCCGCAAACCGAAAAAGGTTGTCGGCACGCCTGCCGCACCGTAGGCGCCGCAATCTTCGGGATGTTCCTCACCCTGTCCCCAGCCATGGCGCTGGCGGAGGGGGCGGCAACCGTCGTATCGCCCCCGCATCCACCATCGGCCGCGCCGGGTGCCGCGCCGATCGAGGGGCTGGATCTCAGTCTGTCGCCCGAATGCCGCGTGCCGGGCTCGAAGCTCTACACATTGGCCAAGCTCATGGCCGTAAAGCGGGCGCTCAAGGAAAAGCGCCCGGTTCGCGTGCTGTCCGTCGGCTCGTCCTCGTCGGGCCTCGGCGCCTCGACCTCCTATCCGGTCCGGCTCGAGAATGCCCTGGAGCGCTCGCTCCCGAATGTGGACGTGCAGATCGACTCGCGTGGTCTCTCGGGCGAAGTCGCGAGCGGTGCAGGCGAGCGGCTACGTACGATGGTCGCCGAGATCGAACCCGATCTCGTCGTCTGGCAGGTCGGCACGAACGACGCGCTCGCTCGAGTCGATACCGATGCCTTCGGTGATGCGCTTCGCGACACGGTCGAGTGGATCAAGTCGCACGACATCGACGTGGTGCTGATCGACCCGCTCTTTACACAGAGCATCGCCGACGACGAATCCTACAACGGTCTCGTCCGTAAGGTTCAGGATATCGCGGCGGAGCAGCGCGTGCCCCTGGTACGGCGTTACGAAGCGATGCGCTTCCTTTCGGCCAGCGGCGACAAGGAGAACGAGACGCATATGCTCGGCCGGCATTTCCGGCTGAACGATCTCGGTCTGCGCTGCATGGCGGAACACGTCACCCGGGCGATCACGCTGTCGCTGCTGCAGCCGGACCTCGGCGCGGCACCGGGCGCCGAACCGCCTGCGAACAAGCCAGAGCCTGCGAAGCCGGCCGGGCCATAGCCTCTGCCGTTCTCAACCGTCTTCGTCGTCCGGCCATGCCCGAGCCGGCTGCCGCTTACCACCCGAGCGGGGCGCGCCCGATGCGATCCCGGCGACGAGATCGGCGATGTGACGCAAAGCCTCCGTCTGCATCGAACGATCGGGCGTCTCGCCCCGCGCCTGCGGCGTGACCGCTCTCGAGAAGCCGAGCTTTTCCGCCTCTTTCAGCCGTGCCCCCGCCTGTGAGACCGGGCGCACCGCCCCCGACAGGCCGAGTTCGCCGAAATACACCGTCTCCGCCGGCAGCGCCGCGCCCGAGAGCGAGGAGACGAGCGCGGCGGCGACCGCAAGATCGGCTGCCGGTTCGGTGATGCGCAGGCCGCCGGCAACGTTGAGATAGACGTCGTGGCTCCCGAGCCGGATGCCGCCATGAGCCTCGAGAACCGCGAGCACCATCGAGAGCCTGTTCGGGTCCCAGCCGACCACCGCACGGCGCGGCGTGCCGAGCGATGAGGGCGCCACGAGCGCCTGGATCTCCACCAGAAGCGGCCGCGTGCCCTCCATGCCGGCGAAGACCGCGGTTCCCGGTGCTGCGTGGTCGCGCCCAGCGAGAAAGAGCGCGGACGGGTTCGGCACCTCCGCCAAGCCGCCATCGGTCATCTCGAACACGCCGATCTCGTCGGTCGGTCCGAACCGGTTCTTCACGGCCCGCAGAATACGAAAATGGTGGCCCTGGTCGCCCTCGAACGAGGCGACCGCATCGACCATGTGCTCGACGACCCGCGGACCCGCGATCTGCCCGTCCTTCGTGACATGGCCGACGAGGATCACGGCGGTGCCCGTGGTCTTGGCGAACCGTATCAGCGCCTGCGCGGAGGAGCGCACCTGCGTGACGGTGCCGGGTGCCGATTCGACGGTCTCGGTCCACATGGTCTGGATCGAGTCGATGATCGCCAGCGCCGGCGGCCGCCCCTGCGAGAGCGTCTCGACGATGTCCTCGACATTGGTCTCGGCGGCGAGGTCCACGGGGCGGTCGGAGAGCCCGAGCCGCTCGGCGCGCAGCCGCACCTGACCAACCGCCTCCTCGCCGGAGATGTAGGCGACCCGTGCGCCGTCCTTGGCCATGGCCGCGCCGGCCTGCATCAACAAGGTCGACTTGCCGATGCCTGGATCGCCGCCGATCAGGATCACCGAGCCGCGTACGAAACCGCCGCCGGTGACCCGGTCGAGCTCTGCGATGCCCGAGGGCGTGCGCGGCGCCTCCTTGGCCTCGCCGGTCAGCCCTTCGAGGGGAAACACGCGGCCGCGCGCCCGGCTCGGCCGCGTCGCGACGGGACCGGCCTGCGGGCCGGCCGCCCCCGTCTCCTCGACGATCGTGTTCCAGCCGTTGCAGGCCTCGCAGCGCCCGCGCCAGCGATTGTAGACGGCCCCGCAGGACTGGCAGACGAAGGTCTGGTGGATCTTGGCCATGTCATTTTTAAAGAGAGGAATCCGGTCGGTCGGATTCAGGCGCCAGCATACTCGCGAACATAACGGGAACCTAGCCCCGTCAGGATCTCGTAGCCGATCGTACCTGCCGTTCTGCCGACCCTGTCGAGATCGAGCTCGTCCCCGATCAGCGTTGCGATCATCCCTCGGCGAGCGTCAGGCACGGCGGTGACGTCGAGGATGATCAGATCCATCGAGATCAGGCCGACGATCGGGCAGAGTACGCCTTCGACAAGCGCGTGGCCGTGATTGCTCGCGGAGCGTGGATAGCCGTCGGCGTAGCCGATCGACAGCGTGGCTAGACGGCGGGGGGCCGGTGCGGTCCAGCGGGCATCGTAGCCGGCAGTCTCGCCGGACTCTACGGCACGAACCTGGACGATCGGCGTCTCCAGCCGCACCACCGGCCGCATCGGGTTGTTTTCGGCGTATGGAGTCGGATTGCCGCCGAACAGGGCATAGCCCGGGCGGAGCAGATCGTGACGGGCCTCGCGCCCAAGATAGATGCCCGAGGAATTGGCCAACGATCCCGAAATGCCGGGGAACGCCGCACGGATGTCGGCGAAGGCGGCAATCTGGCGAGCGTTCACCGGCTGATCCGGGCATTCGGCGCTGACGAGATGGCTCATCACGAGAGCAATGCCGGCGCGGCCGAAGACCGCGTCGGCGGCGAGTCCCAGAGCCTCTGCCACCGACAGCCCGAGCCGGTTCATGCCCGTGTCGACATGGAGCGCCGCGGGCAGCGCGCCCTGTGCGCCCTCTACCCATTCGGTAAGTTCCTCGCAGGAGCCGAGAACCGGGCGCAGCCGCGCGTCACGATAGGACGGCTCGCTGCCCGGCCGGAAGCCGTTGAGAACATAGATGTCGGCGTCAGGCAGGATAGCGCGAGCGGCGACCCCCTCCGCCAGATGCGCCACGAAGAACGTCCGGCAGCCGGCCCGGAACAGCACTGGCGCGACTGCCGCCAGCCCACAACCATAGGCATCCGCCTTCACGACCGCCGCGCATTCCGCGTCAGGGGCCTGCGCTCCGAGCCGCCGCCAGTTCTCGGCGATGGCGGCGAGGTCGATCATGAGACGGGCGCCGTGCGCGGTGTGTCCGTCTCGATTCGTGTCTCGGGACGCTATGGCGGCTGTCCTCATCAAGGATCGCTACTTGCCGTCTAACACAAAGCCGGCATCGCGATCATGGTGCTACGGCCATGGCCAATGCCGAGAAATTACATCCGATCGGGCATTCGATCTTCGGCGGCAAGGTTCGAAAACCGCGTGATGTTCGCGTCGAACTGCAGCTCCACCGTTCCCGTCGGCCCGTGACGCTGCTTGCCGAGGATCACCTCGGCCTTGCCGTGGACGCGGTTCATCTCCGCCTCCCAGGCGAAGAACTCTTCGGTGCCCTCGCGGGGCTTCTTGTTGTTGACGTAGTATTCCTCGCGGAACACGAACATCACCACGTCGGCATCCTGCTCGATCGAGCCGGACTCGCGCAGGTCCGAAAGCTGCGGGCGCTTGTCGTCGCGGTTCTCGACCTGGCGGGAGAGCTGCGACAGGGCGATGATCGGCACCGAGAGTTCCTTGGCCAGTGCCTTCATGCCGGTGGTGATCTCGGTCATCTCCTGCACGCGGTTGTCCGAGCGCTTGCCGGAGCCGGCGAGCAGCTGGAGGTAGTCGACGATCAGGACGTCGAGGCCCTTCTGGCGCTTGAGGCGGCGTGCGCGGGCGGCGAGCTGAGCGATCGAGATGCCGCCGGACTGGTCGATGTAGAAGGGAATCGTCTGCATATCCCGCGCGGCATCGGTGATCTTGTAGAAATCTTCCGGGCGGATGTCGCCGCGGCGGATCTTGTAGGAGGGCACGCCGGACTGCTCGGCGATGATGCGGGTGGCAAGCTGCTCGGCCGACATTTCGAGCGAGAAGAACCCGACGATGCCGCCGTTTTTCGTCTTCGTGGTGCCGTCGGGCTGCTTCTCGCCCTGGTAGGCCTTGGCGATGTTGAAAGCGATGTTGGTGACGAGCGACGTCTTGCCCATGGCCGGGCGGCCCGCGAGGATGATCAAATCCGACGACTGCAGCCCGCCCATCTTGGCGTCGAGGTCGGACAGGCCGGTGGCGAGCCCCGAGAGTTTGCCCTCGCGCTGATAGGCCTTGGCCGCCATGTCGACGGCGGTGGTGAGCGCGTCGGAGAATTTCTGGAAGCCGCCGTCGTACTTGCCGGCCTCGGCGAGCTCGTAGAGCCGGCGCTCGGTCTCCTCGATCTGGTCGCGGGGCGCGGACTCGACCGGGGCCTCGTAGGCGCCGTTGACGAGGTCCTCGCCGATGGTGATGAGCCGGCGGCGGATGGCGAGATCGTAGACGGCGCGGCCGTAATCCGCCGCGTTGACGACGGTGGTCGCCTCGGCCGCGAGGCGCGCGAGATAGGCCATCACGGTGATGCCGCCGAGGTCGGCGTCGCCGAGATAGGTCTTCAGCGTGATCGGCGTGGCGAGCTTGCCGGCCTTGATCAGCGAGGCGGCGGTCTCGAAGATCCGGCGGTGCACCTCCTCCATGAAGTGCTCGGGCATCAGGAAGTCCGAGACGCGATAATAGGCGTCGTTGTTCACGAGCATCGCGCCAATCAGCGCCTGCTCCGCGTCGATGTTGTGCGGCGCGACCCGGTATTCGGCCTGGACCGCTTCGAGCTTGGCCGCGAGGGCGTTCGGCAGGGCCATAGGCGGTCTCGCTCCTTCAGCGGCAGCCCGCGGGCGCCGGTCTCCGTCAGCCGTCCACCATGCCGCGACAGGGTGAACCGATCCTTAGCCGCGCTCTTCGGAACGCGAACGCCCGCGATTCCCTGAGAGGAACCGCGGGCGTCCATGGTCGAACAAACTGCGAACGTGTCAACCGCGGGAAACGACGCTCCCCGCTGTCCACCGTTGCTTGGGAGACTTCCGGCCTCTCGGACAGGGTGGTGTGACGGTTCCCCGCCCCACAAGGGGGAGGAGAAGGGCGTCATCGACCGCTTCGCAAGATGGAAGCGGTGTCAGCCTGAAGTACCAGAGGCTTAGCGATCCCGATCGCGGTCGTCGGCGCCTTCACCGGCATCGGCCAGGGCCTGGCCGACTTCGAGGCCGAGGTCGTCGAGGTTGAACGCCTCGCGCTCGGTGACGGACTCGCCGCGGGCCTGACGCTCGGCCTCTTCGGGGCTGCGGGCGACGTTGACGGTGACGGTGATCTCGACCTCGGGGTGCAGCGTGACGGGCACGTTGTGCAGGCCGAGCGTCTTGATCGGCTGGTGCAGCACGAACTGGTCGCGGCCGACCGAGAAGCCGTCCTTGGTGACGACCTCGGCGAGGTCGCGGGTGGAGACCGAGCCGTACAGCACGCCGGACTCGCCCGACTGGCGGATGAGCACGAAGCTCTGGCCGTTCAGCTTCTCGGCGACGCCCTCGGCCTCCTTGCGGCGGTCGAGGTTGCGGGCTTCGAGCTGGGCGCGCTGGGTCTCGAAGTGCTTCTTGTTGCCCTCAGTGGCGCGCAGGGCCTTGCCGCGGGCGAGGAGGAAGTTGCGGGCGTAGCCCGGCTTGACGCTGACGGTCTCGCCCATCTGGCCGAGCTTGGCGACGCGCTCGAGGAGGATGACGTCCATGGATGAAGTCCTTCTTTGGGTTGGGTGGTTCAGAGGGAGCGGGGTCCGCCGGGCGGGTCCGCCGGGGCCGAGCGGCGCGCGAGCGCCGTGTCGGCGATGCCGAACAGGGTCAGCGCCACGAAGGCGAGCCCCTGAGTCAGGATGAGGACGAGGTAGAGCCCGAACAGCAGGGCGCCGCGCGCCTGCCGACCCCGGCTCCGGTCGTGGAAGGCGGCGAGCCCCTGCAGGCTGAAGGCCGCGCTCAGCGCGCCGATCAGCGCCACGCCGAGCACGCCGGGATAGCCCGGCACCAGGGCCACGGCGATCGCGCCGACGAGCATCACCAGCACGTTGCGCGGCATCTGCGTGGAGGGCAGGTCCGGCCAGGGCCGCATCAGCCGGCCGGAAATCTTGACGATGCGCGCGGCGGCCCAGAGGTAGAACACGAGCAGGATGGTGAGGCCCTGCGCGGCGAGCCCCGGAGCGACGGTGGCCAGCGCATCGGCGACCTCGTCCTGAACCGTGGGAGCCTTATCCTCGTTCGGGACGGGAGGCGGCTCCTGCGCGGGCGGCGGAGTTACGCCCGAGGGTTGGCCCTCAGGCTGCCCGGCAATCCTCGCCGAGACGCTCGCGGGTCCTTCGCCCTTCATCTGTGCCTGCACCACCTTCTTCGCCATGGCGCCGAGCTGAGTCCGGAACGTCTCGTAGTTCGGCGCGGCGATCACGGCGATGGCGACGAAAGCGAGCGCGGCCGTGCCGGCGACCCAGGCGAGCAGCCGGCCGACCGGATACCATTCGAGCGTGCCGTCGGCGTTCGGCCGGCCGAGCAAGGCGAGATAGGCGATCCACCAGGCGGGGACCGCGAGATAGGCCGCGAAGCCGATACCGAGGAAGGGGGTGACGCCGATCGCCAGCGCCAAGGTGCCGGCCGCCACGGCGGCAAGGCCGGCCTTGTGGCTCCAGCCGAGCCCGACGATGAGAATCGGCAGGGGGGCGAGCAGGTAGAGCAGGATCGCGAGCGGCGTCGCCTGCAGCAGCATCCCGAACAGGAGCGCCGAGACGAGCCCGGCGAGGACGCCGATGCCGAGGTTCTGGGCCATGTTTTGTACGACGCGCTGTCCCGCTGACCCGAGGAGGGCAGGGTTAGAGGCAATCCGAAGCCCCAGCGATCGGACGGAGGAAACCGTCCGCAACGAAGAGCCGGCCCAGCAAAGCCGGGCCGGCCAAATCCGAAAAGACTACTTGATGACGTAGGGGAGCAGACCGAGGAAGCGCGAACGCTTGATCGCCTGGGCGAGCTCGCGCTGCTTCTTGGCCGAGACCGCGGTGATGCGGCTCGGCACGATCTTGCCGCGCTCCGAGACGTAGCGGGAGAGCAGCTTCACGTCCTTGTAGTCGATCTTCGGCGCATTCACGCCGGAGAAGGGGCAGGTCTTGCGACGACGGAAGAAGGGACGACGGCCACCGCCGCCAGCACCACCGGCAGCCGCGCCGGCACTTGCACCGAATGCCATGATCAGTTCTCCCCGCCGAAGTTACGCTCGGGCCGGTCGCCGCGATCGCCGCGGTCACCCCGGTCCCCACGATCGCCGCCGCCGCCGAACTCGTCGTCGCGACGACGCGGACGGTCGCCGCGGTCGCGATCCTTGCGGTCGTCGCGGTCGCGCTTCTGCATCATGGCCGAGGGCTCGGCCTCGAGCTGCTCGACGCGGATGGTCATGAAGCGCAGCACGTCCTCGGAGATCTGCATCTGGCGCTCCATCTCGGCGAGCGCAGCCGGGGGGGCGGAGATGTTGAGGAGCGTGAAATGCGCCTTGCGGTTCTTCTTGATCCGGTAGGCGAGGGACTTGATGCCCCAGGGCTCGATCTTCTCGATCGTGCCGCCATTGGCTTCGATGACGCCCTTGTAGGTCTCGACCATGGTCTCGACCTGCTGGGCCGTCACGTCCTGGCGCGCCAGGAAGACGTGTTCGTAGAGAGGCATTCTCGGGCCTTTCATCACAAAAAGGAGCCCGACCGCGTGTCAGCGGATTGCTCGGGCCGGTTCGTCTCGCAGTTCTCTCGGCGCCAAGCCCTTCGAGCCGTTGAATGGCCCGAGCGGAGTGTCGAAGGCGGGAACACCGGACGACGGGTTCTTCGAAGACGAACCCTATGCCGCGAACGGCACCGCCCGTTCAGCCCCCGGCCGGAGCGAACGCGAAGCGGGGCGTGTAGCGGGGTTTTTGCTGGAGGGCAAGGTGGAGAGAGGAAGCAGTTCGGATAGCGACGGGAATTAGCCGTCTTCTGCTGACGCTGCCATATGCTGCACGGCCAGCCAGAGCATTTGCATCTAAGGTGCACCGCCTTCCTGTTCATAAAGCTCTTGGCGATCTGTTCAGCTAGATTTATGCTCGTTTGTAGTAGCAAGATTCGATATCAAGTTCGTTGTCTGAGGAAGCAGTGCATGCCGGTTGATGATGATAATCTTGAATTTGCAGATGAAGGCGATGCCATCCTTGATGCCAATCAGGTAGCGATTTCTCGCAAGCCGTTCTTCACTCGACTGATTGGACGGTAGAAACAATTATATCGCAAGCAAAGCGCGGAAATATCGAAATGAGGCCACGCTTTCAGCGCCGTGACGCTTGGCGAGTATTGCGCAAAAGCAGATTTGTAGAATCAATTATTTTGGGTCTTCCAATTCCTCAAATTGTTCTAGCTGAGAAGCGTAACGAGCGCGGTAAATATATAGTCCTGGATGGAAAACAAAGATTATTGTCGTTATTGCAGTTTGTTGGAGATGCTGAAGGTGAAAACAATAATTTTGCACTATTAGGATTAGAAGCAAGAGCTGATTTAGTTCGAAAAAATATAAAGACCTTGCTGAGGACCCTACGCTCTCGAATGAGCTGAATGCTTTCTTGAACCACACTCTACGCACCGTTGTCATCCGGAACTGGCCAAATACGGAATTCTTACATCTCGTATTTTTAAGGCTAAACACCGGAAGCGTAAAGTTATCGCCTCAGGAGCTGCGGCAGGCTGTCGTTCCAGGTGGGTTCTCCGACTATGTCGATGATGCTGCGGCGGCATCCTCAGAGATACAAGCGCTGCTCTCTCGAAAGACGCCAGATCCGAGAATGAGGGACGTAGAACTGCTAGTGAGATATCTCGCACTTCACAACTTTGTTGAAAAATATCCTGGCCGTATGAAAACTTTTCTTGATGAAAGTTGCGAAAAACTTAATAACAACTGGGATAAATCGCAATATGTCGTTAAAGAACAGGTAAGAAACTTTAAAGAAGCTACAAAGGCTCTTATCGATATTTTTGGGGCTAATCGTATAGCACGGAAAGAAAATTCCAAATCGTTTAATCGAGCAATATTTGACGCTCTTGTGTTCTATGCATCCGAACCGCGCATTAGTGATGCAATGTTGGGCGACCGAGATCGAGTTATTAATGCATACAATGAGGTTCTGAAAAACCCTGAATTTGCTGAGGCTATCGAAAGCGATACAGCAGGCTTGCCTCATACTGAAGCGCGGCTCAGAATTTGGGGGGAAGCGCTTCATAATATAATAGCTTTACCTGCAGCGCCACCAAAATTGGTCGATGGAAGAATTTCGTTTGCGGGTTTCTAGCAATGGCGTCCGCTGGTTACATGCGTTTGAATGAGCAGATAGCATATCTGCGTACACATTTATTGCCTGCTGTTTTTGACCCAACAGGTAACTACAGCGACCAAAGCATTTTCGTTAAAGCGCTGGCTTTCAGAGTTTTAGCTCATGCAGAAATCGAAGAATTTTTTGAAGAGCGAGTCACTGAAATAGCTAAAACAGCTTGGGCGTCTTGGAAAGAAAAATGCCATGTATCGGCTACAGCAATGTGTCTTATCGCATTTAGTGGTAGAGAGATGAAGCTTCCTCCAGATACATATAGTGCGCCGGGAGACAATCAAAAGAAGATATGGCCCTCACTAATCGATGTTAATCATAGGTTAAATGAAGCCGTCAGCCTATTTATAAAACAAATTTCGATTAACAATCATGGTATTCGGGAGAAGAATATACTTGGTATGCTGTTGCCCGTTGGTATAGATCATAAGAAAATCGATGACGTTTTTCTTACGGAAATCGATGATTTTGGACAGCAAAGAGGCAAGGCTGCTCACACCAGTTCGGCAAAATTTGTTCAGCAAGGAATCGATCCAAAAGGCGAATATGACCGCTTGCTGAAAATTGTAAGTTTGTTACTGCCCCTCGATGAAGAGCTTGATATTGTTCTAAAAAATTGTACTTCTGTCTAAATAAATATGATCAAAAATTTCAAGAAGACGAGATGTCTTACTTTTGACTGGTGCGCGGGTACGTATGGGCGAGTCAAGGGAGTGGGAAATTGTCGGATTATGGTCGAACGGAAGATTACGGCACCAGGGCATACCATTTCGCCTGGGGCCACAAAAATCGTGAGGGGATCGTACCGAGCTTGGTCAAGCCTTCGCCGTAGATAATAGGGATTCGGTTGCCACGTATGTGAGTTCAGCTAAAGCTCTCACTTCAACGAAGCCGCAATCGCCTGCTGGATCCCCATCACATCCGCCCCGCGCTTCAGCGTCCGCTCGATCGGATCGGGCCGGCCCGACACCCAGACCTTCAGCTCGGAATCCATGTCGAAGCTGCCGGCGGTCTCGACGGAGAAGGAGGTGATCGCCCGGTAGGGTACGGTGAGGTACTCGACCTTGCGGCCGGTCATGCCCTGCTTGTCGATCAGGATCAGGCGGCGGTCGGTGAAGACCATCAGGTCGCGCAGGACCCGAAAGGCGACGCGGACGCTCTCGCCCTGCGTCAGCACGCCGGCGAGCTGCTGGTCGACCTCGCCGGGGGTGAGGTCGCTGCCGTGGCCGAGAAGTCCGTCGAGGAGACCCATGGGACTGCGCTCCGTGTCGTGTCCCGGTGATGTGGGACGGCGCAGCGGGCTTTGCGAGCCGACGCGATGTACGGCGGCATCGAGCATGCTATTTTGCCGGTCGAGGTGATCTATGGCCGACATTTTCAACCAAGCCGTCGAAGCCATGCGCCGAATGCCGTCCGCGGAGCGAGACAGCATTGCCCAGGCAATCGTATCGCTCGCCGGCCATGAGGCCGGACCGCTCGATGTCGAGCCGGAGCATCTGCCCTACGTGCTGGAAGGTCTGGCGCAGATCGAACGCGGGGCGTTCGTCGAGGGCGAACCGGAGGAGATCGTCGCCCGCGCGTTCGAACGAGCCCGCCGCAACGCACAGTGAAGCTGCGTTTTTTGCCGAGGCTGAAGGCGCACGGCGTAAGCGAAGCCGCGTTCAAATATTTTCCGATGGCTCTTTCTCTCGTCGGTTGACCCCCGTCGTCATTGCAAGCGCAGCGAAGCAATCCAGGGCCTCACTCGCTACGTCGGCGCGTTGGCCCTGGATTGCTTCGCCTTCGGCTCGCAATGACGGCAAAGCCTTTGGTCTCGATGGCACGAAGTCGATGTCTGGCTGTCACGCCGGAATCTGCGCGATCCCGCCGGTGTTCTCCGCCTTCACGCCGTTCTCCTCCTGCCGGAAGCGGCTGAGCGCCTGATAGACCTGCAGCCGCGCGCGCATCACCGAGCCCAGCGGACGGTGCGCCGCGAGGCTGTGGGCCGGGCGAAAGGTCATGACCTCGTCGAAGTAGCGCACGCGCTCCGGGCTGTACGCGTCCTGCCGGGGCAGGCGGAGGGTGGCGATCGTCCGGTAGGGGCTGATCGCGACCGGCCAGTCGACGGAGGCGTCCTCGATCGGCTGCTTGTCGCGGTCGGCCCAGAGCTGAGCCTTCAGTTCGTAGACCGCCTCGTTCTCGCTAAAATAGGCCACGGCTGCGTGGCGAAATCCGTCTTCGTCCTGCTTCGGGTCGAGCTGCCAGGATTCGAGGGCGCGCTGGGCCGGCGCGACCGGGACGGCGCCGAGCTTCGCCACGTAATCGCCGAAGCGGATCGGGGCTTGGCTGAAATAGCTCTCGGCCAGGGGATGGCCGAAGGGGTGGCCGAAGAAATCGGCAAGGGCGCTCTCGGTGCCGAAGGCGTGCAGCAGCTTGTTGAAGTTGCGCATCGTGGAGGCGACGGCGCTCTTCACGCCCTCGGGCAGGCCGGTGGCCTTGCCGATGACCGTGCCGTCGCGCAGGAAGCCGGAGGCGGTGCCGGACGGGAAGGTCGTGCCGGTGGCGAGCACGAAATCCTGGGTGTCGGCCGCGTGGCCGGGCAGCTTTTCGCCTGGAACATCGAAGATCTTGAGCGAGAGGCCGCGGTGGGTGGAGACGCGGTCGCCGAGTTTTTCGCCCGGCCCCTGGGCGAAGCGTACAGCCACCGCGTGGCTGCCGGGGGTGGCGAAGAGGCCTTGGGCGAGTTCGGGGGGCAGGTCGTCGGCGATGGTCAGCGTGCCGGTGACGCAGGCGGTGCTCTTGGCGTGGCTGGCGCGCACGGCGTGGCCGTCGCGCGTCTCGACGGTCTGCGACTGCTGGGTCATGCCCTGGATAATGCCGTCGATCGTCGCCTGCTCGTCCTGTTCGGGCGTCTCGATCTCGGGGGCGTAACGCAGGTAGGTCATCCGGTCTCCTCACGATGCGGGCGCGCTGCGGATCTCGCCCGCGGCGCCGGTCCTGGGAGGGCAAGGTTGGATCGGTTCTGATGTTTCCCGCGGGGCGTTCACGTGAACGCGAGCGCCGCCGGTCCATTGTCAACGCGCCGGCCGCGGTCCAATCCGGCGGGAGCGGCCCAGCGTGCGGCCGTCCGGTCCCTGGCGGAGTTTCCCGTGTCCACGTCCTCCTCGCCCCATGCGCTGCGGCTCGGCGTCAACATCGATCACGTCGCCACCGTCCGGAACGCCCGCGGCGGTGTCTATCCGGATCCGGTCCGGGCGGCGCGCGAGGCCGTCGCGGCCGGCGCCGACGGCATCACCGCGCATCTGCGCGAGGACCGCCGCCACATCCGCGATGCCGACATCGCCGCGCTCAAGAGCCTGCCGGTGCCGCTCAACCTCGAGATGGCCGCCACCGACGAGATGGTCGCCATCGCGCTGGCGACGCGGCCGCACGCCGCTTGCCTCGTGCCCGAGAAGCGCGAGGAGAGGACCACCGAGGGCGGCCTCGACATCGTCGGCGGACGCGCCCACCTCGCGCCGCGAATCGTCACGCTGGCGCAGGCCGGCATCCGCGTGTCGCTGTTCGTCGAGCCCGAGGCGGCGGTGATGGAGGCCGCGTCCGCTTTGGGGGCGCCCGTGGTCGAACTCCACACCGGCAGCTATTGCGAGGCGCACGCGGCCGGCGACGCGGCTCGCACCCGCGCCGAACTCGACCGGATCGTGCGCGCGGCGCGCCATGGCACCGCCCTCGGCCTCGAGGTCCATGCCGGGCACGGCCTGACCCTCGACAGCGTCGGGCCGGTGGCGGCCCTGGCCGAACTCAGGGAGCTCAATATCGGTCACGCCCTGATCGCCGAGGCGATCTTCGTCGGGCTGCAGCGGGCGGTGCGGGACATGCGCGCGGCGATGGACCGGTCGCGCGGCGGCTGACCGGTTGCGGCATGGCCGCAGCACACGTGCGCCGGGCTCGACACCTGTCGGCGTCGTACGCGCTAGACGCCGCGATTCCGTACGATAGAATACGCTGCCGGTTTCGAATGAACGCTGGCCTACCGCGCTTGCCGGCCCCGACCATCCCCATTGTCGGTCGGCGAGCGCGGTAGTTTGGTCAAGCAAAAGCCCCGCAGGCGCGTGGCCGCGGGGCTCAAGAGGTGTCGGCGCGGAACGATCGGGACTGTTCCTGCCGGCTCCGCTTCATAGCAGCCCCGCCCGGCGCGAACTGTGGCCGATGAGGCGCACCGAGAGGGCGGCGGCATCCGCTGCGCCGGATAGAGCGGCGATCTGCCCTCCACGATCGCGCTCGACGCGTACCCGCCGATCGGTAATGGATGCGGCATCGCCCTGCGGTCACGCGTGGCGAGATCATTGCCGTATCGGCTAAGACGCGACGCATCCATGATCCTCGGCATCGGCTCGGACCTCTGCGACATCCGGCGCATCGAATCATCGCTCGTGCGGTTCGGCGAGCGCTTCACCCATCGCGTCTTCACCGATGGCGAGCGGGCCAAGTGCGATGCTCGCGCCGCCCGCGCGCCGTCCTATGCCCGTCGCTTCGCGGCCAAGGAGGCCTGCGCCAAGGCACTCGGCACCGGTATGGCGAGCGGCGTGTTCTGGCGCGACATGGAGGTGGTGAACCTGCCCGGCGGCAAGCCGACCCTGCGGCTCAGCGGCGGCGCCGAGGCGCGTCTCGCCGAGATGCTGCCCGCGGGCCACGAGGCCCGCATCCACATCTCGCTGACCGACGATCCGCCCATGGCGCAGGCCTTCGTGATCATCGAAGCCGTGCCCTCCGGCACGGCGCATCGGTAGCCGGCGCGCGCCCGCGTTGCCGGGGGGCTCGGCTTGGTCTAGACCGCCGCACACCGCCGACGCGTCGCCGGGTCGCACAGTCGCGGCCGTGGCGGAGACCGGCCGGGAGCCCAGCACCAACGCATGGAACAGGCGCGCGTGGATCACGACACGAAGCAGCAGATCCGGACGGCCGAGCCTGATACCGGAACCTGGGCCAGCATCCGGGAGACGGTCAAGGTCGGCATCCAGGCGCTGCTCATCGCCCTGGTGGTGCGGACACTGCTGTTCCAGCCCTTCAACATCCCCTCGGGATCGTTGGTGCCGACGTTGCTGATCGGCGACTACCTGTTCGTGTCGAAATACTCCTACGGCTACTCGAAATACTCCCTGCCGCTCTCGGAGTACCTGCCGTTCCAGTACCACGCCCGCGTCTGGGGCGCAGAGCCGAAGCGCGGCGACATCGCCGTGTTCAAGCTGCCCAAGGACAACGCCACCGACTACATCAAGCGCGTGATCGGGTTGCCCGGCGACAAGATCCAGGTGATCGAGGGCGTGCTCAACATCAACGGCAAGGCCGTGAAGCGCGAGCGCATCGCCGATTACGAGACCTCGGATGCCTTCGGCCAGGCGACAAAGGTGCCGCAATACAACGAGACGCTGCCCGGCGGCGTCGAGCACCGCACCGTCGAGCGCGACGGCGACCACGGCTTTTGGGACAACACCGAGCTCTACACAGTGCCCGCTGGCCACTTCTTCATGATGGGCGACAACCGCGACAACTCGACCGATTCGCGCGACCTCTCGAGCGTCGGCTACGTGCCCTTCGAGAACTTCGTCGGCCGCGCCGAGATGATCTTCTTCTCGATCGACGAGGGCACGCCCGCTTGGCAGGTCTGGCGCTGGCCGGCCGACGTGCGCTGGAACCGCATCTTTACGACGATTCACTGATGTGACGGCCGAAACTGAGAAGACTCCCGCGGACGACGGACAGCAGGGACGTCTATCGAGTCGCGCCCGGCGCGCGCATCGCCCGAGACCCGCGATCGACGTTCTCGAAACCGCGATCGGCCATCGCTTCGCCGACCGGGACCTGCTGCCGCTGGCGCTAACCCATGTCAGCAAGGCGGATGGTGGCCGTATCGGCAGCTATCAGAGGCTCGAATTCTTGGGCGACCGCGTTCTCGGTCTCGCCGTGGCTGACCTGCTCTACGAGGCATTTCCGCAGGCCGACGAGGGCGACCTGTCGCGCAGGCTCGCCGGGCTCGTGCGCCGCGAAACCTGTGCATCCGTGGCGGAGACCTGGGAGGTCGGGCCGCATCTCAATCTCGGCCCCGGCGAGGTTCAGGGCGGAGGCCGGCGCAACCAGACCATCCTGGCCGATGTCTGCGAGGCGATCCTCGGAGCCGTGTTCCTCGATGCCGGCTATGTTGCGGCCAAGGCGATCGTGCGCGCGGCCTTCCGTCCCGAGCAGGACACCGCCGCACCGCGTGGGCGTGACGCCAAGTCGGCGTTGCAGGAGTGGGCGATGGCGCGGGCGCTGCCGATTCCGGTGTATGAGGTAGTGGAGCGCTCGGGCCCGGACCACGCCCCGATTTTCGTCATCGCCGCGCGCGTGTCGGGCGTCGAACAGGGGCTCGGACGCGGCGGCTCTAAACGGCTCGCGGAGCAGGAAGCGGCACAGGCCGTGCTCGACCGCGAGGGAATCGGTGCCGCAGGCGCCACGCAGGACGGACCGGAATGACCGACATCGAGGGACAGGCGCCCGACGAGAACAAGACCGACGGCACGGTGTCGGGCGCACCCGAGAGCGAGCCAGCAGCCCTGAAGCCCGTCGACACCCAGGCCGGCTTCGTCGCGCTCATCGGCGTGCCGAATGCCGGCAAGTCGACCCTGCTGAACGCGATCGTCGGCGCGAAGGTCACGATCGTCTCCCGAAAGGTGCAGACGACGCGGACCCAGGTGCGCGGCATCCTGATGGAGGGCAGCGCCCAGGTCATCCTGGTCGACACCCCCGGCATCTTCGCGCCGAAGCGCCGGCTGGATCGCGCCATGGTGCATTCGGCCTGGAGCGGCGCGGGCGACGCGGACGCGCTCTGCCTGCTGATCGACGCGCGCAAGGGCATCGACGAGGAGGTCGAGTCCATTCTGTCGAAATTGCCCGAGGTGCGGCGGCCGAAACTCCTGATCCTCAACAAGATCGACCTGATCGCCCGCGAAAAGCTGCTCGAACTGGCGCAGGCCGTGAACGCGCGGGCGCCCTTCGAGGACACCTTCATGATCTCCGCGCTGAACGGCGACGGCGTCCCGCATCTGCGCAAGGCGCTCGCCGCCCGGATGCCGCCGAGCCCATGGCTCTACCCGGAGGATCAGGTTTCCGACGCTCCCATCCGCATGCTCGCCGCCGAGATTACCCGCGAAAAGATCTACGACCGGCTGCACGAGGAACTGCCCTACCGCTCCACCGTCGAGACCGACCAGTGGGTGATCAAGAGCGACGGCTCGGTCCGCATCGAGCAGACGATCTTCGTCGAGCGCGAGAGCCAGCGCTCAATCGTGCTCGGCAAGGCCGGCCAGACCATCAAGGCGATCGGACAGGCGGCCCGGCGCGACATCGCCGAGGTCGCCGAGGCTCAGGTTCACCTGTTCCTGCACGTGAAGGTACGCGAGAACTGGGCCGACGATCCCGCCCGCTACCGCGAGATGGGCCTGGAGTTTCCGAGAGGCTGATTCAGCGGCGGCCTGTCCTCGTCATCGATGCGACTGACGGGCCGTCTCCGGCCTGCGACGGGAATTCCCGGGTGTCGATGCCAACCCGTCGCTGCGTCACATGCGCAAACGGTGCGGCCATCAACAGCGCAGTCGTGCCGGACGCCGGCCAAAGCCTGTAAAAGACCGGACTCGGCGCGATTCTCCGAACCGAAAGGGATTCGCCGTCCGCCTGTAACGACCCCGAATGAGTCCCTCCCCGATCATGTCAAACCTCGAGAGCGGAGCCGCTACCGTGCGGCCCGTCGTTTACGGCCTTCCGTCCGACGAACTCGTCGACGTGCCCCAGGACGCGCTTCAGGTCTCTCCGCTCATCCCGGGGTCTGCGCGCCTGGAGGACATGCAGACGGCCGCGCTGCCGGGCTCCGCCGTCGTGCTCGCCCCGCCGGGTACGGCCGAGCGCCGCTACGCTCTTGCGCTCGTCCTGCGCGCACTCTCGCCCGGTGAAACGCTGGTCGTCCTGGCGCCGAAGGATCGGGGCGGTAGCCGACTCGGCAAGGAACTCGCAGGTTTCGGCTGCGCGGTGTCGGAGGAGGCCCGTCGACACCACCGAATCTGCACGGTCTCGCGTCCGGCATCCCTCGACGGACTCGACGAGGCGATCGAGGAGGGCCGCTCGCGCCATGTCGACAACCTCGCACTCTGCACGCAGCCCGGTATCTTCTCGTGGAACCGAGTCGATCCCGGCAGCGCGCTGCTGCTCAAGCACCTCCCAAAAAAGCTCGCCGGCAAGGGCGCCGATTTCGGTTGCGGTCTCGGTATCCTTGCGCTTGCCGTGCTGCACGCCGAGACGGTCACGAGCCTCGCCATGATCGACATCGACCGGCGCGCCGTCGAGATGGCCCGCCGCAACGTCGTCGATCCGCGCGCCACGATCCGCTGGGCTGACATCCGCCAGCCCGACCCGGCCCTGACCCGCCTCGATTTCGTGGTGATGAACCCGCCCTTCCACGATGGCGGCGCCGAGGATCAGGCGCTCGGCAAGGTCTTCATCGCACGCGCCGCGGACGCGTTGCGCTCGGGCGGCACGCTCTGGATCACGGCGAACCAGCATCTGCCCTACGAGGCGCCCCTGCGCGCCGCATTCCGCACCGTAACGCCCGTCGCCTCCGAGGGCGGCTTCAAGGTCTACGAGGCTCGGAAATGAGCGGCGGCAAGTCCGCTCCTCAAGGTAAAGCCGTCCGTCTCGACAAGCTGCTGGCCAATCTCGGGTATGGCTCCCGTCGCGAGATCCAGGGTCTGGCCCGCGCCGGCGCCGTCCTCCTCGACGGGGAGCCCGTGAGGGACGCGGCCGGGCGCATCGCGCTCGATCCCGATCTGTCCGCGCGCATGACGATCGACGACGAGCCGCTCGATCCGCTGCCGGGCGTCGCGCTGCTGCTACACAAGCCCCTGGGAGTGACCTGCTCGCACAAGGAGACCGGCCCGCTCGTCTACGGCCTGCTGCCCGAGCGCTGGCGGCACCGCGACCCCGCGCTCTCCACCGTCGGCCGCCTCGACAAGGAAACCTCCGGCCTCCTGCTCCTCACCGACGACGGCGCCCTGCTGCATCGGATCATCTCGCCGAAGGCCCATGTGGCGAAGCGCTATCAGGTGACGCTGGAGAGGCCACTCGCCGGCGACGAGGAACGGGTTTTTGCCTCCGGCACGCTGATGCTGGAGGGGGAAGAGAAACCGCTGCTGCCGGCCGTCTTGGAGGTCCACCACGCCACCCATGCCGCCCTGACGCTGAGCGAGGGCCGCTACCATCAGGTCCGCCGCATGTTCGCAGCCATCGGCAACCATGTCGCCGCGCTACACCGTGACAAGATCGGTGGGCTCGAACTGCCGCAGGATCTCGAGGCCGGCCGCTACCGGATCATGGAAGAGGCCGACATCGCGGGCTTGTTCGCCGGTTAGCTTCGGCTTCCGAGGTCAGAGCTCGAAGCGGGAGACCTCGCCGAGCAGTTCGACGAAGCGGCGCGCGCCATGCTCGAGCATCGCCGCGCCGACCTCCGCTGTGCCCAGCGCGGCATGGCCGATCGCACCGGAGGCATGCAGGTCCTCGGCCTTCCAGGCGAAGGCCGCCGGCCGTCCGGCGCGGAGCAGAGAGAAATCGCGCTCGATCGCCACGGTTCGCGGCTGGAAGTTCCGAACATGCTCGGTGCGGACCAGATCCGGCCGCAGCGCCAGCATCAGCGCCGTCTCGATCCCGCCCGCATGAATGCCGTGGCGGATCTCGTCTTCCGGCACGAGCCCATCGGGGTAGCCGAGTCGACTCCACGAAGTCGTCACGACGACGGTGCCGAACCGGCCGCGCAGCTCGCCTGCGATCAGGTCGATCAGCGCGCTGTTGCCACCGTGCGAGGTGACGATGACGAGCTTGGGGCAGCCGGCCCGGTGGACACCGGCGCCGATCTCCATCCAAGCCGCCAAGGCCGTCGCTGTCGTGAGCGAAAGGGTGCCTGGGAAGCTGTCGTGCTCGTCCGACTTGCCGACCGCCTGCACCGGCAGCGTCAGCACGTCGAGAGCGTCGGGAACCAGCGCGGCGACACGCTCGAGATAGCCTTCGGCAATGATCGCGTCGGTACCGAGCGGCAAGTGCGGTCCGTGCTGCTCGATGGCGGCGACGGGCATCACGGTGACGGTACGCGCCATGTCGCGCGCCGCGACATCCACCGTGGTCAGATCGCGCCAGGCGCGTGCCGGCATGGCCCCCTCGTCGAGCATCCCGCCGGAACCCGGCTCGCCGCACAGGAGCGGCAAGCCGGTTCGATCGTCAAGCGCGCTGAGGAGGTCAGCGGCGGCGGCTGAGCAGCCAGCCGATGCCGAAGGCGGCCGCGGCGACGAGCGCAAGGGTCGTGCCCTTGTTCTCTTCAGCCCGCGCATAGACGGCACGGCCGCGATCGCTCACCTCGCGACCGTAATATCGGCCACGCTCCGCCGCCTCGTCGCTGATGGCGCGGCCTCGCTGGGAAACGTCGTCGCGCAAGCTGCGACCGCGTTTGGCGGCATCCTCCGCGAAGTCGCGGCCGTCACGGTGCAGCCGCTCGGCGCGGTCCTGGACGCGACCGTAGGCCGACTGGGCGACGCCGGCGACCTGCTCGTAGGCGCCTTCGACCTGCGGACGGGCGCGGCCGGTCACAGCACCGATGGCACTGCGGCCACGGCCGCGGATGTTGCGGATTCCGCCTTCGATCTGATCTCGGTTCATCGATACGTCTTTCTAAGGCATCGCATTTCTGGGCCGCTGACGGCCCGGGATACGGCGACGCGAAGGAGAAAAAATTCGGGAAGCCTCTTAATGCGACATCGCACGAGGTTTCCCGTGTCGTAGGGAGGGGGCGCCGACAGCGCGCGCATGGGGCGCAGCCGCCGGCAATTATCTCCCGGACTAGAAGCCGGCCTTCACCTTGTCGGCGAGGTTCTTGAGGCCTTGCTTGGCGTTGCCGACGGTCTTCTGCGTCGTGCCTTTGGCTTCCTGAGCATGCCCCTCGGCCTGGAGCGTGGTATTGCCGGTGATCTTGCCGACGCTCTGCTTCATGGAGCCGGCGGCCTGATTGGCGGTCCCCTTGATCTTGTCGGTTGTGCTGCTCATCGCAGGTCTCCTTTAAGGTGCGTCGGCTTGACGCGACGGCCTATCTGGCAACCGGAACGGTACGAGGCAGCGAAGGTTCCAATCTGGCCTTGGTAGGGTCCGATCCGCGAGGCGCGCCGCGGTCATCCCTGGCCACGGATCCGAGCGCTGGAAGCTGCCGATGAACGCGAAGCAGCCGAGTGTGGCCGGGTCGCGCTATCGCCACGACCATTCACGGCTTAATCCTGTCGAAAGCTCCTGTCCGGATTTCCCCATGCGTCGAATCGCGCTCCGCCGCCTCACTCTGCCCGCCTTGTGGCTCCTTGCAGGGACCGGCGCGGCCTCCGCGCTCTCGCTCCCATTCGAGGAGTCGGACTATCTCCCGCCCGAGGCGACGACGACCTATCAGGAGCGCTCGCTCAACCATCAGGCACCCCTGACGATCGAGCATCCGCCTGTCGCGGTGGGCGGGCGCCGTGGCGGCAGCTCTGCGGCGATGGCAGGGTTCTGCCACGAAGGTGGAACGATCGTGCGCCGGGACCGGCTCGGCCAGCCGATCGTTCGCCAGCGCGAGGTCTGCGATAACGTCGCCCCGCGCACCCTCTGGCCCGGCCATACCGACCCGCGCCCAGCCTGGCCTGCCGAGCGTGTGCTGCGCCGGACCTCGGTGCGCACGAAGGGCTGACGGCGCTGCCGGACCGAAGACCGGGTTCAGCCGTAGCGGTGCAGTTCCGAGCCGTGCCGCTTGAGCCAGCGCTCGGCTTCGTCGACGTTCGGGCAGAGGGCGTTCGTCAACGCCCAGAAGCGGGCCGAGTGATTCATCTCGCGCAAGTGCGCCATCTCGTGGGCGACGAGGTAGTCAAGCACGACCGGCGGGGCGAGGATCAGCCGCCAGGAGAAGTTCAGTTCGCCGGTCGCCGTGCACGAGCCCCAGCGGCTGCGCGTGTCCCGCACCGTGATGCGCTTCGGCCGCTCGCCGAGGCGGCCCGCATAGATGTCGGCTGCTGAAGCCAGGTCGCGCTGGACCTCGCGCTGCAGGAAGTCGCGCACCCGGCGTGACACGTGCGCGGCTTCGCCCGATACCGCGAGCACTGCTTCGTCGCCCGCCCGCTCGGCGGCCGATGCGCTTCGCCCCGGGCGATGGACGATGCGATGCATCTCGCCCCGCAACGGAATGCTGGCGCCCGGCTCGAAGGCCACCCGCGCCGGTACCTTGGCAAGCCGCGCAGCGATCCAGCCGCCATGGCTTACGGCGAATTTCTGAGCCGCCGCGAACGAGGTGCGCGTCGGCAGCGTCAGGATGACCTCGCCGGTGGCGTTGGAGACCCTCAGCGTCAGCCGCCGCGCCGTCGGTCGCCGACGCAGGACGACGTGCAGGCCGACGCCCTCGTGCCAGACTTCCAGGAAATCCGGATCGGGTGTCCGCAACAGCATGGATCTCAACGCGGCTACCATGACGCGGATATCCGGCCTCCTGACCGCCTAGGCTCGTCCCCGTCCGTGCTGTCACGTTCGGGTAGCCGTGCCGGAAGCGGCACCATAAGCCGTGTCTCAGAATGGGCATAGCCACGCTGGAGGCCGCAGACCATTCTCATCTGCGGCGGAGATGTTCCGGCCCTCAGCCGACCTCGCGCAGATAGCGGCTGGCGGTGGGCGTTCCCTGCATCTCGCGAATGAAGCGGGCGATGCGTGGCGCGATCACCGAGCGGTAGCGCGAGCCGTTGAACACACCATAATGGCCGACCTCTTCCTGCAGGTGATAGGCCTTGCGCTCGGCGGGCAGGTTTGGGGTCAGGTCGAGGGCGGCCTTGGTCTGGCCGACGCCCGAGATGTCGTCGTTCTCGCCTTCCACCGCGAGGATCGCACAGCGGCGGATTGCGCCGAGATCGACCCGCGTGCCGGCATGCATCATCTCGCCCTTGGGCAACGAACGGTCGACGAACACGGTCTGCACGGTCTGCAGGTAGAACTCGGCCGTCAAATCCATCACCGCGAGGTACTCGTCGTAGAAGTCGCGGTGCTTCTCGGCGGATTCGCCGTCGCCGGTGACGAGATGATGGAACATGTCGTTGTGCGCGGTGACGTGGCGATCGAGGTTCATCGCCATGAAGCCCGAGAGCTGCAGGTAACCCGGATAGACGCGCCGGAAGACGCCGGGATAGATCGCCGGCACCAGCGTGATGCAGTTCTGCTCGAACCAGCCCATGCCACGCTCCTGCGCGAGGCAATTCACGGCTGTGGGCGAGCGATGCGTATCGATCGGGCCGCCCATCAGGGTCATCGAGACCGGGACGTACTGAGACTCCTGCGCTTCCATCAGGGCGACTGCCGCGAGCACCGGCACGGCCGGCTGGCACACTGCCATGATGTGCAGGTCCGGCCCGAGATCGCGAAAGATGTCGCGGAGATAGTCGATGTAGGTGTCGAGGTCGAAATGGCCGTCGAGCAGCGGCACCATGCGCGCATCTGCCCAATCGGTGATGAACACCCGATGGTTCGGCAACATCGCCTCGACGGTGCCGCGCAGAAGCGTGGCGTAGTGGCCGGACATCGGCGCCACGATCAGCAGCTTGGGATCCGGTTCGGCAGGTCCGTGCACGAGACCGCGATCGAAGGCGATGACGTTACAGAACGGCCGTGACCAGACCACGCGCTCGGAGACCGGCACGGCCACGCCGTCGACGATCGTGTTGTCGAAGCCGAAGGCCGGCTTGCCGTAGCGGCGCGTCACCCGCTCGAACATCTCGCAGGCGGCGGTGAGCGGCCGCAAGTACTGTGAGTAGGCGAGCGGGTTGGCCGGGTTCTGCAGGCCGTGCCGGGTCATGTCGGCCATGAGCCGGGCCGGGGCCAGCATTGCCCTCATGGTTTCGTACCAGACGTAGGCGAGATCCATGACGACTCCCTTTGGCGTGGCCCTTTTGCGCGGCTGCGGTTCCAGGATCTGTCGGAGACCCGGCACGCCGAGCCAAATCTGTCTTTCTGGCAATCCCGGTTCAGGGAACGATTCCGCGCGCCGGTTCTTCCGGCATGTGGCCTGAACCGGCGATGACGCGCGACAGCTTCGGCCGTTCCATCTCGCCGGCAGTTGGGTCGACGGCCGGCCTTCCAAAGTTGTGGACACCGTCATGAACGTTTTGAGCACATGAACGACCTGGGCAGCGGAGCCGGCGTCAACGACGCCCGGCATCTCAGGCTCGACACCTTCGTGCGCCTGCGCTGGCTTGCGCTGACCGGCCAGAGCGCGGCGGTCCTCGGTGCGCAATTCGGACTCGGGCTGCGCCTGCCGTTCGGCTGGTGCTTCCTGGTGATCGCCGTCTCGTCCTGGTTGAACCTGGCGCTGCGCATCCGCTTTCCGGCGAGTTACCGGCTCAGCGACGATTCGGCGGCGCTGTTGCTCGCCTTCGACATCGTGCAACTCGCCGCCCTGCTTTTCCTGACGGGAGGGCTGCAGAATCCATTCTCGCTGCTCTTCCTCGCCCCGGTTCTGATCTCGGCCACGGCCCTGCCGCCGGAGCGGACTCTGGCGCTCGGCATGCTCGCGATCGGGCTGGCGACGTTGCTGGCCCTGGTCCATCGGCCGCTGCCCTGGTTCGCCGATGGGCGCATCGAGTTGCCGTTCCTCTATGTCTCCGGCGTCTGGACCGCGATCCTGCTCGGCACCGCCTTCACCGGCGTTTACGCCTGGCGCGTCGCCGAGGAGGCGCGGCAGCTGGCCCAGGCGCTCGCCGCGACCGAACTGGTGCTCGCCCGCGAGCAGCACCTCTCGCAACTCGACGGGCTGGCGGCGGCGGCTGCGCACGAACTCGGCACGCCGCTCGGCACCATCATGGTGGTGGCCAAGGAACTCGACCGGCAGCTCGGCCCCACGGCGACGCAGGCGGTGGCGGACGATCTCAAGCTCCTGCGCGATCAGGTCGACCGCTGCCGCGGCATCCTCTCGAAGCTGACCTCGTTGGACGAGGACGAAGGCTTCCTCCAGACGCTGAGTTTCGGCCATCTGATCGAGGAACTCGTCGCCCCGCAGCGCGCGCTCGGCATCGCCGTCGAGGTCTCGAAGAGCGGGGAAGGGCCGGAGCCGTCCTGCCGTCGCAATCCCGGCGTGACCTTCGGGCTGGCCAACATCCTCGACAACGCCGTCGATTTCGCGGAATCGCGCGTGCTGGTCGAAGCCCGCTGGACCTTGGATCGGGTCTCCTTGGAGTTCCGCGACGACGGGCCGGGCTTTCCGAGTGAAGTCCTGCTGCGCGCCGGCGAACCTTACGTCACCACCCGTAGCCCCGGCCCCTCGACCTCTCCCGACACGGTCGGCTCGGGTCTCGGGCTCGGCCTGTTCATCGCAAAGACCCTGATCGAGCGCTCGGGTGCGCAGCTCAGCCTTTCGAATGCCTCGACTCCGGGGATGAAAGGTGCGGTGGCGCGGATCTCCTGGGCGCGCCACATTTTCGAGCGCGGAACTTTGGCGAACAATTTTGTTGCGCCCAATTCAATGTGGCCACTGCCCGAACGCGGAACGGCGCCCATATAAGTGGTCAAAGCATAGACCGAACAAGGAACATCACATGCTCACGCACACCGGTGCGCCGACGCAGGGAACCGATCCTGCGGTGTTGTCCGATGCCGATCCGCTGGCTGCCTTCACCGATCGCAGCCTGCTGATCCTCGACGACGACCGTCCGTTCTCGACCCGGCTTGCCCGCGCGATGGAAGCGCGTGGCTACAACGTCCATGTGGCCGAGAGCGTGGCCGAGGGCGTTGCCGCCGTCGACCGCGAGCCCCCGGCCTTCGCGGTCGTCGACATGCGTCTCGGCGACGGCAATGGCCTCGACGTGATTGCCCGCCTCAAGGAGCGTCGTCCCGAGGCGCGGGGCGTGGTGCTCACCGGCTACGGCAACATCGCCACCGCCGTAACCGCCGTGAAGCTCGGCGCTTTCGACTACCTCGCGAAGCCTGCCGATGCCGACGAGATCCACGGCACGCTGATGGCCCAGCCGGGCGAGCGTGCCGATCCGCCCGAGAACCCGATGTCGGCGGACCGGGTGCGTTGGGAGCATATCCAGCGCGTCTACGAGCTGTGTCAGCGCAACGTTTCGGAGACGGCGCGCCGTCTGAACATGCACCGTCGCACGCTGCAGCGTATCCTGGCCAAGCGCGCTCCCCGGTGAGCACTTAGACAGACTTTGGTTGCACGTGTGGGGCCTGTCGGGCTACTGCGCGTGCAACTGAGCCACAGACAGGTCCGAGCCCGTGAACACCCGCAACCTGATCACGATCGTCAGCCTGATGGTGCTGGTCGGAACCGAAGTGTTTGCCGCGGCCGTGGCTGCGGGTTGGGCGCTGGCGGGCCTGTTCGAGCTCGGCGACACCGTCGGACATGTACTGATGGCACTGTTCAGCCTCGGCGCCGCCTGGATCATGCTGCAGCTTTGGCGTCGTGCCGTCAGCATCGAGCCATTGCGCAATCCTGCTCCTCGCCGTCGCTGAGCGCTTCTACCCGAAGCTGGCCTGACGCCGGGATTCGATCGGCGATCTGACCCGTAGCGGTTCCACCGGCGTCATCGCAGCGGTGAGGCGAACGCGCAGGCGTTCGACATCCCCGAAATTGCCTGAGACCAAAGCGGTGACGTCGCCTTCGACGATGGCGTCGACATGTCGGCAACGCTTGCGATGACGGCCGGCGATGCAGTCACAGCGCAGATAGGGGCCGGTGCTGCGCTCCTCCAGCACGACCTCATAACGGTTGCCCGTGCTGCCGCGGATGGCGAAGCGTAGGCCGAGATCGGCCTTGCCCGGCGGCCTGCGTCCGACGAGCAGCGCCCGCGATGCGGTCGAGCGGGCATCCTCAGGGTCCGGACGGTAGCCGCCCGACAGCACGAGTGCGGGTAGCTTTAGCAGGCCTGGCAGTTCGGCTACGCTCCTTGCGTCTCGCTCGCGCATGGCTGCGAGGGCGATCTCGGCGCAGGCATAGGCATCCTCGCCCGCATCGTGATGTTCGAAGCGGATGCCGAGCCGTCCGGCGACCTTGGCTAGCCCGCATCCGGCCGGATCCGGAAACACCTGCCGCGCGATCCGCAGGGTGCACAGATATTTCACCGCCGGGACGGGCCTGCCCCAGGCAGCGAGCGATGCCGAAAGTACGCTCATATCGAAGCCGGCATTGTGGGCGAGTACCAGCCGATCCGAAAGGTCCGGCAGGAATTCAGCCATCGCCTCGGGCAAATTCGGTTGGCCGCGTACATCCGCCGGCAGGATGCCGTGGACCCGGATATTACCCGGTGAAAAACGCAGCTCCGGCGGCCTAATCAGCCGCGTCTCCCGGCGTACGACGCGTCCGCCGTCGATCCAAGCGAGGCCGACCGCGCAGGCGCTGTCGCGCCGCTCGTTGGCCGTTTCGAAGTCGATCGCGATCGCGTCCATGGCGCCGACCATAGGGGATCCGCGACTCCTCCATCAACGGTCGATCTCGCAGTGCGGCGTCGATCGTTTTCTGCGTGGAGCGTTCGGACGATGGCACTCGACAGAAAGTAAAATATCGCGTTGCAACATAAGCTTGCGACACTTGCACGGAAACTGTTTTCATGTTTGTAAAGGCATGTCCGCATAGGACCCTACTTGAGAGCCCAGACTGGTCATTCCGGTCATGGCGTCGGGACAGCAACCGCCCCCGGAAGCTGTCCAGGCACAATCTTGCAGGGTTGGACGATCTGGAGTGCGCGCCTTCGCCGGTGCACACCGAAGAGCCTTCAGCGACCCGCGAAAGCGGCCGGAGGGCTCACAGGGACTCGCGACAGATGGGGGCAAACGGAGACCGGAGTTCCGGTTTTCGCCATGGGCGCCCGGCCCGTCTGTCGTGGGGGAGTACAATGGATTTCGAAGGCATCGACTACGATTTCGACGCACCGGATTCCGATTGGAATTACGAGCCGTCTCGGGCCGAACTCTTTCGCCAGATTCCAGCCGCTCTCTACACCACGGACGCCGAGGGCTGGCTGACCTATTACAATGATGCCGCCGCGAAACTCTGGGGCTTCCGACCCGTGCTCGGCAAGGCTCGCTGGTGCGGTGCCTGGAGGCTTTACGAGACGGACGGCTCCGCACTTCCCCACGAGGCATGTCCAATGGCGGTTGCCCTCAGGGAAGGCCGTGCCGTGCGCGGCGTCCAGGCCATCCTCGAGCGTCCTGACGGCAACAAGGTCCGCTTCATGCCGTATCCGACGCCACTGCGCGACGGGTCCGGCAATATCGTCGCCGGATCGAACATTCTCTTGGAGGTCGACGGCTTCCCTTGCAGCGTCCATCTCCCGCCGCGATCGATTGCGTCGTGCGCGCGACAGATGATTTGATCCGGTTCTTCGGCCGGATCATCCGCTGCCCATCGTCTTGCCAAGCCGGCGCGTGGCCTTTATGGGCTTGGCTTGTCAGGACGGTTCGGCCCAGCGCTCGACCGCCCTGCGCCGCTTTAGCTCAGCTGGTAGAGCACCTCATTCGTAATGAGGGGGTCGGGGGTTCGAATCCCTCAAGCGGCACCATTCTTATTGGATGATTGAGCGCTGATTTCAGATTGGTCATAGTACCAATTTGGCGAATGAACCTTCAGATTTTTGCTGCTTCCTTACGATGTATCCATCCTCGTCATGGCCCGACAGCCATACCTTAGGGCGAACCACTCACGGGGAAGAATCGATCTACGGCAAGGCGTTACGGCGTCGCCGCCATCGCATTCGTGATCTTGTTATACATTTTGTTGGTTGCGGCGCTGAACTGAGACAGACCCGCCAGAGTGACGACGACGACGAGGGTGGCGATGAGGCCGTACTCGATCGCTGTCTCCCCGCGCCGATCCGATAGGAACGTCATCACGGTCGAACGGCGCGGCGAGCGCCGTTCGGTCGGCATCATCGGCGATGGAATGCTCAAGACGGTCCAACCTTACCCGGACTTCCAACGCGTCATTCTCACCGCTTCCGAGTTGCCAAGGCCTTAATCGAACCCTCGATCTTGCCGATATCCCGCTCGGTTACCGCAGTGCCCGCCGTCTTACTCTGTTCCGGCGGCCTTCCGCAGCGCGTCGATCCGCTTGGAGGCCTCCGCCTTGTCGAGATCGGGTTCGAACGCTTTCGGCTCCTTGGCCTGCTCCGAGAGCGTCTTGAGGTAGGAGGCCTGCGCGCCAGTCATCGGCTCACCGCCCGTGGTCCACTCGTCCGGATCCTTGATCCGGTTCGAGGAATCGTCGGGATCGACCTTTGGGTTTGCGGGAGCGTCGTGAGTCGTCTTGGTCATCGGTCCACCTGTTCATGAAACGTTCCTGAGAACGCATCGCTGGACGCGGTGTTCCCGGTAGATGCTTCGAACAGCAGATCGGGACGGTTTGCGCGACCGAAATCACATGCCGTCGGGCTTGCGAGCCGCAGGCGCAACAAGCCGGCCGACCACCCACGGCCGTCGCGTTTCCCGCAGCACGCGCGACAGCGATCGCGCGCTCAGTCCCTCACGCCGCCTTCGCCCGCGGCTGCACTTCGGCGGTGTAGTCGTCCATCAGGGTCTTGGTCATCGCGGCTGGCGTGAAGCGATAGGGGCCGATCTCGGAGACCGGTGTCACCTCGGCGGCCGAACCGGTGATGAAGCACTCCGAAAAGCCTTCCATCTCCTCCGGCCGGATGCGCCGCTCGACGAGCTCGAAACCGCGGCGCTTGGCCAGATCGATCACGGTCTGCCGGGTGATGCCGTTGAGGAAGCGGTCGGCCAGCGGCGTATGGATCGCGCCGTCCTGGATGAAGAAGATGTTCGCGCCGGTGCATTCGGCGACGTTGTCCTCCCAATCGAGCATCAGCGCGTCGGCATAACCCTTGTTCTCGGCGCGGTGCTTCGAGATCGTGCAGATCATGTAGAGCCCCGCCGCCTTCGAGGCCGAGGGGATCGTGCGTGGGTCGGGCCGGCGGTAGTCGGCGATGTCCAGGCGGATGCCCTTCATCTTGGTGGCCGGGTCGAAATAGCTCGGCCATTCCCAGGCGGCGACGGCGAGGTGGATGGTGTTGCCCTGCGCGGACACGCCCATCATCTCCGAACCGCGCCACGCGACCGGGCGCAGATAGGCGTCGCTGAGGCCGCTGGTCTTGAGCACGAGTTCCTTCGCGGCCTCGATCTCCTCGACCGAAAAGGGGATCTCGTAATCGAGGTACTGCGCGGACCGCCTCAGGCGCTCGGCATGCTCGCGGCTCTTGAAGATCACGCCGCCATAGGCGCGCTCGCCCTCGAACACCGACGAGCCGTAATGCAGCCCGTGGCTCAGCACGTGAATCTTGGCATCCCGCCACGGCACCATGGCGCCGTCGAACCAGATGGTGCCCTCGCGCTCGTCGAAGGGGATCACGGACATGTCGGCTTCCTCTTACGCGGCATCGAAAAAACCGCGGGTTCGAACGGCGGGCCGGGGGACATCGAGGGGCTGCGCCGGGAGGGTTGACGCCTAACGATGGGGCTGAGATATGTCAACAACACTGACTTATCCGCACCGCATCGCCTTCTCCGTCGAGGTCGCCATCGCCTTGCCCCATCGCGCGACGACAGAGGCCGCCGGCGGCGGCGAGCCGAGCCCGATCATGGAGCCGCATTTTCCCGACCGCAACGACGGCGACGACCTCATCGAATTGCTGTTCTTCGCCTATCGCGATTTCGTCGCCGACCCCGACCGAATCCTGGCGGAATACGGCTTCGGACGGGCGCATCACCGGGTGCTACACTTCGTCGACCGCTATCCGGGACTCACGATCGCCGAACTCCTCGATATCCTCCGGATCACGAAGCAGAGCCTCAACCGGGTGCTGAAAGACTTGATCGAACAGGGCTACATCGCGCAGCGCACCGGTACGAACGACCGGCGCCAGAGGCTGCTGTTCTGCACCGATCTCGGCATCCGTTTCGCGGAGGAGCTGAGCCGGGTGCAGATGCGCCGCGTCGCCCGCGCGCTCGTCGACCAGCCGCGTCGCGGCGCCAACGACGATCCGGGCGAGGCGCTGGCTTCGGCGCAAGGGTTCCTGCTGGCGATGATCGAGCCGGAAGAGCGCGCCGTCGTCACCCGGCTGATGGCGCGGCGCGCCAAGGCCGCCGCCTGATGGCAATCCCTTCCCCGAAGCCGCGCGTCGAGTTGCCGGACCACGCCCCGCACGTCCTCGTGGTCGACGACGACCGCCGGGTACGCGAATTGCTGACCCGCTTCCTCGCCGAGCAGGGGTTTCGCGTCACCGCCGCGGCCGACGTGCCCGAGGCCCGCGCCCGCTCGCAATCCTTCGTGTTCGATGCACTCGTGCTCGACGTGATGATGCCGGGCGAGAACGGCTTCGACTATGCGCGGCAGGTGCGCGAGACCTCGCGGGTGCCGATCCTGATGCTCACCGCGCGCTCCAACTCGAACGACCGGGTGATGGGGCTGGAGATCGGCGCCGACGACTATTTGCCAAAGCCCTTCGAGCCCCGCGAGCTGATCCTGCGGCTCAACAACATCATCAAGCGGGGCGTGCCGACGGGACCGGTCCGCACGCCGGGCGGCGAGGTCAGCTTCGGGCCGTTCACCTACAAGATCGACAGGGGCGAACTCCGGCGCGACGATGAATCCGTCAAGATCAGCGAGCGCGAGCGCGAGATTTTGACCATGCTGGCAGAGGCCCGCGGCGGCAATGTCGAGCGCGATGCCCTGGCCGGCGGCTGGGCCGGGGAGCGCACCATCGACGTCCAGATCAACCGCCTGCGCCGCAAGACCGAGGTCGACCCGGCCAACCCCATCTATCTCCAGACGGTGCGCGGCGTCGGCTATCGCCTCGCGGTCGACTGACCCGGGGCCCATGATGGCCGAAGGGCGCACGATCGAGGGCACCATCGTCGGCGAGGCCCCCGCCAAGGAGGAGGTGCGCGCGCGCGGGCCATGGCGGCGCCTGTCCCGGCTGATCGGCGACGTGCTGCCGAAGGGGCTCTATGCCCGCTCGCTCATCATCATCATCGCGCCGATGGTGCTGCTGCAATCGGTGATCGCCTACACCTTCATGGAGCGCCACTGGCAGCTCGTGACCCGGCGCCTGTCCTCGGCCGTCACCGCCGACATCGCCGCGCTGATCGACATCTACGAGACATACCCCCAGGACAAGGACGCCGAGACGCTGTCGCGCATCGCCGGCAACCGCCTCAACCTCGATCTCGACATCCTGAAGGGGACCAAGCTGCCGCCGCAGGGGCCGCGGCCGTTCTTCTCGATCCTCGACGAGGCCCTGTCCGACGAGATCAAGAAGCAGATCGCCCGGCCGTTCTGGATCGACACGGTGGGCCGCTCCAACCTCATCGAGATCCGCGTCGCGATCCCCGACGGGGTCATGCGCGTGACGGCGCGGCGCAGCCAGGCCTACGCCTCCAACTCGCACATCTTCCTGCTCTGGATGGCCGGCTCGTCGATGGTGCTGCTCGGCGTCGCGATCCTGTTCCTGCGCAACCAGATCAAGCCGATCCTGCGGCTCTCGGCGGTGGCCGAGAGCTTTGGGAAGGGCCGCGAGATCGAGTTCAAGCCGCGCGGGGCGCGCGAGGTGCGGCAGGCGGGCCACGCCTTCATCGAGATGAAGCGGCGCATCGAGCGGGCCATGGAGCAGCGCACGACGATGCTCAACGGCGTGTCACACGACCTCCGCACGATCCTCACCCGCTTCAAGCTCTCCCTCGCCCTGGTCGAGCAGAGCCCGGACGTGGAGGATCTGGCGCGCGACGTCGACGAGATGAGCCGGATGCTGGAGGGCTACCTCGCCTTCGCCCGCGGCGACTCCGCCGAGACCGCCGCGGCCACCGACATGCGCGCGCTGCTCGAGGATCTGCGCACCGACATCGAGCGCCTCGGGGCCCACGTGACCGCCGTGACCCTCGACGGGCGGCCCCTGGTGACGGTGCGGCCCGATGCCTTCCGGCGCTGCCTGTTCAACCTCGCCGCCAACGCCGCCCGCTACGGCGACACCGTCGCCATCGGCGGGCGCCTCGACGGGCGCTCCTTCCTCGTCTCGATCGACGACGACGGCCCGGGCGTGCCGCCGGAGAGCCGGGAGGAGGTGTTCAAGCCCTTCGTGCGCCTCGACGACGCCCGCCAGGATGCCGGCGGCTCCGGCCTCGGCCTCGCCATCGCCCGCGACATCGCCCGGACCCACGGCGGCGACGTCTCGCTCCACGATTCGCCCCTCGGGGGCCTCCGGGCGACGGTGCGGATCCCGGCCTGAGGCGGACGGAATACCGAACGTTCGGGACGTTCGTCCCGCGTGTCCCAGGCCGTCCCACGCGTCGGAACGGGTTCGCGTGGCGGACTCAGCCTCGCGTGAGAGCCATTGACAGCATACCGCTCGTATGCTATTTTTCCTATACGGCTGAAGCTTTGGCTGAACAGCGCCGAATGCTTCAGGCACATTCGCTCGCAGACCGTCTCAGCCATACGGAGCGACGGCCTAACCGAGCTTCGCCGGCTGAATGATACGACGTTTTGCAGCTATCGCGCGATCTGCAGCCAGACAGGCGGGTTACCAGAGAGCCGCACAGAGTTGCTCAAGCTCTTCGCGCACCGGCACTGTCCAGGTCTGGACGCTGAACTCGGGGCGCGAATTGGTGACAGCCAGGAACATCGCCACGACGCAGGGCGGCGACGTCTCGCTGTACAGTTGTCGGCTGAAGGCTTGAAGGCAACGGTTCCCTCCTACTTGGGGTCTAAGTGCATCTCGGCTGTTTTGGGTCGAAACCTGCTTGTCCGCCTTGGTTTAGAAATTCACAGCAGGCTGACATCTAACGGAGGGCACGTATTGTCCTGAACGACAACGAGTCGTTACTTAGATAGCACACTAAGAAATGGACTCGCCTCGCCTGGTTGATGTTAGCCCAGAGACGACCCGCATACCATAAACGGGGCGCTTAAGTCGCCAGCCCCAGTTAAGCTACAATCTCCAAAACCTAGTTAGACTGTGACTAAGTCGGCAATTTTCGCAGCGACGTCTGTCATTGACTCTTCGATAGTGCTCAATCCGCTCCGCGAGGCGAGCAGAGGACTAATTTCACGAAGAGCTTCATACGTCGTGTCATGCACGATGGGAACAAGCCGCTCACCTGCGAGGAGGGCCGAGAGTTCTTTGTCGGCGATACCTTCTTTTGGAAGGCGACGCAGCAACGCGGGAGTCACCAGCACAAGTCCGATCCGCGAATTCGCCAACCCCTTGTCAATGGCGCGGAGCAAGGGCACGCCGAGGCCAACATCCTTCTCGCTGAACCAGACCTTTACACCGCTTGCAACGAGCAGATCATGCAACTCCTTGGCGGCGCCCTGTCGATCGTCCCATGCATGGCAAAGAAAAACGTCCCGAAGGTCGAGTGTTGCTTGCTTCTCAACGTTCTCGCGAACCGGCGTAAGTGCCCGCACCTCGGCAGGGGTGTACAACACTGTCGAACCAGTTTGCGACCATCTCGGCTTCACACTGCGGCCGCCGCCGCTACCGCCGCTCCGGCCGCCGCCGCCGCTTCCTGGGGAGGTATAGGATGGGTACGAGCTCGACCCAAAATCGCCGTAGCTGCTGTAGCCGCCGTAAAACCGGGAGCGACCACCGCATGCAGGGCAGGCGGCTGCACCGCTCGCTGTGCGATGACCTCTTGCTGGCGCAGTGCATCTAGCCATGTGCGAGCTCCCTACTAAGAGTTTTTTTCAGTCGTCCGCGGGCTGCGCTGCCCGTGCCCAGTTGTGACATACCGGCCACTAATCGCGCTCCGGTGATGGTCACCACTCGATCCCTTCGGACCGGGAGCCTCTTTTACCGTCGTATGCGGGCTGCGCTGCCCGTGAGCGTTCGTGACGTATCGCCCGCTGATAACGCTGCGATAACCACCACCTGAACCACTTTTGGCCATTGATCTCTCCTTCATATGCCTCCGCGACATTGCGAGATGCGCGGCCGGTTGCTAGATCGCAACTCGTTCGTTTATTGCGCAGGAGCATTTACGTTGCAAGATAGCAATCGCCCATGACCGCCGGAAAATTCGATGGCGCCGCCTTTTTTTCTGCTCTTGACGCAGAGCGCCAGTCACGCGGTATCACTTGGAAGAAAGTGGCGGAGCAAGCTGAGGTACCAGCGTCGACGCTAACGCGCATGTCGCAAGGTCGACATCCCGACGTGAACACGCTTGCTGCTTTATGCTTGTGGTCTGGACTCAACTCTGCAAATTTTTCGCGTACCGCGCATAGCCAAGCTGGCGGTGCATCCCCACTTGCACAGATCACAGCTTTGTTGCGAGCAGATCCCGCCCTTTCGCAAGAAGGCGTTCAGGCGTTAGAAGCCATCATCAAGGTAGCGTATCAACAGATGCGTAAGCAGTAACAGTGCCAGCCGGCTCCGATGCGAAGAGGATTTAAGGCAGAGGCTAACTCGTATGCTCGCGATATGAGGGAGGAGTTAGGCGTTCAGTTGCACGAGCCGCTTTGCCCGTGGAAATTGATTGAACATCTCGGCTATAACGTCGTAAAGCTAAGCGATTTTGCTAGCAGAGAACCTGAGGCAGTCGCCTACCTGACTTCAGGTGTCGGGCAGACTGAGTTCTCAGCAGTGACCCTGCCTAACGATGGCGCTCCTTGGATCGTGCATAACGATTCGCACAGCACAGGACGACAAGGCGCTAACCTTGCTCATGAGGCCGCCCATGGCCTTCTCTGTCATCAGGGTTCGCCTTTGACAGACGCCCGTGGTGCCCGGATTTTTAACCGTGAGCAAGAAAATGAAGCAAACTGGCTCGGACCGGCCCTGCTAATATCTGACGAAGCAGCAATCTATATTGCTCAGAAACGTCTCAGCCCGGCAGCAGCATGTCATATGTATGGCGTTAGCAACGATTTGCTTCAGATGCGCCTTTGGGTATCGGCGGCTTATACTCGAGTAGCTAGGAGCCGGGCCGCATAGCGACAGTGGGTGGTGCCCAGACTTTTGTTGTCTGCATTACTACTTGTGAGTAACAAGCCGATCTTTTCAGATAGCCGCTTGGGGTCGCAAGCGGAAGCCTGCCCCGAGCGGATTCCAAATAAGACGCAGCTGGGCGACGATACGCGCTCCGGCCCACCGCCCTACACCCCCACCGCGTCCAACAACCCCTCCACCATCCCCCGATACCCCGCCCCAAACAGGCGCAGATGCACCAACGCCGGCCACAACTGGTAGAGCGGCACGCGCTCCGAAAAACCCGGCTCGGCCGGGCCGTAGGCATCGCGAAAGGCCGGGCCGGGGCGGCCGAACAGGGTGAGTAGGGCGAGGTCGACTTCGGCGTGGCCGTAGGAGCAGGCCGGGTCGATCAGGCCGGAGACGCGGGCGCCGTCGCACAGCACGTTGCCGCCCCAGAGGTCGCCGTGCAGCAGCGCCGGGCGCGGCCGGGCCGGCAGTCTTTTCGAGAGGGACGCGGCCAGGGACTCGATGCGCCGGCCGAGCGCGGGGTCGCAATGCGGAACGTGGCAGAGCAGGCGGCGCTCGGCCCAAAAGGCGGGCCACTCCGCGCTCCAGCCGTTTTCGATCGCGACCCGGCCGAAGGCGAAGTCCTGCGCCCAGCCGTAACGCGCGCCCGTCGCGGCATGGAGCCGGGCGACGGCACGGCCGAGATCCGCGTCGGCGCCGCGATCGTCGCTGACGGCCAGGCGCTCCAGGACGAGGGCGGTGGCGTCGACCGCCAGGACGTCCGGCGCGGGCGCGCCGGTGGCCCGGATCGCGCGCAGCATCGCGGCCTCGGCCGGCGGGTCCGGGCCGTCCTTCACCACCGCCTCGCGCCCGTCCGCCAGCACGATGCGCATCACGCTGGACAGATCGCCGCCGCCAATGGGCTCGGCCCGCACAAGGCTGCCGCCGAGCAGGGCGGCGCCGTGCGCCGCGAGAGCGCTCACCGCGAAAACTTTTCGACGAGGGCGCGGGCACCCGCGGTCACGTCGGCCCAGGTCGTGTCGAAGCCGGCATCCGCGCCGTAATAAGGGTCGGCCACGGCCTCGCCCCGGCGGCCGGGTACGTGGTCGAGGAGGAGCGACAGGGCGGCCCCGTCCGCCGGCCGCATCCGCTCCAGCACCGCGAGGTTGTCGCGATCGAGGGCGACGATGTGGGTGAAGCGACTGAAATCGCCGGGCTGGACCTGCCGGGCGCCGTAGCCGGAGATGTCGACGCCGTGGCGCCGCGCCACCGCCTGCGCCCGGCGATCCGGCGGGTTGCCGACATGCCAGGCGCCGGTGCCGGCCGAGTCGGCCTCCACGTCGAGCCCGGCACGCTCGGCCTCCTGTCGGAAGGCGGCTTCGGCCAGGGGCGAGCGACAGATGTTGCCGAGGCAGACGAACAGCACGGCGGGCTTGCGGTCGGGCATCGGGTCCTCGTCGGTCGGCGTCGGCGTAAAGGCTCGGCAATCGACCGCCAACCTTGTGTCCGGGGGGATTGCTCCGCGTCCACCCCGCGCCCTTCCCCGGCGGGTGGAGGGGCAGCGGAACCCGACCTGGAGTCCGGCACGAGGCGTCGCGACGGGGCGGGATCTCGGCGATTCTCGTATCGAGCCGTTGACGCGGCGTTTGTTCCGCTAGAGCGCTTTCCGACCAAGTGGTTGCCGGTTGGTCGAAAGAAAGCGCGTCACAATGAAGGCTTAGAGACGCCGACCCGATGCAATCGGGTCGGGTACGGCTCTAGTGGTCGAAATCTGACAGATAGAACCCGCTCCGACCGTCCGAGTTGGGTGGAAAGCGGACGGTATTCACCTGTCTCTAAAGCATCTGAGCTAAAGCGATCACGATGACATCACCACCGCGCTTATCGCGAAACCAGCGACTTCGCCTTATCATTCCGGGCGTTGTCGCACTGCTTGTCTTCCTAACACTTGCGGGGTTCGGTGTTTGGCAAATTCTTCGAAGCATTGAAGCTTATTATATCTCCAAACATAGCTCAGTAATTGATGCTGAAGTCTTATCTACAAATAGATATAAGATGGATATTTATGGGTTGATTAAATTCAGCCTAAATGATGGTAACGTTGACAGAGAGTGTGTCGCAAAGGCCAATCTTGGTGGGGCAAGTAATTATCTTAAATTCAAGCCAGGCGCTATTATAAAGATCATTCCGCAAACAGGATGCGACAATCCTATTATAATAACAGCAATCAGGTTTCCAATATTCGAATTAATGATGAGTCTATTTTGGATTGCTTGTGCTTTCGTTCTGGCGGCGAAATTTCGACAAGCATTCCGCTTGTAGTCTCCTTTGGGTCCAGGCCGTGTCAAAA
>NZ_BPRA01000004.1 GCF_022179645.1 Methylobacterium thuringiense
ACGCACAAGCGTGTGCTCGATATTGTCGATCCGACCCCCCAGACCGTGGACGCGCTGATGAAGCTCGACCTCGCCGCTGGCGTGGACGTGGAAATCAAGCTCTAAGCCCCGCGGGGACCTAGAGCTTTAGCGATCATCGCGCGAGGGAGAGACCTATGCGCTCAGGCGTCATTGCACGAAAGGTCGGCATGACCCGCGTCTTCACGGACGCAGGCGAGCATGTGCCGGTTACCGTGCTTCAAATCGATCAGTGCCAAGTCGTGGCACACCGCACCGTCGAGAAGAATGGCTACGTCGCCCTTCAGGTCGGTGTCGGTAAGGCCAAGGTTAAGAACGTCTCGGCAGCCGAGCGTGGCCGCTTCGCGGTCGCCAAGGTCGAGCCGAAGCAGAAGCTTGCCGAATTCCGTGTCAGCGAAGACTCGCTGATCCCGGTCGGTGCCGAGATCACGGCCGATCACTTCATCCCGGGCCAGTTCGTCGATGTGACGGGCACCAGCACGGGTAAGGGTTTCGCCGGCGGTATGAAGCGCTGGAACTTCGGTGGTCTGCGCGCCACCCACGGCGTGTCCGTGTCGCACCGTTCGATCGGTTCGACCGGCGGCCGTCAGGACCCGGGCAAGACCTTCAAGAACAAGAAGATGCCCGGTCACATGGGCGTCGATCGGGTCACCACGCAGAACCTCAAGGTCGTGCGTATCGATCCCGAGCGTGGCCTGATCCTCGTCGAGGGTGCCGTCCCCGGTGTCGCCGGCGGCTGGATCCAGGTTCGCGATGCGGTGAAGCGCGCGCTTCCCGCAGACGTGCCGCTTCCCGGCAAGTTCCGTGAGAACGGCGCCAACGGTTCGGCTTCCAAAGAGGCGCCCGCCGAGGCGCCCGCAGCCGAGGAGAACGCGTGATGAAGCTCGATATCACCACGCTCGACGGGTCTTCGGCCGGCTCGGTCGAGCTCAGCGAGGCCATCTACGGTCTCGAGCCTCGTGCCGACCTTCTGCAGCGTATGGTGCGCTACCAGCTCGCCAAGCGCCGCGCCGGCACCCATGCGGTCAAGAACCGTTCGGACATCGATCGGTCGACCAAGAAGATCTACAAGCAGAAGGGCACCGGTAACGCCCGTCACGGCGCCGCTTCCGCTCCGCAGTTCCGCGGTGGTGGTCGCGCCTTCGGTCCGGTCGTGCGCAGCCATGCCCACGACCTTCCCAAGAAGGTTCGTGCCCTGGCTCTCCGTCATGCCCTCTCGGCCAAGGCCAAGGCCTCGACCCTGATCATCGTCGACGACATCAAGGTCGACGACCACAAGACCAGGACCATGGTCGAGCGGCTGGGCAAGCTCGGCTGGTCGAGCGCGCTGATCATCGGCGGGCCCGAGGTCGACGAGAATTTCGGCCGCGCCGCCCGCGCCGTGCCGAAGATCGACGTCCTGCCCGTGCAGGGCATCAACGTCTACGACATCCTGCGCCGCGACACGCTCGTGCTGACGCGCGCGGCCGTCGATGCGCTGGAGGAGCGTTTCAAATGAGTGCCGATCCGCGCCACTACGACATCATCGTCTCCCCGGTTATCACCGAGAAGGCGACGAACCTCACCGAACAGAACAAAGTCGTCTTCCGGGTCGCACCGAAGGCTACCAAGCCGCAGATCAAGGAAGCGGTCGAGAAGCTGTTCGACGTCAAGGTGACCGGCGTGAATACGCTGATCACCAAGGGCAAGAAGAAGTTCTTCCGCGGTCAACGCGGTCAGCGGTCCGACGTGAAGAAGGCGATCGTCACCCTCGCCGAGGGTGATACGATCGACGTCACGACCGGCCTCTGAGAACGCGATAGTCTAGGATCAAGCCGATGGCCTTGAAGACATTCAAACCGGTCACGCCGAGCCTTCGCCAGCTCGTGCTCGTCGACCGCCGTGAGCTCTACAAGGGCAAGCCGGTAAAGAAGCTGACCGTGGGCAAGTCGTCCTCCGGCGGCCGTAACAACCTCGGTCGCATCACCGTCCGCTTCCGCGGCGGTGGTCACAAGCGCACCCTGCGTAACGTCGACTTCAAGCGCCGCGAGAACCTCGGCGTGTCGGCGACCGTGGAGCGGATCGAGTACGATCCGAATCGCACGGCCTTCATCGCGCTGATCGGCTTCCCCGACGGCAAGCAGGCCTACATCATCGCGCCGCAGCGGCTTCAGCCCGGCGACAAGGTGATCGCGGCCGAGCAGGTCGACATCAAGCCGGGCAATGCCGGTCCGATCGGCAACATGCCGGTGGGCACCATCGTCCACAACGTCGAGCTGAAGATCGGCAAGGGTGGCGCGATCGCCCGCTCCGCCGGCAACTACGCTCAGATCGTCGGACGTGACCAGGGCTACGTGACGCTGCGCCTGAACTCGGGCGAGCAGCGCCTCGTGCACGGTCAGTGCTTCGCCAGCGTCGGTGCGGTGTCGAACCCGGACCACATGAACATCTCGCTCGGCAAGGCCGGTCGCAACCGCTGGCTCGGCAAGCGTCCTCACAACCGCGGCGTATCGATGAACCCCGTCGATCACCCGCATGGCGGCGGCGAGGGACGTACCTCGGGCGGCCGCAATCCGGTCACGCCCTGGGGCGTGCCGACCAAGGGGAAGAAGACGAGGTCCAACAAGCGGACCGACACCTTCATCCTGTCCAGCCGTCATAACCGTAAGAAGTAATCGCCATGGCACGCTCCCTCTGGAAGGGGCCGTTCGTCGACGGCTACCTCCTCAAGAAAGCCGACGCCGCCCGCGGCTCCAGCCGCAACGAGGTCGTCAAGATCTGGAGCCGCCGCTCCACGATCCTCCCGCAGTTCGTTGGCATCACCTTCGGTGTGCATAACGGGCAGAAGCACATTCCGGTCTACGTCACCGAGGAAATGGTCGGTCACAAGTTCGGCGAGTTCTCGCCGACCCGCACCTTCCACGGTCACGCAGCCGACAAGAAGGCGAAGAGGCGCTGACATGGGCAAGCCATCCACCCCGCGCGCTCTGCCGGAGAACGAAGCCAAGGCCGTCGCGCGCATGCTGCGCGTCAGCCCGCAGAAGCTGAACCTCGTCGCTCAGCTCATTCGCGGCAAGAAGGTCGATTCGGCCCTCGCCGACCTGCAGTTCTCCCGCAAACGCATCGCCGTCGAGGTCAAGAAGTGCCTCGAGAGCGCCATCGCCAATGCCGAAAACAACCATGATCTGGACGTCGACGATCTCGTCGTCAGCCAGGCCTTCGTGGGCAAGGCGCTGGTTCTCAAGCGTTTCCATGCCCGCGCCCGCGGTCGCGGCGCCCGTATCCTGAAGCCTTTCGCGAACCTGACCATCGTGGTCCGCGAAGTGCGCGCTGAAGCGGCCTGAGGAGGACTCCATGGGTCAGAAAATCAATCCGATCGGCCTGCGTCTCGGCATCAACCGGACTTGGGATTCTCGCTGGTTCGCCGGCAAGGGCGAATACGCCAAGCTGATGCACGAGGACGTCGCGATCCGCGCCGCCCTCATGAAGCAGCTGAAGCAGGCCGCTGTCTCCAAGATCGTGATCGAGCGTCCGCACCGGAAGTGCCGCGTCACCATCCACTCGGGTCGCCCGGGCGTGGTCATCGGTAAGAAGGGCGCGGATATCGAGAAGCTGCGCAAGCTCGTCGGCTCGATGACGAAGGCCGACGTGACGATCAACATCGTCGAGGTCCGCAAGCCCGAGATCGACGCCGTCCTCGTCGCCGACTCGATCGCCCAGCAGCTCGAACGTCGTGTCGCCTTCCGCCGCGCCATGAAGCGCGCGGTGCAGTCGGCGATGCGTCTGGGTGCCGAAGGCATCCGCATCAACTGTGCCGGTCGCCTCGGCGGCGCCGAGATCGCCCGGACCGAATGGTACCGCGAGGGCCGTGTGCCCCTGCATACGCTTCGCGCCGACGTCGATTACGGCACGGCCACCGCATTCACGACCTACGGGACCTGCGGCATCAAGGTCTGGGTGTTCAAGGGCGAGATCCTCGAGCACGACCCGATGGCCCAGGACAAGAAGGCCCAGGAAGAAGGCGGCCGTTCCGGCGGACGTCGCGATCGTGACGGCGATGGTGGTGGTGGCCGCGGCCGCCGCGAACCCGCTCACGCCTGATCGCCTGAGCCTTAGGAGAGTTTTGAGAGGCTGCCATGCTGCAACCCAAGAAGACCAAGTTCCGTAAGCAGTTCAAGGGGCGCATCCATGGCGCGGCCAAGGGCGGGTACGACCTGAACTTCGGCACGTTCGGCCTCAAGGCTGTCGAGCCGGAGCGTGTTACCGCGCGGCAGATCGAGGCGGCCCGCCGCGCGATCACCCGCGAGATGAAGCGTCAGGGTCGTGTCTGGATCCGGGTGTTCCCGGACGTTCCGGTCACCGCCAAGCCCACCGAAGTCCGCATGGGCTCCGGTAAGGGAGCGCCCGAGTATTGGGCGGCTCGCGTTCACCCGGGCCGTATCATGTTCGAAGTGGACGGCGTCGCCGAGACCGTAGCCCGCGAGGCGCTTCGCCTCGGGGCCGCCAAGCTTTCGGTGCGCACCCGCATCATCGCCCGAATCGCCGACTGAGAGGGGAGGGGATCATGAAGTCGTCACAGAGACTGTCGGATCTGCGCGCCCTGTCGCCGGATCAACTGAGCGACGAGCTCATCGCGCTCAAGAAGGAGCAGTTCAACCTGCGCTTCCAGGGTGCCACGGGCCAGCTCGAGAACGTCGCCCGCGTCCGTGAGGTTCGCCGCGACATCGCCCGCGTCCGTACGCTTCAGCGTCACAAGACGCTCGCGTCGGCTCAGGCCTGAGGAGTTTCAACCATGCCGAAGCGCGTCCTTCAGGGCACCGTCGTCAGCGACAAGACCGATAAGACCATCACCGTGAAGGTGGAGCGCCGCTTCACCCACCCGGTCATGAAAAAGACCGTGCGCCGCTCGAAGCACTACCATGCCCATGACGAGGCGAATTCCGCCAAGACCGGGCAGACGGTGTTCATCGAGGAGTCGCGGCCCTACTCGAAGACCAAGACGTGGAAGCTGGTCGAAGATCAGGCCGCCGCAGCGGAAGCTGCCGGTCAGGCTCCGGTCGCCGACCACGCCTGAGGCCATCGTCTACCGGGAGGATTGCATCCCGAGTTTTCGACGCGTCCGGGTTCTTCCATCGCAAACACCGGCAGGTCGCCCGATCTCGGGTTCCCTGCCGGTTTTTCGTTCGGTTGCGCTGGACGGACACTCCGCTCGCCGGTGTGTTCGTCATGATGTGAGAGCGCGACGCGGTGCTTTAGGTCTTGCACGGTCGGATCGATCGTAGTATCCGCCGCACCTTCGCGACATTCAAAAGGGTGTTTGCACCCTTCGACCGCGGTGACCGCGCCGGGGCCTTTACGGGCCACGCAAGCGCGGTCCGTTACATTCGGGGATCCCCAATCCCCATCAGGCGTCGTCCGCCGGACAATACCGTCCGCGTGCGGATACCCGCCCGAAACAAGGAAAGGTCACTTCCGTGATCCAGATGCAGACGAATCTGGACGTCGCTGACAACTCGGGTGCGCGTCGTGTGATGTGCATCAAGGTGCTCGGCGGGTCGAAGCGCAAATATGCCGGCGTCGGCGACATCATCGTCGTCTCCGTCAAGGAAGCCATCCCGCGCGGCCGCGTGAAGAAGGGCGACGTCATGAAGGCGGTCGTCGTGCGCACGGCCAAGGCCGTGAAGCGTGTCGACGGGTCCGTGATCCGCTTCGACAAGAACGCCGCCGTTCTGATCAACAATCAGAAGGAGCCGGTCGGCACCCGTATCTTCGGGCCCGTGCCGCGCGAACTTCGCGCCCGCAACCACATGAAGATCATCTCGCTCGCCCCGGAGGTGCTGTAATGGCCGCCAAGATCAAGAAGGGCGACACCGTCGTCGTTCTGACCGGTCGCGACGAAGGTCGGTCCGGTGAGGTGATCCAGGTGATCCCGAAGGAGAGCCGTGCGCTCGTCCGCGGCGTCAACCTGGTCAAGAAGCACCAGAAGCAGACGCAGAGCCAGGAAGGCGGCATCATCTCCAAGGAGGCCGCCATTCACCTGTCCAACATCGCGATCGCCGATCCCAAGGACGGCAAGCCGACCCGCGTCGGTTTTCGCATTCTCGACGACGGCCGCAAGGTCCGCTTCGCCAAGCGCTCGGGGGATCTGATCGATGGCTGATGCCAAGAACACCAAGCCGGCCAAGGGTGCTCCCAAGGACGGCGCCAAGGACAAGGCGAAGTCCAAGGACATCGCCCAGGCTGCCGGCGGCGGCGAAGTGAAGGCGAAGCCCCGCAAGGCGGCATCTCCGGATGGTTACACGCCTCGTCTGCGCAAGCACTACGAAGAGGTGGTTCGTCAGAAGCTGATCGAAGAGTTCGGCTACAAGAACCCCATGCAGGTGCCGCAGATCGAGAAGATCGTCATCAACATGGGCGTCGGCGAATCCACTGCCGATTCCAAGAAGGCCACCGTGGCCGCTGCCGACCTCGCCCTCATCGCCGGCCAGAAGCCGGTGATCACCAAGGCCCGGAAGGCCATCGCGACCTTTAAGGTGCGCGAAGGCATGCCAATCGGCTGCAAGGTGACGCTCCGCAAGGCGCGCATGTACGAGTTCATCGATCGGTTGATCACGATCGCGCTCCCGCGCGTCCGCGATTTCCGTGGCCTGAACCCGCGTTCCTTCGATGGTCGCGGCAACTACGCCATGGGCCTCAAGGAGCATCTCGTGTTCCCGGAGATCTCCTACGACAAGGCGGAGCAGGTGTGGGGCATGGACATCGTCGTCCAGACCAGCGCCAAGACCGACGCCGAAGCGAAGGCTCTCCTCGCCCAGTTCAACTTCCCGTTCCGGCAGTGAGGACTACGCCCCTCATACGCGGACACCGGAGATAGCAGATGGCTAAGAAAAGCTCAGTCGAGAAGAACAACCACCGCAAGGCGCTCGTGAAGCGCTTCGCCGAGAAGCGCAAGGCGCTCCTCGCCACCGCCAACGACACCTCGAACGAGATGGAGCAGCGCTTCGAAGCGCGTCTCAAGCTCGCCGAGCTGCCGCGCAATTCGTCGCCGGTTCGCGTTCGCAACCGCTGCGAGGTCACCGGGCGCCCCCGCGCCTTTTATCGCAAGCTCGGTCTGTCCCGTATTGCCCTGCGTGAGCTCGGCAACAAGGGCCTGATCCCGGGCCTCGTGAAGTCCAGCTGGTAAGGGGGAGCCACCATGGTCAACGATCCCGTGGGTGATATGCTCACCCGCATCCGCAACGGCCAGCTTCGCCGCCGCAGCGTCGTCCAGACGCCCGGCTCCAAGCTGCGCAAGAGCGTTCTCGATGTGCTCAAGTCCGAGGGCTACATCCGTGACTACGCCGTGACCGACCTCGGTAACGGCCGTACGGAGTTCGCCATCGAACTGAAGTACTATGACAACCAGCCGGTGATCCGCTCTCTGCAGCGCGTGTCCAAGCCCGGCCGCCGCGTCTACTCGTCGGTTGGCGAGCTGCCGCGTGTCGCCGACGGTCTCGGCATCACCATCATCTCGACCCCGCAGGGCGTCATGGCCGATCACATTGCGCGCGAGCGCAACGTCGGCGGTGAAGTGCTCTGCAAGGTGTTCTGATCCGGAGGACAGCCAATGTCTCGCGTAGGCAAGAAGCCCGTCCCCGTTCCGTCCGGCGTCACCGCCACGGTCACGGGTCAGACGGTTAAGATGAAGGGCTCCAAGGGCGAGCTCGAGTTCGTGGTGCCCTCGCAGGTCATCGTTGCGTTCGAGGACGGCGCCGTCACGGTGCAGCCCAAGGACCAGTCGAAGGTCGCGCGGTCGCTCTGGGGTACGTCGCGTGCCCGCGTCGCCAACCTCGTCGAAGGTGTGTCGAAGGGCTTCGAGAAGAAGCTCGAGATCACCGGCGTGGGTTATCGTGCGGCCATGGCCGGCAAGGCTCTCAAGCTGTCGCTCGGCTACAGCCACGACATCGAATACGAGATCCCGGCCGGAATCACGATCGTGACGCCCAAGCCGACGGAGATCACCATTACCGGGATCGACCGTCAGAAGGTCGGCCAGGTCGCCGCCGAGATCCGCGACTATCGCGGTCCCGAGCCTTACAAGGGCAAGGGCGTGAAGTACGCGGGCGAGTTCATCTTCCGTAAGGAAGGCAAGAAGAAGTAAGGGGGCGATCATGTCTACGAAGAACGAAGCCCTCATCAAGCGTAAGGCGCGTGTGCGTCGTGCGCTTCGGGCAGCGGCAAACGGTCGGCCCCGTCTCTCGGTGTTCCGCTCGTCCAAGCAGATCTACGTTCAGGTCATCGATGATGCCGCCGGCACCACGCTGGCTGCGGCGTCGAGCCTCGACAAGGGCATCAAGGGCGACCTGAAGACCGGCGCCGACGTCGCCGCCGCTCAGGCCGTCGGCAAGCTCGTCGCCGAGCGCGCCAAGGCTGCCGGCGTCTCGAAGGTCATCTTCGACCGCTCGGGCTACATCTTCCACGGCCGCGTCAAGGCACTTGCCGACGCGGCCCGCGAAGGCGGCCTCGAGTTCTGATTCCTGCGTGACTTGTCCGGGCGGCCGACGCTGCCCGGACCCGGTACGAACCGCCCGTCCCTGATCGGCGGATTTGGACCATCGAGCGAGCGGATCGTTACGATCCGCGCCAGTGAGATGAAGTGGAAAACAAATGGCACGTGAACGTGAAGGCGGTGGTCGCGGCCGCCGCGATGACCGTGAGGAGCGCGACAGCGAGTTCGTGGACAAGCTCGTCCACATCAACCGCGTCGCCAAGGTCGTGAAGGGTGGTCGTCGCTTCGGCTTCGCCGCTCTCGTCGTCGTCGGCGACCAGAAGGGTCGCGTCGGTTTCGGTCACGGCAAGGCCCGTGAGGTCCCCGAGGCCATCCGCAAGGCCACGGAAGCCGCCAAGCGCGGTCTGATCCGGGTGTCCCTGCGCGAAGGCCGTACCCTGCATCACGACGTCAACGGACGTCACGGCGCCGGCAAGGTCATCCTGCGCGCTGCGCCCCAGGGTACCGGCATCATCGCCGGCGGCCCGATGCGCGCCGTGTTCGAGACCCTCGGCATGCAGGACGTCGTCGCCAAGTCCCTCGGCTCCTCGAACCCCTACAACCTCGTCCGCGCGACGTTCGACGCGCTCAAGAACGAGGATAGCCCGCGCTCCGTCGCCGCGCGCCGTGGCCTCAAGGTGTCCGCTCTGCAGTCGCGCCGTCGCGATTCGGATCCGGCCGACACCTCCGAAGCCGCAGTGGCGTAAGGGGAGGGCAGAATGGCTACCAAGACTGTCCGCATCGAGCAGATCGGTTCGCCGATCCGCCGTGAGGCTTCTCAGCGCGCGACGCTGATCGGCCTGAAGTTGAACAAGCTGCATCGTGTGTCCGAACTGGAGGATACGCCCTCCGTTCGCGGCATGATCCGCAAGGTTGCGCACCTGGTGCGCGTCCACGGCGACGTGGCTTGAGGAGGGCGCGATGAAGCTCAACGAAATCCACGACAACGAAGGCGCAACCAAGAACCGGATGCGCGTCGGCCGGGGCATCGGCTCCGGCAAGGGCAAGACCGGTGGACGCGGCGTGAAGGGTCAGAAGGCCCGCACCGGCGTGTCCATCAAAGGCTTCGAGGGCGGCCAGATGCCGTTGCATCGGCGCCTGCCCAAGCGCGGCTTCAACAACCTGTACTCGACCGACCTCAACGAGGTGAATCTCGGCCGGGTGCAGCAGGCGATCGACGCCGGCAAGCTCGATAAGGCGGCGACCGTGACGGTCGATTCCCTCGTCGAGGCGGGCGTCATCGCCCGGGCTCGCGACGGCGTGAAGCTGCTCGGCGTCGGCGAACTGACCGTGAAGCTCAGCTTCGAGGTCACGCGTGCTTCGAAGTCCGCCGTCGAGGCGGTCGAGAAGGCCGGCGGTTCGGTCACGACCAAGTTCGCGTCGGGCGTCGCCCATCGCGGGTCTGTTGCGTCGGCCTGAGCCAACGCTTAAGTCCAGGCATCCTGCGGCGGCCCGTGCACCTCGCGCGGCCGCCGCATTCGTTTTGACGATCCTCCGGACGGCATTCTTCGGGAACCCGTGACATGGCCTCAGCCGCCGAGCAGCTTGCCGCCAATCTGAACTTCGGCGCCATCGCGAAGGCCGACGAACTCAAGAAGCGGATCTGGTTCACGATCGGTGCGCTCATCGTGTTCCGCCTCGGGACCTACATCCCGATTCCGGGCATCGACCCGGAGCAGTTCGCCAAGAACTTCCAGAGTCAGGCCGGCGGCGTGCTCGGCATGTTCAACATGTTCTCCGGCGGTGCCGTCGAGCGCATGGCGGTGTTCGCGCTGAACATCATGCCGTACATCTCGGCCTCGATCATCGTTCAGCTCCTGACCTCGGTCGTCCCGACGCTCGAAGCCCTCAAGAAGGAGGGCGAGTCCGGCCGCAAGGTGATCAACCAGTATACCCGCTACCTCACCGTGGTGCTGGCACTGGTGCAGTCCTGGGGCATCGCCTTCGGCCTCCAGGGCTCGAACGCCGTGATCAATCCCGGCCCGTTCTTCATTCTCTCCACCGTCCTGACGTTGACCGGCGGCACGCTGTTCCTGATGTGGATCGGCGAGCAGATCACGTCGCGGGGCATCGGCAACGGCTCCTCGCTGATCATCTTCGCCGGCATCGTCGCCCACCTGCCGGCCGCGATCTTCGGCGCGCTGGAACTGACCCGCACCGGCGCGCTCTCACCCGCCCTGCTGCTGGGCGCGACGCTCGCCGCCGTCGGCCTCGTCTACTTCATCGTGTTCATGGAGCGGGCCCAGCGCCGGCTGCTGATCCAGTACCCGAAGCGCCAGGTCGGAAACCGGATGTACGAGGGCCAGACCTCGTTCCTGCCGCTGAAGCTCAACACCTCGGGCGTGATCCCGCCGATCTTCGCCTCGTCGCTGCTGCTGCTGCCGGCTACCGTGGCGAGCTTCTCCGCGAGCCAGGGCTCGAGCGGGATCCTCGGTACGCTGACCGCCTATATCGGGCACGGCCGGCCACTCTACATGGTGCTCTACGCCGCGCTGATCATCTTCTTCACGTTCTTCTACACGGCCGTCGTCTTCAATCCGCAGGAGACGGCCGACAACCTGAAGAAGCATAACGGCTTCATCCCGGGCCAGCGGCCCGGCGAGCGTACGGCCACCTACATCGACAAGATCCTCACCCGGATCACGGTGATCGGTGCGCTGTACCTGACCTTCGTCTGCCTCGTGCCCGAGATCGTCGCCTCCTATACCTCGGCGAGCCTCGGCTTCGGCGGCACCTCGCTGCTGATCGTGGTGTCGGTGACCATGGATACGGTCGCCCAGATCCACGGGCATCTGATGGCGCACCAGTACGAGGGGCTCGTGAAGAAGGCGAAGCTGCGCGGCGCCTCGACCAACCAGCGTCGACGCTGACGGTCGTCTCTCAGTCAAAGGTCTACGGGAGAGGCGGCATGAAAGCCGTTCCTCTCTCGCCCTTCGGTAGATTATCCTGCCAGACGGAAGAAAGAGCCCGCGAGGCGGGCCTGAGGAGGATTACGACGTCATGCGGATCATTCTGCTCGGACCGCCCGGGGCGGGGAAGGGCACCCAATCCGAGCGAATCACGCACGCCTTCGAGGTTCCCCAGCTCTCGACCGGCGACATGCTTCGCGCCGCCGTCGCAGCCAGCACGCCCGTCGGCCTTGAGGCGAAGTCGATCATGGAGAGCGGCGGCCTGGTGCCGGACGCCGTCGTCGTCGGCATCGTCGCCGACCGCGTCGAGGAGCCAGACGCCAAGAACGGCTTCATCCTCGACGGTTTTCCGCGCACGGTGGAGCAGGCCAAGGCGTTGGATGCGATGCTGAAGGCGAAGGGGCTCGACCTCGACACCGTCATCGAGTTCGTGGTGGACGAGAATGCCCTCGTCGGCCGGATTGCCAAGCGCGCCGAGGAGACGGCCGCCCGCGGCCAGCCGGTGCGCAAGGACGACACGCCGGAGGTCTTCAAGTCACGCTTCGAGGCCTACAAGAAGCAGACCGCGCCGTTGTCGGATTACTATGACGGGCTCGGCCACCTGCAGAAGGTCGACGGCATGAAGCCGATCGATGAGGTGACGGCCGACCTCAAGGCGATCCTCGAACCTTACCGGCAGACTGTCGCCTCCTGAACGGAACCGTCGAGGATACAACCCTTGACACCTTTGGAGGCCTGCGCTAGGCGGGCCTCCTTCGTCCAGACCGCGATCGGGTCCGGGGCGCCTCAATGAGGCTGCTCTTGGGCCGATTTGTCGTTACGGGCGTATCTTGCACCGCACGCAAGGGCCGGCCTCCACCGGACGCGTGCATGTTCATCAGGCCGGGCATTGCCCGCGCCGACCATGGAGAAGACCCTTGGCTCGTATTGCCGGCGTTAACATCCCGACCAACAAGCGCGTTGTCATCGCGCTTCAGTACATCCACGGCATCGGTGCCAAGAACGCCGGCGAGATCACCGAGAAGGTCGGCATCCCGGCCGAGCGCCGCGTCAACGAGCTGACCGACGCCGAGGTTCTCCAGATCCGTGAGACGATCGACCGCGACTACATGGTCGAGGGTGACCTGCGCCGCGACGTCTCGATGAACATCAAGCGTCTGATGGACCTCGGCTGCTACCGCGGTCTGCGCCATCGCCGCAACCTGCCCGTCCGCGGACAGCGCACCCACACCAATGCGCGTACCCGCAAGGGCAAGTCCAAGCCCATCGCCGGCAAGAAGAAGTAATCTATCGCGATTGGGAGGCCGTGCTTCGCTCGGCCTCCTGAACGTCGAGCCGGGTGTTCCGCTATGGGCATCGGCTTCGCTGGCGAGCGCTCCACGGACACGCCGCCAACTCCCAAAAGAATCCCGAGCACCTGGAATTACGGGTGCGCTTGAAGGACAGGTAGAGAACACAGATGGCCAAGGAACCGACCCGCGTCCGCCGGCGCGAACGCAAGAACATCGTCTCGGGCGTCGCGCATGTCAGCGCCTCGTTCAACAACACGATGATCACGATCACCGATGCGCAGGGCAACACGATCTCGTGGTCCTCGTCGGGCGCGATGGGCTTCAAGGGCTCGCGCAAGTCAACGCCGTACGCCGCGCAGGTCGCCGCCGAGGACGCTGCCCGCAAGGCCTCCGAGCATGGCATGCGCACCCTCGAAGTCGAGGTCTCCGGCCCCGGCTCGGGTCGTGAATCCGCACTTCGCGCGCTGCAGGCTGCCGGCTTCACCGTCACCTCGATCCGCGACGTGACCTCGATCCCGCATAACGGCTGCCGCCCGCGGAAGCGCCGTCGCGTCTGATCGGTACGAGGCAGAAGGAGATACCCGTGTCGGACGGTGCGAAGCCGCTCCCTGGCGTGTTGCGTTGGAATCTCGGCGACCTCACGGTCACCGTGCTCAATGACGGCTGGTTTCAGGATGCGGCCGAGAACCTCGTCGCGGGGATCTCTGCGGAAGAGGCGATCCGCCTGCAGGAGGCCGGTTTTCGGCCTTCAAGACCGCGGATCACGCTGAACGCCTTCCTGATCACGGGCGCGGGCCGCAAGCCGCTCCTGATCGATGCGGGCTACGGCGGTTTCGCGCCGACCGACACCCTCGGTCGCGTCCCGGCGGCTCTCGCCACCACGGGCATCTCGCCGGAGGAAATCGAGACGGTGCTCGTCAGCCACCTGCACCCCGACCATGTCGGCGGTTTGCTGGGGGATGACGGCAAGGCCCGTTTTCCGAACGCCGAGCTCGTGCTCCATGCCGACGAGGCGGCCCACTGGCTGCCCGACGCGGCGCTGGCTGCGGCACCGGACGGCGCCAAGGCGTATTTCGAGAACGCCCGCAAGGTCGTGTCGGCCTACGAGGGCCGCGTCCGCGAACATCGCGGCGGCGAGATCGCGCTGGGCATCACGGCAGTTCCACTGCCCGGCCACACGCCGGGCCATACGGGTTTCCGGATCACGTCGGGCGAACGGTCGCTTCTGATGTGGACCGATATCGTCCACCTGCCGGCGATCCAGTTCGCCAATCCCGAGGCGGGCATGGGTTTCGATGTGGACGGCGATCGGGCGCGGGAGACGCGCAAGCGGATTCTGGCGCAAGTAGCCGACGAACGTACGCTGATCTCCGGCTCGCATCTCGAGTTTCCGGCTATCGGTTACGTGGTGCGCGAGGACGGTGCCTACCGCTTCGTGCCGGAGCTCTGGGTGTCAGGGCAGTAACAACTTCAGGGACTGGCTCAGGCGCGGGGGCGCGCATGGGTCGGCCGAAGTACGGATCGGGACGCCGGCCGTGCGCGTTCGACGAGAGGTAGGATCGTGGTCATTCAGAAGAACTGGCAAGAGCTCATCAAGCCGAACAAGCTGCAGGTCGCGGCCGGCGACGATCCGAAGCGGGTCGCCACCGTCGTCGCCGAGCCGCTCGAGCGCGGCTTCGGTACGACGCTCGGCAACTCGCTGCGTCGGGTGCTGCTCTCGTCGCTCCAGGGCGCTGCGGTGACCTCGGTCCAGATCGACGGCGTGCTGCATGAATTCTCGTCGATCCCGGGCGTCCGCGAGGACGTCACCGACATCGTCCTGAACATCAAGACGATCGCCATCCGCTCGCAGACGGATACGCCGAAGCGCATGACCCTGCGCAAGACCGGCCCGGGCCTCGTCACCGCCGGCGATATCGGCGTGGTCGGCGACATCCAGATCCTCAACCCCGACCTCGTGCTCTGCACGCTGGACGACGGCGCCGAGATCCGGATGGAATTCACCGTCGCCACCGGCAAGGGTTACGTCCCGGCCGAGCGCAACCGTCCCGAGGACGCGCCGATCGGCCTGATCCCGGTCGACGCCCTGTTCTCGCCCGTGACCAAGGTGAGCTACCGCGTCGAGACCACCCGCGAGGGCCAGGATCTCGACAAGGACAAGTTGACCATGACGGTCGAGACCAACGGTGCGATCTCGCCGGAAGATTCGCTGGCCTACGCCGCGCGCATCATCCAGGACCAGCTGCAGATCTTCGTGAACTTCGAGGAGCCCCGCAAGGAAGAGGCCGCGCCGCTCGCGCCGCAGCTCCCCTTCAACCCGGCGCTGCTCAAGAAGGTCGACGAGCTCGAGCTGTCGGTTCGTTCGGCGAACTGCCTGAAGAACGACAACATCGTCTACATCGGCGACCTCATCCAGAAGTCGGAGGGCGAGATGCTGCGCACCCCGAACTTCGGCCGTAAGTCGCTCAACGAGATCAAGGAAGTGCTCGCGGGCATGGGCCTGCATCTCGGCATGGACATCCCCGGCTGGCCGCCGGAGAACATCGAAGATCTCGCGAAGCGCTTCGAAGAGCACTACTGAGGCGCAGGCGAATCCGCCTCGGGCTGGATCTGGCGGCGCGCATCGGTGCTGGCAGTTTGGTCTTTTCGACCCGGCACCGAACCGCCGGGTCGAAGTCGCAAGAGAATCCCGCCGCGGGGTCAAGCGGAGCTAAGCAATCGCCTCACGCCCGAGGCGCTCGGCCGTACCGTGGCACGGCGGCCGATCAGACAAGGAATGCCATCATGCGTCACGGTTTTCGCGGTCGCCGCTTCAACCGCACCACCGAGCACCGCAAGGCGATGTTCGCGAACATGACTGCCGCGCTGATCAAGCACGAGCAGATCATCACCACCCTGCCGAAGGCGAAGGATCTTCGTCCGGTCATGGAGAAGCTGATCTCGCTCGGCCGCATCGACAGCGTGCACACGCGCCGTCTGGCCATGGGCCAGATTCGCGACGCCGATCAGGTCAAGAAGCTCTTCACGGTGCTCGGCCCGCGCTACACCACCCGTCCGGGCGGCTATTGCCGGATCATGAAGGCCGGCTTCCGCAAGGGCGACAACGCTCCGCTCGCCGTCATCGAATTCGTCGATCGCGACGTGAGTGCCCGCGGCAAGGATTCAGGCCCGGTGCAGGGCGGCGAGTCCGAGGCGGCCTGAGCCCCTCGCGCATACGGTCTTTCGGAAAAGGCGGCCCTCGTGGCCGCCTTTTTCATGTCCGTCAGGCGGATAACAGCGACGAGACGCAGCGCGCCAGTTCGGCCGACTCGAAGGGCTTGGCCAGTACCGGCAGATCCTCGGGGATCGCCATGGCCTCTGCGTGTCCGGTGAGAATCAGCACCGGCACCTCGGCGAAGCGCTGGCGCACCTCCGCCGCGAGTTCGATCCCGTTCATCCCGGGCATGGCGAGATCGGCCACGACGAGATCGAACGCCGTGCGCTCCATCATCGCCAGCGCCGAGGCCCCGTCGGAGGCCTCAGACTCGGTGTAGCCGAAATCGTTGAGGAAGGAGGCGGTGACGTGCCGGACCTCCTCGTCGTCGTCGACGACCAGGATCCGGGCCGGGCTCGCCGCCGGCGCCGGAGGGGCTTCGGCCTCCGGCGTTACTGCGCCGAGGGCAGCCACGTCCGCGCGGGGCAGGGCGAGTTCGACCTGTGTGCCGGTGCCGACTTCGCTGGTGATGCGCAGCCGTCCCTTGGCCTGCTGCGCGAGACCGAAGACCATGGCGAGGCCGAGCCCGGTGCCCTGTCCCACGGCCTTGGTGGTGAAGAACGGCTCGCAAACCCGCTCCAGCAGCTCCGGCGGAATACCCGTGCCTTCGTCGGCGACGGTCAGGACGGCATAGTCGCCGTCGGCGAGGTCGGCATCTCCGCCGAGCACGGCCGAGCGCGTCGTAAGCGTGATGGTGCCGCCTTCGGGCATCGCGTCGCGGGCATTGATGCAGAGATTGAGGATCGCGAGTTCGAGCTGGTCCGGGTCGACGCAGGCTTGCGGCAAGGCGGGGTCGAGAGCCGTCTTGACGCTCACGAGGCCGCCGAGACTGCGCCCGAACAGGTCGCTCATGCCTTCTATCAGCGCATTCACGTTGACGCTGCGCAGGCGCAGGTCGCCGGAGCGGCTGAAGCTGAGCAGGCGCTTGGTCAGGGCCGAGCCGCGCTGCGCGGCACCGGTGGCATTGTCGATGAGTCGCTTCACCCGCGGCTGGTCGGCGATCTTGGGGCCGGCGAGTTCGAGGCTGCCGAGGATGGCGGTGAGCAAGTTGTTGAAGTCGTGGGCGATGCCGCCGGCCAGCGTGCCGAGCGCCTGCATCTTGTCCGACTGGCGCAGACGCGCCTCGAGCACCTTCTGCTCGGTGATGTCCCGCTCGATCGTGGCGAGGTGCTCGATCGCGCCCGAGGCCCCGCGAATCGGCACGCGGGCGATGTTCGACCAACGCTCTGCACCGAGCGGACCCTGGGAGAGGATGATCTCGTTCGGCACGGCAGCGGCCATGGCCGCAGCATCGGCCTGCTCGATCGCGCTGGCGCTGGCCTCGTCGCGAAAATCGCGCTCCGGCCGCCCGAGGCAGGCGGCCGGCTCCTGGCCAAGCTGTGTCGCCTTGCGGACGTTGAGGCGCACGAGACGGCCGGCGGAATCCTTGAAGGAGATCGCGTCGTCGGAATGGCTGAGAAGCCCGTGCAGCAACGCCCGTTCCGTCGCGAGGTCGCGCGCGAGGCGGTGGCGCTCGTAGGCATTGCGCACGGTGGTGCGCAGCAGCGTCGGATCCCAGGGCTTCGTCACGTAGCCGATGATGCCGCCCTTGTTCAGCGCGGCGATCACGGCCGAGATGTCGGCATAGCCCGTGAGCAGGATCGCCTGCGCATCGTGGAAGGCGCGGGCTTCAGCCAACAGCGCATCGCCGTTCATCCCCGGCATGCGCTGGTCGGAGACGATGACGGAGACGTCGGGCTCGTCACGCAGAAGCGCCAACGCCTCAGCCGGCTTGGAGCTGGTCAGGACCCGGTACTCGTCCTCGAACAGGTCCTCGATGGCGATCAGGATGTCCGGCTCGTCGTCGACGGCCAGGATCGTGCCCCTGTGGCTCATGCCGGCTCCGCCTGCCGTGGGATGACGATCACGAAACAGGCTCCGCCTCCCTCTGCCGCCTCCACACTGAGCGAGCCGCTATGCGCCTGTACGACACTGTACGCAATCGCGAGGCCGAGCCCGGTGCCGGAGCCCACGGGCTTCGTCGTGAAGAAGGGCTCGAAGATCCGCTCGCGCAACGCTTCGGGAATGCCGGGGCCGGAATCGCTGATCCGGATCACGTCCGCATCGGGCTCGGCCAGGGTCGCGATGGTGATGGTGCCCTCGCCGGTGATCGCATCGGCCGCGTTGCCGACGATGTTCATCACGACCTGATTGAGTAGCGCCGGAGTGCAGTGCATCTGCTCCCGCCCGCGAAAATCACGCACCACCGCGACCCGGCCGCCGAGCTTGTGCTGCAGCAGCGCGAGCACCGTCTCAATCGCCTCGGGCACGTCGACCAACGCCCGCTCGCCCTCGTCGAGCCGCGAGAACTTCCGCAGGTTCAGGACGAGGTCCTGGATACGGGTCAGCCCGATCCGCATCGAACCGACCCGGTCGCGGGCCTTGGTCAGGGCACGCCGGCCGGGATCGCCCTCGGGCTCGGGGATGTCGCCGAGCACCCGCTCGACGGTGCCCTGATGAGCGAGGATGAAAGCGAGCGGATTGTTGATCTCGTGAGCGATGCCGGCGACGAGTTCGCCGAGCGAGGCCATCTTGGCGGCCTGGACGAGTTTGGCCTGGGCGTCGGTGAGGCGGCGGTTGGCATCCGCGAGATCCTGGTTGGCCTGCTCCAGGGCGTCGGCCAGGGCGGCGCGGGCCTCCGCCGCCTCGGCCTCGGCGCGGGCGCGTTCCAGGGCTCGCTCGCGCGCGCCGAACGCGCCGGCAACGCGCAGGTTGTCCTCTTCCAGGAGACGGCGGCGCACGAGGCCGCGCACGCGCATGGCCAGCACCTCGCCGTCGGTCTTGGCGACGACGTCGTCGGCCCCGGCCGAGAATGCCGCGACGAGGAGCGCCTTGTCCGGCGCGCTGCCGGCCACGCAGACCAGATGGAAGGCTTGTCCGCCCTCGGCATCGGAGCCTGCGCTGCGGCGTGCGGCGATCTCGCGGCAGAGATCGAGCCCGTCATAGGAATAGCCCATCAGGTCGACGGTCACGCAATCGACCGCAGCGTCGGGCGCGTCGAGGGCGGCGAGCGCCGCCTCGCGGCTCGCGGCGGTCTCGACGGCATGGCCGTCCTGGCTGAGCAAACCGGCGAAGAAGGTGCGGTAGGTGGCGCTGCCGTCGATGACGAGGATGCGCCCGCGCCGGAAGGCCGAGCCGCCGGCGGCCTCCGCATGGACGCCCTTGCGCTCGCGCAGGAGAGCGCGGATGCGCAGCACGAGCAGATCGCGGTCGGCGGACTTGGCGATGTAGGCGTCGGCGCCGCTCTCGAGCCCCTGGCGCTCGCCGTCCTGCGCGCCGGTCAGCATCAGCACCGGCAGCGCGCGCGTGCGCAGCGACAGACGCATCTGCCGGGTGAACTCGTCGCCGTTCATGCCGGGCAGGTGGTAGTCGGCGACGACGAGGTCGGGCAGACCTTCGTTGAGCCGGTCGAGGGCGGCCTCGGCCGTCGCGCAGCGCTCGACGGCAAAACCCTGGGCTTCGAGCAGCAGGCGCAGTTCGAGTGCCTGCGTCTCGGAATCCTCGACGAGGAGGAGGCGGGGCGCCTGGTCCACCCGGTTCTCGGCCCCGCTCACGTGGCCCCCTCGGATTGCTGGGCGAGACGCTGGATATGGCCGGCGACGTGGTCGAGAGGCAGCACGCTGCCCGCCGCCGACAGGCGCACGGCGGCCGCCGGCATGCCGTAGACCACCGCCGTGCTCTCGTGCTCGGCAACGGTCGCGGCCCCGGCGCGGTGCATGTCGAGGAGGCCGAGCGCGCCATCCTCGCCCATGCCTGTGAGCAGCACGCCGAGCCCGCGCGCGCCGGCCTGGCGCGCGACCGAGCGAAACAGCACCGTCGCCGCCGGCCTCTGGCCGCCGACCGGAGCGGCGTCGCTGATCCGCAGCGTGCGGCCGGGGCCGAGTTCGAGGTGCCGGTCTCCGGGGGCGACGTAGACGCGGGACGGCATGATCCGGTCCCCCTCCCTGGCGATCGCCACCGGCAGACCCACGACTCCGTCGAGCCAAGCGGCGAAGCCTTCCATGAAGGCCGCGCCCATATGCTGGACGAGCAGCACCGGCAGCGGGAAGTTTTCGGGGAGCGCGCCGATGACCTTGGCCAGCGCCGGCGGGCCGCCGGTGGACGCCGCGATGGCGAGCACGCTCGGCCGCGCATCGGTTGCGGGCAGGACGGTTCCGCGCAAGGGGCCGCCGGCACCGCGGGAGGTCCATTCCGTTCCGATCGGACGGCGCCGGATCACCGGCACCGCGGCCATGATGCGCAACTGCGTGCAGATCTGGCCGGCCACGGCCTCGTAGCCGGCATTGGTGGTGGCCACCGGCTTCTCGACCACGGAGAGGGCCCCGGCGCGCAACGCGTTCATCGAGATCCTGAGCGAGGAATCCTCGACCGAATCGGCCACGACAACGATCGGCGTCGGGCGTTCCGCCATGATCCGGCGCGTGGTCTCCAGGCCGTCGATGCCCGGCAGCCGGATGTCCATGGAGATGACGTCGGGCCGCACCGTGTCGATCGCGGCGAGCGCTTCCTCGCCGGAGGCGACGGCGCCGACGAGTTCCAGGCGCGGATCGCGCGCGACGATGTGGGTGAGGAGAGTGCGCACGACGAGGGAATCCTCGACGAGCATCACGCGCACGCGGGCGCTGGCAGCCACACCGTCACTCACAGCAGTTGACCGATGGTGTCCAAGAGTTCGCGCTGATCGAACCTCTGCTTGGTGAGATAGGCATCCGCCCCGAGCTCGAGGCCGCGTGCGACATCCTCCGACGCCCCTCGGGAGGTCATCAGGATCACGGGCAGCGTCGCGAAGGCTGTCTCGGCGCGCAGGGCCTTCACGAGCCCGAAACCGTCGAGGCGCGGCATCTCGACATCAGCCAGGACGAGATCGACGGGCTCGATCTCGGCGCGGAGCCGATCGAGCGCATCCTGCCCGTCGACGCAGACGACGACGCGGTACCCGGCCGCTTCCAAGATGCTCTTCTCCAGGGTGCGGGTGGTGATGGAGTCGTCCACGACCAGAATCGTCGAACGTCGCGCCTCCGGCATCGTTCCGTGGCCGGCAGGGTATGCTTTCGGACCGAATGCCCGCGGTCGCAACGCGGGCGTCTCGGCCCTGGCGATCAGACCATCGGGATCGAGCACCAGCACCGGCGTCTCGCTGCCGAGAACGACCGTGCCGACGATCAGGCCCGGATCCGCGCCGATCGCGGGTGCGGGCAGGACGAGCAGCGTGCGTACGTCCTGCAGCGCGTCGACGCGCAGCAGGCAGCGGCGGCCGCCCGACCTAAGCAGGATCACGTGGGCGGAGGGTTCTGCGTCGTCCTCCGGGGCGGACGCGCCGATCAGATCGCCGAGCTTGGCGACAGGCAGCGTGAGCGCGCTATCGGAGCCGCCCTCGCGCACGCGGACACGGGCGACGGGCCGGCCCGCCACCGTATCGAGGTCGCCGGGGGCGAGCCGCAGCAGCGCCTCGGCCGAAGCGCTCGGCAGCGCGAAGGTGGCGTCCCCAACCTTGACCAGCAGCAACGGCCGCCGCGCGGCCGAGAGCGGCAGGTTCATGATGAGCGAGGCGCCGTGCGGCGTGCGGGGCAAGAGCCGCACGCTGCCCTGCATGCTGCGCGCGGCCTCGGCCACCACGGCGAGACCGATGCCGCGCCCGGACAGCGTATCGACGCCTGCGGCCGTCGAGAAACCGGGTTCGAAGACGAGAGAGAGCAGGCGCTCGGGATCGGGCTCGTCGCCGGGCGCGAGCAGGTCGCGCTCACGCCCGCGTGTCTCGATCGCAAGGAGGTCGGGACCGCGTCCGTCATCGTGGACGCCGATCACTAGGCGGCTGCCGCGCACCTCGACCTCGAACAAGATCGCCAGCGCCGCCGGCTTGCCGGCGCGTTGGCGGGTCTCCGGCGGCTCGGCTCCGTGACCGAGGGCGTTCCTCAGGACATGCAGTACCGGGTCGCGCAGGGCCTGCAGCATCCCCCGGTCCACCGGCAGATCGAGCCCCCGCACGGTGACGTCGACCTCACGGCCGTCCGCGCGTGCCATCTCGCGCAGCGCCCGCGCGAACCCGCCGAACGCGGTCTCGGCCGGGACCAATGCCAGCCGTTCGGATTCCTCGCGGATCCGGGCCGAGGCCGTGTCGATGGCAGCCACACCGGAGCGGTGCCGGCGGCCGAGATCGAGGGCATCGCGCATCAGCGCGGACAGCGCCGCCTCGACCTCGCCGAGATCGGCCCGCGCACGCTCGGGATCGCGTGCCCGGCTTTCCGAGCGCATCGCCTCGACACGCTTGCGTAGGCCGGCGGCGGTCGCCGCGAGGCCGGCGAGCCCGTCGCCGATGGCGGCCTGGTCGGACAGGGCGTTGGCGAGGCCGTGCGTCGCGCCGGTCAGCGCTTCGACCGCGGCGGCCGGTACCCGCAGCACGGTCTGTCGCGCCGTGTCCGCGGCAGGCTCGAGCGACAGCTCGGCGCTCGGTGGGGAAACGGCGACCGCGGGTGGCGGCGGTTCGACGACGGCGGGCTCTGCCGGCGAACCCGCGAGGCAGCGATCGAGGGCGGAGAGTGCATCGGCCGGCATGACCGGCGCACCGTCCTTCATCTCCGCGACGAAGGCCTCGATGCGATCCAGCGCGAGATGGATCGCCGCCAGCGTGTCGCGGTCGAGACTGCGCTCGCCGCCCTTGATCCGCTCGAACAGGCTTTCCAGGCGATGCGCCACCGCTTCGACTGGCGGCAGGTCGACGGCGCGGGAGGCGCCCTTCAGGCTGTGGGCACGGCGAAAGATGTCGTTCCAGTCCGCCGGCCGGCCGTCGGCCGCGGCCGCGAGGCCCGAGCGGATCGCGTCGAGATGCTCCCGATGCTCGGCCTCGAAGGCGGCGAGAAGCTGCTGGCGGATGTCCATCCCGGCGCGCGGCTGTGTCCCTAGAGCCTGTAGCGCTCAGCGAGCGTCATCAGGCCCTGCGCCAGTTCGGTGAGGTTGGCCGAGGCCATCTCGACCTCACGGGTGCCGGCCGCGGTCTGCTGGCTGGCCTGCCGGATGTTCTGGAGCGCCCCCATCACCTGCTCGATGCCGAGCTGCTGCTGGTTCGTCGAGGCGACGATCTGCTGGAAGGTCTGGACGCTCTCCTCCACCCGCGCGGCCATCTCCTCGATGGTGCGCACGGTGGCGTCGGTCCGGAGCTTGCCGGCGGCGGCGCGCTTGACCGCCTCTTCCGTGAGCATCACCGACGAATTGATGCCGCGCTGGATCTCGGACAGCAGCGAGCGGACCTGCACGGTGGCGCCCTTGGCCTGATCGGCCAGGAGCTTCATCTCGGCGGCGACGATCGCGAAGCTGCGGCCGCTCTCTCCGGCCGCCGCCGCCTCGATGGCGGCGTTGAGCGAGAGCAGGTGCGTGCGCTCCGAGACGTCGTTCACCGTGGTGATGATCTCGCCGATCGCCTGGGTCTTCTCGCTCAAGGCAACGATGTTGCCGGCCACCGCCTCGCCCTGCTCGCGGATCGCATCCATGGCCTTGGCCGTGTCCGATGCGGCACGTAGCCCTGCCTTGGCGTTCTGGGCGGAGGCCTGGGCGGTGGCGATCACGTCGCTGGCGCGCTTCGAGATCTGCGCGCCGGAATGGGTGATCTCGTCCACCGTCGCCGCGGTCTGTTGGACGGCGGCGAACTGCTCCTCGACGCTCGCCGCCTGCTCCTGGGCCGAGGCCCGGATCTGCGCGGCGGCGGCGTTGAGGTCGGCCGTGGACGAGCGGTTGGTGCGGGCGAGGTCGGCGAGGTTGTCGACCATCGCATTCAGGGTGGTGCCGAGCCGGCCGATCTCGTCGTTGCCGGTGGCCGCCGTGCGGACGGTGAGGTCGCCCGTTCCGATCCGCGCGACGAACGTCATCACCTCCTCGATCGGACGTACGACGGCGCGGGTGATCGCCCAGGCGACGAGCAGGCTGAGCGCCACTGCGCCGATCAGCGTCAGGATGATCGAGAGGCGGCTGCGCTCGTAGGTTCCGGTGGCGCCGCGCTGGCCTGCCGCGATACTCTCGTCCAGCGCCGAACGCGTCTGGTCGATGCCGGAGACCGTCGCCTCGTACAGGCGGCTGACCTCGGCATTCATGGTCTCGACTGCGTCGAAATCCGCGGCGGTCACGGCCTTGAGCTGCGTGTCGCTGCGGTCGCGGTAGACGGTGTAGGTCTGGAGCGTGTCCCTGAGCGCGCCGCTCAGGCGCTCCCAGGAGGCGGCGCGGTCCGACGAGATCGATTGGGTCCGGAACTCGCCGGACATGCGCGTGAGGTCGGCGAAGAGCGTGTCGGTGGCAGCGGCCGTGCGCCGCCAGATAGCGTAGTAGTCCTCGTCCTTCACGCTGCGTCCGCGCTCGCGCATCAGCACGGCGATCACGGCGTTGCGGCGCTGGACGCCGAGGTCGCGCGCCCGGTTGCCGAGGTCGTCGAGCTGGCGCAGCACCATCAGATCACGTGAAACGATCCTGTCGATCGTTTCGCGAACGGTGCCGATCTGGCTGGTGGCATAGAGTCCGAGCGCGACCAGGATTGCCGTAATGACGGCGAAGCCGAGCAGGATGCGGTTTCCGATCGAGATCGACACGTGACGTCAGGCTCCGGGCGTCGCGCGCGAGCGCATCAGGACAGGAATGGGCGCAGCAGGCGCTGCAGGTCGATGATGGCGAAACCGTCGCTTACGGAGCCGCCGCGATCCGAGCCCGCCGGTGCATAGCCCGAAACCGCCTCCGCGCCCAAGCCGTCGCGGCCATCCACCAGCGGGGGCGCCTCGATCGCGCCGGCCTCCACGCTGGCCAGACCGATGACCCGATCGACGGCGAGCGCAACGGGCGGGCCGTCGACCCTGAGCCGCAGGAAGTGGCCTTGGCCGACGGTCTCGCCGTTGCGGCCGAGGCCCAGCACGTGGGCGAGATCGATGACGCTGACGATGATCCCGGCATGGGCAACGATCCCGCGCAGGGCGGCGGGTGCTCCGGGAACCGCCGTGCAGGGCCGCCCGGGCATCACGGCCGCCGTCGCCGCAATCGGAAATCCGTAATGCTCGGCACCCACGGCGCAGACCAGGAAGTCCGCGCGCGCACCGAGATGCCGCTCGGCAAGGCCGCGCGCAGCCAGAGCCGCCGAACGCTGGTCGAGCAGGGCGCGATGGCGCTCGGTCTCGCTCACCGCGGCACCCGCCCGAGATCGTCGAGCGCGCGGCGTACCGTCACCACGAAATCGCCCGCCGTCACGCCGTCTCCTTCGGGAAGGACCGCATCCGGGTCCAGTCCTTGCGCGAGGCGCAGGGCGTTGTCGAGGGCTCGGATTGCGGCTGCACGCCGGCCCAGCGACGACAGCATCAGGCCGAGCTGGAGATGGGCCATGACGAAGTCGCGGTCGAGGAAGAGCGCGCCGCGCAAGGCCCGCTCAGCCTCCACCTCGCGGCCGAGGCTGCGGGCGAGAAGGCCCTCATAGTAGCGCAGGGGCGCCGCGGTCGGGTCGGCGTCGAGGGCATCGCGCAGCAGGCGCCAAGCTTCGCCCGTGTCGCCCGCATCCGCGAGGGCGCGGATCCGGGGCAGCAAGTCCTCCGGGGAGGGAAGGGGCAGGGCCGTCGCCGGGACGACCGGATCCGGGACGGGCAGGGGGATCGGATCGAGCGTGACGACCTGCGGCAGCGCGTCGCAAGCGCCTGCGACCGGCGCCTCCGAAGCCGGGAGGGTGGAAGAATAGTCCCAGGCCCGGCGATCGCCGGCCGGCTGCAGCGCCGGCTCGTCCCGGCGGCGGTAGGCGGCGGTGCCGGGCAGCGCGACCGGGCTGAGCCAGGCATCGAAGGCGGGGTTCGGCTCGGCATGGCCGATCAACAGCCAGCCGCCGGGCCGGAGCCGGTCGGCGAAGCCGCGCATCATGCCGAGCACATGCTCGGCGCTGAAGTAGATCAGCACGTTCCTGCAGAGGATCAGGTCGAAGCCGGCGAAGGTCGCGGGCACGCTTCCATCGATCAGGCCCATCAGGTTGCGGCGCTCGAACCGCACCATCTCGCGAAATTCCTGGCGCAGGCGATAGCCGCCCTCGCGGGTCGCGCCCGGCTGGGGCGCGATGGGCCGGAACCAGCGCAGGCGGTCTTCGGTGGGCATCGTGCGCAGCGCCCAGCGGCCGAACTCGCCGGAGCGGGCGGTGGCTAGGGCCGCGGCGCTGATGTCGGTGCCGACGATGCCGACATCCCAATCGGCGAGGTCCGGCCCGAGCAGTTCGTGCAGCAGGATCGCGATCGAGTAGGGCTCCGCCCCCGTCGAGCAGCCGGCGCTCCAGATGCGCAGGGTGCGCTCCTCGCGCCGCGCTGCGACGAGTGCGGGCAGGATCTGCTCCCGCAGCGCCGCGAACTGCTCGGCGTAGCGGAAGAAGAAGGTCTCGCCGATGGTGATCTCGGCCTCGAGCGCCGTCCATTCCTCACGGCCGCCGGCTCCGTCGAGATAGGCGAGATAGCCCGCCGAATCGGCCAGTTTCAGCGCCTTGAAGCGCTTGACGAGACGGTCGAAGAGCAGGTCGTCCTTGTCGGCGTAGTAGTGGTGGGCGGTGCGCGCGATCACCCGCGCCTTCAGAGCGGGAAAGGCAGGGTCCGCCGCCGCTTCCGACACGCGCCTGCGGCGGATCTGATCGAAGGGCACGATCGCTCGCCTCAAGCCGCCGACGGCGCGTCGAAGGCGGCGAGCCGCTCCGCCGCACGGCGGCCGAGCAGGGCGACGCGCTCCCGCTCCTCGACGGTCAGGATATGCGCCATGGACAGGGCGTGGACGAGACGGTCGCCGAGGGCGATCTCGGCCTCGACGCAGCCGTTGAACGTATGCCCGTCGGCGACCGGGCGTATGGCATCGGCGCCGACCTGCACCACGTCGACCACACGGTCGACGAGAAGCGCGAGGCTGCCGTCGGCGGCATGCAGGACATGACGATAGGGGTCGGGAGGCGCGGCGTCGCGCAGCCCGAGCAACCGGGCGAGATCGAGGACGGGCAGGGGCGCGCCACCGAAATTGAGGAAGCCGGCCAACGGCCCGCCGGCGGTGGGCGGCGCATGCAGGTGCGGCAGGGGCAAGATCTCGCGGACGGCCTCTCGCGGCAGGGCGCAGGGCGTGCCTGCCACGTCGAGGACGAGATACGTCGTGGTCGAGGGCAGCGCCACCGATGCTCCTTGTGGCCGAGGCGTACGGCCGAGATAGGGTCGCCCTGCCGTCGCGACAATCTCGGCGCGGCCCGAAGGTTCGGTCTCGGCCGCAGAAGCGCAATCGGTCGCCGATCGGCTCTCGGCTCCTGAGGTATCGAAGGCTCGATTGTGCCGTTGACGCTCCCGCGGCCTTCGACTACACGAACCGCTCGACTTCGAGACGGGTCTATTTTTCAAATGCGTACGGTTCTCATCGTAGCGGAAGCGCCACGGACGGGGCGGGCTTAACGGAGCCCGCAGACCCGGTCGGTGGCGCATGCAGGGTCCCTCGGGGCCCTTTTTTGTTGCCGAAAGCCAGGGTCGTCGCACGCGAGGAGCGATCTCGAGCGAAGTGGACACGGTACGCGTGACGAGATCGCGACCGGCAACGGAATGGAAGCCGTGCTCGCCCCGAGGGGCCGGCGCGGTTCGAACGGGATGATGGAGGAGACGATGAGCGGCGAGGTCATGACCGGGGCCCAGATGGTCATCCGGGCTTTCCAGGACCAGGGCGTCGACACCCTGTTCGGCTATCCGGGCGGTGCGGTGCTGCCGATCTACGATGCGCTCTTCGGCGAAGAGCAGATCAAGCACGTGCTGGTGCGCCACGAGCAGGGCGCGATCCACGCGGCGGAGGGCTACGCCCGCTCGTCGGGCAAGGTCGGCTGCGTCCTCGTCACCTCCGGCCCCGGCGCCACCAACATCGTCACCGGCCTGACCGACGCGATGATGGATTCGATCCCGATCGTCGCGATCACCGGGCAGGTCCCGAGTCACCTGATCGGCACCGACGCGTTCCAGGAATGCGACACGGTCGGCATCACCCGCCACTGCACGAAGCACAACTACCTCGTCCGCTCGATCGAGGACCTGCCGCGCATCCTGCACGAGGCCTTCTACATCGCCTCGCACGGACGCCCCGGCCCGGTCGTCATCGACCTGCCCAAGGACATCCAGTTCGCGAGCGGCCTCTATGAGCGCCCGACCGAGGACGGCCACAAGACCTATCACCCGGCCTTCAAGGGCGACGGCGAGCGGATCAGGGCGGCCGTCGAACTGATGGCGAGCGCCCGGCGTCCGGTGTTCTATACCGGCGGCGGCGTGATCAATTCCGGGCCCGAGGCGACAAGGTTGCTGCGTGAGCTGGTGGCCGAGACCGGCTTCCCGGTCACCTCGACCCTGATGGGGCTCGGTTGCTTCCCGGCCTCGGACGACAGGTTCCTCGGCATGCTCGGCATGCACGGGACCTACGAGGCCAACCTCGCGATGCACGACAGCGACCTGATCATCTGCGTCGGGGCGCGCTTCGACGACCGCATCACCGGCCGGCTCGACGCCTTCGCGCCGTTCTCGAAGAAGATCCACATCGACGTCGACGCCTCCTCGATCAACAAGGTCGTGCGCGCCGATATCGGCATCGTCGGCGATTGCGCCTCGGTGCTGGAGGACATGCTGGCCGATTGGCGGGCCCTGCCGAAGCAGCCGGACAAGGGCCGGCTCGACGAGTGGTTCGCCAAGATCCACACTTGGAAGGCGCGCGAGTGCCTCGCCTACTGGCCGTCGGGGACGATCATCAAGCCGCAATACGCGGTCCAGCGGCTCTACGAGGCGTGCAAGGACCGCAAGACCTTCATCACGACGGAGGTCGGCCAGCATCAGATGTGGGCGGCGCAGTACTTCAAGTTCGAGGAGCCGAACCGCTGGATGACCTCAGGCGGCCTCGGCACCATGGGCTACGGCCTGCCTGCCGCCATCGGCACGCAGCTCGCCAACCCGGACGGACTCGTCATCGATATCGCCGGCGAGGCCTCGATCCTGATGAACATGCAGGAAATGTCGACGGCCGTGCAGTATCGCCTGCCGATCAAGATCTTCATCCTGAACAACGAATACATGGGCATGGTGCGCCAGTGGCAGGAGCTGCTGCACGGCTCGCGCTACTCGCAGAGCTATTCGGAGAGCCTGCCGGACTTCGTGAAGCTCGCCGAGGCCTACGGGGCCAAGGGCATCCGCTGCGAGAAGCCGGGCGAACTCGACGCGGCGATCCAGGAGATGCTCGACTACGACGGCCCGGTGATCTTCGACTGCGTCGTCGACAAGAAGGAAAACTGCTTCCCGATGATTCCCTCGGGCAAGGCGCACAACGAGATGCTGCTCTCCGACTACCTCGGCGAGACCGGAGTCGAGATCGGCGACGTGATCTCGGACGCGGGCAAGATGCTGGTCTGATTCATGTGCTGTCCTCGACCGCTCGCGGTCGAGGACGTCCGCCACACGGGTGGCGGCGCGCATTCGCGCTTGCCAACGGCCGAATGCAGAAGATGTCGATAGAGACGGCCGTTGGTGTAACGAGCGCCCTGGGAGAACGGCGATGAACGCCATGAACACGCATTACCCCGAGCCGACCCGGTTCGAGACCAAGGCCCGGCACACCCTGGCCGTGATCGCCGACAACGAACCCGGCGTACTGGCACGCATCGCCGGGATGTTCTCGGGCCGCGGCTACAACATCGAGAGCCTGACGGTCTCGGAGACGGAGGAGGCGCGCCATATCTCACGCTTCACCATCGTCACCACCGGCACCGACGTGGTGATCGAGCAGATCAAGGCGCAGCTGAACCGGCTCGTCCCGGTCCACCGCGTCGTCGACCTGACCCTGCAGGGCCGGGCACTGGAGCGCGAACTCTGCCTCGTGAAGGTCGCCGGCACCGGCGACCACCGCAGCGAGGCCCTGACGCTCGCCGCCGCCTTCGGCGCGCGCACCCTCGATGCCACGCTCAACTCCTTCGTGTTCGAGCTGACCGGCACGACCGAGGAGGTCGACCGCTTCATCCGGCTTCTCAGCGTGATCGGCTTGGTCGAGATCTCGCGCACCGGGATCGCGGCGATGGAGCGGGGGGCGGAGGCGCTCTGAACGCGCTTTCGTGACAGTCTGAGCCCCGATCAGTTCCGGAGTTCCGTCATGGAAGCGAAGGTCATTCGGTGGGGTGACGACCTCGCCGTGCGCCTCTCGGCCGAGGAAGCCGAGCAGCACGGGTTGAGCGAGGGGCAGACGGTGGAGGTCGTGGCGAAACCAGATGCCGGGAGTTCGGGACGTCCGGCCGACACCCCGGGCGGCCCTCGTTACGAGAATGGCCGGCCCGCCTACACGCTCGCGGACATGGTCGCCGAGATGGACCGGCTCGGTCCGTCCCATCGGCCAGCGTTGGTCGAATGGGGTCCGGACGTCGGCGCCGAGATCATTGATGACGACGACAGTCGATGAGCCGTTGCTGTCTTCAGGAGACTTGGTCTGGGTCGATCTGAGGCCGACCAAGGGTCATGAACAGGCCGGCGTCCGACCGGCCGTCGTCCTGACCGACAGCGCGTTTCATCAGCGGAACGCGACAGCAATCATCTGCCCGATCACGAGCTATACGCGGCCTTGGCCCACCAAGGTCATCCTGCCTGCAGGCCTCCCGGTCGCCGGAGCCGTGCTCGCCGATCAGATCCGCTGCGTCGATCGATCGTCGCGCGGTTTTCGGCGCGTCGGAGCCGTGCCGGCGTCGGTGCTTGCAGAGATCCGCCTCAAGGTGGCGTTGTTGATCGGAGCGGTCACGGACGCGGAGTTTTCGGGATCGGCACCGTGACCGCCCGCACCCTCTACTACGCCCCCGGCACCTGCTCCCTCGCCGCGCACATCGCCCTCGAAGAAACCGGCACGCCCTTCGAGACCGTGCGGATCGACCTCGCCAAGGGCGGCCAGCGCGCACCGGAATACCTCGCCGTCAACGAGCGCGGCCGGGTGCCGGCGCTCTGGGAGGATGGCTGGGTGCTCACGGAGACCCAGGCGATCCTGCGCCACGTCGCCCGCTCGCATCCGGAAGCCGGGCTCTGGCCCGAGGATCCGCGCGAGCAGGCCGTCGCCGACGAATGGCTCGCCTGGCTCGCCACCAATCACCACGTCGCGTTTGCGCAGGCGCATACCCCGTCGCGCTACTCCGACGACGACGAGGACCTCGACGCGATCCGCGCCAAGGGCGCCGACACCTACGGCGACCTCGCCACCATGACCGAGGTGAAGCTCTCGAACGGCGGCTGGGCTGTCGGCGAGCGCTACGGCGTGGTCGATGCCTACCTGCTGGTGTTCTGGAACTGGGGCGGCGGGCCGTGTCTGCGCTTCGACATGGCCGGTCGCTTCCCGGCCTGGACCGCTCATGCCCGCCGCGTCACGGCGCGGCCGGCGGTGCAGGCCGTTCTGGCGCGCGAAGGGCTGACGCTTCCAGCCTGACAGCGCCGCTTGCAGTCTCCTCCAAATCCGCCTAAGAGCCGAACCGTACGGTACGGTACGGCTTCTAGAACGCAATGGAATCAGGCCCCGCCATCGAGACCACGACCCCGTCCGCCCGCCAGCAGGCCGTGCTCGACGCGGTGCTCGGATTGATGGTGGAGGCGGGCGATCAGCTCACCATGGACGCCGTCGCGCGCCGTGCCAGCTGCTCGAAGGAGACGCTCTACAAGTGGTTTCGTGACCGCGACGGCCTGCTGACCGCGACGGTGCAGTGGCAGGCCTCTCGGGTCCGCGCCGGCCGCTTCGAGGCCCGCGCGCTCGATGTCGCCACGCTGAGCGAGAGCTTGCGGGATTTCGCGACGACGTGGCTGGAGGTGATTTCGAGTTCCGCGTCGATCGCGCTGAACCGTATCGCCATCGGCGACGCAGCGTCGCGAAAAAGCAATCTCGGCAGCATCGTCCTAGCGAACGGACGCTTCGCCATCGGTGACCGCCTGAAGCCGCTCTTGGAGGCGGGGCGCGAGGCCGGGCTTCTGGCTTTCGACGACAGCGAGACCGCCTTCCGGACGTTCTTCGGCCTCGTCGGCCGCGACGTCCAGATCAGACTTCTGCTCGGCGATGCGATCGATTTCGACGCCGCCACGATCAGACGCGACGCCGCCAGCGCGGTGGAGCAGTTCCTGGCCCTCTACGGCCAGCCCCAACGTCAGCAACTTCCACTTCGGTAAAAGGACAAAAGACATGCGGGTTTATTACGATCGCGACGCCGACCTGAACCTGATCAAGGGCAAGAAGGTCGTCATCGTCGGCTACGGCAGCCAGGGCCACGCCCACGCGCTCAACCTCCGTGATTCCGGCGTGAAGGGCATCGTCATCGCGCTGCGCGAGGGCTCCGCCACCGCCAAGAAGGCGGAGCACGAGGGCTTCACGGTGATGAACGTCGCCGACGCTGCCAAGCAGGCCGACGTCGTGATGATGCTCACCCCCGACGAATTGCAGGGGGACATCTACAAGGAGTCGCTCGAGGGCAACATGAAGCAGGGCGCCGCCCTCCTGTTCGCCCACGGCCTCAACGTCCACTTCAACCTGATCGAGCCCCGCAAGGACCTCGACGTGCTCATGGTCGCCCCCAAGGGCCCCGGCCACACCGTGCGCGGCGAGTACCTCAAGGGCGGCGGCGTGCCGACGCTCATCGCCATCGCCCAGGATGCCTCGGGCAACGCCCACGACCTCGGCCTGTCCTACGCCTCGGCTAATGGCGGCGGCCGCGCCGGCATCATCGAGACCACCTTCAAGGAGGAGTGCGAGACCGACCTGTTCGGCGAGCAGGCCGTGCTCTGCGGCGGCCTCGTCGAGCTCATCAAGGCCGGCTTCGAGACCCTGGTCGAGGGCGGCTACGCCCCCGAGATGGCCTATTTCGAGTGCCTGCACGAGGTGAAGCTGATCGTCGACCTCATCTACGAGGGCGGCATCGCCAACATGAACTACTCGATCTCGAACACCGCCGAATACGGCGAATACGTCACCGGCCCGCGCATCGTCACTGCCGAGACCAAGGCCGAGATGAAGCGCGTGCTGGATGACATCCAGTCCGGCAAGTTCACCCGCGACTGGATGCTGGAGAACAAGGTCGGCCAGACCTCGTTCAAGGCCACTCGCGCCAAGCTCGCCCGTCACCCGATCGAGGAGGTCGGCGCCAAGCTGCGCGGCATGATGCCGTGGATTTCGGAGAAGGCCCTCGTCGACAAGTCCAAGAATTGATCTTTTCGGAGTTGAGGCCGGGCTTCGCTCGGCCTCGGCGATAGGATCTCGGCCGGTGTCGCGCGAGCGGCATCGGCCTTTCCATGTCCGGCGCAGGAGCGGCCAAACCGTTGCGATGACCCTCCCACTTCGGCGATAAGCCTTCTCGGTGCCCTCTCAGAAGAAGCGGGCCGGAGGAGGACACGATGGCATCGCTCTATTTCGACGCGCACCGGGCGCTTCAGGAGGAGTTCGGCACCACCAAGCTGGCAGAGCGGCTCGACACCCAATGGGTTCACGAGACCGTCAAGGAGGACGAGGCCGGCTTCATCGGCAGCCGCGACATGTTCTTCCTGTCCACCGTCGATCCCGACGGGATGCCGACCGTCTCCTACAAGGGCGGCGCGCCGGGCTTCGTGAAGGTGCTGGACGACCATACGTTGGTCTTCCCCGGCTTCGACGGCAATGGCATGTTCTACTCGATGGGCAACGTCGAGGGTCAGTCCAAGGTCGGCCTACTCTTCATCGACTTCGAGACGCCGCATCGCGTCCGCGTCCAGGGCCATGCCAGCCTGCTGCGCGACCACCCGCTGATGGCCGACTACACCGAAGCGAAGTATCTCGTGAAAGTCGATGTCACCAAGATCTGGGTCAACTGCCCGCGCTACATCCACAAGTACCAGAAGCTGCAGCAGAACAAGTACGTGCCGGCGCCGAACAAGGAGACGCCGCTGGCCGCCTGGAAGCGCCTCGATCTCGCCGGGGACGTGATCAGCGACGAGGACAAGGCCCGCGTCGCCAAGGAAGGCCGGCTCGAAGTGCCGGAATACGAGGCGCTGGTCGCGCGCGGTGAGGCTTGATCAGGGTTTCGGTCCATCGGGCGCAGGCCCTTCAAGCTGAGCGCACCTGCCAGAACCACGACCCGAAACGACAGCGCGGATTCACCGAAGTCCGCGCCGGCTGATCGGCTCACACAGCCCGCAAAGCCGGCCCCCGCCGCACGAAGCCGACGATGTCCTTGACCGCGTCGAGGGTCGGTGCAGCCAGCGCCTCGGCCCGCTCCGAGCCTTCGGCGAGCACAGCGTCGATGTGAGCCGGATCGGCCACCAGCCGTTTCATCTCGCCGGCGATCGGCGCCAGCTTCTCGACGGCGAGGTCGACCAGGGCCGGCTTGAAGGTCGAGAACTGAGAGCCGCCGTAATCGGCCAAAACCTCCTCGCGCGTGATGCCGCGGAGCGCGGCAAAAATGCCGACGAGGTTGTCCGCTTCCGGCCGTCCCGCGAGGCCCGCGACCTCGGAGGGCAGGGCCTCCGGATCGGTCTTGGCCTTGCGCACCTTCTGCGCGATCGTGTCGGCATCGTCCGTGAGGTTGATGCGCGAATTGTCGGACGGGTCCGACTTCGACATCTTCTTCGAACCATCGCGGAGCGACATGACCCGCGCTGCCGGGCCGCCGATCAGCGGTTCGGTGATGGGGAAAAAGGACTCACCGTGGCCGTGAGCCAGGATCGACCCCGAAAAGTCGTTGTTGAACTTCTGGGCGATGTTGCGGGTCAGTTCGAGGTGCTGCTTCTGGTCCTCGCCGACCGGGACGTGCGTCGCGCGGTAAGCGAGGATGTCGGCGGCCATCAGCACGGGATAATCGTAGAGCCCGATCGAGGCGGCCTCGCGGTCCTTGCCGGCCTTGTCCTTGAACTGGGTCATGCGGTTCAGCCAGCCGAGCCGTGCCACGCAGTTGAGGATCCAGGTCAGCTCGGCGTGCTGCGGCACCTGACTCTGGTTGAACACGATCGAGCGCTTGGGATCGATGCCGGCGGCGAGGAACGCAGCCGTGACTTCGCGGATCTGGCCCTTCAGCGCCTCCGGGTCCTGCCAGAGCGTGATCGCGTGCAGATCGACGACGCAGTAGAGGCATTGCGCGTCGCGCTCCTGCATCTCCACGAAGCGTTTGATCGCGCCGAGATAGTTGCCGAGGTGCAGGTTTCCGGTCGGCTGAACGCCCGAAAATACCAGTTCCGAAAACGCCGCCATCGGCGCGATCCTTCAAGCCATGCGCCGGAGCGGCCCACCGCCCGATCGAAGGGCCGGGTTCTGACACCCGGTGCGCGGCACGGTCAAGGATGCGCGGCGATCGCGCTCAAGACACCGTGAGGTTCGCGGCCGGCTCCCGCGCGCGACCGGTGGGACACAGGCTGAGCAGGACGCAGCGCCCGCAGGCCGGATTGCGGTGGTGGCAGACGTGCTGCCCATGCAGCATCAGAACCTCGTGATTGTCGTAGAGCGCCTGTGCCGACCAATCGTCGGGAAGCTGGGCGCGCAGGATCGCGTGCGAGGGTCCGACATCGGTCCTCGCGCCGATCAGGCCGGTCCGCTGCGCCACCCGATGATGATGACTGTCGACAGGTAAGGCCGGCATGCGCAGGGTCGAAAACGACAGCACCGCCGCGCTCGTCTTCGGGCCCACGCCCGGAATCGCTTCGAGCCAGTTGCGGGCCGCGTCGACGCTCAGGCCGGCCAGGAAATCCAGGGACAACGCGCCGCGCGTCTCGGCAATCGCCGAGAGGACTGCGCGGATGCGCGGTGCCTTCAGCTCCGGCCAGGTCACGCCGTGGATCGTCGCCTCGATCTCCGCCGGATCGGCGTCCATGACCCGTTCCCAGTCCGGCCAACGTGCCCTCAGCGCCTTGAAGGCGCGGCCGGAATCGGCGTTGCGCGTCCGGTGCGAGAGCAGCGACGAGACCAGTTCGCTCAGCGGATCGAGATCATGGAAATAGGCGATCGGGCAGCCGTACACCCCGCAGAGGTGGCGGTGGATCTCGAGAGCCTTGGCCGAGAGGCGATCCGCCTCGTCGGAACTGGTCGGGTCGAAGCGCGATCGGGGGGAAGGCCGTGTGTGAGCGGAGGAGATTGGCATGGAGCCGGAATCCGCGACGAGTCATGCCCGTTCCCGCCTGCGGCATTGCGATCCGCAAAAGCACCATGTGGAAGCATCGGAGCGAAAGCCGGCGACCGCCTTTCGCTCCGAAACCTCATTTCGGCAGGGCGTAGATGTTGATGTCGAGCTTGTCGTCGGCGGATTCACTGAGGTCGGTGACGTATTCCTCGATGAAGCGGTCCTGCACCGCGATGTCCTTGGCGTCGAAATACGCGATCAGGGTGTCGTAGGTGCCGCTGATCTCGTCGTAGGACCCGGAATGCTTGAAGCGTAGCGCCTTGCCGCTGGGCGTCGCGCCGAAATGCAGGCCCTCGCCCGACGCCGGACCGGAAGAGGGTGCGGCCTCGATCGGAATCATCGCCTCGTACTGGAAGCCGTTGTCCTCGGTCTTGGTGAAGACCGCGAGGGGGCGCCCCGTCGGGCGGATGCCGGCTTTCGAAAGCTCGCCCTCCATCCTGGCGAAGGAGGCCTTCAGGCTCGCCACCGCCTCCTCCCAGGTCGTCTTGCCCGAGAGGATCGCAGCGGGCTTGGCCGGGAGCGCGACCTCTTCGACGTCGTTCGCCTCGGCCGACGGCGCCACCAGGGTCTGGCGCGCCGGCGCGGCAGAGGAGCGGGCCGGCGCCGTTCCGGGGACGCTGGGCGGCGCCAGCGATTTATCGGGCGCGGGGTTTGCGGTCCCGGCGGGCTTCGCGGAGGTATCCGGCGCGGTCGTGGTCGAGAGCGGGTTCGCCTCGGCGGGGGAAGGTGCGTTGGAAGGCGGCGGCGCCGGCTGCTCTGCCGCCCTCGCCGAGGAGGTGGCCAGCACGAGCGCGAGAGCGGCAGCGGTCACGGGACGAAGTCGGGTCAAAGGCAGCGCTCCGGTCTCTACGCCCCCCGCGAATCGCGTGGGCCGTCGGTTCTCGCCAAGCTAGCGGCGATGCGGTCGCTCCGCGAGGCTGCGGTTCAGCACGCATGGCGCATGCCGGCCCGGCCCTCGCGTCGGGCGGCGTGGTTTGCCATATACGCGGGCCATCCCCGAACCGTCGCCCGAGCACCCGTCACCGCAGCGATCGCCCACACACCCGCATGACCGCACTCGCCAATCACCGCTTCCTGAAGATGCACGGCGCCGGCAACGCCATCGTCGTGCTCGACCTGCGCAGCTCGCGTCATATCGTGAGCGGCCGGGAGGCGAAGGCCATCGCCGAAGATCCGCGCTCGCATTTCGACCAGTTGATGGTGCTCCACGACGCCGTCACGCCCGGCACCGACGCCTATCTCAGGATCTACAACACCGACGGCTCCCGCGCCGGCGCCTGCGGCAACGGCACCCGCTGCGTCGCCTTCGCCATGCTCGACGACCCCGCCATGGCGCGTCCGGTCGAGTGCGGGTCTCTGACGCTGGAGACCGAGGCGGGGCTCGTCGGCGTGAAGCGGGTCGCCGACCGCAGCTTCACCGTCGACATGGGCAAGCCGCGTCTCAAGTGGGACGAGATTCCGCTCCGCGATCCTTTCCCCGACACGCGCCGGATCGAATTGCAGATCGGCCCGATCGACGATCCGATCCTGCACTCGCCGGGTGCGGTCAGCATGGGCAACCCACACGCGATCTTCTTCGTCGACCGCGATCCCGAGGCATACGACCTCGAACAGATCGGGCCGATGCTCGAAGGTCATCCGATCTTCCCGGAGCGCGCCAACATCTCGATCGCCCAGGTCGTCGCCCGCGACATCATCAAGCTGCGCGTCTGGGAGCGGGGTGCAGGCCTGACGCTCGCCTGCGGCACGGCCGCCTGCGCGACGGTGGTCGCGGCCTCGCGGCTGCGCATGATCGGCCGGCAGGCCACCGTGAGCCTGCCCGGCGGCCAGCTCTCCGTCGAATGGCGGGCCGACGACCACGTCCTGATGACCGGCCCGGTCTTCCTCGAAGGGGAGGGCACCTTCGCGCCGGAGATCTTTTCCGGGCTCGCCCCTTGAGCGTCGAGACGCTCACCTTCGGCTGCCGGCTCAACACCGTCGAGTCCGAGGTGATGCGCAGCCATGCGCTCGGGTCGTCTGCCGACCGCGATCTCGTCCTCGTCAACACCTGTGCAGTGACGGCAGAAGCCGGCCGGCAGGCGCGCAAGGCGATCCGAAAGCTCGCGCGGGAGCGGCCCGACGCCGAGATCGTCGTCACCGGCTGCGGCGCGGAGATCGAGACGCAAGCCTATGCCGGCATGCGGGAGGTCGCCCGCCTCGTGGGCAACGCCTCCAAGACCAAGCCCGAGACCTGGGCGACGCCCGCCGCGAACGATCCCGGCATCGGCGCGGTCATGCAGGCCCGCGAAACGGATGCGACGCGGATCACTGGCATGGCCGGACACACCCGGTCCTTCGTGCCGGTGCAGAACGGCTGCGACCACCGCTGCACCTTCTGCGTGATCCCGTTCGGACGCGGAAACTCGCGCTCGGTTCCCCTCGACGACGCCGTGGCCCAGGTTCGCCGCATCGTCGCCCATGGCGGCCGCGAGGTGGTGCTGACCGGCGTCGATCTCACCGCCTACGGCCGCGACCTCGACGGGAACCCCACCCTCGGCCGCCTCGTGAAGGCGATCCTGTCCGCGGTGCCGGAGCTCGCCCGCCTGCGGATCTCCTCGATCGACTCGGTCGAGGCGGATGACGACCTGCTCGACGCCTTCGCGAGGGAGGCGCGGCTGATGCCGCATCTCCACCTCTCGCTGCAGGCCGGCGACGACCTGATCCTCAAGCGGATGAAGCGCCGGCATACCCGCGCCGACGCGATCCGCTTCTGCGAGGAGGTACGCCGCCTGCGTCCCGAGACGGTGTTCGGCGCCGACCTGATCGCGGGATTTCCGACCGAGACCGAGGCGCAGTTCGCCCGCTCCCTCGACCTCGTCGCGGAATGCGGCCTGACGCATCTCCACGTCTTCCCGTACTCGCCCCGCCCCGGCACGCCGGCCGAACGAATGCCGCAGGTCGCGGGCGACGTGGTGCGCGAACGGGCTGCGCGACTGCGCGAGGCCGGTGCCTCGGCCTTGATCCACCATCTCGACGGCGAGGTCGGGCAGACCCGGTGCATCCTGGTGGAGCGAGGCGGCATCGGACGCACCGAGACGTTCACGGCCGTGCGGCTCGACGACGACCTCGGGACGCGTCTGTCCCCGGGCGATCTCGCCGACGTCGCGATCGGCGGGCATGACGGGCGACGACTCACCGCTGCGCGTGTTGCGAAAAACCCGCTCGTCGGGTAATGACTCGCCCGATTCTCCCATCGGATTCGTAGGTTGCGGATTGCACCGCCTCCTGTCCGCCGGGAGGTCGGCCCTCGACCATCGCTTATCGAGCATGCGTCGGCCCCTTCTTGATCGGGGGGTGAGCCCGGACCGTTTCGGTTCCCGGGCGGCGAGGAAGAGGGTCTTCCGCAACACGAGCCGCCGACGCCGGCCTCCGCGAGAGGCCATTCAGGAGAGAGAATGTCTGCAGGTCTGAACGCGCGCGACACCGCGCCGAGCCGTGACGATTTCGCCGCGCTGCTCGAAGAGTCCTTCCTCGAACACGAGATCACCGAGGGTTCGGTCGTCAAGGGTACCGTCGTCGGCATCGAGAAGGATGTCGCGGTCATCGACATCGGCGCCAAGACGGAAGGCCGTGTCGCCCTCAAGGAATTCCACGGCCCCGGCCGTGAAGGCGACCTCAAGGTCGGCGACGTCGTCGAAGTCTATGTCGACCGCATCGAGAATGCGCTGGGCGAAGCCGTCATCTCGCGCGACAAGGCCCGCCGCGAAGAGAGCTGGGTCAAGCTGGAGAAGTCGTTCGAGAACAACGACCGCGTCACCGGCACGATCTTCAACCAGGTCAAGGGCGGTTACACCGTCGACCTCGACGGCGCCGTGGCGTTCCTGCCGCGCTCCCAGGTCGACATCCGCCCCGTGCGCGACGTGACCCCGCTGCTCGGCACGCCGCAGCCCTTCCAGATCCTCAAGATGGATCGCCGCCGCGGCAACATCGTCGTGTCGCGCCGCACCGTCCTCGAAGAGAGCCGCGCCGAGCAGCGCTCCGAGCTCGTGGCCAACCTCGAAGAGGGTCAGGTCATCGACGGCGTCGTCAAGAACATCACCGAGTACGGCGCCTTCGTCGACCTCGGCGGCATCGACGGCCTGCTGCACGTCACCGACATGGCCTGGCGCCGCGTCAACCACCCGTCCGAGGTCGTGGCGATCGGCGCCACGGTCAAGGTCAAGATCATCAAGATCAACCACGAGACCCACCGCATCTCGCTCGGCATCAAGCAGCTGCTCGCCGATCCGTGGGAGGGCATCGCCCAGCGCTACCCGGTCGAGGCCAAGCTCAAGGGCCGCGTGACCAACATCACCGATTACGGCGCCTTCGTGGAGCTGGAGCCGGGGATCGAGGGCCTGATCCACGTCTCCGAGATGAGCTGGACCAAGAAGAACGTCCACCCCGGCAAGATCGTCTCCACCTCTCAGGAAGTGGAAGTGCAGATCCTCGAGGTCGATCCGGTCAAGCGCCGCATCTCGCTCGGCCTCAAGCAGACCCTGCAGAACCCGTGGGAGGCCTTCAACGAGAAGCATCCCGTCGGGTCCGAGGTCGAGGGCGAGGTCAAGAACAAGACCGAGTTCGGTCTCTTCATCGGCCTCGAGGGCGACGTCGACGGCATGGTCCACCTCTCGGACCTCGATTGGCAGCGCCCCGGCGAGCAGGTCATCGAGGAGTTCAAGAAGGGCGACATGGTCAAGGCGCAGGTTCTCGACGTCGACGTCGAGAAGGAGCGCATCTCGCTCGGCATCAAGCAGGTCGGCGGCGATCCCTTCGCCGAGGCCGGTGACCTCAAGAAGGGTCAGATCGTGACCTGCGAAGTGACCGAGGTGAAGGATTCGGGCCTGGAGGCGAAGATCGTCGACAGCGACATGACCACCTTCGTCCGCCGCGCCGAACTCGCCCGCGATCGCGGCGACCAGCGCCCCGAGCGTTTCGCCGCCGGCGAGAAGTTCGATGCCCGCGTCGTGCAGTTCGACCGCAAGGCACGCCGCGTCCAGGTCTCCATCAAGGCGCTCGAAGTCGCCGAGGAGAAGGAGGCGATGGCCCAGTTCGGTTCGACCGATTCCGGTGCCTCGCTCGGCGAGATCCTCGGCGCGGCCTTCAACAAGAAGAAGGGCGACGACGAGTAAGTTCGTCCGAGCTCTGATCGCCCCGGGATCGGTTCGCCGATCCCGGGGCTTTTTTGTTTCTGGACCCTGTTGGGCTTGCATGCCGAGGATCTCGAAACAGCCGTCACCCGCGTTCGGCGCCGAGCCGAACGGCCGATCTGAATGTCGCTACGGTTGTTGCGCGCGTCCGGCAGGACAACCGCGAGTGTATCGTTCCTGAACGGCTCTTGCTCGCGCGCCGCCGCCGGGGCTAAAACACCCGCCGGTGTTGGGCGAAACGCCGCGAGCCCATGCCGGTCAAGGACTTGACCCTCGCGGCAGCTCGGATCGCCCTACCGGAAAGACTGAGTGCAAACCGCGGCTCCGCATGGGATGCTGCGGTAAGCGAGTCGAAAATTGACCGGCCCCGAAGCCGCCTGATCCGTCGTTTCGACGGCACCGGGGCGCGGGGCGCGCACCGGCCGGCACAGGCCGGAAGGCGAAGGAGTGAGCCGTCGCATGGCCGCAGACGCCGAAGTTCTGATCGATCGTCGGCGCTTGCGCCGCAAACTCACCCTATGGCGGGTGCTCGGCATCGGCGGACTGATCGTGGCGGTGGGAGCCGTCGGCTATCGCGCCCGGGTCGGCACGGAGGTCTTCGGTTTCTCGGCGGCGCCGAGCCAGATCGCGCGGATTTCCATCGGCGGCTTCATCGCCGGCAGTGAATCCACCACCAAGCTGATCAAGAGCGTCGGCGAATCCGCCGCCGTGAAGGGCGTGGTCGTCTCGATCTCCTCGCCGGGCGGCACGACGACCGGCTCAGAGGAACTCTACCGCAACCTCCGCGCACTCGCCGAGAAGAAGCCGATCGTGGCCTTCGTCGACGGCACCGCCGCGTCGGGCGCCTACATCACGGCCATCGCGGCCGACCACATCGTCGCGCGCGAGACCGCGCTCGTCGGCTCGATCGGCGTGCTGTTCCAGTACCCGGAAGTGTCGGGGCTGCTCGACAAGGTCGGCGTCAAGATGGAGTCGATCAAGTCCTCGCCGCTCAAGGCCGAGCCGTCGGGTTTCACCCCGACCTCGCCCGAGGCCCGCGCCGCCCTCGCCTCTGTCGTCTCCGACACCTACGGCTGGTTCAAGGGGCTCGTCGCCGAGCGCCGGCACATGAACGACGAGGAACTCGCCAAGGTCACCGACGGCCGGGTCTTCTCCGGCCGGCAGAGCATTCCGCTCAAGCTCGTGGACGAGCTCGGCGCCGAGCGTCAGGCGGTGGCGTGGCTCGAGGCGAACAGGGGGGTCGCCAAGGACCTCCCCGTGAAGGACTGGAAGCCGAAATCCGGCAGCGGCTTCACCCTGTGGTCGGCTTTGGGCTCCAGCGCGTCCCTGATCGGCCTCGACGAGCTCGCAGCGCGGCTTCGCGCCGTCGGCACGGAGGCGGAAGGCTATGCCGGCGGAGGCCTCCTCGTGCTCTGGCGCCCGGCGCCCTGATCGCGACGAGCCGCGCCTCCCGCCCATACCGGACCTCGGAAGACGGACGCATGATCAAATCGGAACTCGTGCTCAAGATTGCCGAGCAGAACCCCCATCTCTACCAGCGCGACGTCGAGACCCTGGTCAACGCGATCCTCGACACCATCGCCGACGCCCTCGCCCGCGGCGACCGGGTCGAGCTGCGCGGCTTCGGCGCCTTCTCGGTGAAGCGTCGTGAAGCGCGGCGCGGACGCAACCCGCGCACGGGCGAAGCCGTTGCCGTGTCCGAGAAGGCGATCCCCGTGTTCAAGACGGGCAAGGAGATGCGCCTTCGCCTCAACAAGGCGGGGATCGGCGCGGAAGCGGTCGGTTAATCCTGAGCCGTCCCGAAAAGCCCGCCGGAGACCCGAGATGATCCGCTTCCTCAAGGCCCTGATCCTGCTGCCCGTTGCGCTCGTCGTGCTGCTCCTGGCCGTGGCCAACAGGAACGCCGTGACGCTGTCCTTCGACCCGTTCTCGCCCGAGCCGGCGTTCAGCATCGTGCTGCCGCTCTACGCCATCGTCTTCGCGGCCGTGGCTGTCGGCATCCTGGTCGGCGGCATCGGTGCCTGGCTCGGACAGGGCAAGACCCGCGCGAGCGCCCGCCACCATCGCCGCGAGCGCGAGAAGCTGGAGCGCGAGACCGCTCAGATCCGCACGTTCGGTCCCGACGCCGGCAGCCCCGCCTATGGCGGCGGCCGTGCGGCCCTGCCGGCGCCGCGCTGATCGCGCCGGAGGTTCGAACCCGGCCGTTGCCCCCCATACAGGTCAAGATCTGCGGTCTCAGCACCGAGCCGACGCTCGATGCCGCCCTCGATGCGGGCGCCGACCTCGTCGGCTTCGTGCATTTTTCGAGGAGCCCGCGCCATGTCGCCCTCGACCATGGGGCAGTGCTGTCGCGACGCGCGAAGGGCAGGGCAGGGCGCGTCGTGTTGTTGGTCGATCCCGACGATACCCTCGTCGCCGCTGCGGTCGCGTCCCTGGATCCGGACCTGATCCAACTGCACGGGCACGAAAGCCCTGCGCGCGTCGCAGCGATCCGCGCGCGGACCGGGCTCCCGGTGATGAAGGCACTCGGCGTGGCCACACGCGCTGATCTCGCGACGATCGCCGAATATTCGCACGCCGCCGACCGCATCCTCTTAGACGCCAAACCGCCGAAAGACGCCGCACTGCCCGGCGGTAATGGTCTCGCGTTCGACTGGAGTCTTCTGTGCGGAGCGGACTTGCCGGCAGGCACCATGCTGTCGGGCGGCCTCACGCCGGAAACGGTGGCGGAAGCGCTGCGGCGCACGGGACTGACGGCGGTCGACGTGTCGTCCGGGGTTGAGACGGTCCCCGGAGTAAAGGACATCGACAGGATCGCGGCGTTCGTTGCGGCAGCCCGCCAAGTCTAACCTGAGCAATGGCGGGGTCGATACCGCCTCGTACGGCCGCATTGCAGGCCGCCGTCGACAGGTCTACGCAGGCGCAACATCCACGAAAATCCCTTCGCGAAGGACATCGTCCGTGACCATCGCTCCCGAGCCCAATTCCTTCCGCACCGGTCCGGACGAGCGCGGCCGCTTCGGCATTTTCGGCGGGCGCTTCGTCGCCGAGACGCTGATGCCGCTGATCCTGGAGTTGGAGAAGGCCTACGAGGCCGCCAAGGACGATCCGGGCTTCAAGGCGGACATGGAGTCCTTCGGTACCCACTATATCGGCCGGCCGAGCCCGCTCTATTACGCCGAGCGGCTGACCGAGCACCTGCGCGCGACGGCTCCGGCGGGCAACGGCGCGAAGGTCTACTTCAAGCGCGAGGAGCTGAACCACACCGGCTCGCACAAGGTGAACAACGTCCTCGGGCAGATCCTGCTCGCACGCCGCATGGGCAAGCCGCGGGTCATCGCCGAGACGGGCGCCGGCCAGCACGGCGTCGCCACCGCCACGCTCTGCGCCCGCTTCGGCCTGAAATGCGTCGTCTACATGGGCGCCGTCGATGTCGAGCGGCAGGCGCCGAACGTCTTCCGCATGAAGATGCTCGGCGCCGAGGTGATTCCGGTTCAATCCGGTACCCGGACGCTCAAGGACGCGATGAACGAGGCCCTGCGCGACTGGGTCACGAACGTCGCCGACACGTTCTACTGCATCGGCACGGTGGCGGGGCCGCATCCCTATCCGGCCATGGTGCGGGACTTCCAGTCGGTCATCGGCCGCGAGACGAGGGAACAGATGCTGGCCCTCGAAGGCCGGCTGCCGAACTCGCTGATCGCCTGCATCGGCGGCGGCTCGAACGCCATGGGCTTGTTCCATCCCTTCCTCGACGACCGCGACGTCGAGATCTTCGGGGTCGAAGCGGCCGGGCACGGCATTTCGAGCGGCCTGCACGCCGCCTCGCTCTCGGGCGGGAAGCCGGGCGTGCTGCACGGCAACCGCACCTACCTGCTGATGAACGAGGACGGCCAGATCGCCGACGCGCACTCGATCTCGGCAGGCCTCGACTATCCCGGCATCGGCCCGGAGCACGCCTTCCTGCACGAGGCCGGCCGCGTCACCTATCTCTCGGCGACGGACGGCGAGACGCTGGAGGCGTTCAAGCTGTGCTCCTCGCTGGAGGGCATCATCCCGGCACTGGAACCGGCGCACGCGCTCGCCCGGGTGGTCGATCTCGCCCCGCAGCGTCCGGCCGACCACCTCATGGTGCTCAACCTCTCCGGCCGCGGCGACAAAGACATCCCCCAGGTCTCCGAGATCTTTTCGAAGATGCAGTAGGTTGCCTCAGGAAGACGCGTTCCGCGCCATGAAGGTCGCGGGGCTCTCGTCCTCCGGGTTGGCGAAGACGATGTCGGCGGGATCGCGCCGCGGCGTGTCCACCGTCAGGAACACCAGCGGCTCGGCCAGAATCTGCGGGAGGGCGTGCACGGTGCCCTTCTCGAAGAACAGCAGTTCGCCCGGGCCGAACTCGGCTTCGGTGCCGGCATCCCCCATCCAGAACGTGCCGCGCCCGGCCACGACGTAGAGATACTTGTCGCAGGTCGTGCGGCGGCGTCGGCCTATAGACGCGAAAGACGCGCGCGCTCGCCGCCGCGCGGTCGGTCAGAGAGGTGTCGACGAGAAGCGTCGAAGCCGTTTCGGGCAGAGACGCCGCGATGGCCGCGACATCGAAGCGGCCGGTCGATCCGGTCGGCGCATTGTCGGTCATCTCGCCCCCTGCAGGAATGGACACGGCTGGCTCTTCGCTTCGGAGCGGAGGACGCGCAGGTCCAGCCCGTGTTCGCAGCCGGTGTCGCCCCCCTCCTCGTCAGGCGTCCGGCCCACACGGCAGCGAAGTATTTACCGTCGATGTTCAACGTTCGAGCGAGTTCCGACAGTTCAGGTTGATCGCATGTCCGGCGGTTTCGTCTCGTCCCTTCGCGGCCGCATCGTCGCCGTCGCGTTGATTCCCTGCCTGGCCTTCGCGGTCGTCGCGATGCTGGCGGTGTTCGACCGCATGGCCCAGGGCCGCGAGATGGCCCGCCTGGAAGGGCTCGTCGCCCTGTCCGGCAAGATCAGCCTCTTCGTGCACGAAGCGCAGAAGGAACGCGGCGCATCGAGCCTGTTCCTCGGCGCGAAGGGCGCGCAGTTCGGGAGCGAACTCACGGCGCAGCGCCAGTCCCTCGACGGTACGCGCGGGCCGCTCTTGAGCGGTCTCGACAGCATAGAGATCGACGGCCTCGGAGACGGCTTCGTCCGCAAGGTCGCGAACCTGCGCTCCAGCCTCGCCACGATCGACGCGCATCGCAGGGCGGTGGACACCGTCTCGCTGACGCCGCCGCAGGGGACGGCAGGCTACACGGGCATCATCGCCGAGGCCCTCGACGTCGTGCGGGACGTCTCGCGAGTCGCGTCCGATCCCGCGATCGGCGCGCGCATTTCGGCCTATTCCGCCTTCCTCTCGCTCAAGGAATTCGCCGGCCAGGAGCGGGCCGCGGCCTCCGGCATCTTCGCCTCGGGCAACCTCGATCTGGCCGGGCTCAAGCGCCTGAGCGGGCTCGCCTCCAGCCAGGCGACCTTCGAGGGCCTGTTCCGCGCCGGCAGCCCGGCCGAACACGGTGCGGCCCTCGACGCCGCCAACGCCTCGGAGCCGGCCCGCGAGGTCGCCCGCATCCGCGGCATCGCCCTCGACACGATCCCCGGCCAGCCGCTGCTCTTCACCGATGCCAAGGGCTGGTTCAAGCTCGCGACGCAGCGCATCGACAGCCTCAAGACGATCGAGGACCAGCTGACCGCCGACATCGCCACGGAGGCCGCGGCCGTGCGTGGCAAGGCCGAGGCCGCCATCCGGATGTGGGCCGGGGCGGGCTTTGCCACCTTCGCGCTCTCGGTGATGGTCGCCTTCGGCCTCGGTTCGGCCATCGCCGGACCGCTCACCCGACTGGCCGAGACGCTGACGGCCATCGGCCAGGGCCGGACCGACATGAAGATCGCCGCGAAGGGGCCGAGCGAGGTGCGCGCCATCGCCGCCGCTGCCGCCAACTTCCGCGACAGCGTGAGGGAACGCCGTCTGGCCGGCGAGGCGCAGGAGCGGATGAGCGACGAGCAGGCCGCCCGCCAGCGGGAGGCGATGATGGGCATCGCCGACGGATTCGAGGCCAGGGTCGGCGGAATCGTCGAGGCCGTTTCGGCGGCCTCTCATCAACTCGAAGCCGCGGCTCGCGCCATGAGCGCCACAGCCGGCGAAACCTCGAGCCGCAGCACGGCGGTGGCACAGGTTTCCGAACAGGCCGCCCGCTCCTCCGACACCGTCGCGGCGGCGACCGAAGAGCTGTCGGCTTCGATCCGCGAGATCGCCATGCAGGTGACCGCATCCGCGGACGCCGCCAGCACCGCCGAGCACGACGCCACCCGCATGACGGAAGAGGTCGAGCGCCTCGCCACTGCGGCCGGCAGCATCGGCAGCATCGTCGGGTTGATCTCGGAGATCGCCGGGCAGACGAACCTGCTCGCGCTCAACGCGACGATCGAGGCGGCGCGCGCGGGCGAGGCGGGACGCGGCTTCTCCGTGGTGGCGGCGGAGGTCAAGGACCTCGCCAGCCAGACGGCGAAGGCTACGAAGGAGATCGCGGCCCGCGTCGGCGAGATCACCACCTCGACCGAGGCCTCCGTCAGAGGAATCTCCGGCATCACGGCGACGATCCGCAACCTGTCGCGGATCTCCGCCGACATCGCCTCCGCCGTCGAGGAGCAGGGGGCGGCGACCACGGAGATCGCCCGCACGACGGCCGAAACGTCGCAGGGCAGCCGCCTCGTCTCCGAGAACATCGCCGGCGTGGCGCAGGCTGCGGATTCCGCAAGCGCCGGTTCGGCCCAGGTGCTCTCGGCGGCGAGCGATCTCGCCCTGCAGGCGCAGGCGCTGCGATCGGAGATCGGCGGGTTCCTGGCCACGGTACGGGCGGCCTGAGCTGTCCTTACCTTCGCGCCGCCGCGGCGGGGCGCGACCGGACGACGTGGATCATCGTCAATGCCGCGCTTCGCCCTGGGCCGGCTCGTCGGCGATGGCGCTTACCTCGCCGCCTGCGCGCGGGTTCACCTTCAGGTTCTGGCGCAGGCCCTGGAGGTGGTCGACAGCAACCTGAACGCCCGGCTTCAAGCCGCTGACGATGGCGGTGTTTTCGCCGTAGACGTCGCCCGTCTCGATCGGGATCATGTGCACGGTGCCGTCCTCGGCCACGGTCCAGACGACCTGCTGGTCGAGCTGTGAGGACAGGGCGAAGGTCGGCACCAGCAGGCGCTCCTGCCGCCCGACCTCGACGCGGGCGCGCACGAACTGGCCGGGCAGGTAGCGCTCGTCCTTGTTCTCGACCTTGGCCTGCACGAGGCGCCGCGCCGTGCGCGGATCGAAGCGGTTGTCGAGCTTGTAGATCGTCGCCTCACGCACCGGCTTACGGCGCTCGTCGAGAAGTTGGACCTTCACCGCGCCGCTGTGCATCGCCTGCCGCACCGCCTCGACGTCTTCGGAGGAGAGCGCCAGCTGCACGTCGATCGGATCGACCTGGACCACCGAGACGAGGTTGGTCTGGTTCTCGATGACCATGTCGCCGGTGTTCACCAGGGACAGGCTGGAGCGGCCGTCGAACGGCGCGTTGACCTCCGCGTAGTTCAGGTTGAGCTCCTGCCGGGCGATGGCCGCCTCGGCTTCCTGCAGCTTGCCCAGGGCGCCTGCGAGGTTCGACTGGTTCTGCTGGTTGCGTTGCTCGGAGGCGTAGCCCTTCTCGACGAGTTGCTCGGTCCGGCTGAGTTCGGCCTGCGCGAATTCGAGGGCCGCCTTGGCTTGGCCCTGCTGCGCCTTGGCCGTCTGCAGCGCCACCTCGAACGGGCGCGGATCGATCTTGAAGAGCAACTGACCCTTCCTGACGTGCCCGCCGGGCTCGAAGGAGCGCTCCATCACCTTGCCGGAGACGCGCGCCTGCAGTTCGGCATCGGCCGGCGAAATGATCGTGCCGGTGTACTCGAAGGCGATCGGGACCGATTGCTGGGAGGCCTGGACGACGCGGACGTCGATGCGCGGATCGTCCCTCTCGGGCTTCTCGGCCCGCTTCGTCGTGTGGAAGTGTTCGGCCAAGAAATTCGGAATCGGATGGCCGGCGGCCCACCAGACACCGCCGCCGACCCCCGCCGTCGCGATCAGCGCGCCGGCGACAACGAAACCGAGACCTGACCGCACCAGACGCTCCCGCGGGACAAGACCGAATCCGCCCCACGACGCTCCAGCCGACAGAGGAACACGCCGAGAGCGAACACGTTGCAAGCTCGATTGCGGTTCCGGGAGTTCGACGAAGACGCATGTTCGCCAAGTTCGTCGACCGTCCGATCCTGGCGGCCATGATCTCGATCATCATCATCGCCGTCGGCATCGTCGCCGGGGTGACCTTGCCGATCGCGCAGTATCCCGAGATCGCGCCGCCGGTGATCAACATTCAGGCCAGCTATCCCGGCGCCAGCGCCCAGCAGGCCTACGAGTCGATCGCGATCCCGCTGGAGCAGGAGATCAACGGCGCGCAGAGCCTGCTCTACATCAACTCGACGTCGAGCACCGACGGCAGCGTCTCGATCGATGCGACCTTCGAGGTCGGCTACGACCTCAACGGCGCCGCCGCCGACGTGCTGACCCGCGCCAAACGCGCCGAGGACAAGCTGCCGGAGGCCGTGCAGCGCCAGGGCCTGGAAATCCAGAAGAGCTCGCGCCAGCAGCTCGGCAACATCGTGCTCTATGCCGACGAGGGCTCCGGCTACGACGAGCTCTTCCTCTCGAACTGGGCAGAGACGCAGGTGATCAAGCCGCTGCGGCGTGTCACCGGCATGGGGCGCATCCAGAATTTCTCGCAGATGCGCTACGCCATGCGGCTCTGGCTCGACCCCGCCAAGATGGAGGGGCTCGGCATCGGCGTCGACCGGGTCCGGGAGGCGGTCACCGCCCAGAACGCCCAGATCACCACCGGCTCGCTCGGCAAGCCGCCGCTCGACAACCCGACGCCGTTCCAGTTGCAGATCGTCACCAAGGGCCGCCTGACCAAGCCCGAGGAGTTCGGCAACATCGTCCTCAGGGCCAATCCCGACGGTTCGGTGGTCCGTGTGTCGGATGTGGCCCGGGTCGAACTCGGCTCCGAGCAGTACGGGGTTACGTCGAGCTTCGACGGCAAGCCCTCGGCGACGCTCGGCATCTACCAGAACCCCGACGCCAATGCCGTCGAGGTGATGGACGGCGCCCGCGAGACGATGAAGGATTTGGCGAAGAGCTTCCCCCCGGGCCTGCACTACAAGATCGCGCTCGACCGCACGGAGTTCGTGAAGGAGGCGATCTACGAGGTGGTGCACACCCTCGTCGAAGCGATCCTGATCGTCATCGTGGTCACCTACCTCTTCCTGCAGAACTGGCGTGCGACGCTGATCCCCTCGATCGCGGTGCCGGTGGCGCTGATCGGCACCTTCGGGCCGATGGCGGCGCTGGGCTTCTCGTTCAATACGCTGAGCCTGCTGGGTCTGGTGCTCGCGGTCGGACTCGTCGTCGACGACGCGATCATCGTGGTCGAGAACACCGAACGCCTGATGGGCGAAGGCATGGAACCGAAGGCGGCCTCGCGCGAGGCGGTGAACGAGGTGGCCGGCCCCGTCATCGCAACGACTCTGGTGCTCGCCGCCCTGTTCGTACCGGTGGCCTTCATTCCGGGCCTGACGGGCAAGCTCTACAACCAGTTCGCCCTGACCATCGCGATCTCGGTCGGCATCTCGGGACTGGTCTCGCTGACCCTGACCCCAGCCCTCTGCGGCCTGCTCCTGCGCGCGCATGAGGGCGAAAAGCGTTCGTGGTGGCGAGCGCCGCTGCGCTGGTTCGACACGGCGTTGGAGCGCAGCGCCAACGCAGTCGCAGCGACCGCCGGACCGCTCTCGCGCCACATCGTCCTGACGCTCGCCGTGTTCGCGATCTTCGCCGGGCTGACCTTCTGGCTGTTCACCCTGCGCCCCACCGGCTTCGTACCGGACGAGGACCAAGGCTATGCCTATATCGAGGTCGCCCTGCCGAAGGGAGCGTCCGTCGCGCGCAGCGAAGCGATGGTGCAGCGGGTCGGCGGCTACCTGCGCGAGCGGGCCGACGTCGACCACACGGTCGGCGTCGGCGGACGCAGCTTCCTCGCCGATACCGTGGCCCCGTTCTACGGGTTCAACATCCCGGTGATGAAGAACTGGGGCGAGCGCACGACGACGGTCAACGACATGATCGCGGACGCGGAGAAGCGCTTCAGGAACGATCCCGACGGCGAAGTCCGCGTCGCCAACCCGTCGCCGCTGCCGGGGCTCGGCACGCGCGGCGGCCTGACCCTGGAGATCCAGGACCGCAGCGGCAATGGCGGCCTCGGCCTCGCCAAGACCGCGGGCGAGTTCATCAAGAAGATCGAGGCGCTGCCCGGCATCGCGAGCGCCGCACCGACGACCGAGTTCGGCGTGCCGCAGATCCGGCTCGACATCGACCGCGCCAAGGCCGAGCAGCTCGGTGTGCCGCTCTCGCGGCTGTTCGATGCGCTCGGGGCCTATGTCGGCTCTTCCTACATCAACCTCTTCAACCGCTTCGGCTTCGTCTACCAAGTCTATCTGCAGGCGGAGGATTCCGGCAGGCGGACCCTCTCGGACATCGAAGCGCTAACGGTGCTGAACAGCCAGAACCAGCCGGTGCGGATCGGCTCTTTGGTGCAGCCGCATTTCGCCTCCGGGCCGACGGCCGTCCTGTCCTACAACACCTATCCGGCGATCGAGGTCTCCATCGCGCTGGAGGCCACGGCGAGTTCCGGCACAGCCATCGCCGACATCGAGGCGCTGGCGGACAAGGAGCTTCCGCGCACCTTCTCGGCCGAATGGACCGAGGTCGCCTTCCAGGAGAAGATCGCTGGCGGCTACGCGCCGATCATCTTCGGCTTCGGCGTGTTCATGATCTTCTGCGTGCTGGCCGGGCAGTACGAGTCCCTGCGCCTGCCGCTGGTGATCCTGCTCGCCACGCCGCTCGCGATCTTCGGCGCGATCGGCGCGCTGGCGCTGCGCGGCATGCCGCTCGACGTGTTCGGGCAGATCGGTTTGCTGCTGCTCGTGGGGCTGGCCGCCAAGAACTCCATCCTGCTCGTCTCCTTCGCGGAAGAGCTGCGCGAGAAGGGCGAGAGCGCGCTCGCGGCGGCCCAGCACGCCACGCGCCTGCGCATGCGCCCGATCCTGATGACCTCCTTCGCCTTCATCCTCGGCTCGGTGCCGCTGGCGATCGCGAGCGGAGCTGGCGCGAACGCCCGGCTCTCGATGGGGACGGTGGTGATCGGCGGCCTTCTGGTGGCGACGATCCTGACGCTGTTCGTCACGCCGGTCTTCTACGTCGCGGCCGACCGGCTGCGGAGGGAGATGCCGGAGGAGCGGAAGCAGGGCAGTGGCGCCGGGCCTGCGCCGAGCCCCGCGCAATAGCGGGTCGGCGGGTCGCGGCTCTCAAGAATCCGCGTCTTCCACGAACGGCACGACGCGGCCTTTGCGTCCCGGCCTCGGTGTCGGGGGTGGTTCGAAAGCGATGAAGCGCCCGGTCGGTCCGTAGACTGTGCCCAGGACGGCGTCGAAGTGGCGCCGGACGGAGCCGTGGCACTCGCACGCCGCCTTCTCGATCGCGGCGCGGGCGATGACTGTGATGCGACCGCGCCCGACCTCGATCAGGCCCTGGTCCTGGAGGGTCCGCAGGATGCGGGTGAGGTAGGTGCGCTGTACCCCGAGCATCGCGGCAAGCAGCTCCTGCGTCACCGGCAGAACGTCCGAGCCGAGCCTGTCCTGCAGCGTCATCAGCCAGCGCAGGCAGCGCGACTCGATCGGGTGAAGGGCATTGCACGCCACCGATTGCAGCACCTGCGCCAGAAGGCAGTCGGCGTAGCGGCTGAACAGGTTGCGCACGGGCTCGGAGAGCCGCTTGGCCTCCTGCAGGCGGCTCGAATCGATCCGAAGGACCTGACCGCCGAGCTGCACGACGGCCTGGGTCGAAGCCGGCAATCCACCATTGCTGACGATGCCGCCCACCGCGCCCTCTCGGCCGATGGTGGCGGTCTCTGCACTGCGGCCGTCCGCCATCGCGATCAGGAGGGTCACCACCGTCCGGTCGCAGGGAAAGGTGATGTACGAGATGTCGCCGCCGGCCGCGAAGACCGTGTCGCCGCGCCCGTACTCGACGAGCTCGAGATGCGGCTCGAGCAAGGAGCGATCCGCCCTCCGAAGCGCCTTGAGCAGAAGGTTGCTTTCCAGGAGCTCGCTCGGTGCCGGCATTCGCTGTGCTATGTTCACGGTTCGTCTGCCGGACTGCGTAACGCACCGTCCTCGTCGGCGTCTGTATGGAAATATACAGTTTCGCCGATTACTCCGGGTTGCTAGATCCTTGGCAAGGATACCACGACACTGAAGCAATGCCGTGGACCTCGCAAGGCTCGTCCAACGACTGGTTGTGTCGGGTTCCCGACTATCTGCCCGTGCACAATCCCTGGCCGGCCAGCCGCGGATGTTCGCGCGGATCGCAATCCGTCGAGAGGAACGAGGCCCACTCGGCGGGCGTGCCGTAGAAGGCGTTCCGGTCGACGTCGCCGCGCACGCCGGGGACGCGGCCGGTCGAGGTGAACTGCCACAGCATCCACTTGCGGTTGGCGAAGCGCTGCTCGGGCTCGGCGGCGGTCGAGCGCAGCCAGTGCGGGTAGTCGGGCAGCTCGTCCTCGAGCACGTCCTTGTGGAAGGTGATGTCGGTGTAGATGATCGGCCGCTTGCCCGTGTAGCGCTCCATCTCGACGAGCATGTACTTCGTCATGGCCAAAGCCTGGGCCTTGGGGAGCTTGCGCGGGCAGCTCTGCGAATGGCCATTCCATTCGACGTCGAGCACCGGGGGGAGGGCGCTCGGATCGTTCGGGACGTTGCGCTTGAACCAGGCCATCTGCTCCTCGGCGGAGCGGCACCAGAACACGAAATGGTAGGCGCCGCGGGGCACGCCGGCCTGGGCCGCCCCGTCCCAGTTCGCACGGAAGCGGTCGTCGACATGGTCGCCGCCCTCGGTCGCCTTGATGAAGGCGAACTGCGTCCCGGCCGCCCGGACCGAGGCCCAATCGATCGGGCCCTGCCACTTCGAGATGTCGATGCCCTGGATCGGATGCTGCTTGGCCTTGGCCACGCCCGGATGAGGCTTCGTATCGCCCTTGGTGGGGTAATAATTGAAGGTGTCGCCGGCGCAGGCGGCGAGGCCCGTCAGCAGGACGACGGCCGCGGCGCGCCCGATCCAGCGACGGATTCGAGACGCAGGCGCGAGACAAGACTCGTTCCCCAAAGACATCGTGCCCCCGCTCGACCTCGGCCGCGCCATCTGTATGGCTAATCGATGCCCTAGACGCGGTTAACGGAGGTTTGACGGCAACGGAACAGATTGCCGGCAAGCGTTGCCCAAACAGCACAAACGGCTCGCGCGGCGCTGTCGCTGTTCCGAGCAAACCATTGAACCGATGCGACAATCACGTGAGGCCGACGTGGCGAAAACCCTGTTTACCATTGGTTACGAAGGTCTCGATCCCGAGCGGCTGACGGCCGCACTGAAGGATGCGGGCGTGGCCCGGCTCACCGATGTCCGCGCCGTCGCCAACTCGCGAAAGCGCGGTTTCTCGAAGGGCGCGCTGAAGGCGGGCCTGGAGGAGGTGGGCCTCGGCTACGACCATTTCCGCTCCCTCGGCACGCCGAAGGCGGGCCGCCAGGCCGCCCGCGCCCACGATGCGGCGCTGATGCGCAAAATCTATTGCGAGGAGGTCCTCGACACCGCCGATGGCGGCCTCGCCCTCGATCAGCTGATCGAACTGGCAGAAGGCGCGCCGATCTGCCTGCTCTGCTTCGAGCGCGATCCCGCGGGCTGCCACCGCCGGGTACTGGCGGAGCGTCTGGAGGCGAAGGGCTTCGTGACGGTGGATCTGTTCGGCTGAGGGCTACCAGTAGCCGTCGCATTGCCGGTTGGCGTCGTGCATCGCCACGCCCTTGGCTCCGCCGGCCAGGACCAGACCCAGCGTCAGCAGGCAAGCGATGGCGACCAAAGCGACCATGACGCCAAGCTTGCCGATTCGTGGTGAACGAAGGGTTAAGCCCCGGAGCGTCCCCACGGGCCGCCTCGCCCATCGCGGAAACCGTTGCTGCGTTCGGGTGTTCTCCCGCCATCCGCCGCAGAGCCGTGTCGCGGCGGCGCAATCTCTGTCATTTCAGATCCGAGCCCTCATGCGAGCGATCCTGCCGGCCGTCCTCCTGTCCCTCACCCTGACTCAGCCGGGCCACGCGCAGGAGGATACGGCGAACGCCGCCGCCCAGCTGACGCCGGCGCTCCGCTCCGCCGACCTCATCTTCAACGGCGTGACCCGTTCGAAGGACGGCCGCATCTTCTCGCCGTTCCAGCGGCAGGAGAAATCGAAGGGCATCGAACTCGGCGAGTGGAAGAACGGCAAGCCCGTCGCCTATCCGAACGAGGCCTGGAACGCCTGGAAGCCGGGCGAGGACGCGGCCAAGGCCTTCGTCGGCGTCAACGCGATCCGGATCGGGCCGGACGGCGACCTCTGGGTGGTCGACAAGGGCGCTGCCGGCTTCGGCGAGGCGCCATTGCCGGGCGGGGCCAAGCTCGTGCAGATCGATCTCGCGACGAACACCGTCCGCAGGGTCTATCCGCTCGAAGCCGGAAGCCGTGAAAAGAGCTTCGTCGACGATTTCCGCTTCAACGGCCGCAAGGTCTACCTGACCGATGCTGGCCAGCCGGGGCTGATCGTGCTCGACCTCGACAGCGGCGAGACCCGCCGCGTCCTCGACGGACATGTCTCGACGATCGCGCAGCGGCCCCTGACGGGCGAGAACAAAGTGCTGCTCGATCCGAAGGGCAAGCCCATCGCCGTCCACGCCGATCAGATCGAAGTCTCGCCCGACGGCAAGACCTTCTACTACCAACCCTGCACCGGCCCCCTCTACCGCATCGAGACGCAATGGCTCGACGATGCCGCGGCGACCGACGCGGAGCGGGCAAAACACGTCGCCATCCATGCCGCCACCGTCGCGACGGGCGGCACCGCGATCGACGCGGCCGGCAACATCTACGCGAGCGATACGGACAATCTCCGCATCCTCAAGATCGCACCGGACGGCGAGACGACCACGCTGGTTCAGGACCCGCGCCTCGTCTGGGTCGACGCGATGTGGATCGACGACGACGGCGGTCTCTGGATCCCGGCCGCCCAGATGAACCGGACGAAAGGCTTCAACGGCGGCACGACGGCGGTGCGATTCCCGACGACGATCTTCCGGATGGAAATCGGTGCGAAGCCGCTGCGGAACTGAACCGCGCCGCTTTCGCCGCAAGGGGCTCGCGCCGAGGCGCACGGCTCTATTTCTCCCGACGCCGTATCCATCGACATATCCGTTTTAACGAACGGGCGCTTTGGAGATGGTTATGGCTGTTTTATGCGGCCACGGCAGAAGATCGATCTCTTCTGCCGTGGCTGCCTTGAGGCGAGGAGAATTCCGACCGACATCCGGGGCTGCCGCAGCGCACAAATAGCGGGGCGGACAGGCTTGACAGCGTTCGTTTTAAGGAACGACAACCTCATCTCGCGCGCCGATTGCCATTTCGGACGCGGTCGACCGGCTTCTTCAGGACTTCGCCATGCGTCTCTCGAATTCCCTCGGGCAAACCGTTCTCGCCGCGGCCTTCGGCGCGTCGATCGCGCTCGCCGGGAGCGCACCCGCCTGCGCGCAGTCCGAGTTGTTGAACGTCTCCTATGATCCGACGCGCGAGCTCTACAAGGACATCAACGCGGCCTTCGCCGAAGACTGGAAGGCCAAGACCGGCGAGACGATCACGGTGCGTGCGGCCCATGGCGGCTCGGGCGCTCAGGCGCGCACGGTGATCGACGGCATCCCGGCCGACGTGGTGACGCTCGGCATTCCCTCCGACATCGACGCCATCGCCCGGATCTCGAAGAAGATCTCGCCCGACTGGCGCACGAAGCTCCCCAACGAGGGGCTGCCCTACACCTCGACCGTGGTGTTCCTGGTGCGCAAGGGCAACCCGAAGGGCGTCAAGGACTGGGGCGACCTCGCCAAGCCCGACGTCAAGGTGATCACCCCGAACCCCAAGACCTCCGCCGGCGGCCGCTGGAACTTCCTGGCGGCCTGGGGCTACGCCTACGAGCAGAACGGCAAGGACGTCGAGAAGGCCAACGCCTTCGTCGGCCAGCTCTACAAGCAGGTCCCCGTCCTCGACACCGGCGCCCGCGGCTCCACCGTGACCTTCGCCCAGCGCGGCCTTGGCGACGTGCTGCCGACCTGGGAGAACGAGGCCTATCTCGTGTTCGACGAGTTCGGTCGCGACAAGTTCGACATCGTCGTGCCGCCGACCTCGATCTACGCCGAGCCGCCGGTCGCCCTCGTGGACGCGAACGTCGACAGACGAGGCACCCGTAAGCAGGCCGAGGCCTACCTGCAGTTCCTCTACACCGACGCGGCCCAGGCGATCTTCGCCAAGCACCACTATCGCCCGCTCAAGCGCGAGGCCGCGAAGAAGGAGGATCTCGCGCTGCTGCCCGAGATCAAGCTCTTCAAGATCGAGGATCTCCAGGGCAGCTGGGACGACATCCAGAAGAAGAACTTCGACAATGGCGGGCTGTTCGATCAGCTCGGCAAGGCCGGGCGCTAACCCGCGATGGCGAGTTCCTCTCCCCGACCCAGGCGGCGCTTTCGCCAACCCAGCGTGATCCCCGGCTTCGGGCTCACCCTCGGCTACACCCTGACCTGCCTATCGCTGATCGTCTTGCTCCCGCTCGCCGCCCTCGTGGTGCGGGCCTCGGGCCTCGGCTTCGCCGGCATCTGGGACGTCGCGACCGACCCGCGCGTGGCGAGTGCGCTGCGCGTCAGCTTCGGCGTCTCGCTGCTGGCGGCGCTCACCGCCTCGATCTTCGGTGGCATCGTGGCCTGGGTGCTGACCCGCTACGATTTCCCCGGCCGCCGGATCATCGACGCCGTCGTCGACCTGCCCTTCGCGCTGCCGACCGCCGTGGCGGGCATCGCGCTGGCCTCGCTCTACGCACCGAACGGCCTCGTCGGCGAGCAGCTGGCCAAGTTCGGCATCGAGGCGGCCTACACGCCGCTCGGCATCTACATCGCCATGGTCTTCATCGGCCTGCCGTTTGCCGTACGCACCGTGCAACCGCTGATCGCCGAGATCGACAGGGAGATCGAGGAGGCTTCGGCCATCCTCGGCTCCACCCGGCTCGGCACACTGACGAAGGTGGTGCTGCCGCCGCTGATCCCGGCCGTGCTGACCGGCTTCGCGCTCGCCTTCGCCCGCGGCGTCGGCGAATATGGCTCGATCATCTTCATCGCCGGCAATCTCCCCTACGTCTCCGAGATCGCGCCGCTGCTGATCGTGATCAAGCTGTCGGAGTTCGACTATGCCGGCGCCTGCGCCATCGCGACGATCATGCTCGCGATCTCGTTCACGGTGCTGCTCGCCATCAATCTGATCCAGGCCTGGAGCCGGCGGAGATTCGGCTATGTCTGAGGCGATCACCCCCGCCGACTTCCCGGTCGCCGAATCCGGCCTCCGGCCGCCCGCGAGCGTCGTCACCGAGACAGGCTGGGTGCGCTGGACCCTGATCGCGGTGGCCGTCACCTTCCTGGCCCTGTTCCTGGTGCTGCCGCTCGTCACGGTGTTCGTCCAGGCCTTCGCCAAGGGCGTCTCCGCCTATTTCACCGCCTTCACCGAGCCCGACGCCCATGCCGCGATCCGGCTGACCCTGATCACGGCCGCGATCGCCGTGCCGTTCAACGTCGTCTTCGGTGTGTCGGCGGCCTGGGCCATCGCCAAATTCAAGTTCTGGGGCCGAGACCTGCTCGTCACCTTGATCGACCTGCCATTCTCGGTCTCGCCGGTGGTCTCCGGTCTGATCTACGTGCTGGTCTTCGGGTCGCAGGGTCTGCTCGGCCCCTGGCTGATCGAGCACGACATCCAGGTGATCTTCGCGGTGCCGGGCATCGTGCTGGCCACGGTGTTCGTGACCTTCCCCTTCGTCGCCCGCCAGCTGATCCCGCTGATGCAGGAGCAGGGCACGGCGGAGGAGGAGGCGGCGATGACGCTCGGCGCCTCGGGCTGGCACGCCTTCCGGACCGTGACCCTGCCCAACATCCGCTGGGGCCTGCTCTACGCGGTCCTGCTCTGCAATGCCCGCGCGATGGGCGAGTTCGGTGCCGTCTCGGTCGTGTCCGGCCATATTCGCGGCCTGACCAACACGCTGCCGCTCCACGTGGAGATCCTCTACAATGAGTATAACTTCGTTGCCTCTTTCGCCGTCGCCTCCCTCCTTGCCGGCCTCGCTCTTGTCACCCTCGTCATCAAATCCGTCCTCGAGTGGCGCTACGCCGACGACATCGCGGCGGGCGCACGGCGTCACTAGCAACTCCACGGCGATCCGGGTCGAGAGCGTCTCGAAGACCTTCGACACGGCGGCCGTGCTCCACGGGCTGTCTCTGGACGTGCGCGCCGGCGAGCTGCTCGGCCTGCTCGGGCCCTCGGGCTCCGGCAAGACGACGCTGCTGCGCATCATCGCCGGGCTCGACCGCCCGGATTCCGGCCGCATCATCTTCGGCGGCGACGACGCCACGCGGCTGCCGGTGCAGGAGCGCGCGGTCGGCTTCGTGTTCCAGCACTACGCCCTGTTCAAGCACATGACGGTGGCCGACAACATCGCCTACGGCCTCAACGCCAGGAAGCGCGCCGAGCGCCCGGCCAAGGCCGACATCAAGAAGCGGGTCGGCGACCTGCTCGACCTGATCAAGCTGTCGAATTTCGGCGACCGCTACCCTTCGCAGCTCTCCGGCGGCCAGCGCCAGCGCATCGCGCTCGCGCGAGCACTGGCGGTGGAGCCGCGCGTGCTGCTGCTCGACGAGCCCTTCGGCGCCCTCGACGCCCAGGTCCGCAAGGACCTGCGCCGCTGGCTGCGCGAGATCCACGACCGCACCGGCCAGACCACGATCTTCGTGACCCACGACCAGGACGAGGCGCTCGAACTCTCCGACCGCGTCGCCGTGCTCGACAAGGGGCGCCTCGAGCAGGTCGGCACGCCGGACGAAGTGCAGGAGCACCCGGCCTCGCCGACGGTGCTGAAGTTCTTGGGCGACACGATCGAGGTCGAGGCGATCGCGCAGGGCGGCCGCGTCCTCGTCAACGGCCGCGATACGCCGGTCCCCGCCCCCGACGGGCTGGTCGGTCCGGTCAAGCTCTACGTGCGCCCCTGGCAACTCCAGTTCGCCGACGCCCACGAGGCCCATCTCGAAGGCTTCGTGCGCTCCTCCTACCGCGCCCAGGGCCGCCAGCGCATCGAGATCGACCGCCCCAACGGCAAGCTCCTCGTGGTCGAAGCCTCCGACAACGCCCGCCTTGCCGCCGGCCGCCCGGTCGGCCTGAAGATCAACAACGGCTACGTATTTTCGGAGTGAGAACGGCTCGGCCGGACGCACGAAGCGCATCGGCCGTTCCCTGCCCGGGAAAAACCGGGATGACGCGCGCGCAGCCAGCGGCTAGGACATGGTCCGTTGCCCTGCCGGGCCTGTAGCTCAATGGTTAGAGCCGACCGCTCATAACGGTCTGGTTGCAGGTTCGAGTCCTGCCGGGCCCACCAATTCCATCAACGGCTTAAGCTGTACGTTACCACGGATTGCCAGACACAACCAACGAATTGACCAACGAAACGGTCATTTCGGCTTATCTTCCTGTGCTTTTTCTGAGGTTTCGTCGCTCGGCTTTTTGGCTGCCTTTTGCAATGACGCCGGGCGTTGACGGTTCTTCACCGCGTTGGCCGGACCTTTTTGGAAGTCAGGGTGATGATGCCCGTAGACCTCCATCAGCACCTTCGGCGTCATGCCTAAGAAGCCAGAGGTTTCCCAGATGTCGGCGCCGGCCTGCATCAGCCACGTCGCGGCTGTGTGCCGGAGGGTATGCGGAGTCGCGTCTTCTTCCAGGCCGGCGACCTCGACAGCATGGGCGAAGCCCGTCTTCACGCTAGAGACCGGCTTGCCCTGCCACTCGACGACGTACTCGGGCAGAGAGCCGTCCTTGCGTGGCGTCTTCGCCCAACGGCGGAGATGCGCCAGTATGTGGTCTGGTAAGCGCACTGGCGGCTGGCGCTTGTTCGACTTCGCCTTCCCCTGCGCGAGCCGGTAGTAAACGCCGGCATCAAGATCGAGGTAGGATCGCCGCTCGCCCTTGTGGAACGAAGCCGAGGCAATCGCGCCGGCTCGGGTGCCGGTGTAGAGGCCGATCAAGATGAAGCGCGCTAGATGCCGCAGCGGGCGCTTATCGGTCGCGAGCTTCCTGCCTGTGTCTGCGCCGCGGTGCCGAGTCTGCGTCTCTCGATAGGTCCAACAGGCCCAGAGCAGCCGGGCGGCCTCCGCGCGAGTGAGCCATCGCGTCCGGCCCTCCCCACGCTTCGGAAGCATGATCGCCACGTCGCCGCGGTGCAGGCCGAGCCTCTTGTGATGCCCGATTGCGGCGCTGAGGTCTTGAAGATCGCGCCGGGCCCCGCCCGTGCGACCGCGCGAAACGACGTAGCTCTTGCATGTGTCGCCGATCACGTCGGCCAGCTTCATGCCGCTGAAGAAATCGCCAAGCCGATCAATGCGCGAAACGAACCGCTTGCACCCGATCGGATCAATAGTCCCGAATTGCTCCGCCGCCGGCTTATCCATGCCGAGCTTTTCGTTGAGGTAGATCGCGAGCACGTCGGCCACATCGATCTCCTCTATGTCCCGCCGCTTACGCTGCGGCTCGTATTTGAGCGTGATGTGCTGCCCAAGGAGTTCTTGAGCGCGGTCAGCTTCGCCTTCAGTGCATCCCGTGGGGTAGTGCTTCCCTCCGTCGAGGATGAGCCACGTCGCGGCGGCGACGAGTTTCCCGTCCCGCCGACGCTCCGGCCGGAGCCAGAGGCGCGCAGGCTTTCGTCGAGCCGGCATCGTTCGATCATCCTTTCGATATCGGCGAGCGTGGTGAAGTCTTTGCCGGCGACGCGGCCAATCGAAAGCCGGCCGCGGGCGGCTTCCGTGCGCAAACCGTTCACGGTCATGCCGCCGGCCGGGAAGGCGAGGGCAACCGCCGCGTCGAGCCGCAACGGCGTGGTCTCGGTGACGTCCTCGCGCTTGGGAACTGGTCGCGCCTTAGCCATGTCCATCGCGCCCCTCTTGCTCTGGGGTGAGGGCGGATCGGCCTGCGGGGGTGATCGCGTAGCCAGCGCCAGCCGGGCCATCATCCGTCCATAGGCCGCGCGCGTATTTGGTCAGGCCCTTCCGCGCGAGGTGGCGAACGTTGCGTCGCACGAGCGATCGGTCGATTTCTCCCCGTCTCGCGATACCGTCGAAGCTGAGGAAGCCGGGATCACCGAAGTCATCGTGGCATCCGTCAAGCGCAACTAGAATGCGCCTGTGGTTCTCGCTCAGCATCCTGCCTCACTTGTTAGGGCTTGTGGATAAGGCGACCGGTCGATCCAGGTCGCCCGTATCCGTGGGCTGTTGCGGGGAGAGCGAGGCGGCAAGCTCTGGATGGCTGAGCGCGCTCTCAACGATGCTGCGGATTTCATCGGCGACGGCCGAGTGGAGGGCGAGCGTGTCGTCGTAGTCGAAGTCGGCGCGAAGATAGTCGCCCATAGCGAGGCGGCCGATGACATCTCCAGACCAGACGGCCATCTGATCGTCGTGGCAGACACGGTCCGCATCCGACATGGTCTCTGCTCGTCTGCTGGCTTCTGCCGAGAGCAGGCGCGGTTGGGTGTGGGGCAGGCCCATCCACTTCGTGTAAGACGCCAGCCTTCGCAGCAGTTCGGCCGTGCTGAGCGCGCGGATTTCCTCGACTTCGGTCATAACTCGACCTCCCGGCATCGCTCTGTAAGGAAGCGGCACTGGCCGATCCGGCACTCGCAAAGATCGCGGTCATCTTGCGGCGAAAGCGGCGACATCACCCGGTGTATTTGTTCCGCGAGCCACTGGACGCCTGCCGTGTCTCCGAACTGGTCCCAACGGTTGGCGGCAGCTTCGGCGATGGCTCTTGCCTTCTCGTAGCGCTCGCTCGTCTCTGCTGCCGACCTATCTCGGTCACGCTCTCGCGACTCTGCGCTACGACAATTCGGCCAAGAGCAAAGATGAGGCTCTTCCCAGCATGCGGCCTTGCTGTCGCAACTCATCACAGCGCTCCATAGATTAGAGCGCCCGATGCGCTCAGGCTTGCCAACAGATCGTATGAAAGCCCTCCCGCAGTAAGACCTCGGACAGTCAAGGACGAAGCCACGAAGTGGCGCGAAGCGTCCTTTACTGGCCGATGTCGTCTGCGATCCTGAGGAGGCGAGCGCAAATCTTCTACCACGAGATTGTCGCTCAAGGCAGGATGCTGCGTCTCGCCTCCCTCCGCCGAAGCGGAGCTTTCGAAGGACGCGCACAAATCTTGTAGCCCGGAATTTGAGTCCAAGCTGATCTTCTGCGTCGCGCCCTTCTCCCCTTGCGGGGAACTGAATGTTACATACCGCGCACCCAATGCTTGGGTTGTTCTTTGCCGAAAGAAGAATATCGAACGATCAGGACTCGTGCTCACTTCCGTGGTCGGCACGAAGGCCGCCACAAGATGGGTTTCGTGAAGTGGGCGCCCACGGCTTATTAGCGCGGTCTGGCCGCATGGGATGGCTATGGGTCGCCCGACCCTCGGTTCCTGACGCTCGGTCTTCCGCTGTCGGCGGCGGAAGGTGTGTTCGGTTAGGCGGCCACAGCCCTTTTCGGCGCGGCCTCCCAACAGAATTCGGTTTTGTCCACCCACATGCGGTGCAGGATGACGGCCAGCCTGCGGGCAAGCGCGATGGCCGCGACGAAGAGGTTCGTCCTCTTCTTGATTTTCAGTGCCCACTCCTTGAGCCAGCACGCCCGGCCACGAGACAGCATTGAATGCGCGGCTTCCACCAGAGCAGTGCGCATTGCGATGTCCCCGGCCCTGGAAATCCTGCCCCTTTTGTCCGTCTCGCCGGACTGGTTCTGCTTCGGCGTCAAGCCGAGGTAGGCTCCCACCGTCTGAGAATTGGCGAAGCGCTCTGGGATATCGATCGATGTCTTGAACGTCAGAGACACGACCGGACCGACGCCGGGGCATGTCATGAGAAGCCGACAAGTCGGATCGCCTCGCGTGATCTGATTGATTTCCTTTGAGAGCACAACAACCTGTTGCCGCATCGTACGAATGCAAACGAGTATCGGCTCGACCACCATGCAGAGGAAGTTGTCCCCAGCAATCAGTTCTCGTACGCGTGCCTCCCACATCGATAGAGAGACCTTGTCCATCTTCATGCCATACTGGCGGATGTTGCCGCGAACAAACATCTTCAGATCGTTCATTTTGATCTGAATGCTTTTGCGTGCGGCCAGAAGCGAACGCATTCGCTGAGACTCTATGGTCTTCATATGAACGGCATGCTCCGTTCCGATATGCATCGCTTTGGCGATGCCGCGAGCATCGTTCCGGTCGTTCTTGTTGACTTTTTGCAGCTTCAAGAAGCTTTTGATCTTCCGCGCATCCACACAGATGATCGGTAGGCCAGCTTCCGCCATGCCCGTGTACAACCACTGGGCAAGGTTCCCGGTCTCCAATCCGACCCGCTGATAGTTCAGGCCGAGCTTGAAGAGGTACTGGCTTAGTGCTTCGGGGTGCGTCTCGATCTTCGCCTCGGCGACGATCTTTTGCTCCTGATCCATCACGCAGATTTGCGTGGTCTTCAGGGCAACATCCAAGCCGACATAGTGCTTCATTGAGGTCGCTCCATCGGAAAAGCTGGCAAAGGCCGAAGCTGTTCCGATGGCCCGAGTCGGAACACCGCGCGGTGCTATTCCGGCTCGGGTCATCGACAGAGCGCATCAAGGGCTGAACGAGGATGCTGATCATGTCAACGCCCCGCCTCTGGAGTCAGACCACGCAGAGGCCCTAAGCATCCCATCTTCTCCTCGTGCGCGAGGGCTCGGATCTCAGTCGCCAGGGCGCTTGCCGTAGCCTCCGCCGCTCGGTTAAACTCAGCCCCGTCAACGCCGCCCTTCAGGGCCATGCGGGCTCGTTCGGCTCGATAATCGCAGAGGCCGGCAGCCGCCTCTCTCATCCGCTCGCCATCCCGGTCCAGGCATGGGGATCGGAGGGCGGCTTCGATATGTTCGCGTCGAGCGTACATCCACTGCAACGCGGCAAGGCCGACGGTGCCGACAGCCTGATTGCCCGGACCGCCTGACAGAGTTTCTTGGACGAGCGCCCGTGCGTGCTCGGCGAATTCGTCCGCCACTTCCCTCGGCTCAGCCATGGGTCTGGCCTCCTGCGAGGGCGGTTAGCAGGGCGGCGCAAATCGCCAGCGGCTCGGACCCGCCGTTGTGGTCCGACCTGACCTCGTTGTTCACCCTGGGCGACAGAGAGGGGTTCCAGGCGCGGCACCAGGCCGGATTGCCGAAGCCGGATTTTCCGTTTTCGCGAGACCACCCCGGCAGCATTCGCTCAAAGAGTACGATCGACGTCTCCAGAGGGTTGACCTTGAAGCCGGAGCGCCACGAAGGCCACGCGGCCCATTCGATGTCTGCGCCAGTGAAAGCACCTCGCCTCGTACAGACACGCACCGTTTCAGAGACCGGCGCGACGCTCACGAAGCTGCCGGCTGGAGCAATGGTCTCGGCGATCAAATGGGCGCATGTCAGAACGTCCGCCCCCTTTGCCGCCAGCACGCGTTCGCGCAGCGCCAGCAGCACGTCTCGGCTCGGGTTATTCGGCATGGGATGCCTCCCTAGCCAGCTTAATGGCGGCGGCGTCTTCGGCCTGGATGCGTTCCCAGTTGGCTTTGCGATCTGCGTCCTCTTGGCGCCTAGCCTCGCCGAAAGCATCAAGGGCGCGACGGAAGGCCTGCTGCGGCGTCAGGTCTTCGCGGAAGAGCGGTTTCCAGTGGTCGGGGTAGACCGTGAATTCACCCTCTTCGTAGCCGTATTCACCTTGGATCACCTCGACATCGAGTTCGTGAATCCAGTCGCTGAAGCTTTTATTCGACATGGGGAGGCTCCTCGGTGAGAGCGGCGCGGGCGGCGTCTCTCGCGATGCGATGGCCGTCAGTCGGCCCGTGGATGTCCTGCATCGGGCATTCGTGGTTCGGGTCGCCGCAATGCTTCGCCTGTTCGATCTGCCATTCGAGTTCTTCGAGGCAGAACTTCAGCGCAGCCTTCAGCCGCACCTTCTCCGCCTCTGCCGCCGCAAGCTCGCCTGCTGTGCGATCGGCTTGGGCGGTGGCGGCGTCGCGTTCGGCCTTGGCTTCCTTCTTCTGCCGCCAGAGGCGCAGCAGCAGCGTGTCGCCGGGCCACTCGTCCAGCATGCGCATGGTCCAGAGGTCGGCGTCGCCCTGAGCACGCTCTGCATAACGACGGGCCTTGACCATCTCCGGGCGCATCCCGGCGACATCATCCAGGATGACCTTGCGTGTCAGAGCGCTGCGGAACGAGCCGGGCTTGAAACCGGCTGCGCCGAGAAGCGCGTCGCGCTCCTCCCGCGCCTCATCCCGTTCCGCCAGGGCGGCGTCGCGTTCGGCCTCTAAGGCGACGATGCGCTGATAGACCGCCTCGCCGTGCCTTGTGGTGTCGCCACAGCTTGGCTCGTCTTCGCATCCGCTGCTGTCGCAGACCGGACAGTAGACATCGGAGTCGTCGGCCCCACTGTCCGTTCCGCACTGCTCGGATGAGCCGATCCAGCCGCAGTTTTCGCACTCGGTCAGATAGTAGAGGCCGCGGACCGGGATCGGAGGGGGTGCCTCACGCAGCGCTTCCGGGTTGGTGGGCGAGGCGGCCAGCGCCTCGCGGATCTCAGCGGTTCCGGCTGGGCGGGCGGGGGTGGTGCTCATAGCTCTTCCGCCTCCGTAGGCGTCCGGCCGACCGTCCAAGTCCGCGTGACGTGCTCCTTGAAATAGACTTCCGCCTCGCACTTCGGGCAGTCAGTCGGAACGGGCTCTTCCTCGCCGTGATACGATGTGCGGCCGATGTAGAGTTCGCCTTCCGACATATTGAATTCATGCCGACAGTGCGGGCAGCGGACTTCGCCGCGCTTGCGGATGGCGGCGAGAATATCTTCGACGCTGGTCATGCTACGTCCCCCTCGCTCGCGGCGGTGGCCGGGGCGGCGGGCAGGGGCGAGCGCCACCTGTCACTGGCAAACACCGGCAGGATGGGCAGGGTGTTCGGGTCCAGACTCTTGTAGTGGGTCACGGGCCACTGGATGGGACGATCCACAGCGCCGGGCATCTTGGACACCCATCCCCGGGCGCTCTCGCTCCACGCCGCGCACCCGGCCGCTACACCGATGATCGTCCCGTCCTTCGGCGCGCTGGCGATCGGCAACCAGCCCGCCTGCCCCGCACCCGGCCCCTGCGCGAAGGCGGCGAGGGCTGCGCGGGCGATCACTGCGGCGGCATGAAGCCCTTTCTCGTGAGCCCAGGCTTCGATGTCGCCGTGATTGGACGTGTCGACGCCGGTCTCGTGAACCTTCCCGTCCGAGCCAAAATAGCGGTAGCCGCCCGGTTCATTCCATTCGTTGTGCCACGCCTTATCGTCAGGCTCCGGGGAGAGGTTGGCGATCTTGCGCAGCGCCTCCACGGCACCCCCGTCCGGTGCCGGTGTCTGGCTCTCCCCGCCCGTGTCGGCCTGGGTGGATCGGAGCGAGGCGAGGGCCGCGAACTCAACGGCCGCGTCTTCCCATGTGTTGGCTCGGCAGACGATCTCACGCATCTTGCGGCCGAGTGTGAACTTGTCTTGCGAGAGGGCGGTCGCCTCCACCGCATCCTGTCCGGGCGTTTCGCCGGGGGTGGGGGCGCTTACAGCCTCAACGTCAGCCCATCGGGCTTTGGTTTTTGCGTCGAAGTGTGCCCACGCTTCCCAGTTCGCGTGGTAATCCCGATACTGTCGCTCCCCTGGTTCCAGCCCCGCCTCCCGTGTCGGAGGGACTGGTGGCGGGGTGGTCGCATCTTGGATCGCCCAAAGGATCGGGGCGTAGAGAAGTTCGGCTGCGACGCCGGCATTCTTGCTGGCGCGCTCCGAAGCGTCTTTGGCAAGCGCGTGCCGCCGTTCTTCCTCTCGCGCATTGGTGTGCACCTGCTCGCAGACGGCACACAGCGAATATGGATCACGCTTCTGATGCGAGCATGGGGTGCAGGCCGAACAGCAGTCGTCCAAGCGGCTGACGCGCTTAACCTGCAGCCCCTCGCTGTCTGCCGCCGATGCTGGCGGGGTGAGGGTGTGGGTTCGGAGGTACTCAACAAGCGGATCTGCCGCCTCAAGCGCCAACTGCCACGGGCGAGACTCGTACTCCGCTCCCTCGCAGGATGCGTAAGCGGTATCAAACTCAGCCAGCTGCGCCTGCAGCCCCTCGACCTCTCCTGCCGGCAACCCCAGCGCGGGGACTGGATCTTGTGCTGGGGGAGGGGCTTCGCGGGGGAGGCCAGTTATCTGCGAGAACATGCCCAAGAATGCTCGCTCAGCGAGCTGGGGTGCCCAGCCTTCGATCGTGACGCCGAGCGGGTCGGTTGCGCCGCCGTAGTTCCACGCGTCGCCCGTCGGGCGCATGATCTGCGCGCGCTCGTCCATCAGGATGCGGTTGTCGAGATCCTTGACCTCGCGAGGCTCGTTCGCCGGGTCGAGACCGAACCGCTCGTAGATCGCCCAGGCAACGCGATCTTCGGCCGCGCGGTACTCCGGCATGTGCCGCTTCAACGGGCGCACCATGTCGTTGAGGTACGCTTCGGCGCCGTCGTGCAGCAGGAGCCACAGCGCGTTCTCTCGGGTGGCGCTGCGAGCCAGGAGGACGCTGTGCTCGGCGACTGAATAGAACCGCAGACAGTGCCCGCCGTAGCGGGTCTGGAGCGACAGGGCGTGCGCGATGTCCTCGATCGCCACGTCTTCCGGTCGCGGGTCCAGCGGCCAAAAGCGGCGGCCCGTGTACGTCTGCATCCAGTCGCCGCGGCGCTCGGGGAACGGGTCACGCGCGCTGATGCAGGGTTCGGCCGCCCGCAGATCGCCATCACGTGCGGTGGTGGGGAGGGTGCTGCTCATGCCCGAGCCTCCAGCGCGACCCCATCGCGGATCAGGCGGCCGGCGCTGTAGGCGTAGGCTGCCCCGACGTGGGGGAGGGTGATCACCACAGGCTCGACGCTTGCCGGCGCCGGCCGATGCTGCTGACCGGCCTTGTGGTCGTATTTCCGCATCCGGTGGATCTTGTTGAGGACGGCGTTCTTCGAGATCGGCAGGCCGAACTCGATGCTGAGCACGCCGCTGATCTCGAGGCCGCTCAGGCGGCGCTGGCTCCAGAGCTCGACGAGGCGGGCCTCGGCACCGGGCCTTGCCCAGACGGGATGGATCTGTCCGAAGGGAATCACCGGCCTCTCTCCATGATGGTGCCTTGGAATTTCTCGATGCGCCGCGTGGCCGAGCGCTGCGGCGGCGACGGCCGAAAACCGCGGCCCTGAAGCTTCTGCCGGTGCGGGTCTTTGACCCCATCGAAGGCGTCGGCTTGGCGCTTCGTCTTCGCGCGATTGGCTGCGTCCTGTGCGGTCTTCGCGCGGTGACACGGCGGGCAGAGCGGGGAGCAATTCTCCAGGCTCGGTTCGCCGCCCATCCAGTCGGGCAGGATGTGATCGAATTCGACAGGGCGACCGTGGCCGACCTGCGTCAGGCAGCGAGATCCGGTGTCGAGGATGCCCTCGCAGACGAAGCCGGCACGGGCGAGCGCGGCGCGCTGAATCGGCTTGCCGAACTCGCGCCTGCTCACGGACGCACCCCGACAGCAGCAAGCGCCTCATCCAGCTTCTCACCGGATGCCCCGGAGATGGCGGTGTCGGTATCCGGATCGCGGACGTCGCTGCGTATGGCGATCAGAGCCTCGACGCAGGGCTTCAGGGCGTTCCAGAGGCGCGTGACCGTCTCGGCCTCACGAAGATCACCGGGCCATGTGACGGAGCAGTGCTGGCCGTCTGCGGTCTCAAATTCGAGCCAGACGCGATCGTTGTCGGCCCGGCCGAACAGCACGGGCTTCGGGGGGGTGAAGGCAGGCTTGGCCACGGCGCACCTCAGTATTGGATCGTGACGAGGGGGACCGCCCGGCGGGCGATCAAGACGATGGCGGCGCGCGCGTTCTCCGGATCGACGCCGCCGGCGACGAGCGCGGCCACGGCTTCGTTGTTGATCCGGGCGCAGCGACGCTTGTTCGCCTCGCGCGCGGCTGCGGCGGCGGCTTCCTGTCGGGCCTTCGCCTCGGCTTCGTCTCTCAGGCGGCGCTCGGTTTCGGCGGCTTGCCGCTCGGCCTCTGCGGCGCGGCGGCGGGCGTCCTCGGCTTCCTGCTGCAGCGCGCGCTCGCGGCGCTCGGCGGCATCGCGCTCGGCCTTGGCTGCAGCCTCGACCCGCGCCCGCTCAGCCTCAGCCTCACGCTCGACGCGAAGACGCTCCTCCTCCGCGGCCCGCGCCGCTTTGGTCCGCTCGGCCTCCGCCGCCTCGGCGCGGATCCGCTCGTCGCGCTCGCTGGCCGCCTGTGCGTCCGCCTCGGCGCGCAGCCGGACGAGCTCGACCTGCTCCGCCTCACGCCGCTCCAGGTCGACGACCTGGGCGCGCAGCGACCGCAGCGTCTCGTCCTTCGTGCGGGCGTACTCGGCCTCGAATTCCTGGCAGGCCGGGCCAATCACGAAGGCCTCGACCTCGGCGATAGCCTCTCGGGTCAGCGCAACAGTCGCGTGCGGAGTGGCCGCCTGGGCCACGCTGGCGATGCTCGCCCGGTGCCCGGCGACGCGAGCGGCCTCGGCCTCCTCCCATCGCGTGAGCGGCGCCCGCACCTCGTCGCGCCAGCCGTCGAGCGTGTCGCGGACGAGCTTCCGGCTCGCGTCGATCTTCTTAGGAATCGCCTTCTGCTCGTCGGCGAGCGCCTTACCGACGTCCTCGAGGCGCGCCTTAGTCTGCGCGATCCGGAACGCAAAGGAGGCGATCTCCTTCCGGCCCTTCGGCGTGCTGACGTCGGCCGTGAAGCCGTCGATCTGCTCGCGGACCTTGGCGAGGAACGGGTCGATCGCCCGATCGGTGGTGAAGGCCTGCAGCGCTGTCTGCGCGGGGATGGTGACGAGCGCCTGTTCCATCACGGCACCTCATGGCCAGCGGCGCGGCCGCGGCGTGCGCGTTGCTCCCGCCGGTCGAGCTCAAGGACGATCAGCGGAATGGCCGCGATGGCGCCGACCGACAGGCCGACGAACACGAAGCTGGCGAGAGCGAGGGCAGGGGAGTTCATGCTGCCCTCCGTTCCGGCTCTGCGTCGCATGCAGCGAAGCCCGGCAGCGGGACCCCGAGGAAGCGCAGGAGATCGCCGCGCTTCGGGATCCAGGCCTCGGGGCACCCGAAGAATCGCGCCGGGAGCACGGCACCTTTAGGAAACCGGACCGGGCACGCGCTGACGTGCCAAGCGATCCCCCGTGCATCGATCTCGACTTGACCGACGATCTGATCATCGTCGTCCAGAATGAACTCGATACCGTGGTGGCTTGGGGTGAGGGACCAGGGCATCAGGCGGCGCTCCCCTCTGCTGCTGCAGCGATCGGCGCCAGCGCGGCTACGAGGCGACCCGGGGCACCGACGGTCCGCAGGACATCAGCAAGCCACCCGGCATCACCCGGAGCGACGTGAAGCCGGCACGTGGTGCTCGCGAGCATCGCAGTGCGGAGGATGGCGGCAGCGCGCGCCTCACCGGCAGCGTCCAGCGCCTCGATCGCGGCGATCAGCTCAGGCGTCAGGCATTCGATGGCCGTGCCGGCGGGCGGGACGCGCCCGGCGATCTCGTCAAGGCGGTCGAGGCCCAGCACGAACCCGTTGAGCCGCCGGAGCACGTTGCCCAGCAGAACCGCGTCTCCGGTGTTGATCCAGACGACGACGTGGCCCGGTCGCTTCCAGGAGGTCTCGGCCTTGTCGAGGACCGCGAGGGCGCGGCCGACGTTGACGGTGACGACTGGGTCGGCCGGCTCGCGCTCCAGAAGGCCGCGGCCGCGGGCGACGAGGCCGGCGTGGTCGTCAGCGGCGAAGAAGACCGCTTGAGCCCGTGCGTTCCGCTCGCGCTTGGCGGCCACGTTCTGGCGCGCGATGCGAGCCCGGCTGCTCTTGCGGCTCTGCCCGTAGGCATAGCGCTCGGCAACGGCAGTGACGGTGAGGTTGCGATCGCAGAACATCACAGCCACCCGTTTGCACGAGCGCAGGCGACAGCGACGGCGGGGCCGCCGACGGTGATCATGAGGCCGAGAAGGCCGATCGCGATAGCGGTGAGATCGATCCGGGTGGCCATGGCTCAGCACCCCATCCGACGCTCGGCCTCGGAGTAGGCGGCGTCTTCAGCGTCGAAGCGCTCGTCGTCTTCCAGGGTCTGGATCTGCTGGGCAGTCATGCGGCTGTAGTCAGCCACCATCGCCTTGCCGTCGCCGTCGCACGCATCGCAGGTGCGATCGTAGGTGCCGGCCATGTACTCGTCGAAGAAGTCCGGCCCCTGATCGGCCATCTCGTCGGACGTGTAGGCGCCGAGATAAGCGGAAGACTTGCCGTGCCCCGAGCAGCACGAGCAAATTTCGAACTTGAAGGGGAGAAGGACGATATTGCCTTCGTCGGTTGTGATGTGGGGCTGTCTGATCTTGGACACGGGGCGGCTCCATCGGCTCGGTGAGCGGCGATGGAGGTAGGCTAAGTGGGTTCTATCCTACTGTCAATGATTAAGTGGGATTAAACCTACGCGATGGGCTCGAGGTCATCGTCCTGGCGGATGCTGACCATCGTCGCAATCGGGTTATCGCATTGGCCGCAGGCAAACGTCTGCCGACGCAGCCATGCGCTCTCCAGCAGCTCATCAATGTCGGTTGGGGCATCTTCGACGTCGGGCGAGATCAGCTCGCGGCACGTGATCTTGAGGCAGTTGTGGCACCGCAGGCGAAGGGTGAAGGCGGCACGCACCGTCGAGACCTCGTGAAACATCGAACGCTCCCCCCAAGCAGGTTTGTTCTAGTTTCGTTCTCATTTGCGGGCGTGTCGAATCCTTTCCCCGACCCGGCGCGCCGAAATTTTTGCAGCCTGTGGACGATACCGAGAAACGCCTATCGGCGGCGTGGCTTATTGCGAGGCACCGGTGTGGAGATCCTGCGGACGATCCCCATGACCTTCACCTCGACGCCGTCATTCGCTGCCGGGTCATCGTAAACGACGATCGTCTCGTGCCGGGTTGCCGTCGAGCGCGGCTGGAACTCGTTGCGATCATCGTAGGTCACGACTTCCTTCACCGACCACTCGCGGGTCAGGCCGCCGTTCCTTGTGCGCTCGAGCGCTACGATCATGCCGTCCATCAGCGGCAGGCCGGTGTCGTCAAAATCCACGCAGATGATGACGGCGCCAGGTGGGATCGGTGGCTCTGAGCGGTTCATCGAGTCGCCGACGACGTCGAGAGCAAACATCCGAGCGCGCGGGAACTCGTCGTCAGCCTGCTCGAGGAGGAAGTCTCGCTCGGAATCGTCGAATTCGAGCACCTCGCGAAATTCACCGGCTTCGACCCGTCCGACCTTCGGCACGGTGATCAGCTCCCTAGTGCTCGGCGCCGCCTCTGACGGAAGGCTGGGGTCCTCCGTCTCGCCATTGAGATAGGCGGCCGTGGTCTGCAGCACAGCGGCAAGCTTCGGCATGAGCCGGGAAGTGACGGTCTTCTTGCCGTCCGGCTTGACGATGTCTCGGATGTAAGTGCGCTCGAGGTCGCCCTTGGTCGCGGCCTCGACCGGGCCGAGATTGAGGTGATCCAAGCGCGCCTGGACGCGCTGAGCGAGTGTTGCAGCCATGTAGGTTTTGTCCAACATGGCCTCCGACAACGCGAGTGGGATGTACCCCATTGACGAAGTAGGATTCATCCTACATTACTGTTCGTCATGGAACGCGAACTGGCTGCCCATCTTCTGCTCGTTGCCCAGGCCTTCGCTGACGAGAAGGACCTGAGCTTGACGACGCTTGGTCGGCTGGCGGCTTGGGACGGCCGGTTCTTCGAGAACATTGCCGACCCGTCGAAGACCTTCACAGCCCGCAAGTACGACGAGGTGCTGGCGTACTTCTCAGCCCATTGGCCAGAGGACGGTCCGGCTTGGCCCGAGCACATCAGCCGCCCTGATCGCGACGAGTGGACTCGGATCGTCGCCAAGGCCGCGGCCCGGATCGCCGCCAAGCGCGCGCCCCAACCCGAGACCGCGGGAGCGGCGGCATGATCGGCCGCTCTCACTCTCTCTCGCCCGCCAAGGGCATCGCCATCGGCTTCGGCATCTCGATCGCCTTGTGGCTCGCCATCGTCGCGAGCGTCATCGGCATGGCGCACGACAAGGCCAGCCGCGGCGAGCTGCCGACTCTCGCTCGCGAGGTCACGCGATGACCATGTCGAGCCGGACCCGATCGCTGCTCGCGGGGGCGCTGGTCGCCTTTATCGCAGCTGCGCCGGTCGCCTTCCTGGCGATCGCTTGGTGCGCGCCATGAGCGCCGCCATTGTCCATTCGCGCCATCTCGGCGCGTCCGAGGCCCACCTGGGCACGCTCAACTCGAGCGTTTCCTCCCCTGACTGCCGGAGCCTCAGTGCTCCGGCCTTTTCGGACCTCGCCGTACCAAACCACCCCATCCCGGATCAGCGCCGCCAAGCGCCGTCGGGCTTCGACCTGTCGTCTCTCTCGCGCGTCCGCCCCTGCCGCCAAGCCGGCGGTCGCGCTGCTGTTCGTCGTGCGTATCCCGTCAACAATTCCGGGCTCCGCTGAGATGTCCGCCGTGTCCTTCACCTCCAAAGGTCTCCTGGGCCGCACCCCTTCGATGCACACAGCATCGGAGAAGGTCATGCGAAAATCTGGGGTGTTCTTGCGAAACATTGGGGTAATCGAACCCCAAACTTTCGCAGTGCGGATTGCTGAGTTTCTACGTGGGATCCATGCGACGAAGACGGCGTCGTGTGTCGAGGCCGACACCGGCATCTCACACAAGACGGTCAGCAAGTGGCTGGAGGGCGCGTCTTCGCCTTCGGGCAACGCCTACCACCGCCTGATCGAGGTCTACGGGCCGGAGCTGTTCTGCTTCATCTCGCCCGACGCTTCACCGGACTCGCTCCAGGAAGCCGCGCGCATCTGCCGGCAGTCGCGCCTCGAGCGCCACGCCGCATCGATTCGCCAGCAGCTCACCGATGTCCGGGAGGGCCGCGCGTGATTTCAGCCATCATCGCTCGCCTCACGGCTTCGGCTCTCCGCGGCGCTGCCGTCGTCCTGCTCTGGATCGGCGACTTCGCGACGCCCGTGCTCGCCGCCTCTCGGTTCTGCGACGACCGCGCCCGGGAATGGGATCCGCGCCTCTGGGATCGCAACGAGGACGATCGCACCGACACACGGGAGCGACGCCCATGACCGATCGCGAGCGCCTTCCCGGTCGCCGGGACTCGACCATCGTCGAGTTCTTCCACGACAACATCCACTACACGGCCGGCTTCTCCCGCTTTGCCGACGGCCGCCTTGCTGAGGTGTTCCTCAATGGCGGCAAGCTCGACTCGCAGACGGACGTCTTCGCCCGCGACTGCGCCATCGCTGCATCGCTCGCGCTGCAGAGCGGATGCCCGGCGGACGACCTCCGCGCTGCCCTGACGCGCACCGGCGCCGGTGGTGCGGCCGGCGCGCTCTCAGTCGCCCTCGATTGCATCGCGGAGGTCGCGTCTTGACCCGCGAACCCGAACTCACGGGCTCCGGCCTGCGTCTGCCCACGGCCGACGGCCGCTCCGTCACCATCGCGCTCGCGGCCGTGCCCGGCGGCATTGCGCTGGTCATCGCCGACCCCTGCGCCGTCAACGCGACCACGGGCGAGCTCGCGCCGATCGCGGTCGACTACCTGCTCTCGATCACGGCTTTCGAACACCTGCGCGAGCGCGGCGCCCTCGTCATCGACGACGCGAAGAAGCTCGCCGCCGAAGCAGAGCCGAACGAGCCGCGCGTGCCGCGGCGCGAGCCCGAGCTTCCCGCTGTCGTCAGCGCCCACGCCTGAACTTCCGCCGGCGGGCGGATCCCGCCTTCAACAATCGGAGCATCGACCATGTCCGAGGTCCATCGCCTTCAGCCCCAGGCCCACCGGGACGACGGCACCAGCTTCAATCCTCTCGTCGCGCTGACGGTCGACATCGTCACCGCCTACGTCTCGCACAACGCGGTGAGCCAGCGGGATCTGCCGGCGCTGATCCGCGACACGCACGCGGCGATCTTCGGCCTGGGCCGGCCGGTGGTCGAGGCCGACCAGGCGGCCGCGGAAATCGAGAAGCCGACCCCGGCCCAGATCCGCAAGTCGATCACGCCCGACGCGCTGATCAGCTTCGTCGACGGCAAGCCCTACAAGTCGATGAAGCGGCACCTGGGCACGCACGGCCTCGACCCGCACACCTACCGCCAGCGCTACGGCCTGCCGTCCGACTACCCGATGGTCGCGCCGAACTATTCGGCGGCCCGCTCGGCGCTCGCGAAGGCCGCCGGCCTCGGTGTGCCCGGCGGCCGCGGCCCGGCGCCCGACACGGCCGGCAACTCTCTCGCCGCCTAACCCCCAAACGAAAACCGCCCGGGCCTCATCCGCAAAGCGAGGCACCGGGCGGCCACAGCAGAACACTCTGCCAGGAGCGCCAGTACATGACCACGAACACCGCAAATCAGCAAGCCGCCACGTCGACGTCTGAGGCCGTCGCCGCCGACGAGCTGCGCCAGTTCATCGAGCGCCTTGAGCGCCTCGAAGAAGAGAAGACGGGGATTGGCGGCGACATCAAGGAGGTCTTCCAGGAGCTCCGCGGTCGAGGCTTCGACGTGAAAGCGGTGCGGGCGATCCTGCGTCGCAGAAAGAAGGACCGCGCCGAGATCCAAGAGGAGGAGGCGATCCTCGAAATGTACCTTCAGGCTCTGGGCGAGATCTGAGCCATGCAGGCTCTCTCCCCCTCAGCCCAGAAGCGCCAGAAGGCCACCGAGGCGCTCCACCGGCGCCCGGAGCAGCGCCCGGTCTACGCGCAGCGCCGGATTGTGCCGCAGGTCGAGCTCCGCTTCCCGCTGCCGCCGACGACGAACGCCCTGTTCGCCTTCGTGTCCGGCCGTCGCATCAAGACTCCGAAGTACCGGGCTTGGCGCCAGGACGCCGTCCTGCGGATCAGCATCGCCAACCCGCGGCCCGGCCGGATCGCAGGCCTTTGCGACGTCGAGATCTTCATGCCGCCCTTCAAGGGCGACACCGACAACCGCATCAAGCCCTGCCTCGATGCGGCGGTCGAGGCCGGCATCATTGCCGACGACAGCCAGAGCTTCGTCCGCAACGTCAAAGCCTTCCCCGGCACCGAGGCCGTGCAGATCCGCATGGTCCTGACCGCCCTCCCGGTCGAGGACGGCGACGCGGCTGAGATCGTGCTCCGCACCAAGGCTGGTCAGGCGCCCGCCTACATCGCCGCACAGCTCAGCCTGACCGTCGGACAGGTCGAGACCATGATTGCGGGGCTGCGTCGATGATGGCCGCCGCACGAATCCCCGCCGACACCGATCCCGCCCTTGAGCAGGAGATCGCCGATCTCTGGGCCGACGGCTTCGACTCCATCGACATCACCGTCGCCCTGACCATGGGCGGCGAGATCCTGAGCGAAGCCGACGTCTGCCGCGTCCTGGCCAAGCAGCAGGCCCTGCGTCTGGACCCAAAGGCGGGAGGTCGAGCCGATGCCTGACCGATTCCTCGTGGGGAATGGCCTGTGGTGCTCGTGCTGCTTCCCGGACGGACCGCCGCGCATTGCGAACTGGAAGAGGCGCGTCCGAGCCGGCTGCAACGAGTGCGCTGTCGCCGGCCGCATCGGCTTTACCGCTGAAGAGATCGTCGCGGCGACCGTCGCCGGGGTACGGCAATGGAGGGCGCGCGCTTGAGCAGCCTTTCAGGCTACCCGCAGCGACACTACCGCGTCGTCCTCATCGATCCGCCGACGAAGTTTGTCGCTGGCACGAAGAGCCGCCCGCAGCACTATCCGCGCATGACGTGGCCCGAGATCCTGGCCCTGCCGGTGCGCGACCTGCTGCACCCCGACGGCGCCCGCGTCTTCATCTGGATGTCAGCCCCGCACATGTGCCGGGTCGACGAGATCTGTAGGGCGTACCGGCTGCGCTACTCGTCGTGCTTCCCCTGGGTCAAGCTGTGGTCGTCGGGTGAGCCGCTGTTCTTCTGCCGGTCGTCGATCGCCCGCGGCACGGGCCTCGAGGTCGCCGGCAACGCCGAATACGTCATCATCCTCAAATCCGGCACGCCGCACAGCATCAAGGGCAGGCCGTTTCCGGGTGTGATGATCGAGCCTCGGCGCGAGCACAGTCGGAAGCCGCCGAATCTGCACGCCGAGATCGAGGCCCGCATCCCCGGCCCGCGCCTCGAGATGTTCGCGCGCGAGAAACGCCCCGGCTGGGACGCCTTCGGCAACGAGGTCGGCAAGTTCGACGCTCCAGTCGAATTCCGCACCCTCCAGGCTGCGGAGTAGCCCAGCCATGAAGGGCGAATTCTACAAGATGGACTTCCGCGCCTGGAACCTGGGTACTGTCGAACTCACCCTGGAGCAGGAGGCGGCCTACCTGCGCCTCTGCCACGCGATGTACGACGCCGGCGGCCCGGTCCCGAACTCGACCCGCTTCCTGCAGAGCATCTTCCGCTGCGGAAACACGAAGGCAGTGACGCTGGTCAATCAGCTTATCGGCCTGGGCAAGATCGCGGTCACATCCGGCGGAGCGCTGGTCAACCGAAGGGTGACCGAAGAGCTAGCGGATCGCGAGCGAGTATCGAGCGCTCGTCGAGCGGCAGGCGAGCGAGGCGGGACCGCTAGCGGAGCGAGCCGCGCTAAGCCATTGCTGGATAACGATCGGGGCGAAGCAATTGCTTCAACGCCGCGAAGCAGAGAAGAGAAGATTAGAGAAGAGGTAGAACACTCAGGGGGTAAACCCCTTCGTGCCGCGAGCCGCAAAGGCAGCAAGCCTCGGACGACTATCAGCGAAGACACGCAGCCGAGCGACCGGCAGCTTGCAGATGCGGAGTCCGCAGGGCTCGACGGTGCGGAGATCCGTGCTCAGTGGCAGCGGTTCCGTGACTACCACCTCAAGCTCGACAGCGCCTTCGCAGACTGGCCGGCGGCTTGGCGCACCTGGCTGAACAGCCCGATCCGGGAGCGCGAGCGCCAGCAGGCCCGCGCTTCCCCTGGCGGACCGCCGCAATCGCCCCAGCAACGCGCCCTCGACCGCGCCCGGCAAGCGCACCTCGAGCTTTCGGAGGACAGGCATGACCAGGACCCTAGCGAAGCTGACGCCGAAGGGCACTTTGGCGCCAGCAGACCCCAGAACGGACACGCTCGTTCGGACCTTCACGAACCGCCTGGAGGACGGCTCCGACTGGCGCCGCCGCGCCTTGGCTTCCCGCCTCGCCCCCACTGACGAAGAGCGCGACGTGCTGCAGGCGCGCGTCGAGGACATCGACCGGTGGCTGAGCCCATCACGCGACGCGGCCATCGTCCGTGCGGTGGAGCTGATGCGCGGCAACCTCGTCATCGCCAACAACGCCGGTGACGACGCGATCAAGGGGTACATCTCCATCCTGCGGCCCTTCCCCGAGCCGGTCGTCGAGCGGGTGTGCCAGCGGTTCATGGATGGCCGCCTCGGCAACCGGACCTACGCGCCGATGCCGGCCGAGGTGGCGCACGAGTGCCGGCTGGTAATCGCCGACACCCTGGCCGAGCGCGGCCGCATCGCCCTCATCCTCGACGCCGAGGTCTACGCGAGCCCGACAGAAGCGGACCAAGCCAAGATCGCGGCGCGGCACGCCGAGTTCGTGGCCGAGACTACGGCGCGCGCACGGATGCCGGCCAAGGCTGCACCGGAACCGCCGAAGCCCACCATCAGCCCGGCCGCCGTGTCCGACCTCGCCTCGCGCCAGGCGCGCCGGGAGATCCGCGAGGCCGAGGAAGCGACCACAGACGTCGACGCCCAGCAGGATTCGGAGGCCGCCGCCTGATGCCCGCAACAACCCTCGCCACCAAGGCCGCGCCCATGCACGACCACGCCGCGATCTCCGAAGCCGAAACCGCGCCGCCACGCGCCGCGGCCCAGCCCGACATTTGGTCAGCCGGCGCCACCGATCGCCTCCAGAAGCTCTGGGCCTCCGGCTCTACCGGTGGAGAAATCGCCGGTGCCCTGAGCGAGACCGCAGGCCAGCGCGTCACCCGAAGCGCCGTCATGTCGAAGATCAATCGCCTCGGGCTGGTCGGACTCGGCGGCGTACAGGTCGCGAAGCCCGCAGACGTCGCGGTCGAGGGCAGGGGCGTCTGGCGTGATCCTGCGATCGTCAGCCGGTTGCGCGCGCTCTGGACCACCGAAGGCCAGACGGCCGAGGCTATCGCCACGACGCTGAGCCAGCAGACCGGCCAGGCCATCACGCGGCGCGCCATCCTGCGCAAGCTGGCGAGGATGGGCCTGTCGGGTCAAGGCGGCGGCACCAGGGCTCCGACTGTACCGAAGGCCACGCTGGCCGCTCGGACGCCGGTGTCGGCTCCCGTCGAAGCCCTGCCGTTCCGCGCGCCGCCGAACGTTACGCCGCCGCCCGCGCCCACCTCGACCGACCCGCGCTCCGGCCGCTGGACGCTCGCCGATATGCGCTCGACCGGCCAGTGCAAGTGGCCCTGCGCCGAGGAAGGCGGTCGGCACCTGTTCTGCGGCGAGCCGGCGCCGATCGGGCCGGGGAATCCGCATGGGTCGTGGTGCCCGGCGCATCGGGCGCGGGTGTTCACCGTCCCGCCCCCACCGGCCGGCCCTTCATTATGCGAGGGCCGAGACGCCCTCAATGAAGCCGGCGATGGGGCCACAGCCTGGCAGCACCAGCCCCATCGCCTTCGGACCACCCCAGCAATCCGGAGACAGCGAGATGACCGACACCACGACTAGCCGCTTCCCCGTTATCCGCGAAGGCGTCATCGGCGCCGACCGGATCCAGACCGTCGATGCGCGCGAGCTTCATCGAACCCTGGAGGTCGGCCGCGACTTCGCAACATGGATCAAGGACCGCATCGCGCGCTTCGACTTCACGCCACACGTCGACTTTGTGACCATTGAGGCCGCTCCCCAAAACGGGGGAGCGGGAAATCGAGGCGCTCGGACCGAGTACGCCCTGTCGATCGAGATGGCGAAGGAGATCGCCATGGTCGAGAACAACGAGATCGGCCGGGCGACGCGTCGGTACTTCCTCGCGTGCGAGCGGCGCGCCAAGGCTGTTGCGCCGGCGGTCCCGACGAACTTTGTCGAGGCCCTACGCCTCGCGGCGGATCAGGCTGCGCAGCTCGAGGCGCAGGCCGGCACCATCGCTGCCCAGGCGCCCAAGGTCGACGCCTACGCCCGCATCGCCGAGGCTGACGGTTCGCTCTGCATCACGGACGCCGCGAAGAACCTGCAGATCCAGCCGAAGCTACTGTTCTCGTTCCTCCGGTCGAACGCCTGGATCTACCAGCGTACCGGCTGCACCGATTACCTCGGCTACCAGAACCGAGTGCAGACCGGCCTCCTCGAGCACAAGGTCAAGGTCATCACCCGCGGCGACAGCACCGAGCGCACCTGCACCCAGGTCCGCATTACGCCGAAGGGCCTCGCGCGCCTCGCCGAGGAGTTCGCCCTCGCATGAGCCAGCGTCACTTCGCCGAAGTCACCGTCCGTGACGAGGGACAGGTCGCCCAGCGCTACCGCTTGACTTGCGGATCCTGCGGCTGCGGCGAAGCCCTTGGGCGAATGAACTTCGGTTCGGGTATTGCCCAAGAACAGGTCCCGAAAAAGTTCGAGGACAAAGGTTGGCGGGTCGGGAAGCGACATGATGGTCGAGACGACCTTTGTCCCGCCTGCCTGAATCGAGAGCAGGAGGCGCGCCGAAATAAGATACACGCCGTTACAACAAAGGAGGCCGATGTGAATAAAGCCAGTACAGCAAGCGGGCGAATCGGCGAAGCTAAAACCGAGCGTGGCTCTTGGCCCGATGCTCTAAAGTCATCGACGCATACAGCTGATGCACCTCGGGAAATGACGCGAGAGCATCGCCGGCTTATATTTCTTAAACTTGAAGAGGTCTACCTCGACGAACGATTGGGTTACTCTGCTGGCTGGACGGATGAGCGAGTAGCTGCTGACCTTGGCATTCCGCGAGCCTGGGTCTCAACAATCAGGGATGAGAACTTCGGACCCAATTTCAGCGAGGAACTAAAACTCGCAATCGAGGCTGCAAAAGCTCTCACATTAGACAAAGAGGATTTTCGAAAAGAAATTGAGGCCCTTTCAGCCAAGGGCTCTGAAATTCTAAAACGCGTCGATCAAGTCGATCGTATTGTAAAGCGCATTGAGGCGTCTATCCGGTAATTGACCCGACATTCGCATAGCTTGAGGACGAGAGCCTTGTTCGAATTGACGAACCGATCCGCAGAAGACGAGGCCCGGTCCTACTGCCGGAGCATTGGTGCGGACCCCGACGAGATCGTGCGCGGCTACGTGAAGAGCGGAAACTCAAAGGCTTGGACCGCGGCGCCGCGTTGGCGCTGGTATGTGGGCGTCTCTGAGGCCGCCCTTCGTCGATCAATATAGGGAAACAACATGGGCGCGAAAATGTACGGCTCCCGCAGCGGCAAGGTTGCGGACAATGACAACCACAAGCCGAAGGTCGATAAGAACGGAGAGATCCCGATCCCATTTGAGGAGCGGCGAAATCCGCCTGTGATTGAGAAGGCGCCGGGGTCTGGCTGGTTCTGCCTCGTGACGGTCCCGCAGAATGAATACCGCTGCGCCGACAGTCTGTCGGACCACGGCATCGCGACCTACGTGCCGACGAATACGCACTGGGAGAAGCGCCGCAAGGGCAAGGACCTCTACAATACCGAGCTGCAATCTCCGCTCTTCCGCGGCTACGTCTTCGCCCATCTCAGCAGCCCCGAATGGAGGGACGGCCCGTTGGGTCGCTACCCGACGCTTAAGCCGGACTGGTCTCCGGTGTTCGAGCGTGACGCCTGGGGGCAATCCGCCGTTGGCATTCTCCGCATCCTCGGCAGCCGCGGCGTGCCGGCGCCGATGCCTCTCCGTATCCAGACTGCAGACAACAAGCCGGGAGGGCTGATCCCGCTCGCGGACGATGAGCGGGAGGGCTGGTTCGACGATCGGAAGCGCCCGGCGCTCGTGGCGTATCACGAGAAGTGCGAGGCGGAGATTGAGCGGCTGAAGGCCATGAAGCCGATTGCCGCCGGCGAGCGCATCTCGGTCCTCAGCGGCATCTTTGCTGGCCGCGAAACCATCGCCGTCAATGACAACGAAAAGAACAAGGTGCGCGTCATGACCGAGGTTATGGGAGCGATGAGGCTGGTAGAGCTCGCATTGTCTGACGTTGAAAACCTCGACAGGCCCATGAGACCGGAGAATATCGCACTCAGGCGCGCTTGACGCGAAACCGTCCGGCTCTATAGTTCGCGTCACGATCGCATGCGCGGACACGAGGCAAAGCCTCAGACGCATGTCGGGCCTACGAGGGTGAAACCCCGCCAGAGCCAGTCATCGTTGCCTCGGATCGCTCCCTACGAGCTTGAACCGAGGCGACGGGAGAGTTGCCCCCAAATTCCACCCCGCACCGCGTCTCGCGCCGGGGGAAGAGATCAGAGACCTGTCGTCAGTGACCGCCGCCCTGACGCGCACCGGTCGAAGGCCAGAGCGAACCTCGCGCGTCGCTCGGAACCACGGCCTGACGACTGGCGAGATGGGGTGAGCCGGAGCGTAGCGTCCGCCCCATACCAATTTTGATCACCCACCCGTAGCGTGCTGCGGGCTCGCGAGGCTCCGGTCTGACTGGCTGCCTCGCGCTTTATTCCCCCTCGCCTCTCCCGGAGAGGGGACAGAGATCGAAGGGCGGCGTGGAAGGACACGCTAACCAACGGGGATAGGGCGATCACCCGCCGATTGTGCGGACACCCCGGCAAAATGGCTGCTGATCGTTGTGTTCTTCGGTTCCACCGGACGACACGGCGGGAGGCCTGAGGAAACAAATTGCCTTAGTCGGTTTCGAGCCCGGCCCCTTCGATACCCCTGAGACGGCGAGGGCCTTAGCGAGTTTAGCCCAGTTTACCTGCCCGGCGGATAAACTCGGCCTAACCCCTCCACCTTCCGGCGTCGGAGCCGTCTCAGAGCGAGGATGCGGGATGAAGTTCCGTAAGCGTCCGCTGATCGTAGACGCTTTTCAGTGGGACGGTCGCAGCACCGAACTGCCCGACTGGATGCCGCGAATTAGCCGTGATGTCGGCCACGAAAAGTGGCCCGGTCAGCCAGCATTAGGCCACGCTTGGCTTGACGCTGAAACCTTATGGATCGGCACTCGCATGGGTGCCAGACAAGCCCATCCCGGCGACGCAATCATCCGAGGCGTTCGAGGCGATATTTATCCATGCCCGGCACCTATCTTCGCCGATAGTTACGAGCCCGCCTAATGCTCTGGCGCCGTCTCCTCATCCGCCTCGGCTTCGCCCGCCCCACCGGCGATCACTCCCGCCTCCACGTGGGCTATTGACCAGGGCGCCCGACATGATCGCTCACCCCTCCGACGATCTCGCAGTCCGCAACACCATCGCCTTCTGCCAGCGCCTGAGCGCGGCGAAGGACGAGACACCGAAGCCGATCACTTGTGAGCCCGAGCCCGCCCCGAAGTCCTCACCCTTCCACGCCACCGTCTTCCGTATCAACGGAACGGTCGAGCGCTATCCGTTAGGCTGATCCATGAACCGTTCCGACCTCGCCAAGGCTCTCGTCCACGAAGCGCCCGGCCTGTCCGCAGCGGACGCCGAGAAGATCCTCGCTGCCCTACCCAAGGTCATGCACGCCGAGCTTCAGACCAAGGGTGAAGCCGTCCTGCATGGGATGGGCTCGTTCCGTGTCCACGAGACCAAGGCTCGCAAGGGTCGCAATCCCGCCACCGGCGCCGAGATCGACATTCCCGCTGGCAAGCGCATCGCGTTCAAGGTCGGCGCCGCACTAAAATCGGGGCTCTGATCGCCATGGGCTGCCGCTGCGCCGAACGTCGATCCGCCATCGTCACCGCCACCAGGGCCATCGCCAACGGTGATGCACGCTCTGCTGCTGCTCAGGCCGGCTTCGTTGCGCGGACCTCGGTCCAAGACGTTCGTTCCGCGCTCGCCGGCCGTGTCGCCGCCGCAAGGATTCGCCTGACCCGATGAGCGGCGGCCTCTCGATCACGCTCGACGCTTCGGCGCTGGAGAAGATCGGCAATCTGATCGGAGCGGCCGGCAACAAGGCGCCCCTCGCTCTCGCTCGAGCAATCAACCACACGGGCGACAAGGCTAGAACCAAGATGGTCCGCGCCCTTGCCGGGCAGACGGGCCTCAAGATCAGCACCACCCGAAAGGCGCTGCGCATCACCAAGGCCGGAGCCGGCGGCCTCGCCTACGTGATCCAGTCCAAGGGCGGCAACATCCGGCTGAAATACTTCGGCGCGCGCGAGACCAGGGCCGGCGTCAGCGCGGCCCCCTGGAACAAGCGGACCATCTACCCGCACACCTTCATGAAGGCAGGCTGGTGGCCCAAGCGGGTCACGAAGTCGAACTGGAACGGGCAGGTCTTCGAACGAGCCGGCAGCAAGACCGCCAGCATGGATCGCTTCCATGTCGTGCGGTCCGGACTCTTCATCCCGGATGAGATGGTCACGGGTGCGAGCGCCGAAGCTTTCTACGGATCGGTGGACACGGACTTGGCCAGCCGGCTCGCGCACGAGTTGCTGCAGGTCATCGGCGGGCGGTAAGGCGAGACCCTGCATGAAGCTCCCGATCCACTTCGCCTTTCTGATTGACGACATCCTCCGCCCGCTTGGGCTGGTCCTCTGGTTTCGGGTTGAGGGTGAGCCCGGAGAAGGGCTGAAGGTGAGCGGTCTGCGGATCGCCCGGCGGCCGAAGCTGGTGCCGTAGAAGCGGTGGAGCGGCGGGGCATCTAGGTTGCGCGCAAGTCGGTCTACACCAACCTGATGTTACTTTTGGGCAACACAGTTGCAAACATATCCGCAACGCTGTTGCATTTGGGTCCTCCCTGGCTACCCGGCCCACTGCGGGCAGGACACCCCGGCTTTCGCCTCCCTGCAACTCCGGTTTTTGAGGCGAACGGCAATTTGAGCCATGGGAGAAGGACTTAGCCTCAGCGAGCTTGCGCGGCAGATGGGGCGGGCCAAATCGGGCCTGCACAAACTGGCGGCTCGAGGGCTCATTCCGAAGCGGGCCGACGGCAAATTCGATCTCGATGCGGTGCGCTCGGCCATCGCCTCCAACACCGATCCGAGCCGCCAACCTGATGCGTTCACGCCCGTTCACGGGCCAGAGAACGGAGAACGATCAGCGCAGAACGCCGGACCCTCCGCTGAGGTTGTCGCCCAGGCCTCGCAGGACGCCTTGCTGGCGACGACGCGGGTCCGCGAGATCTTGAAGGCCGAGGGGATCGTGGTTTCGGCCGACGACCCGCTGACTTTCAACCACGCCCGAACAGCCGAGACCATCGTGAAGGTCTGGCAGCGGGACACGCTTCACGATGAGGCGAAGAAGAAGCTGATCCCGGCGGAGGAAGCCGGGCGGCGCTGGGCGGACGAGATCGTGAAGCTTCGCGCTCGGCTGCTCGCCATCCCAGGCGATGTCGCGCTGGAACTGAGCCACATGACCAAGCACGAGATCTCGGTCGTCGACCGGATCGTGCGAGATGCCATGGCAGAGGCCGCCGGCACCGATGCTGCTTGACGAGACGATCGGCGGCGCACTCGCAAAGCTGAAGCCGCCGCCGCGGCTGCCGCTGTCGACCTGGATCGAACGCAACGTGCGGCTGCCGGAGGGGCTGGCCGCAAAGCCTGGGCCGGTCCGGCTCTGGCCTTTTCAAAGGGAGATTGCCGACGCGATCACGGACCCGACCATCGAGAGGGTCACGGTCCGCAAGTGCGTGCGCGTGGGCTACACAACGCTGCTCACTGGAGCGACCGCGAGCTACGTCGCCAACGAGCCGGCGCCGATCCTGACGCTCCTCCCGACCGAGGATGACTGCAGAAACTACATCGTCTCCGACCTGGAGCCGATTTTCGACGCCAGCCCCACCGTAGCCGGCATCCTATCCACGGCAGCTGACGACACCGGCCGCAACACGATCCGCCACCGGCGCTTCCCGGGGGGATCGCTCAAGATCGTCGCCGCGCGGTCGCCGCGCAATCTGAGAGCTCACACCGTTCGCATCCTCCTCATCGACGAGGAAGATGCCATGGAGGTCACGAACGAAGGCGACGCGCTCGATCTCGCGATCAAGCGCACCCTCTCGTTCCCGAACCGCAAAATTATCCGGGGCTCGACCCCGACCGACGCCGACACCTCGACCATCTGCCGCGAGTATGAGGCGAGCGACCGGCGGGTATACGAAATCTGCTGCGTCGAGTGCGGCGAGTTCGCCGAACCGAAATGGAGCCAGATCGACTGGCAGAAGGATCGGGACGCGGGCGGCAACGTCACGGCGCACCATCCGAAGACAGCGGCTTGGGCTTGCCCGAACTGCGGCGTCCTGATCTCCGAGCGCTTCAAGGCGGAGATGGTCGCCAACGGCCGGTGGCGGGCGACTCGCCCCGAAGTTGAAGGCCATGCCGGCTTTGCGCTCTCGGCGCTGATCTCGCCGCACGTCAACGCATCGTGGGCCGCACTGGCGGCCGAGTATCTAGATGTTCACGACGATCCGGACCGTCTCAAGACGTTCCGCAACACCCTACTCGGCGAGGCTTGGTCCGAGAGCGTCGACCCGATCACGGCCGACGAGACGTCGACCAGGGCCGAGGCCTTCGGGCTCAACACCGCGACGCCCGAGCACGGCGAGCTCAAGTTTCCGGAAGCCGTCCTGCTGCTTACGGCTGGGGTCGACGTCCAGCACGATCGCTTGGAGGCTTCCGTCTACGGTTGGGATGCGCAAGGCAACGCCTTCGCCATGGCGCACTTCGTCCTCTGGGGCGATGCGATGGACGGGGCGGTCTGGCGCGAGCTCGACGAGCTTCTGCTCCAGCGCTGGGCGCATCCGCTCGGCGGCTCGCTCGGGATCGAATGCGCCTGCGTCGACTCCGGTGACGGCGGGACGGTCGAGGCGGTCTATGCTTTTTGCTGGCCTCGGCTCGGCCGAAACGTCCTGCCGATCAAGGGCCTCGGCGGCCGGCAAAAGGTCATTGACCGGTCGCGGGGCCGGGTTTCGGGAGGATCGCTCGGCGGCGAAGGGCGTCTCTGGATCGTCGGAGTCGACGAGATCAAGCAGATCCTCGTCACGAAGCTCGCCCGGTACCCAGACCAGATCCGGTTCTCCAAGAGCCTGCCCCTGTCGTGGTTCGCGCAGCTCTGTTCGGAGCGTCGTGTCATTCGCCGGGTCGGCGGTCGGCCGGTTCGCAGGTTCGAGCGGATCAAAAACGAGCCCGCTGAAGCGCTCGACGCTACGGTCTACGCCTTCGCGGCACGCTACGCGCTGCCACAACCCGATTTCGAGGATCGCGCCAGACGCCTGAAGGAACGCGCCGGAGCACAGGCTCCCCAGGCCGCGGCCCCGACACGGCAGGTCAGGCGCTCCAGCTACATGGGACGGTGAGCATGGCCTATCCCGTGAAGACGGCCGCTGAGGTCCGAGCCGACAAGGTCGCCGCGATCGAGAGCATCAACCGGATGCTGGAGCGAGGCACGACCGAGATCCGTGACGCCGGCGGCCACATGGTCAAGCGCGACCTGACTTCGCTCTATCGGCGTCGCGACGAACTGCTGGCCGAGGTCGGATCGTTGGATGACGTTGTCTCGCCCCAGGCAACCGGCCGGATCCGACAGGTCCGCATGATCGGCCTGAAAGGCTACTGAGCGTGGGCCTGTTCTCGCGCCTCTTCGGCGGGGCCTCGCGCTCGGCTGCTACCGCTTATTTCGCCCCGGGCTTCGGCTACGAGGGCTCACGCTTCACGCGCCGTCTCCGCGGCTGGATGCCGGAGCGCGCGTCCATCAACGCGCTGCAGGCGCAGGGCGGCGAAGTTCTGCGGGCGCGCACCCGCCAGTTGGCTCGCGACAATGCGCTGGCCTCTTCGGCCTGCGATACCTGGGTCGGCTCGACCGTCGGCGACGGCATCACGCCCTCGCCGATACTGGAGGACAAGGCGCTAAAGACGGCCATCAAGAATGCGTGGCTGACCTGGACCGATGAGGCCGACACGGACGGCCTGACGGATTTCTACGGGATGCAGGCCCTTGCGGCCCGCGCCGTCTTCGTGGCCGGCGAGTGCTTCATCCGGTTTCGGCCGCGCCGCCCGACGGACGGGCTCAGCGTTCCGCTGCAGCTTCAGCTCATTGAGGCCGAGCAGCTGCCGCTCTGTTATAATGTCGAGCGCTCGGACACCGGCAACGAGATCCGGCACGGCATCGAGTTCGACCGGATCGGCAAGCGCGTCGCCTATCACTTCCTAAAGGTCCGACCAGGCGACGGAGCCTATGCCTACGGGCAGGAAAGCGGCGACCGAGTTCGGGTTCCGGCTTCCGAGGTTCTGCACATCTACCGCCCCTTGGAGGGCGGCCAGATCCGCGGTCAGTCGCAGCTCACACCCGTCATGGTGCGGTTGCATCTGCTGGACTCCTACGACGACGCCGAGATCGACCGGAAGCGCGTCGCTGCGATGTTCGCGGGCTTCATTGAGAAGAACGCAATCGGCGACCCGCTGCCGGTCACGCCAGGGACCACGACCTACGGCGCATTCGGATCGACAGCGTCAGGCGCAGCCGTCGAGCAGCCCCATCTGACGGTCGAGCAGACCATCGCTGATCTGGAGCCCGGCACGCTTCAGGTCCTCAACCCTGGCGAGAAGATCACGTTCTCTGAACCGGCCGACGTCGGCGGGTCTTACGAGGCGTTCCAGTACCGCTCGCAGCTGGCAATCGCGGCAGGCACTGGCGTCCCCTACGCCGCCATGACCGGCGATCCGAGCAAGGGCAACTTCTCGTCTCAGCGCTCAATCGAACTCGAGTTCAAGCGCAGGGTCTCGCAGTTTCAGCATCAGGTGCTGGTGTTCCAGCTATGCCGCGCCGTGTGGGCGCGCTGGATTGCGACCGCCGCCCTGGCTGGATCCATCAAGGGTCTGACGGCCAGCGAGTTCGCCCGCCAGCAGCGCGCGCTCTCCACGGTGAAGTGGCAGACCCCGAAGTGGGACTGGGTCGACCCGCTCAAGGACCGCAAAGCCGACCAGCTCGACATTCTCATGGGCGTCACGTCGCGCACGGACGTCATCGAAGCGCGCGGTGAAGATCCTGAAGAGGTCGACGCGCGCCGCAAGGCCGACCAGGACCGCGCCGACAATCTCGGGCTGAGGCTCGACGGCGGCACCGTTGATGATCCCAACCCCGTCGAGCCGGCCGCGCAGGCGGCCTGAACCCTCGCCCCTTCGAAACAGTCAGGAGCAACCATGGCCGTATTGGTCAGTGGGAGCGAGATCGTGCTCAGCGGCACGGTCGGCAACCTCTATTGGGACGACTGCTTCGACTCGGCCGACGTCATTTTGGCGTTGGCTCAAGTCGGGCGCGACCAGGATGTCGTCATTCGCCTCAACAGCGGCGGCGGCATCGCCACCGAAGGCGCGGCGATCCATGCCGCCCTCTGTGCTCATCGCGGTCGCAAGACTATCATCGTCGAGGGCGTCGCGGCATCGGCCGCGTCCGTAATTGCGATGGCCGGCGACGAGATCGTGATGGCGCTCGGCGCGATCATGATGATCCACGACCCGTCCGGCTTCACCTTTGGCACGGTCGTCGACCACGAGCTTCAGATCCGTGCGCTGACATCGCTCGCGACCGCGATGGCCGGTATCTACGCCGAACGGTCTGGCAAGACGTCCGACGAGGCCCGCGCCGACATGAAGGCCGAGCTCTGGATGTCGCCGGAGGAAGCGGTCGAGGCTGGCTACGCCGATCGCATCCAGGGCCGTGTCGCCGAGAGCGGTGCATCCGGCGGAACCACGGTCGTCGACGCCGAAGCCGGCGATGACATGGACGGCCCCGAGCCGACCGCATTCGATTTCCGCCTCTACCAGCATCCGCCCGAGCGCCTCGTCGCCCTGGCCGATCGGCGCGCGTGGACCAACCGCGCTCGTCCTACCGCGTCGGCTCCAAAGGCCGCGCTTTCGCCCAAACCGAAACACACCGAGGAGGCCCCCGTGGCTGGCTCTGAAACCAAGCCCGCGGGCACGTCCGCGGAACCGCAGGCAAGCCCTGCGAGCAATGTCGTGCAGATCGACGAGGCCCGCGCCGCAGGCCGAGCCGAAGCACTCGCGACCGCGATGCCGAGGGCGCAGGCCTCCGAGATCGCCAAGCTCTGCCACGATGGCGGCCTGCCGGAGATGACGGCCAGCCTTCTCGCCGAGGGCGCGACCGTCGAGCAGGCCAAGGGCCGGATCCAGATGGCCGGCCAGGTCAAGGACATGGTCGCTCTAGCGCGCCGGACCAATCCGGACATCCCGGAAGCCTTCGCCTCGACCATGCTCGCCGAGGGCAAGACCCTCGATCAGGCCCGCGCCACCCTCTTCGACAAGATGGTCGCCCGGGACGAGGAGACCGTCGTCACCTCGCATCAGGCTCCGCAGCGACAGGCTGCGGCCGGCCCCGAGGCCACGAAATCCAACATGCGCGCTCAGCTCGAGCGCAGCGGTCTGCTCAAGAAGGGAGCTTGATCATGGCAAGTGTTCTGCTCAACCCCGTCTACGTGGCGGACTGGCTCAAGTACGAGAGCCCCAGCTACCACTCCCGCGACACCGCCACGATCGCCTCCGGCAGCGGCGTCCTCGTCTCGGGCACCGTGCTCGCTAAGGTCGTGGCGACCGGCAAGTACGTGCCGGCGGCAGCGACCGGTTCCGACGGCTCTCAGACGGCTTCGGCCATCCTGATCATCGGCGCCCTCGACAACCTCACCGTCGACGCGACGAGCGCCGACCAGAAAGCCGTCATCCTGACCCGCCATGCGGACGTCAGCCATGCCGGCATCACCTACGGACCCACCATCAACGATGCGACCAAGCGCGCGGCTGCCAATGGCCAGCTCGCCGCTCTCGGCATCGTCGTGCGCGAAGGAGCGTAACCGATGCCCGAGATCCTCGACATCTTCAACAACCAAGCGTTCAGCGCCGTCTCCCTGACGGACAGCGTCAACATCGTGCCGAACAGCTACGGCCGGCTCAACGAACTCGGCTTGTTCAACAACGAGCCGGTGAGCACCGTGTCGGTGGCCATCGACATCGCCAACGGCGTGCTCAACCTGCTCCCGACCCGCCCCCGCGGCGGCCCGGCGTCGGTCGGCACCCGCGAGCGGCAGAAGCTGAAGAGCTTCGTCGTTCCGCATATCCCGCACGACGACTCCGTCCTCGCGCTCGACGTGCAGAACATGCTCGCCCGCGCCCCGAACATGGGCCTGGAAAGCGTGATTGGCGCGGTCAACCGCAAGCTGATCACGATGCGCCGCAAGCACGCCATCACGCTCGAGAACCTGCGGATGGGCGCCATCAAGGGCCGCATCCTCGACTACGACGGCACGGTGCTGATCGACCTCTTCAACGAGTTCGGCATCACCGAGCAGGTCTTCGACTTCACGCTCGGCACGGCCAACACCGACGTCGGTTCTGTCCTCCGGAACGTGCATGGCTACATGGAGGACAACCTCCTTGGCGACACCATGACCGGTGTCTACGGCCTCGCCTCTCCGTCGTGGTTCGCCAAATACGTGGCTCACGCCAGCGTGAAGGACGCTTTCAAGTTCTTCTCGTCGGTCCAGAACCCGCTGCGCGACGACGTCCGCCGCGGCTTCACGTTCCAGGGCGTGACCATCGAGGAGTACCGCGGCTCGGCGACGTTCATGAACGCCGATGGTAGCACCTCGACGGTGACCCGCTTCGTCCCCGACGGCGACGTGCGCTTCTTCCCGATCGGCACCAGCGAGACCTTCACCAACTGGTGGGCGCCGCCGGACTTCGTCGACGAAGTCAACACCGCCCCTGGGCTCGACGCCCAGGTCTTCGTCGCTCCGCTGGAGCGCATGAAGTTCGGCAAGGGCATGGACATTCACACCGAGTCCAACCCGCTCCCGCTCTGCAAGCGCCCGAACCTTCTGGTTCGCGGCACCACCTCGAACTGACGGAGGCCGACATGCGACTTCGCGAGAAGGGCAGCAAAAAGGACGAGGGCATCGTCCATATGGATTTCGGGCAGGCCCAGGCCGCCCTTCAGTCGGGCGCCTACGAGGTGGTCGAGGAAGCGGGTGAGGCCGGCCCCGAGATCCACGGCGGGTCGTGGGGCGCAGACCCCGCGCCTGTCGAGGCCAAGGAGGTCAAGAAGGCCGACACGGTCAAGGCGGCGGACAAGTAGCCCGTGCCTTCGGCGTTCGTCGACGAATGGGCCGACGCGCAGATCGACGTCTACGGCGAGTTCGGGGAGCCCTTCCTGATCACGCCGGCGACGGTCCACGCCGAGCGCGGCGAGGACGTGAATGCCCCGGCTCAACGTGACCCTCGGCGCATCACCTACCCGGTGACGCTGATCGTTCATGAGCAGGGCAAGGACTACTTCCCCGCAGCACGCGGCACCGCGACCAACGCGGCGCAGAAGATGGTGGGGGCCGAGCTCGTGCTAGTCGCCTTCGACCGCAATCTGCTCTGGCAGCCCAAAGCCGGCGATCGGGCGCAGCGACTCAAGAACGGCCAGTGCTATCGCGTCGTTCGGGTCGAGCCTGACGACGTGGGCTGGATCTGGCTTCCGGTGACGGTCGAGCGATGACCCTCGCACGAACCGCGCTGCGACTGGCGGCCGTCGCCACACTCAGCGGCACCAAGGCCAAGCCCGCAACCATCGCTGAGAACCGGGTCTTCGACAGCCGCATCACCTTCATTGATCCGAAGGACGTCACGGACGCTCAGCCTATCCTGATCGTCCAGACCGACAACGACGAGGGTGATCCGACCGACGGCAAGGACGGTGTTTCGCCAGCCGGCGGCCCGCCCTTCTGGCGCATGACCGATCTCGTCATCGAATGCGCCATGGTGGCTCGAGGCGATGATGGCGACGGTGGCTTCGTCATCGGCTACCCGGTGACGGACGCTCAACTCGAGGCCCAACTCGACTTCCTGGAATGGCAAGTCTGGATGGCGCTGGCCTACGCGCCGAGTACGATCGCCAGAGCCTTCCGCAAGACCGCCAAGCTGATGCGCTACGAGTCGCACCGGCAGGCCACCGATGAAAACGGCGACCGCGCCGCGGTGCGGGTGCTGACCTTCAAGTGCAAGATCCACGATTTCTGCCCGATGCCCCAGGCTGGCGCGACAGGGTTCGATCGCCTGCCCAAGCCGCTCTCGGACGTCGCAAAGGCGCTTGATCCCGAGTCCTATGCCGGAGCCGCCGTCGCGGCGCTCGCAGATGCGATGTCTGAACCTGACCCGATGCCCGCTCTCCAGCGCATCGGCATGGGCTTCGACTTCTCGGCCGACGGACTGCCGGACGGCGTTCCCGACTTGGCCGCCGACCTTCCGCTCTCTTCAGGATAGACCGCCATGCAGATGGGTTTCGTGAAGCCGCACCGCATCGACGGCAAGCCGGCTCTCGTTCGCATGCCCGAGCGCGCCTTTGCTCCGCTCCCCGCGACCGGCGCCAGCGTCCCGATGGACGAGTACTGGGCGCGCCGGATCCGCGACAAGGACGTGTTCGAGGCCGACGACCCCTCCGCGGAAACGGCGGCCGACGAGCCCGAAGCCGAGCCGGCTGCGAAGAAGGCTAGGCGTGCGTCGCGCCAGGCCAAGGCCAAGGAGCCCGCCCCCAAGGTCCCCGCGAATGCGGAGCACCTCTCGGCTCCCGCGCCTGAGGCGCCCCAGTCCGACAATTCCATCAAACCCGACCCGGCTCCCGAGGCCGACCCCTCCGTCTCCAAGGAGCCCTAAGCCATGGCCGCTGGCGTTTCGTTCAATGCAATTCCGGGCAACCTGCTCGTCCCGTTCGCCTACTTCGAGGTGAACTCTGGCGGGTCGCCCTATCAGGGCCAGTCCCGACTTCTGCTGGTCGGGCAGAAGCTTTCGTCTGGCGCGGCCCCGGCCGGTGTCCCGTACGGCCCGATCCAGAGCGAGCGCGAACTCATCGGTCTCGCCGGCTTCGGGTCTATGCTCGTCGATATGTATCGCGGCGCCCGCGCCAATGCGCCGTTCCAGCCGATCTGGATCCTGCCGCTTGCCGAGCCGGCCGGCTCGCAGGCCGTCGGCTCCATCACCATTACCTCTGCGCCAGCCGTCACCTCCGTGGCCGTCGTGCGTGTCTGCGGTGTTCGCGTCACCGTTCAGGTGCTTTCCAGCGATACGGCGGCGCAAGTCGCAACGAGCCTGATCACCGCCATCAACGCGGCCGGCGTCGCACTCACCGCTGCTGTCGACGGCACCAACACCGCCAAGATCAACCTCACGGCCCGGCACTTCGGCACGACCTCGAACGGCCTCGACGTCTCGCTGCCGTTCAAGGAAGTGAATGCCCTGCTCGGCAAGGCCACGGTCGTAGCGCTGACCGGCGGTGCCGGCGCTCCCTCCCTCACGCTGCCGCTCGCGAACCTCGGCGACGATGAGTTCGACTGGATCGCCCACCCGTACACGGACACGCCCTCTCTCGACGCGATCCGGCTGTTCCTGAACGACATCTCGGGCCGCTGGTCGCCGGCGAAGATGCTGTTCGGCCACGCCATCGCGGCGGTCTACGGCACGCTATCGGCGGTCGTGACCCTGGGCAATTCCCGCAACGATCGGCATGTCTCAATCCTCGGCTCGCAGTCTGCTCCGTTTCCGGTCTGGACGCGCGCCGGCATGCTCGGCGGGATCGCGGCAGCGCACCTCACCGATGCTCCGGAGCTGTCCCGCCCGCTTCAGACGCTCGAAATGGTCGGCGACCTTCCGCCCGATGATCGCTCGCTGTGGTGGTCCCAGCCCGATCGACAGGCGCTCTACATCGACGGCATCTCGGCGTCCCGCGTGACCGGCGACGGCCGCGTGATCGTCGACCGCGTCGTCACCACGGAGCAGGTCGACGTCAACGGCGTGCCGGACTCGACCTTCCGGGACATCGAAACCCTGGCGCAGATGATGTTCGCAGTGCGCTTCTTCCGCGCCGCGGTCTCAGCCAACCACAGCCGCCAGGCGCTGGCCGACGACAATCCCGGCAACCTCCAGTCCATCACGACCCCGAACGCGGTGAAGCTCACGCTGATCCACGCTTATCAGGCGCTCGTCGGCCTCGGCGTGCTCGAGAAGCCGGACCTGTTCGCACAGTTCGTCATCGTCGAGCGCGACCCCAACGACGCGACCCGGCTCAACGCCTACCTCCCGGTCGACGTGGTCAACCAGCTTCGCGTCTTCGCTGCGAACCTGACCACGTACCTCCAGTACCAGCAGGCGGCCTAAGGCTGCTTTCCGCCCACCCTTAACGAAACCGCGCTGAGCGGCGGAGACGACCCATGAGTGCCGATTGCTGCAATTCCTTCGGAGGCCGCATCACGATCACCCTCGGTAACGAGAAGCTGATCGCCCGCGGCGAGATTTCCCTCGACATCGTCGACTCGGAAGTCACGGCCGCGTCCAACCAGGACAAGTCGACCTATTACACCTCCGCGAACATGCCGGTGGGCGGCGACGCGTCCTTCACCGAGACGTGCTCGGGCTCGTGGGCAGATCGGATGCGGAGCTGCGTCGTCAACATCACGATCGACGAGGAAGACCACGGCCGACAGCACCTCTACACTGGCACCCGCCTGGTCGGCCGCCCGAAGTACAACACCTCGACCGGCGAGATCTCCGGCGTGACCTGGGCCGGCGGCACCTACAAGAGGGTATCTAGCTAAGGCGCTAGCCGCGCGGCGGCCGCCACCCGGCGGCTTTCGCCTCGCCCTCTGAGCAGAACATGCGCTCGCCTGACGTCTCCGTAATGGTGGTCTTCTCGTAGCTGCGCGTTCCTGGCAGGTGATAGATCCGCTCGCCGCCGCGGCTGATGTTGCCTTTGATATCGCAGGCACCGGCCGTGTGGACCGGCGGCTTCACGGTCTGGCCCTCGGGTCCGATCCGCTCGCCCTTGCGCCAGTCCCATGGCGGGGTGAAGGCGCCCTGCCAGATCCCGCGCTTCGCGGCTTTGGCTTCGCCTTCCTGTCCGACGTAGGCGATGGAGTATTTCCGGTAGGCCATTCCGAACCCCTGCTCGACGAGCCAACCATTCAGGTCCAGGGCACCGAGTGAGCAAACTGCAACCGTCCGGCCGTAGCGGTCGGTCGTGATGGGATCGCACGAAACGTTGCCGGCGCCGATCTTGTCGGCGAGGGCCAGCGAAGCCTTCTGACCGCAGCGATAGTCCTTCCCGTTGCCGTCCTGACAAAGCTGAGCGCTTTCAGGCGTGTCGACGCCCTGCAGGCGAAAGCGTTGGCCTCGGATCTCGATGGTGTCCCCGTCAATGACCGATGCCCGACCGACGACGGGATCGGCAAGAGCCGGAGTCGCGAGGAAGATTAGGGCGATGGCGAGGCGCATCAGTTGCCGCCCGCCGACGGAAAGTTCGTCCCGCCGCGTTCGCACATTTCTAAGCCCGGCCCGATCCAAGAGGCCGCCTTGTTATCGCTCTCTGCGATCTCTTTGATATTGCCTGCCCGGAAGCCCTTAATTGCATTGGAAGTTTTAGCCACGCCATTCAGTGGATACGATGCGCCCTTCGCGACTGCATAGACTGCGTTTTGGCCCAGGAAAGAATTTGGGATGCATGCGATCCCAACCATTTCGACCTTGAATGGCCATCCGCACCGGGACTCGTCTCGCCTCACCAGCAAAAAGTTGTCCTGATTGACGAGGCCGCCGCAGCTTGGGGCCGCGAATGCCTGCCCTGACGCGATCATCGCGACCGTCGCCGCCCGAATAGCTTGAAGCATTTCCACCGCACTCCTGTCCTCTCCGTGATTTGGCGCTGAAAGCAACGATGTCAAAGAACGTCACCATCGAACTGGAAGAGCCGATCGAGGGCCACGGCCCTCCGATCACCAAGCTCGTCTATCGCTCACCCGTGTGGCGGGACGTGATGGCTGTCGGTGACGCCTATACCGTCCACACGTCGAAGGACGGCGAGCGCTTCCTCGTCGAGAACCATGAGGCGATCGAGCATTACGCTGAGGTCTGCCTGGTCGAGCCGAAGGAATACAGCCTCGTCCAATCGCAGGTCGGGCTCGCCGACGCGCAGAAAGTGCGCGAAGCGATCATGGGTTTTTTCCTCCGCGCCGCGCAGGCGACCGCGGCCTCGAAGACGTCGCCGAAGACCTAGTGTTCTCGTGCCGGTTCGGCCCTGACGCCATCGGCAGCCTGACCATCTACGAGATGCTGTGGTGGCATGCCCGCGCCGTCGCGCGCTCAAAGCGCAAGTAGCGTAGGAGCCGGGCTGCCCTATGGCGAGGATCATCGAAGCCAAGGCCATTATCTCGGCCGAGGACCGCCTTTCCAAGGTCCTCGACGGGATCGGCAAGAAGTTCAGGGATTTCGGAAAAGGCGTCAAGGTTGGCGCCAATCTGGACGGTCTCAACAAATCTCTCGACGGCACGAAGCGTCAGCTAGAGGCCCTCGGCCGGATCAACGCCGCCCAATCCCGCCTCACCGGTTCAAAGATGGGGCTCTTCGGGGTCCGCGAGCAGGCAGAGAGACTGACAGCAGCGCTGGCAGCGGCCAAGAAGGCCGGTGACGCCGGGGCGGTGTCGTCGCTCACGGCACAGAGCCGAACCGCTCAGCGGGCCGTAGCGCAAGCCGCAGGGGCCATCGAGCGGCAGGCCGCAGCGGTTCGCGATGCCAAGCGCGCCTTCGCCGATTTTGGCGTGCCGGTCACGAACCTCGTCGCGCACGAGAATGCTCTGCGGTCGTCGGTCGAGAAGACCACGACGGCGCTGCGGAGGCAGGCGGTGGAAGAGCGCCGCCGACAGGAGATGACCGAGAAGTCCGCCGTTCGGTCGCAAGCGCGACGTGACGCCCTGACCGGTGTCGGTGCGACGGCCGGCGTCCTCGCGGCTCACAAGGGCAAGCAGATCGGCCTGGAGGCCGTGAACTCGGCCGCCGATTTCGATTACGCCGTACGCTACCAGCACATCGTCTCGGATGTGAGCGAGGCGGATCAGCAGAAGCTTCTCATTCCGCAGGCTAAGCGGATCGGCCAGGAGACCAAATTTTCGAACCTCGACGTCGTGAAGGCTCAGACCGCCACGATGCAGAGCCTCCCGTTCCAGGACCCTCGGATGAAGGCCGAGGTTGGCGCATCCATCGTTGATCAGGCGCGCAACTACGCCGTCATCATGGAAGCCGACATGAAGGAGTCGGCGGAGGGTATCCGGTCGTTCCTGCAGGCTACGAACAAGGACATCTCGACGAAGGAGAAAGCGGTCGCCGAGGCGACCCGCGCGACGAACCTCATCGTCAAGATGTCCAAGCTCGGGGGCATGAATAACGAGGATGCCCAGCAGTTCATCAAATATGGGTTCCCCACCGGCACGCAGACTGGGTTGTCGGATACGACGCTCGGTGCCCTCGGCTCGGTCGGCCGGCGCAGCGGCCTGCGCGGCGATGAGATTGGAACGTTCGCCCGGGCCGCCGCATCGAAGCTGGTGTCCCCGACGCAGAAGGGCATGGATGCCCTCGCTGTCGCCGGCGTCGACTACAACAAATTCTCCACGATGCCCGGCGGTCTCAGTGCCGACAATCTGGAGGGGCTGAGCAAGCGCCGGTTCGGGAAGGGGTTCACCGAGGATCAGCGCGGACGATTGCGGGATCTGCTCGAGAATGGCGATGTCGTCTCGAACCGAGATGAGTTCACCAAGCAGGTTTCTGAGATCGTCGAAGAGGGCTTCGGCAAGACCAAGTCCGGCAAAACGCGAGCGCAGGACTCGCAGAAGATAGCCAAAATGGTCGGCGATTTCCACAAGCTGTCGGCCGAGAGCGTCGACACAGAGGGGCTGCTCCGCGAGATCCTGACCAACCCAAAGATGACGGCAGCGCTCCGCAACGCCTTCTTCACGGACAAGCACGGCGGCAAAGCCGGCATCCTGTCTCAGCACATGGATCAGTTCGGCCAAGATAAAGCGGCCTTGGACGCCGTGACGAACGAGCCGAGCTTCTCGGGCGACAAAGCTAAGTACATGACGGAGGGGCTGGGCGGCGCGATCGATAACCTCAAAGGCTCGTTCGAAACGCTCGTCCTCAACATTGGAAATGCCAACGCCGGCCTCGTGAAGTTTGCCGCAGATGGCATCTCGTCGGTAGCCGACGCGTTCTCCAACCTGTCTTCGACGTCGCAGCAGATCTTGAGCTTGATGGGCGGCACGGCCGCAGCGGGCGGTGGCATCTACGGCGCCATGAAGTTCATGGGCGCGATCTTCGGCGCTGGCGGCGGAGCGGCGGCTCTCGGCACCTCTGCCGTCGCTCTCGACGGCTCGGCCGCAGCGCTGACGGCGGCGGCCTTGAAGCTGGGCGGCGGCAGCCTCCCCGACGTCGCCGGCAAGATGAGCGATGCCGCCAAAACAACGGGCGGTGCCGCGGCCGGCGCAACAGCGGGCGGCGTTGCAGGCCCGGCCATCCTCGCTGGCGGTATCTTGGCCGGCGCCCTGGCCGATCAGGCCAGCACGCAGGCATTCGGCACCATCGCGGATTCGGCCCGCGCGCTTGCTGATCTGGCAAAGAAGAGCAGGGCGTCGGATTTTGCAGCCGGCGCTCTCGGCTATCAGAACCCGGGCGGCCGAGCCCTGCAGATGCCAGACGGCGCATCGTCCGGCGCCGGATATCCGACGAGGTACGAGGCGCCACGCGGTGCGATCAGCCGCTTCTTGAATGGGCCGGACATGCGGACGCAGACGCTTCCCGGCTTTGGGAGTGGCGACAAGCGGATGCCTTCGCTCGACAGCATCAAGGCGACGATCGACACGCCCATTCCCGTCAACGTCACTGGCGAAGTCACCGGCACCGGCACACTGACCGCGACCGTCACAGTGACCGAGTCGCCGAACTTCACGGCCCGCATGAATGGGATCGACGCGAAGCTGACCAGCCTGTCTGGCAAGCTCTCGCAGGTCGGCACGAATGGCCCCGGCTCTACGGGCAAAAGTAGCCCAGATGCCGGCAAGGGCGGGCGGGACTGAGGATCGGGCATGGCAGGTAGTTGCGATCCGAGCCTAGCGCTGTGGCCGGCCTCATTCCGAGGCGTGCCGTTCTACGTCATGAACGACGAGGAAGGCGGTGGGCGTCGGCTCGTCATCCACGAGTTCCCTGGTCGCGACGATCCCTTCGTTGAGGATCTGGGCGCCAAAGCGCGCAAGTATGAGGTCACCGCCTACCTTGCCTCTATGTCGGCGGCAGGCGAGGCGGCGGCGCTCACGGCGATCTGCACGCGCCGCGGCGCTGGCCTTCTCGTCCTGCCGACCCACGGCCCCATTCTGGTCCGGGCCGAGGATTTCAAGCGAAGCCGCGAGCGGGATAAGCTGGGATACATCGCCTACACACTCTCGTGCGTGCAGGAAGGATTTGCGACCGCGCTGGCTTCGGCGGCGAGCCTCGCCAACCTGATCTTCGTAGCAGCCGACGTGGTTCAGTCCGTCATCGGCTCGGCTTTTGCGGCATCGCTAATTTTCGACGCTCCCGAGTACGTGGTCACCTCTGCCGTCGCGGGTTTCGAGACAGCTGTAGCGACGCTGGACGTCGTGCGAACCGACAACCCGATCGACCCTGCGGTCTCGCTCGACCAGCGCGTGGCTTTGGCCGACACCGCAAATGCGGCCTCGTCCCTGATTGAGGACACCCCTGCCGCGGCTGGCGAGAGCGTTGTGATCTCGGCAAGAGCACTGGGAGACGGGCTTGATGCCGCCGTGGCGGCCCCAGTATTTCTGGCCGTGGTCGAAGCGGCCGCATCCTCCGAGCTTCCGGCCACTGCTTCACTGAACCGGCGCCGAGCCGCGGCAAATGCGAACGCCACGTCTCGGCTGCTTCGAGTGGCCGCGCTCACCGCCTACGCCGAAGCCATGGCACGCCGCACCTTCTCGTCCCGGCCTGAAGGCGTCACAGCCCGAGCTGACACGGCGGAGTACTTCGACGCGGAGCTCGAGGCCTGCAACGGCGGCAGCGATGCGGACCTGTTCGATGCGCTGGAGGGGCTGCGCAACAGCGTCATCGGCTACCTGTCGAGTGTGATCACGACCCTCGCCCCGGTCGTGACGGTCGAGACGCGGATCCGACTGCCGGCGGTCGTGATGGCGTATCGCCTGTATGAAGATCCGACGCGGGCCGGCGAGCTCGTGGACAGGAACGCCGTGCGGGTTCCGAGCCGTCTACCCCTCGTGTTCGAGGCTTTGGCTGCCTGATGTCGGACGAATTCGTGACGGTCTCGGTTGGCGGGACGAATTACTCGGCCTTCGAATCCATGTCCGTCACGGCCGCCTTCGACCAGGCGGCCCGATCGTTCGACCTCACCATCGCGGCCGAGTTTGGAAAAGCCGGCACCGCTGCGGTCTTCAAGGCTGGCGCGGCCCTTGAGATCCGAACCAACGGCGATTTGCTGCTCAAGGGCTATGTCGACCACTTCAAGCCGTCGCTCGGACCCGACACGTACACGATCGGCGTGTCCGGCCGCTCGAAATCACAGGACGCCATCGACTCCAGCGCCAAACACAAGACCGGCCGGATCGAGAAGAAGGACCCGGTAAAGATCGCCAAGGAGGTCTCTCAGGGGATCAACGTCGATATCACCACCGACCAGCAGCTTGAGAAGGTCGAGGCCTATCAGGTGACCCCGGGTGAGACCGTATTTCGCTGCCTCGAGAAGATGGCGCGGGCGCAGGGCTGCACGGTCACTGGCACCGCCGACGGCGGCATGAAGGTCACGAAGGCGGGGCAGAAGCGTCACGCCGGCGGGTTGTTTGAGGGCCGCAACATCAAGGTCGGCGATGCCGATCACGACTGGTCGAACCGGCACAGCGAGTACACCGTGAAGGGCCAGCGCGCGGCTGGGCACGGGAAGAGCGCGCTGGAGCTTGAGGCCATCGCCAAGGACAGCGGCGTCAATCGCTTCCGCCCCATTATCGTGATTCAGCGCGACGACACCGACGACAAGAAGATCAAGAAGCGGGCGGAGACCCGGCGCGACAAGGCTGCCGGCAACGCGCTCACCGCTTCGATCACCACGCAGGGGTTTCGCGACGAGGGCGGCATGCTTTGGGAGCCAGGCCATCTGGTCTGGGTCGAGAGCGCCTCGCTCAGCATCGCGCAGGACATGATCATCAAATCGGTGTCCTACAGCCAGAGCGGCGGCTCCGGGTCGTTGGCCCGGCTCGACCTCTGCGATCCGCGCGCCTTCGGCGGCAAGGGCGGCAAGGGCAACAAGTCGGGCTCGGATTGGAGCCAGGGTAGCGACGCAGCGAGCGACGGCTAATGTCCTTTTTCGATCAGGACGACGCGGTCGCCACCATGGTCCGGCGAGCTTCTGTCAAGAAGGTCGAGGACGACGGCACCCAGCAGATCGTCACCGCGACCGGCCTGAAGGGCGAAGAGTTCAAGATCTACCGCCAGCAGGGGCACGGCCTCTCCACCGTCCCTCCGGTCGGATCGGAGGGCTACGTCACGGCGCTCGGCGGTCGCTCGGACCGGATGCAGTTCCATCAGGGCGAGCACAAGGACCACCGGCCCCGTAAGATGAAGGGCGGGGACACCGTCCTCTACGATGCCCACGGCAACGCGATCTCGCTCGTCGAGAAGAACATCCGGCACGTCTCGAGCGGGACGATCACCTTCACCGCCCCCAAGATCATTCTGAACGGCGAGGTCCACCTCGGCGGGGAGGGCGGCGAGCTCGTCCACCGTAAGGGCGACAAGGACAGCGACGGCGACACCGCCGAGGGCGCCGCGTCCAAGGTCTATGCGGTCTGACTGCCGAGCGGAGAATGACTGTGCATGATCGACATTCGCATCCGCGAGGCTGAGGGCTGCTCCGGCAACCCCTACCTCGTTCCCGATACGGTTTGGCTGACCGACCCGAGTTTTACGACCGGGACCGAGCAGGGCGGCGACTGGGCGCTCGCGGGTCCGGATGAAACGGACAATCGAGGCGGCCTCCAAGCGAAGGCTGGGATCGTCTCGGCCGTCATCTTGGCGCTCTTCACCGATCGGCGCTGCCCGGAAGACCACCCGCTCCGCTATCTCGCCGACAGCGACCCGAGAGGCTGGTGGGGCGATGCAATTGATGTCGATGCATCCGCTGCGGAGGCCGACCTCGGCTCGCTGCTCTGGCTCTTTGAGCGCGCGCCGGCGACCGAAGACATCCGCCGATGGGTCGAGACCATCGCCTTTGACGCACTCTCTCCGCTGACACAGCAGCAGGCGGTCGCGAAGGTCGTGACCGCGGCTACGCTGAACGAAGCCCAGGGCCGGATCGAGCTTCTGGTCGACCTCTACGGCAAGGACGGGGCGACCATGTATTCGCAGCGCTTCGCTAATCTCTGGGGCCAGCTGGCGTGACGTTCACGATCCCGTCGCTCCTCGACACGGTTCGCCGGACCCGACTTGGCTTCCGCTCTGAGCTCAAGGGGTCGGATGCCTCAATCTGGCCGAACAATCTCTACGTCACCGCGAAGGTCGTCGGCGGCGCGGTCTCGAGCCTGTTCAAGAGGCTCGACATCGTCAGGGCCGACATCCACGCACACACGGCCGGGCTGGATGGCGTCCTTCAGCATGCGATTGAGTTCGGGTTGGCGCAGAAGCCAGCGGCGCCAGCTGCGGGAACGATCACCATCGTGACCTCTGGACCCTCGACCATCGCCAAGGGGGCGACGTTTGTCCGCTCGGACGGTGCACTGTTTCTGGCCGCCATTGCCTACACGACAATCGGCACCGAAACCTTCAGCATCCCGGTGAGCGCTGCGGTGGCCGGCCTTGCTGGCAACACCGCCGCAGACGCCGATCTAGACCCGGGCGACAACACCTCCGGCGCGATCGAGAGCGCTGTCGTCGTGTCTCCAGGCCTGACTGGCGGCGCGGATCCAGAAGACATCGACACGTCGCTGCGGGCGCGCGTCCTGTTCCGCAAGCGAAACCCGATCCACGGCGGCGCGCCTGCCGATTACGTCACGTGGGCCTCCGAGGTTCCAGGCGTCACCCGGGTCTTCGTCGCGCGCCGACCGGCCGGCCGGGGCACGGTCGCGGTCTACCCAATGATGGACGATGACCGGCCGAATGGAATCCCGCTCGATGCCGACATCGCCCGTATCGCCGATCATGTCGCGCTCTACGCGCCCTCGGACGCTGAGGTCTTCGTGCTCGCGGCTACGCCTTTTCCGATCAATGTCGCCGCGCAGGACATCTTGCCGGCGACAGGGGCGGTGAAGGCGGCGGCGCAGCAAGAAATTGCCGACATGATCGCGCGCCGCGGTCGCGTGTCGGGGACAGACGAGGGACACCCGTCGCTGCCTTTCCTGACGACGCCCCTGACCATGTCGGCATCGTGGTTTGATCAGGCGATTTCGGAGGCGGAGGGCGAGGAGCGTCACATCATGCTCGCGCCGCTGTCCGATGTCGTCGTGCCGAACGGCTGCATCCCCGTGCTCGGCACCGTGACCTTCGCCTGAGGCGACGATGAGCGATTGCCTCTCGACGCTCGACCCGGAGTACTGTCCAGACCTCGACGACTGCCATGCCGAGCTCCGGGCCTTGCTGCCACGGGGCAAGGCTTGGGAGGCGGCTTACAACCCGGCCGCCATCCTTTGGGGCTTCTGGCGCGCTGTCGCGCATCCCATCCAGTTCGCGCACCAACGGATCTGTGACATCAGGCGGCAGTTCTGGTGCCAGAGCGTCGATGAACTCTACGACGAGTGGCTGGTCGAATATGGACTGCCGGACGCTTGCGATCCTTTCCCGGATCTCTGCGCCAAGGTTGCGGCGCTGGGCGGCACGCAGTGCGAATATTATGAGGCCGTCGCGGCCCGAGCCGGGTGGCGCATCGAGTGTTCGAACGAGATCACCGATTGCGGTGGCCTGATGGATCTCATGCGGATGGACTGCGCCGTCACCGGTGGCGAGGTCTATCACAGCCGACTGACGTTCCGGGTCTACCTCAACGATAGTCCGGCCTATGTCGCCTCGGCGAACGGCCCGCTGGTCATGGACTGCAACGTGCTCAACGCCGTGTTCGGCTGCGATCCCGACATCGGCCCGCTGCAATGCCTTCTCGAGCGCATCGTCCCGGCCCACGTCGAGCTGATCTACGCCCTGACGTACCCGCAGGAAGTCCTGGGTACTGAGGCGATGATCCCCGTGACGACTGAGGACGGCACCCTCATCCCGGTCAATCGGTAGCCGCGATCCGCGCGCCGACTGGAGTTTCGTAAATGGCGAATATCGACCTTCTGGGTCCGGCCTCCGCGCCGGGCGCCGTTACTGCGCGCCCGTCCGAAACGCGTGTGTTCGGCCAGAACGAGACGTGGTTCGCGCCATGCACGAGCCAGTCCAGCCGGGATGGCACCCAGCTTCAGGCCGTCTTTCAAAATGGGCTTCTGGCCCAAGTTCGCTACGCGCTCAAAGCGTCGGGCATCACGCTCGACAATGCCGACGACGCCATGCTGTGGAAGGCGATCCTGGCAGCGGTTGCGGCCGGCGCCCCGCCCCCTACCGCGCTCTGGCACACCGGCGACGACACGTCGAATGCGGCCGGTACCATCGTCGCCAGCGTCATCCCGACGATCACGGCGCATGGCCGCTACTGGTACGGCATCAAGGTCGCGCAGACCTGCCCGGGCCCGACCCAGGCCGTAATCAACGGGCTGCCTTCTCGCACGGTCGTGCGCGGCGACGGCGCGGCGCTCAAGCAGGGCGACTATCTCGCCGGGCAGGAACTCATCCTGTCCGACGACGGCACACGGCTTCAGGTGGTCGGCCTCGTGTTGTCCCAGGTCGGGGCCGGCAGCGCGACATACATCAACAGCCTCTTTATCCCCGGCGGCCGGCCGAAGCAGTATCTCACGCCGGGCTCCTATTCGCTGTCGATCCCGGCCAGCCGAACCTTCCTCGTTCGGGAATGCCGCGGCTCCGGCGGCGGTGGCGGCGGCGCCAGCACCAACATGGCGGCGGCCTCCGGCGGCGGCGGCGGCGGGAATGCACAGAAGGTCGCCACGACCACGGCCGATACCGTCCTGACGATCGTCGTCGGAGCCGGCGGTGCCGGCGGCGCGGGTGGCGGCTCGCCACAGAACGGCCTAGCTGGTGGAACGACGTCGGTGACGGTCGCGAGCGGTTCCGTGGTCGATGCCAACGGCACGACCTTCGGTGCGGGCCAGACGCTCTGCGCCGCCACCGGCGGCACCGGCGGGATTGCTTCCACATCAGGGTCGGGCGGAATCAACGGCGGTCTCGGCGGCGTCGCCTCCGGTGGCGACATCAACGATAGCGGTGACGGCGGCGGCCTTGGCTACCCGATCACCAGCACCGCCTACCTTGGCGGCCTTGGCGGTGCCTCGCCCGGCTCGGGTGGCACGCCGACGGTGAACTACAGCGCGGCCGGCAACAGCTCCACGGCCCCCGGCATCGGCGGCAACGGCTCGTCCGGCAATGCGGCTGGCGGCTTCGGCTCGCCGGGCCGCGTCACTCTTACGGTCTGAGGATTGAGCATGGCACTGTTCGCGCTGGTCGGCGACGGGGTGGTTCGGGCCCTGTCCGAGGCAGAAGGGGCTTGGCCGCGCGATCTTTTCGACGTTCGAGATGTGTCGGATGTCGAGGGGATTGCGCCGGGCTGGCTCGCGAAGGGCGAGGCCGGGTATGAGGCCCCGCCCGCGCCTGAAGGGCCGCCCGTGGCTCTCATCACCTACAAAGCAGACATCTATCGCCGGTGTACGGATGCCGAAGCCGAAGAGATCGAAATGGCCCTTGCGGCAGCGCCCGTGAGGCAGCGCCGCTTGTTCGAGGAGGCTCAGCACCTCGATCACGCCGATGAGGCCTTCTCAACGATGCACGAGGCCATGGTCGAGATCTTCGGCGCCAAGCGCGCCGATGAGCTTCTGGCGCCGGCCTGATTCCATGATGGATCTCGGCACAAGGCCCTGCCTGCTCAATCCGATCGCCGATGCCCTCGTCGATACGGCGGTCTGGCGGCTCGACCTTGTCTTAGGCGACGCCGAGACCGGCGCGCCTTTCGACCTTACCGGATCCGATCTACTGATTACATTTCGACCGCTCTGGTCAGACGCTGTCATCACGACGCTGTCGACGATCAATGGCGACGGACACGAGGCGCTTGTCGTCACGGACGCCGCAGCCGGTAAGGTATCCTTGGTCTCGAGACCGTCAGCCCGCACTTATCGCGTGCCGTGCACTCGATCCGGGTTCGTGCCGGCAGTCGTCGCAACGCAAGGCGATATCCTGCGGCGGACGGCGGGCTCAGACCCGGAATACCTGGGCTTCATCAGCTTTGTTCTGCGTGCGGGAACGACGGCTTGGGATGCCGGCATCACGCCCGTCTTCATCACTTCGTTTGCCCAACCGCGTCTCGCACTTGCTCGCCGAGCCCTCGGCCTCACCTAAACACAGGGCTTCCGATGACAATTCGCACGTACAATGTGCTCGCCCCCGATGGGCAGAGCACGAAGACGGTTGCCCAGGGCGCTGCGCTTGCGGGCGCCGACGTCACTCCGGCGATGCAGATCCTGGACGATGCCGGCAACGTCATCGTGGCGGCCACAGAGGATGGGCAGGCGGCGATCCTCGCCATCCTCGGCGTGCAGGCCCCCGCGCAGCACGTCTTCCCGATCTCGGCGTCAACCAACGACCTCGCAAGGCCGACCCGCGCCATCCGCTGCAACACGGCCGGCACCCTGACGGTCAACACCGTCGGCGGCGAGACTGGCGTCATCCTCAACTTCGCGGCCGGCGAGACCCGGCCTGTTCGGGTGACCCGCGTCACAGCCATGACCGCCACCGGCGTCGAAGGCATGGCCTGAACGAACTGAAGCCCCAGCCGATCCGACCCACTAGGAGCTGCACGCCATGGCCAACGCCGTCTATCCGAAATTCAAGGAAGCCCTCATCCAGGGCTCAACCAATTCGTCGCTTGGCGGCACGGTGAAGGTCGCTCTGGTCGATACCGGCACCTACACCTACAGCGCCGCGCATCAGTTCCTGACCGATCTGACGGGCGTCGTCGGCACGGCACAGACCCTCGCCAACAAGACCTATGTCGGCGGCCTGCTCGATGCGGACGACGTCACATTTTCGGCGGTCACGGGGGCGTCCGTTGAGGCCTTGGTCCTCTACATCGATACCGGTACGGCCGGGACGTCACGGCTCGTCGCGTTCGAGGATGCCGGCGTTACGGGCCTGCCGGTCACGCCGAACGGGGGCGACATTCCGGTGGTTTGGAACGCCTCCGGCATCATTCAGTTCTGATCCCAGCCGATGCTGAGCCTCGGGATCTCGCTACGCCTCGGTGCGGCGAGCCGAACGCCCGCAGCGATCGCGGCGCTCGGCCCGTCGCTGCTCTCCGACGCAGACGTCTTTTTCGCGCCCAGCGTCACGCGCCAGCAGCCCGGAGGCTTGGCCGCGCCGCTGCTGGTCGATCCCGACACGTTCTTTGCACCAACGGTCCGACGTGGGGCCGTTACCCTGCGTCCCGGCGCTGTCGCCACCACGACAGCCCTCTACGGGCCGACCGTCATCTCGGGTGGTGTTGGCCTCTACCCGCCAAGGGTCACGAGCGCTCAGGCATTCAAGGCGCCCGCCATTGGGCGCGGTGCCGTGACGCTCTCCCCAGGCAGGGCGAACAACGCCGGCTCTTTCCTCGCCCCAGCGGTCGGACGAGGGCCGGTGACGCTGCGGCCGGCGCTGTTCTCGGATCCAGACGCCTTCCCCGCGCCAACAGTAGGCCGTGGCGCCGTCACGCTGCGCCCTGGCTTGGTCTCTCCCGCGAACGCATTCCCGGCCCCGACCGTGACGCGCGGCGCGGTGACATTGCGCCCGTCGGCCTATTCCGACGCCGACACCTTCTTCTCGCCGACCATCACCGCTTCGGCTACGCCCGCCTACATCAAGATCCCGTCGGGCTCCCTCAACCGCTACCGCACGGCGCGCACCGCGACCAAGGCCGGGACGGCAGACACGCTGTTCACGGCCATCGGCGACAGCACCACGCGCGGGTTCGTGGCCAGCGTTACGGATGGAACGGCCTATCCCTCGGCGTGGTCGCACAAACTTCCGAGTTACGTTGCGGCGCTCGACAACGGCCTCAACATCACGGCCGAGGCGATCTTCGGGCATGGCGGCCTGACGACTACGGCCGCTGGCACCAACCAAATCGGGGCCTACGAGGGGCGGATCACTGGTGCCTACAGGACGGGACTCGCCACAGTCGGTGGCAATCATTTTCTCTTCAACAGCGGCGACACGCTCAACTTCACGCCGAACGTTCCATGGGACCGCGCCGTTATCACGTACGTGCGCAACAGCGGCATCGGCACGCTGACCTATGCGGTTGATGGCGGATCGACGACGGCCCTAGTAGGCAACGGCACACCTGCTGCGGTGCTCACGGCCACCGTATCTGCAGCAAGCGTCGGCACGCACACGCTCAATCTGGGATGCACGGCTTCCGGCTTCTACGTGACCGGCCTGGATTTCTACCAATCGACCCGCAAGCAGCTTCGGGTTCGCAATGGCGGCCTGTCGTCCTCGACGACCACAAGCGCTTCGTGGACCGGCAACTCGAACGTCTACGACGGCCGCCCGACGCTCCGCACGCTGGCCAATCATCTCGTGACGATCGGCCTCGGCATCAACGATATGACTGCCGGCACCGCGGTCGCGACCTTCAAGGCGAACCTGACGAACCTCGTCAACGACGTTCAAGGCGCGGGCGGCGACGTGATCCTGATGACGGCCAATCCGGTGCAGATCTCAAGCATCTCGCAGGCCACGCAGGACACCTACAACCAGGCGATCCGTGATCTTGCGACGCAGCTCAACCTCGCGTTGTTCGACACCTACGCCTACTTTGGCTCGAACGACCGCGGGCAGGCCGGAGATCGCGGGTACTTCTCCGACGACAAGCACCCGAGCAAGGCCGGCTATTTGTACTGGGCGCAAGGCTTCGCCCCGATGCTGACCCTCTGATCCTTCGAGGTCGAACCATGACAGCAACACTCGAAGATGTCTTGCTCGCCATAACCAGCGCGTTCGCCCTGGCCGGACAGGTGCCCGACCTGCAGTCGCAGCTTGCTGCCAAGCAGGCCGAGGTCGAGGCCGCGAACGCACAAATCACGGCTCTGAAGGCAGCGGCGCCAACCACCCCCGCGCCCCAGCCCGATCCCACGCCACCGCCTGCTCCACCGGTCACCGTCACCTTCAAGGAGTTGCCGGTCGACGGCAAGGTCGTGAACATCGCCGGCTTGTCCTGGGCCGCGCAGACTCCGCGCGTCCTGGCGGGCTCCGACGGAAGCTATCGCTTTTCGGCCAAGGCAGGCGAGCGCGCCAACTTCGATCCGCCGCGCAAGATCCGCTCCGAGTTCGTAGGGCTGACCCGGTTCGGCAAGGGCGAGGAGATCCGCCTCAAGGGCACGTTCAACATCGACCCGGCCTCGGTGTTCACGGGCGCAGAATGGTGCTCGATCGTTCAGATCCATCAGTGGGACACCCGCCGCGCCGACGGTGTTCCGGTCAACGCGAGCCCGATGTTCGCGATGGATCTGTTGCCCGATCCCAAGACCGGCAAGCCGTTCCTACAGGTCCGCGGCGAGACCGGGCGCGGAACGCAGCCGACGTTTTCGCCGATGCGGATCCTCGGCAAGCTGCCCGACGTCACGCTCGGCGTGGACCACACCTTCGATCTGCGTGTCGTGGACGGCCACGGCTCGAACGGCCGCATCTCGGTCTGGATCGATGGCGTTGCCCTGGTTGATCGCTCCGACATCCCGACCGGCTACGAGTACGTCGACCTTCTCTCCAACGCCTTCCCGATCAAGGGCAAGCCACAGGAGACCGCCAGCTATCTCAAGATGGGGATCTACGCGGGCAAGGGCTCGGGCGACGCGCCACCGCCGCTCGTGTCCGTCGCCTTCACCCTGCGCGACCTGTCGTCGAAGTGATCCTGGCGTGAGCGCCATCACGATCACGGCGCGGCGGGGGCCAGCCATCTCGGTGAGATCGGCCGGGCGCGCTTCGGTGGTAGCGGTTGCTGTCCCTGGGCCGCAGGGCGCTCAGGGTAGCCAGGGCGCACCGGGGGAGCGCGGGCCGGCCGGCGTCGCCAAGGGCTTCGGAACAATCGACTACACCGACCACGATGCTGGAACGGCTTTGACGTTGCCGCCGGCGACGTGGGTCCGGCTGATCCGCAATCTCACGCCGTCGCCAGCCAACTTCAACCTGCCGTCCGGTCCGTGGGACGGGTTCGGGTTCTGGGACAATGCGTCGAGCTTGCTGCGCGCGCGCACCCGTGGCGACACGCTGCTGATGAAGTTCACCTTCACCATCATCCCTGACCAGCAGGCCGGCGGGTTGCGTTTTGCGGTCCGTCCCGGTGACGATCCAGCTTTCGACTTCGGCCCAGAGCCGATCGTCCTGACCACGGATGCTGGCGATCCACAGACCGGGTCGGAGACATTCTTCGTCCAGTGCCGCCCGCGCTTCGTCGATCAGGGCGCGCAGATCTACATCATGGCCACCACAGGCGGGACGCTGATGCAGTTCTCTCCAGAGATCACGCCGCTGGGGTTCGCGTGACTAAGGCGGTCGGCTTCGACGAGATGACCGGCTCACTCGTCATCATGGACAACGGCGTTTTCCCCGCCGGTTCGCTGATCGCCTATCCCTCACCTTGGCCAGAGCGGATCCAAGTCGACTCCATCGCCGGACGCGGCGAGCAGATCATCGAATGGCACGACGTGCGCCGGCTTGATCCCGCCGACCCGTGGATGCCGGCGAGCCTAGACGAGGCGCTGGCATACCTGCGAGGCGAATTCGCGAAGCGGCCTGCGGTTGAAGACGGCTTCGTACTCACCGAGGCGGCAAGCACTGCGATGGGCGGGCATCGTGTCGTCGCGCGGCGCGATGGGGCCTTGGTCTACGCGACTTATGACGATCCGGCAGCCGTCGAAGCCGTCATCGGCGTGACGCGCGGGGCCGTAGATGTTGGCGGAACGCCAGACATCCAGCGTGTCGGCCCTTTGCAAGAACCGTCGTGGTCCTGGGCCGACGGGCCGGTCTACCTCGGTGCCAACGGGCAGCTAACGCAGCAGGCGCCCGAGCACGGCGCGGTTCTGCAGATGGGCGTCGCCGTATCTCCGACGACCGTCTTCCTCGACATCCAAGAACCCTATCACCTGACATCATAAGGAGCCGCCGGCATGGCAGCGAAAACCTTTGCGCGTCGCGTCAGCGGCATCTGGCGTGAAATCCTCGGCGTGGTCATTTCGACCGGGGCGGCCAATGCGGGCGACATCCCCGCGCTCGACGACACCGGCCACCTCGACCCTTCCGTCATGCCGGTGAGCTATGGCGCAGACGTGAAGGTGCTGCCCGCCACGGAGGCGCTGTCCGCCAGCAACCTCGTCAACGTCTGGAGCAGCAGCGGCACGGCCTCCGTGCGCAAGGCCGATGCGACCGCAGAGGGCAAGCCCTGTCACGGCTTCGTGCTCGACTCCGTGGCGTCCGGCACCAGCGTCACCGTTTATTTCGGGCGCAAGATCACCGGTCTGACCGGCATCGTGCCGGGGCAGCGCTATTATCTCGACACGACGGCCGGCGGCTTCACCGCGACGCCGATCAGCGGCGCCGGGAAAGTCGATCAGTTCGTTGGCGAGGGCATTTCGACCACCGAGATCGGCTTCGAGCCCGACGACTACGTGGTCAAGGCTGCGTGATCCGTGGGGCAGCGGCGTGCTCTCTGTCGGATCCTGGGGGTCACGCGCGAGCTTCCGCTCGGTGACAAGCCCGGCGGCTCGTGGGCCAAGGCGATCTCGTTGTCCGCCCTGTCCGGCGGCGCCTTCACGCAGGACATCCCAGCCGGGATCTTTGCCGCGCTGCCGGTGATCAATCACGCCATTGAGGCGACCGGAACCCGCGATTACGCCCTGCGCATCACGGGTCGGACGATGAACGCCACGACGAAGATCGTTACCATCACGGGCACTGTGCGGCAGTCCAGGCTGCTGCCTGGAACTTTACTGATTTCGGGCGGCAACGAGACGTTCGAAACGCTGACGTCGGCTGTGACGCTGCACCTGAGCGCCGAAGAGAGCGACTGACGCCTTCGTGCCCCGCCGCAAGCCGCCGATACCCAACCTTACGCACGACGAACTCCGCGCCCTGACAGAGGCCGGCCTCCTCGCGGCTCATCGTTACCGCGCGATCTGCGCCGAGCGAGGCTGGACGGCCTAGCCGCCGCCTCTGCGGCCCGCCCACCCACCGGGAAACATTCATGGCTGATCTGGTCACCATTGCGGTGCCGGCGCTTCCGGCTGGCGCTGCCATTACCGGCAACGAGCTCGTCCCCGTCCACCAGAACGGGCGGCTGGTCAGGATGCGGCAGGTCGATCTGTCTGCGGCCGGCGCGGTCCTGCGGACTGCTGGCGCGACGATCCCCGACTGGACTGTCGTCGTCGCCATCAACGGTAAGGTCTATCCTGCCGATCCGCGCGTAGTCGCGCACTGCGGGTTGGTGCTTGGCCTTGTCATCGCTGGCGTGCCGAGCGGTACGACAGCACGTGTCCAGTTTTCCGGTGATCTTGCTGGAACGCCGAGCTCGTATGCTTCTGGAGTGCCGCTGTTCATTTCTGACGGGACTGGCGGCGTACCGTTGGGCGGGCTGACGGTAACCGCTCCGAGTGCCGTCGGGTACTGGTCACAGCGTGTTGCGACGTCTGGCAGCGGTTCGACAGCCGTCCTTGATCTCGGCCTCGCCGGCATCATCGACGATGGCCTGCCTCTCGTTCTGGCCTCCAATCCCAACACCGCCACGCCGACCGCCAACGGCCTGATGTCCGCGGCGGACAAGGTGAAGGTGGACGGGCTTCAGGTCGCATTGGATGCGCGGGCTCCGATCCTGGCGACGCTTGTGGCCAACGGAACGGTGGACGATCGCACTGCCCTCTCAGTCGCCGATGCGCTTCAGGGCTTCGGGGAATGGCTGCTCAAGCCCGGCACGATCCGCATCTCATCAAACATCACCCTCTCGGCGCACTATCGCTTCCCGCGCGGCGTGATGCTGAAGCCCGACAATGGCGTCACGATCACGTTCAACGGCGGCATCACGGCAGGTGCGTACCAGATCTTCGACCTGTCCGCCGGCGGCTCCGTTGCGGGTTTGAAGATCGCTCAGATCGACTGGTTCCACTCCCTGCAAGGGGTACAGAGCGATTGCCAGCCGTTTTGCCAGAAGGCGTTTGATGCCGTGGTCGATGGCGCTCCTGTCTATTGGGGCGTTGGACCGTACTACTGGGGCACTGGCCGACTTGAGTTGGCCCGAGGCCAGCAGTCACGCGGCGTCGGTGGCAGGGGGACCAAAATCCGCTGGCTCACTAGCACGACGAATTTCATTCACGTCCCGTCGGGGAACTATTACGGCCACGTGATCGACGGATTTGACTGCGGGGTCGCAAACTATGCGCTTCGGCCAACTTCTGGGATCTGCTTCCATCTGGAGCAAGGGTCGGTCCATCTGTCAGATTTTACTATTCAAAGCGCGGCAATTGGGGTGTATCTTAAGGGGTCTTCGACCGGCTTCATGAATAACTTCGTCATTCAGGAGTGTTTGACCGCCGGAATTTTTAACGAGGGCACAAATGACGTCTTTGCCAGCGATTTTATCATTTCATCTCTTTGGGATACCGTCACTGTCAGCAATTTATCCGGCAATTTCCAGGTCGGAGAACAGCTTGTTGTGAGCGGAACGCCATACAAAGGCGTCTACTTGACGCCATTGGGCGGAAATAAGCACAGACTGCGGCTTCCGATAACTACGGTAACGACGTCGACCACGATTACGGGCGTAAGTTCAGGGGCATCAGCGACCTTTGTCGCAATCAATTACGATTTCGGCCTTGGTTGCATCCGTCTTTTCGGCGGCAACGTCGAATCCTTCTCAATGGTCAACGGAGACGTCATCGGCGGTCGATACCCACTCAGCACGGATGGAACCGCATTTGCGCGCGGCTCCTGCCCAGCCTTCAATAAAGCAACAAATGTCTACTTCGACACATCGCACGACGGACTGCAGCTCACTAACACCGGCAAATTTGTTTTCACAAATTGCTGGAGTACCGGGCATTCTGGAAACGGTGTTGATCTTGGAAGCACAGATGGCGTTCAGTGGGCTTTCTCTCAGATAACTGGGAACCTCGCATGGGGTGTCAACGCGAGCGCAGGCAACAAGCACTTTGATTTTGCCTTTTGCGATCTCTCTTTGAATCAAGTAGGCGGCATTACCATCGGCACGGGCGTAAGAACCAACCTCAAATTCAGAATTGTTTTCTGCAACTTTGATGTAGACTTTACTCAGCCAAACAATTTTTCTGCTTATGCCGTAAATCTCAATGAAAACTCGTGTGACTACTACACCGTTGCCGGCAATATCTGGACGTCCATAGCTATAACAAAATTCAAGGACGACAGCACCGCAACGAACAAAAACATAAACTCGCCTGCAAACATGTGAGGTAAGATGCCAGCCAGCGAGGACAATATCAAGCCGCTCGAAGATCTCATAAATAGATCTGACGCGCCTTATTGCGGCATCAACTACGCCAATACGCCGATAAAGCGCGCGCTGATGGAACAGGCTTTGGCGCAGGCCATGGCTCTTCAGGCAGGGCAGAGCGGGACTTTGCCGGTGCCTGATCTTCCGATGCCAGACCCGAACCGCAAGGCAACTTGAAGCCAACGCTTCACCAGCTTCAATCCGCGCATAATAGGAACCCGCCATGGCAGGTAGCGCCGACGCGCGCGTGTATCTTCGGAAGACGGACCAGAACGGTGCCGTCACGGAGACCTTCTCGCCCCCGGATCAGTTGATCGCCGCCGCTCCAATCGCGGTCAGGGGCGTGATTGCGCCAACGGCGACCCATCTCGCCAACCGGGCCGTGGCCAGCCATACCGCGGTTGCCAACACGAACTACACCGTGCTCGCCTCCGATGTTCATGTGGGCTTCGCCTCGCTGACGGCCTCACGGGTCGTGACCCTCTGCGACGTCGACACGTATCCCCTCGGCCAGGATCTCGTCATCGGCGACGAGACGGGCGCCTGCTCCGACGCCATCCGCATCACGGTTCAGATTGGCGGCGGCACGGGCGACAGCATCCCGCAGCAGAGCGATGGAATCATCGTCCTGGCCTATCCCTACGCGTCCGTTCGCCTTCGCCGCGGGGCCGCCAACATCTGGTTGATCGTTTGATGCGCCAATTCCGTTTCGCCGCTGTCCTGCTGGCCTCGACCGCGCTTTCGGCGGCTCAAGTCCATGCCGACCAGATCCTCGGACCCGGCCGGATCGACAACAGCGGGAACCTCACCCTTCCCGGCGGCCCCAAACTCGGGAAATGGCAGGCCGGCAAATACAACGCAACGCCGGACCTTCTGACGCTTCCCTCGACCGACCAAGGCTCGACCGGCAACCTGTCCGGCATGAGCGTCACGCTGCCGAGCGGGGTGTCGCGTTCGCTGGCATCGAAGCTCGGCGAACGGAAGTCGATCGCGGATTACGTGCTGCCGGCCGACAATGGCGACTATGCGCTGGCCATTGAGCGGGCTGCAGCCGCGGGCGTCAAGGATCTGATCCTGCCAGCGGGGCCGCAGTACACCCTCAAGCGAGCGTTCAATCTCCCGAACGCGGATATGCGGATCACCTGCGAAGGGCGCAAGAACACCGAAGTCCGCCTACTCGGCGCAAACGATTATTTTGGCATCATCGGCAACACCACGTCGGTCAGTTACAACTTCTATATGGAGGGCTGCCTTTTCACGAAGGAGCTGGCCTCCTCGGCTGGGGCGGTTCTCAAGATCCAGAACGTCTACAAGTGGGGCTTCAGCCACCACCGCATCTTCGGCGAAAACAAAATCTGGCGCGTGCTTGAACTCGCATCGGCCTCGTCGATGATCAGCCGAGATGTAGATGTGGACAGCGTCCGTGAGCGAGCCGTTTATGCGACCGCAGGGAATGGCCTGCCTGGGACACTGAACGGCTACAACATCGATCACGTTTATGATCTCTGGTACGTCATTGGCGCCAACGGCGTTTCTGCCGACCCTGCCAATGATGGCGTGTTCTATTTTGTGGACAATTTCGCTGCGATTTGGTTCCTCGGCCCGAAGATTGCCAGCCACAAGGGGTACGGCATCTATCTGAAGGGTACGCTGGCCAACAGGGGCATCAACACCCTCAACATGGTGCATAATCCGAACATCGAAGCTGGCTTGGTTCCGAGCGGGTCGGTGTACTTTGGTGCGGTCGCCGCATCGCATATCGGAGGCCCGTCTTCGTGGAGTACGGGCAAGGGAGCGGGGCTTGCTTCGATCCGCCTCGGACCCGACAGCCAGGGCAACTTCGTGCGGCAGATCCAACTCGGGGTGGCCGGCGCGGGCTATGGCGTGTTCGACGAAGGTACACTCAACACCGTCGAGGACATGGATCTCATCGGCTATGACGCCGCGGCCGACACGGGCCTCGTTATCGGTGCGACCGCGCGCAAAGGCCGGTATCGACGCAACAAGGTCGCCCAGTTCACCCGTGCGATCCTAGACGCGAGCCCTGACAATGCGGGGCACGTCATTGAGGGCCTGGACTACACCGGGATCACTGGCACACCGCTGACCGGTCTTGCCGGCAGCGCCACCAGCAACAAGATCGTCAACGGCATCAACAACCTCGATGCCAGCGCGCCGACGCTTCCGGCTGCGGCGACGCTCTCGCTTCCCGACAAAGGCAACACGTTCACCATCAACACGGCTGGAACGATCAACGGCATCACGCCGACCTATATCGGCCGCCGTGCAACGCTGCTCTTGGCGCAGTCCGGGACCACGCTAAATGACCTTCAGTCGGTTGCTGGAACGGGGGCGTTCTATCTGTCCAAACCTCTGACGACGACGGACGGGAAGACCCGCGTCACGGTCGAATGGCGTGGCGACTACTGGTGGGACGTCTCGCGTACGCCGTGAGCCTCCGAGAACATGCCTGAAACCGCACTCTCCATCGCAGACACGATCTCGGTTTCGAATTTTAAGCCGCCAGAGCTGATATAGTGCTGGTGTTGTGACCAATCGTAATCGGGTGAAGGTCGGACTACGTCGGCAATCGTGACGTTGGGAACATCGCTCGATGCTACACTCACGCCATTTGTTGCCAAACACAAAAAGCTCATCTCGTTCGAGCCCAGCGATCTGACTGCCTCAAAGGTCTTTAGGACATAATCGAAGTGCGGCTGATCGAGGTGCGATGACACATGCAACACGAGGGTGGTCGGCTGACCGTCGTTGAGGGCGTCGAGAAAGGACCGGATGCGCTTGGCGTATCGGAATTTCGTCTCGGCGAAATCGTTTTCGGCCCAGCGTTTTCCGTGTTCGTGGTTGAACCAAGAACCGTGCGTGTCGCTGACCGGGAAGCCGAGGTCTGAACGGTACACTAGATTATCGGTGTACCCCGCGAACCCCGAACTCAAGATCCCTGGCAGCGCGCCGACCGGCGATATGTTTAGATCGAATGGATGTGAGAGTTCTCCCAGTGCGCGAGGGCGCTTCAGTCCCCATCGCGTAGCAATGGTTCGAGGAAGACAATCGGTTCCTAAAGATACGATTTTTTTCCATTTTCCAAAATTTGAAATACGGCTATCGATCACCTTCGTAAGAAAGTCCGCATGTGCGCGCATATCTTGGTTCGCGCTTGAAATCTTTTCCCATATATCAATAACGTCAGAGCGAGAAAGTACAATTTTTACTGTGCAGTAAAAATACACATACTCACCACACAGGTAGTCAACGCGCTCTGGCCACCCATCATGGTCCCTGTCCGCTTTTTCCAAAGTTGAGTCTATGTTATCTAGGTATTTTAGCCATAGATGAGGCATCGGCATTGCGCGTCGCTACTCAAGCTCTTGATTAATCTTAATATAACGCCCCGAGTATGGCCGCGCATTTTTTGAATGGCAAGATGTCGACCGCCCCGGCGCAGCCGGCCAGTGGCGTAACGCTAACTTTCTTCCCAGACCGCTTGCTACAACGTATGGGGGCAATTTCGGCGCACTGATGTGTTGCGGTGGCCACTAGCGAAGAGCCGTAGGTCTGTCGCGACGAGACCGCCCTATAACTTAAGATGATACTTACCGCCATAGGTCGAAAAATCGACCGTCCCCGGATACATCTTCCGCAGAGTCTCAAGCAGATCCGGGGGCACATCCACTGTCATCAGTTCAGAATTTTCTATACGAAAATGTGTGGACATGAGACGGATATAATGGTCGTAAAAAACCCTATTTATGTGTTTCTTGAAGAAAATTTCCTCGACAACATCGTCGCCTACCGCAGGGTGGTAGCCTCTATCATTGTAGAAATCTCGGATTTCTCTCTGAGAGCAGAGCAGATGCATGAACGCCGGCATTTGCCAATGTGAGAAGGCGAGCAACGGATCATCGCTATTGGTGAATAGATGGGAACCGTAAGCGCAGGACCATGCGGGGCCGAACATATGAAAGTTCTCGCCTCCGCTGCGGGTGACACGCTTCATTTCCAGAAAAGCGTCTTCAAGTGGAGCGACATGCTCTAAAAGAGACAAGGACACGACCGCATCGAAGCTTTCGTCTGCAAATTTGGTGCGTTTTGTTATGTCCCCTATCGTAACTGGATATTTTCCTGCGTGCGCATCAATGTGGTTCTCCCACAAAGTTAAAATATGAATCTCGCTTGGTTTTAGCGGAGCTACGAATTCATCAATCTGACCTTCTGAATATCCGAGACACAGAACCTTCTTGCCTTCGAGGTTCGCATATCGACGGAGGTAGTGTCCGTCCCAATTGCTGATGACACCAAGGCGCGGAAGGTCGGAGGGGTTCATTTTGGATCCCATTGATGCTCGGTCTGAGGTTGTACTAAGCGCCTTCCGCGCATTGGCAAACCCTTCTGGCCTGCTGCGCAGAACAGTTGCCCCCCCCTCTGACATCCCGGAGACCCACCATGCCCGCAACAGCGGCGAGCGCTCCCGCTCGCGTGAATGAGATCGGGGAGGGGTAGATGGCGGCCTCTCTCGACAAGGCGGCGTTCTTCGCCTCGGTGCGCCTTTCGCCCTTTCCGGGCCACCTGACGCCCGGCCAGGTCTCGGGCATGGAGGCGATCCTCGACGCCTGCCCTCCGGACTATCCGACCGACTTCCTGGCCGCCGTGCTCGGGACCTGCCCGATCGAGACGGCGTGGACCATGCTGCCGATCAAGGAGATGGGCGGCACGGCCTACCTGACGCGCATGTACGATATCACGGGAGCGCGGCCGGCGAAGGCACGTGAACTCGGGAACTTACTGCCGGGCGAGGGGGCGAAGTTCGCCGGGCGAGGGCTGGTCCAGCTCACCGGAAAATCGAATTACGCCAAAGCGACCGCACGGCTGCGCGCTCTTGGCTACCTGCTGCCGAGCCAGAGCCTTGTCGATACGCCCGACCTCGCGATGCATCCCGACATCGCCGCGGCCATCGCCTTCATCGGTCAGAAGGAGGGCTGGTTCACCGGCAAGAAGCTGAGCGACTATTTCGGCCCCGGCCGCGCCGATTGGGTCAATGCCCGGCGCATCATCAACGGCACGGATCGGGCCGCCGAGATCGCTGGGCACGCCCGCGCGTTCCAGGTCGCGCTTAAGAAGGCCGGCCATCAGCCTGGGGCGGCCGTGCAGCGGGTTCCTACGCCTCCGGTGGACATCAAACCGCTCCCCGCGCCCCTCCCGCCTCTCGCCTCCCCGACAAGCCCGGCCCGAACGTCCTGGGGGAACTGGCTTGCGACCAAGCTCACCGGCATCTGGAGCAGCTGAGATGTTCACGGCAGACCAGATCGTCGCGCATCTCGTCGGCGACTACCTCCTTCAAAGCCACTGGATGGCGACGGAGAAGACGAAGAGCAATCTCGCGGCCTTCGCTCACGCAACCGCCTACAGCCTACCATTCCTGTTCTTGGTGCCCGGTGGCTGGTCGGGCGTCATCGCCCTGCTACTGATCGGCGGGCTGCATTTCCCGATCGACCGCTGGAGGCTTGCCCGTTTCGTCGTCTGGGCGAAGAACGGCGCGCGCGGTCCTGTGACGGCGACCGGCTATCCCGACAATGTGCCGGCGTGGCTGTCCGTCTGGCTGCTCATCATCGCCGACAACGTGCTGCATCTGCTCGTTAACGGCGTCGTGCTGAAGGCTCTCGGCTGATGCCCCGGCACTGGACCGTCACCTCGCGCACCCCGATCCGGCCGAACCCGTCGCCGAGCGCGTGGCTGTGGCGGTGGGTCATGGCGAACGTCTGTGGAAGGCGCGCCCCGGGCGGTGGATAGAACGCCTGTAGAACAAAACGCTGCTGTGGTTGACGGGTACAAACCGTATCATCGGGTTGTCGTGTCCCGGTCCCCGCATCAGACTCGACGATTGCGAATTCGGTTCCTGCGAAAGCAGGCCGGCGGTGGGGCGCGTGCCCTTGGAAGCTGAGCCCCACCGCCATCACGCCGCCCTCGTTCAAGCGAGGGCCACTTGCCACGACGATGGATTGGAGCATCGCGATGACCAGCGAACAGAGTACCACGAGCTATTCGACTGCCGCGAGTGGGCCGGGTGCCCTTATGTACAGCGGCGGCGGGCTGACCATGTCGAGCGTCGAGATCGCCGAGCGCTCTGGCAAGCGCCACCCTGATGTGATGCGCGACATCCGCAACCAGCTCGGCGAGCTTCTCGGGGACGAGGGACTGAGCAGATTTGCGTCGTCCTATCTCGCGGGGAACGGGAAACAGGAGCCCTGCTTCAACCTGCCGAAGCGCGAGTGCCTGATCCTCGTCTCCGGTTACAGCGTTGGGCTCCGTGCCGCGATCGTGGATCGCTGGATCGAATTGGAGAACGACGCCCGGCCGACGCCGACGCTTCCTGATTTTGCGAACCCGGCCGCCGCCGCTAGGGCGTGGGCCGAGCAGTTCGAGGCGCGAGTTCTGGCAGAGCAGACCAAGGCCGAGATCGGATCCCGTCGCGAAGCCACGGCGATGAACACGGCCAGCCAAGCCGCCAAACGGGCGAGCCGGCTGGCGATCGAGCTGGACCGCTCCCGCGAGTACGCCACCGTGAAGCGGATGCAGCTGCTCTACCACGGGCAGCAATTCTCCTGGCGGGTGCTCAAGCACGTCTCCGTAGAGATGGAGACGCCGCCGATCGACGTTTTCGACGCCAACTACGGCACCGTGAAAGCCTACCACGCCGACGTCTGGCGCGAGGCTTACGCTCTCGAAATCCCGCTGACCGACCACTGAGCCGTCGCGCCAGTCCGGTCGCCACCCACAACACCATCCGCCGCATCAAGACCTGAGAGCCGACGCGGGTGGGCGGCGGCTCTC